>NZ_PNXY01000050.1 GCF_002879865.1 Paraburkholderia rhynchosiae
GAACGCTCCACTCCATTGAGCATGTGATGTCGTGGTCAATCTGGCGGCGTCAACATCAATACCGCGCCCAGCAATGTCACTACCGGCGACGCGGTGGCGTGCCTCCGGCGTATCTACGGCTGTAGTACTAAAGCTACGACAGGCATTTCAAATGCCGCAGGCCCGCGCGTGCTCGTGACCATTCGGCGTCTCAGCACTTCGGTGCGCTTCACGCGCAACGCTGCGATGCCAATCGCTGAGCCAAGAGTAGAGGCCCATCATCGATGGCAGCCTCACGGGCAACGTACCAACGCAGCCCAAGACTTCGGACGTCCATTCTAGAACTTAGAGCGTAGTCCGAGTTGCGTCGCGATCTGGTAACGGCCACCCGCTCCAGTCGGCCCGCCAACCGCATCGACTGCGGCGACTGCGGCGCCGGCCTCGGCTTTCTGCCATACGACAGCGGCATAGAGGTCAGTACGTTTACTGACCGAATAGTCTGTTCCGACGTTGATCTGCAACCAGCGCGGATGGGTCGTCGTGGCGACATTGGTTATCCCGCGTGCGCCGTCGACGAATCCGTCGCTGTAGATCGCGGCGAGCCCTGCCACGAGCGCCGGTTGAAGACGCAACGCGAGATTCGCTTCGATATTATGGATATCGAATGATGAGCGGTCGGTGTAATCCAGCTTGCTATGGCTGTACACGAGCCCGGCGGTCGCCTGCCCGAACCGATACGCCGCGCCCGCCGTCACGACGGCCTGACGCGTGACCGGGCGTGCATAGAAAATGTTCGTCGCGGCGGTATAGTCGCCCGCTACGGCGCCGCCGGCGTTGCTCCCGTTCGTATTTCCCGACGACGGATTGTTCACCAGCAGATAACCCGCGCCGACGGAGAACCCGCCCAGCCGATAGCTGGTGCCCACGCTCCACGCGCGGTCGTTGGCGAAACCATTGCCACTGCCACCGCCCGCCTGGTTGCTGAAGCCATACAACGCCCCCAGCGTGAACCCGCGCCAGGTCTGACTCGTGAACTTCACTGAGTTGTTGATGCGGAACGCGTTGTACAAATTGTCCACGTCACCGACGTGAGCGCCGTATTGGGTGCCCCACTGCTTCGCCGCGGTGAAAGGGCTGACGAAATCCACCACGGAATCGTATTGTCGCCCGAACGTCAGCGTGCCGAAGCGCGGGTTCGACAGTCCGGCGTACGCCTGTCGTCCGAACGACCTGCTGCCCTGAAGCAGGGTTCCGTTCGCAACGCTGAAGCCGTTTTCGAGCACGAAGAGCGCCGTGTTGCCGCCGCCCAGATCCTCGGTTCCGCGCAATCCGAAGCGCGTGCCGGTCCCGACGCCGGACGTCAGCTGGAACTTATGGCCACCGGCGCCGCCGAGCGCCGGCGCGACATTGTTCGAATAGCCGATGCCCGCGTCGATCACACCATACAACGTTACGCTGCCCTGCCCGTAGACCTGCACGACGGGTGCGAGCGCGAGCATGGTGCCTGCCACAAAGCCCAGCGGCCAGATGGTTTTTTTCATCGTTGTCTCCTCCTGTGCAAGGCGTTATCGCATCTGCGTGAATGCCGGTTTGTTGTCGTCGACGGAAGCGGTCGATGATTCGGTCAGCCGTATTTCGTCGAGGTAGCGCGCCCCCCGGTTTTCCAGCACGTCCTTCAATCGCGTGCGATCGAGCTGCCCTTCCCATGCGCAAACGACGATGGTCGCAACGCCATTGCCGATGATGTTTGTCAGCGCGCGGCATTCGGCCATGAAGCGGTCGATGCCGAGAATTAGCACCATCGCCGCCACGGGCACGGTCGGCACCACCGACAGACTCGCCGCCAGCGCGACGAAACCGGCGCCCACCACGGCCGTTGCCCCTTTCGAGGTGAGCATCGTCACCGCGAGCAGCGTAATCTCCTGGGTGAGTGTCACGTGCGTGTTGGTCGCCTGCGCGAGAAACAGCACGGCGAGCGTCATATAGATGTTCGTGCCGTCGAGATTGAACGAATACCCAGTAGGCACGACGAGGCCCACCACCGCTCGTGCGCAGCCCAGTGCTTCGAGCTTTCTCATCAGTTGCGGCAGCGCGCTTTCCGAGGTCGAGGTGCCGAGCACGATCAGCAGTTCCTCCTTGATGAAAACGAGAAACCGGAGAATGCCAAACCCCATCAGGCGCGCAACGGTGCCCAGCACCACGAGCACGAAAAAGCCGGCCGTGAGATAGAACGTGGCGATGAGCTTGAGCATCGGCAGCAGAGAGACGATGCCGTACTTGCCAACCGTAAAGGCCATTGCGCCGAACGCGCCGATCGGCGCTATACGCGTGATGATGCCCACCACGCGGAACATCGCGGCCGTAGCGGACTCGATCAGATCGTTCATCGGCTTCGCCCGCTCGCCCAGCAGCGAGAGCGCAGATCCGAACAGGACGGCAATGAACAGCACCGGCAGAATGTCGCCCTGCGTGAACGCACCGAGAAAGGTCTCCGGGATCACGTGCATCAGGAATCCCATCAGTCCTTCGCCGTGCGCCGCCTTCGACACGTAGCCGCTGACGGCCGAGGCATCCAGCGACGCGACTGATACGTTAAAGCCTGCGCCCGGTTCAAGCAGATGACCGGCGATGAGCCCGGCCGCCAGCGCGAAAGTCGAGACGACCTCGAAGTAAAGCATCGCCTTGCCGCCCACCCGGCCGACTGCCTTCATATCGCGCATGCTCGCAATACCGCCGACCACGGTGCAGAAAATCACCGGCGCGATAATCATCCTGATCAGCCTCACGAACATATCGCCGAGCGGCTTGGCACCCTCGGCAAGCGTTGGCCAGAGATGGCCGAATACGATACCGAGCACGATCGCGCAGACGACCTGCACGTAGAGGATCCGGTAGAACGGGGTTCTTACCGTTGGCTGTTGCATGTCTCACTCCGTTGTCAGATTTGTAGGTGGCGTGCACACCACTCTTCGCCTTGCCGTGGCCCGGCGTGTTCAGAACACGGCCGCCCATGGACTGTCCACGAAATGCCGGCGCTCGAAGGCCTCGATGCCGGCTTCGTCCTGCAATGTCAGATCGGTCGTGTCGATGCCTTGCATGACCATCGCCCGATGTCGCGCGCCCAGTGGAAACGGGCAAGGCTCGCCGTCTGGCAGTCCGACCGTGAGCGTGTCGAGATCAATGCTCACGAGAGTCGCAGGGTCGGCCAGCGCACGGACCACCAGAGCGTCGACGACGGCGCGCGGCAGCTGGACCAGCAACAGCCGGTTGTTCATCGCATTCGAGTAGAAGATTTCGGCGAAGCTCGGCGCGATGACGGCCACGAAACCGTACTGCTGAAGTCCCCACACCGCGTGCTCGCGGCTCGAACCGCAACCGAAATTGGCGCCGCCGACGAGCACCTTCGCCTCGCGATAGCGGCGGTCGTTCAGGATCGAATCGGGTCGCGGCTTGCCCTCGCCGTCGTGGCGAAGGTCGTACAGCAGACCGTCCGCGAGACCGGCCTTGTCGACGATGCGCAAAAACTGCTTGGGCATGATCTGGTCGGTGTCCAGGTTCTCGACCGGCAGCGGCAACACGCTGCCCGCGATATGCGTCAAGGTACTCATTG
Source organism: Paraburkholderia rhynchosiae (assembly GCF_002879865.1). Lineage (GTDB taxonomy): Bacteria > Pseudomonadota > Gammaproteobacteria > Burkholderiales > Burkholderiaceae > Paraburkholderia > Paraburkholderia rhynchosiae. Next base: position 3,590 of record NZ_PNXY01000050.1, read on the forward strand.
CGTGCTCCCCATCGTGCGAACATCGGTAATGCATCCGGCGATGGCGGCCGCCGCAGCCATGGCAGGACTCATCAGATGCGTTCGGCCGCCGCGTCCCTGCCGGCCTTCGAAATTACGGTTGGTGGTCGACGCGCAGCGCTCGCCTTCTGCGAGTACGTCGTCGTTCATCGCGAGGCACATCGAACAGCCGGGCTCGCGCCATTCGAAGCCGGCGTCGACGAGCACCTGCGCGATGCCTTCCGCCTCGGCCTGACGCTTCACGCGGCCGGAACCGGGCACCACCATCGCCCGCACGCCCGTGGCGACATGCTTGCCGGCGACCACGCCCGCCGCCATGCGCAGATCCTCGATACGGCCATTGGTGCACGAGCCGATAAAGACACGATCGACCGGCGTACCTGCGATCGGCCGATGCGCGCTCAGTCCGATGTATTCGAGCGCGCGTTTCGCGGATGCGACGCCTTCGGCAGTGTCGAAATCGTGCGGCGCGGGCACGAGCGCGTCGATTTCCATGGCCTGATCCGGGCTCGTTCCCCATGTCACGCACGGCGCGAGCCGGCTGGCGTCGAACTCGAACTGCGTGTCGTAGATGGCGCCGTCGTCGGTATGCAGAGTGCGCCATGCCTGCCGTGCCTCGCGCCATTTCCCGGCCGAAAAGCCAGCGCGCTCGCGAACGTAATTGAATGTGGTCTCGTCCGGCGCGATCAGCGCGGCGCGCGCGCCCGCTTCGACGGTCATATTGCACAGCGTCATGCGCGCTTCGGCGGACATGGCGTCGAAGGTCGAACCGGTGAATTCGACGGCATAGCCGCGAGCGCCTTGCGCACCGATGCGGCCGATAATCCAGACGATCAGATCCTTCGACGAGGTGCCGAACGGCAAGACTCCGTCGACGTGGATACGCATCGTGCGGGCGACGCGATACACAAGCGTCTGCGTCGCGAGCACGTGCTCCACTTCCGATGTGCCGATGCCGAAACCCAGCGCGCCGAGTGCGCCGTAGGTGGTCGTATGGCTGTCGCCGCACAGGATCACCATGCCAGGACGCACGAGCCCGAGTTCGGGTGTGACGATATGTTCGATACCCTGTTCGGGATCGTTGGCGCCGAACAGCCGGATGCCGCTGCGCGCGCAGTTCCTCGCGAGGTTCTCCGCCTGATGCAGCGAGGCGGCGTCGCGAATCACGCGCGGGCTTTCCGCGTGCGTCGGGATGATGTGACTCACCACCGCGAGTTGCTGGGCCGGCCGACGTACCGGCCGGCCGCGCGCTTCCAGCCCGCTGAACGCCTGCGGGCTCGTATATTCGTTCATCACGTGAAGATCGACGTAGAGCAGCACGGTGTCTTCGTCGATCCGCCTGACGGTATGAGATTCGACCAGCTTCTGATAGAGAGTGCGTCTGTGCATGGCAGTCGGAACAGTTTGAGAAATCGAAGGGTCATGCGGCCACGCTGGCCTGAAGGAACGGCATCACGCGTTCGAGCAGTGCGGCGGGCGCCTCCTCCGGGATGTAGTGCCCACATGGCAGCGCGCCACCCTCTACATTGGGCGCCCAGCTACGCCATTCGCGCAGGGGCTCGAAACATTTCCCCACTACGCCCTCGGCACCCCAGAGCGCGAGCATCGGGCAGCGAATCTGCTCGCCTGCGGCGAGGCTCGCGCGATCGTCGTCGAGATCGCAGCCGATCGACGCGCGATAGTCCTCGCAGATGCCGTGAGCGGTCGCCGGGTCCGACAGGCAACGCAGATATTCCGCATAGGCTTCACGGGTGAAGGGCGCGAGCCCCACGCTGCGTGCACCGATCGTCTGCCGGAGATACAGGTCCGGGTCGCTGCGAATCAGGGTTTCAGGAAATGGTGCCGGCCGCACGAGGAAAAACCAGTGCCAGTAAGCGCGCGCAAACTCCAGGGACGTTTGCTCGTACATGGCGAGCGTCGGTGCGATATCCAGCGTCACCAGTCGCGTGACGGACTGCGGATAATCGAGCGCCATCCGCACGGCGACGCGTGCGCCACGATCGTGGCCGATCACCGCGAAGGCTTCATGGCCCAGACCGCGCATAAGCTCAATCTGATCGAGCGCCATGCGACGCTTCGCGTAGTTCGCGTGATTAGCTTCGCCTGGCGGCTTGCCGCTGTCGCCATAACCGCGCAAATCGGCGGCGACCACTGTGAAATGCTCCGCCAGCGCCGGAGCGACCTTGTGCCAGATCGCGTGCGTTTGCGGATGCCCGTGCAAGAGCAAAAGTGCGGGACCGCAGCCTCCCTGAATCGCGTGAATAGGTACATCGTCGGCAATCGCCGACACGTGATTGAAACCATCGAACATTGTTGTCTCCTGATCGCAATTCCAGTCTAATTGATGAATCTGCCGATTCGGTTTCCAAAAAGGCATTCCAATCGTTACCCGTGGGAACGAATCAGTGAAACAGGGAGCATGAAGATGGATGGTTTCTCAGACCTGAAGCTGTTCGCGCTCGTGGCGCGACATCGCAACCTCGCGGCAGCTGCACGCGAGCTAGGGGTGACGCCGCCCGCGGTCAGCAAGCGGCTGGCGCAACTGGAGCGCCGACTTGGCGTGCGTCTGATGAACCGCACGACGCGGCGTCTGAGTCTCACACCCGAAGGCGAGCTGTATCTGTCGAGCGGCTCGCGTCTTCTCGGTGAGCTGTTGGAGCTGGAGCACCTGGTCACACGAAGCAGAGGCGAACCAACTGGCCTGCTTCGCGTGAACGCGTCATTTGGATTCGGGCGGGCGCGCATTGCGCCGGCGGTGTCGGACTTTGTCGCGCGCTACCCCGCCATGAAGATTCTCCTGCATCTGACGGACCGCCCGATCAGTCTGCAGGAAGAGGGCTTCGACCTCGGAATCCGCTTCGGTGAAGTGCCCGATGCACGCATCAACGCGCGGCTCTTGCTCAAAAACCGGCGATTTGTGTGCGCATCGCCTGACTATGTGGCAAGGCACGGCAAACCGTGCGCGCCGCAAGATCTAACGCGACATGCGTGCGTCGTGCTCCGCGAGAACGAATCAGCTTACGGCACATGGCATTTCTCTCGTGGAAAGCGCACGGAAATGGTCAAGGTCGATGGCGCGTTGTCCAGCAACGACGGCAGCATCGTTCTTCATTGGGCACTCAAAGGTCGCGGGATAGCCGTGCGATCACAGTGGGAGATTGAGGAACATTTCGACCGCGGCGAACTCGTGCCGTTGCTGACCGACTGGGAGTTGCCGAATGCCAATGTCCACGCGATCTATCTAGAGCGCAACCAGCTCTCGGTCAAACTCAGAACCTTTGTTGACCATCTCGGCGGGTATCTAAGCAAACCTAGCGGAACCAAGTGACCAGCAGCCTTTGGGGTGTCGTCTTGATGTTTCGATCAGGGTAGACGGCAGCTTTTTCGGTAAATCGGGCCTAGCTAACAGGCTTCCCCGCAGCGGTATGTACTGCGGCGGCGACGGCGACGGCGACGGCGACGGCGACGGCGACGCCAACGCTAGACCAAGGCCCTACCCTATTCGGCAAACTGATCGGGGCCAGGCTTTGCCGCACGGCAGCGCGGCACCTCTCTGCAGGACTTCTCGGCCCATACCTTGATGCTGGTGCAGCGGAGTGGTCGCCAATGGCCGACTGGACTGACGACGAGGGCCTGTTCAGCGTCCTCCTGTGCAGGGCGAAGCCTGAGCCATCTGCTGCATGACGGGCTAGCCGCCGCCTATCCTTAGTTCCGCCCCGTCGGCGCAAATCGCAGCGAGGAAGTCGATGAATTGCCGCACTCGGGAGGGCATGCGCCGTCCGGCAACAGCAACAGCGTTGATCGGAAAGGGCGGCGGCGCATGCTGGTCCAAAATTCGTACGACGTCGCCGGAGGCCAGCACATCCGTGAACAACCAACTCGCGTGTTCGGCGATGCCGAGGCCCGCGATGACCGCGCCGTGGACATGCTCGGCATCATTCGTGCGGAACGCTCCCCCTCCGTCGACCGTGACCTGCCGGCCGTCTACGTGGAACCCCCACCCGATGATATCTCCCTGATAGACATAGCTAATACGCTGGTGAGTGCGTAGTTCATCTAACGTTTGCGGCGTGCCGTGTTGGGCAAGATAGCCGGTGGAGCGAGGGTTATCATCCGCATGTCGCCGATGCGCTGGGCGACGAGTGCTGAATCCGAAAGCCGGCCGATGCGGATCGCGACGTCTATCCCCTCCTCGATAAGGTCGACTTGCCGCCCGGAGACTTCCATTTCGATCGCGACGTCGGAGAAACGTCTCCTGAATTCCGATAGCCGCGGTATAACGAACATCCGTCCGAAGGCCGGCGAGAGGGTCACCCGCACCAGCCCTGAGGGGGCCGACTGCCCCTCAAGGACTCTCTCTTCGACGAAGTCGAGATCCTGAAGGATTTGAACAATGGCCTCGTAATAGTCCTGTCCTGCGGGCGTCACGGCAAGGGCGCGGGAATTTCTCGCCAGGAGTTGCGTCCCGAGACGCGCTTCAAACACAGCTAGCTGTTTGCTAACCGTCGGCTGGCTGACGTTCGGGTCCCGTGCTGCATGCGAGAAGCTCCCGCTTTGGACGACGCGCACGAACACGCGCACTGCGTCAAATTTATCCACCACTTTCATTCCGCAGAAGAACAGAAGACATAACGGTTTCGGGTCTTACGTTTTTATTCCGACCAGGTGTCGATCGAGCCTGGCTGACAAGGCCACGGCCGACACATCGATCAATTCCAGACAAGGCCGCGCGTTTATCGTTGGCAATACGTTGACCTTTGCTGATATCGACATCGCGGGGCCTTGCTCCCAGGTCGATCGTGCGAAGTTTCCGTTCAAGGAATTTCCGAACCTTATCGCCTGGCATGACAGTCTTCTGCAGTCGTCGCCCGCGTGGGCGGAGACGAAGGCTGACGTTGACAACCGTATGGAAACCTTCCTGGCGAGCATGGGCGTGAAACTATAATTGTTGGTTTTCCTGACAGCTAGCGAGAGTATGAAGATGGTGCGCGCTGGCCAGAACCGCCTCTGTCAACAGCATAGGGACCGATATCATGAATATTGGAATCATAGGGACCGGCTCATCGGCGGCACGCTGACGCGCCGGTTGTCGAAGTTGGGACACAAAGTTTTCGTTGCCAACTCGCGTGGTCCGGCATCGCTTGTGGAGTTGGCCGCCGAGACCGGCGCCACAGCGGTGATCGTCCATGAGGCGTCCCGCAGCGGTGAATCGTTTTCCTCACCATACCGGAATCGAAGATTCCCGATCTGCCGAAAAGAACCTCTTCGACGGTGTCAGCCCCGATGCCGTCGTCCCGGAAACTACTATCCTCGAGAGCGCGACGGCCGGATCGATGCGATCGAAGACGGCATGGCTGAAAGCCGTTGGGTGGCAAACCAGCTTGGACGACCCGTGCTGAAGGCCATCAACACCTTGCACTGGCGCAGTCTTCTTGATGAGGGCAAACCGGCACGCGCCCGGCCGCATCGCATTGCCGGTCGCTGGTGACGATGAGGCGCACAAGGCGAAGGCCATCCGGCTCCTCGACGAACTCGGATTTGATGGCATCGATGCCGGCCTGCTTGACGAGTCTTGACGTCAACAGCCCGCCATACCAGTGTACGCCGCTAACCTCGAAGCCGAAGGCGTCCGCAGGGCACTTTCCATAGCGAGCCCCGAGCGAAAGCCCGACTTTCGCGCAGCACCGATCACCAGCATTGGCAAGCCTGTTTGAGAGGTATGCAGGTCGATCCGCCCGCTGCAGCGAGCGTGGCACCGAGGTCATCGATTTGTGAATAGACAGCCGCGCCGCCTGGTGCTTTATTACTTCGGCGCGAGGGACGCTGAATGTGAACGTCTGCTTCAGCGCACCACAGCGGGCAATGTCGGTATCAACAATACAGTCATGCATTTGGCGCAGGATGATCTGCCGTTCGTGGGCGTTGGGCCGAGCGGCATGGGCGCTTACCACAGGGCTGGAGGGATTCGAGCCATGAGCCACGCGAAGGGGGTCATTTCAGGACGACGGAGTTTCGCAAGACTTCTGCATGCACCGTTCGGCAAGCTGGCAAATCTGGCGCTTTCTGCGCCGCTCGGGAAGGCGGATGGCCGCCTGCGGACCCGGTTTGACCTCTACACGAACCCCGACATTAAGACTCGCAAGCTTGCACCTTACCTGCTCGACGTGCAAGGCAGCCATGTCGGCATTTTGCCGGCGCGTACCATGGTTCCTCTGCGACCTGCCCGACGTCTCCCCTTCTCTGGCAAACCAATCGACCCGCCTCCCGTTTTCGATGTCCCCACCGAAGAATGTTTCCTTGATACGCCCGGCATGAGCGCGGTCCCCTTGAACGCTCTCGGCAAGTGCATCGGTTCCCTTTCAGATCGACGTGAGGCCATTCTCGCGGCGCTCGACCGGATCTTCGGCCATACTGAGCGATAGCACGGCGGCTTGGTGCGAAAGGGACGACCCTCGTATCAGCGAATCAACCTCAAACCTCCAGGCGTTAATCTCGCTGTTGCACTTCACCCTTGAAACCGCCCCCGGGAAAACCGCGATTGGAGATGCGATGCAATTTGACAAGCAACAGGAGAGGCTCGGGCAGAGCGGCGCAACTATGCGTCCTGGTCCGCGGAGCTTATTGGCAAAGGCACTAGCGGTGGTAATAGGCGCTGCGCTGCTGGTCGTGGGGTTCGCCGTTTCGCTCGTGATGCTGGCAGTGGTGCTTGGAGCAGGGGTTGTGATCGGCGGTTTCGTCTGGTGGAAAACACGCGATCTGCGCAAACGAATTCGTGAGCAGGCAATGCGCGCACAGCAGATGCACGAACAACAGGTGCGCGAGCGCACGGGCCAGCGCATGGATATCGGCGACGTGATCGAGGATGTCGAGTTCCACGACGAGACTCGACAGAAATAAGCGCCGCGTCGTGGCTGCGCATGCGCCGCGGCGTTACCGCCCGCGAGAGGGGCCTCAATTTGGCTGTGGCGCAAACTGTCGAATCGGAGGCGAGCGAAGTGTTGTCAGCTTATGCGTCATTGCAACGCTGGTGGCCCACTCCCGGCTCGAGCCGCGGCCCGGCGACGCCGCATCCTCAGGACCTCGCCAGAGCCGACACGATCGGACGCTCGCTACGCACGTTTTCGGCGTCCGTTCGCGCCCGAAGTCGATACTGATCTTGAACTCGGTGCGTCGTTATCCTCCGACCGCATTCACGCCGAAGCCGCACCGCTGCCTGCCAACGGGGCCGAATGCAGAGCCAGTTCAAAGGCTGGCGTCATTCATCCCTACGAATCAGGGTTGGCGTTTACCTCGGCCATCAGCTGGTCTGCCAGCCGGCTTACGCGAACCCGCAGCTGACTTGCCGGCCGGTTTGCTGCGTGGCTTTTGCACGCTGAATGGATTAGCGCTGGACACGCTTGTGCCTTTACCCGCGGCCACCGCGCGCTGCGCCGTAAACTTGCGTTTGTTTTCGCCACTTTGCGGGCGCGGTTTTTTGCTGAGCACCTGCATGGCGCCCGACGCAGCTTGTGACACTTTGGGCTTCTTAGGCTTTTTGGGTTTTTTGGGTTTTTTGATGATCTGGCCCGTCGCGCTGGTTTGCGGCACGCGGTGTTCTGCTTCAAAGCCCGGCTCTTCTTCGCGGGGCAGCGTTCGCCCGATCAGCGCTTCAATCGCGGCCAGTTGCGGCGCTTCATCGGCACACACAAGCGACACCGCCACGCCGCTAGCGCCCGCCCGGCCGGTACGGCCAATACGGTGCACATAGTCTTGCGGCGCGACCGGCAGATCAACGTTGATCACCAGCGGTAGGTCGTCGATATCCAGCCCGCGCGCAGCCACATCGGTGGCTACCAGTATATGTACTTCGCCCGTCTTGAAGCGCTCTAGCGCACGAAGGCGCGCGGGTTGCGGTTTGTCGCCATGGATAGTGTCGACCGCATAGCCCGCTTCATCCAGCTCGGCGGCCAGGTAATCCACGCCATTGCGGGTTTTGACGAACACGAGCGCGTGCTCCCAGTTGTTCTCAGCCACAAGGTGCATGAAGAGGTCAGGCTTGTTCTTTTTATCCACCGGCACTACCCACTGCTTGATCTTACTAGCCGTGGCATTGGGCGGGCTCACGCTGATATTGACCGGGTCGTGCAGAATGTTCGCCACCATGGCGCGAATATCATCGGTAAAAGTGGCAGAGAACAGCAGGGTCTGGCGCTGAGCGGGCAAGGCAGCAAAGACGGCGTTGAGTTCGCGCGCAAAGCCAAGATCAAGCATGCGGTCGGCCTCATCCAGCACGAGCGTTCGTACCTGATCAAACTGCACTGCGTTCTGTCGATTGAGATCGAGCAAACGGCCCGGCGTGGCGACGAGCACGTCCACGCCTTTGCGCAACTTCATCATCTGCGGGTTGATACTCACCCCGCCGTACGCGGCCAGAAATTGTAAGTCCAGGCCTTTGCCGTAATCGATAAAGCTTTGCAGCACCTGTTCAGCCAGTTCACGCGTGGGCACCAGCACCAGGACACGTGCGCGGTTGCTGGACACCGCCGGGCCATGTTGCACCAGCCGTTGCAACAGCGGCAGCGCAAAACCCGCCGTTTTGCCAGTGCCGGTCTGTGCCGCAGCCATGAGGTCCCTGCCACTGAGTACGGCAGGAATCGCTTTGGCCTGCACCGGCGTAGGTGTCTGGTAATTCAGATCCCGCAAATTACGCAGCAATGGATCAATCAGGCCAAGGGAGGCAAAAGACATGGGGCGTACTCCGGGCTGAAACCACAATTCTAGCGGTTGAAGTTGGGCGGTAATGGAGGAGTTAGACGCCCGGGCGTTTCGTGACCACCGCCGGTCGATGGATGGCGCTCCGGATCCCGCGTGCGACGAATAAGTCCGATCGAGCAGATGCGGTCGCCCGAAACCGACCCAAGCTAGCCGTTCGGGTCGTCGCCGAATCGACGACCTTTGGAGTACTTCAGACACCCATTGCGAAACGCATTCGCGCGGTGGACGCCGCCAGACGCGTCATTGACCGATATCCGCGGACGCTGCACCGCCCATATGCTCGGGGCAGTGCAGCAACGAGCACTGCAACGACTCTCGCCAACCACCGGAAAATGCGCACCTCCGGAAATACCCACGGCTAATACGAGCGGGGTTGCCTCGTGCACCAGGTCACCTGAACTCACGGTGCGATAGCGCATCGTCTATTGCGGGAAGACCGTGCAGTGCTCCAAGCCTTTGCGCTTCTTTTTTCAGGCGCAGAAGTTCGTCGAGCGATGCCCCGACCTGGTTTCCCTTCCCGCAGGCGAGTAGCGCGCGCGCCCGTGCGACGACGAATACGGAAAACGGCGACGGCTCGCGACGGGCGTACCCCTCGAGGGCCGCAGCATGGGCTGCAGCCGCATCCCACCATCCGCGCTCGAGACAGGCTTCGATCGCGTCACGCCGAAACAGATAGTGATTGTGGCTCACCGCCCCGGCTGCAAGCAGAGCCTCGCCCTCCTCGATAGCCCGCTCGAAGATGGCGACGTCGTCGGTCGCGCGCGCAAGCGTGCCCAGATACGACGCGCCGAGGTATGCCATGCCCGTCTCGCGGCTGATCGCCAGCGCCTGCGCAATATCATCGAGCGCCTCCCGCCGGCGCCCGGCGACCCGATGCAGTTCCGCGCGAAACGCAAGCGCCTCGCCTTCGAAGCGCCTTGATTTCAGTTCGCGCGCACAGTTCAGCGCCGGACCGACATGCTCCCACGCACGGTCCCACTGCGCGAGATCGTGCAGACAATGCCACGCGGCATGATGAGAGACGGCCAGCGCCCGCAAATGCCCGACCTTCTCCGCCGCGGCGACGCTTGCGAGGGCCGCGTCGAGCCCGGAGCTCGCCTTGCCGGCAAACCACGCAGTAATCGCGCGCATCGGCAGATTGGCGACCTCTATTCGTCCGAAGCCGTGGCGCTGACAGAGCTCGATGCAAAGGCTAAATGCGTCATGTGCACTGATCATCCGTCCACGCATGTATTCACCGTCGCCAAGCCCGCCCAGCGCGGCGGCCTCCTGTTCGTAGTCGCAGGCCTCGCGCGCAAGCGCAAGGCTGCGTTCATGCTCGCGCACGCAGCTGTCGCTGTCGCCGCGCGGAAAGCAGAGATTGCCGCGCAGAAAGTGAATGCGTGCCTGTTCTCGCGAGAGACGCTCAGCTGCAGCCAGTGCGGCCGCGCAGTCGAGATCCGCCCACGCGCCGTTGAGATCGTCGATGACCCGCTTGACCGTAGCGCGTCCAATCCATGCGTGACAACGTTCTGCATCGGTCGTCGCCGCCGCGAGCGCCGTTTCGAACGCACCGAGCGCCGACGTCATGGCGCCGATGTCATGCAGGATGTTGCCGCGGAGCAATTCGAGCGCGACGCGGTCGGCACAGGCATCCGCTAATGCAAGCCCGCGTTCGACAAGCTGAAGCGCAAATTCATGGCGGTAGCCGGCCACCTGCGAGCGCGCCGCGTCGCAATAAGCGCGAGCCGCGTTACGGTCGCCTGCCCGATCGAGATGTTCGGCGCGCAGTACGGTATCGCGCTGCGCAAACCACTGCGCGGCGCGTCGATGCAACTCGCGGCGTTGGCTCTTCAGCAGCCCGTCATAGATGGCGTCCCGAATGAGTGCGTGATGGAAGATGAATCCGGTGCCCTGTCGACGCAGCAGGCGCGCGCTCACCATCGGTTCCAACGTCACATCCGTGCGTTCGAGAATGTGGCTGATCGCCTCCGGCTCGAAGAACTGGCCGAACACCGACGCCGCACGCAAGACGGTCTTGTCGACGGGATCGAGGCCATCCAGCCGCGCTTGCACCAGACTTTGCACCGAACCTGGCACGCCCGTTTCTGCCGTTTTCTCTGTATTGCTGAGCAGTTGTTCGAGAAAGAGCGGATTACCCGCGGCCCGCTTAACGCAGCGCGCCACCAGATCGGTTGCACAGGAAAACGACTCGGCCATCAGGCGGGAGTCGCCGTCGTTCAAAGGACCTAGATCGAATAGCGAGCACGGCGGGCTTGCCGCTGCGCCCGATGACGAGTCGAGCGGATCGCCTTGCGACCGCGTTGTCAGCATTAGCACGGCCGCACAATCCGCCGCTGCCAGGCTGAGTTCGACGAGGTCCTGCACCGTCGATGGGTCCGCCCAATGAATGTCTTCGACCACGAGCAATCGAGGCTGCGCGCAACTCGCACGTTGCACTAGCCTGGCCATCACATCCTGCCGGCCTCGAACGTGCATCGCGTTGCTCATGGCTTCGTAGACCGCCCGGTGTCCGGGCGGCTGCGACACCTCTATCAGATCGTTGAGGAAAAGCGCATCACCGGCGTCCGCCAGACCGTCGGCGATGGCTCGCGTCGTGGCGGACGTGGCGGCTTCCTCATGGCTGGCGTCGTCGAACGCGAGGAGCCCACGCACAAGTGATCGGATCGCGTCGCGACCGGCTCGCGAACCGAAGTCGAGCACGAACGCCGTGTGACACACGAAGCCTAACCCCCTTGCCTCCCGCTGGAATTCCTCGACCAGACGCGTCTTGCCGATACCAGGCTCACCCCGCAGACGAACAACGCGGCCGCGTCTCGTCTCCCGGCATGATTCGAGTATCGCCCGAAATTGGCGCAGTTCGTCGCGGCGGCCAAAGAGTGGTCGACTCGCAGACGGACGTCGAAGACCGGTGAGACGCCACACGGGAACGGGCTCGGCGAAGCCTTTCACGGCAAGTGCGCCACGGGCTTCGCACGCGATGCGGTCAGCCAGCGGACGCCACAGAGTTTCCGATATCAGGATTTCGCCCGGTCCGGCCGCGTCGGTCAGACGCGACGCGAGGTTCACCGTTTCGCCCGTCACGGTGTACTCGCGATGCGCCGCGCTGCCCGTGTCGCTTGCGACGACCTGGCCGACCGCAATACCTATGTGACTGGAGAGCGGGCGTACCAGCGTTCGGGATAGATTCGGCATCGCGTCGATGATCGCGAGTGCGGCCCGCGCTGCGCGCTCCCGATCGTTTCCGTACGAACGCGGCGCGCCGAACACCGCCATGACGCAATCGCCGACATGCTTGTCGATGTGACCACCATGTCGAACGACGATGTCATCCACCTGCTCGAAGTAGCCGCCGAGCACAACGAGCAGTTCTTCCGGATCGAGTGCCCGGCTCAGGTCCGTATAGCCGCAGATGTCGGCGAAGAGCACTGCGACTTGCCTGCGCTCGTCCGCTCGCGCGACAGACTGGTCGACAGAAGCCTGTGCCGTGGACGACGATTTCTGCACTATCGCCGCCAGCAGCCGCTTGCGATGCCCCAGTGAGCGCACGCCGAGTTCCTTCAGGTCCGCATCGGTGAGCTCAGGCATCACCGACGCATCGATGTCGTTGTCGGCAAATGCCTGCATGTACTGCTCAAGCCCGAGTTCGCGCAGCCACAGTTCGATGTCCATCGCGTCACCGCCGGAACCTGTTTTCCCGTTGAGCGCTTAAGACATACAACGGCGCTCGCCTGTTTCAGTGTAGGCGTTGCGCGCACCGACAGGTGTATGTTGGCCGTTTGACAGACGCAAGGACGACGGCGGATACTGGGTCGCGCGGCGTGCTGGCATGCCTCAGCGCCGCGCGTTGCGGGAGAGCGCCGTGAAGGAAGGTGCCACAGGTTCTGCGTCGAAGTCCGCGTCAAAGGTCGCCGGCCTGCTCGGCGACCTAGCGGCGGGCGCCGTCTCGACGCTTGTCATGCTCTGCTACGCAATGAGCCTGGGCACGTTGGTCTTCAGCGCGGACCTCGCGCGCTATGCCCAACTCGGCGTACCTACGGCGCTCGTCAGTTGTATCGTCACTGCGATCGTAATCTCGCTGACCAGTTCGATGCGTCTGAATATCGCCGGGCCTGACAGCAACGCGACGGCGTTTCTCGCGGGGGTGGCGGCAGGCGTCGCGAGCAGCGCACGCGCCGACGGCGGCTCGCCACCAACCATTCTGCTGACCGTACTAATATCAATCGCGCTATGTTCGGTGCTGACGGGCGTTGTGCTGCTGTCAATCGGCTCGTCGAAGCGCAGCCGTTCCTTGCAGTTCCTGCCGTATCCCGTGGTCGGAGGGTTTCTCGCGGGCACGGGTTATCTGCTGCTGGCGGGGGCGTTTCGCGTGCTGACGGGCGCGTCGCCGCAGTGGCATAACCTCGGGTTGCTAGCGCATCTGCACTGGCTTGCATGGACACCCGCGCTCTTCATCGGCGTGCTCACAACCGCGCTTACGCGCGGTTGGCAGCACATTGCCGCGCTGCCGATTGTACTCCTGGCCGGAATCGCGCTGTTCTATCTGCTGCTTCATCTCGCCGGACTGTCGATCGACGATGCGCGCAACATGGGCCTGCTACTGCCACGTGTGAAACTGCAATTATTCCCCGATGTGCATATTCCTGCGCCGCTCGCGCGCGGCGCGATCGACTGGGCCGCGATAGGCGCGCATCTGCCTGAGACGCTCGTCGTGACATCTGCATCGGCGATCACGATCCTGATGAACTCGACGGCCATCGGCGCGTTAACGGGCGAAGACATCGACCTGAACCGCGAAATGCGCGCGGCGGGACTCGCAAACATCGCGAGCGGATTGCTGGGCGGCATGGTCGGCTATCAGTCGTACAACCGCTCGATGCTCAACGCGCGCGCCGGCGCGACGAGCCGGATGGCAGGCGTGTTCGCGGCGATCGCGTGCCTCGTTGCGCTCGCGGCGTCACCCGATCTGGTCGCGCTGTTTCCCGTGCCCGTGCTGGTCGGACTGCAGCTTTTCATGGGATTGCGCCTGATGCTGCAGTGGCTGGTTGGCGCATATGCGCGGCTGAACTGGTACGAGTACGCGCTCGTGCCAGGCATACTCGCCGTGGTCGCGTTCTATGGCGTCGTCGCGGGTGTGATTGCGGGCGTGATCGCCGCGTGCGTGATGTTCGCGCTGCTGTATGGACGCGTCAGTTGCGTGCGGATGGAATTCGATGCTACTACGCGTACCTCCACAGTCGAGCGCACTATCGAAGAGGCAGCGCGTCTGCGCGAACTTGGCGCGCAGCTATTCGGCGTCTGTCTGCAAGGCTTCCTGTTCTTCGGTACCGCCAACTCGATCCTGCAACGCGTGCGCGAGCGCCTCGACGTACATGACGCATTGCCCGTGCGCTATGTCGTACTCGATTTCGCGTCGACCAATGGCATGGACGCATCGATATCAATTGCATTCGTGAAGCTGCGGCAACTTTGCGCAACGTCGGGTGCGGATCTCGTGCTGACCGCGTTGCCCATACGCTCGCGCAATCTGCTCATGAAGACAGGCACGCTGCATTTACGGATACGCGAGTTTTCAACGCTCGATGCCGGTCTCGAATGGATCGAAGATCAACTGCTCGAATCCGATGCCGACACGGATCGCTCCGGCGAGCACGATTTCCATGCGACGCTCGCGCCGCACTTCACGCCGTGCGCGCTCGAAAAGCTGTGTGCATGTCTGGAAGCGTGCGATCTCGATGCCGGGCAGCCGCTGTTCTCGTGCGGCGAGCCGGGCGATGCGCTTTATATCGTCGAGCGCGGACGCGTCGCCGTTTCGTTGCCGCTCCTCGATGGCCGGCCGGTGCGGCTGCGCTCGTTCGGTCCGGGCACGATCGTCGGGGAAATGGCCGTGTACACTCAGAGCGCGCGAAGCGCCGACGTGATCGCCGAAGCACCGACACGCGTTCACCGTCTGTCGGTGCCCGCGCTTCTCACGCTCGAACGCGATGACCCCGTCACCGCGCAGCAGTTTCACCGCTTTCTGATCAAGACGATCGCGTCGCGACTCGCAGTCGCCGATGAAGCTCTGCGCGCCGCGTGGTAATTGACGCACAAAACGAGGCCTGCCGCCGCGTGCTCGGCCTCGCCACCCACGCCCGCTTACTGCGACATCGCGCCCGATGCGGGCTGGTCCGTGCCGATCGAGTGGCGCTTCTTCATCTTGCTGCCCTCAGGCACGCACCCGGCTCCGAAAGAGATAGTCGGCGGGCTTTTTTTAGTCCTCGCGCAGAAGTCCACGTCGCGACAGCTTCAATGGCGGCTTCTGGCCGGCCAACCTCCTGCCCTTGTTCCACGGCACCCGCCGGCCGCTCGAAGAATTAAGCGTTTCGATATCGAAAGGGGATTGGTTGTGCGCTTTGAAGCGGACGCTCTTCGACCCACCGACGCCTCCTGAACTCCATCTCGGCGGCGGCTTTCACAATTCAGCAGCCCATCCGCGCGGCCACCTGACCGATGGCTATGCGCCGAGCCGGCAGATCGTGCTCTACACGTGTTCAATTGCCCTAGGACCGTTTCGCGACTTCACCCATAGGTGTGCTTGACTTAATGACGTTCTTCCCGTCGTCCAACTCAGTGGCGAGATCAATGTGGTGACTCGTCATCACACGGACGCGATGCGATACGCGCTTGCCATGCCCTGGACGCCGCGAAGTGGAGCTTCAAATTCTGCGACGGTGCGGCCAGCAAGGAGATCACGAACGCCAGGTGAGCTGTAGAGCGCTTCCGAGATGCAAATCTCTCCGGCTTCGGCGAGAGACTGCACGCGCGCGGCGACGTTGACGGTCTGCCCGAAATAATCGAGATTGTCGTTCAGCGTCACTGCTATCGACGGCCCGCAATGCGCCCCGATCTTCAGAATGATTGCTGGTTCTCCACGCTCGCGATTGAAGCGTCCAATCTCATCGACAATCGTTAAGGACGCGGAAACCGCGTCCGTTGGTCGACAGAAGACGACCATCACAGCATCCCCAATCGTCTTTACGATCGCGCCGGAATACCGTTGTGCGACCATCTCAAGCAATGCGAAATGCTGTCTGACGAGGCCGTACGCATTCAGATCGCCGAGGCGTTCATACATGGCCGTCGAACCCTTGAGATCGGTGAAAACAAACGTCACTTGCCGAATCCCAAGCCCCTCCCTCTCGTCAACGCGTTCCGAGCGAAACAGGCGCCGGAAGGTTTGTCGCGCCACTAGCGTCCCCCCGGAGAGATACGGTTCGAATTCGAGCGGCGGCTTGATGACCTGGGCGACGACCTCGGGAGGCCAATTGATCAGGAGCAGCGACCCGCGCTCGCTCCCGGTATTCCTCACCTGAATGACAACAGGGCCGGGCGGCACAACGGAGAGCGCCGGGGCAAACCGTTGCCCGTCATATCCCACCTGCAGCAGCGTCGGCGACCTGACCGCCTCGCCGGAGATCGCAACTATGAGAGCGGCCTGTGTCACTACATTCACGCCCGACAAGGCACCGGGGCCAAGGTCGGCCTGCACAGTCGTCGTCGAAGCTGGGGGCAGAAACGTCAGGCCGCGCACCAGTCCTCGTAAGAAGTCAAGAAACCGAAGTTGTTGGCCGGCGAACCGACCGTCACCGTTAAATCGTAGCTTCCAGTGGAAATCATCCACGGAAAGCGACTCGGGATCGTGGTATGTCAGCCTCCGGAGTTCGGGAGATATAGAAAATGTGACTTCGATGAAATCGTCCAGGTCGGTTTCGCCTGTAACGTCGCATAGCCCACAGACATAGTGAGTCTTGAGCGTGCGCAACGATCCGAAGCTATTGAGGACCATTCCTGACTGCGGACAAAGAACGTTCCAGTTCATTTTGAACAGTCCGTACCGCGCCGCATGAAGAAAGAGGTCAATGCATTCAGCCTCGCCTATGCCGCGGTCACGCGCAAACGCCAGCGGGTTGACCCGATAAACGGACAGATCGTCGCCGCTCCTGATCAGAGTTTCGAGCTTGGAAATGACGCGCGGGCTCCATGACCTCGCCTGCTCGATCTCGATCATTTTGCGCTCGAGAAACTGATCGTCAATGTGCATCGTCGCGGCCGAGTCAGCGGCAAACAGTCGGGCACGATCCCCGCGTCCGTCGCCTGATTTCCGGAGTACTTCCGGGAGCGTTGCTTCTCCTTCCGTTCACTTTGCCTACCTCCTTCGCAAATCGCTATAACGCGAACAGCGACGAATTAAGTTCATGATCGCCCATCTCTTCGTGGCATCTCTACCTCAAGTCGATCCCTCGTACCGCATTTGGGACTATAGCGCCAACTGACGCATCGCAATCTAGGTGCTTGCACTTGCCTTTTAAATTAACAACATTAGTCAGGCAATTGGCGGAATCCCGCAGCGCGCCCTAGTCTGGCCCAGAACCCCTCCGTACCCTTGCGCCACCTGTCGATGTCGCTCTGCGTCTTGAAACGTCGTCCTCGCATATCCAGCCCGGTCCAACTAAACCGCGTAGATATAGCGAGGCGTCCGTTCGTGTCTCTATTGTTTTGTGTCAATGTCTACTGGCATGTGTCGAACTGTATTGTTCGTTCACACCTGCCGATACACTCGCCCTTGATACGTAGAAGCGCATCTTGTTTTCCTTGTTACATTGGCGCTGAGGCGAGCCATCCAGCGCCGACGTCGTGTGCACGCCATACTATCGCTAAAAGCGGTTCGCTCCAGCGGTCACGAGAACGATTTCCACGTCCGTCCCATCAGCCAACCCCTCTTGAGAACCACACTATGGATAGCGACATCGGCACAGCGTCCGCGAGGACCATTGCTGAATCAGGTAGTGCCGCTATTGCAAAATTTGTTGCATGACCACTGGGCTACGGGCGCTGGAAGTGCGGCAGTCATCAAGTGAAGCGTCCGGGTTCGCGCCTATGACTTCACACGTCGAAGGGCAAAAGGGGAAGTGAGAACGAGACGGTGGACCGCATTGCAGCCGAGTTCGGGACGATAGACTTCGGACTACGCCTACCCGGCTCTGGGGAGGAAAGTGATGCACTTGCGGACAGACAAAGTTTGCGGGCAATTATCCGCCTCTCATCCGCGCAACTAGGACTATTGACCCCGAGGACGTCGCCCAGCTCGAGGCCGCCCTCATTTCAGTCCGAACGCAATCGTCAAGCGGTGCTTCGTGGACCATGTTGGCACGTCTCGAAGCCCCCTTTCCAGAGGGCGGGTTTCTGACCACGGACGCTACTCGCTTCGTTCATACTTACGGGCTCACAACTCGCATCAATCGGGTACCGTTGGCGTTTCGTTTCAAGAGGAGTGACTGATGCGCATTTGCTACGGCAGGCAAGTGCGGCGCGCTGATGGTGCTGGCGCTTACCTGCGCATACGGGTCGGGAGTACGTGTTGGCGGCGTGCGTGGCCGGTTACCCTGGACCGGCGACGTGCGAATGGCAGGAAAGCAGCGGCCAACGACCTGACCGCGACCGAGCCTCGAACGACGGCAAAAGCCGACGACGCAACGTTCACCGTTGCAAATTGAACGGCCGCTTGCTGAGTGAATCCGACGTCTGAACGTCCGAGCAACATTGCCTGGGAATGTCTCTTGTTGGCCGAACCCGGAAATGCAGCCGCTGCAGGCGATCACCCGCTGCATCGCGGCGCGGAACTTCCGTAGCCGCCCCACATCTGCCGCGTTCGACTCTCGGTACGCCGACCGGCTCTTGATGAACCGCAACGGCCCGTCGCTCGCGGTCGTCGCCCGACGCGTAGTTGGCGACTCGGCCGGCAAGAAAGGTCGAACTGCGAAAGGATAAATGGCCGGCATCCGTTGCGCAGTGGTCCAAGGCGTGGCCCTCGCAGAGGTGGCCGTTGAGCCCTTTAAGTCGGTTAGCTGTCTTCGTCCAACAGCGCATCGTCCGCGTCTACGAATGTAGCCTCTTGGGCAAGCTGCTTGCCGTTCGTGTCGAGGTAACCAATGATCTCAGGCACACCGGGATTGAGTACATCGCTCTTCTCGACCGGATAGACGAATTGCCGCCACACCATCATCTTTCTTATGCGCCAGTAATTGGAGGGCGTTGGAAGGTTCGTAATTGTGGGCTTCCATATGCGAGGTGCCCCTTTTGGATGCAAGGGATAAAGCTCCGTCCAGCCTCCTCGCAGGCCCGGCCGCCCCATGCCATCTTCAAGGCTGAATGCGTACCTCAGGAAAGCGGCTTGCGACCATCGGGAATGCTTTGGCGGATTTAGCTGCCATTGTCCGGGCACCGCTTGCGAAATGGCCCCCTCTGGCGCCGCAGGCGGGATCTCAGCTAACAACTTCTGGGCACTGCTGCGCCATTTAGCGACCGTGTCGAGACAGTCACGATAGTCCCGATCTAGCTCCGTTCCGACGTCGAGCAAGTGCGTCATGTAGTTGTTGACGACATTGTTCAAATCCGGATCCGAGTAGGAAAACTGCCCGTCATTGAAATAGTATGCGACGTCGGAGCTGAGGGTTCCGAACCTTTCATAGAATCCAATTGGCGTTATCTGTTTGAGGCGATTCATCTGTCGGATGGCCACCAGACGTTCAATCGCCTTTGCCCAGCCCAGGTTCATGCCGCCGTTGCCACCGGCAGCAAAGTTGAACATCGAAGAGAAATCGTGCAACACCGCGGTATATCCGGAGAACTCCGGATAGGGCAGCGGTGGCCAGCCAGTCATGTCCTCCGCACGGTTGACGCCGGCAAGGCGGGTGTTTTGGTCAACCATGTACTCCTGATACTGCGGTCCTCTGATGAAAGCGATCATCTCATCGATGAGTTGCTGCTTGGTCGCGCCGACTCCAAGTCGTTCTTTACCCGGTGCGCCGAGGATGAGATAGCCCAGCTGATTAGCGCCAGCGATCATGAACCCCACGTACTTTTGATAGGCGTCGTCATCCGTCTCGCTGTCGATCCCGTGGAACTTCGTCATAACGGCTAGATACGACGACAGCACACTAAGCGCTTTGAAAGCTGCCACCTGAGCGGTAAGGTTCAGCATGACGTAGGCAAGTGCCTTGTCGGTTGCGGGCTCCAACCACTTATCTGGCATCAGGTACCTGCTGTTGGCGCCAGTGACATCCTCAAGGTCAGCTCGCAGAGTTTGCTTCGACGGGGCACCTCCGTCACGCAGGATTTTCAGCGCTTCGTCGGGGGTTTCCTCGGACCATGCCGCAAACTCTTTTGTTCCAACGTCCCCGAGCCGACTCATCCAGATCCAGTCAAGGAAGCTATGTGCATAGCTCAGTTTGGGGTTCAGTTCGGTCTGGTCGATAAATCCTTTGAGGTCCTCGAACATCTGCTTCATTTGTTGCTCAGTCACTGGCGGCGGCGCGTTATCCGCACCGAAAATCAGGCCCAGAACCTGCCCACTCGCCAGTTTTGCAATACCGCCCCACGGGGATGGCAATTCGGACGCGATTTTTTCGGCCGCCGCGTTTGCGACCTTGTCCCACGGAATGCTGAGATCTGTACTCATCGTTATCGCTCCCTGGTGAGGAAACGCAACGCCGTTCTGTTTCACCGTTACGCACTAGATGTTGGACCCGCTCCCGAATGCGAGATCACGCCAGCGCGCCGAGGGGTGTCAGAAAAGCTCACTTGCCCGCGAGCCTTCGACGACGACGTTCCGACTTCGGTTATAGGATTTGACTAAGGGCGAGCAATTCAGGACTTACCCCTACTGCTTCGTTCCTTCACTGCAGAAGGTCCGTCGCCGGGCGTGTGCGTCTGGCGCGCAGCATAACCGGCACAGCCGCTGCCCAGCGCAGGGCGTACGGCTCCGTGCGCTTTTAAACGAGCGCGGCTAAGTGCGGTTAGGTAGTAGGACCGGTAGATATCCACACAAAAGAATAAGGCTCGATATTGTGGGAGCAGATCACTTCGACGTGCGGCCTCATGCCAACACCTGCCCTGGCGTACCGTCAAGGATACGAAGCTTGTCGTCGATGTCGGGAATGCTGCGGCCGCCGGCAGGAAACTCATTGACAAGACGATGTGCGGTCGCACGACACTGGGAAAACGTCTCATGCAATCGCGGTTCGGCTTGCACGGCGACGACGACCTTTTCGAGCTCGGAGGGTGACTCGCTCAGAAGTGCGGGGACGACCTCTTCTGGCAGTATCAGAGAGCCGTTACTCAGAAGCTGAGCGGTCCAGTCGCATCCGTAGAGCAGCGCTCGGCGCTCACTGCTTTGGACTTCTTCCTGGTCGAGCGCGGCAAGACTGTGCCGGTTCTTGTGAAGCGAAGTGCGCCATGTTGTGAGGATTTCGCCGCGCAGTCTTGCAATTGCTTCACCAAGCGCCGCATTCTGCCCACCCGCCGCGAGGCGACGCTCGTCGAGTCGGTCGACATAGTCCCGATAGCCCTCGAGGAACGATTGCCAGTTCAACGGCAGTTCGGTCGTCTGCGAAAACGACTGGCTGAGCTCACCCAGTTCGTTGCTGACTTCATGGAGGGCTCGGGCGTCGTCGAGACGTGCCTCATAGACGTCGTGCGCCGTCACCATCTGCCGATGCAGCGGAAAAAGCGGGTTGCTGTGGCGGCGTTGGAGGTGCCGCTCGGCGGCGCCGGGATGAGTGCTCCATTTCCAGTTGGGAAGCGATTTTGCATCAAAGTCGACCGCGTCTATCATCGGTCGGAAGATCGCCAGCGCCTCATCCGTTGCATGGCGAAAGCAGTCAGCGAGCTTATAGTCATTGCCTTGCAGACTGCCGTTCTCATCTTCAGCGTAAGGCGATTCGGGCGAGAGACGCAGGAAGCCGGTGGCCAGAAAAAATTCCATCGGTAGCTCCACCGAGAGGCTCTCTATTCGGAACTTGCGCTCCCCGGAGGAAATCTCCTCGACCAAATGCGCGAGGCGGTTTTCGAAGTCGAGCAGCGTATCGATCCTGTCGCCGGACGACGGCTGCGCTGCCTCAGCGAGCAGGCAGAAGGACTCACGGGCCATTCGTGCAGCGATAGTGCCGTGCTTCTCGGCAAAGAGCCAGAACCAGAGGGCGAGCTGATATCCTCGAACGCCGTTGCACAGAACCGGTTCGACCTCCACTGTGAACGTGATGCCCGGCGCGGCCCAGCCTGCGAACGGTGCTGCCTCGCCGCCTAGGTACGTGGCCAGAAGCTGCTTTATGGACTGATGCGTGTTGTTGGGCCAGCTTCGCGTCTTGTCTTGCCGCTTCTCGGCTTTCCAGAGTCTCCAGGCCATCGTGAACCTCGCAAGGTGTGCGGTATTGTGGGTTGGCAACGATACTTGCACACTCGGCTTGGGCCGTAAACCGGCGACTGCCCTTGTTCTAGGCGGACAACTACGTACACTTCTTGCTGTCAGAGCGGGCCTGGCAGTAGGAAACGGAACGATGGTTGCAGATGCACCACCGATGACCGAACAGATGGCGCCAAAAGCAAGGCATTTGCCGCCCATTTCGCGAGGCCACGCCTAACGCGGTGATCGGCGATGACCGACCCTGAGCTGCCCTTTTTGCCGTCGTCACGTCACCGTTCGCTTCCTCGGTCTTATGGACATTCGCGTCGGCAACCGTCCCACGACGTGTCGTTGATCCGCTATGCGACAAACCGGTCCGCCACTCTTTATCGTAGTCCGCGCCGATAGCCGACTTTCAGTGCGTCGTCCCGACGAGGAATCTCTCCTGTGTCGGGACGCAGGCTAAAGGACGACGCTCTGCGAGATTGCAGACACGGGCTCGGTGACTCAGTAGGCAGCGCTTCCCCATTAGCATTAGATGGAAGTCATGGCTGGGAGAACGTGTGCACCTAATGCGATCTGCTCGTCAATTTGCTCATCGCGCTACGCGCTTTTGGGTCCAGGCACCGAAGATGCTTTCTGCGCCGTATCCAGTGCCGTCACAATACCGCTGCGTCGCTGGCGCCGGATGGCGTGCAGGCCGAGCGTCGAGAGGTGTACAGCGCGGCGCTGCTCTTCAGCGGTGGCATAAAAGAGACGCCGGTTGCGATCGGCAAATCGACGAAAAGAGGCCAGAAAAAAGGCCTGTTCGCGATGCAGACGCATGCACACGACCGATAGAATTTCGTCCTATACCCACGTTACGCGCCGTCACGCGTTCGATACGAGTCGGATCGTTTTTTGCACATCGGATTTCCGGTTAATTCAGCATGACACGGCTTGCACGGCACTACGTCCCAGAACAACCGCAGCACGTTATTTTGCAGGGGCTCACGGGGCCCGCATTCCTGGACGAAGGAGACTACCTGTACTTCCTCGCCTGCCTCGCAGACGCAGCGCGCGTCGCCGATCTGGCAGTCCACGCGTGGGTCCTCATGCCTGACGCGGTACAGCTCCTCGTCACGCCTTCATACGAGTCGAGCGTGGCCATGGCGATGCAAGCGGTCGGCCGTCGCTATGTCGAGACCTTCAACGGCCGCCATGGACGCCGCGGTATCGTGTGGCGTGGCGGATACTCGGCAAAGTGATCGAGCCCGACCGGTACTTCCTGCTCGCGAGCCAGGTCATCGATCATGCGCCGGTGCGAAACCGCCTTGTGACCGAGCCGGGAAAATACCAGTGGTCGAGCTATGCGCACCACGTTGGGCTGCGTGTCGATAGCTTCATCGAGGACCATCCACTCTATCGGGCGCTCGGCAATACGCCGTTCGAGCGCCACCAGGCTTACCGCCATCTGGGCGCACAGCGTCTTGACGAACGCGAGGTCAATAACCTGATGCAGTCGACGCTCGAGGGCTGGGTGCTCGGCAGCGCCGCGTATTGCGAGTGGGCGGCGCAGACCGCCAATCGGCGTTTAATGCCCCTGTTGCTGCGCGACCGGCCGCCGGAGCTTCGCACGACGCGCGCCCTTGCACACGCGGGCTAAACAAAAGAAAGACAAGCAAGGAACGAACATCGAACTACGGCCGCCAAAACACGGGCGCGGCCGCGCCGGAATATCGGAGGGATCAGTCCTCATTCACCTGAAGTAACTTCGCCTCGCGACTTGCAGCGCGCGAGTTCAGCGGGCGGATTGCGAAGTACGCAAACCGCCTTACCGGCTGGCTCCCTACGCACACTTCTCGAAGAAAGCGCCCACTGAGGCGATTGAGAATTCGCTGATCTGATAATGGGCTGCGCAGGGCTTGTGTTGAACCCGGCAGCGCTCTCCGGGAACAAGCAGTACCACGCCGCTCGCCGGTTCAACGTACCGCAATCCGTTTTTCTCTTCATTGAGCGGCGAGTCGCGGACAAGCCGCGCACGTGACTCATGTCGAACGTTGAACGGCTGCTTCGGAGAGGATTGACTGCCCGCGGCGGGGTCGGCTACGGCCGATCGCTCGTCGGGCACAGGTCAGCCATCTACGGACATGCCGGTCCGCTCAACTCGAGGAGTCTCGTGCACCGGTCGCTCTCGCTGATGGCGCAATCTCGCCAGGATATCTCCACCAGTTCCTGTCGTATGTCGATGCCTTGTCGTGGATGGAGCAGATAAACGGCGGCGGTGCTGTGGCGGGTAACGATGCGCCTCAAGCCGTGAGGGCCGCGTGCGGGGCGTTTTTGCAGGCAATTCCTATACTTCCTGTAACCGTAATGCCTAAAGCCGCTATCGACCGGCAACCCAGGCGGCATCCTGATCGCCCCGATAAAGAAACGAACGACGGCGCGCAGCGGCACGGCGGCCCGTGCGGCCGTTGCGCTGGCGCACCACCGAACCAGGAGGGAGACATGGGACATTCCGTATCCGCCGCGCCCGACGCCGACCGGGTCGGTGAGCCCAGTCCGCACCGGAAGGCCCTCCCGGCGCTTGCGCTTGCAGCGCTCGGCGTCGTCTACGGCGACATCGGCACGAGCCCGCTCTACACACTGTCCACGGTGTTCGCTCCAGGCAACGGGCTGCCGCTTAACGCATTCAATATCGTCGGCATCGTCTCTTTAATCTTCTGGTCGTTGATGGTGGTCGTCTCGCTCAAATACGTCGTGCTGATCCTGCGCGCGAACAACCACGGTGAAGGTGGCATCATGGCGCTGCTCGCACTCGCCGCTTCGTCGGTCGCGACACGCCCGCGGCTACGCCGCGCGCTGCTCATGGTCGGGGTGATGGGTGCTGCGCTCTTTTTCGGCGACAGCGTGATCACGCCGGCGATCTCCGTGCTGAGCGCCGTCGAAGGCCTCGAGGCCGCGGCGCCGGGGCTGAAGACGTATGTGATTCCGGTCACGCTGGCAGCTCTCATCGCACTCTTCGTTATGTAAAAGCATGGCACGAGCGGCATTGGCGCAGTGTTCGGGCCGGTGATGGTAGCGTGGTTCGTCGTGATCGGCATCGCGGGGCTCGTCAATATTGCCGCGGCGCCGGTCATTCTGATTGCACTCAATCCGCTGCAAGGGCTCGGCTTTTGCCTGCACCATCGATGGCTTGCGTTCGTCGCGCTCGGCGCCGTCGTGCTGTCGCTGACAGGCGCCGAAGCGCTGTACGCTGACATGGGCCATTTCGGCAAGCGGCCGATTCGCGTCACCTGGTTCGGCATCGTGTTCCCGTCGCTCGTACTCAATTACTTCGGTCAGGGAGCGCTGCTGCTCGCCAATCCCGGCGCGCTGTCGAACCCGTTCTATCGGCTTTTTCCGCAATGGGCGATCTTCCCGATGATCGTGCTCGCGACGATCTCGACGGTCATCGCGTCGCAGGCCGTGATCTCCGGCACTTACTCGATGACGAAGCAGGCAATGCAGCTCTCCTTTTTGCCACGGATGAGCGTCGTCCACACGTCGGAGCAGGAAATCGGCCAGATCTACGTGCCCGGCGTCAACTGACACTGCTCGCCGCCGTGATCGCCGCGGTGCTCGGCTTCGGCTCGTCGACAGCGCTCGGTCCGCATACGGCATCGCGGTCACCGGCACGATGCTGATCACGACGTTCCTGACTTTCTTCGTTGTCCGGTACGCATGGCATTACAACTGGCTGCTGTGCGTATTCGCAACCGCGTTCTTCTTCGTGATCGACGCGGTGTTCTTTTCTGCGAACCTGCTGAAGATTGTCGAGGGTGGCTGGTTCCCGCTCGTGACCGGCGCGGTGGTGTTCACGATCATGGCGACCTGGGGCCGCGGCTGGGAAATGATGCTGGCCGAAGCACGCGTGCGCGCCGGCAAGACGCCGCTCAAACCCTACCTGACATCGCTGCTCGAACGCTCGCCGGTGCGTGTGGGCGGCACCGCGATTTTCCTGACGCCGCATCCGGAGGCGGTGCCGCATGCGCTCGTCAACAACCTGCACCACAACCGGGTGCTGCATGAACGCGTGATATTCCTGACAGTGGTCACCAAGGAGGTGCCGTGGGTGCCCGACAGTGAGCGTGTGACGGTCCAGCCGCTATGCCCGGGATGCTATCAGGTGACGATTGTCTACGGGTTCAAGGACGAAGTCGATCTGCCGCAGACGCTCGTAACGTGCAAGCCAGCAGAGCTCGCGTTCGAGCCGTCGGAAACGTCGTGGTTCCTGAGCCGCGCGGCGCTCGTGCCGAAGCCCGGCCGTGGAATGGCGCTATGGCGCGAACGGCTTTTCGCGGTGATGCTGCATAACGTCGGCAATGTCGCCGCCTTCTTCAAGCTGCCGGCCAACCGTGTGATCGAAGTCGGCGCGCGGGTCGAGATCTAGGCCACGGGAATCGTCACGATCGGCGCTTTCGACGTGCCGCTCCGCGCGGAATATCTGCGTCGCGCCAACGGTCGATGCCCGTGACCGGCCGCTTTCGGCAAATTTGGGTAACCGCAGCGGGTGGTTCGCGATATTGAACTGGTCAGTGCTGCGCGCGCGGATTCAATCTGAATCGGATGCGGCACTCTTGCGACTTAAGAGCCGTGTGGAAGCGTCACCGCAACATTAGCAATGTCGCTCGGCCGGCGTTGTGACCTGGCGTTTTCACGACCAGCCTGAATCCTTGGGTATAAGTCTGCTAGCGGCCGTTCGTGAGGGCAATCGAAGCGCAACGGGGCGCCATGTGAGGATTCGGTTCAGAGTCAGCGCGCGGCCAGGTTCGGCCATTGGTTCGATCAAAGCCGCGGTCGCTTGAATGGCTGCTCCGCATTCGAAACCCGCCACGAAAATCGGAGCGCTGAGACAAGCATTGATCGATCCGCCGTCCGGAACGCTCGTACACTAACGGTTCCGACGAATGTTCGCTACGCGAGGCCCGCGCATGCCGACGATTGCCCTGATTGTCTTGACCGTCGCGGTGACGCTCGTCGTCGTGCTGATGATCGCGAACCTGACGAGCGGCGAGAAGAAGATCGAGCACAAGATCGAACGGCTGTACGCAAGCGACGATCCGCAGTTCACCCGCTCGATGGGGCTGCTGCTCGGGCCGCCCGTCGTCGGCGGCAATCGCTTCGAGGTGCTCTTGAACGGCGACGAGATCTTTCCGTCGATGCTGGAGGGCATCCGGTCGGCGCGGCACACGATCACCTTCGAAACCTTCATTTACTGGTCCGGCGCGATCGGCGAGGAAATCG
>NZ_PNXY01000051.1 GCF_002879865.1 Paraburkholderia rhynchosiae
AACAGGACCGTGAAACGACTCTACGCCGATGATAGTGCGGATTACCCGTGTGAAAGTAGGTCATCGTCAGGCTCCCCTGCAGCACCAGAAACCCCACCCCGAAAAAGGTGGGGTTTCTGCGTTTACGGCGCGATAACACGCCACACACCGCGGCAGGAACATATCCCATCGCCCGTCAGTCCTTGCCGGTCCGCAGCGCATTCGCGTAACCCGTCAACTCCAGATAGGCTCGCCCAACATCAGCGCCATCACGGCTTACTCGCACCGCGCCTTCCCAATACACCGCGCCAGTGGATTGCCGCGAATCGAGTTCCTGATCGTCCATCAGCGGATCGAGTTGCCATGTCAGCGAACCGGTTTTAACCGTCATCGCGACAGGGTACGACGTGTTGGTGCGCGGGGAGCGCCACGTGCGGCGCGGCGTAAAGTCGACCTCATTCGGAGCGAATGTCGTGACTCGCCCGCCGCGATCGCGCAATGCCGCATGTGCCCAGATAGCATGTCCGTCGCGGCTGCGCACCTTGAAGGCCATCAACGCTGAACCATCGGAGAGGTTCGCACCCAGCCAGTCCCATCCCACCGCATTGGTGTCAAGCAAAGTACTCGACCACTCGTGATCGAGCCATGCAACGCCGTTCACGGCCGTATCGCCTTGCGATGAACCGCCTTTAACGACCGGTCTTATCACACTGCCCGACACACGCAATTGCGGCTCGCTGTAGTAGTAGCTCGCCTCTTCGGGGCGCGGACCTTTCCGAGAGTACCCGCGTTCGCCCTGGACCAAAGGCGCTTGGGTCGGCGTTAGCGTGAGATGCAACGCGAATCCCTCGGCGTCGACGTTGACGTCGTATTGGCCATCGGCGGCACGAACGATTTTCCAGGCATCGAGTTTGACGTCGGTGTTAGCGGGCTTCGCATAAACGAGTCCGAAACCCTGGCGGCCAATCCGCTGATCGTGCACGAGGTGGCCGAGCGAGGGATCGCTCAGCGCCGCATGCGCGATGATCAATTGGGACGGCGCAAAAGCACTTGGGTCGGCGGCGTCGTGGCCCGTTGCAGAGCGAAAGAACGTGATCTGAAAACCGAGCGGCCGATTGTCCGGCGTCGTTAGCCAGCCCGTTGCATACCACCACTCGGTGCGAAAATCGGCGTGCGCGCCGCTATCCATCGGCAGCACGATTGGATGATCTTTCGTGACCGCGGCAAATTCGGTCGGCGCCCCGAAGGCGGCCGAAACAGCGAGCATGCCGGTAATAAACAAGCTGATGACTCGCCGACGTGGTGCGTGTCTAAAACCCCCGGCAGCAAGAACAATGCGCACTCGAGCGTCGCCCTCAGGCTCGTCTGCCGATAGCCGCAACCGCAGCAAAGCTCGCATCACCAGTCCTCCTTGACCGCGCGCACCGCATCGACGGAAACCGCGCCGCGTCCCGCGATCACAGCCGTCGAACACGACGAAGCCAGCATCACCAATGCGACTGTGCCCAGCACCGTCCACGGAACATGCAGCGACATGCTCCAATGAAATGACTGCGGATTGACGACGAATACGAGAATCAGGCTGATCACAAAGCCGAGAACGAAGCCCATCGCGATGCCGCACGCCGTGAGCATGCCGCCTTCCAGTGCGAGGATCGCGAAGATCTGCGAGCGCGTCACACCCATGTGCCGCAGCATGCCGAACTCGCGAGCGCGCGCGAGCGTCTGCGCGGAAAACGTCGCGGCCACGCCGAACAATCCAATGACGATCGCAACCGCCTCAAGAAGATAGGTGACCGCGAAGCTTCGGTCGAAGATCACGAGCGTGCGTGCACGAATCTCGCCCGGTTGCGAGACGTCCAACGTCGCGCCGAAGGGCAGTGCACGCAACCCCGCGACAACGCGCTCGACGCTCGTGCTTCGTTGAATGGTAACGGCGACATCCGTAGCGCTCGTGTCCGCGGTGAGGCGCCGGTAATCGGCAAGCCGTATCTCGATCGCGCCGCTCTGCCGTACATAATCACGCCACACGCCGGCCACGACGAACACATGTCCGCGCTCGCCAAGCGGCAGGCGAACACGCTGTCCGAGCTTATAGCCATACAGATCCACCATTGCTTCGGACACCCAAACAGGTGTTTCATCATCTCGTAGTGCTTGAGGAGAGAGTACAGGTCCCGTCATTTGCAGATTTGCACCAGGATCGTCTGCGTCGATTTCGCGTGCGAGTACCGCGATGTCCGGTCGCGCTGGGTCGAGCGTGATATGCGAGGTGCGCCCAAACGCCGCCCTTGCAATGCCCGGTACGGCCGCGAGCCGCATCTGTTCGCCGGGGCTCAAGCCGCCCGTGTCGCCGTTTTGCGAGACACGTACATAGAGATCGGCGGATAGAAGATGAACCAGCCAGTCTTCGACGGACACGCGGAAACTGGCCACCATGATCGCCATCGCCACGATCAGCGCAAAGCTCGACAACACGCCGCCCATTGCAATTGACGCATGACCCGGCGCATTCGCGAGACGTGCGAGCGCAAGCGTGCTGGCGGCGCCGCCACGCGGCCGTGCGGCAAAGGCCCGGCTTGTCGCGCCGAATGTGAAAGCGGTGACGCGCGGCATCAACGCAATTCCGCCGATAAGCAGCAGTGCGACGGCGATGTAACCGCCAATCGGCGCGTCGAACCATGGCGGCACCTGCGTCAGAAGCGCGCCGGCTAACAGGCAGAGCAGCGCGGGCCATGGCGTCGCGAGCCGGGCGAGTGCGCTTTCTTCGGCGCCGGCCTTCAGCGCCGCTGCGGGCCGCGCGCGCGCCGCTTCAAGTGCCGGCGCCAGACTCCCAAGGACCGACACGGCGATACCGAGCGTCAGAAACGTTGAGCTCGCCAGCGGTTCGAAGCCGACTTGCGGTTGCACGCCCGGAAAATAGCCGCCGCCGAGGTCGCTGCCGAAAAAATTCAACGCGCCCGCGGCGAGCACATAACCGAGTGCGAGGCCGCATACCGATCCGAGCAAGCCGAGCAGCGCGCCTTCCATCAAAATCTGACGCAACAGTTGGCCGCGCGTCAGCCCGAGTACGCGCAGCATCGCAAACTGCGCGCGACGACGCACCACGCTCAACGCCTGCGTCGAAAACACGAGGAATGCGCCGGTGAAGAGCGCGACTAGCGCCAGTACATTCATGTTGATCCGATACGCGCGTGAGAGCCGGTCGGTGCGGCTTTCAGTGTCGCGCGCTTCGGCAACGACCCATTGGCTGCCCAACTCTGTTTGCAGATCACGCCTGAAGCGTTCGCGGTCGACGCCGCGTTCAAGCCGCACGTCGACGCGCGACAGTTTGCCGACCCTGCCGAATTTCCACTGCGCGGCGGCAATATCCATGATCGCGAGCCGTTGACCGGGCCGTGTTCTCACGATGCCGCCCGCGACACGCAAATGCACGATCGACGTGCCGCTTTGCAACGCTACTTCATCGCCGGGTTTCACTTGCAGCCATTGCTGCGCAGCGGTGGAGAGAAAGATGGCGTCGGAGGCGAGCGTGTCGAACGGCCGCTCGGCCGACGGCACGCCGATCAGGTCCGGGGCAATGCGGCTCGCCTTGAACACGTCGATGCCGAGCACCGGCAAAGCGGCGTTTCGTTCGGGCACGGTGACGTCCAGCGTGAGCACGGGACTCGAGAGTGCTACGCCTTTGTGCGTCGCGAGACGCGGATACATCGACTCGTCGAATAGAGGTTGAGCGCCGCGCACCTGCAAATCCGCTTGACCGGAGAGGCTGCGCGCCGCGGCCGAGAACTCGTTGAAGGCCGCACTGTTGATCAGTTGCACGGCATAGCCGAGCGCCACGCCGAGCGCGATTGTTGCAACTGCAACCAGTGCGCGTCCGCGATGACTGCGCCATTCCGCGCCGAGCAGCCAGCGCGCCAGAATGCGATGCCCGCGCATGCGCGTGAGCCGATGCGGATTAGCGGGCGTCATCGGCTGAACGGCTTGCGGTTCGCGAGCCGTATTGCGTGCGCGATAACGCCGGCGCTCCCGACGCGGCATGCAAGCCGCCATCGCTCAGAATCATGATGCGGTCCGCAACCGCGGCCGCAGCTTGCGAGTGCGTCACCATCATCGTGGCCGCGCCGGTCGCCTTGCTTTGCCCGCGAAACAACGCGAGTACATCGTGCGCGGTATCGGGATCGAGGTTCCCGGTCGGTTCGTCGGCGAGAATCAAAGTAGGGCGATGCACGAGCGCTCGCGCGATTGCGACGCGTTGCAATTCGCCGCCGGAAAGTTGCCGTGGAAAATCGTCACCGCGTCCGGCGAGTCCGACTGCGGCGAGCATGTCGAGCGCGGCTGACGTCGGCAGTTCATTTAGCAACAGCGGTAACGCGACGTTCTGTGCAAGCGTCAAATGCGGCAGCACGTGAAAGGCCTGAAATACAAAGCCGAGTTTCTGTCGACGTAAGCGCGTCGCGGCATTGTCGTCGAGACTTGAAACGGCACTGCCGTCGATCATCACTTCGCCGCTGTCCGCTCGGTCGAGGCCGGCGATCAGATTGAGCAGTGTCGATTTGCCGACGCCGGAGTCGCCCATAATCGCGACGAACTCGCCCGGCGCGAGTGTGAAGTCGAGGCTCGCCAGCACGATGCGGCCGGCGCCATACTTCTTGTTCAGTCCGCGGCACTCGAGCGCGGGAACGACATCTTCGTCACGAAGCACCATGCGTTATCCGGAAAGTGTGGCCGAAGCGGCTACATCCTGGGAGGAAAGCACCCGCTTTGCCGTGCGCTTCGCTCGCTGATTCGCGCGGCTCCTGACCTGTTGACCGCCGAAGTATATTCGGCTTCTGTAAGGTGCGCCGAAGCTCGACTTCGCTGCGTAGAACCAACTTGGGAGCGACGGTTTTTTGACGCGAGACCTTCTTTCGTGACCTCAGTTGAATTAAAAATATTTCCATAGAATACGAGCCGCGATGCCCGTTCTCCCCCCAAGAACCGGTCGATAGGACGCACATCCGGGAGCATGCCACGTTCCTCGGAGTGACATTCCACCGGCGCGCTGAAACAACTTCGGCGAACCGGTCGATAAAAGGGGGCTTTTGCGGGCAAATTCTATGATGAGTGGATCTCTTTAGACCTCCTTGTGCGATTGCACATTCTTATGCCTTTCGCAAGGGCCGGCGTCGCAACAGTGCCTTGTCTAGGCCGTCAGCGCATTGTTGCGCTGCAAACTTATTCTTATCTTGGTAATCTCCCACCCTTGTCACTCGACTGCGGGTAAACGTGAGGTTGCACAGCGCCGCCTCCACGTCACTTCGCTAAATACAAACCTACATTTCCATTTCAATGTTTTCGCTCGCGAAAGCATTGACGCGGCGTTTTGTACTTAAAGTTTTCGACAGAGCACATGCCATTGCCTCTTCTTAGCCTTCTCATCTGGATCCCTATCGTCGCCGGCCTGGTAGTTCTGCGTGCCGGGTCTGACACGGCGCGCAGTCGAACGCGGTGGCTCGCGCTAATCGGCGCAGTTACGGGCTTCGTCCCGGTGATTCCGCTGGTGGCGAACTTCCGCAACGACGTGACGACGATGCAGTTCGTCGAGAACGTCAGGTGGTCGCCGACGTTCGATATCGCGTGGCATGTGGGCGTCGACGGGATCTCGCTGTGGCTCGTCGCCTTGACCGCGCTCACGACGATCATCATCGTGGTCGCGTCGTGGGAGTCGATCACCGAACGAACCGCGCAGTACTTCGGCGCATTTCTGATGTTGTCGGGTTTCATGCAGGGCGTCTTCACGTCGCTCGACGGCATGATGTTCTTCGTCGCATTCGAAGCAACGTTGATTCCGCTTTACCTGCTGATCGGCACGTGGGGACATTCGAACCGCTCGTATGCGGCGGTGAAGTTCTTCTTCGTGTCACTCCTTGGCTCGCTGATGATGCTGATGTCGATGCTGTATCTATACAGCCAGACGCACAGTTTCGATCTCGCACTGTGGCGCGAAACGCGCCTCGGCACGATGCCGCAAGTGCTGATCTTTCTCGGCTTCCTCGCAGCGTTTGGCGTGAAGGTGCCGATGTGGCCGCTGCACACCTGGTTGCCCGACGTTCACCTCGACGGGCCCACCGGTGCCGCTGTGATGATCGGCATGCTCAAACTCGGCGGCTATGGCCTGTTGCGTTTCGCGTTGCCGATCGCACCGCAGGCGAGCCACTTTTTCGCGCCAATGATGATCACACTCTCGCTCGTCGCGGTGATCTATGCGAGCCTCCTCGCGCTCGTGCAGACCGACATGCGCCGCTTACTCGCGTATTCGACCGTGGCCCACATGGGCCTTGTCACGCTCGGGCTCTTCGTGTTCAACCGCATCGGCCAGGCCGGCGCGATCGTGCAGATGCTGTCGTACGGCGTGGTGTCCGGCGCGATGCTGCTATGCACGGGCATGCTCTACGACCGAACGAAGACCGCTGCTATCGACGAGTACGGCGGCGTTGCGAACACCATGCCGCGCTTCGCCGCGTTCGTCATGTTGTTTTCGATGGCCAATATCGGTTTGCCGGGCACCTCGGGTTTTGTGGGTGAGTTCATGGTGCTGATGGGCGCGATCCGCTTCAACTTCTGGATCGGCGCGATGGCTGCATCCACGTTGATTCTGAGCGCGGCGTACACGTTGTGGATGTACAAGCGCGTGATTTTTGGCGCGATTGCCAATGCGCGCGTCGCAACGCTGAAAGATGTCGGCAAGCGCGAGTTCGCCTTGCTAGGCGCGATGGCGTTGCTGGTGCTCGCGATTGGGCTCGATCCGAAGCCTTTCACCGATGCGATAGATCCGTCGGTCGGCACGCTGCTGGCGCAATCGGAGCGCTCGACGCGTCGTGTGCAATCCGCGCCGGGCGATGGTGAGCATCTGCAAGCGGCGGTGCCTGCGCCGGTTGTCGCTGTAATGCGGACGCCGGGGTGATCGCGCAAATGCCGCTTCGATAGCGCGCCTTTTTGCCTCGGTATAGCTTCCCTTACTGCATTCGACTGAAAGCGCAATTCGCAATCCACGTTTGGCAAATGTGTGCACAATAGCCGCATAGGCCGATTACGCGCGAATCGCGCCTTCCGTTGAGTCATGCAAAGGAGAGCCCATGAGCCAGCATCAAGCCGTCGAGTATTCGGCAGCGTCGCCCGAAGTCAAAGCCGTGTACGACGATATCAAGGCGACGCGCCAGGTCGATGACGTCAACAACTTCTGGAAGTACATCGCGCAGCATCCGCCCACGCTCGCGCGCACGTGGGACAGCCTGAAAGAGGTGATGGCGCCCGGCGCGCTCGATCCACTGGTAAAGGAACTGCTCTACGTCGCCGTAAGTGTGACGAACAACTGCGGCTATTGCGTCGCGAGCCATACGGCCGCGGCACGCCGTGCGGGCATGACCGACGAAATGTTCGGCGAACTGCTCGCAGTAGTTGGCATGGCTAACGAAACGAACCGGCTCGCGGTTGGCTATCGTGTGCCTATCGACGCTGCGTTCGAGTAGTCGTTAACTGCCGACGCCGCGCTGCGCCATTCCGCAAGCAGCCCCGGCAATTCCGCCATGTCGCCAAACACCTGAACCACGCCCACCGCCTGCAAAGCAGGGGCGCTGCTGTGCCCGAGCTCATCGGGGCAATAGCCGAACACTGTCGCGCCCGCCGCCACGCCGGCAGTCGCGCCCGTCACCGTGTCTTCGACAATCGCGCAGCGTGCCGGGTCCACGCCGAGCGCGGCCGCCGCGGCGAAATACACATCGGGAAACGGTTTGCTCCGCGGCGTTTCGTGACCGCTGAAGATGCGTCCCTCGAAGCAATCGAGAATACCGGCCTTGGTCAATTGCAATTCGACCTTGATGCGGTCGGCGCCGGATGCGACGGCAATGCGTCCATTCAACGTTGCGTGAAGCGAGCGGACCGCTGTCGCCGCGCCGGGAATCGCCATCAGTTCTTGATCGAGCGCTGCGTTACGGCGCGCGCGGAATTGCATCAGCCAGTCGGTAGTAATCGCAACGCCGGTACGTGCTTCGATCAACGGCGCCTCGTCCTTCACAGCCTTGCCGACGAAAATACGCATCGTCTCTTTGACGCTTAATCGCCAGCCCAACTCGCCGAGCATCTCGGAGAGCACGCGGTTCGTAATGGGCTCTGAATCGACGAGCACGCCGTCGCAGTCGAAGAGTACGGCGTCGAAAGGGAAATCGGCCATTGGGCAGGTACGTTTGGAGGTCGCGGAACCGGCAAGGATACCGCAGTGGGGCGGTTGGCGCTGCGCGGGTTGCATGAACACGCGCAGCGCGAAGCCTCAGGATCCCTCGACCTTGTACCCATCACTCAGCGTCTTCATAAACGCAATAATGTCCTGAACATCCTGCTCAGTCATCGCCGGCTGCTCGCCAAGCTTCCGGTCGAAAGGCGCGTCGGCCACATCCACGTTCGCGTGATACCGCGGTGGCAGATCGTTGTACTTCTGCACCTTGCCCGACGCATCACGAGGATAGATTTTTTCAGGCGACGTATTGCGCAGATTGTAGAAATCCATCACCTGTTTCAGGTCGTGATAGACGCCGTTATGAAAGAACACCTTGCGGTTCGCGACATTGCGCAGCGTGGGCGTGAGGAACATCCCGCAGTACTGGGTCTGTTTCGCGAGATCTTCACGAAATGGCCCACATACCCCCATATCGAAGAACTCCGGGTTCTTGTTGGCCGGAATGGCCGGATTGCGCGGCACGCCTAGCGCTTCGTATTGCGCGTCGGTGAATACTGGCGGCAAGCCGTCCTTGCCCGGCTGACTCAAGTGGCAACCCGCGCAGTTGGCCTTGTCCTTGTCGTTGAACAATTGCAGCCCGTGCAGTTCCGCATGCGTGAGCCGCGCTTTGCCTTCGAGCCAGTAGTCGTACTTGCTCGTGAATGCATGGAACGATGAATCTTCAGTCTGATAGCGGCCGACTGCGAACATTGCCTCGGAGATTAGCAGGCTCGGATTAGCGACAATACCGGCGCCAAAAATCTGCTTGAACTGATCCAGGTACTTCGTTTGCAGCAGCTTGCGCGCGACGTCTTCCGGCGTCGCGTTGGCCATCTCGACGGGATTCGTCAGTGGGCCGATTGCCTGGTCCTGCAAAGTATCGGCGCGGCCGTCCCAGAAGAGCCCGCCTTGCGGCACCATCGCCGGCGCGGCAGGCGCGGCGAGGGCGGTCTTTTGCGCACGCTGCGCGCCGGTGGCCTGCGAAGCGAGTTGCGTGAGATCAACCGGCGCGTCGGTGTCTCCCTGATCGGGGCCGATGCTGAACGGCGCCTGACGATACAGATAGGTGAGCGAGGGCGGCGGACGATAGCCCGCGTCACTCATATGCGCGCCACCGAGTTGAACGGGAAACGCGTTATCCGGCCCATACGAATTCTTCGGCGAATGACACGACGCACAAGACTGCGTGCCGGAAGCCGACAGCGTCTGATCATAGAAAATCTCTTTGCCGAGCAACGCGACCGCGCTCAATGGCGCTTGCTGCGGACGCGACAGATGCACCGGTTGAGGATTCGCGCCGGTGATCGCTTCGACAAGTGCGCCGATGGCGACCGGCATGCGCTCCGGATAGACAAGCGCATACGCGCTGAAAATGACGGCCGTAAGCACGATGCCCGCCGCGCTCCATGCAGGCAGCGTGAGCCACGAGCGGCGCGTGAGAACGGGACCCGGTTCGCCGCCGGCGGGGAGACTCGGCGGTAGCACGGCGTCAGAAGGCTGGTTCATGGCAATGATGACAAATGGTTCTTCGGATGCAATAGAAGAGCGAATCGAGCCAGTACGTATGCGCTGGGTCGACGCCCGACTACAAGCCGCTGTGTGCCGCGCTTCTTTCACGCACGCGCGTTCGCCGCAATGCACGAGACCGGCTCGTGCATCGCGTGAATGCCGCTCATACGTGCCGCTTTGTAATGCAAAGCTTCGGCACGGCTCGTGGTCAGTTTGCCGGCGCCTCCGCGAGCTTCGTGCCGAGGTTCTGATCCAGATAGAGCGGCGGATTGTTGCCCGATCCCGAGAAGTCGAACATGTTCATGATGCTGCCCGCGGATGCATCGAACGAGCCGCCGCCGATGCGTTGACCACTAAGCCAGTTATCCTCGATGAACTTCACCACCGACGCCTGCGTGATCGGTGTGTCGTCGACGAAGTTCGCCTTCGCCCACGGCGACACCACGATAAACGGCGTACGGGTACCGGGGCCGCAACGGCCGTTCACCGCCCCGCCGTTCACGCCTTGCGGCTGTACCGCGCCGGTTGCCGTGCACTGGCCGGCCGCGCTCAGGTTGTCGCTGCCTGCCACCGTCTTGCCGCCCGCGGATTGCGCCGTGGTGGAGTCGAACGACGAGCTCGTCGGCGCCTTGTAGCGATGGTCGTACCAGCCGTCCGAATCGTCATAAGCAATGATCACGGCGGTGTTCTTCCAGTCAGGCTGCTGTTGCAGGAAGTTGATCACCTTCGTGACGAAAGCCTGTTCGTCGATCGGGTCCGAGTTGCCCGGATGGCCGTCCCCGACTGCCGGCGCCTTCAGGAAGTTTACCGACGGATAGTTGCCCGACTTCACCGCGGCAAAGAAGTCGTCAGTGTCGTACTGGTGATGAACCGGCGTTGCGGTGTTGTCGAGCGGATCGGTCGCGCCGATTACCGCCGTCGACGACGGCCGCGTATGCGCGAGGTTCGCCGTGCTCGCGTAGTACTGGAACCACGCGTGGTGCTGCACGTAATCGGTCTTCGTCGCATTGAGCACCTGCGAGAAGGTCGAGCGCGCGCAGCCGGTCGTGCCGTTCGCGTTGACCGTCTGCAGATTGAAGCCGCCCATGAAGCCGCCCCACGTGATGCTTTTCGCGTTCAGCAGATCGCCTATGTTCTTGTTGTTCGGCGACATCGCGCCCGTCACCTTGCTGCCCGCCGCGGTCGTGCAGACGTCGCCGGTCGGGTCGAGGTCGCCGACCATCGTAAAGCCGCCGGTCGAATCCGGAATCGCGTTGGCCGATGTGCCGCCCGTCACGACGACGCCGTTGTTCTGGCCGGAGACGACTTCGAGTGCGCCCGGCGTCGATGGACCGTATGTGTCGGTGTACGCATTCTGGTTCATCGCGAAGTGCTGCGCATAGTTCCAGAGTGCCGTGACCGTGTTGCCGTCGAAATAGCCGAGCACCTGGCCCTTCGTCGCGAATGCGCCGGTGCTGCCGGCAATCGTCGAACCCGCTGCGGTGAAGAGCGGGAACGAGTCCATCGCGCCGTTGTTATAGGCGAGCTGTTCGGCGGCGTACGCGTGGTTCTGGCTTGCGGTGTTCGCTTGCGAGCGGTCGAGGCGGAACGGCAGCAGATCCGCGGCAGGCAGACCGAGGCCCGCAATGGTCATGAGACCGACGGTACGCCCCGCGGTATTCGGCGACGCGGAAAGCGCATTAGGGTTCGTCGCGATCAGATTGCTGGCGCTCAGGTTGTTGACCGCGGGTGTGCCTGCGGCAGCCGTGAATTGCGGCTCGCCGACCGGATTCGACGCTTGCGGATAGGTCGCGAAGTAGTGATCGAAAGAAACGTTCTCGCCGAAGATCACAACGACGTGCTTGATCGGCGTGGCCGTCGTTACGGAGTCCTGTGCGGACACCGCAGCCGCCGGCTGCGAGGCGGTCGTGTTGACACTGTGGTTGTCGCAAGCAGCGAGCGTGAGCAGCGCGGCAAACGGAATGGGTAGTAGGGTTCTACGGAACATGTGACAGGCTCCAGATTCGACTTCGCCGTTCAGCGCTTCCATTGATGCACGTGTGGATTTCGCTGGGGATGTTTATTGGAAGTGATGCTGCGCTTACCGGCGCCGCGAGCAGCGGCCTCGACAAGCTGCGCGCATTGAAGCATTCGATGATTAAGATTTAAGGGCGTGCATATTACGGCGGCTCTCGATCGCCATTCATTTGCATAACGCTTACTGTCGTTGCACTGACAGCGGGCGCACCGGATGGGCCGCGCGGCGTTGCTCCGGAAGGCGACGCGGCACGCGGAATGCTTCCCCACAAAAGGGCAGTTGAAACGGCAGCAAGCACGCAGCAGACAGCAAGCATCAGGCCATGTCCGCTGCCGCCACCCCGTCATCTCTTTCGAGGATTCCGCATGACAGTGAAGCTCAAACCAATCGCTCAGCAGGCGATCGTCATTACGGGCGCGACGAGCGGCATTGGTCTTGCGACCGCGCGCCTCGCCGCCAGCAAGGGAGCGCGCCTGATGCTGATTGCGCGCGACGAGGAAGCACTGGCCGCGCTCGCGAGGCAACTCGGGGACCAAGGCGCGCTGGTCGACTATGCGGTTGCCGACGTGAGCAACGCCGCGCAGTTGCAGGCAGCCGCCGATAAGGCAATCGCGCGCTTCGGCGGTTTCGACACATGGGTGAACAACGCCGGCGGGTCGATCTATGGCCGCTGCACCGATGTGCCCATCGAGGAGCAGAAGGAACTGTTCGAGACCAACTTCTGGGGCGTCGTGCAGGGTTCAGTGATTGCACTCAAGCATCTGAAACTGCACGGCGGATCATTGATCAATCTGGGCAGCGAGGTATCCGACATCGCGTTGCCGCTGCAGGGCGCCTATGTCGCGTCGAAGCATGCAGTGAAGGGATATACCGACACATTGCGCATGGAACTGCTGGAAGAGCGTGCGCCGGTCTCGGTCACGCTGATCAAGCCGTCGGGCATCCATACGCAGTTCGTCGAGCATGCGCGCAATCATCTCGATGTGCAGCCGCAACTGCCACCGCCGGTCTATGCACCGGATATCGTCGCCAAAGCGATCTTGCATGCCGCTAGCACGCCGGTTCGCGATCTGTATGTCGGCGGCGCATCGGCGGCGATGGTCACGTTCGCGCGCCGCGCGCCGAATCTCTACGACCGCGTGATGAGCCGCTTCGGTGTTTCGTCGCAACGCACCCAGGAGCCGCCGCGCACGGCAGCCGGAAACCATGGCGCCGACGGTGCATTGCGTGAGCGTTCGGGACAGAAGCGCAGGGTACTCGAGTCGAGCCTGTACACGCAGGCGTCGATGCATCCGCGGCAGACCGCGTTGCTTGCAGCGGGCGCGGCGGCAGTGTGGATGATCGCGCGTTACGCGAGGTCGTCGCATTCGGGGCGCATATGAGGGAATGCGGCCCGCTGGATGCAGCAACCAGGACAAAGGGTGGCGCCACGTGCGCGAGTAAAACAACTTCGAGGCGCTACCCTTCGTGGTGCAAGATGATTCGGCAGAAGCGGGTTAAACGCGGATAACCTCCGCGCGATCTGTTTAACTTCCGCCGCCGTTCGGATTGCCTACCGTCAGCTTGTTCGAGACTGACGTGACGCCGGCCACGTTCTTCGCCACGTCTTCGGCTTGCGGAATTTGCGCGTTGTCCGGAACCGATCCGCTCAACGTCACAGCGCCGCCGCGCGCTCGAACATACACGTGGGACACATCGAAGCCCTGCGCTTTGGCCAGCGCCTTGCGCACATCGAGACCGAGTTTGCGGTCTGCTTTCTTGACGGTTTTCGTACGCGAAGTCGCCGTGTCCGTCGTTGCGGACGGCGCGGCGTCGCTCGATTGCGCATAGGCGCTCGATGCAGTCGCCAGACACAATGCAATACCGAGCGCCTTCAAAAGATTGACTGTTTTCACGTTTTCTCCATCCTCGAAAAGTTAATGTCGCTTCGTTGCATGCAAAAAACACGCGCCTGTGAGCGGTAATTCACTCACTGGGAGCATCCTGTCTTGTAGAAAAGCCATGCAGCGGCGCTCCCGGCGCGCTTAAACAATAGTTCAGCACGCGCGCTCATGCTGGAAAAAACTGGTCGTGGCGACGGCATCAGTACGCGACAAGCCGTTTGGCATTAAGCTCTGAACGGCGAGCCGTGTGTGACTTCGCGCGGTAGTCGCAGGTGAACGAAGAGTCGCAAACAACCTTGAATGTCATTGCCAACTTGAGAGGGAGTCAGCCATGAAACGCGTTGCCATTAGACACATCATGCTCGGCGTTGCGATCACCGCAATGGTGGCCGGCGGCATTCCACTCGCTGCTGCGCAAACTGCGAGCGATACTGGTGCACAGACCATGCAGCCCGATGCGACGGGCACGGCAAAGCCCACTAAAGCCGAGCGCAAAGCGGCACGCAAGCAGGCTCGCGCAAAGAAGAACGCCGAGTTGAAGAAACTCGAGGACGCGGGTTATCAGCCGTCCCGGAACGACCCGAACTATCCGGAGGATTTGCAGAAGGCGCAGAAGAAGGCCGGCGTCGGCACAGGTGCGAGCCAGTAAGCATTAACCCGTAGGCACTGCGTGGCCGGCGCACATCGACCCATGCTCGGCGGTTGCAATGCGATCGGGCGCATGCGCTAACGGCGAGTGTCGTCATATCGACGGCGCTCGCTTTTTCTTGCGCGCACTTCTGCGTTCCGGCCTGGAATCTGACCGATGGCGGCAACGGCAGATAATCAGTCCGCGTGCGACTGTCTTTTACCAGAGGAATGGGGGCGGCTGCAAAAGCCGCTCCAAAAATACGCCTGTTGCATCGCGGCACTGCCACGTTCCATACTTCGATAGCGTTTTTTTTGCTTCCAAGGCCTTCATTTGGCCTGAAACGACACGCGGCGCGGCCCGGCTCCACATCGCTCAAAGCCTTGTCCAGCAAGGCTTTCATGGCCACCCGCCAATGCGCGTGCGACAGGGGTGTCGTATTTCCACATGTGCTTGTCGCAAATAGTCGGCTAGGCGTACTTTTTTCTGGCAACTATGTATGCACAGCGCGGACGGACGTCCGCCACGCAGCTTTGCATGTACCAGAGTAAGTGCCTTGCGCTAACTCGACATAGGAGAGCACTTAATGAATTCCCCCAAGGTCGTGGTTGAAGGGTTGTGCAAGGTGTTCGGCACTAACCCCAAACAGGCGCTCGGCATGCTGGCAGGCGGCGCAACGAAAGAGGAAGTCTTCGCGCGCACCGGCCAGATTGTCGGCGTTCACAACGTATCGTTCGAAGTCAAGGAAGGCGAGATCTTCGTGCTGATGGGCCTGTCCGGCTCCGGCAAGTCGACGCTGATTCGCCTGATCAACCGGCTCGTGGAGCCGTCGGCGGGCAAGGTGCTCATCGACGGACGCGACGTGGCCAGCGTGCCGCGCGCCGAATTGACGGCGCTGCGCCGCAAGGACATGAGCATGGTGTTCCAGTCCTTCGCGCTGATGCCGCAACGCACGGTGTTGTCCAACGCGGCGTTCGGCCTCGAAGTGGCGGGCGTGGGCCGCAAGGAACGCGAAGCACGCGCGATGACCGTGCTGGAGCAGGT
The DNA here is from genome assembly GCF_002879865.1 of Paraburkholderia rhynchosiae. GTDB lineage: Bacteria > Pseudomonadota > Gammaproteobacteria > Burkholderiales > Burkholderiaceae > Paraburkholderia > Paraburkholderia rhynchosiae. The sequence continues at coordinate 15,315 of NZ_PNXY01000051.1, forward strand.
CGGCCTCGCGCCGTTCGCTGCGAAGCTGCCCGCGCAACTTTCCGGCGGCATGCAGCAGCGCGTGGGTCTCGCGCGGGCGCTTGCGGTCAACCCGTCGCTAATGATCATGGATGAAGCGTTCTCCGCACTCGACCCGCTCAAGCGCAAGGAAATGCAGAACGTGCTGCTCGATTTGCAACGCGAGCAGCAGCGCACGATTCTGTTCGTGTCGCATGATCTCGAAGAAGCGATGCGCATCGGCACGCGCATCGCGATCATGGAAGGCGGCAAGGTGGTGCAGATCGGCACGCCGCAGCAGATCATCACGAATCCCGCCGACGACTACGTGCGTGCTTTCTTCGAAGGCATCGACACCAGCCGTTACCTCACTGCCGGCGATCTGATGCAGACCGACGCCGTGCCGCTAATGCACTCGCATTCGCCGCAGATCGACGCATCGAGCGTCGCGGCCACGCTGAACGGCAGCGCCGACTACGCGTTCGTCCTCGACGGCGAACGCAAGTTCCGCGGCTTCGTGTGCCGCGATGAAACGGGCAGCGCATCGCCAAAACTGAATTACGTCGAATGCATTCGCCGCACTACACCGCTCGACGATGTAGTGCAGCGCGTGGTCGCGAGCCGCGCGCCTTTGCCGGTCGTCGAAGCAGACGGCTCCTACTGCGGTTCGGTCAACAAGACGAACGTGCTGCACGTTCTCACGCGCCATCGAGGTTCCCATGTCTGAAATCATTCCACTTGGCGCCTGGGTCGATCACGGCGTCCACTATCTGCTCGACCACGACGCAAAGACTTTCGATTCGATCGGCAAGGTCATCGAGAGCTTTGCAGCGCTGATCGAACAAGGTCTGCAAGCGGTGCCGATGTGGGCGCTGATGGCGTTTTTCGTCGGCATCGGATTGTGGCGAGTGGGCTGGCGTTTCGCGCTGTTCACGCTGCTCTCGATGCTCCTGATCTACGGCACCGGCTTCTGGGATCAGATGGTGATCACGCTCGGCCTCACGCTGTCGTCCACGTTGATTAGCCTGCTGCTCGGCGTGCCGCTCGGCATCTGGACCGCGAAGAGCCGCACGGTCGAAATGATGGTGCGTCCCGTGCTCGACCTGATGCAGACCATGCCCGCGTTTGTGTATCTGATTCCGGCCGCGATGCTGTTCGGTCTCGGCCGCGTGCCCGGCATTCTCTCCACCGTGATCTTCGCGATGCCGCCCGCGGTGCGTCTCACGTCGCTCGGCATCAAGCACGTGAACCGTGAAATCGTCGAAGCGGGGCAGGCTTTTGGCTGCACGCCGTGGCAATTGCTCTACAAGGTGCAGTTTCCAAACGCACTGCCGTCGATCATGACGGGCGTGAATCAGACCATCATGATGGCGCTGTCGATGGTGATCATTGCGTCGATGGTCGGCGCGGGCGGTCTCGGCAACGACGTGCTCGCCAGTATTCAGCGGCTCGACATTGGACTTGGCTTCGAGAGCGGACTCTCGGTCGTGATGCTTGCGATCATTTTGGACCGGATCACCGAAAGCTTCGGCCGCTCGCCCGGCATGGCGCGCGCGCCGCTCTTCTCGGGCTTGCGCAATCTGATGAAGGTGCGTCGCGCGCCGGCCGCGCAGCACAGCTGAGCAGCCCATGAAGCGCGACGCGATCACCCAGGTCGAAGCCCCGTCCGATTCGCCGCTCTCACGGCTCGCGCACGTCGGCTTTCTGACGCTGCCGAACTTCTCGATGATCGCGTTTACGAGCGCGGTCGAAGTGCTGCGCATGGCCAACTACGTGGGCCGCGCGCAGCACTACCGGTGGTCGGTGATCTCGCCGGACGGCGAACCGGCGCGGGCGAGCAACGGCATCACGGTGAAGCCCACCACGACGCTCGCTGAAGCCGGCATGCCGGATGTGCTGATCGTCTGCGCGGGCTGGCACGTGCGCGATTACGTCGACGACACGGTGGTCGGTTTGCTGCGCGACGTGGCGGCGCAGGGCATTCCGCTCGGCGGCATCTGCACGGGGCCGTATGCACTGCTCGCGGCGGGCCTGCTCGACGGTTATCGCTGCACCGTGCATTGGGAAGACATGTCGCCGCTGCATAAGAGCTATCCGCATGTGCGCTTCGCCGACGAACTGTTCGTGATCGACCGCGACCGCATGACATGCACGGGGGGCACCGCGCCGCTCGATCTGATGCTGAAGCTGGTCGGCATGCGTCTCGGCCACGCGGTCGCGGCGCAGGTGTCCGAGCAATTCATCGTGGAAAGAATTCGCGGCTCGACGGATTACCAGCACATTCCCGTCGACGCCCGCGTCGGTTTCTCGCGCGCGGAATTGATCGAGGTCGTGCGGCTGATGGAAGCGAACATCGAAGAGCCTCTATCGCTCGACGAGCTCGCGCGGCTCGTGCACTTGTCGCAACGTCACTTGCAGCGCATGTTCAAGATGTTCCTGAGCGTGTCGCCGACGCATTACTATCTGACGCTGCGTTTGCGTCGCGCGCGTGAATTGCTGCGCAATACCGACGCTTCGATTGCGCGCGTCACGGCCGTGTGCGGTTTTCATTCGCCGTGCCATTTCAGCAAGGCGTATCGCGCGCAATTCGGTCATGCGCCGAGCGTGGAGCGGCGGCTGTCGGCGTAGCAAAACCAGTCAAGCATCAACCACCCCTGAGGAACCGCCATGAAACGTTTGTGGGTTGCGTCGTTGTGCGCGCTGTCTGTGTCGTCTGTCCCGTCCGTGTTCGCCGCCGAACCCGCCACATGTCGCGACGTCCGCTTTGCCGATGTTGGCTGGACCGATATCGCGGCCACTACCGGGCTTGCGTCGACGGTGCTCGAAGGGCTCGGCTACAAGCCGACCAAGACGATCGCTTCGGTGCCGATCACCTTTGCCGGCGTCAAGAGCAAGCAGATCGACGTGTTCCTCGGCTACTGGTCGCCGACCATGGACCCGATGATCGACCCGTTCAAGAAGGCCGGCCAGCTGAGCGTGCTGCCCACGCCGAACCTCACCGGCGCGAAGTACACGCTGGCCGTGCCGGACTACGCGTATCAGGCGGGCATCAAATCTTTCGCCGACATAGCGAAGAACTACGACAAGCTCGGCGGCAAGATCTACGGCATCGAGCCGGGTAACGACGGCAATGCGTTGATCAAGAAGATGATCGACAGCAATCAGTACGGGCTCGGCAAGTTCAAGCTGGTCGAGTCGAGCGAGGCGGGCATGCTGGTCGAGGTGAACCGCGCGATCCGCGACAAGAAGCCGATCGTGTTCCTCGGCTGGGAACCGCATCCAATGAACGTGCAGATGAAGATCGATTATCTGTCCGGCGGCGATGATGTATTCGGCCCGAACTACGGCGAAGCCAAGGTGATGACGGTCACGCCGACCGATTACTCGACGCGTTGCCCGAACGTCGCAAAGCTCGTGTCGAACCTGCATTTCACGACCGACATCGAGAACCACGTGATGCTGCCGATCATGAACAAAACGGACCCGAACAAGGCCGCGCGTGAATGGTTGAAGGCGAATCCGGCGGTGCTCGATCAGTGGCTGGCGGGCGTGAAAACGTTCGACGGCAAGGATGGATTGCCGGCGGTCAAGGCGTATGTAGTTGGGAAGTGATGTGTGAGTTTCGCGTCGCGTTGGCGCCGCGAAAACGTCTTGCGCGATTTGAGCCCTTGAATCAGGGCGTCAAATCGCCTGCGCCCGCCCCGGAAACGTCTCATCATAGTCGCCGCTATCTTCCGCTTCAGCCGCCGTGCCGCGCTGCTCGCGATACATCATCGGCGGCAAACCGAATTGCTTGCGGAATTCGCGGCCCAGATGCGATGCGTCTGAAAACCCGCAGCTCGACGCAATGTCGGCCACCGTCTTGTCCGAACTCGTCAACAGCCACGCGGCCGTGCGCAAACGCACCTGCTTCGCGTAGGCCTGCGGCGCCTTACCGGTTTGCGCCTTGAAAAGCCGCTCCAACTGACGCGGCGAAAGATCGAGCTTGCGCGCGAGTTCATCGAGCGAGAGCGAACGCCCCACGTGCTGTTCCATCAGTAGAATCGCGCGCTTCACTTTCGGATGCGCGGCGGGTGCCAGTCCCGGCGGATGCGGCTGCGGCGCATTGCCTTTCTGCATGTCGTCGACGAGCAGAATGCGCAGCGCCTTCTGCACCGTCGCGGTTTCGAAGTGACGCAACAGAATGGCCGCGGCCACGTCGATGGAAGCGCGTCCGCCTGAACACGTAATGCGGCGGCGGTCGATCACGAACAGCCGGTCGGCCACCAGCGCCTCTTCATTGACCGACGGAAACCGCTCGATGAAATCCCAGTAGTGAAACCAGCTCACACAGATGCGATAACCGTCGAGCACGCCCGCGCGCATCAGCGAGAACACGCCCGTGCACATGCCGACGAGCGTCGCATCGGCAGCGGCGGCGCGGCGGATGAACGCGAGCGTCGCGTCGCTCGCGGCCGGTCCTGAATGCAGCAGGCCGCCCACCACGACGACGTAATCGAATCGCTCGGCGTTGTCGAAGGTTTCCCACGGCGTGATCTGGATGCCGCAGCTCGCGCGCACCGGAGCAAGGGTTTCCCCTATCACGCTCCATGAACAGCGCACGGGCTTGCTGAAGTCGCCCTCATCGGCGGACAGCCGCAACAGGTCGACGAAACCCGAGAACGCAGTCAGCGTGAAGTTCGGCAGCAGGATGATGCCAAAGCGGATGCGCTGCTTGAGCGCGCCGTCGATGGATTGAGGAGGAAGCGGTTCAGCGGAGTTCATGCATGCAGCCAGAGCGGGAAAAGGTTGAGCCAAGCATAGCACCGGAACGCGGTGCGGCATTTATCGCCATGCCGTCAGCATCGCCAGCCGCAACAGCAGCGCCTGTCGCAAATGCGTCAGAAGACATCGCAAATACGCCGCAGTGCTTGGCGGGCGGTGCGCTTGACGCCACTATCCCACTGTCATGCCGTTTTTATTCTATCGGTCCAATTTGACGTGCGGTGCAATAGAGCCTGTTTCAAGGTACATCCCGCCACCCAGGCATTGCAACGCATAAGGTACGCCATGAACGTCAGCGTCTTCGATCTGTTCAAGATCGGTATCGGTCCCTCTAGCTCGCACACGGTCGGGCCGATGATCGCTGCGTGCCGTTTCGCGTCGCATATCGAAGATGCCAACCTGCTCGCGTTCGTGCGCCGCATAAAAATCGAACTGTTCGGTTCTCTCGGCGCAACTGGCAAGGGGCATGGCACGGACAAGGCGGTACTGCTCGGGCTCGAAGGCAATCTGCCCGAACTGATCGATCCCGACATGATCGAGCCGCGCCTGCAGGCAATCCGCGAGACGAAGCAACTCGCGCTGCTCGGCAAGCATCCGGTGAAATTCGACGAGCGCGAGCACCTCGGCTTTTTCCGCAAGCTGATGCCGGGCGCGCCCGGCTCCGGCATTGTGCATCCGAACGGCATGCGCTTCCAGGCATTCGACGAAAACGGGCAACTGCTGGTCGAGAAAGAGTATTACTCGATCGGCGGAGGCTTCGTAGTGAATCGCGAAGGCGACCGCGTGAACGGCGTGCGTGCCGGCGCCGAGGTGCCGTATCCGTTTCGTACCGGCGATGATCTGATGCGCGTGTGCCGCGAAACCGGCCTCTCCATCGCGCAGGTGACGCTGAAGAACGAATGCGCGACGCGCTCCGAACAGGAAGTGCGGGAAGGGCTGCTGGCGATCTGGCGCACGATGTCGGCTTGCGTCGAACGAGGTTGCAAGGTGCGCGGCGAGTTGCCGGGACCGATGCATGTGAAGCGCCGCGCGGCGGACCTGTGTGCGCAATTGCGCTCGCACTCCGAAGAGTCGTTGCGCGATCCGCTTTCGATGCTCGACTGGGTCAATCTGTATGCAATGGCCGTCAACGAAGAAAACGCGGCGGGCGGCCGCGTCGTCACTGCGCCGACCAACGGTGCGGCCGGCGTGATTCCCGCCGTGCTGCATTACTACGTGAAATTCATGCATGCGTCGAACGACGAAGGCATCGTCAACTTCCTGCTGACGGCTGCGGCGATCGGAATCATCTATAAGGAAACCGCGTCAATCTCCGGCGCGGAAGTGGGCTGCCAGGGCGAAGTGGGCGTGGCCTGTTCGATGGCGGCCGCGGCGCTCGCCGCCGTGATGGGCGGCACGCCGACGCAAGTCGAAAACGCCGCGGAAATCGGCATGGAACACAACCTCGGCATGACCTGCGACCCGGTCGGCGGGCTCGTGCAGATTCCCTGCATCGAGCGCAATGCAATGGGCGCGATCAAGGCGCTGAACGCCGCGCGCATGGCAATGAAGGGCGACGGCCAGCACTATGTGTCGCTCGACAACGTGATCAAGACGATGCGCGAAACCGGCGCGGACATGAAGACGAAATATAAGGAGACGTCGCGCGGCGGACTGGCCGTGAACGTCATCGAGTGTTGAACAGCGCTTTGTTTCAGATGTGACGAAGCACCAGGCACTAGCACCAAAAGCACCGACAGTACCCACAAGGATCAATGATGAGCCGCTATTCGATATTCAGCCTCTTGCGCAACGGGATGTCGTATCACGAGAACTGGGAGCGACAGTGGAAGAGTCCCGAGCCCAAACGCGAGTACGACGTGGTGATCGTCGGCGGCGGCGGGCATGGTCTCGCCACGGCCTATTACCTCGCGAAAGAGCATGGCGTGCGCAATATCGCCGTGCTCGAGAAGGGCTGGATCGGCGGCGGCAATACGGCGCGCAATACGACCATCGTGCGCTCGAATTACCTGTGGGACGAATCGGCCGCGCTCTACGAAAAGGCAATGAAACTGTGGGAAGGGCTCTCGCAGGATCTGAACTACAACGTGATGTTCAGCCAGCGCGGCGTGATGAATCTCGCGCACACGTTGCAGGACGTGCGCGACACCGAGCGTCGTGTAAATGCGAACCGGCTGAACGGTGTCGATGCTGAATTCCTCACGCCCGCGCAGATCAAGGAGCTCGAGCCGACCATCAATCTGAACAGCCGCTATCCGGTGCTCGGTGCGTCGATTCAGCGGCGCGGCGGCGTGGCGCGTCACGATGCAGTGGCCTGGGGTTTCGCGCGCGGCGCGGATCAGGCGGGCGTCGACATCGTGCAGAATTGCCAGGTCACGGGCATCCGCCGCAACGGCAGCCAGGTGACGGGGGTCGATACCACGAAGGGTTTCATCAAGGCCAGGAAAGTCGCGATCGTGGCGGCGGGCAATACGTCGACGCTCGCCGATATGGCCGGCGTGCGCTTGCCGCTCGAAAGCCACCCGTTGCAAGCGCTGGTCTCCGAGCCGATCAAGCCGGTCGTCAACACGGTCGTGATGTCGAACGCGGTGCATGCGTATATCAGCCAGTCCGACAAGGGCGATCTGGTGATCGGCGCGGGTGTCGACCAGTACACGGGTTTCGGTCAGCGCGGCAGCTTCCAGATTATCGAAGGCACGCTCGAAGCCATCGTCGAAATGTTCCCGGTGTTTTCGCGCGTGCGGATGAACCGTCAGTGGGGCGGGATCGTGGACGTCTCGCCGGACGCATGCCCGATCATCAGCAAGACGGACGTGAAGGGGCTCTATTTCAACTGCGGCTGGGGCACGGGCGGCTTCAAGGCGACGCCCGGTTCCGGTTGGGCCTATGCGTACACCATTGCCAAGGACGAGCCGCATGAGCTGAATGCGCCGTTCTCGCTGGACCGTTTCTACACGGGCCATCTTATCGACGAGCACGGCGCGGCCGCCGTCGCCCACTAACGCGCCACATAGAGAGAGACAACATGCTGATGATCGAATGCCCGTGGTGCGGGCCACGCGCCGAAACCGAATTTTCCTGCGGCGGCGAAGCGGACATCATGCGTCCGCTCGACACCGAAAAACTCACCGACAAGGAATGGGGCGACTACCTGTTCATGCGTAAGAATCCGCGCGGCGTGCATCGCGAGCAATGGATGCATGCGCAAGGTTGCCGCCGCTGGTTCAAGGCGCAGCGCGACACGGTGAGCTACGAGATCCAGGGCTACGAGACGTTCGACCGTCCGCTGCTCAAGATGGACAGCAACGAGGGCAAGCCACAAGAGGGTAAGACGCAATGAGCCAGAAAGACCGACTCCAGAATGGCGGGCGCATCAACCGCGCATTGCCGCTCACGTTCACATTCAACGGCCGCCAGTATCAGGGTTATCAGGGCGACACGCTGGCTTCCGCCTTGCTCGCCAACGGCCTGCATTTTGTTGCGCGTAGCTGGAAATATCACCGGCCGCGCGGCATCGTCACCGCGGGTGTGGAAGAGCCGAATGCGGTCGTGCAACTCGAAACCGGCGCATACACGGTGCCGAATGCGCGCGCGACCGAAATCGAGCTGTATCAGGGGCTCGTCGCGAGCAGCGTGAACGCGAAGCCGAGCATCGAGAAAGATCGCATGGCGGTCAATCAGAAGTTCGCGCGCTTCATTCCAGCGGGCTTCTACTACAAGACCTTCATGTGGCCGCGCAAATTCTGGCCGAAGTACGAAGAAGTGATCCGCGACGCGGCCGGTCTCGGCAAGGCGCCGGAGCAACTCGACGCGGACCGCTACGACAAGTGCTTTGCGCATTGCGACGTGCTGGTGGTCGGCGGCGGGCCGAGCGGTCTCGCGGCCGCGCATGCAGCCGCTTTGTCCGGCGCGCGCGTGACGCTCGTCGACGATCAGCCCGAACTCGGCGGCTCGCTGCTGTCGTGCCGCGCGGAGATCGACGGCAAGCCGGCCTTGCAGTGGGTGCACAAGATCGAAGACGAACTGCGGCAAATGCCCGAGGTCAAGATTCTTTCGCGCAGCACCGCGTTCGGCTATCAGGATCACAACCTCGTCACGGTGACGCAGCGTCTGACAGATCATCTACCCGTGTCGCAACGCAAGGGCACGCGCGAACTGATGTGGAAGATCCGCGCGAAACGCGTGATTCTCGCGACCGGCGCGCATGAGCGGCCCATCGTGTTCGGCAACAACGATCTGCCGGGCGTGATGCTCGCTTCGGCGGTGTCGACGTATCTGCATCGGTATGCGGTATTGCCGGGCCGCGACGCCGTGGTGTTCACGAACAACGACGACGGCTATCAATGCGCGCTCGATCTCAAAGCGGCCGGCGCGCAAGTGACGGTGATCGATCCGCGAGCCGGCGAATCGAAGGGCACACTGCCCGCGCTTGCACGCCGCTATGGCGTGAAGGTGATCAGCGGTGCGGTGATCACGGCGGCGCACGGCAAACTGCGTGTGGCGTCCGTCGAGGTTGCTTCCTACGCCAATGGTGAGGTCGGCGCGAAGCAAAGCGAGTTGTCCTGCGATCTGCTCGCCATGTCCGGCGGCTGGAGTCCCGTGCTGCATCTGTTCGCGCAGTCGGGCGGCAAGGCGCACTGGCATGACGAGAAGGCCTGCTTCGTGCCGGGCAAGGCGATGCAGGCGGAGACGAGCGTCGGCGCCTGCGCGGGCGATTTCACGCTGGGCCGTGGCATTCGCTTCGCCGTCGATGCCGGCGTCGAAGCGGCGCGCGCCGCGGGCCATATCGTCGCGCGGCCGAATCCGGTGCAGGTGGCCGAGATCAGCGAGGCGAAGATGCAGCCGCTGTGGCTCGTCGGCGGACGCGAACTGGCGACGCGTGGGCCGAAGCAGTTCGTCGACTTCCAGAACGACGTGTCCGCTGCGGATATTTTCCTCGCCGCGCGCGAAGGCTTCGAATCGGTCGAACACGTAAAGCGTTACACGGCGATGGGTTTCGGCACCGATCAGGGCAAGCTCGGCAATATCAACGGCATGGCGATTCTCGCGCAGGCGCTCGGCAAGACGATTCCCGAGACCGGCACCACGACGTTCCGTCCGAACTACACGCCGGTCACGTTCGGCACGTTCGCGGGCCGCGAGCTGGGCGAGTTTCTCGATCCGGTGCGTAAGACGGCGGTGCATGAATGGCACCTCGAAAACGGCGCGGCTTTCGAGGACGTCGGCAACTGGAAGCGCCCGTGGTATTACCCGAAAGCAGGTGAGGACATGCATGCCGCCGTCGCGCGCGAATCGCTCGCGGTGCGCAAGAGTGTGGGCATTCTCGATGCATCGACGCTGGGCAAGATCGACATTCAAGGACCCGATTCGGCCAAGCTGCTGAACTGGTTCTATACGAATCCGTGGAGCAAGCTGGAGGTCGGCAAATGCCGCTATGGGCTGATGCTCGACGAAAACGGCATGATCTTCGACGACGGCGTGACCGTGCGCCTCGCCGACCAGCACTACATGATGACGACAACCACGGGCGGCGCAGCGCGTGTGCTCACGTGGCTCGAACGCTGGCTGCAAACAGAATGGCCAGACATGCGCGTGCGCCTTGCGTCGGTCACGGATCACTGGGCGACCTTCGCCGTGGTCGGTCCGAACAGCCGCAAGGTCTTGCAGAAGGTGTGTCACGACATCGACTTCGCGAATGCAGCGTTTCCGTTCATGAGCTATCGCGAAGGCACGGTTGGGGGCGCCGCGTCGCGTGTGATGCGCATCAGCTTCTCCGGCGAACTCGCGTACGAAGTGAACGTGCCGGCGAATGTGGGGCGCGCGGTGTGGGAAGCGTTGATGGCCGCAGGCGCGGAATTCGACATCACGCCGTATGGCACCGAAACGATGCACGTGTTGCGCGCGGAGAAGGGCTACATCATCGTGGGCCAGGATACCGATGGTTCGATGACACCGTACGACCTCGGCATGGGCGGGCTCGTCGCGAAGTCGAAGGACTTTCTCGGCAAGCGTTCGCTGACCCGCTCGGATACGGCGAAGGCAGGGCGCAAGCAACTGGTCGGATTGCTCTCGGACGATCCGTCGTTCGTGATACCCGAAGGTTCGCAGATCGTCGCAGGTCCCTTCCAGGGCGATACGGCGCCGATGCTCGGCCATGTCACGTCGAGCTATTACAGCCCGATCCTGAAGCGCTCGATCGCGATGGCCGTCGTGAAGGGCGGTCTCGACAAGATCGGCGAAACGGTCACCGTACCGCTTTCTAGCGGCAAACAGATTGCAGCGAAGATCACCAGTTCGGTGTTCTACGACAGCGAAGGAGCGCGTCAACATGTGGAATGAAACAGGTGGAACGGCGTCGGTCGTGAATCGCGCTGTCGGCAAGCAGACGGGCGTGTGGCAGGAGTCGCCGCTGGTGGGCGTGGATGCGCTGCTGAAAAAACATCAGGCGACGGCATCCGCGGCATTCAAACTGAGCGAGCGGCCGTTTCTCGAACTCGTGAACGTGCGCGGCGATTCGCGCGACGTCGCGTTCGTGCAGGCGGTGCAAAACGTGCTGGGTTGCCCGCCGCCGGAGAAGGCCAACACGGTCGCGCGCGGCAATGGCTACGACATGTTGTGGCTCGGCCCGGACGAATGGCTGGTGCGCTCCGCGACCGCGCACGACGCAACGCGCACCGCGCCGTTGCAGGCGAAGCTCGGCGCCGCGTTTGCGGGCGTGTTCGCTTCGGCGGTGGATATTGGCAGCGGCTATACGGTGCTCGAAATCAGCGGCACGCGCACGCGTGAAGTGCTCTCGCGCGGCTGTCCTCTCGATCTGCATCCGAAGCTGTTCGGCGACGGACAGTGTGCGCAAAGCCACTACTTCAAGGCGTCGATGACGCTCGTGCCCACCGGCGCCGACAGTTTCGACCTCGTCGTGAGGCGCAGCTTTGCGGACTACTTCGTGAAGATCATGCTCGATGCAGCCGAGCCGCTGATGTCGTGACTGTCGCCGCGAGTGGTGTGCCCGCGCACCGCTCGCGGCTTTTCCGCTGCCGGACTCACATGACGTTGACCCGTGTCGTCACCGCGCGCCTCACCGAGCGCACGTGCCAGCAGGGCGATGCCGATGCCGCGCTTGCGCTGCTCGATCAGAGCATGCTGCTGCGGCACCGGCGCATCGCGCTGATCCGCTATCTGCTCGCGCAGCAACTCGGTGCGCCGTTGCAGGCGCGGCATCATGAATACGTTCAGAAGATCGCCGCGCGGCTGAGCGCGGACGCGCTCGCGCGCATTGCAGGCGCTGCGCGTGCGCGGCTGCGTTGATAGCGTTTTGCAGTTGCGTCGCGGATTGCTCGCGGGTTGCTCGCGGTTTGCTCTCGATCGCCGCGCCATCGCCAATACCCCGGAACAACCGCGCCGCCGTTCCATTCCGATGGACCGCGAAGCGCATGCTGCGCGCGCCGGTCTCAGCCGATATGACGCGAGATGATCATCTTCTGGATGTGGCTGGTGCCTTCATAAATTTTGCACACCCGCACATCCCGCAGATAGCGTTCGACCGGAAAGTCGCACAGGTATCCGTAGCCGCCATGGATCTGTAGCGCGTTCGAGCAAACCTGCTCGGCGATCTCACTCGCAAACAGCTTCGCGATCGATGCCTCCTTCATGCAATCGACGCCCGCGTCGCGCAGGCGCGCCGCGTGAATGCAGTACTGGAATGCAACGTCGACCTGTGCGGCCATGTCGGCGAGATCGAACGCAACGCCCTGAAGCCGCGCGATGGGCGCGCCGTACGCCTCGCGCTCATTTGCATATTTCACGGCCGCCTCGAGCGCGGCGCGCGCCGCTCCGGCTGCGATGAACGCAATGCCGATACGCCCATCCGACAACCCGCCCATGACTGTGCGATAGCCGTCGCCCTCGGCGCCCAACCTGTCCGCGACGGGCACACGATAGTTGTCGAGCGTGATCTGCGCTGTGTGAGCCGTGTGCTGGCCCAGCTTGCTCTCCACACGCGTCGTGAGATAGCCCGGTTTTGAAGTATCGACGATAAACGTGGTCGCGCCACGCTTGCCGGCGGCCTTGTCCGTGATCGCGAACGCAACGCCCACGCCGGCTTCGCTGCCGTTCGAAATGAACTGCTTCGTGCCGTTGAGCACATAGTGGTCGCCGTCGCGCACGGCGCTAGCCCGCAGTGCCGCCGTATCCGAGCCCGCGTGCGGCTCCGAGAGCAGAAATGCGCCGATCGCTTCGCCGCTTGCCATGGCGGGCAGATAGTGGCGCTTCTGATCTTCGGTGCCGTTCTCGGCGATACACATCGCCGTGAAGTTGTGGACGTGCAGGATGGTCGCGAGCCCCGCGTCCACCGCCGCGAATTCGTGCTGAGCCAGGCAGAAATCGAGCACGCCTGCGGCAGTGCCGCCGTATGCCTCGGGAACCAGCATGCCGAGAAAGCCGAGTTCCGCAAGATCCTTCAGTTCCTTATGCGGCCACGCGGATTGGAGATCGCGCTGGGCGGCTGTCGGCGCGATGATTTCCGTCGCCACCCGTCGCGCAGTATCGCGAATCAGGATCTGCTGTTCACTGAGAAACAGGCTCGATAGGTCTTTATTCATCAGTCATCCTTGGTATAGGCAAGCGTGCTCGATGGCTACCAGAAGACGCGCACGCACTCAGCGCGCGGCCCAGTCTTTCAGGACCGTGTCCGTGTGTTCGCCGCGGCGGGGAATCGCGCGCGGGCCGTGCGCGGGCGTCGCCGAAAAGCGCGGCGCGGGATTGGGCTGCAAGACGCCGCCCTCACGTGTGTAGGTCTGCCGTGCCTGCATATGCGGGTGCGTGGCAGCTTCCTCGGGGCTCAGAACGGGCGCAAAGCATGCATCGGTGCCTTCAAGCAGCGCACACCATTCGTCGCGCGAGCGGCTCGCGAACAGCTCGGCGAAGCGCTGACGCAAGACCGGCCACGCGCGTCTGTCGTGGGCGTCGTTGTATGCGCGATCGTCGGCAAGGCCGAGTTTCTCGCACAACAGCCGATAGAACTTCGGTTCCATTGACCCCACCGAGATCATGCCGCCGTCGGCGCAGCGATAGGTGTTGTACCAGTGCGGGCCATCCAGCAGGCTTTGCCCGCGCTCGGTAGTGAACTGGCCCGACGCGTGCAACGCGAGAAGCAGCGACATCATGTGCGCGCTGCCGTCGACAATGGCGGCGTCGACCACCTGTCCCTGTCCAGTGCCGCGCGCATGCATGATGCCGGCGAGCAGACCGACGGCCAGATAGAGCGCGCCGCCGCCCATGTCGCCGACCAGACTCGGCGGCGTCATCGGCGTCTCGCCAGGCTGACCGGCATACCAGAGCGCGCCGGACAGCGCGATGTAGTTCAGATCGTGTCCCGCGGCGTGAGCAAGCGGACCGGTTTGACCCCAGCCCGTCATACGCCCGTACACGAGCCGCGGATTGCGCTGCAGGCAGGCGTCGGGGCCGAGACCGAGCCGCTCCATCACGCCGGGGCGCATGCCTTCAATGAGCGCATCAGAATATTCGACAAGATCGAGTACCGTCTGCACGCCTTCCGGCGTTTTCAGATCGGCAGCGATAGAGCGCTTGCCGCGATTCGGAATGTCGTGCTGCGCGAGGTCGACCTGTTCGACGCCGCGATCCAGGCGGTCGACAACCACGACGTCTGCGCCCAGATCGGCGAGCAGCATGCCGCAAAACGGCCCCGGGCCGATGCCCGCGATTTCGAGCACGCGGATCCCCGTCAGCGGGCCTTGTCTCTGCGACGTCATGGTCTGCCTCATGTGAATGAATGCAGCCAATGATAGAGAGCGCAACGCGCATTCACACCCCTCGGAGGGGCAGGGGGCTCTACGGTGGAACGTTGCGATACGACAGGCGCGACCCCCTACTTAAGACCTTAGGATTACCCACATCTCGTGATGTGAATCACCCGTCCTGGCTAAAGATCCGGTACATCTCCGTGATTTCGTGGAGCACCAGGAAGCCGCGCCACATGACCGTAGGCCCGGGCGGGTGATCATGCTTG
>NZ_PNXY01000052.1 GCF_002879865.1 Paraburkholderia rhynchosiae
CGTTATCAGTCCGGTCGCAGCCATCAAAGCCTCCCGCGCCGGAACACCGGCGGCCGGTCAGCTTACGCTGCGAAAAAGCGGACATTTGAACTTGGCTAAAAGCGGACATTACAACTTAGCCTCTACAATAGATTTTGTTGATAATTTATATTATGTCAAGTCGCCGAAGGCGCGACGTAAGAACAGTATCGGGCCTGCGCCTCGCCGCTTAAGGTTTGATTAAGGTATGCAATCTGCCTCTATTCCCCGGTTCAATAGCCGGGGTTTTTTATGCTCGATCTATTTGGCCAAGTCGTTGTTACGTATGAAGATTTGGACGCGTGGGTGTCCGCTCTCGCGCCTGGCTTCGCTGCCAATGAACACCGCCGCGCGCACTACATCGAGCGCTGGAACGTCGCGGACAAGGTAGCCCGCGCCAAACTGGCCGGCACATTCGACAGCACCATAGAAAACGCCCGCGCGCGGCGGGCGTTTCTCGCTAGACGGTTCGGCGTGATCCCCATGCCGTGACGTGTTTCGGCCCGCTCCGGCGGGCTTCTTTTTACTTGGCGACAGTGGCCGACTTCGCGCGATACCACATGAAGCCGTACAGCAGCGCGGCACCAATGGCGGCGGATTTCCAGTCGATTTTCGGCATGGTCTCTCCCGTTATTTCTTGAGGAATCGGCCCGTACGCTTCGAGCGCGCCGGGGTCTTATGAGTCTTGCGCTTGTGCGCGGTCTTACGCTTGCGAGTTGCCATGGTTCAGCCCCTTCTCAATGTGCTGGTTAAAACGGTCCTCGATCTTCGCGAGGCGTTCCCTCATGTTGCGCAGGTCTGCGCGGACGGCGCCGTAGGCGATCAGCGCCGCCGCAATCTGCCCGCCGATCTGCCAGAGCAGCGCCGCATCCATTACGCGGCCTTACCTTCGCCGAGGAACACGCCGAGCAGGCCGAAAATGCTGGCCGCCGCCGTGCCGACTGCGCCGATAACGTGCGGGTCGGCGCCGTTGGCTACTGCCACCTGTGCGGCGACTGCCGACAGACCGGCCAGCGCGGCATGCGTGGACGGTTCCTGCAAACGTGCGAAAAATGCTTTCATGGTCTACCTCGTTTTTGTTGGGACTACAAACCAGCCGGGATTACGTCCCATGCTGACGTTGGGAATGGGCTTATCACGCCCGCCGATACTGCCGGTAACTGCTGCTGCTGCTGCACCAGCCGGTCCCCCGCGTAGGAGGTCATGCCGGTCCACACTGACGCGCCGGTATTCGCCGCGACGCCTGCCGCGTTGTTCCAGATCGTGTCCGCGACGTTGAACGCGATGCCCGTCGCCCCGCCCGCCTGCACATAGCGCCGGTCGAGGTAGAAGCCCGCCGCGACGAGCGCGAGCGCGCCGGCAAGGTAGAGCTTGGTTTTGAGCGTCATCACATGTGCCCGAACGAGAGCCCGCCCGTGGACGTGCGATAGGTCGCGACGCCGCCCGGCGCCGGCACGTTGCCGAACATGTAGCCCGGCATGCCGCTTTGTGCGTCCCACACCGACTGGGTAAAGTTCGTGCCGTCCATGTTCGCGAACGTGGCCGCCTCGCGCGCATAGACGGTATCGACCGCGCTGCTGCCGCTGTGCGAACGCTGATAGCGGTAGCCGACATAGATCACCAGCGCGAGCAGCAAAAGTTCCTTGTTCGTCATGGCTCAGTATCCGTAGGTTGCAGGGGCCAGCACGTTGTACATGCCGGAGAACGGCGACTCCTGCACCTGTCCGGTTTTCGTGTTGTAGGTGAGCTGTCCCGGATCGACATAGATGCCGTTCGCGTCATAGGTGCCGTTGCCGAACAGCGTCACGCCGCCCATTGACGTCCAGCCCGAGTTGCCCGAGGTCGTGGCCGCCGGGTTGCCGCCAAGGTTGTTGATTGCGTTCGACAGCCAGCTAGCCGCGTTCGAACCAATCGCGCCCTGTCCGCTTGCTGCCGGCGCGCCCGCTGCGCCCATGGTGCTGCGGTTGACCACCAGCAGCAGCACCGCCGCCGCCGCGCCCACCAGCAGAAGCCCGCTCTTATCGAATTTCATGCGTACACCCCATCGTTAAACATGGCGATTTCCGCGTTGCGGCGGTTCTGGATACCGTTCTGCAATGCCGGCGCGACCCACGAAACCGACGCCTGCGCAATGTCGTCAATGCCGTTGCCCGCGTTGACGGAATCCGCAAATTTCTTGAACGATCGCGGACTCATGTTGTAGGCGATATCGACCAGCGCATCGAACTGGTTTTGCGTGAGCGGCACGGTCACATAAAGCTGTACCCACTTCGCCGCGCGCTGTTGCAAGTCCGACGCAAACCACGCGTCCGCCTGTGCCTGTGTGCACGTCGCCGGAATGTCCGCCATGTTGGTCGAGTAGTGGCCGTAGCCAATCGTCCAGCCGCCATCGCCGAGCGCATAGCGCGTCAGGCGCAAGCCTTCATTGCTCTTGAGCTTGGCGACCATCGCCGCACTGGGTTGCATGCTTGCTGCCGGGTTCGGGTTCACCATGTTCCACACCGTTGCTGTTGCTTCGTCCACCGCATCGCCGAGATAGGAGAGCGGGTCGGTTGAGTCGTCCGGGTTCGCACTGTCCGCTGCGCTCGCCTGGCTGTTTGTCCACCATACGTAGGCCGCCGCCGCGAGCGTGCCCGCCGCAATGAGATAAAGCGGCCCCGGCGCCTTCATACGTTCGGTTCCTCGTACCACTCGAAACACTGCGACGTGCTGTTGTTCGCCACGTTGCCGGTGATCAGCAGGCCGTGTCCCGGCGGAATCACAATGGGTTCATTCGGCTTGACCGACGACTGCACCAGCCCGCCGCCTACCGCGCCAATCACGTACACAGTCGGGTTTGCCGGGGGCGTTGCCCCCACTGTTCCGGTGCGAACCTGCCCCACGCCCGCAGCACCGCCGAGCAGCTTGGGTTGCCCCGCCTGCGCGAGTGTCGCGAGCGCCGCCGTGCTGTCGGTGAACAGCATCGCCGAGGTCGTCTGCGCGCCAAGGCTCGTGATGCTTTCCAGCACGAGCCGCGTGTTGCTGCCTACCGGGTTCCATAGCTGCGCCTGTGCGTACACTCCCGCTCCGGCTGGCCCGCCTGCATAGCCTGAATAGGCGCTGTTGTTCAGTGCGCGCACCTTGCCGCCATCGACCATCTGAACCACGCCCTGCACGGTCGAATCGTCAATCTTGCCGTTACCGATCACCACCTGTCCGATGATCGGAGCGCCGCCGGCCGCGTTCTGCAACGTCCACGAATCCGGCATCGGTTGATCGTCCGCGACGCGGTACGCGAAGCCCGGCGCAAGGCGGATTTTGTTGCCGCCCTGTGCGCCCGGCGTCAGCACGAGCGACGCATCGCCGCCGCCGTTCGAACCGCTCATGTACTTGATGTAGCGGCCCGGCGCATGCACGACGAACGAGCCGACAGTGGGAACGGTGATATCGAACTGTTGCATGCGTTACCCCTTGTGTCCGAACGCCGTCACGCCGACGATTGCCACCACCGCGAGCCCTGCGGCGATCAGATAGCGGTTGTCGTTCTGCGCGGCGACCTGAGTTTTCGCGAGGTCCGCCGCAATCTGCGTGGTCTGCCCCGCGCTGTTCATCGCGGCGCCGGTCAGTGAATTGGTGAGCGCGGTATTGGCCTGCAGCATCGCAAGCCCCACATCTTCGAGATGCTTGGAGGCGTCCGCCGTGCTCGTGATCGCGGTATTGGCGACCGCGCCCATCGAGCTATTGGCGTTGGTCGCGACCGAGGTATTGCCCGTGATCGCGGCAATCATGGCCTGCATTGCTGCCGCGACCGAACCGCCATCGGTCGAGACGCTGAAATACGACGACGAGTTACCGTCACCGCTCTGCCCTACGCCGCCCTGCACCGCGTTGCGCTTGTCCGCGTACTGGTTCGTGGTGTCGGAACGGCTCGTGCTGTCGCTGCTCTTGTTCGCGGGCGTTGCCGGCAAACCTGCCGCGAGCAACTGCACCTGTGCGGGCCGCAGAATTCTCATTTCAGTTCCTTCGTGAGGATCACACTGGCCCGTTGATAGCCAGCGCGCTCGAGTTTTTTCATCAGGCCCGCGCGGCGCGTTTCAATGCGCATCGCGTGGCAACCTGCACACTGCTTTTCGATCAGCGGCAACACTGCATCGACCAAATCCACGTCCGCGCGACCGTGCGCCAGTGTGATTTCTGCGACGATGCCGGCGCGTCCATTGCGAGCCCGCAGCACGTAGAACGCGACCGGCTTGCCGTCATCCAGCACGCGAAAAAACTCGCCCGTCGCGAGGCAGTCCACGCCGTCAACCATGCCGCCGCTCGTGTCGGTTTTGGCCCGCATGAATGGCGAGTCATCGAACGCCGCCGCCACTTCTTCGCGGTGCGCATCGGTCGTCGGTTCGTGGCGGATCGTGAGCATGTCAGTGCTTTTTCAACGCGACAATTGCCACCGCCGCGAGGATCACAATCATCAACGGATCAGTTCCACCACTGGCGCCGCCGGTGAGGTTGTTCATCCCGTTGGCGAGCCCTTGCGCCAGTGTCGAAACCGGGCTTGCGGTTGCCTTTGCGCCGCCGTCGCCCGCGAAGTTCACCGCCCACCCGGAGTTGTCCACGGTGAACGGATTGAACGGCGAAGTGCTCGACATCTGCGGCGCCTGCTGCCCGCCGAACAGTGCGGCGCCGAACTGCGCTGCGGCCTGTGCCGCCATCGCCCAGTACACGGCTTACCCCTTGTGGATCGCGAGCGCGATCACGGCGAACACGCCGAGGATCATCAGCATTTTGTTGCTGTTGATCGCGCCAATCTGGGCCGAAGCCACCTGTCCCGCTGCCTGCCCCTGTGCGATCAGGCCGGCTTGCGTGGCCTCATAGCGGCGGTAGTCAAGCTGCTGGCCGTTGTTGTAGATGCTCGTGAACGCCGACAGGCCGTTATTGAGCAGGTTGAACACGCCCGGCGCATAGTTGTAGCCGCTGCCGCCGGTGTCCGACGCGCCGCTAATGGCCATGCCCGTCGAGGGAATGTTGTACGTGCCATCGCTTTGCGGGCCGATGGAAAAACCGTAGGTGTTATCGCCCACGCCCGAAGTAGCCGGATCGTAAATGCCGTCCATGTAAATCCCCGAAAGTGTGAAAAGAAAGCGGGCCGACGCTGCGCATTCAAGCGGGCCGGCCCGCCCGCCGGGTTACATGTTGCCGAGCACGTCCAGCACTTCAACCACCGCCGTGACGGTATCCGCCGCCCCGAAAGTCGGGTTGAATTCGAGCGCGGTGGCGTCCGCCGTCTTGACCGCGTTCGAGTAGTTGTTGTCCGCGCACGGGTCGTACGTGTACAGGTTGGTCTGGGCGGTTTTCTGATACTCGCCCTGCCAGAAGCTGTTGACCGCCGTCAGCACGTTGTCCCAGATCACGATGCCGTTCTTCTTCACTTCCAGCATGGTGAGGTTGCCCGTGTGCGCAAAGTGAATGCGCTTGATGATGCCGCCACGGTTCGTGATATCGATCAGCTTCATCGGGATTTTTCCCGACGACGAAAAGCCCTGCGTGAACGGGATGTGCTTGGCGATCACGCCGAGTTGTGCCGGCGGACCCATTTCCGAATAGCTGTCCAGCGTGGGAGCCGTGGCGCCCGCGATGGTCACTTCGATGGTGAGCGACGAGACGCCATTGGCCGTGTTGATGTTGCCCACGTACTGCTCGATCATCGACTTGGCGCGCGGTTCGGTGAAGTCGAGCGTCAGGAAGCCAGCCGCCGCCGTCAGGCCGCGATACTGGTTGATCAGGTCGAGGCGCGAGCCCAACGCCTGATAGATGATCTTGCCGTTTACCTTGACGTTGATGTTGGTGATCATCGACTTGGTGAACGTGGTGCCGCCCAAGGCGAGAATGACCTTGTTGTACGACATGCCGATAGGCAGGTTCACCGTTGCCAGACCGTTGGCGACGACGTTGTTAAACGGTACGTTTTTGACGAGCAGCATGAGCGCCCCTTTGTGTGTGTGTTGTTGGGACGCTTACGAAACGATGGTCGTGATCAGCGGCACGTTGAGGCTCGTGGCGATCGGACGAACAACGATTTTCGTTGCGGCATTGAAGGCGAGGTACATGGCGTACGCCCGCAGGATCGACTTGACATTCATGTTGGGACTCTCCCGTTAGCGCCGCCCCATGCGGCCCTTGTGTGAGTCCGCAGATTGCAGCCGGAGAGCCAAAAACCTCGCATACGCTGCCTATGGAACACTGCCTATAGGCACCTGCCAGAAAGCGATTCTGGTACCACGATTTTTTTTACCGATGTAGCTGCCTAGCAACGTGTGCGACAGGCGAAAAAAAACACCGTCGAAACGGTGTCTATAGGCAGGTGTCTGGGTAGGTGTCAGCCGCGCGTTATCTCGCCCGTCGAGAGGTCACGGCGAATCCACGCATAGTCAGGTAGGGCGAGCAGTTCATCGGGCCGCGCCCGCACATACTTGCCGACGACCTTGGCGTCGTCGTCATAGTTCAGCCGGCCGGTGCGCACGTGTGAGCAGTTGCCGAGAAAATCCTTATCGATGGACGCGGGCCGCTGCGACAGGCCGTAAATCACGATGCCGCGCTTGCGCCCTCGCCCGGTCAGCATGCCCCACCCGACCGGCGACCGGCTAGGCGTCGTGACGCTCTTTAGCTCGTCAACAATGAACGTCACACGTTCCGCCGCGAAGGCAATCCGACAGAAGGCGTCGAATTGCTTCACCGCGGTTGCAGGATTCGGAGACGGCACGAACACGGTTCTAATCGGCCCTTCCGGCCCTGCCGCCTGAAACCCGGCTAGAACGTGATCCAGCCGGTTCGTGATCGTGCCGAACGCGCCCCACTCGCCGTCCGGATCAAAGATCATCAGCCGCGGCGGTTTCGCGCGTTGCATGAGCGCCTTCACATAGGACGACTTGCCCGAGCCCGAGGCGCCCATCACCGCCTCAATGTGCGCCTTCGCTTCGACTCCATACGCGGGCGCGGCGGGCGCCGCTTTCCGTGCGCGCGTCGCCATTACATGTCCGGAAAGATTTTGGCCGTTCTGACGGCTTCGGCAAGCGCCGCCGCTGCGTCCGCCTCACCCGTACCCGCCGAACCGGCTGGCGGGCCGGATTCTGCCGCCGCCGCGCCCTTGATCGTGTTCGGGTCCGTCACGCCGGGCCGCGCGTTTTCGAGTGCATAGCGATCCTGCTTGATCTTGAACGCCACCGCGCGCGCCGACTGGTAGAGAACCGGGCCGCAGACCATCAGCGCCACCAGTTCGCACGGGAACGCCGATTCCACGTCCCACCCGTATTTTTCGAACACGGGCGTGAGCGATGCCGCCATGCGCGCCGAGGTCGCGTCATCCCACGCGGCGCCCGGCGCGTAGCCGTCGATCATGCCGCGCGCGAGGTCCACCACGCCGCACGCGCCCTTGTGGTAGTCCGGTCCCATGTCCACCTGTCCACCTGGTGCCGTAGCGGACATGTCCGGATTCAGCGCTGCGGCCGCTTCGGCATCGACGCCCGCGACCATGCCGCCAAGCGCATCGAGCCCGCCGCCTTCCAGTGTCGGATGCTGTGTCGGCGGTAGCCCGCCGTCTTTCCTGTCGATGCTCATACGCGCCCCGAGAGAATGTCAAAGGCCGAGCGCGCAGCGCGCGCCGCGGGCTTCACTTCAGCAGGCAACGCCGCCGGCTGATGCGGATGCGTCGCGTCCGGTTCCGGTTCCGCCTTGCGCTTGACGCGCGCCATCAGCAGCTTGTGCGCCTCTGTGCCCTTCTTCGCATAGAGCGGCAAGTCGCACCACTGGCACGACAGATTAAGCGTTCCGGTCTCGCTTTCGCGCGCCGGGATTTCACGCCCGCAGCACGAGCATTCAGCCGTGCCGATGATGGTTTTTGTCGGTCTGGTTTTCATGGTTGGTCCCTCGCGTCACCGCGTTAAAGTGCCTCTACTGCTTCTACGAGCTTGCGAACTGCCGCGACCTGCTTGGCCGCAAGTGTCTTTTCCAGCGCCGTGAGCCTGCTAAATATGTCGCGCAGTTCCCGCGCGTGCCGCCTTGCCTCCCACAGCTTCGAATTTTCGACGCTCGCGAACTCGATTACCGCCGTCGCGCTGCCCACCGTCGCGGTCGGATCGACCGCCATTAGCGTTTTCATGCTCACCATCCGTACAGTTATTTACACAGGTCCAAGGCGCGCGATGCTCGCGCTTCAAACCCAAATCCAAACCCTTAACACCCTCGATACGATGTGCGCCCGCCGCGCTCCGGCCAGTAGACATTGCCGCACGTGCACCGATAGACGCCGGTGCCGCCGAGGCGCGCAAAGATGCGAAAGTGGCATTGGTGGGCCGCTTGATTTCCCATGTGAACCTCTTCGATTCGACCGTGATAGGCCGCATGCGCGGAATGTCCGCAATGACGATGCCGTTGCGCTCGAACACAGGGCGCACGAGCCCGAAATACTCGATGCCTACGATCTGCGGCGCGCCGGTCTCGCCGTAACGGCCAATCGAATCGCTTGGTACTTTCGCGAGCCTGACGCGGTAGCCTCTGCCGCAAGCAACACCACCTTGAGCCGCCACGTAACGATCCCATGCCACCGAAGCGCCTGACGATCCCTCAATAGCCGCAATGCGATTGACTGCGCTATGTGCCTCCCGAACAAATGCCGGTGCGTCAGACGGAACCTCCGCGACGCGGCGAAGTTCGCGCCAGACCGTAACGGGGGGGCCACCGATCTGCTGAAACTGACGTATACGCCAGCGCGTCGCCCACGCTTCGACACGCGCCGAGGTTTCGAGCGAATCGTTTCCTTCAAGGTCTTTTTCAAGGCGGTATCCGTCGATGTTTTTGGCGATGTACTTGGCGATGTAGCCGGCGGCGGTGCCTTTGGCCGCGTCCATGGTTTTGAAGTCGCAACGCTTCTCCTGTGCGCCCTTTTCGTGGCCATCGACCGCGAGCGCATAGCGGCGCACCGTCGCGCGCACCGTCGCATCGTGCTTGCCGTCATAGAAGAAAAGGCAGTGCCAGTGCGGTGTGCCATCGTGCTGCGGCTCTGCAATCCGGAACCCGTAAAGGTTCACCTGTCGCCGGGCGAGCGCGGCACGTATACGCGCCCACACTTTCGCCAGATAGCGTTGCGCCATATCGGGCGTGGTGCCGTCCCAGTCTCCATTGCTGCGCGACTTGCCCGCACGCGCGCCCACGGTCGTCATGCGATGCATCTTTGACGGACACGTGATCGTGAGAAACAGGCCGGCATGGCCCGCAGCAATGGCAATGCGTTCAAAGCCATTGATTCGGGTCATCAGTTCGGCGCGCTTGATCGCGGCATTGGCCGGGCCTTTGGCCGCCAGTTCCGCGAGCGTGAATTCCTGCTCGGTTTCGACGTTGCGCGCGATGGTCGCGGCGAGCGCCGCCGCGTTGCGCTCGTTCTGCCACTGCCTGTCGAGCTTCGACACGTCCGACACGTAGCACTCTTTTCCACGCCCGACGATGCCTAGGCGGATCGCCGCGGACTCTCGAGCTTTTGCGTGTGCCTTGCGAAGCCGCCCTTTCCACCAGTGCGCCGCGACCATCCGGCGGACGGCTGGCAAATCTTCATAGCGCGAATTCTCCGGCGCATTGATGCCGCCAGCATTGCAGATCGAAGCGAGTCGTTCGCGTTGCTCGTATAGGTCAATGGCTCCGGCATCGGCGGAAACGCCAGCAGCGCGCAGTGAATCAATAAATCCGTTGGTAGGAACATGCTCCTGCTCTCCCTGAATCGCGAGCAGCTTCACGCGGCACTTTTCAGCCGCGTCCCACGCCGCGTTGCATAGATCGCTGTCCGACGCATCGAGCGGCAACGCCTCATTGACCGGACGCATGAGCGCCACGTCTGCCCGTAGCTGCTCGTTTGCCTTGCGGCGCGCGGTGCCTTCCGCCGTCGAAACTAGCGGATTGAATGACGTGCGGCGCTTTTCCCACGCCGACAGCAAACGGCCCGCCCACGGGCGCGGAATGTCCGCGACCAGTGAAGCGGCCCATTCGTGTTCTGGCGTGAGGCGCTGCATCAGACGGTCAGCCGCAGTTGATCGAACGGCACGTAAAGCTGCTTGGCGCCGTCGCCGTCGATCACTTCGACCAGTGCATAGCCTTCCGGCACTTGCGAATGGCAGGCGTTCGGCGCTTTCGGGCCGACCACCGCGACACGTCCGCGCCATCCATCGACGTAAGCGAGGAATTCATCGCTTGCCGCGATCAGTACGCGGTCACCTGGCCGAAACTGCGACATGACGACCATGATTTAGCCGAGCCGTTGAACGTCGGACTGGTTGACCGTGACGACCTTCACGGCGTTCACCGCGTCAGCGTCCAGACGGATCGTGACCGTTTTCGGATCGGCGGTGTTGTCCACTGCCTGCACGACTCCGGCGCGGCCCTTGTCGGGGTTGTTGGTGTCGGCCTTGATCAAAACGCTATCCCACGGTTGCATGTGCTACTCCTGAAAGAATGTCGCGCGCGCCGTGCGAATGGATGCCGACCGGGCCGGCGCGCGCTTCTGTGCCTGTGGTCGGAATTTGGAAAGAATCGGGTCTAGCGCCGCGAGCGCTTCGCGCCGTGCGCGGTCACTGGCCGGCGAGCGGCGCGGCGCCCACGCCACGGCGAATGTACCGGCGGTGCCGGTCGAGCCCGGCACCACGCCGAAAGACACGTCCTCAGCGTTTTCGCCAGTCATGGGCGCCGCCTCAGATACTCGTAGGCGCCGACCAGCGCCAGCCCTATCGAGCAGGCGCCTAGGCCGAAGCCAGCAAAGAACAGGATCAGGCCGGGTTGCATGCCTGCTCCGGGGTCACGTCGCGCACGAACTCCCACCCCTCGCGCAGACTTTCGGCGCACGCCGCTTGCGCCAGTTCGCGGCGCACTGCAAACGTGCCGACGATCACCAGCCAGCCGGAGCGGGAATTGCGGAATTGGAACTGCCAGTAAGGTGCGGTGCTGTTCACGTTCACGCCCCGAGCCAGTAGAAAAACCGGTTGAGCGCATCGCGCAGTGCCGAGCGTCGAAAATACGGGCCGTCGATGGTGTATCCGCCGAGCGCCGTTGAATGAATTTGTGACGGTGTGTTACGCATGATGAATCCCCTTTCGAACCCCTAGACCGGATGGAGCCGGGCCGCCTAAAGACGGTAGCTAACCGTCACAGCGGGGTTCAGGCTGTTTTGTGCGGCCCGACGCACGAACAATATGTCAGAGACTCTGTAACAGTCAAGGGCCGCGTAACGTTTCGCTCGCGTTGACGTTGCGTTATGTTTACAACCGGGGTCATTTTGGGAAGGTAAAGCCGATGAAAACGACGATTGATTATCTGGACGAATTGCGGGTCAAGCTGCAATTGCCTTCAGACTACGCGGTTGCCAAGGCGCTCGGATGCACGCGGGCATCCGTGAGCCGGTACAGGAACGGCGTTGGGTCTTTCGATGACGCGACCGCGATCAAAGTGGCCGAATTGCTCGGACTGGAACCGCTTGAGATTATTGCCGCCGCTAACTTTGAGCGTTCTAAGGATGAACACTCGCAAAACGTATGGGCGTCAATATGGGGAAAAGTGGCGGGGGCTATCGCGCTGAACTTGATCGCGTGCGCGGTTGGCGTGTCGGTAGCCCCCACTTCCAAGGCGGCGGAATCTGGTAATGCAAACACGGGGAACGGTGGCTCTCTTTATATTATGTCAAATCACACAAGCACCGACTGACCAACGAACCATACCCAACGCCGGCACCCAAAGTCATCGCCAGGAGCCACCCAATCCCCGCCAACAAAACACCAACCCACAAAAACTCCGACCGCCACGAATCGCCCACATTTCCTTCAACGCCCCAACATCAGCCGAAGAATTCCACTTCGCCAGTCTTCAGGTCGTACATCGCGCCGGCAATCTTGATCGCGCCGCTGGTCTCGAGCTCCGCCAGCACGGGACTGCTTTTACGAATGTTCGCAAGCGTCAACGCGACATTCTTCCGCGCCACCGCGTCCACGAACGTGTAGTTCGATTCGGAACGATCGCCGTTGTAGGCTGTCGCCTGCACGGCCGGCTTGATCTTGTCCAGTAATCCGGTGAGATTGCCCAGATCGACGTTGGCAATGGCTCCCTTGATCGCGCCACAGCTGGTGTGACCCATTACGAGAACTACCTTTGCACCAACCAGCTTGCACGCGAACTCCATGCTGCCCAGGATATCGCTGTTTTCAACGTTGCCGGCTACACGGCAGTTGAAAATATCACCGATGCCGAGATCCATGATCACCTCGGCCGGCGCGCGGGAGTCGATACAACTGAGCAGCACGGCCGCGGGGTACTGTCCACTAGCGCTTGCCTTCTGCTCGTTCAGGTAATTACGGGCTTTCCTTTCGCCCCTTCGAAAGCGCGCGTTACCTCGCTTCATCACCTCGATGATCTGCTCTGGCGTCATGCTGTCGCGCTGTGCCTTGGTCAGCGCGTCGGCGTGTGCCGGCTTCGCATAGAATGCGCCGCCTGCCGGCCCGAGCACAGCCGCAGCGCCGGTTAGCTTGAGAAAATTGCGACGACCCGAACCATTGCCCCGCCGCGGAGGCTCACAAGTGTCACACATGATCGTGCTTCCTCTTTTGACAACTGACGTCGTTATCGGCCTGAGTCAACGGGTTGCGCGTCGAACGCACTCACGTCACGGGCTAGCGCTAGTATGACCGAGCCGATCGCGCCAGCACGCAGTGAAAACCCTTTCCCTTTGCCCTTTTCTTGGAACGATGCCCTCTTGCACAGCGTATTTGTTACCGAGCTCGAGCCGTATTGGATTTGGGGATTGACCTGATAACCAGGATCCCCTGACGCCATTTCGAAGTCCGCGGTGTTGCTATTCGCCGGATTTCTTTCCTGCAGCAATGTCACCATCCAAGGGAAAACCCCGGGGATAGACGAATCCGCCCTCCTGCCCCGCCCCACCTGCCTCACAACACAAAACACGATAGATCGTTAGCCTTGTGATAACAAACGCGTCCCGAAGCTGATTGAACGGATTTCGCTCGCTCCCTAGACTCGCCTCACGTCCTGAGCGAGAGCACACATGTCCAGTCAAAGTTCATCCCAGTCCCGGTGGGCCACGCGCCGCGCGGAAAAACACAGGCGGCTCGCGCGCGTCGCATCGATAGCCGATGGCGTCGTCCTGCCCACCGAGCGCATTGTCGATGTGCTGCAAAGCCTGATCGCACCGGGTGACCGGGTGGTCGTCGAAGGAAACAATCAGAAGCAGGCGGATTTTCTGTCGCGCTCGCTCGCGCAGGTCGACGCGAACGTGGTCCATGACCTGCATCTGATCATCCCCAGCGTGAGCCGCGCGGAGCATCTCGATCTGTTCGAGCGCGGCATCGCGAGAAGGCTCGACTTCGCCTATGCCGGCGCGCAAAGCCTGCGCATCTCGCAGTTCCTGCAAGACGGCATCCTCGAGATCGGCGCGATCCACACCTACATCGAACTGTACGCGCGGCTCTATGTCGACCTGACTCCCAACGTCGTGCTGGTCGCCGGCTTTAAGGCGGATCGTCAAGGCAATCTCTACACAGGCGCAAGCACTGAGGACACGCCCGCGCTGGTGGAGGCCGCCGCGTTTCGCGACGGCATTGTGATTGCGCAGGTCAACGAGATCGTCGACGATCCGAAAGACCTACCGCGCGTCGACATCCCCGGATCGTGGATCGACTTCGTGGTCCGTTCAGACAAGCCGTTCTTCATCGAGCCGCTCTTCACGCGCGACCCGCGCCTCATTACGCCGATCCAGATCCTGATGGCGATGATGGCGATTCGCGGCATTTACGAGCGGCATCAGGTGCAGTCGCTCAATCACGGCATCGGCTTCAACACGGCGGCGATCGAACTGATCCTGCCGACCTACGGCGAGAAGCTCGGCCTGAAGGGCAAGATCTGCCGGCACTGGACGCTCAATCCGCATCCCACGCTGATCCCCGCGATCGAAACCGGCTGGGTCGAAAGCGTGCATTGCTTCGGCGGCGAACTGGGCATGGAGGCCTACGTCGCACAACGTCCGGATATTTTCTTCACCGGCCGCGATGGCTCGATGCGCTCGAATCGCGCGATGTGCCAGCTCGCGGGTCAATATGCAGTCGACATGTTCATCGGCTCGACGTTGCAGATGGACGGCCTTGGCAACTCGTCGACGGTCACGCACGGCCGGCTGACCGGTTTTGGCGGCGCGCCCAACATGGGCCACGATCCGCACGGCCGGCGCCATGCAACGCCCGCGTGGCTCGATCTGCTGCAAACGGACAGCCCGCTCGAACGCGGCCGCAAACTCGTCGTGCAGATGGTGGAGACGTTCGGGGCGGGCGGCCAGCCGAGCATCGTCGAGTCGATCGATGCAGTCGAGGTTGGCCGCGAATCGGGCATGCCGCTCGCGCCCGTGATGATCTATGGCGACGACGTCACGCACGTATTGACCGAGGAAGGCATCGCGTATTTGTACAAGGCGCGTTCGCTCGAGCATCGCAAGGAGATGATCGCCGCGGTCGCGGGGGTGACGCCGGTCGGGCTCACGAGCGACACAGACAAGCTCGCCGCGCTGCGCCGCGACGGCTTCGTCGCGCTGCCCGAAGACCTCGGCATTCATCGCGGCGAAGCAAGCCGCTCCCTGCTGGCCGCAAAGAACGTGGCCGATCTCGTGGACTGGTCGGACGGACTCTACGACCCGCCTGCACGTTTTCGGAGCTGGTGATGCACGAGATCCTCGCAATGAATGCGGCGCAGTCGCTGTACAAAACGCCCGAGCTTGCCGCTCATCTGGCCGCTTATCTGGCCGATCTCCCGGCCGCTCATCCCACCGACCCCTTGGCCGACCGCCTCGGCGAGCACGTAGTCGCAGCGCTGATCGACGAAGCCACGCTTGCGCCGAAGCCCGGACTCGTCGATATCCGCAGCCGCGGAGCGCATCGCGATCTCGACTGGACGTTGATGTGCGCATCGGCGCTCGCGCTGCAACCGACCTTCGTGAATCTGGCGCGTGCGGGTATCGAAACGCAACCGCTGCTCGCACTGCGCGAGCGCATCGGCGCAATTGGGCGCGATGGCGAGACATGCATGCTCGACACGACGCGTGGCGTGAACACACATCGCGGCGCGATCTGGGCGCTCGGGCTGCTCGTAACCGCCGCGGCGCGCGATATGACCGATTGCACGCCGCGGGCAATCGCTGCGCGCGCCGGATCGATTGCACGCCTGCCCGACCGCTACGCGCCCTCGCATACCGGCAACAAAGGCGAGCGGGCGTGCCGCGATTACGACGTCGGCGGCGCACGCGGACAGGCGCAGGCGGGCTTTCCGCATATCGTGGATGTCGCGTTGCCCGAGCTCGATCGCGCACGCGAGCGCGGCGACAACGAGACGGCCGCGCGGCTGAACGCGCTGCTCGCCGTGATGGCGAGCCTCGACGACACGTGCGTGCTCGCCCGCGGCGGACGCAGCGCGCTTGCCGAAGTGCAGCAAGGCGCGCGACATGTATTGGCGCAGGGCGGCGCCGCACAGCTCGATGGCCGCCGTCATCTGAAGGCGCTCGACCGCAGGCTCGTCGAATTGCACGTATCGCCCGGCGGCGCAGCCGATCTGCTCGCGGCAGCCCTCTTTCTCGACAGGCTTCGCAACGAAGTCCCATACACAGCGAAGGCATAGGAAAGCATATGGAAACCATCGTCCTCGAATTCCCGGCGTCCCTGCCCGCGCGAGGCCGCGCACTTGCAGGCGTGGTCGCGTCGGGGGACCTTGAAGTACTGCTCGAATCGAACACGGCCTACCGCACCGTGGTGAGCATCACGACTTCCGTCGACGGCATGGGTCGCGTCTGGAACGCCGTACTCGAACGCATTTTCGGCGACGGCTCGTTGCCGGCTGCGAAGCTCGAAATCAACGATTCGGGCGCGACACCGGGCGTCGTGCGCATGCGCATCGGCCAGGTGTTCGAGGAACTGAAATCAGAGGGCGGAGCATGAAAGCCATGAACAGCATGAACACCCAGGAACTGCTGGACCGCGTCAGCTTCACCGAGCTCGATGCGCGCAGCCGTGCAAAAAAGCTGCTCGATGAAGGCACTTTCAGCGAACTGCTCGATCCGTTCGAGCGCGTGACTTCGCCGTGGCTCGCGCGACAAGGCATCGTGACGCAGGCCGACGACGGCACCGTGGTCGCGAAAGGCGAGATTGACGGACAACCGGCCGTCGTGCTCGCAATCGACGGCGGGTTCCAAGGCGGCAGCATGGGCGAAGTGTCGGCGGCCAAGATCGCGGGCAGTCTCGAACTCGCCGCCGAAGACAACCGCGACGGCATTCCGACGCGTGCGGTGATTCTCTTCGAAACGGGCGGCGTGCGCTTGCAGGAAGCGAACCTCGGGCTCGCGGCGATCGCCGAGATTCATGCAGGCATCGTCGATTTGCGGCGCTATCAGCCGGTGATCGGCATCACCGCGGGGCCGATCGGATGCTATGGCGGGATGTCGATTGCGGCGGGCCTGTGCAGCTATCTGATCGGCACACGCGAAGCGCGCCTTGGCCTGAACGGCCCGGCCGTCATCGAGCAGGAGGCGGGCATTCTGGAGTTCGACTCGCGCGACCGTCCAATGATCTGGAGCTTCACAGGCTGCGAGCAGCGTCATCGTACGGGACTCGTCGACGACTACGTGCGCGACGACGCCGACGCGATTCGCGCGGTTGTGATCGAACGCTTTCGCGCGGGACGTCCCACTGCATGCCGCAGCGAACGCGTGACGGCGTTTCTGGAGCGGATCAAGGTAATCGATGCGGGCAAGCAGGCGACGCCGGAACAGGCCGCCGCCATCTACGGCAAGGGGTTCGAATCATGAGCACGACAGAGCTTTCCAGGCGCGGCGCGGTCTGGCTCGACGCCCTCACCTACAGCGCGCCGTTGCAGGCTCGCTATGCACCTTCGGTGCGGGTCGTCGATACGCGGCTCGGCGTGCATGCCGCCCGCTTCATCGCGGTGGTGCCCGACCCGGAGAATCCTTTTCCGCGTGCACGCAGCGGCGAAGTCGGCCTCATCGAAGGATGGGAGATTGCACGGGCGGTGCGTGAAGTTGTCGATACAGACGCACAACGTGACGAGAAGCGCGCGATCGTCGCGGTCATCGACGTCCCAAGCCAGGCCTATGGACGGCGCGAGGAAGCCTATGGCATCCATCAGGCGCTTGCCGGTGCCGCCGATGCCTACGCGAGCGCACGCCTGGCAGGCCATCCGGTGATCGGCCTGATCGTCGGACGCGCGATGTCCGGCGCGTTTCTCGCGCACGGGTATCAGGCGAACCGCCTGATCGCCCTCGCCGATTCGCAGGTCATGGTTCACGCGATGGGCAAGGAATCCGCCGCGCGGGTCACGCTGCGCTCGGTCGCCGACCTCGAAGCGTTCACGGCGCGCGTGCCGCCGATGGCCTACGACATCGACAATTACGCGTCGCTTGGACTGTTATGGAAGCTGCTGGGCGTGAGCAACGCGGATGCGCCGACGGCCGCCGATCAATCCACCGTCGAAAAGGCGCTCCACGCTGCCTTCGACGACATCCGCGCCGACCCGTCGCGCGGCCTGAGCAGCCGGCTGGGCAGCATGCATCGTGCGGCGTCGGTGATTGTTCGACAAAAACTAAGGGAGCAGTGGCGATGAATCCGCACTGACGTGAACCAGCTTGAGCGCACAGAGCGCCGCCTCGCCCGAGGCCAATAACACAAAACCGCAATCAGATTGCATGGGACCGAAGCAAGCGCTTTGCGTGGGTCCAGGTCAGTGCTGAAGCACTCGCCCTGACCGCCAGCCAAAGCGTCGGCTCGGTCGACACAGGAGACACGAAATGATCATTTACGGAACTGCGCTGCTTGCTTTCTGCCACCTGGCAGGACTCTTTCTCGGCGACCTGCTCGGCGTCGCGATCGGCGTCAAGACAAACGTTGGAGGGGTCGGCATCGCCATGCTGCTGCTGATCTTCCTGCGGCTCTATCTGCACGGCAAGGGTCTGCTGCCGAAGGAGACCGAAGCGGGTGTGGGCTTCTGGGGCGCCATGTATATCCCCGTGGTGGTCGCGATGGCCGCTAATCAGAACGTCGTTGCCGCGCTCAAGGGCGGGCCGGTCGCACTGCTTTCGGCATTGGGCGCGGTGGCTTCTTGCGCCGCCTGCATTGCCGTGCTGTCACGCACCGGCCGCGACAGCACGTCGTTCGTCAACGTCCCGCAACCCGAAGAAGTCTAAGGCAGGAGCCAGCCATGTTGCAGATGATCGATAAAGTACTGATACACAACGGCTTCGTCACGGCGTTGGCGCTGGTGGGACTCATCATGTGGGTGTCGTCGCTGATTTCGCGCAAGCTGACGTTCGGGCGTGTGCACGGCTCGGCAATTGCCATTGTGATCGGCCTCCTGCTCGCCTATTTCGGGGGTGTCTTCACCGCGGGGCAGAAAGGCCTGGCCGATCTGCCGCTCTTCGCGGGTGTCGGCCTGATGGGTGGTGCGATGCTGCGAGATTTCGCCATCGTCGCGACCGCCTTCGAGGTGCAGGCCACCGAGGCGCGCAAGGCGGGACTCATCGGCGTGGTTTCGCTGCTGCTCGGGACCGTGCTGCCGTTCATTGTCGGCGCGAGCGTCGCTCACGCATTCGGCTATACCGACGCGGTCAGCATGACGACCATCGGCGCGGGCGCGGTCACCTATATCGTCGGACCGGTGACGGGCGCGGCGATCGGCGCGAGTTCGGATGTGATTGCGCTTAGCATCGCGACGGGATTGATCAAGGCGATCATCGTCATGATCGGCACGCCGCTCGCGGCCGGCTTCATGGGATTGAAGACGCCGCGCTCGGCGATGATCTTCGGTGGCCTCGCCGGGACCGTCAGCGGCGTGAGCGCCGGACTCGCGGCGACCGACCGGCGGCTCGTTCCCTACGGCGCGCTGATCGCCACGTTTCACACGGGCGTCGGCTGCCTGCTCGGTCCTTCGCTGCTGTTCTTTACGACGAGAGCCCTGGTTGGCGGTTGATTGACGGCGGATTGGCGCGATCATGAGCATTCTGTTCACTTTTCCCGGTCAGGGCGCGCAGCGCGCCGGCATGTTGCACGCGCTGCCGGATCATACCGACGCCGCGCGCGCGCTCGAAGAAGCCAGCGACGCGTTGGGCCAGGACGTTCAATCGCTCGACGATCCCGCTGCACTGCGCTCCACGGTCGCGGTTCAACTCTGCCTGTTGATTGCGGGTGTCGCTCAGGCTCGCGTGATGATCGCCGAGGGACACGGACCCGACATGGTGGCCGGGCTGTCGGTCGGCGCTTATCCTGCCGCGGTGGTCGCAGGCGCGCTCGACTACGCGGATGCCGTAAGACTTGTTGCATTGCGCGGCCAATTGATGGAGCGGGCCTACCCCACCGGCTACGGAATGACCGCGATAACCGGCATGACACAGCGAGCGCTCGAACGTCTGCTCGCGCAGGTGAACAGCCCCGCCCTGCCCGTCCATCTCGCCAATCTCAACGCAGAAACGCAGATGGTGGTCGCCGGCAGCGATGCCGCCATGCATCGTCTCGCGACGCTTGCGAGCGAAAACGGCGCGCAACGCTGCGAGCGTCTGGAGGTGGCCGTCCCTTCCCACTGCGCGTTGCTCGACGAGCCCGCGGCCATGCTCGCCGAAACCTTCGCGACAGTGGCCGTGCGTGCGCCGCGCCTCGTGTATCTGAGCAGCAGCGTCGCGCGTCCGCTTTACGACGGCTCGCGCATCGCCGCCGATCTTGCGGGCAACATGGCGCGGCAGGTTCGTTGGCATGACACGATGAGGCTCGCGTGGGAGCGAGGCGCGCGCCTCGCGGTGGAAATGCCGCCTGCCAGCGTCCTCACGCGCTTATCGTGTGCGTTGTTCGCGCAAGGTATCGCAGTGAGCTGTTGCGAAACCGCGCGGCGCGATCTGGGCGTGCTCGTCGAAAGAGAACGAGCCCGCGCGTGAGTATCCGGTCAGATCCGATCAGCCGGCGCTTCTCGTGCGCAGACGGCACACCGCCATGAGTGCTAGCAGATTCGGATCGCGCTCGCGCGCGCGCAGGAAGCTCACGCCGATAGTCTGGCGCATCATGTATTGCGGCTTGAGCGGAATGAACTGCACTTTCTCGCCGAAGACGCCGCGCACACGGCCAGGCAACAGCGTATAGCCGACGCCTCCGCTCACGAGGTTCATCAGCGAGAAGATGTCGCCGGTTCGCATGGTCACGTTCGGCGTGAAGTCGGCGACGCGAAACGCTTCCACGAAGCCCTGATACGTCGCGAACCCCTCGCCGAGCGAGACGAAAGTTTCGTCGCGGCAGTCGCGCAAGTCGACGGCTTCCTGTTTCGCATACGGTGAACCCGCGGGCGCGGCGAAGAAAATATCGTCTTCGAAAAGCGGGATCGATTCGACCTCGGGCTCGGCCTCCGGCAATGCCATGAGTGCCGCGTCGATTTCGCCCTGTTTCAACTTCTCCAGCAACTCGGCGTTCGGACCGAGCACGAGCTCCACGTGTAGCGTCGGCCGCCGCACCTTGATGTCGACGACGATGCCGGGCACCGTGCTGATGGTCAGCGAATACAGCGAGCCGATCTTCAGACGATCCGACGAATAGCCCGCCGCCTCACGCGTCGCGCGGATGCCGTCGGACATCAGCGTGATCACCTCTTGCGCGACTTCGGCGAGCATTTGCGCCGCTTCCGTCGACTTCAGATTGCGGCCCTCGTGGCGAAACAGCGCACATCGCACCCCTTGTTCGAGCGAATGCAGCGCGCGATGCACGCTGACCGTGCTCACATTGAGCGCCTCGGCGGCCTTCGCGAGATTGCCGGTTTCCATGAATGCGAGCAGGACTTCCAGCTTGCGGAAGGTGATCTCGTCGTCTATTCGGTCGCGCATCTTGAGTTATGTGACGGTCGAAATTGTCGATTATCGGGCCATAGATCGCATTCGTGAAGTTCGAACTGTTCGAATAGCGCCACGAATGATCGCAACACCTCGGGAAAGCCCGCTCACCTTTTCCATAAAAATGATTTGACGGCCATATTGGCTCGTATATGCTGGCTAATAGGCGATCGTCATAACCCGCGTCAACAACACTTCCCCAGTGTTCTTGCGGCGCAGCGAATTCGCTTCGCAGCGGTTGAAGGCGATCATCCAACGTCCTGCTTCTTTAAACGCCCCGTGCGGATTTCGAGCAGGCCGTTCAACACTTTCAACGTCGCTAGTCGAGTGTAATCGTGAGAGTCCGTGGCCCTTTGGTGAGATGGAACCGCAGTCACGCGAGTTGTCCCCGCGCTGACGGCGCCATCGCCGATGGCAGCAGCGGCAGCCTTGCGTTCCGCCGCTTTCTGTCCGTCTTCACAATCCTTTCCCGTCGTTCAGTTCGACGTCACAACTCTATCTCCGCGCGCGCCTTCATTGCGGTCCGTACAGACGAAGTCGCGTCGCTCTTGCCCTAGCGCCTCCCTCCTTCTTGCACGTCGATTCGTCCGTTTGCCTGAACGCGTTCGCGTGAGCCGCGCGTTTGCGCGTGTGCGGTGCTGCCTGCCTTGCCTGCGCTTCACCCGGGCCAGTTCAGCTGCGCATCGCAATGGACGGTATCGAACGGCCAATCTGATCGTCACGCGCGGCGCGTTCCGTTGACGGCGACCACCTGCCCTGCTCCGGTGGCTTGACGCATCGCGTGCGGCTGCGGAACCCGCGCAATCGCGTTGCGCTGTGTTGAATGCTATTCGTGCCGCATCTACGGCCGCACACACACGTCTATTCGTTATGCGAAATAAACCTCTGGTCGGCATCAGCGCCGATAGAACGACGATAGCTGATCATCCTTCGCACGTTGTCGGCGAGAAGTACATCGCCGCAGTCGTGGACGGCTCGCAGGCGCTGGCCGTGCTGCTGCCCGCGCTCGGCGAGCGTCAGTCCCCGGAAGATGTACTGTCGATAGTCGACGGCCTGTTGTTCACGGGCAGTGGCTCGAACGTCGAGCCGCATCGCTACGGTGGTGAACCGAGCGCGCCGGGCACGCTGCACGATGCTGCCCGCGATGCGACGACACTGCCGCTGCTGCGCGCCGCGATTGCCGCGGGCGTACCCGTGCTCGCGGTATGCCGCGGTTTTCAGGAAATGAACGTGGTATTCGGCGGGACGTTGTATCAAAGCGTTCACGCGATGGCGGGTTTCAACGACCATCGCGAGAACAAGGAAGACTGCCTCGACGTGCAATACGCACCCTCTCATTCGATCTCGCTCACGCGAGGCGGTTTTTTGCAACGCCTTGCAGGCGGCGCGAATGAGGCGCGTGTGAATTCATTGCACGGTCAGGGCGTGCAGCGGCTGGGCGTGGGCCTCGCAATTGAAGCCACGGCGCCGGACGGACTGATTGAAGCGGTGAGCGTGAAAGATGCGCGCGCTTTCGCGCTGGGTGTGCAGTGGCACCCGGAGTGGAAGCATGCGGGCGACGTGCTCTCCACCGCGATCTTTCGTGCGTTCGGCGACGCCTGCCGCGATCGAATGCGCACCAGGGCCGGCGATGGCGCGGCGTTCGCCGCCGCCACGCGGGCCTGACCGGCCGCGCATCAAAAACAGAGAGAACAATCATGCATGACATCGACGATTTTCTAAAGAAGCACCACGTCACCGAAATTGAAGCAATCATTCCCGATATGGCCGGGATTGCGCGCGGCAAGATCATTCCGCGCAGCAAGTTCGAATCGGGCGAGTCCATGCGCTTGCCTCAGGCGGTGATGATCCAGACGGTTACGGGCGACTACCCGGACGACGGCACGCTGACCGGCGTCACCGATCCAGACATGGTGTGCGTGCCCGACTCCACCACCATTCGCATGATTCCCTGGGCAGTCGATCCGACCGCACAGGTGATTCACGATTGCGTCCACTTCGACGGCACGCCCGTTGCAATCTCGCCGCGCCGCGTGTTGCGCCGTGTGCTCGAACTCTACAAGGCCAAAGGCTGGAAGCCGGTCATCGCACCGGAGCTCGAGTTTTATCTGGTCGATATGAACAAGGACCCGGATCTGCCGCTGCAACCGCCTATTGGCCGCACGGGGCGTCCGGAGACCGGGCGCCAGGCGTATTCGATAGAAGCGGTCAACGAATTCGACCCGCTCTTTGAAGACATCTACGAGTACTGCGAGGTACAGGAACTGGAAGTCGATACGCTGATTCACGAAGTCGGCGCCGCGCAGATGGAAATCAACTTCATGCATGGCGACCCGCTAAAACTAGCGGACAGCGTGTTCCTGTTCAAGCGCACGGTGCGCGAAGCGGCGCTGCGCCACAAGATGTACGCGACCTTCATGGCAAAGCCGATGGAAGGCGAGCCGGGCTCGGCAATGCACATGCATCAGAGCCTCGTCGACGACGAGACCGGTCGCAATCTCTTTACCGGCGCCGACGGCAAACCCACCTCGCTATTTACGGGCTATATCGCCGGATTGCAAAAGTACACGCCCGCGTTAATGCCGATTTTCGCACCGTATATCAACTCGTACCGGCGGCTCTCGCGCTTCATGGCCGCGCCGATCAATGTCGCGTGGGGCTATGACAATCGCACGGTGGGTTTTCGCATTCCGCATTCGGGACCCGCCGCGCGTCGCATCGAAAACCGTATTCCGGGCGTGGACTGCAACCCCTATCTCGCGATTGCGGCGACGCTCGCGGCCGGCTATCTCGGCATGACGCAAAAACTCGAGGCGACCGAGCCGCTACTCAGCGACGGTTACGAACTGCCCTACCAGTTGCCGCGCAATCTCGAAGAGGGTCTGACGTTGATGGGCGCATGCGAACCGATCGCCGAAGTGCTCGGTGAAAAATTTGTCAGGGCCTACCTCGCGCTGAAGGAAACCGAATACGAAGCGTTCTTCCGAGTAATCAGTTCGTGGGAACGCCGGCATTTGCTGCTGCACGTCTAACGCAAACGCAAGAAAAACTGGAGGCAGTATGAGCGACGGAACCAAAGAAATCGCTTACGTGAAACCGGAGCAATGGGCGCAATCGGCGCAACCCGTGCAGCCGACCGCGAGCGCGCAAGCCGCCGACCAGCGCAGCACCGCTGCATATCGCACACTCGATGCCGCGCATCACATTCATCCGTTCTCGGATATGGGCTCGCTCAATCGCAGCGGTAGCCGCGTGATCGTCAAAGCCCACGGCGTGTACCTGTGGGATTCCGATGGCAACAAGATGATCGACGGCATGGCCGGCCTGTGGTGCGTGAACGTCGGATATGGCCGCAAGGAACTGGCCGATGCGGCGTACAAACAGATGCAGGAACTGCCTTACTACAACACCTTCTTCAAGACCACTCACCCGCCGGTGATCGAGTTATCTGCGGTGCTCGCGGAACTGGCGCCCGCGCCTTTCAATCATTTTTTTTACTGCAATAGCGGTTCGGAAGGCAACGACACGGTGTTGCGCATAGTCCATCAATATTGGGCGACGCAAGGCAAGCATTCGAAGAAGGTGGTCATTTCGCGCTGGAACAGCTATCACGGGTCGACCATTGCCGGCGGCACGCTTGGCGGCATGGGCTACATGCACGAGCAGATGCCGTCCAAAGTCGAGAACATCGTGCATATCGATCAGCCGTATTTCTTTGGCGAAGCACAAAGCAGTCAGACGCCAGAAGAATTCGCGCTGGCTCGCGCGCGGCAGCTGGAAGCGAAGATTCTCGAAATCGGCGCGGACAACGTGGCTGCGTTTATCGGTGAGCCCTTCCAGGGCGCGGGCGGCGTGATCTTTCCGGCGTCCACGTATTGGCCGGAAATACAGCGTATCTGCCGCAAGTACGACATTTTGCTGGTCGCGGATGAAGTGATCGGCGGCTTTGGCCGCACAGGCGAATGGTTCGCTCATCAGTACTTCGGCTTCGAGCCCGATATCATCACACTAGCCAAAGGACTGACGAGCGGTTATGTGCCGATGGGCGCGGTCGGCCTGCACGATCGCGTTGCAACGGCGATTATCGAAAACGGTGAGTTCAATCACGGCCTCACCTACTCGGGTCATCCGGTCGCCGCCGCCGTGGCGGTAGCGAACCTGAAGCTGCTGCGCGACGAGAAGATCGTCGAGCGCGTCAAAACGGACACGGGCCCATACTTCCAGAAGAAACTGCGCGACACTTTCGCCAGTCATCCGATTGTCGGCGAGATTGCCGGTGCGGGACTCGTCGCCGGATTGCAGCTCGCGGAACACCCTGCATCGCGCAAGCGTTTTGCCAATGGCGGCGAGGTGGGTACGCTCTGCCGTGACTTCTGCTTCAACGGCAATCTGATCATGCGCGCTACCGGCGACCGCATGCTGCTCTCGCCGCCACTCGTCATAAGCAGGCAGGAAATCGACGAGATCGTGTCGAAGGCGAAAAAAGCGATCGACGCCACAGCTCAACAACTCGGGATGTTGTAACGGCAGTCCGTTCCGGCATGGGCGCGTTCCGTGCTGGAACGGAGATAACGTATCACTAGATCGCGGCGTACTACCCCACTATGGCCATTCGGTTTTTCCGAACCATCACTTCGCGATTAACAGGTTTATCCGATCCAGAACTTACCGCAGACTGGGCTTATCTTCATTACGGACCTCGTCCGCGAAAGGACCCGATCATGCGAACCTATCCTCGTAACAGCCCCCAAGCCGCAGCACGTATCGTCGCGCTAGCCCTGACCTCGGACGGCCATGTTTGCAGTTCGGAAGAACGCGCGTTGGAGAAGTTGAATATCGCCGGAGAACTCGGTCTTGCACCGGCGCAATTTGCGCAGATCCTGCAGACGCTCTGTGAGGATCGCTCGGTTTCGCAGATGTCATTTGCGCCGCCGGTGGGCCGTCTCGATACGGCCTTGCTCACCACGTTGACCGAAGAAATCGACGACCCCGCGTTGCGCCGCAAGATCATTCGCCTGTGCGTCGCGGTCGCCGTCGCCGACGACTATCTGGCGGACGGCGAAATCGCGTTGCTCGCTGCCGTGTTCGACGCATGGGGACACCACCTGAAACCGGCCGCGAGCCGGCACGGCCTCCCGTCGCATGTCGTGCGCAGTTACGACCGGACCGTTGCCACGACCTGCGAAGCAAGCGCGTGATGCTGGCCGCGACGCGAGCGGATAGCGTGAATCTCTTCGATCACGCCATCCGCACGGCCGAGCCAGCGCAAGCCGCGCAGCAGCGACAGGTCCTCCGCGCCCAGTTCCGCGAGCGGAAACACGCCGAGACCGCGCGCGGCGAATACGGCCATCAGCGCGCTGTCCTCGAATTCGCCGACGATGCGCGGCCGGATGGCTTGCGACTCGAACCAGCGGTCGAGCCGCGCGCGCAACGCGGCGTGCCGCGTCGGCAGAAGCACGGGAAGTTCCGCGAGGCACTGCGGAAAGCCCGTTCGAGCGGATTTGCGGACGATCTGCGCGGGCCCGTACCAATCGACCGGCGAGCCCACGAGCCGCTGGCTCAGCACACGCAGATCGGAATTGTGCGGTGCCGGCTGGCACGCGAGCACGAGATCGAGTCGGTGCAGCGCGAGCTCGGATAGCAACTGCGCGGGCTCGCCCTCGTGGCACAGGAGCCTAAGCGACGGCGTGTCCAGCACCGGCGCAAGCAGTGCGTGCGCCGCGAGCTTCGAGATGCCGTCGGAGAGACCGACTGCGAGCCGCGCCACGCCTTCCCCACCCGCTTCTCGCATCTCGTCGAGCAGCGCCTCGCCGAGCTGAAAGATCTGCTCCGCGCGGTCGAACGCCGCCTCGCCGGCTTCCGTCATCGTGACGCCGCGTCCCGCCGGTTTCAGCAATTGACGCCCGATGGATTTTTCGAGCTCACGCACCTGCGCGCTGATGGTCTGAACGGCCATATCGAGTCGCTCGGCCGCGCGCGCAAAGCCGGCCTCCTTCACGACGATCCAGAAATAGTACAGATGGCGGTAATTGAGCATGAGGCAACCAATGAGATGACATTTCTAAAAAAGCGATATGTCGCTCAGATTAACACTGGTTTATCCGATTCGTCCGCGGAGCGATCATGACGTTAATCCGACGTTACCCGCATCCATTCACTGACGAACACCATGGACACACTGCTGACACTCGTTGCCGACCCGGCCGCCTGGCTCGCGCTCCTCACGCTGGTCGTCATGGAGATCGTGCTCGGCATCGACAACCTGATTTTCATCTCGATCCTCAGCAACAAGCTGCCCGAGGCGCAACGCGCGCGCACGCAGCGTCTTGGCATTATGCTTGCGCTGGTGCTGCGGCTCGGCCTGCTCGGCACCGTTGCATGGATTGCGCAGTTGACCGCGCCGGCCGTCACGCTCTTCGGCCACGCGTTTTCATGGCGCGATCTGATCCTGCTCGGCGGCGGCCTGTTCCTCGTCTGGAAGGCGACGCGTGAAATTCACCATCACGTGGTTCACGCGGAAGAAGAACGCAGCGCCGCAGGCAGTGCTGTCCAACTGACCGTGGCGGGTGCGATCGGCCAGATCCTGTTGCTCGATATCGTGTTTTCGGTGGACAGCATCATCACCGCGGTCGGCATGACCGAGCACATGCCGATCATGTTTATCGCGGTGATCAGCGCGGTCATGGCAATGCTGTTCGCTGCGCGTCCGCTGTCGCGCTTCATCGACCGCAATCCGACCATTGTGACGCTCGCACTGAGCTTCCTGTTTGTGATCGGCATGACGCTGATTGCGGAAGGCTTTGGAACGCATGTGCCGAAGGCCTATATCTACGTGGCGATGGCGTTCTCCGCGTTCGTCGAGGCGATGAACATGCTGGCGCGCCGCGCGAAATCGAAGCGCGCGATGGGCACCGGTCAATGACCGGCGCCGGGAGATTTTTCACCGGTTGGGCCGCTTACCCGACCGGGCATTCGATGTCTTTGTACTTCTACTTTTGAGGAGCGACACCATGAAATGCCCCGTTTGCAAGACGACTGACCTGCTGATGAGCGAGCGTGGCTCGATTGAAATCGACTACTGCCCGGACTGCCGCGGCGTGTGGCTCGATCGCGGCGAACTCGACAAGCTGATCGCGCAGGACGCCGCCAATATCGACGCGCCCGCTGCTACGCGCACGAGCCGCGATGACCACCGGGATCGCGACCACGCATACGACAGCAACCGCCGTTACGAGGATCATCGAACGGGGTATCGGACGAAGAAAAAGCGCTCGATTTTCGATGTGTTCGATTTCGACTGAGCGATCACGGCCGCGCGTACGCGTCACCGAAGACCTGTCGAACGAGTTCCGGCGAATACCGGTAATTCCACCGCAATTCCGAGCCTACTTCGATATCGTCGATGGCAAAGAATGCGCGGATTGAAGAACGCCGGCCGCAGCGAGACCTGGCATCGAACGAAGCGGCTTCGATGTTATAGCCGTCGTCCGCCTGGGCAACCGGCGTGCCGTCGGCATCGTAGGCAAGCGACGTGTTCGCCATTGCCAGCACGTTCTCGCCGTCGACGAAAGCCACCGAGTTGCCCGAGTTCGCGCTGATCACGAACGACTCGTCCACGCACGTAAAGAACATCGCGGCGCTCATGAGCCGCCCGCCGTACACGCCGATGCATTCGCCGCGCCGGATACGCCGCGCGGCAAAGGCGCCGCGCTCGCCCACCAGCACGTGTTCGCGCGGATCGCGCAGGTCAGCGGGCTCGATCGCGCGGCAATGGAGGGTGCTTCGATAAGCAGCGCCACGACTCTCGTCGCTCAAGGTGGGGTCGACATACGGCATCACGGCGTCGATGCGGGAGCCCGCCTGTTCATTGCGCGTTTGGATCGGATCGCGCAACTCGGCGATCAGAACCGGATTCAACGACTCGTCGCGATACGGATAACGCGCATCGAGCCGCGGTGCGTACGGCAGACGAGCGATCGCGTGAACCCGCTTGAACGACTCAAAAGCTTCGCGCAGGCATGCGGTGGCTTCCTGAGCGGCGGCGGCATCGTCGGCGAGCGACTCGTCGATCTGCGCCTTCAGCGCGGGCACGACATCGAAGATCGCCTCGTGCCGTGCCGCCAGTCCCCGCACGCGCGCGGCGTCGGCCACGCGCTGCCTGATTGTCTCGAGAAGCGTGTCGTGAAGCGCCTGCGCGCGCGGTTCGTTCGGTGATGTCATCGGGGCTCGCTTTGCCGTGGACCGGCTGAGATCGGATCGCTATATCGATGACGCGACGTTATCCACTTGCGTCTTCGTCCACGCACGAGCTTCGCGAAATCGCGGCGACCGCAGCGAAGTCGTCGCAAAGTTTCGTTGCGGGCGTCAGCGTATCGCCGCGAGTGGGTGTGATCCCGCGCGTGCGGCCCTATGCTCCGCTATCCGCGCGAGCCGGCGCATGGGCGCCATGGCCCTGCGAACGCGCGACCCTCCGGTACAGGAGCATTCGATGCACGAACGAATCCCATCACATCCGTCCAATTCGTCGATTCCGTCCATTTCGCCGACCGACCGGCCCGACAGCCAGCCGGCCCAGCAGCATGCCGCCGCGCCGTCCCCCCGTCCTTCGCGCACGCTCGAAGCCGGCTTGCCGCACGGTCCGGGCAGCGCGTCCGCGTTGCACAAGCGCACGCGTGGCACGCCCGCGTCGCCGCTCCTGCGACGCACGTTGTCGCGCAGCGATCTGACCGATCGCGTCGCGGCGTTTTCGCGGCGCTTCCAGGAGGACCAGGACGTGCCGCCCGTCGCGCGGTCGACGTCTTCACGCGAGCGCGATGCGGCCGCGCGGCCAGCGAGTCAAGCTTCACGGGACGAACATGCAGAGCAGCCCGCACGCGCGGGCACGCACAGTGACGCATCTCTCACCCCAAGCAGTGCGCAAACGGCGACTGCAAACACGGCGGCTACTGCGGCCAGTGCAGCGGGCGCAACGGCCACGCCA
This sequence comes from Paraburkholderia rhynchosiae, assembly GCF_002879865.1. GTDB lineage: Bacteria > Pseudomonadota > Gammaproteobacteria > Burkholderiales > Burkholderiaceae > Paraburkholderia > Paraburkholderia rhynchosiae. The sequence goes on from NZ_PNXY01000052.1 coordinate 29,928, forward strand.
ACCCAAACGCTACCTCCAGCCCCAGACCAATCCAC
>NZ_PNXY01000053.1 GCF_002879865.1 Paraburkholderia rhynchosiae
TCACCTACATCGGCGACTCGGATATCGGCGCGCGAGTGAACATCGGCGCGGGCACCATCACGTGCAACTATGACGGTGCGAACAAATTTCGCACAATCATCGAAGATGACGTGTTCGTCGGGTCGGATACGCAGCTGGTTGCGCCGGTGCGAGTGAGGCGCGGCGCGACGATCGCGGCGGGCACGACCGTCTGGAAGGACGTCGAAGCCGACGCGCTGGTCCTGAACGACAAGACGCAATCCAGCAAGACGGGCTACGTACGCCCGACCAAAAAGAAGAGTTGATGGAGCAACGCGGGTGCGCGACGCGCCCCTGTGAAATCCAGCACTGAAAAAGGAATAGGCCATGTGCGGCATTGTTGGCGCGGCAGCGCAACGTAATATCGTCCCCGTCCTTATCGAAGGACTGCGTCGCCTCGAGTATCGCGGCTACGACTCGTGCGGCGTCGCGGTGCTCGGCGAGAGCGGCCCGGCGCGCGCACGCAGCGTCGCGCGCGTGGCGGATCTCGACGACCAGGTTCGCGAGAGCCAGCTTGGCGGCATCACGGGTATCGCGCATACGCGCTGGGCCACGCATGGCGCGCCAGTCACGGACAACGCGCATCCGATCTTCTCGAAAGATGCGCTTGCGTTGGTACACAACGGCATCATCGAAAACTACGAAACCCTGCGCGAGATGCTGCGCGGCAAGGGTTACACGTTCGTTTCGCAGACCGACACAGAGGTTATCGCGCATCTGATTCACAGCCTGTATCGCGGCGATCTGTTTTCCGCTGTGCGCGAGGCGGTCGCCCAGTTGCACGGCGCGTATGCGATCGCGGTATTGCACAAGGATCAGCCGCACACCGTGGTCGGCGCGCGGCAGGGGTCGCCGCTGGTGGTGGGGCTCGGCGACGGCGAGAACTTCCTCGCGTCCGACGCGCTGGCGCTCGCGGGCAGCACCGAGCGCTTCATCTTTCTCGAAGAAGGCGACGTGTGCGAACTCACGCTCGAGGGCGTGCGTATCGCCGACCGCGAAGGCAACGAAGCGCTGCGCGAAGTGCGCCAGGTGGCGGCATACGGCGGCGCGGTCGAACTCGGGCCGTACCGCCATTTCATGCAGAAGGAAATTTTCGAGCAGCCGCGCGCGATCTCCGACACCATCCCGCAATCCGATTCGTTCGACGCAACGCTGTTCGGCGAGGGCGCGGACAAGGTCTTTGCGGACATCGACAACCTGCTGATTCTCGCGTGCGGCACGAGCTACTACTCGGGGCTGACTGCGAAATACTGGCTCGAATCGATCGCGAAGATTCCGACGCAGGTGGAGATTGCGAGCGAGTATCGCTATCGCGAGTCGGTGCCCAATCCGAAGTCTCTGGTTGTTGTCATCTCGCAGTCGGGCGAAACGGCGGACACGCTCGCGGCGCTCAAGCATGCGCAGGAGCTTGGCCATAAACATACGCTGGCGGTGTGCAACGTCAGCACGAGCGCGATGGTTCGTCAGACCGAACTGGCGTTTCTCACGCACGCGGGCCGCGAGATCGGGGTCGCATCGACGAAAGCGTTCACCACGCAGCTCGTTGCGCTATTCGTGCTGGCTGTCACGCTCGCGAAACTACGCGGGCGCGTGAGCCCTGAGCAGGAAGCTGAATACTTCAGGCAGCTGCGCCATTTGCCCGCGGCGTTGAACAGTGTGCTGGCGCTCGAGCCGCAGATCATCGCGTGGTCCGAAGAGTTTTCCCGCAAAGAAAATGCGCTGTTCCTCGGGCGCGGTCTGCATTATCCGATCGCACTCGAAGGCGCGTTGAAGCTCAAGGAGATTTCGTACATTCACGCGGAGGCTTATCCGGCCGGCGAATTGAAGCACGGGCCGCTCGCGCTCGTGACGGAAGCAATGCCCGTAGTGACGGTCGCGCCGAACGACGCGTTGCTGGAAAAGCTGAAGTCGAATATCCAGGAAGTGCGCGCGCGCGGCGGCCAGCTCTATGTTTTCGCCGATGCGGATACGAAGATCGTCAACGACGAAGGTCTGCATGTGATCCGTATGCCGGAGCACTACGGTCTGCTGTCGCCCATCTTGCACGTGGTGCCGCTGCAGTTGCTGGCGTATCACACGGCTTGCGCGCGAGGCACGGATGTGGATAAGCCGCGCAATCTGGCGAAATCCGTTACGGTGGAGTGAAGGGGTTGGTGGATCTTCTACTGCGTGGCGATATGGATTAGAAGTCGTTACACAACAGCGCCACTTCCCCGGGAGAAGCCGTTATTTGTTTGCAAGCGTTTGATTTTCCAACGTAATGGCTTCTAATCCAGCGACCCAAAATCGTCCGCTTTCAACGGGAAATTCCGAAAAAGCTGTCTCGGAATGAATCCGTTGAGCGGGCGTCCCGGGGGATTTGGCCCCGTTTCATCTACCCTCGCTGCAGCTTACCTTCCCGCCACGAATCAGGGCGAGCAGTACGGACTCGGGTGTCCACGACGTGGTTGTTTGGACCGCGCAGCTGGCTACGCACACTTCCGGGACAGCACCAAGATGCGCCAAAGGTCCTTTGTGTCGAAGCACGTCGTTCCACATTCAAGTTATTGATAAAATAAACGTATTGAAGCGTGCTGCACTGTTCTCAGGCCGACGGCTTGCAAATTTCAGGTTCGCGCAATCCCAAAAGACAGACGATGACGCTCTCTGCGTAAGCGTTGCTTAGGCCGGCCAGCTTCTCGGTCGCCGGCATAGTTCATACGATGCCCATAAAACTGGCGTTTAAAGACGAGAAGCTCCGAAAGGTGTGTGAGAGGCCGCGCTCAGCGAAGCTGAATTACGGGGAGGCGGTTGGCCGTGCGATTCACTGCCGCCTAGCCGACTTGCGCGCAGCCGAATCCGCGCTCAAGTATGTGGAATGGGGCTTTGGCAAATTCGACGAGAGTGTGGACGACCGGATTGTCATCCCAATCGACGACCAGTACCGTATGCTTGTAGAGGCCTATCGTCCTCATGCTGATGACTCGGAAGCGTTGGACTGGACGCAGGTGACGCGCGTGAAAATCTTGGAAATCGAGCGTACCAATGAGAGCTGAAGCTGAATTCGCGCCCCTTTGGGCGGTTCCGCCTGGTCGAACTATCAGTGATTTGATGAAGTCGCGAGGTATCGCCTCCACGCACTTGGCGCGTTCGGTTGATATGTCCGATGACGATTTCGGAAACCTCCTCAAGGGAACGTACGTGCTAACGGCACCAATCGCCAAGCGTCTCGAGGCGGAGCTTGGTGCGTCTGCCGGGTTCTGGTTATGCCGAGAGGAGCAGTATCGAGAGCAACTCGCACAATTGACTGGTGGCGTCGACCCCGACAACGACGAATATCAGGCTTGGCTGAAAAGCCTCCCTCTACGACAAATGCAAGAGCTGGGCTGGGTCGAGCCGACGAAAGACAAGCGAGAGAAGCTCCGGCGCTGCCTGGCTTTCTTTGACGTGCCGAACCTAGATGCGTGGCGTCGGACGTATTCCGATGTGAAAGGCGCGGCCGCTTTTCGCACAAGTGAGACTTTTGCTGAAGACGAAGTATCGACCGCGGCATGGCTTCGTCAAGGCGAGCTGGAAGCCGACAAGATTGAATGCAAGCCGTGGAATCCCTCTTTGTTCGCGAATCAGTTCCCGAAAATCCGTTCGCTTACGACAATATCTCACCCGGCGGAATTCCTACCTAAGCTTCAAAATCTGTGTGCCGAGGCCGGCGTAGCGGTCGTTGTCGTGAAGGCTCCTAAGGGCTGTCGTGCAAGCGGCGCAACCTTCTTTGGCGGCCCGGATAAGGCTGTGTTGCTGTTGTCTGTCCGCTATCTAAGCGACGACCAGTTTTGGTTTTCTTTCTTCCATGAAGCAGGACATTTAATCCTGCACTGGGACGCTGATTTGCTGATTCTCGAGACTTCGGACGGCCCGATGTCTCCCCAGGAGGACGAGGCCAATAAGTTCGCGACAGAGCAACTTATTCCGCCTGGACTTCAGGCACGTCTACCTGCTGCTTCGAAGTCGCTCAAGGGCATCATGCGACTCGCGCGCGATGCCGGGGTGTCTTACGGCATTGTCGTTGGGCAAATGCAGTTCCGTGGACTTGTCAGTCAACGCAACTATAACAGCCTAAAAAATCGGTATAAGTGGAACGGCGATTAACCGCGGAACTGCAAATATGCCGCAGGTTGCTTTTGCCAGTTGCAGAGAGAATCCTCAATCACCTGCATACCCACCCCCAAGGTCTTATCCAGGTCGACCGATAGTTCGTCGAGCTTCGGCTTTGAAATGGAATTGTTGTCAACGGCACCGCTGAAGAGTAGGCGCGCTCCACGGACAGGACCTGTCGCGTGCACCATGTACGCGGACGGTGGCTCGATGTTTACCAATCCGATTTTCCCGACCATTGTTAGAAAATCGAACTTGGCGGTCCGGCCGAAACGTTGCACCGCGTCCATGCTCTTGTATAGGTGGTCGAACAGGACCTTAGGGTCGTCTCCTACCTGCGCCTTCGCCGCGGCGATGAACTGCCCGTGTGAGTTGTTTGAGGCAATCCAGTCAACGTAGCTGGTCAGCACGGCATCGAGTTGGTCGAGGCTCTCGTATTTCCGATGGTTGCCGAATGGGAACTCTCGACGCTGTTGTTTTATGGCGTCGATGTGCTGCCCCAACCACACTGAAAAGTTGGGGTTTTGGGTAAAACGCTGCCATGTCCAGACAAACTTGTCCTGGAACGCACCATAGACCATTCGAAGTAGTCCGTAGCCTTTCGTGGCGTGCTTGCCGCAGTGCACGAACAGAAACACCAGCCAGAACGCTTCATCGACGTTGCCGTCGCGCATGTGCTGAATCGCGGCCCGTAGAGGGTCAAACATCTTGACCTCCTTCGGGTCGAGCCGCCTCGGTGAGATAGGGCGCTCTGCAATTCTTTTTACGAAATCGATGCGTGCGACGCTATCAACCATTTGCGCGACCAACGCTTCGCGCTCGGCCTCGGACGGAATCCCGGGAAGGGCTTTTCCGTTGAAGCGATAGTCCTTGAGCTTCTTGTCCAGCTCTTTCGCGAGTCCCGGGTTCGCGAGCAGTGGATTCTTTGTCATGCGCTGCGGTCCTTAGTCTGGAAACGTTTACTTGCCTACCGCTGATTTGAGTCACTGCTTACCGGTTGTTGGGCGTCGAGTTCCGCGGTATTGAACAGCAGTTGTTCTTCCGGTTGTGCTGCCACTGGAGCGCGCAGTTGACGCTTCAGGATGTGGACGTCGTAGACGTTCGTCGTCATCTGTTTCTTGATGTCTTCGACCTTGTCCCGCTGCGCCTGACGTGCGCCGTTGCGAGAGTAGCGAAACACCTGCAGCATTCTCACAAGGTCGGCCCAGTAGGGGGCTAGGTCGTCCAATTTCGGCTGCTTTCCTTGCCTGATGGTGTTCTCTGCCTTCAACAGTCTCTCGACCGCCGGCCACGGGTCTCCTGCTGGCATCGGAGGCATGGAAACGCTTTCCTGGAAGCCCTCGGCAAGGTAGTCGCTGACTGCTTGCGTGTTGTTGGCATAAAGGTGCAGGCTACCGACAGCGTGCTTGTACTGTCCAACTTCCACCCCCAAGGACCGTGCGATGAGCTCTTGCAGCATCGTAAAGGCGAAAATATCGTGCGGAAGCCCCATGAAGGCGTCGTTCGAACGCATCGTCACCATCGCGTTGAGCTGATAGTCGCGGATGAAGAACTGCAGCGTGCAAGTACAAGGGAGGTCTTCGCGCCGCTTCACGAGGTTCGCGGCGAGGTCATCTCCGTGGAACAGCTGGATTACAGCTCGTCGCGAGTGCTGATTTGCGCGGAGTGTCTGTATGACGTTCTGAACTTGGTTGGTTCCGTTTGTCGGCCCGAACAGGCGAGGTCCGTAGGCGCCAAAAACGGTCTGCCCGTCGTCGGAAAAGTCCTTATACCGGCTTATATAGTATTGAATGAAATCGAGCTTATCGCTGCCGGCGAGATACCAAAGGAATTCACCCAGGCAGCTAAACAGGGTGTTCTTTTTTTCACTTTGACTGAGACGCGCACGTGGCTTTTTCAGGACAAGCAGCGCGCCATTAATCTCGGTTGCCGGGCCTTTTGTCGGGGTGATTTCGCCTGAGCCGCGCTTTCGCAGCAGCCGACCATAGACTTTTCGGAGCAGGTCGTCGATTGTTTCTGCAGTCAGATACATGGCAAAGACGGCGCGCCCGGCGTGGCCTATCGCCGACGGAACCGCGAAAGTTGAGACGACGGAAAATCCGAATCTCAGTCGAACAGCCGAAGCTGAGAGTCTGCCTTTGCGAGCGATTCTTGAAGCTCAATTTTCAATTGGCGGCCACGCAAAACGAGCGTGCGTCGGTCGGCCTGCACCGCACCTCGACTAAGTGCGACATCTCTGACCTCGACCGTGACGTCGTAATGCGGTAACGATGCTTTTGCTTGAAACCAGCCTCGCTTTAGACCTATGGACTTTGCGAATCGGTGAAGCTCATCGAGCGAATCGGCAACCAAATGACACCACTGGCGTCCACGCCACGCAATTCGAACGTTATCCACGTAGACCGCCAAACCAGCCTCTCAAGAAAGTTTTACTTGTACGTTCACGCAAGCGATGATACTTCATAAAATCGGCTCACGGGCACGCCATTCGCAGTATCGCTTCCTCTCGGTCCGCACGCCGTTTTCTATTCGCTCCGCGCCACATCGCCGCTCCTGGCAGCCGTGCGCGCCACGAACGCGCATCTCGATGCGCGAGCGCTCTCAACTCAGCGCCGCCACCGCCTTCTGGAGGTAGTCGCGGGCCGCGTCAACCTTATCGGCGTTTGTGTGCTTGGACAGGTCAGCGCGCTCCTTCTCGCCAAGGAAGTACACCGTGTGCTCGCTGGCCTCTTTGCCCGGGTGCGGAAGGCCACGGAAGACACGTTCCTTGTTCAGAAAGCCTTGCTTGGTTATCCGGTGCTGCTTGACCTCGTTCGCACGGCGGCTTTCACGACAGAACAGGTTGACGCTGTCATCGCGTCAAGCGCCGAGGGCTATCCGTTTCCTACGAACCTGGATAAGGACCCACCACATGGTGGCCTAGCTCCAGCGAGCCAGCAGGAGCTGCTACGTCGAGCGCTTGCGGAAGACTGGGCCCAAGACACATTCGTGGCTGCGCTTCGCGAGCAGGTTGACCGACGCACCGCTTGATTCCTACCGTGGAACTCCGAGGACGCTCCCAGCTGAGCTGAAGCGTTATGAGCTGTCTTGAGGTGTTTTTGAGGCCTTTTTTCCCCTCGGACCGGTTTGAACATCGTTATGACTGGTCCCCAAAAACTCGCCCGATGTACCGAATCAGTTTCCCCTTCAGCAAGCAGCGATGCGGATAGTGGCGTTGCTCGAAAATTTCAGCAGGTAGCGTTCCGTCATGGACCAGTTCAAGGAAGTCGAGCTTTTCATCGAAGTCGCGGAGTCGGGAAATATCAGCCGCGCGGCTGAGGCTCTCGACCTGTCCATATCTGCTGCAAGCCGATACCTGGCGGCGATAGAGGCCAGACTCGGCGTGCAGTTGATACGTTGCAATACACGTAGCCTTTTCTTGACCGAAGCAGGTGCCGAATTCCATCGCCGTTGCAAATCGGTACTGACGGACCTCAGGGAAGCGGAAGCAGTCGCAAAAAAGCTGTAGCCAAGCCGAGCGGCGTTCTTCGCGTGACGGCATCCCTGTCTTTCTGCACGCTGCACATTGCACCGTTGCTACAGGAATTCACGGAACGCTACCCCGACATAACCGTCGACATCGTTGCCGCAAATCGCTATTACGACATCATCGAAAATGGTATCGACGGGCCTAGGGCTTTTTGACAGCAGCCGTCTTGAGCACCGGCTTCTTGTCGCCAGCGGTAGCGCCGCCAATGAGAAACTTGCTGCGGTCCTTGGCACTAGCAATCCACGCCGGAGCGCGGCCACGTCCACTCCAGGTCGCGCCAGTTTTCGGGTCAGCGTACAGCGCAGGCTGGGGGCCCCTGACATAGTTTCCTGCCTTCGAAACCTTCTTGGCAGCAGGGTGCCGACGCCACAGCATTGCCTTCAACGAGATACTTACTGCGGTCCTTCGCCGCGGCAATCCAGCCGGGTGCGCGACCATGCCCCGACCATGTGGCTCCCGTCTTCGGGTCGCGATATTTCGTTACTGAGCTTCCTGCTTTCGCTGCGGCCTTTCCGCCGGGTTTCGGTCCACGCTTTTTGTCACCAGCATGCGCATCAATGTCAGCAGTCGTTAGACCGTGTTCTGCCATCAAGCCACGAATCTTCTCGATAACAGCGCTCGATTTCTTAGCGGCGAGCGCGTCGGCTTGCGCCTGCAGTCTCTGGATTTTTGCTTGCAAGGATTCCAAGGTCGCCATTCGCGCCTCCGCAGTTGAGATGCCCGCACTATGCCATGGGTAAGATGCAGTGTGCTACTTCTGGCTGGAAGGCCCAATAGACCTGCTTGCCTGCACAGAGACGAAACCGGCGAAACTGGTCGCAAACCGAGGAACTGTCATCACCCGCCGAGGTTCAGGTCCGAATTCAATGTCTCGGTACAACGGGCACTTCGTAAGCGAATTTTGCGAGCTAAACCTACAGGTCGTGCGAATACTTCGACACAAGCTCCCAGTCGAGGACGCCGTCGAAGGCGATTCCGGCTATGTGGTCGCTAGCTGGTACCAGTGATTTGATAAAGGTGCGCACTGCCGCTGGGGGCTCGTTGTAGCTAGGAAACCTGACAGGCAACGGATAGCCGCTCTCCAGCAATGGGGCGAGGACGTCATCCAGCGTCCTTTGCTGAACCAGACACCGGTCCTTCGCACTCTTGTTCTTCACCGAATCTGGCGACAGTTCGTCCCGCACCACAAGCACGGCTTGGACGTCGGGGATGAGCTCTGGTATTGCGTCCCCCCAAACTACGACAGTCGTGAGTTCCCCGTTGACGGCAAGCAGCATGACCTTTGGCACAAACAGTGATTCACCGAACTTCGCCTGCGTCTGGCCAATGAGCGAGTTCCATCGCCAGATGCGCTCCAGCACAGCGGAGGGCAGCGTATAAAGTTTGCGGGTCGGATGCTGCATCTGAAGAATGGCTTCGTACGCGGCCTCGTTGCCCGCATTCCATCCCGAGAGAAAGCGGTCGCTTGCGTAGGGCCCTGAACCCATACCGTGCAACTGCGGGTCCTCAATTTTTGGCGAAAAGCGAGCAACAAACGCGCGTACCTCCGGTTCGGCCTCCAGGCCGAACACATGGGGCCGGAAATAGTTCATGTTGAAGGCGACGTGGCTAACCAAGGCCTGTGCCGAATCGCGCGACCAATTAAATTGGAAATACACTCCGGTATTCGCGTTTTGGTAGACTGCTCCGTCGCTTACCTGATAATGCGACCGTTCTCTGAAATGACGCTGAATGTCCGCGCATGATGTGGGCTGCGCAAGGTCAAAATACAGGTCGTAGCTCATATTTACCCAAGTCGATTATGTGACTCTGACGTCGGTGACTCCGGGCACCGGCCCGCATTCGTCGGCGATGTGGGTCGTGGGCTATCTAGCCCTATCGATTGACTCGATATGCACGCCGAGCCGGTTGTTGGACTGATGCACCCGCACCGCTTCAGCGCCGCTCCAATATTGCGCGCCATACGTGTCACACACCTTGACTACGCGTCGCAAAGTCGGCTCCTGAACGACCAGGAACCTCTTGCAGCCCTTTCGCGTATCTCGCATTTCCATTCGAAACGGCTGCTCATACACAGATTCTTGCGCCGGGGTGATGCGCATTTCGAAGGACTGCGCGTAGTGACCAACGACCGCTGTCGAGCCCGTGATAAGCAGCGCGGCTGCGGCAATGTCGCTAAGCCAGACGGCCGCATTGGCGCGGACTGGGCGCACCGCCCACTGAGCCACGACAAAAATCAAGCATGCCGCGCCCAACGCTGCAAACACGGCCATTGCGGCGGTTGCCCAACGTCCGTAAGGCGCAAGCCCGTCGAGATAATAGAGGTCTCCGCCTAATAGACTGTCTGCTATTGGCAAGCAGGCGGACGTTACAAAGCAACCGCCCAAAAGCCAGGTCTCACTCAATGAGCGCCTTTGCTCGTTAGGCAAAGTCTTGCCGACGACTCTGGAGCGCGACCAGTTGTCTAGCTTCACAGCGACGCCAATCGTATCCCCTTCGGATTCGGCACCTGCGAATCGTTGACGAGCGCCGGCGTAACGCAGTTCAATCTTGAAACGCGGCACCTTGCTCGTAACTTTGACACACGTCGCAGTGAACGGTCCAGGGTATCGCCATGCCCAGATAGCCTGCTGCACCGTCCCCGAAGTGGTTATATGAATTGGCGACCTAAGAACGCCGTAGTGGACAACGGTACGTAAGAGGAAGCCAAAGCCTAGCAAGCATGTAGGAACAAGGAGCCATCCTTCGGAGAAGAGGCTGGGCCTCGCAACGCATGCGGCATAACCGACACGCCCGAGAGCCACGGCTGCAGCGGCGACGCAAAGTGCAGACGACCACTGGGACCAGCGAGAGTAGCTGACAGTAACGCTGCCATCGTCTTCGTTCAATCGGAGCATTTCTGACATTTACTGGTCCGGCCGTACATTTCACCGGTCACGTGCCGCACAAGTGAAGGTCGTTGACCGCAACGGGCACACGCGTGATGTGCCCATCATTTACCTGCAGCTCATCGATGACAAGCCGCATAGGACTCTTGGGGGACGCGAACACTTTCAGTTCATAGTCCTTGCCGGTTTCTGGTAAAAATTCCGCGACCCGATTGGCCTTGTAAACAACGTACTGATTGCCACCGAACCAGCTGACCCTGAAATCAAGTGGACTCTGCGCCTTCACGAGTATCTCCTCGTAGGAGGACTGCGGGACGCCCGCGAGGTCATTGGGCATATCGAGCTTCGCTGGCCAGGTGAGACTGATACCAAACGACTTTTCGCCCCTATAAATTGTCGCAAGAGACCTGACCGCAGGGTCTGAGAACGCGTAACATTTGGACGGCGCGAACTGAAGTATGGTTATCGAGCCTTCAGTCATCAAGCGGACTCTCAGCCTCGCAGTTGTATCACCTGGGCTGAGCTTAATATCGGTTGTCAGCAAAGGGTGCACGCAGCCGGTAATCAGCGGTGCAAGCACCAAGGCTGGGAGCAACCGGAAGATTGCCAGTTTCGTTCGCGCATTCATTCGAGGATGATGGAAATCTTGCCCTCATAGGCATTGGGGAGACCAAACATGTCGCCATTCACCGAATGCGCCACGATTCGGTCAGTGTTACGGGACGACGCTGCGTAAATGACAACGCAAGTGGCGTCTGTGGGGACGGATGTCGTCGAGTAGTAATACGCTCCCCGGAAAGCCTTGCTGCCGCGTTTCATTGCGGCCAGGTCTGCGCTCCCGACTTCACTCAAGTGGGAATCGAGGAACAGCGCTCTTGGGCGAAACAGCGTCGCCATCGGCAGCAGGTCTGAGCTTGTGTATGTCTCGACCATCATTGAGCTGAACTTGCCGGAAGGCAGCTGATAGGCAACAAACGTTGAACGCCCCTCGGCAAATTCAAACGTGGGGCTACTCTCTATGCTAATCGTCACACCGCAAACTTCGTTCGAGTCCATCTGCTTGAAATGGACCTGTTTCCAGGAACTGCAGCAGGCGGCGGCGGGCGGCGGTTCATATGCAACTGGCGGGCGCGCTGCGCAGCCGGATATCGCCGCGGCTGCCATCGCACTCAAGAGCGTGACCGATACGTCAATTCGTGCCATTGTGGAGCTGTATAAAGAATCTCGACAGTCGCAATTACGGCATAATCAGCTCCGAACTTTAATCGAGCAGTATGGAGCAGCCACCTTTGCGGTACATGCGCTCAAGAACTGGGTTGCTACCGCATACCTACTACTTACCTAACTGACCGGCCAAGTGAATTCTCGCCCGTGAGCGTTACGAGCTGCGGTGGCAGGCAAAGCGGAAGCGCGCACGACATTTTCGGTCGCGATGTGGTTACAGCAGTCCGCTATACCATGTGCGTTGGAAAGATTTGCCTGGACAGCGCTGACAGAGCGATGTCATTCGCTGCTGGCTGTCAGACAATAGGGAGCGCGGTCGAGCCGCTTTTGCCTCATCGGGTGCGCCTTAAACCGGCCGCGGTTCGAATTCAACGTCGCCTCCGGTTTCTAATGTCATCAGCGCTCCAACAGGGAATGAGTGCGAAATTGAAGCGATTAAATTTTCAATGCGGACCGGGCAATAGTTGTTTTTGTCTTCCGTTGTTATTGTTGCGCTGTATATCCTGCATTTATGGTCGTCGCTCTCCGCCTTGAGCGACTGCTCTGCAAAAAAAGTTGACGCTTACTCGCGTTCAATCGGGTCGCGAAAGTTTAAGTGAGCGAGGGCAAGGCGCAGCGGCTCAGGGATGTCCTGACCAGCAATTCTCTTCCGACTGCCTCGGTTCTCGTTGAGGCGATACGCGTCCTGGGGGCCGAACGAACCGATGGCTTTGATTGCATGCGCTTCCCACGCAAGGACGTCCGCACCATCAGGCACATTACAGACGAGGGTCATTACGCACCGGTGGCCTTGGCCGTGCGCCAATGCTAGTCCCTTATGCACGAGGCGATACTTGTCTATACGCCCCGCAATCATTCGAGCAACCTTGTTCTCGTAGTGCTTAAACGGTCTTTCGTGGTCATCTGCCTTCCCGACGTATTTTGCGTAAGGGGCTCCATTCAAATCGAACGACTGGGCAAAGTAGAGCATTGGCCGGCTCAAGTCTACCCCGAGGTTAACTTTCTCGAAGACGAACGGCTTGCAAGATTTGAAAGCTGCGGCGAACGTCGTCGAATCGGCGCGGCGCGTCGGGGCTGCAGTGCCCACCATCGGACGGGGGGGCTTCTTCGTCGCGCTGCCGTTGACGGCACCTGCCAGGTCTTCCTCAAACACCCTGAGGAGTTCTTCGCGAGTCGAAGGTGGCGCGACATCCTCGTTAGAAAAGCGAGGGCGTTTGCACGCACCGCTCGCCTTGATTCGAAGAAGCCGGATTCCTTTGACACTGCCATCAGGCCACGACCAACTGTAACCGCCGCCCTTGAGCGGATTGACAAGCAGCTTCTCGTGGGTGTCAGCCAATATCTGGCGCATTTCTTCGGGCGACAACGGGTTCATGGGTGCGCAGGCAGAACAAATATTTCACATCCTACTGCTTTGCCGAACGCGCGCCTATCGTTGATGCCCTGCGACTCGGCTGTCGGCATCACATCGGGGGTAGCAGTCCTCAACCTCCCTTGCTTTTTAACACACGCTCATGCATCCAGCCTTCGTTGGTTGCAACCGGGAGAGCCTTGCCCTGTGCGAGCTCGGCAAGGGCGACCCTTAACTTCAAGTTGACACACCGACCGTCTCTGGCTCGAAACCAATAATGGGTGTCGAGCTGCCGTGGCATACAAATCGGCTGCTCGCGACCGGCCCACGTGAAATCGGCAACTACTCTGATTTGGCCGGCAATAGCCGCAAGCGCACCTGAGCCTCAGCACTGCTCGACGTCGAGACACCAATACTTGCGTACATCCCTTTCGTTTGTCCCGTCTTCGAGAGAAAATACGCAACGTAATGATAAGTTCCGCCTTGCCCATTGACATCCCTGTCGTCAACTACATTCACTTGCAGGCCAGGTCGCTCTACTCCAGTGATGATGCGCTTGAATTGCTGGATTGATGTCGCTGCGTCAGCTCTCCGCGCCCACACGGAGCATGAGTTGTTGGCCTGCGAGATGACAAGGAAGTCCCCGAGAGAGTTCGATGCCGACCACACCATTCCGGGCCTATTCTTCAGTATCTTTTGCGAGAATAACGCATCGACCGTGCGCAGGTTGTACTGCTTCGCCAGTTCATTCAGCTTTGCGCTATTTCCAGCGGCTGGAATGCACAGGTCCGCGAATAGCCGAGTAGCTGCATTTGACTGGGCGACCGGACCGGCAGGCAGGTTCTGTGCCGCAGCGCAAAGGGAAAACATCAAGGACAGCGCAAACATGATTTTCATAATAGGTCTCGTTGCGCATTTCACTCCGAACTTGTTCTTTGTCGCGCAAAGTTGCACACGAGAGTCTCATCGCGCTAGCCGACGAGCCATTCCGGAGATTAGTGGTGACCCAGTAGACAACCCGTGATGCACTCAGGGAAACGCTCACACCACCTGACTGCCATTGCGCATTGGACAGCATGGTCGCGATGTAACACCGCCCAAACGAGATGGCCCGCAACTACCTGACCGTTCTCCCACCAGGAACCACGTGTGTACCCCTGAGTCGAATCTATTCTGCATTCACTCTATCGCCGAGCGGTATGCTCGTCCAGTGAAGCAGTGTGCGGTACCACTCGAATACAAAAACGCAAACGATTGGCGGCAGCCCATGTTCATGCGACAGACGGAACCGTAAATATTCCAAAAAACTTGCACTTACCACCAGCTCCCAGCGTCGCATTTATGCAGGAGCGAATGTGGTGCAGGCAACAACCGAAAGCAGAATCAATCTCGTCAGCCCGGAGCCAGTGCATCAGAATGGCAATGTTCTGCGAGGAGACTCCTTGGACCAATTGCACGACGCGGCTCGTTTCCTTGTCGATGCCTCAAACCACCTGTCGAAAGACAGTCCGGCCGTTGCTTCTCGCAACCGCAAACCTTCTGTGCCGTCAGCGGGCGAGTTTGCTTCAATCGTTCCAGTTGGATGGGCGGAAATTCAAGATTGCTGTCGTTACTTCAACTACCCCCGCCGATGTCGTTCACCCTGAAATTGTCGCATACAGCTTGGATGCTCCGATGCGTGAACACCTGTGGTCTCACGATGAATTCCGCACAGCGGAGACCTTCTTGCTTATGACCGGCTATCGCATTTCCTTGGGCGGATTTCCGTCCTCGCAGATACCGCGTGGAAAACAAAAGACTACTCGAGGCGCCGTTCGTCGTCTCAGTTGCAGGCGACGGGTCGGCCATTGGCTAATGCGCGGTGGTGCAAGACTAGAAATTGGAAACCGCGGCGAGCAGCCTTAGGCGGCATGCAGTGCATCCGCAGCGAACACGGTGTGACATTGATTGGCGAAAGGCAAGCGGGCAGCGGCGCTGTCCAACGAGGGTAACAACGCAGAGTCCTAGGTTGACAGACGAGCATTCTCAGCGTCTTTGAGCGATATGACGACAATCAGAAAATATGCGCGCGCGTGGTTTGCATGGTTCATCGTTGCTGCGATATTGGGTGGCTATTACAGTCTCTGGACAATCGCAACCGAGCCAGGCAAAGTCTCGGTCACTCTGATTCCGCAGAAAGTTGTTCACATGACGGTGTTCAGCCTTTGGGGGCACTGGATGGATTTTGAAATGCGCTTCAATGGCGGATTTTCCGACCGGCGAGAAGCCGACCTCGGAAAGTTCGCGTATCGCAAGAGTCCGACGGGCGAGCTAACGTTTCCCAGTCCGGGGCAACCCATCCTTACCGTGGTATCCGTCAATGGAGGACCTTCTGTCGAGCTGGAGGCGATGCCCGCAGGCGCGCGTAGCTCGACGGAAACATCGAGGCGGCTGACGCTAAATCATTATGTGGCTGACGGAGAATGGAACTGGTCTCCGCGTAAGCGCGACGGCCTTTGGGCCTCTCCCGGGAAGAACGAAGTTTCCTTGACGATAATTGACGTTGGCCATCCCCTGATGGGCGAAGAGGTAACGTTGGTAGCGCAACCACCGCTTTCGTCCAAATCCGGCCAATCGCATTACGGCTGGCTTTGGTTCGCCTGGCTTTTATGTCCGCTGGGAGCCATTACACTTGGCATCGCCGGGCTTGCTTTGATATGGAAAACCGTCATCGTCAAACGAGTGTAGGCCCTTCTTTTTATCCATCTTATGCGTCCAGTCGATGCTCGTGATAAAGGCCGGTCCGTGTCATCAAGTTTGACGTACATTGCCGTCAACTTTGGCCCGTTCGGACCGAGCCAGGCGTCTATGTTCGCGGGTTTTATGGGAACAATGGAGTGGTCGTGACCGACGGCCGCTAGCTCGGGCGGCGGTTCGTGAACTATTGCCGCGATTGAAATCAAACCGGGCTCACCCGGCATTGACCGACGCTCGGCTCGAATATGACGCGGTCTGCGGCGAGATATCCGTAGAACGGCCGTTTATCTAAACCTCCGCGAATACCTGATGGCACCGACATCGGGATGCGGAGCAGCGCGTGAGCATATTTTTTTCGGGGGTTTGAGAATTGCTGAATGAGGTGCGCTGCCCGGCATGCACGTGCCCCATGAGGCGGGGAAGCACGATTCAATTGATGGTTTAGAGGTTGTGCGATCGCACTGCCACTGCCACTGCCGCAGTCGCGTACGCCACGCAGTGCCGGGCAAGTACTTCCGCAGGGTCGACCAGACGGACCGAAAGCCGTACGTCTTAACTGAGGCAATCTCTTACTCCTTACAACCACCTTCACAGACCGGCTTTCCTTTATTCCCTTGACCGAACGGCCCTTTGAATGCTCTCATGGCGACCGAGAACATAGCGAGCTGAAAAGCGATTCGAATATTAAAAGCCGCGACGACGGCGGGGAAACGACAAGATGACAAAAAAGATAATGGCAATGCTTGCGGTGCTGGGGGCGGTTGCGTCAGCTCAGTGGGCCGCTGCACAGACAGTTGCGCTTCCTGATTTGGGATTCAAACTGGGAGACGACGTGGCGACGGTCAAGGCCGCTCTGAAGACGACCGCGGAAACCGAGCCGATGGTTAGGAATGCGGCTCTACCGCCAAACTTTCCCGACCCGAACAAGGGGAAGACCATTCTGCATCTCCGAACCAGGGGCATTTGGGCATTCTTCGGCGCAAACGGAAATGTTGAGACGATTCGCCTTGACGCACCGTTCGCTGGCAATGTTCTCGGCATCAAGCTGGGTGATGATGCCAAGAAAATTACATCGAAGCTTGGCAATCCCGCCAAGAAGCCTTTTCCCGCTTTTCTCGTGATGCAAGGGTATCAATACGCCCTTGATGATTCCGCATATGCCACATTTGATGTGAATGACGATGGTGTGCAATTTATTCTGGTAACCAGATAGGCATGGGAAACCGCAAGCAGCCTGCCTTGGCTTGCGACTTCGTCGGTGCGGGCATCTGTTGCTGTGGCACGGAAATGTCAACGTCACCATCCGGTGCCGGGCGTTGTCCGGAACTGCATCAGTCAGGATAAGCGCAGCGGGTCGACTTCAGTATGGGTCCGTCGGCGCGAGAACGTCGCAAGAGGCGGGAAAAGGCAGCCAGCACGTTGTTGCCCGGTCCCGCGAACCCAATGGGCGAGTTCGTCCCAGTGGCATTGGCGCCGCAGCCAGGCGCAGCTCGCATTCAACATTGGTTCAGTAGAAGCTGCCCGGAGAACTTATGCAAAACCGGTTGGGCCGATTTCGATTGGTTGTCAGCGTCATGGTCTTCGCTCAGTGGCAATACCTCGCAAACGCCGCTGAGTCCGACCCGATTGCGACAGATTTGCACGAGACTGTGGTGGCCGTGCCGATGATGGAGAAGGGGCTTTTCGGGACCAGCCAGCGCGAAATCGTCGCGACGACCTATATGCCCGATGGCGCTGGCCCGTTTCCTCTTATCGTTCTGAGTCACGGCAATCCGCCAAACGCACATGACAGGATAAAGGTTGGTCGTTATCGCAAGATTACGCAGATTCGCGAATTCGTGCGAATGGGCTTCGCCGTTATCGTTCCCATCCGGCGCGGATATGGCGCCACAGGTGGTAGGTTCGCCGAGAACACCGGCTCATGCAGAGCGCCTGATTTTGAGGCGGCCGGAGCCGAGGCCGCAAAGGACCTGCTGGCCACAGTGGCCTTCGCAGATACGCTCCCGCAAATCGGCCGCGACCGCGTGATACTGGTTGGGCAATCTGCAGGCGGATTTGCATCACTCGCTGCCGCCAGCTATGCCCCCAAAGGTGTCATCGCGGTGGTCAACTTTTCCGGCGGACGTGGCGGTCGCCCCGCTACAAATCCCGGCGACCCTTGCGCACCTGAAAGAATGGCCGATGCAATCGGACATTTTGCGGCCACAACACACATTCCCGTCTTCTGGCACTATGTCCAGAACGACCTGTATTTCTCGCCGGATGTCGTTCGGACGTGGTTTAGCGCTTTCCAGGCTGCGGGCGGACATGGTCAACTCGTTATTGAACAACCGTTTGGCCGTGACGGACACGGGATGTTCGCTGTCGACAGTGCCATTCCAATCTGGGAGCCGGGATTTGAGAGATTTGTCTCTTCCGTGTTGCTCTCGACCGCACCCGGAACACCGGCACCTTGAGCGAACGCACGCCGAGCGCCCCAACGCCTAGAATCGACGAGCTTGGCAGAAAATAGCTGCAAGGTGGTCGCAGAATTCGGCAGCGGAGTGCCGCCTGCTTCCGAAGCGGTCTTTGGACTCGTCAGTTGGAATCCGGAAGACGGAGATTTCTTTCACGCTTTTTTTGCGCCGCAAGTGTGTTAGTGCCAATCAGGCTGCCAGCGAGCCCATGGTCTGCGACGCCACAAGCTTCGGAAGGGGCTCGCATTTGCAATGGCATAAATCGTTCTCGAGCGCGACCTGCTTGCCCATCACGCTCATCATGTGAGGCGAGCCATCGCTGACGATGATGCCCTCGGTGTTGCACGTGTGGCACAACACAGGCGCCCCAAGATAAGCCAACGGCCGGCCGTCGAACGACGAACCAACGATGCCGTCGAGCACCACACCATTGTGGGTAGTCTTGTCGTCTTTCAGGATGAATCTGCGGCTCATGGTAAGACACCCTCCTTTCCTCGACACATTCCGATGAACGATGTAGCGCGTTTCTGCGCGGGGACGCTTGCGGTAAGGACCCTCGCGAATCCCATCAAATGCGGCTTCCGATTTAACATCGACGCTGACGGCGGATATCACATGACCTCAACGTCGCTTTGGTGAAATCGCGATGCTGTGGCCACGAGTTGGCTTTTTGACGTCGCACCGGACCTAGCTGCCACTCTGACCCGATTTGCGAAGCGCCTTCGCGTTCTCGATATCCTGCTTTTCCAGCGCTCGCAGTCCCGTCACGACGGCGTTGTCCTGGCCAAGATGGCTCTCAAGCACACCGATGGACATCGCGTGCGTGGCGCAGTCGTGCAGCCCCGCCTTGAGCGTGCTTTCATCCAACGTGTCTTTGCCATCATCGGTCTTCGCGTCCGACCATACATCGCCTGACGACCAGGAACCACTTGTCCCATCCTGTTGGATGCGGGCGTGAATGGCGTACTGCCCCGGCTTGAGCCCGATGCGCGCAGTCCAAGGGTGGTCGACATCCGGGAATTTGATGGCACACTCCTGCACGGCCGAGTCACTGCTTTCGAGTTGGACCCACTGGGCATCATGCGGGGCCTCCGTCTTCGCGAGCGTGGCGGCTGCGCGGGGCGAGTGGGCTGTCTGATGCACTGTGGCAGGCTGTGAGAAGAATCAGCGCTGTGGCGCAGAGGAGAAGACCGCATTTCTTTTGCATCGAATATATGGTGACAAGTTGAATGTTGACGTGTTTGCCCGCGTGCGCGTTAGTGCCCGGAAGGCAGTGACGCTACGACACTGGTTGACGTATGACCTCAGCGACGACGCAAGTTCTTGCAGTTCACTCATGCGATTCCGGGCAAGACAGCGGCAGCGTGTTCAGACAGCAGAGGAAGCGCCTAACCTCAGGCTTGAGCCATTGCGGCGGACGCTAAGTTGCCGCAGGCGGCTTCCACCTCGGTCGGCCATACTGGTTCCCGGCTCGTCAGTTGCGCGACGTAATGCAGTATCGACAGCAGGAATATCGGCCCCGAAAGCAGGATGGTGAGACCGCGCATGGCACCGCTGGCGCTGCCGACAGCTCCTATGCCGTAGAACCAGACGCTCATTGAGGCGCGCAGAGAGGGGCCGCGCGGAAGATACCGCTCGACCTTCGGTAGCGCGCCCGGGCCCTGCTCCATGTACCGCCGGATGAACTCGAAGTTGGCCTGAATCTGATAGAGGACCTGTTTACCAATTGGAGTGGACTCGTCTGCGCCATTGACCGTACGGGCACCGAAGCTGAATGTACTGACAATCTTTTTTCCGTCGTCGTCAAGCACAAAGCAGCGCATCAAGGTTGGCGCTCCCCCGGCCAGGTTGTTGGAAAGCAGCCGGTGCGGGTAGAAAAACGCCTTGTCCCAAGGTACAGCAATTACTCCGCCCGGCCCGTTGTGCCGGAAGGCATACACCATGCGCGTCTGGCGATTGAAGCGCACGGCCTTGTGCCTGTAGTTGAAGCAATCGCGCAGCAGTATCACAACCGTAAGCACGCAGCACAGCACCGTAATCACGGTGAAGACCCACATGACGGCGCTGAACACCCCCTGTTCACTGTTCCTGACCATCGCCGGCGTATCGACAATCGCGCTCTGCACGGCTTCCACGGTGAGTAAAGCAAATGCCGGGAAACAAAGCAGGAAAGCAAGAAGGCCCCAGCCAACTTGCGGGTAAGAAGCGTCGCAGACTTCGAGATAAACATCGTTCATCCCGAACACGGTGTAAGCATCGGCAGCTTCATCGACGACAGGCTTGTGAACATTAACGCGCCGTGCAACCTCTTCCTCGGTTAGTGGACGGTTGATTCGAATCTTTGTTAGGTAATCGTACGCCATGGTTCCTCGCTTATGATGTCAGCGCTTCGAACTGCTTGCGTTCGTCGAGTTCTGAGAACTTTTCCGCCGCTGTACCGAAGACGCACTTGCTGAGCCATTCCTCGATTTCCCGGTGCTTCTTCCATGCTATTAAAATGCCGATAACGACCAGTACGACCATAAGCGCAAAAACCAGGACGGTCGCGCCGGCAATCATGGCAAGGCAAAGCAGGCCGTTTGTAACGGCAGATGCAAAATACATGGAGGCTAGGCCCGCATGTCCGGACTCTCGTTCGGTCTTGAATTGCTGGAGGTCATACCACGCCCCGACCAGTCCGGCTACCGCGCCTACGACACGGAAGGCAAATTCGATAACGGTGCCCCATTTCAGCAACAACTGTGAATATCGCCCGCCCAGATTGCCAAACGCCCGCATGCCATGACCAGCCGTCTGGAACGTCGCCGCACACGTTGAGACAATAGCCGCAACGAACTTGTCGTGGTTCTCCTTGCGGTTCAATGCATTGGACTTTGCCAACTCCTTGCTCGCCAACATCCAGTTCACCGCGTTGAAGATTACCCCGATGATGCCGTATCCAACTTCACCCTGTGTCGCAGCCCGAAACTTTGGAAGAAAGCTCGCATTGATGTTTTCTTCCGTCAGTACCGCGCGCACTCCCGGTGCAAAGATTGCCGCTCCTCTGCCACTGAGGGAGGTCGCGCCAGATGACGCCTGGACAGCCTCTTCCGCATTGAAGACGATGAACTGCGGCACCTTGATTGGACCATCCTTGGGCGACGAGTTCTGGAAGGTCTTACGCAGGTTGGCGTTCAACGAACCAAGGCTCGGGCGTTTATTTGCAGGCATCTGCTCGTACATCTGGCGCGCCATATAGGAAATCCACTGGTTGACGGTTCCTTCGACGGGCTTGTAGATGATGGTGGTGCGCGAGCGCAGACCCATGCACGCCGTGAAAACCCTGACACTCGCCGTATCACCAGTCTTGGCGATAAAGCCGGCAATCGGGCCGCCCAGCTCATGCAGCATTCCAGCCACGGCCTTGTCGGCCCGCAGAATCAGCCCCTGACCTTTCTTTTCGAGAATCTCGTTGGCAGCGTGGTTCAACTCGACGAGCTTCGCGGAAGGCTCCCGCAATTCAAGCAGAGGGAGTCCTGCCGCCTCCTTCAGTTTTTCAGCTGACGGGTCGTGGTTCAGAATCATCGAACGCAAAAGCGGATTGTGACGGTCCTTCAAGTCGCCCTTGGCCCATTCGAGGACCAGGTCATAGACCACCTTGCGGTCCGCCGACCCATATATGCACGTGTAGAAGAGTTCGGCGTAGTCGACGCCCTTTGCTACATCGAGTTCATGATAGTCCCACGCAAACACCGTCCTCATCTGCGTGCCCTTTAGCCAGGCGACGTAGTCGTCTGCGAGCGGGGTGAGAATCGTGTCTTCCACCTTTTGCATCTGCGTCTTCATGTCGTTGCGGAACTGCGTCACCGCATTCTGGCTGTACGCTTCGGTGTACGGTTTCCAGGCTCCGTCCTTCACCGAATTCATCTCTCGTTCCTTCTGTTCGTCGATGGACTTGATTTGCTTCTCGTAGGCCTTCCCACCATCAAACAGGGAGTAAAGAGCGTACGATTCAGCTGTCTGCCCCTTAAGCTGCTCGGCGGCTGCGTTCTCGTCTTCCTCTGCACTTTCTTCGATAGAGGATTTCATTCCGTCAATCGCGCTCGCCGTCCACATTTTTCTCTGATACGGCTTCATGGCCGCACCCATTGCTACAAACTGCTCGGCGTTGAGCTCCTGCGTGATGCCAGCTGGGTCCCAAAGTGCGAAGAAGACGCCATTGCCCTTGTCGTGTGCGTCCGTAAATTGCTTGAGCCCGCCCGCTTCGCTTGCGCGGTCCTTGAAGGCAAACGGCGAGCAAGATGCTGCGACGTCCACGCCGCCCTTGTACTCGAGCACATAGTCGGTAACGTGCGCAATGGTCTGGGCATGCTTCTGCGAATGGTTGCCGCTCGCCCATCCCGCTGCATCGAAGAGCTGCATCCGGTGGTCCCTGCAACCATTTTCGTTGGCTTCATAGCGCTTGCGCACAGGGGCCGTCCAGCGTACGTCGCTGAAAGCAAGATAGACCTTGCCGGCCTTCTGCGGATGGTCGATGCTGATGTACTGCGCGAGTTCCTTGTGCCCGGTCTGCTGACAGTTGAATCCTTTCTCCTGGGTTTCGGGCAGGTCGACGTCGAGCGGGTAGTTGAAGACATAGCCCTCGGACGTCACGCCGTAGATTTGCCACTTGCTTTGGGAGGGGTAATAGACGTGGATGAACCCTTTACGCACCGAGCGCAAGAAGTAGGTCGCCTTCTTGGGACCTACACCTGTGACGCCGTCACGAAACGGTCCCTTCGGCAACGCAAGCGCCGTGGCCGCGCCGAGATTGTGAGCATTGGTCGCGGCAGCTGCCGCATACCGTACCGGCAGAATCAGAAGACCCGTCTTTTCACACATGTTGCAGGACTTCTGGCACGCTGCATTGGCTTTGGCGTTTGCCGATGCGGCCTGGACCTTCGGAATGGTACCCATAGTTACTCTCTCTGCCTTGCGTTATGTGTTGTTGCGTTACGCGTACAGCGCCGCTTCCTGCGCAATCTGCGCCCAGTTTTCATCGGTCCACAAAGCGGTGATTTCCGAGTACGACGACGTCTGCCCCGGCTGAAGCGCCGCGGCGACCTTCGGATGTCGGTCGAAATTCGGTGAGACCAGCAAGCCCTGTACGGCAAACACCGTCAGGTCCTCTCCCGCGAGGCGATATCGGGCGCCCTTCGTGAACAGGGCGTCGAGCTGACGAGGGGTGCGCTCATCAACGGGCTCCCCAGCGTTCCGGATGGACTGCAGTGCCTGCTCGATGAGATGCAGGCGGCGCAGCGAGGCCCACTGGTCAGTCCACGGCGACAGGCGTTGAGCAGGCGCGACCGCCGGACGCTCCACCGTCAGCCATCCACCGCCTGAGAAATAGCGCCAGCGCAGCACTGGTCCGAACACGAGCGATAGCTGTTCCGGTCGAAGCACCCATCCAAGGTTGCGAAACACCCGAGGGTCGTAGAATCGGAATACCGAGTGGCCCTCGGGTTCGCGCGGCAGCGCAAGCATGCCACTGACGTGCCGCATCAATGCATCGGCGCTTGCATCAGTCTCAAGCAGCGCGCAGACGCGCGGTGCGAGGCCCTCCTGCAGGTCCCGAGCCGCAATGGTCTCGATAGCCGGAAGTTGCTGTTCAGGGTGCTCCACTGCGTAAAGCATCGGCATCACCCCTTTGAGTTCCGGCATCGCAGCCGGGACAATCTCGCCGACTTCGTACAGCCGTGGCGCCATGCCAAGGTCAACGAGGCCGTTGTCGGGCTCCACAATCAGGTACTGGTCCATGGGTACGCCTAGTCGACAATGGCCGCACCGGCCTGCGAGGCAGAAGCAAATTTCTGCGCACACGCCTCAGTCACGGGCAGTTGTGTTGCGGCATTCTCACTCGCCGGGCCCTGGAAAGAATGCTGGGTACCTTTGATTTCGACCAGGCCGGGCGCATGCACATAGATGTTGCCCCTGCCAGGCGAATCGTTGCACCACCCGCCATCAGTTTGATTTCCTTGTCTGCCATCACATTGACGGCATCAGAAGTCGACACAACCTTGACAGTCCTGTCGGCCGTAATCTCGACGTTATCGGACTGGGCCTGCAGCTCGACCTTTCCTTTGCCTGCGAAGAGCTTCATGCCCGAGTTCTGCACGAAGAGACTGAGTTTTTCGCCCACGCTTGCGATGAGTGACTTGGACGCGGCAATGTGCGTGCTTGCGCCACTCACGATGTTGACGTGCTCCGTCGCCGCGGCCTGGATGGATTTCTGCGTCGAAAGGCCGATGCCGGAGGGGCTGGCGAGCAGCATCACGGGCTGAGCGAATCCGTTCGCCTCGCCAGTTCCGCCACCGGCCGTGTTTCCGCCAACCGCGTTTGCCTGCCGCGCGCTCTGCGTCGCGGCTGCGAAGTCGTTAATGGTGTCCTGTGCGTCCTGCAAGCCTTCGGCCTGACCGCCTGTTGCGACTTCGGAGCGCCGCTCAACGACACCGCCCGAATCGACGAGGTGCTGATGTGCCTCCTTGACATCGAGCGGCTGGGTCGACGTGCCGACCCGCGCGTACGTCGACAAATACATACCCTGCGAAGCGCGCACAGCTCCGTACGAATCGGTCTTCAGGTCGAAGCCAGTCCCAAGATAGTTGCCGCGCGTATTGCCTTGCTGGTCAACGAGGTAGCCGAGATGCAAGTAGCTCTGTGACGTGCTGCTGAAAAGCTGCGCACGGTTCTGGCCCGTCGAATCATCCATGACAAGCTGGTTGTAGCCTGTGCCCTGAAATTCCTTCGATTTGTAACCCGACAGCAACCCGTTGGAATGCCATTGCGGCGTCTGCTGTCCGTTGAACAGACTTCCGCTGACGACCGGGCGGTCACAATCGCCATCCAGGTAGACGATTCCCACTTCATGTCCCACACGTGGGACAAATACACCGCCGAGCGTTCCGCCGGCATTTGGTGACATGACGCGCAGCCAGCATGAAGCCTTTTCATCGCCGCCGTTCAGCCGGTCCCAGTGCATTAGCACTTTGACCCGGTTGAGGCTGTCCGTGAATACTTCCTCCTGATTCGGGCCGACCACTGTCGCAGTCTGGGTATGCATCAGGGGCTTACGGTGTTCGAAGGGACTGCGAAACGGAACAGTGCGTCGCTGCGTTTCCAGTTCGACGAGGAAGAAACCTTCGCCATCCAACGCATCCTTTACATTGAAGACGTCCGACGAACCCGCGTGATATGAGCGAGCCTCGGCAAGTTGTGACTGCAGGCTATGACGGAACTGTGTCCCGGTCGAAACGGGCAGGTTGTTCTCGATGTACCAGGTCACAGCCAGAATCGCAAACTGACGATTTTCTGGGCTGTCGGATGCGAGAGCGGTTGCGCCCTCAAGCTGGAACCAGCGCCCCACATCGGCTCGTCGCACGCTGCCCGTCGCAAAGAAACGCTTCGCGCGGGACTCCCATTCTTCCATCCGGGTCTTCGACAACACGTCGCCACGAGCACTGTCGCCGTAGGTATAAGCACCCGTGTACTCGTAGACCTCCGCCTGGTCGGGCAGGTCACCTTGCTTGTCAACGGTCGGCGTGGACAGCTCTTTCTTGAAGGTTGGATTCTTGTAGTCGAATGTGCGTGTGGTATAGCTCACGCTCTGCAACGTGCGTGCTCCGCCCCACTGGACTATCGCATCCGTTTCGCTTCCAGCGCCCGCTCGATAAAACGACACATCTTGCGGAGCAAGGGCTTTAACGGTGTAGAGGTCATCCGTGATGACCAACGTATGTGCCTTGCCGTCATCCGCCTGCTCAAAATAACCGAAGAGACCTTCGGCCTCCATAATCCGGTGCACGAAGTTCCAGTCGGATTCGTATTGAACGCAGAACGACCGCGGAGGTAACTGGTTACGGAGGTCAAAGCGATAGGCGCCGCTCGACTGGGGATGCTCGTCAAATACCGCCGAGATAATGTCCTCTGCTGTCTTGTCCTGGAATATCCGCGCGTCGCTGCGAAATTTCAGGAAATGCAACCAGGATGAAAGGCTAATCTGGTAAAGCTGAACGCTACCGTCAGAGCCCAGAAATCGTGCAGTGTGGACATAGCCATGACGTGGCAGATACGACGAGTCATTCTGTTGCGTCCAGAGCGTCACCGGCTTCGCGATGAGGGATTTAAGCTCGATGGAATCCTTTAGCGACGCGACATCGACAGTGAAGTCGTAGTTTCGTCCAATGCGTGAAGTGCCCACTACCCGCACTGGCACAAGCGCATTTCCGTCCAACGCAGTATCCAGCTTCAGCAAGCGTCGAGATTGGCCCATCCCCGCGCCCAGCACGGTTGCCAGGTCATTTACCGTCATTTTCCAACTCCACCCCAGATTGCCACGCCGACTAATATGATGAAAACTATTTCCGGACAATTTTTGTGAAAAAGCGTGCGATTAGCTTACAGCTCCGGAATTTGTTTGCGAGACATGGGGAAGAACGGTATTTTTTGCCATTTAGAATTTATTGCCCCTAGAGAAGGATATGATTACCGGTGAACGATGCATGATGCTCGCGTAATCAGTGCCTTCAGATTATTAAATATTGCAATTCACGGCAGTGATTTTCGTTCTGGATTCATACTGCGTCGGTTTCGGAGGGTCATCGACGACAAGACTCCACAAGATAGAAAACGGGAACAATGTGCATGGATTTCGGGGGCCAGCACCAGAATCAATCGATTTGCGGTTTTTATGCCAAATGAATAGAAACAGAAACAGGGGACGTTATGTATCCAGCAGGACATCCGCAAAGGCCACGCTTCTACCACCGACGTTAGAATCTGTCCGTTCTCTTTCGCTACGCAATCACCTGGCGCTCGCGGCATTGCGAGCAGGCAATGGAAACGGGCACCTGCTGAGCAACCTCATACGCGTGCTGTACCTGGCCTGGTATCTTCGGGAAGCAGGCTTCGGAACGGTCGACCAACGATTGTTTCCAGAAGCTGCCGAGGCACTCGAGCGTAGCGCAGCGCGTGCGACAGCAGACGATATTTGGCAGGTCAGTCCAGATGACGCGACAATTCTCGAAAGGCTGCTGGCGCTTCATGACCAGCAACTGGCAAGTACACCTGTCGGCGTCATGCTCGAGGCACAAAAGCGGCTTTCGCGATTCGCAAAGAGCGACCGGAAAACGCCATGGCAGGACACTGGCCCATAACAAAGGAAAACGGCGCGTGGCGCTCACGTGCGCAGCGCGCTTTCGTTAGGCATCCTCTGACTCCGGAGGGCCAAAGCAATACGACGTTTGCGGCGCGCCGCTAGATGCAACCCCTGACTTCGCGCTCGGCGCGCCGCTGGCGAAGCGGAAGTCGGGAGAAGTGGCGCCGCGCAGGTACGCTTGACCATCAGCACGCCTGCGCAGTTCTGCCGAGGAAAAGGGCAATGAACTCGTGGGAACCCGTTCCGAAATCAGGTATGAGGCCGCGCTCGCTACAGCCCCTATCGCAGAGCCACCCGTAACCGTCGTCCCGCTCACGTGCGGCCGGCGGGAGACGGGTCGACAGGTCGCCTGGGAGCAGGACATAGCGCTTGTTGCCCGAGTCAAAAGTCGTCGATTCCATGCCTCGCCGACGTGCGCCTTTAGCGATGTTGACGCCCCGTGCAACTCGCTGTTAGCGCGCTTGGCCGTTTTGCCTTGGGCCCCCCTGTGGGCTGTTGACGTCGCTGTTCGCGCCGCCACGTGTACCCATATTCAGACCATTGGTCTTGCCGCGGTTGGAGCGTACCGTCGAAGGGTTACTGGGCGCCCCACGGATGCCATTGCCCATGACATCCGGAGAACCGTATCCCCTCTCGTTCGGGTTCTTCATCCAACCGGCGCCGACACCGGGTGTTGCCGTCCCGCCAGCCGTGCCGCCGGCTTGTGCGTATGGTATTGCCGACAAAGCCATCACGAGAGCCGAAGTGCAAAACGTCCTACCGATATGTGTCATGGCTTACCCCCGGAGAAGATGTCTCATGCAAGCGTCTGCCGCTCACATGACTAAGGCGCCGCATAGTTCGTGCCTTCTGTCGCTCATTCGTCGCCTTTACAACGGCAGGCAGGCGACAAAATCGACAACGGAAAACTCCCGCAACGCCGTCGCGTCCGAAAAATGCCGCCCCTCGCGACGGTCCTTCGCAAGGCCTGGTGCTCCGCCGCGTCCTGCAGTGCAGCGGGCTGTTCGTGCGGCTCGACTCTGGTGGCTTCTGATATGGATTGACGCGTGCTTCGTGGGAATCGGCGCGTCATTTCGGCGGGCCGATTCGCATGTACAACACGTGAAGAATCGCGATAAGGGTTGCCGGTTTAATCGTTTGGCCAGAAAGTTGGCCGCGTTCACATGCTCTCAATCGGGAGTTCAAGCTAGGGCCAGCTCAGCTCGCCTTCAAGAATCCATTGGCGCTCACTCTGATAGCCGGTTAATTCGCAATGTGCCGGCACCCTGCAGCCCGTTGAATTTACCTGTCGCTCCGCTGACTCGAGCCAGGCTCGTGGAACAGGAATGTCGTCGGACTTGGCGGCGTGAGAGAGAGGCGACGGGGCAAAACTTTTTGCGCCATCGAGAGCCTCCGTATAGAGAGAACCACCACTCTCCACTTTGAAGGGAATGCCGAGGTTCGCGCCGTAGAGCTTTCGGCTTGCCCCCGCCCGCTGTACGGAGCGGAGTACAAGTCACCAGGTGTTTGAGAACTGCGAGCTACGGGTGATATGAAACAGGAACGATAGCAGCGCGGTGACGTTCACATCCTCATCGATTGGCCTCAGGAAGAGGAAACCAGTTCGGCGGCAATTCGGACACCTGACCGCCGGAGAGGTCTGGAAGCAAATGCGCATCATCGAAACGTCAGCGGCCGCACCGCGCCCGTTGACAGCGTCTAATACTACAGCCGTAGATACGCCGGAGGCACGCCACCGCGTCGCCGGTAGTGACATTGCTGGGCGCGGTATTGATGTTGACGCCGCCAGATTGACCACGACATCACATGCTCAATGGAGTGGAGCGTTC
>NZ_PNXY01000054.1 GCF_002879865.1 Paraburkholderia rhynchosiae
AACGTTTCAAAGAGACCCATCAACCATCTCGGCTTTTGCGACGCCTGACACTGATGACAGGAACGGCACATGGCCTGCGGAAAACCCCGGGAAGTAATGAGGCTTAGGAAGCCGCACGACTTTATGGGGGCTGCAGGCGCGCACTTCATCATGGCGCGGGGCTCGGCCCTAACCAACGACGCCGGATAGATTTGAGCAAGCCAACCTGACCTCACGCACAAGGGGTTGCAAATCTGGGGCGGACCATAGATTTACTTCGCTCTACGCGAGTCGCTGCTTCATCCGCGTCGTCGTGGTGTTCATGCTCTTCGAATTCGACCCCGAACTCGCCGTCCGGCGTCCGAACGATGGCTTTGAAGGTATGCGGCTCCGGAATGCCTTCCTTCGATTCCAGATACTCTCCACGGTCCGCTAGCGTGAATACTTGTTGTGTCCCATCGGGCCGCACCGTGGTAACGGACACCGCAGTAGCGTCCAGTCGTGAAGTCTCCGTCGCTCGCGTAATGCGGAAAACGGGTGGCACGCCGTCCTCGAAGATGGAAACGGCAAACACGCCGGATGGGGCGAAAATCTTCTGGACTTCCTCCTCATGAGCGTGGTCATCATGACCATGACCGCCGCCGCTCAATAGCCACACGCTCGCCAGGTTGACAAGCAGGCCGACCGCCGCGATGGGAATTGCTTCCCCAAAATGGATGGGTACCGGCGACAGGAAACGCGATGCCGCTTCGTAGCCAATCAGAAGCGCAATCATCGCGAGCACGATGGCACTCGTGAAGCCCGCGAGATCGCCGAGCTTACCCGTACCGAACACGAAGCGGGAGTCGGTGGCGTGTTTGCGCGCGTAGCTGTACGCAAGGGCTGCAATGAGCATCGCGCCCGCATGCGTCGACATATGCAGACCGTCGGCGACAAGCGCCAGCGAACCGAACATACTGCCGCCGACGATTTCAACAAGCATCATAGCGCTGCACAGTGCGATCACGGCCCACGTCTTGCGCTCGTTCTTTTCGTGACCAACACCCAGAAAGATGTGGTCATGTCCTGCGCCGAACGCGGCGTGTTTGAAATCACTCATTTTTGACTCTATTTGAAATAGCTGTGAACAACTTCGATGAGTTGTTCAGTCGCGCTGGCGCCATCCTCGTCGCCGCTTTCCGCGTCGACGAGGTGGTTCCTGATGTGGTCTTCCAGCACAACCGCGAGAAGACCGTTCATAGCCCCGCGACAGCTCGTGATCCGTTGCAGCACGTCCGAGCAGCCATGCGCTTCCTCGAGCGCCCGCTCGATGGCTTCCACCTGTCCCTTGATGCGGCGGACCCGATTAAGCAGCTTCTGTTTTTCCTGAACCGTGTGACTCATCGCGCTCTCCATATACCCCATGGGGGTATCAATTGCGGGAAGTCTACCATAGGGGGTAGGGGTATCGGTTGATGCGGCGGATTTTGGTGGCAGCGGAGTTGCCAGATACTTATCCAGCGGGATTAGCGTTCAAAACCGTCGATGCGCAGACGAACGGCTGGGCAAACGCTCATTTCACTCGTTCGTCGGAACCCGATAATTGGCCGGTGATGGCCGACTCGGGTCTGCGGGGGATCGGCAAGGCGCCCGTCGTCTGCGCTTACTGGATCGTTTACTGGGGCATTGACATGCCTGATGTGTTCTACGGCGGATGACTATTGGATTGCTCGCGTATGGCATGAGGACTACCGGACAAACATGACAATCCGACGGTCGATGAAGATCTTCAACGGTGTGGAAGTCCGTGTTGGCCGACCGCTCATGACAGGCTTCCGCACGATGACACGACCCACAGTCAGATGGCATACGTAGAGCGGATCACACGACGCGAGCGTAAGGTCGTCTTGTTACGGCTTACCGGGTACGATGCGAACACGACGGGTATCGTGGCACGGCGGCCGGATGGCCCATTCAATCGGATCCATCACGGGATCAGGACAGCGGGAACCAATGCATGCGCTTCAATGACCGTTTTGACCATCGGCGATTGCGCCAGCTTGGCTTTCTCCTTCTTTCCATGGTTCCGTTCCTCGTCTTCCCGGCGACCGCTCAGGCTGCTGCCCCCGATTGCAGAATTGGAACCGCCGTTACTGTCGTCGCACATCTGGATGACGACCTGCTCTTTGTCGAACCGGCGATCAGTGAGCGGTTGCATGCAGGATGGTGCGTTACGGTCGTCCATCTGATCGGTGGGGCGAACGGCGCGAGATTTGACTACGTGCAAAAACGCGAGGAGGGAACGCGGCTCGCCTATGCGCGTTTGGCGGGCGTCGCCAACGACTGGGACGAGTCGACCATCCGGATTGCCGGCGAGCCGGTATTCGAGCTCCGGCTGAAACAGCAGCCGCGCGTGCGGCTGCTCGAACTACGGCTGCCAGGCGGCGCTGTCCGGGGCGGCCGCGTCCCGCTCGGGCTGCTGTGGGACCAGGGCGCAACGCTTACTACCTATCCGATGGGGCACGGCGAGATTGCGCCTGGCCGCTACACGCGCGACTCGCTTTCCGCGACGCTCAGATCGGTCCTCGAAGGCGCCACGCGTATCTACACGCTCAATCCAGATACGGTCCCCTTCATCGAACACCCGGATCACATATACGCCGCGCGCATTACCCGGCACGTTGCGCAGTCGCTTGCTCGCGCCGTCCCTATTTCGTATTTCGTCACCTATCC
This sequence comes from Paraburkholderia rhynchosiae, assembly GCF_002879865.1. Taxonomy (GTDB): domain Bacteria; phylum Pseudomonadota; class Gammaproteobacteria; order Burkholderiales; family Burkholderiaceae; genus Paraburkholderia; species Paraburkholderia rhynchosiae. The sequence goes on from NZ_PNXY01000054.1 coordinate 2,692, forward strand.
GATTGGAAACTGGCCGGTCAACCTGTCAGGAGAACAGGCGCAACGCAAACGCGATGTGGCCGCGACCTATTTTTCCGTCGACGGTGGCGATGTGGCGCAGGTTTTCGGCGAATACGAGTGGAATGGCGATTGGGTGCAGCGCCAGTACGCGCACGACGACTCGACGGCACATGTCAGGCCGGATTTCGTCGGCACGCCGTCAGTACTCTTCAACGCCGCGTCGAACCGGTGTCTGGCCTCAGCAGGCAACGGGCGCGAGCCGGTTCTCGCACCATGTAATGGTTCGATGCAGCAGCAATGGACATGGGAACCCAGAACGACCTATCCGGGCAACGAGCACGACGCCGCCCTTGTTTCGGCGGCGACAGGACAATGTGTTGCCGAGCACGATGGCAAGCTCGCCGAAGCGAGGTGCGAGCAATGGGAACCGTCACAACGGTGGACGCCCTGGGACTTCGGTCTGATCTTCACGCCTTCGCGGCGCTGCCTCGGAGAAGAAGACGGGCGGCTGAACCTTCGTGGCTCCGCGTCGCTGACGACGCGATACCGGTGGTCGGCGTTGCGACCAGCGTGGCCCACTGACCTGCGACTCGCGGGCGCAATGTATGAGGACGTGACCGGGCGCGGCGCACCCTCGGCCGTGTATGTACAGCGGCGAGCCGACGGTCCGGGCTTCGACGTCTACGTCCAGGCATTGCAGGCCGGAGAGCGGCCTGTGCGCTGGTACGCCAATGCTGTCCCGTTCGACAGCCGGGCGATCACTGCAACCTGTGGCGAAGACACCTTGTGCTTCGACAGTGCCCGGTTCGTGCTCGGAGATTTCGACGGCGACGGCCGCGCGGACCTGATGGTTATCACGCCGCGCCTGGGCGGCACGGCGTTCTGGTTGCTGCGAAGCACGGGCCGCGATTTCGAAGCACCGGCACTGTGGTTTCAGAGCGATCACCGGATACCGACTGGACGCGCGCAGCAGTACATCGCGTTCGCGAACAGTGCGCTAATGCGGCGGAGGATACTGCTCGCGATGCAAACGTCCGGCAAAGGCGCCGAATTGTGGACGGTAGGCGACGATGGGACCGGCCATATCCAACAGGCAAGGGTGCTGGAAGATGATCGGTTCCGGTTCGATCTGCGTCTGCTCGCGGTGCGCGCCCAAGGGACGGATTCGGCATCCTTTCTTGCCGTCCAGCCCGCCAGCAATGGGGCGCGCATTGCCGTCCTCCCGTTCGGCTTTTCCAATGGACACTGGCATGCTGGCAGCACGTCGCTTTTGCCGCCGGTATTCCAGCCGGCCACAACGAAGTTCTCTACTGACCACCATCCGGCGGACGCGAACAACGCGATTGTCATGACGGTGCCCCGCTCTTCTGAACCGGGCGGTATCGACGTATGGGAATCGTCCGACATCGAAGCAGCGCCAGTTCTGCTTGTTTCCCTGCCCGACGAGCCGTGGCAGGACTCGAGTCCCGCCCTGCTTCACAGCGGCAGTCATACGACGCTGGCCTTCTACCGGCGCACAGACGCGATACTCGACAATACGCATTTTTCCGGTGGCCAGGCGACGCTTTTGCAATACGACATCGATCGACGTGAGGGCAATGACCGTCCGGAAGCACAGTTGCAGCTACCCGCCATCTACTCGGAAACGCTGTGGCTCGAGCGGCTCAGTCAATGACGCGTCACAGACAGGCCCCGTGACCAGAACAGGTGACCAATATGCTTTCCATGGCATCGGTGATCTTTGACAAGGGGTCACGGCGCTAACGAACAATGGGCATCAGCCGCTGCGACGTTGACTGCCCCGCTCGAGACCATCTCCGCGGCGGTTCCCAACTGACGTAGCGCCGTCCAGGCAGCAAACATCAGCGCTGCAAAGTCACCAGAACGAGGAAGGTTGCCCACGCCAACGAAATCACGACGCAGCCCCAAAGAACAATCGCTGCTGCAGCCGCGCGGCCATCTTCGGAACCCCGACACACCCGGCGATCCCGATATTTTTCCGGATGTGCCTGTCGTCCTGCGTCACGTGCTTACGCCGTCTCAACAGGTCCATGGTTATCGCAATGATCTTCGTGTGGATGGTGCAGATGTCCGTCATGCAGGCAGGCGGCATGGCCGCCATGCCGGATGGCCGTGCGCCCGCGGTTCGTGCTGTCCTGATGGTCGTGATAGGCACGGTGCGGTTCACTGCAGGTGCTCATGTCTGTGCTCCTCGATTGTTCAGCCGTCAGGCATAACACTTCTGCGATCACTGAATGACAGTTTAGCCCGCGCATCTTGCATCGAACTCACAACCTTTCTCGTACAGACACCTTATTTGCGACCATGAGCGGTCCAGACTCACAACCCGGTGCGTCTCCATCGATGCAGACGTGTTGTCAATTGGCACCGCCCGTTCATTCGCGGTTCTGGCGAGGCGATAATGCGGCAGCTCCCGTGCACCGCTTCGGTCCGGGTGGCATCGGCACACGAAAGGCTTTCCAAAGTCTGCAACGCTCCCTGGCGCCACACATGACCCAACCCTTACGATTCCCTGTATTAACCATCAGGCACTGGCTAGCAATGCTTGCCATTCTGAGTGCATCGGCTGCCGTGGCGCACCCTCACGTCTGGATCACATACAACGCAAAGATCCAGATGCGGGGCGTGACGATTACCGCGATAACAGAAACGTGGCGTTTTACCGAGGGCTTTCCGGTCATGCTGGTCGGGATCGATCATCTGCCGACAAGCGGCCCACTGGGGCCGGCGCAAACGGCGATTTTCAAGAAGCAGGCGTTCTCGTCCCTGGGACCGGCCGACTACTTCAGTCATCTGCTCGTTGACGGCGAACCGCAGCATTTCGCGGAGCCCTCGGATTTCAGGGTGTCGGTGGAAAACGGACGGATCGAATACACCTTTACACTGCCACTTGTGAAACCGGTTACGGTCGCAGGGAAGCGGGTGCAATTCGGAGTCTGGGACGAATCGTTTTACGTTGACTACGACCCGGACTCGGGTCCTGCCGTTTCGCTCGACAGCGGCGCTTCCTCGACGTGCAGGACCCGGAACTTCGCCGACCAGCATCACCCTGTCTTTTATGGAACTGTCGTTCCCCAGGCCACGGCAATCACATGTTGAAGGCTATCTGTCGGATTTATGCGGCCACTTGCGCCGCGCTGCTAGTCCGAGGCGCAATTGCCTCCATGATTTTTCTCTGCGTCGCTGTGCCGGTTGCGTCCCACGCCCAAGGCATCGATGTATTCGGCCGGCCGATTGCAGCGTCAACGACCGCTGCTGCGTCACCCGCGTCACCACAGAGATCCGTAGCGCAGCACACCGATGCCAACCCGGAAGGGGGCTGGATTCCGGGTCCTGTGCGGCATGCAGTCCTCGCCGCCGTCCGTCTTCAGGGACGCTGGAACGCCCGTATTCAGGATATGGCGGTGCGCCTCGGCACAGAGCGTGATCCGGCTTTGTGGGTGGTGCTGCTCGGCCTGTCTTTCGCGTACGGCGTGCTACACGCACTCGGGCCAGGTCATGGCAAGCTTGTGGTCGGCACCTACCTGGGATCGCGCGGCGCACATCTTCGCGAGGCAATACTCCTGAGCGGCTGGACCGCCGCTGTGCAGGCTGCCAGCGCGATCGTCGTGGTCATGGGAAGCATTCTGGTAACGCGGGAAGGCGCTCAGGGCATCCTCGCGCGCGCGGTTTCGCTTGAACTGGTCAGCTACGTGATGCTTTGCGTCGCCGGAAGCTGGACCGTCTGGTCGATCGCCACGCGGCGCGACTGCTGCTCCGGCGGCCGCAAGGTCGTGCTGGTTCCGCGACGCTCGAGCACCATGAATGACCAGGGCGATCACGACCGCGGTTATCTCGGCCACCGGCTGCCGGTGCACTTGCGCCCCGCACTTCGTCTGCCCGTGCAGGCGAAGGCAACTCGCATCCTGAAGACGAACGGGATGCTATCGCAGATCTGCCTGACCGGGCTGGGCGCGGGCATGCGGCCGTGTGCGGGAGCGATCTTTGTGCTGGTCGTCTCGGTGGGCGCCCACGTGCCCGAGGCAGGCGTCTCAGCCACATTGGCCATGGCATTGGGCGTCACGGTGACGGTCACGCTTGTCGGTCTTTGTGCATCCGGCCTTAACCGCGGCGTTGGGCGCCTTGCACTACGTTATGCTCCCCGCGTCGCGGACTTGCAGCGAACGGTGGCTCTGCTTGGCAGCATCGCTATCGTCGCGTTTGCCGCACTTCAGATCGCTCTGCAGATCGGCGGTGTACTGACGCCGTCCCTCTCGTAGGAGCGGTCACATTACCAAACGACGCTGGTCGCAGGTGCAAATACATCGCTGCGGGCTTCCGACTATCTGTGTTTCTGTTCGACCTCAATGCACGCGTCGAGTCCCTGCCTGATAAGGTCCTGGGGCAACTGCCGGCCAATAAAGACAATTTTTGTCTCCCGCGTTTCGTCGGATCGCCACGGCTTGCCGACGTCGGCGCCAAAGATCATATGAACGCCCTGAAAAGTCGTCCGGCGCTCCACTCCAGCGAGGTTCAACACGCCCTTGTAGCGCAGCATGGCGGCGCCGTAGATCTGCACGATCGAGCCAAAGAACTCCTCGAGCCGGTCGGCATCGAGCGGCACTGTCGAGCGATAAACAAAGGACGACACGTCATCATCGTGTTCGTGGGACAGGTCTTCAAGGAAATCCGGCTCGATCTCGAGGATTGCATCGAGATCGAAACTGCGGATATCGATCAGCCTGCTGATACCAGTCCTTCCGAAATCTGAATGCTCAATGGGGGCGCGCGCGTTCATCTGGCGAAGACGTGCGGTAATGGCCTGCGCATCGTCGGGCGTGACAAGATCGGTCTTCGACAAAAGGATACGGTCAGCGAAACCAACCTGTTCCTGCGCTTCGTGATGTTCGTCGAGCTGTGCATTCCCATGCCTGGCGTCGACGACCGTAACGATCGCGTCGAGCAGGTAGTTCTCCTGCACTGTCTCGTCGACGAAGAATGTCTGGGCAACGGGAGCCGGGTCGGCGAGTCCGGTCGTCTCGATGATCACACGGTCGAAATCAAGCTCGCCTGTGCGACGACGCTCGGCAAGCGATCCGAGGATCCGCACAAGGTCGCCCCTCACCGTGCAGCAGATGCAGCCATTGTTCATCTCAACAATCTGCTCGTGGCCGTCCTGCACGAGCAGTTCATTGTCGATACCTGCTTCACCGAATTCGTTTTCGATCACGGCGACGCGTCCGCCATGGTGTTCCGTCAGAACGCGGTTCAGCAGCGTGGTCTTGCCGCTGCCGAGGAACCCGGTAAGGATTGTCGTCGGGATACGGCCATCATTTGAAGCAAGCCTGGTCATGATTGATTCCCTGTCAAATAAGGTTGCTCGGTCCTGCGGGTATAACGATCGGACCGCCTTCGCGCATCGTCACGTCCAGCGCGGAGAAGAGCGTGGCCCCGACTGCCGGACAGCAACGTGATGAATTTGCGCAGGCTTTAACGGCATCGCCCGCACCGTCGTCAACGATGGGAGAGCGAAAGAGGCCGTCCGGGCGTCAGTTGGGCAGAGCTGTAGCCTTCAACAGGCTAGCGCTTCAGCGCGGCCGATAGTGCGTCGAGTTGCGAGCCCATCCACTGCTGAAAATTCTTCCCAGCGGGCAAGGTCTCGGTCACGCTGATGGCTGGTACGTGCGAGTTGCTCGCGAGCTTCAGCATGTGCCGGGTCATTGCACTGCTCGCCTGGCTGTTGTAGATCAGGACGTGTACACGGCGAGCGGTCAAATCCGTCTCGAATGACGCGATATCCGCCGCACTCGGCTCTGTATCGTTCATCGTTGCAAGCTGGAAGCGCTCGTTGCGCATGTCCAGACCGATCGCACTGGCCATGTAACCGAAAACCGGCTCCGTCGCTGTCACCGGCACGTGCTCGAAGTGCGCTTTCAGGGCAGCGACCTTGTCGTCGACCGGTTTGAGCGAGTTGAGAAAGCGGTCCAGGCGAGCATCATAGTCACCTTTATGCGCCGGATCGGTGGTTACCAGATACGTATTCACCGCCTTCGCGACGGCGGGCATCGTCTTCGGGTCGTACCAGAGATGCGGGTTATCGCCGGACTTTCGTCCCATGAGTTGTGCCGCGACAATTGTCGTGCGGTCCGACCTTTTCGAGGCCGCCAACAGCTTTTCCATCCACGGGTCGTAATCGGCGCCGTTGTACACAACGAGCGCCGCATTCTGCAGCGCCCGCGCCGTCTTCGGACTGGCTTCAAACAGGTGCGGGTCCTGCTCGGGATTGCTCAGGATGCTGGTGACCTGTACGTGGTCGCCGCCGAGCTGCCTGACCACGTCACCGTAAAAATTTTCTGCCGCTACGACCGGGACAGGTACCGGCGATGCCGCTGCCACCGTTTGGCCGCAGACGCCAAGTGCAAATGCAAGCGCGACCGGATACAGCACGTTAACAAGCCTGTTCATGGATATCCTTACTCATAGATGTAAAAGAATGCCGGTGCTTTGGCAGGATCACCTTGTCGGTGCCCGACACGGATCGTTGCCGTCACGCCAGCCGTGCACTGCGCGCGCCAGGAAAAGATATTCGACCGGTCTTCAATCGCGTTAAGGCTGTGTTCGATGGACCGAACCTATGCCTCGATTGCATCGCTGTCCGTGCGGTCGCTGTCCGCTTCGGTTTATGTCGGCCAGGCAGGAAACGGATCGTCATATTTTTCCCACGCATGCGGACCCACGCCCATCTCGGCATCCGTCAGCAGACACGTATCGAACCCCGCGCGCAGCGCAGCTTCGTCGATGCCGGTGCCGATGACGACCAGTTCCTGCTGGCGGTCGCCAAATGGCGCCGTCCAGCGCTGCGAGATCGTCGCGCGGCTTTCAGCATCCTCAGGCCAACGGCTTTGAGGTACCGCGGCCCACCATCTGCCGGCCAGACCGTGTCGGGAAATCGCTCCGGCCTGCGACCAGGTTCCGACGAGGTCGTTGCGCGATGCGAGCCAGAAATAACCTTTCGAACGTACTACGCCCGGCCACTCCATCTTTATCCAGTTCCAGAACCGCGCTGGATGAAAGGGCCTGCGCGCCCGATATGCAAAGCTCGTGATGCCGTATTCATCGCTTTCGGGGATTCGTTCGCCGCGCATTTCCCTGAGCCATCCGGGTGCCTGCGACGCAGCGTCGAAGTCAAAGCGTCCGGTCCCCATCACGGTTTCAAGCGGTACCTGACCAAACGACGAGATGACGATTTCCGCGCGACTATTGAGGCTGCGCAGTACGCCCTTCAGTTGCGTCAGTTCCTCCGGCTGAACTAGATCCGCCTTGTTGAGAAGGATCACATCGGCAAATTCGAGCTGCTCGGTAATGAGATCCACGACGGTGCGCCCGTCCTCATCACCCATCGTTTCCCCCCGGTCGCGCAGGTGGTCGTGTGAGCTGTAGTCGCGCACAAAGTTGTACGCGTCGACGACGGTGACCATGGTGTCCAGTTGCGCCACGTCGGAGAGGCTAAGGCCGCTCTCATCACGGAACGTGAACGTCTCGGCAACCGGTAGCGGTTCCGAAATACCCGTCGACTCAATCAGCAGATAGTCGAACCGTCCTTCCGCTGCCAGCCTCCTTATCTCGACCAGCAGGTCTTCCCGCAGGGTGCAGCAGATGCAGCCGTTGCTCATTTCCACCAGCCGCTCCTCGGAGCGCGAGAGCTGCGCGCCACCTTCGCGGATCAGGCGAGCATCAATGTTCACCTCGGACATGTCGTTGACGATGACGGCAACGCGTCTTCCCTCCCGGTTATTGAGCACGTGATTGAGCAGGGTTGTCTTGCCGGCGCCGAGAAATCCCGAAAGGACCGTGACAGGAAGTTTGTTCATAACGGATCGCGCTAGTGGTTTGCGGATATGTTATAACATTGCACGTATGTGATGCTGACTTTTTACTTCCACACATATCGCTAATGCGACATTCGCGACCATCGACAGGCGACAGCCCCACAGCAGCGAAGCCCTCCCGGTTCACGCCTCTGCGACAACTCGTGCTGGGGCTTCTCAATGCGCGCGGAGGATCTGCAACAGCCTATGAGCTACTCGAAGATCTGCACCGGCAGCGTCCGCACGCCGCGCCACCTACCGTTTATCGCGCATTGCAGTTTCTGATCAGGGAGGGCGTCGTCAGTCATGTCTCGACGACAAGCACCTTCAGGTTGACTGAACAGAACAGCAGCCGCCATGAGATCCTCGCAGTCTGCACCTGCTGCCATTCAGTGCGCGCACTGCATGACGCAACGCTCGAGCAGGTCCTGCTCGGTGTCGCACAGACTGCTCACTTCCGCGTGGACGGACAGCAAACCGAGATCAAGGGAGTCTGTCAGGACTGCGCGGCGCTCGCGGCTGATCGTACCGTCGGCAAAAAGTAACGATATGTTTCAATCCGTTGCGTAATAATATAACATTGCATCGTATGCGCAAGGCTTATTGCGGCGGCACCCGTGGGTAGCATCACGGCAGCACGACCCCTTCGCCCTGCCCACGCCTGGAGTTCGTCGCCCGAGCAGGAACTGGCTGCTGCGGTGAAGTTTACAATTCGTACACCTAACAAAAACCTGACAAGATGAGAAATCGCCATCGCCTCACCCAGGCCGCGCTAATGTTGTCTGTGATTGCCGCCCGCGCTCACGCCGCCCCGGCCGACACTTCGGTCGGCGGGACCATCGTCGACGGCGCAGGCCAACCCGTTGGTAACGCCATGGTCACTCTTCAGGATTCAGCGGGCGCGTCTGTTGGGGAGGGACACACTAACGCGATCGGGCATTTCACAGTCGGGCATGTCGCGCCTGGAACTTATGCTGTTGTTGTTTCCGCCCCCGGATTTACCAGCGGAAGCAGCGTCGCCACAACCAGTCCGGGGCAGGAAAGCTCGGTGTCGATTGCACTTTCAAAAAGCGATACGCTCGATGTGCAGGTTAATGCGCAGCGGCTGAACCGGGCTCGCAATGACCTGCTGCCTGAAACGGGCAGCAGCGTCTACCGCTTCAGCCAGAGCGACATCAACAACCTGCCGGCAGGGCAGGACACGCCGCTTAACCAGGTCCTTTTGCAGGCGCCCGGGGTTGCCAGCGACTCCTACGGCCAATTGCACGTGCGCGGCGATCACGCAAACCTGCAGTACCGGATCAATGGTGTCATCATTCCCGAGCCGATCAGCGGGTTCGGGCAGTCACTCGACAGCCGCATCATCGACCAGCTGAATTTTCTGACGGGCGCGCTTCCTGCCCAGTATGGCTATCGCACAGCCGGCATCGTCGATATCAGGACCAAATCGGGCGATACCGGTAGTGGCGGATCCATTAATGTGTTTGGCGGCAGCCATCAGACCATCAAGACGAGCAGTGACGTATTCGGCAGTCAGGGGCCTTTCAGCTATTATTTCAGCGGCTCGCTTGGCGAGAACAATCTGGGTATCGAAAACCCAACCTCTAGCGCCAGCCCGATACACGATCACACGCGTCAGGGCGATGCCTTCGGTTACATGTCGTACATCATCAATCCGCTCACGCGCGTGAGTGTGATGTTCGGCACGACCAGCAATCAGTTTGAGATTCCCAATACGCCAGGCTTGCCCACTGCATTTACGCTGAACGGCAACACGAGCTTCGATTCGAGTCAGCTCAGCGAAACCCAGTCAGAACTCAACCAGTTTGCCGTAGTAGCGCTGCAGGGAACCAACGGAGCGGCACTGGACTATCAACTTGCGGTTTTCACCCGCTATTCGCGCACCCAGTTCAACCCCGACCCGGTCGGCGACCTGCTGTTTAACGGTGTCGCGGCGAGCGATTTTCACAGCGATCGGGCGAATGGGGTTCAACTGGACACAACCTACCGGCTAAACGAGAAACACACGATCCGCGCGGGCATCTTTTTCCAGCAGGAACACGCAATCTTCGACAACAGTCTCGCTGTCTTTCCGGTTGACGCCGAGGGCAATCAGTCGTCCGATCAGCCGGTCAATATTCCTGACAGCAGCAGCAAAACCGGCTACCTGTATAGCGCTTATGTGCAGGATGAGTGGAAGCTCACCGATAGGCTCACCATTAACTATGGCTTGCGCTACGACAAGATGGACCAGTATGTCAGCGCGAGTCAGGTGAGCCCGCGCGTCGGGTTGGTGTACGCGCTAACGCCGTCCACCACCGTTCACGCGGGCTACGCGCGCTATTTCACGCCGCCCGCGTTCGAACTCGTATCCGACTCCGACATCGCGCGGTTTGCGGGGACCACAGCGCAGGTGTCCGGACAGAATGATCCGGTTCAGCCCGAGCGCAGCCACTACTTTGACCTGGGCGTCACCCAGCGGCTGACGCCGTCGCTGACCGTCGGGCTTGACGCCTACTACAAGAAGTCGACCAATCTGCTCGACGAAGGCCAGTTTGGCACCGCGCTCATCTTTACCCCCTTCAACTATCAGTACGGCCGGACCTATGGTGTCGAGTTCACGGCCAGTTACAAGCAGGACAACGTTTCCGCCTATCTGAATCTCGCGTTCAGCCGCGCACAGGGCAAGAATATCAATTCCGCGCAGTTCAATTTCGGCGCCGACGAACTCGCGTTCATCAGTGACCACTACGTATTTCTCGATCACGATCAACGCGTGACCGCGTCATTTGGCGGCACGTACGAACTCGGCCGTACCACATTCATGTTTGACGGGCTGGTCGGAAGTGGCCTGCGCAGCGGCTTTGCCAATACCGATCGTCTGCCGGTTTACGCACAGGTCAACCTTGGCGTGATCCAGCACTTCAACGTCAACAATCCCCTGATTGGTAAATTCGACGCGCGCCTGCTTCTCGTCAATGCGTTCAACCGCGTGTATGAGTTGCGCGACGGCTCCGGCATTGGAGTGGGCGCTCCGCAATACGGACCTCACATCGCGCTGTACGCGGGTATTTCCAAAAAGTTTTGATGCGTGACCAAAGGACGCCGGAATGAAAGACTGGATGAATCTTGTGGACGCCGTGCAGCTTGGCGGTTGGGTGATCTACCCGCTCAGCCTGCTTGCGATCGTGGCGATCGCGATTGTGGTTGACCGATCATATGTCTTTGCGCGTTTCGCCCGCCGGCCCGGCGCAAATCTGTCCGCCCCGGTTACAGCCGATGCGTCGCCCGGCGCAATCGTTGAAGCATTTGATTCGCTGCCGGCGGAGCATGTTTTCCGACGCCTGAGCGAGCCACTTGAGCGTCAGCCCTCTGTGCCTTTCTGGTATCGCGAGGCGAAGACCGAAGTGATCGCCTCAGCGATCGAGCGGGATATGAGCAGGGGCTTCTGGGTACTCGAAACGATCGTGACCGCTGCGCCACTGCTTGGGTTGCTGGGTACGATCGTGGGCATGATGCATTCTTTTCAGCTCTTCGGCGCAAGCGGTCTAGTCAATCCGGGCGGCGTCACCGGCGGTGTTGCCCAATCACTGGTGGCGACAGCGGTTGGCCTGGTTGTCGCATTGTTCTCGCTGTTCGCCTTCAACTACTTTTCCCGGCGCCTCGAGCGGCTGATGGACGAACTCGAGGCGTTCGCAAATGAACGCCTTAGCGGGGTCCGCCTCGCTTCCGAAACAGGTGGTGATACGCCGTGAAGTTTCGTCGCTCCCGTGCCGCGAAGCGCGGCCGCATCGAAATCATTCCGATGATCGATGTGATGTTCTTCCTGCTCGCTACGTTCATGCTGGCATCGCTCGCCATGCAACGGCTGGACGCCGTGAAGGTTAACCTGCCGTCGGGTCATGCGCAACAGATGTCGGTGGACGGGCCACCGACTTTGACGGTCGACCGCAGCAACGGGATTTTCGTCAATCGCGAACCAGTTCGGCTCGATGAGGTGGAGCCTGCCATGAGGCGCGCACTGCGCCCAGACCATGACGTCATTGTCGCCGCCGATGATGCAGCGGGGCACGGCGTTGTCGTGCGGGCAATGCTGGCGGCCCGACGCGCCGGCGCGGAACATTTTCTCGTTGCAGTTCATCGTGAGTAGACTTTCGCGGCTCCGCATCAAGGCGAGTGACAACCGGAAGGTCAGGCTCACGATTGCCGCGGCGCTGGGTGCATTTGCATGGGGAATTTTTCTTGTGGTGCTCGGACGCAGCCTGGATCCGGGGCCGGCAACCGAGCGGGTGCTGCAGCAGCCGTTGGAGGTGAGCGTCGTTGACGTACCAGAACCCGGTCCAACGTCGCCCATGGTCAGAACACGCTCAGCACAGCAGACTACTGAGCTGCATACGGTCGCCCCACCGAAACAACCGTCACTCAAACCAGCGCATACCCCGACGCTGCCAGTTCACACGCCACTGCCTGCTGCGAAGTCCCCCCCGAGTGAGCACGCCCTGGAGTCCGCACCGGTTGCGAAGCCCGAGCGCGGTTCGTCGGCACAGACGGCGACGGCGGCGCTATCAGAGCCGTTGCCTGCCATCGGTGCGCCAGCCACTCAGGAGACATCTGCGGGATCGTCTACCGGCAACTCACCCGCGCGGGCGATCGCGCAACCGCTGCCCCCGGTTCCCGACGAATTGCGGGAGCAGGCCTACCAGACGGTCGCCACAGCCCGCCTCGTCATCCATACGGACGGATCCGTCGCAGTCGAACTTATCAAGCCTACGCAGTACCCGCGTCTCAATCAGATTGTTCTCGAGACATTGCGAAGCTGGCGTTTTTTTCCCGCGATGCAAGACGGACACCCGGTTGAAACCCGGCAAGACATTCGCGTGCACTTTAACGTGAGTTGATGCACTGGACCGCTCTCCGACAGAAGCGCGAGGCGACCGGCTTCGAGGTCGACTAGGGGTGGGTGTACGTGCGTAGCAGGCGACTCTGCGATGCGAACGTCCAAAAAAAGCCCGGATTACGGTCATCTGAACAGACTGGTGGCCGTCGGATCCTGACACGTTTGTGCCGGCCGGTTCCCCGCTTGGTCGGCCATCGCTCACGCAGCGCAGAGCTGTGCATTTCGGATTTTTCGTGAATGTCGCGAGTTGCGGCAATTGACATGTTTAATTCGGATCCCGTAAATCCTTGTCGGGCAAGCCCTGGGGACGCTCAACACATGATCCCTCCGCGAATTGACAGCATTAATGTCGCAAAGTTGATAATCGTCTGGAAGGCCTCCTTTGCCGCCCCCAAGGTAGTGGGCGGCCAAGGTCTACAGTTGCGGTGCGAACCACCAACCGACCTGTCAGGAGGCGCATATGAAGTATTGCGGCATCGATCTGCACCCGAACAATGCCGTGGTCGCTGTGATCGACGACCAGGATCGGGTGCTTTACTGCAAACGGCTCACCAATGATTTGCAGCTGATTATGGCTGCGCTCGAGCCACACAGGGATGAGCTTCAAGGAGTAGTCGTGGAGGCTACGTTTTATGGACGCCCCAGAATTATGCATGCTTTTCCGTTGAGGGAAGCGGAGCGCGCGGCGTGGGTTCCAGTATAAATCGAATTATGGACCGTACCGCTCGCGCATTTGAGTTCCTGAGCCATGCAGGGTTCACTGATCGGATCAGTGCACTTGGCCGCGCATAATCACAAGCCCTGATCGGCCCACCAGGCTCTAGTCGGCCATCTACGGCCGTTGGCTGGCGCCTTGATATGGACGCTCGAACGTCTCGTCCACCTTGGTAAGAAACATTCGAGCGTCGGAGGCGACCGTCCCAACGTCGGCCTGAGGAGGCCGATCGGGCCGCACTTGCGGCTCACGGCTTCAGGCTGACATGGAGCCGCCTCCCTCACGAATTCGGGGCTTTCCTCGTTGGTCGTACCGATTCATTCGATCGTCGTCGAATCTGTGCCATAGCTTGCGGACTGCGCCGCCCATTCGCTGAAGCTGGGCCCACCATGAATGGTTTTACGTCTTGCCCATTCCACCTCGGCGGCGGTGGCATACGTCATCCCTGGCTCCCACCAAAGTGCGGCCTCCTGTTGGAGAGATGGCCGCTTTTCCATTCGCGCAACCAACGACGCGAGCTTGGGTCGATTCGGGGCGCGCCAGGACAATCGCAATGGGCGTGTTTCAATGAACTGGCAGTAACAGGTGAGGAAGATATCCTGAGCGGAAATCACACCGGGGACGAAGCCGCCATCAGTGCCGATGAGCTGACTCTCGAACCAATCGAGGAGATGCTGATTGCGCATAGCGCAGCGCGCGGCATGGCCATTTTCTTCATGACCGATCCCAGACCATTGCAGTTGCGACACCGTCGTCGTCGACACGCCGAAGGTTTGTAACGTGGCGAGAACGAGTTTATCGTGCCAGCTTTCCATCGCCCGCACGTAGTCGGATGTCAAAGTCTCCATGCCTTGCGTCGCAGGCACGGCTGGATAGTTGGACATGAGATAGTCGATGATCACGGTGGAGTCCCAAAGAGTCAGATTACCATCGATCAAGGTAGGAACCTGAAGGGTCGGCGCGACCTTCGCACGCTCTTCGACGCTGGGCGTCGTAAAGGTCTCCACGCGTTCAAAATCGAGTCCCTTCTCGACAAGCACGATGCGGACGGCACGAGCGAAAGGCGATCCCGTCGTGAAGAACAGTTTGCGCATTGTGATCCCCTTGAATGACGGATCGCGTTGAGAACGATGGACTGATGTTTCGCTCGTCCAAGCTTGCAGCACTGGCTGATTGTCTGCTCAGACCGATAAGTCTGAACCTCGCGACAACCGCGCGCCAGCGGCAATTGATGCAAGTCCGAATGCACGCGAACAGTCAAAGACTCTAAACGAGCGACTCGAACCGCGTGCCGGAAACCAACTTCCATCTGAAAGACCTTGACTGACCACCTCAGGGCGTGTGAAACGGATAGTTGAGACTGCGCGGAAAAGACCGTCGTCGTCGCAAACTGCAGCTACCGTGCCAGCGGATTGATCAACCGCCGCTGCGCGAAGGCAAGTGACACTGGGACGAACGTATATCGGATCAACGATCGAGTCGCTTGCTACGGATTTCCACAGTATGTTTTACAGCGTTTCCTTTCGCTGCTGACGTTGAGGCATGTGCTTGGCATTCATCCGCGTGAGCACGATAAATCGGCGCGGAATTTGCCGGCGGGACGTTGCGTTCTTAAAGTTTGTGGCGGTTGCGTCGCAAGTGCCTGATCTCTGGCGCGATTGCATATTGTTAATCGGATCCAGCCGTTCTATTGCCCGATGCTGTACGGTCGTCGCGTCAAAACAGCCGTTCTTCTTCCGAGGTGCGCAGCGACGGAGACGAGTCGGTTTACCCGCTGATCTGTGCCGCCTCCAAGCTGCCCCTGGCGAAAGGAAATGTTTTGAACAGCAGCTTTCCGTGTCCGTGATTCTGAATGAGCACGGTCGTCTTGCCGCATCACTGAAACGCGCATCTATACAGCGTCCGTCGTTCGCTCAGCCCCGTGTTAACAAGCCTCTGCGGGTTAAGTGGATAGGATCGGGAAAGCATGGTGTCGTTTTCATCAGACATCATACGGTCACCGTCAGACGGTTAGGGCAAAAAGGTATGGATGAGACTTGAAATCGAACCGCTGCGAACTACGATGGTTCTACGCCCCGGGGCGGACAATATTCAAAAAACCGCACGCTGCCCGACTCGCGCTCCGCCATCGCTTACTGCGGACGGTAGACGGGCCAATTTCACACATTCTCTCGCAACATTGGCCGGGCGAATTTCGTGTAACGGCCTGATTAGAGTCGCTCGCATTTTTCGCTAGCACACTGTGGGCTCGTCACCGGCAGCATCGTCGACGCCGGATAGAAGCGGAGGCAGACATGAACGCGAGACACTCCATCAAAGCCTTGACGTGGCTGAAAGTTTTGTTGATGTCTTTTCTCTTTGCTGCTGTGGTCGACTCTACTGCAGAACAGTCGAAACGTGCCTTTGCGCTGGGTTCCCCGGGAGCGGCACTCGGACAGCCAAACATGGTTCAGATTGCCGCTGAGCTTGTGAACACGAGTGGAAAAGATGTAATCGACGTCAGGATAGATGCGATCCATCTCAACGCTGCCGGCCTGCTAAGTCCGCTTCCACTGCGCATTGGCAATATAAGAGCAGGGAGAGGCGCAATTCTTGAGGCCAGTTTCAGCCGGAGTCAATTGATTGCAGGAAAAGAGTACGTCCTAATTGTGCGCGGCACTTACGAACTACAAAAAAAGGACAATGACGAAGACAGCGCGAGTATACGAAATAGTCCTTTCTCTCGTGATATGCGCGGGCATGAACAGAAACACGAACATGAGGATAAAGACAAGCACCACGAAGCGGAACGGCGCGACTTTTCCGTAAAGCAGGTCATTGTTTTGCCACCTGATGCTCCGGGCCAGGCCAACGTAGGAACCATTCAGATTCCAGGTTCTACCGTAAAGGGCGGGACATTTCCCCATCAGCCGCCTCATTTCGATAACGACGTCAATCAGGCCGCGCCTCCCGTACCGACCACACCGTTTGTACCGGGCGTGCCAACACCCACCAGCACAGGGGCAATGCCTGCTCCTTTTGGCGATCCACCAGCAATTACTTTTAAAGCGAACAACGGGTTGAATGCGACGTCCGCCGGTGTCAACTGCAGCGGCGATTCCGCCGCGGTTTGCGCCGAGCCGAGCGGTGCATCCGGCGGGGGAGTTGTTTTCGCCACGGCAAACTGGCTCGCTGCTTACTCGACCGACGGTGGCAATACGTTTACCCAATTAGATCCAACGAAGATATTTCCCAACGACGCGGTCGGATTTTGCTGCGATCAGATTGTCCAGTACGTGCCGAGCATCGACCGGTTCGTGTGGCTGCTTCAGGGCGCCGGTTACCGGCTGGCGATGGCAAGTCCCGCAGACATCAAAAGCAGCGGTGGTACGGCCTGGACCTACTGGAACCTGACACCGCAGCTCTTTGGTCAGCCCGCCGGCACCGGCTTCGACTATCCCGATCTGTCCGTAGGGAACAACTCGCTGTATATCAGTTGGGACGCGGGTGACGGCAATGGTTGTCCCACCGGCTGCACCACCGGATTTCAGGTCGTTCGAACGTCCTTGACTGGAATTCAGGCAGGAGGGACCATCACGCTCGATTTCACCAATCCTTCGAATGGGCCTCAGTCGATTACATGGGGCGATCACATCACACAAAACACAGGTGCGGAAGTGTTCTGGGCCGGTCACAACGGCAACGCCACATTGCGGGTTTTCTCATTGGCAGAAGGCTCGAACACGTATTTCTGGCGAGATGTCGGCATTTCCAGCTGGGCGAACAACGCGCCAACCTCCACGACACCGGATGGCAGAGACTGGCTCGCGAAGAACTTCAATGGTCCGAACGGAAACTCCTTCCCGAGAAACGGCATCATCGGCGCAACGCGTTCAGGAAATCAGATATGGTTTGCGTGGACCGCGGGGACCGGCAGTAACTTCAGTCAGCCTCACGTTGAAATGGTGACGCTCGACCGGAGCAATAATTTCAATAAGATCCAGCAGGTGCAAATCTGGAATAACGGCTATGCATTCGGTTATCCGGCGTTGTCGACCAACTTTTGTACCGGGGAAGTCGGGATTTCATTTGAGTACGGCGGCAACGGCAACTATGAGAATCATGTGGTCGGTTTCTGGGGAGATTACGTTGCGTACATCACGACCGGTAGCGATGTGGGTACAGACCGATACGGTGACTATGTAACAATTCGGCAGGCGCCACTGACAGATTCGGACCCGGGCAACCTGTTCACCGCGTTTGGCTTCGGCATAAATAAAGTTGCACCTCCCGGAAGCGGCAGCAACACGGACGTTCACTATATCATTTTCGGGCGGCCGGCTTCGTCGTGCCAGCGCATCGGATAGGGCAGTGGCCCACCATGGAAGTACTTGATGCCGGGCGCCGTGCCGCGGCCGGTGATCCGTCGTCGGCCCGACCGCAATTGATTCGGCACCGACCACCTCGATGCGGTGGCGAGCCGGTTGACGACGCTGATCAGCCAGCAGACCACCAACAACGGTGGTAGCTTCTCGTCCTCGCCCCCGGCACGCCGACGCCCTCCGGGTCGAACTCCTCGGCACGCGGGCAAGGAGCCGTGGCTTCTGGCAACAACAGTTCGGCCGTGGGCAATGGTTCGACGTGCCGTGGGAGCCGGGGCAACGTCCACAGGCAGCGGCTCGACTGCGCTCGGCTCGGACAGCAACGACGGTGGCCGCGCCAATGTGGTGGCCGTCGGCTCCGCCGCGTCGACCCGGCAAGTCATCAATGTGGCCGCCGGCACTGCGCCTACCGACGCGGTCAACGTCTCGCAGTTGAACGCCGCGCTTTGTCAGGCGAACGCATACACCGATACCCGGATGAATGAACTGCAGAACGGCATCAATTCGACCGCGCGAAACGCGTATTCGGGCATCGCCGCGGGGACTGCACTGACGATGATCCCTGAAGTGGACCAGGACAAGACGCTGTCGCTCGGTATCGGCACGGCCGGCTTCCGGGGCTATCAGGCAGTGGCAATCGGCGGTACGGCGCGCCTCGCGGAGAACCTGAAGATGAAAGCAGGCGTGGGCATGAGCCCAGGGGGCATGACGGTCGGCGTCGGCGCGGCCATGCAATGGTAGGTCGTGAGAGAGGGGCACCAGCCCGCGTGTCCCGCATTCTCCGCCACATACCGTCTATGGAGTACCTGATGAACCGACGCTTTTTCGCAAGTCTTTTCTGCACCGCCGTGCTTGCCGTGACCGGATGCACGGCGGGAAGTGGTCCCGCCTTTAATGCCTATTCCGTCGACGCAAGCAACGGCGTCAGAACGCACCGGGCCGAGTGCCACGGACTCCTCGAAAGCGCGGCGACGTGCATGTAAGTGGCGCAACGCATCTGCAACGAAAAGGCGGTGCAGTCGATCGACAGGATCGAGCGCGTTCGCGCCGCTGACGACAACCGGAACGACCCGTGTGTTCTGCTGTTTCGATGCGGCCAGGACGCAGGCAGTAGCACGGCGGCCGAACCCAGCCCCGTCGCGCGACGCTCGGCACCGATCGAGGACTTCACGGTGCAAAGCGATGCACTGTTCCGTTCGGCAAGTGGGCTCCGGCGTCGATGCTGCCTGCCGCGAAAGCCGAACTCGACTGGATCGCCGAACGCATCCGCAAGCATGGTCGGGTGAGCGCGATCACGGTCGTCGGTCATACCGACAGACTCGGTCCCGAATCCATCAACGGGCCATTGTCGCTTGCCCGCGCTGACACAGTGCGGGCGTATCTGGTTGCTGACGGACTGGACGGCAGCATCTTCACGCGGAAGGCGTGGGCGCGAGCCAGCCGAGAACGCACTGTCCGGATGCCGATGCTCGCGCGCTGATCGCGTGCCTGCAACAGGACCGCTACCTGTCGATCACCGTAGAGGGGCACAAGTTATGTGAGCGCACAAGGCAGCGACGGGAGGCTCACGATCACCGGGCGGACGCCGGCGCTTTGCGCTAGATGATCCAGACCGGGAAGATAGGCTGCCTGCAGCCGCTTTTCCATGATTCGTTGTTAGAGCCGGCAGGCATAGAAGTACTGCAACGACGTTAGCCATCCGAACGTCAATAGGTGCCTGCTTGCAGGAAGTCCTGCCGTCTGTGAGGACGGGCTCTTTGCCTTGCATTTGCCGCGGCGGCGCGTATAACCGGCCGCCGCTGGGACGGTCCCTTCGGCTTCCTGGCTCTTCGTGCCCCTCTCTTAGTTTCATGGCCGCCCCTTCTCATGGGAGCTAAAGATTCAAGAGATGTTGACGTTATATATCGAAGCGCAGTCGCGATCGCTAACTGTCCCGCATTGCCATGCACTGCAATCGTGAAGAAGGAGCGATCGCGACGATCGGTTATAGGGCTTGCCGGGCCGTGCGCGTTTTTAGCTAGGAAGCAATTATGAAAATATTTACCCCGGGATCGGCGGCCGCTTTACTTGCTGCGACTTTTGCAATCTCGGCACACGCTGCCCTGGGCGGCGCAGCCGCATCAGTACAGATCGATCAAAAGCGGATGAAGGCCAGCCGCGCTGTCCAGCCGCTGGTTTCCTACTCGGTGCACCGAATCGTCCTAGATACCGGTACTGCAATCAACGAATACGTTTCCCCAGCAGGGACGGTGTTCGCCGTGTCCTGGCTGGGGCCCCAGATGCCTGATGTCCAGACCTTGCTCGGAAGCTACGCGCCCGCGGCTTCCGACGGGACTGTGGCTTTCCGCGCGGCGCACGGCGGGACAGGACCAGTAACCGTCGGATCGTCCGCGTTAGTGGTTCAATCCGGTGGACACATGGGCGCGTACATAGGGCGTGCCTACATTCCTCGTGCACTACCGGCCGGCGTGTCGGCGATAGACATCAAATGATCGAGAGACTCCAGTTTCCGCGGGCACTCTTTATCGGTGTTGCCTTTACGGTTTCCATATTGACGGCGTGCGGCGGCGGTGGTGGCAGCACCGAGAACGGCTCAGCAACAAGCGCCGGCCCTTCATCGTCGCCCGTTGCCAGCCCGAGCCCCAGTTCCGCACCCTCCAGCAACATCTCGCCGACGAGTCCCTCTGCGGCCAATGCGCCGACGAGCTCCGGCTCGACAACCGCCTCGACGCCCGTCACGAGTACCGCAGCCCAGAATTTTCAGGCCGTCACTGTGGAGCCCAATGCATATGGCTTCGCCAATCTGCTGATGACCAGCGTCACTGTATGTGTACCTGGATCGGCGATTTGCCAGACGGTGGATAACGTTCTCCTCGATACCGGCTCGTATGGCTTGCGCCTGTTTGCGCCGGCGTTGTCGATCAACCTGCCGCAGGTGGCCTCAGGGCAAAACGCACTGGCGACGTGCGCGGCATTTGGGTCAGGGACCACTTGGGGAACTGTGAGGACAGCGGACATCCGACTTGCCGGAGAATACGCGCCGAGTACTTCCGTTCAGTTGATCGCGGACCCGGCTTATCCCAGCGTGCCAACGTCGTGCTCTAACCAAGGCTTCCAAAACATTGCTTCGCCGGCGGTCATCGGAGCGAACGGCATTCTCGGCGTTGGCCTTCAGTCGGCAGACTGCCCGGGCTGTGCTACGCATGCCTACAACGTGTACTATGAATGTTCCGGCTCTGGCTGTAGCCCGACGACAGCACCCATTAACGCTCAGGTGACAAACCCGGTCAGCAATTTCGCCGTCGATAATAATGGCGTGGTGGTCCAACTGCCCAGCATTCCGTCTAGTGGCCAGCCCAGTGCAACGGGCACCATCGTCTTCGGCATCGGTACTCAGGAGAACAACAGTCTCGGGACCGCACGGATTTTTACAACCGATCCGACGCAGAACACTTTCTCGGCGCAGTACAAGGGTACAACGTATAACTACGCCTTCATTGATAGCGGTTCCAACGGCCTCTTTTTTGACGATGCGTCGATTGCGCAGTGTTCGGGAGGATCTGCGTTCTTTTGCCCTCCTGCTCCGCTCTCTTTGTCGGCCGTAGTAGAGGGGCTTAATGGTAGCAGCGCACCGGTGGCTTTTCAGGTTAGCAACGCAGAGACTATGTTGGCATCTGGCGCGAACGCAATGAACAATTACGCCGCATTGCAGACGGGTATGTTCGATCTGGGCCTGCCGTTCTTTTATGGCCGCAAGGTCTACACCGCGATACGCGGAAGACCCACCCCGGGGGGAACAGGTCCATACTTCGCGTTCTAGTGACTGCCCGACGCACTCGTAGCCTCCCGCGCGCTCGGGGCTTAGAGTGCTGTGGACTATGCAAGGGTAGACGAGTCGCGTCAGGCGTCAAGCGTGCGACAACGGTTTCCAATCCCGGGTATGGCGGTGTATGAATACCAGGCTGGCCGCTTAGGCGGATGGTGGTACGCGTCACGGGCGTCGATGCTTGCAGCGGATAGGCGCCGCCTCGATTTCCCCGCAGTCCACTTCGTTCGTTGAGACTGTCCGTGCGGTCCGTGGCCTGGCGCTCGGCGCTGCGCATGAGTTGCGCCACCCGAGGGCTGTTCACGTCGGCCTTCAGCGGAAGCTCAGCGGGTACCTGCTATCACTTTTCTGGCGATTCTGATCAGCGAACTCTAAGGTTATCGCAGCACGCGTCTGGCCACGTGTGTGGCCTCGTAGGGGTTGCCGCGTTTGATGTAGTCGCCCACGTCGAAGTCGATGGGCAAGAGCAACGACTTCCCGTCATCCTCGACGACGAGCCGGATGGCATTCACGTCAACTGCTGTCGGGCCGGACCAATGAGGAGACGAGCGCGCTGCTCGCTCTCGCCAGTCAGCGCGTCGTCATGCGACTCCGCGCCACGATCACCGCCCCCCGCTCCGTAGGCTGGCTTTGCCGGTCCATCCGTTCCGGCTCGACCTTTTTGCGGAGTGTGCATGCCCTACAATGCACCTACCTGGATGAAACGGGCCGGTCATGCGCGCTTCACTTCGGTATCGCCCTGCCCGCGACGACCGAACGTCTCGCCCTTGTCAATCTGCGTCATCAGAGGGCCGATTATCAGAGCCCAATGGACTCGTCCATTGTCAGCGACCAGATTCACAATCGCATCCTCGATGCGCATCTGCGCGGCGTGCCAGCGACGTGCGAAGGTTTTGCGCAGCACACGCGGGCTCATGTCCGGCGCCATGAACCCGATCGCGTCCAGCGCGTCTCCTACGATCGCGCGGAGCGGGACATCGTTGATCGGCTTGTCGTCGGTCCGCGGCGCCGGAAATGCCAGCGCGCTCTCCGGCAGGGTATGCGCCTGCTGCCACGCTCGTATCGGTGGCGTCCAGGACGCGGGCAGTGCGACTGTACGTTCGAGGCGTGCGCCCTGTTTGGGAACCCGTACCTGCGGTCGTATGCCGGCGATAACGATATCGCGCCTGCGCGCGGCGCGAAGTTCGGCCGCGGCGAGTCCCGCGCCGCGCAGCAGCGCGACCACCGCCCGGTTGCGACACAGGCGAGCGTCGTCGCCGCGTCGGGCTTGAGCGTAGGCCCGCAGCGCAGCGTCGGCGGCCGGATCGAGAAAAAGGGGCTCTGGCTCGTCCTCTGGCCAGGCGGCCGGGCGCGCGAAGCGTGCCGCCGGATTGCTGTCACGCAGCCCAACGTCGACAAGATGACGACCCAGCCGGTCGATCAGCTTGACGTAACGTAGGCGCGTGGTCGTACCCGAAGCACAGCGGTTTTCGACGTCGCAAAAAAACGACTCGAGGTGCTCGGAGCCAAACGTCGCGAGTGCCACGCCTCGGGTAACGAGATGCCGAACGAACCGGTCGAACATCGCCTTGTGCTGCACGATCGAGCGTTGGGAGAACCGGCGGCGGTCTGCACCGGCCGCTTCCGTAGTCTGCCATTGCAGGTAAGCGGTGTGCGGCTCGGCTGGTCCAGAGATGCGACTCGTTCATCACGTGCAGTACCTCATATACTGAATTGGCGTCACCCCGACACCTTGCGAATCTGCGATTCGCCAACCCGTCTATAGGGAGAGGGGGCCGTTCCCTTGCCCTGTGCGTCGGCGATCGCGTGCAGGCAGGCGAGAGGGCCGCCCTCGAGGATCTTCGCCGCCCACGCGAGCATCAGGTTGACGGGAAGTCCGAAGTCCTCGATCAGATAGCCGCGCTTGCAAACATTGCCGAGCGCTGTCGCAATGCACGGCAGCGCTCACGCAGTGCGCTCAGATCGTCGCGACAAGCCGATATCGGCTTTCCCAGCGAGGCGGCAAAGCCAATCTCGAAGGCGGTGCCACGATCCGGTTCGCCTTCAGGCTGCTCTTTTTTCGCAAGCAGTTCCTTGTATCGTGCCATCATCTTGAATTTCCGTTGTGGATGATGGACGATTCTACTAGGCGCGAATCGCTGTCAAGTGCCGATCCGTGACTCGCAGGCGCGAGATGTAATGTTCCTTCCAGTCCTCGCCAGCGCTAGCTCAACTTCCCATATTCGCAATATCGACCATCGATGAAAAGAATCTCTGTCCGCCGCTCGAGCGTTCACGGTCGCGGCGTCTTTGCGCTGCGGCCGCTATGCGCCGGCGAGCTCATCCTCGAGTACACCGGCACGGTGATGAGCTGGAAGCGTGCGATAAGTCGCCATCGCCGGTTCGGGAAGGATGGCCACACGTTCCTCTTTGGGCTTTCTGATGGGCGGGTCATTGATGGTTCGCTTGGCGGCAACAGCGCGCGCTGGCTCAACCATGCCTGTGTCGCGAACTGTGAGGCCATCGAGGATGACGGCAGGGTCTACATTCAGGCGGTGTCGGATATTCAGCCCGGCGAAGAGCTGTTCATCGCATATGGTCTCATGACAGAGGGCCGTGCCTCCGCAGCAGTGCGCGCGCAGTATGCGTGTCGCTGTGGTCACCGCCGGTGCCGCGGGACAATGCTCGCCGGTGCGTGAGCAGCATCTGGCAATGCTTTCGTACAGGTTGTCCGGCTGATGCAACCCTTGCAGAAAAGTGCTTCGGCCTTCTTCGTACACCTCGGCTCGATCGGTAATGCTGTCTTGCTAACTGTTCATGCGGCTGCGACGAAACGCGAGATAAATGGAAGCTATGCCGCCAAGCAATCCGATCGTCTCGCCGACAGAAGCGCCGATGCATTGTGTGACACGAAATACCCGGGCATACATAAATCACATTCACCCCGGCGCGCCTGCACGAATACTCATAAAAAGCGGCCTCGTCCACGTCCTGAAAACGTCCCCAACGGCTGACATCGAAAACGAGGACCGTGCTGAATTTCCGCTTTTTGGACTTTGAACTTCGAGAAGGAGCTGGACAAGTGCCGGGCGTTGTCTGAAAGTCAGGCCGCTAGCGCCGGCGTCTTAATACGCGCAAACGACGCGGATGTCATGGGCACGTGCGTAGTCAGCGATAGCCTGCCGCTGGAAAAGCGGCGAGTATTCCTGATGGTCTGTCGACATGCGGATGTACTGCGCGGCTCGCTGAAGTACGCGTGGGTCAGCTCGACTAGTCCCCGCAGAAAGCATGACCTAAATCTGATGACCGAACAGGTTAGTAGTAGCGTCTTTGCGCAGGAAGTCAAGGCAATCCGGACGCGGCGCCCGGAACCGGGATGCGGGACTGGTCCGGAACTCACGCGACGCTAAGCAACTTCGGGATTGCTGGCGCAGGTCATCGAGTCAATTTTCTGTGAGTGTCCTCGCAGCCTTGCAAATGCCAGTCGTTACACGACGGGAGAGCCGGTCGTCCCAGGCGGCGGCCTACCACCTACCGTAAAATGACAGGCCCGGCGCGACTACCCGGGCAATCCGCTGTAAAGCGAACCATATGTGTGTCGGCCATTCGAAGCAAGGTTGCCGTAAAGTTCGGGTCACGAATGGCTTTGGAAGGAACTATCGCTAGACATGCTCAGGCTCAAGGCCAACATCGCGAATCGATGGCTCGCCAGCGCTTCGCGGTGTCGTGCTCGGAGGCGCGCGTTATGCGCGCGTATGTCAGGCGTGAGGCTATGAACGTGTCTACGGTGTCGAGCAGTACCTCTATGGAGGCGGGCTTCCGGAGGAGTGCAGTCCAGTAGTGAATCTCGTCGACAGGCTCTGGCATAGCCGACAGCAGGACTACCGGTATGTTGGCAAATGCGCGCAAACATTTCAGACGGCGGCACACTCCGCGCCGTCCATTTCCGGCATCTGGAAATCGGTGATAACCAGTGCCGGGAAACTGGCGTTCGCCCTCTGCAGCGCATCCCGTCCGTTCTCCGCAAGCACCACATGGTGTCCGCGACTCTCGAGCGCCAGTTGCAGCGCCCAGCGGTTTTCAAAGTCATCGTCGACAAGCAGCCAGCGACAAACAGAAAGAGCGCCGCCGTCAATTACCCACTGACAACCCGAACGGAGCGACAACCATGCCGTCCTGACGCAGGACAATCACCTCGACTGACCGGCCAAGATGTTTGTCGGTAAACCGGACGTCCTGCTTGACGCTATCCAGTCCACCGCGATTACATGTGGAGGACATCATGAGTACATTGAACCTGCAAGGCACCGCGCCACGCAGCGGCGGTGCAAATATTGTTGGCAGCGGCACCGGCGAAGGCCCCGGACCTGACGTTATGGCCGCTGCGACACTCGACGACACCCAGGTGGTTTCATCGGACGGGGAAGACATCGGCAAGATTTCGGACATCATGCTCGACGTGCGCAGCGGCAGGATTGCGTACGCCGTGCTGTCGGAAGGCGGCTTTCTCGGCATGGGCACGAACCTGCATGCGATACCGTGGAACGCACTCACGCTGGATACCGACGCAAAGTGTTTCCGTGTCAGCATCG
>NZ_PNXY01000055.1 GCF_002879865.1 Paraburkholderia rhynchosiae
TGAGTGCCCAAAGTTCGTCGTCGAGTATGGGTTTAGCCATGTCCTTTTCGTCGTCGAAACAATGAAAAGGTTAACAGGATTCATCGAGAGTAAACAGCCCCTTTCTTTATTTTGTTAAGAGTTCTTAGAGCCAGTGGCTATGCGCGGCTATCGAGCCACGCGGGCCGCGTGAGGCCGCAGCTTTCGTACAATCGCTCAAAAAAAGGCCGCAGGGAGTGAACGGCGTTGTCCGCCGGCGAGCACTCGCCTTCCATCGTCACGGTGTCCAGCATGCATTTTCCGCGCGGGCCCGGAGGGGCGGCACGGCCAGGCTGAATTGGCACTTGCATGCCGCGTGACTTGATGCCGGTCATGCCTGCGATCCAGTGAAAGGGCGGCGCAATCTCCAGCCGCTCCAGCACCGACTGAAGCAGCACAAGGGAGCGGGCATATTCGCCTTCGACATCGGGGATCACGTTCACCGCGTTAGTCGTTAGATGCTCTAGGTAGCGGGCGTCGACGGCCCAGATCTCACCCGACCTGAACATAAAGGTCGTGCTAAGCGCGACGTTTTCGCCCGGGCTGCGTGTGAAAACGCCGAACCCGTCCTGAGCGGTTAGATAGCTCATGCCGGAATAACCATCCCACAGGGGGCGCAGATGGCCCTGTGCCTGAACTGACGCCTGACGGAGCTCCGCGGGTTTCCACGCGCGGCCCTGCTGAGCGGCCGGCATTACGCGCAGCCACATCCGGGGACCGGCTGCGAGCATGATCTCCTGATGGTTATCCGGAAAATGCTCGCCTAGACCGATCGGGTCGACCTGGGACCTAAAGAGCCCCGGTGCGACTTCTGCGGCGGGCTGGAACAGCGCCGGAGCGGGAGGACGCGGTAGCGTATCCATATAGCTCGGGCTTTGCAGAACGAGTCCAATCGCATGTTGCAACTGCTTAGCAAGCTTCTCACGCACCGATTTCCGTGTTTCTTCGTTAGCGTCTGCTGGACAGTGATACTGGATCGGATGCCGGTGGTGACGGAGATCGAACGGCAGAGTCTCGTCCGAGGGTTCTCCGTAAGCCGTGTTCATCACCGGTATGATGCGCTCGTGGCCGAGCGCCTTCAGCGCCCAACCTTACTCGATCAGCACATTTGGATTTTGCGCGGGCCGGCCGTCAGCTCGCTTTGCGACAAAGGTGAAGTCCGGCACGAACACCGCGGCGCCATCGATCTTGCTGAAAATCGTGTCGACGATGGGCGGAAACCCGGCAACGTTCTGCGTATCGCGATCAAGCAGAAGCTCTCGCTCAGCCTGCTCGACTTCGGCCGTCTGGCTCACGCTTTCGATTGCTTTCGTGAGGGCCCTCTCAAGAAAATTCCTGCATACAACAGGCGGTTGGTCGGCCTGCCACGAGAAAAAGATGGTCGCTTTCATGGGTTCTTGTTTCGTTGGTTCGCTGCACGTTGCAGCGCGGCTGGCCGTTGGTTCGATTTTGGCAAGGTTTTCCGGACGAGTTGGCGACCGTGACCCGGAGCGTTCAAATGGGGCCGCCGTCGAGCGACACTATCTGAAGGCCCATGCATATGCCGCTATTGGTGACGTCGCCGAGCAGCTGCGGCCAACTCGGGGACGCTTCGGAGTATACCGTCGCCTGCCTGCAACTCGGGCACGGAATGGCCGTGGCCGCGATCGCCTTCGTCGCGCCGATGATGCCGGTGCTAAAGCCAAGGCGGGCAGAGTTGTGAGCTCCGAACTTTTCATATTTCGTGGCACGAACCGCACGCGCTTTCACTTTCTACGTCAGCCACTCAATACGAAGCGTATAAGCCGTACAAACAGTACAAGCAGTACAAGTCCTACACGGAATACGCACCCTATCGGCCAAGCCTCTCGGAGTGTTTCTGTGACACGCGCTGCCGCTTCCTGTTAGGTGTCGGGGCAAGCTAAGCAGTTCGGGCTCTGACGGGCGGACGTCCGGCTTGGCGAAAGCGCACGTGGCCATATCGACCTGTGTTGACCATACCAACCGACGGGGCAATGAAAACGAGAGGCAGGCGACGTGATCGCCGATCGCAAAGTAAAGCTTGTCGCCGAGCACTAGCGCAGAGTGAACATGCACCGATGAGCAGCCTCCACCTGCGCCAACGACCATTATCCCGCTACCGTTCAACGCTATCCCATGGACAGATGTAGGCGTGTCTCGCGTGAGCAGTACCTCGAACTCGTACGATCGCACATTGTCTTGTGACTCGAATGAGTACGTGGGCTCGTTCAGAACGCTAAGTAAGCCAAATTGCGTATCTATTTCTTGCACTTGGAATTGTCGTCCGTCCTAGTAGGTAGGATTGTCGACGATTCCTGCAGCGGCGTCGAACGTCCGATTGTGGCCGGAACCCGTCCGACGTTGATCTGACGGAGTGGGTCGCCATCGATCGGTCCTAGTCGGGCAGAATTCGACCTTGGACGGGCATTCGGTCACACCGATAACGGCCGTCCATGGCACTGAATTCGTCCGAGTTTACGACTCGCCTTTCTCATGTTGTAGTATCTGCAGAATTGGGCAGAGCCTGATAAACCGTGAAGCAACCGCTAGCGTGAGTCGCCGAGTCGCTTCGGACAATATATCGGCGAGGGCACGTACTGCCATCGCCGATTTTGTAGCGCTGGTACCGATGAAGCGGTTCGGCAAACCAGCGGAACTGGCCGGTTCCGTGGCATTCCCTTTGTCCGAGGACGCGGGCTTTAGCACTCTCAGCACCAACTCGAGTTCAAGATGATGCTGCACAGGTTAACTCTCACGAAATCAGGATCCTTGTGCGCAAGGAAGTCATCGTTGAAGGTGCCGAACGTTGTGCTTGGGCGATGCTTCATGCCGTCGTAGAAGACATCGATCATCTTGCTGGCAAAGTCGGCACCGCGCGGATAGGCGTCGACCACCGCGGCGCGTTGTTCGTCGGTGAACTGTTCGAAGCCACGTCCCGCCACGTCCATTCCCGCTCCGGCTTGTACCAGGGCAATTTCTCCGTGCATGTGCTCTGGAATGCCCGGCGTTGTATGGAGAGCAACAGCGGTCCAAACCCTCTCTATGTCTGCCTCGGAGATGTGATGGCTTCGCAGGAAATCGCGTGCCGCATTCGCGCCATCCACTTCGAAGCGCAGCTGGCTTTCGTGATAGATCGACGTCAGCCCGATGTCGTGAAACATGGCCGCAACATAAAGCAGTTCGGGGTCGAAGACCAGGTTTTTTCGTTTTCCGAGCAGAGCGCCCCAAAGGTATACACGGGTCGAGTGGTTAAACAGCAATTCGCCTTCGGTATCGCGAATGAGCTGTGTGACCTCACGCGCCAGTTGGCTGTCGGGGATCACGAGGTTGATCGATCTGTTCGTCTGCACAGTATCTTCCTTCATCTGGTCGCTCTATTTTGCGTGGGCTAGCTCGACCCGGCCATTCGAATCCGGACCGCCGCACCCGGGCGTCGGATTCAGGCCGGTAACCGATTGGCCGCGTCAACGGAGAAAGTTACGCTTGCTGGTGTGCAGGGTCGTTGCACATGCACGCGTAGTGCGAGTCGTTCCATGCATTGCCCAGGATGATGCTGCAGAAGTTCATGCGACGGAAGCCCGGGTCCTTAAGAGCAAGGACGTCGTCGTTTACCGTGCCGAAGGTCGAGTCCGGTCGATGCTTCATACCGTCGTTGAACGCGTCGATGATCTGCTCCTTGAAGTTCTCCCCACGAGGGTGAGCAGTGACGACCAGCGTACGCTGCTCTTCAGTGAACTGGTCGTACGCGAGGCCGAGAACGTCCATCTCGACGCCTGCGGTCACCAGTTGAACCACTGGTTTCTTGAACGGCGGGATACCGGGAGTTGTATGCAAGGCGATCGTGTCCCAGACCAGGTCGATATCGTCTTCAGGAATGCGATGATCCTGAAGAAAGCGACGAGCGGCGTTCGCGCTATCGACCTCGAACCGGTTTTGGGACGTTCGGAATTGCTCTGTAAGTCCGATATCATGGAACATCGCACCGATGTACAGAAGCTCGGGGTCATACTTCAACTGCTTGGCCTCACCCGTCAAAGCGCCAAATAGAAACACGCGAGTAGAGTGATGGAAGAGCAATTCCGATTCAGTGTCGCGAATGAGCTCTGTGGCCGCACGCGCCATCGCGCTGTCGGGGATCTTGATGCCTGTGATCGTGCTCATGTTCATAGCTCCGCTATGTGCTTACTTGCGCCGCGCCCGTCGGGATTGGCTGGAAAAATGCATTTCAAAAATCACCCTGCTTCTGCCTGAGTCGGAATTCCGCTTTTGCGCTGAGGAAATCCGCTAACCGCTTCACTGCTCCAGTACGGCCTGAGGCGTGTTGCGGAAGCTGATGGCCATGCGGTTATAGGTGTTCATCAGGCTGATGGCAATCGTGAGGTCCACGATCTCGCGTTCGTCGAACACCGCGCGGACGGCCTCATAGGCCTCGTCCGGTACGCCGGTCGCTGCGACGAGCGTGACCGATTCGGCCCATGCGAGCGCGGCACGCTCGCGTTCGTCGAACAGATTGCCCGCTTCCTTCCACGCTTGTACAAGCGCCAGCTTGTCGACCTTCAGGCCTTGCTTCAGTAAGTCGCGTGTGTGCATGTCGAGGCAGTAAGCGCAGTTGTTGATCTGTGATACGCGAAGGTAGACTAGATCGACGAGAAGCGGCGGCAGACCGCTTTGCATGACGTAGCCGTAGACGCCGCCAAGGGCTTTGACGCCCGCGGGCGCAATCTGGTTGTAATCGAGACGCTTGCTCATGACGTGACTCCTTGATGCAATGATTTACTTGACGGGGACGGTCAACACCTTGTCGGTGCTATCCGCAACGAAGACCGCAAGCAACTTCGCCGGCTTGGAACTGCTCGCGTTGCGGCTTACACGGTGAACGGCGCCGGGCTCCTCGAAGAAACTTTCGCCGGCGCGGTAGACGCGCTTCGGACCGTCGTTCACCTGAGACTCGATTTCGCCAGACACGACGTATGCATAGATGAAAGCCGAGCCTGCATGCCTGTGCGCTGGCGATGCTGCGCCGGGGGCGTAGTCGACGACGACGGCGGTCAACAACATGCCGGGGATGTTAGGAATGGCGTGCTGGAAGTTCGGCATGACGGTTTCACCCGCGCCGTGTGCCGCGGCCGGCACCGCAATGCCTAAGGCGATGCCTGCGCAGGCGGCAACTGCAATGGACCGAATGTTCATGGACGTCTGGCTCCTTGATGTTCCTGCATTGTGGTGTTGAACGGGAGCACACGAAAGCACCAGAAATGAACGCCCCAACACGTTGTCGCGAACGATCGTGTTCGGGGCAGCTGTGGTGTCTTAAACCCGAAAACTTCAGTGCAGCTTCAGAACCCGTGAAACGATGCGAATCCTTCAACGGGTAGCTTCGGCATCTGCGGACGTCGCTTTGCCCAATCCGGATCGCCATAACCCATCGCCATCGTGCAGACCACCAGCTCCTCAGGACCGAGAGGCAGATTGGCGCGAATGACAGCGTGATAACGCGAAAGGAACTCTTGAGTGCATGTGTCCAGGCCGCGCGCCTTTGCCGCGAGCATGACGTTCTGAATGAACATGCCGAGATCCAGCCAGCTTCCTTTCTCGAGACGCCGATCGATCGTAAAGATCAGGGCGACTGGCGCGTCAAAGAATCGGCAATTCCGCGCGGTATTTGCTGCCCGGGCTGCAACGTCTTCCCGGCCGATACCCAGAGACCCGAAGAAAACCGTGCCGAACTCGCGTAGACGCGACGCGAACGGTTCGGGCAAAGTCTCTGGAAGGTATCGATACTCGGACGAGTGATCGCCTGGCGAAGCTTCGTGCGCAGCACTGATCGCATTGATTAGCCGCTCTTTTGCGTTACCTGCCGTGACGTGAACGCGCCAGGGCTGCACGTTCGCACCCGTAGCGGCGTAACGCGCAGAATTGAGAATTCCCTTCACGATTGCCGGATCAACTTCGCGATTCAAATAGAACCGGTTGGCGAAGCGACTCATCATGATACTTTCGAGTTCGGTTAATTCATGTGTTCTTTCGATATCGTCGGTGAACATATAGATAGCCTTTCATTGGATGCTTGACTGCAGGCTACACGGCCAGTCCGATTCCAAGAAGTGCATTTTTGGCAAGAGCAAAATGCACGGCATGCAGTTCAGGGTCCCGGCCGGCCGTCGCCCCATGCCGCGCTCGCCGCGGCCACCGTCATGGCGGCGTCGGCCAACATGGTGCGCAGCCAGGCATGGCCCTGATCTTGGGTGTGCCGCTCGTGCCAGATCATCTGCAGCGCGCGCACCGTCGGTTCCCAGGGCAATTCCGCCGCGTGCACCGTGCCCGACTGGCTGAAAAACCTGGCGAGCGACGCCGGCACGATCGCAGCCGTTCGCGTCCCCGCCAGCAGACTCGGAATAGCCAGGAAATGAGGTTGGACGATCCGGAACTCCGGCCATTTGCCGACCGATTCGAAGGCCGTCACCAGCGCAGCGCGGTCGAACATCTCGGCCCTCCGCGTCAGTCCTCGCTCGGACAGGAAGCCATCCTCGGAACCACCAGTGGAAACCACCAGCAGCGGCAGGCTGGTGAACTCTCTCAAGCCAATTTCCCGTCCTGCCAGCGGATGATCGGGAGCGGTGACCATCATGTCCCGTTCTTCGAACAACACCTGTTCATGAATACGGGTGGGCACGTTGGAAAACGATCCAAGCGCGATCTCGACCCGGCCGACATCGATCTGCGTGGTCAGGTCGATCCTGCTCGCGGGCAATAGCGTGATGCTGGCGTGCGGCGCCGCGAGCGCCGTTGCACGCAAGAATTGGGGCAAAAGCACCGCGGTCATGTAATCGGTCGCTGCGATGCAAAACTGCCGCTCCGTGCTGCCGGGGTCGAATTGCCTCGGCCCGATTGCACGCTCGATGGTGACAAGAGCATCCCGTACGAGCGGCGCCATCTCCAGCGCACGGGCCGTGGGTTCCATTCCGGCGGCCGTTCGCACAAACAAGTCATCGTTGAGAAAAGCTCGGAGCCGCGATAGTGCGTGACTGACTGCCGACGGACTGAGATGGATCGCTTCGCTTGCACGAAGGACGTTCCGCTCTCGGAGGATCGCATCAAACACACGGAGCAAATTCAGATCGAGATTACTCATCGCAATTGCTCTGCTTTTGCGTCAGCAGAGCTGTTCAAGGTTTATGCAGGATGCGAATGCCGTCAGATTCGCCGCTGATGTAATGCGCACCTTCACGCCGCGCTTCGCCGCCTCGACGATCGCGTTGATCGTCAGCTTGTCCGGCACTAAGTACGCGCTCGACAAGTGGATGGAGTGCGTCGCGGCGGTGATCGCCATGAGGTACATCAACTGCATGTCGTCGCTGCCGCCCGAGGGCGAGCTGCTAAACATGTGGGCGAGGCCGTCGCCCGCAGCGTCGATCTCCGGAAAGTACTGCGGGCCGTGCAGCACATTCCCCGTCGCCTTGATCCAGTTGTCCATGAAGACCGCCTGCATCTGTCCGACCGCCGGGCCTTCGACGCGAAAGTGCGTATCGCGCCAGTGTTTCTCGTCCTGCGCGTGCCCGGCCCATTCGTCGGCGATACCCACGCCGCCCGTAAAGCCGATGCGTCCGTCGATCACGAGCAGCTTGCGGTGCGTGCGGTCGTTCATGCGGCCGAGACCCGTCCAGTGCGGCTTGTGATACTGGATGACTTCCGCACCCGACTCGCGCAGCATCCGTCGATAGCGCTTGTCCATCTTCGATGAGCCGACCCAGTCGAGCAGCACGTGCACCGCGATACCCCCACGCGTCTTGTCGGACAGCGCACGCGCGATTTCCTCGCCGATCGCGCCGGACCAGTAAATGAAGGTTTCGAAGGTGATCGTGTGCCGCGCCGACCGGATGCCCTCCAGCATCGACGGAAAGATCTCGTCGCCGTTCAAGAGCACCTCGAAGCGGTTGCCCCCGACGACGGGCGGCCCGAGCAGCAGCCCCATCGAGCGGGTGAACTGCGGATCGTCGCTTCCGTACAGCCGTTCGATGTTGTGCTCGATCTTCTTCTCGCCGCTCGTCAGGTTCGCGATCATCAGCACGACGACGAGCGTCACCGCGACCGTCAAGACAATCAGGGCAATCGTCGGCATGCGCGGGCCTCGCGTAGCGAACATCCGTCCGGAACCGTTAGTGTACGAGCGTTCCGGACGGCGGATCGATCAATGCTTGTCTCAGCGCTCCGATTTTCGTGGCGGGTTTCGAATGCGGAGCAGCCATTCGAGCGACCGCGGCTTTGATCGAACCAATGGCCGAACCTGGCCGGACCGGTCGATGCCGAATGAAAGCGGTGACACGAGAGCGGCAAGTATCAGGCGCGAATCAGCTCAATACGACTGCTAACGTCATCCAGAGCAGTTGTCGGCCGTACTCTTCGGCTTTAGATTGTCAGGCTGTCGTGGCCCCCCGGCAAAGTCGGCTTGCTTTTCACGCTGCCGAGAATGAGTACCGCTACGCCCAACATGATTCCGACGTCCGCGACATTGAATACGCCCGTTCTCAGACGTCCTATTCCCATGTTCAAGAAATCGAATACGCGGCCATCATACACACAGCGATCGACGAGATTGCTAAGCCCACCGCCCAGAATGCAAGCTATCGCAATGACGTCAACTCGGCCAAGCTTGGACGACCGCAAAAGCCAACCGAGCAGGCCGACCAGAATTGCCAAGACGCCATATATGAGAATTGCATGGCGCGTCGCATCAGACATTTCTGCGCCAACGCTCAGGAACGCGCCGTCGTTGTAGGTGGGAAGAACCAGGAGACTCCCAGCAAACAACGACACTATCTCGCCGGGCGACAATATTTGCTTGAAGAACGCTTTCGTCAACTGGTCGATAATGATCCAGGCGAGCGCGCAAAACAGCGCAGTGGTAAATCTCTGTTTCGTTGTCATTCGAGGACCGACCTGTAGACTGGCTGGATTGCATTGTAGCCATTCCGGACTTCTGGGCACGAAAACGCGGCGATTGTCGTCGATCTATAGACATGTCTCCAATGTCCCATTGCGGCCGCACTCGGAAGTTCGCCAGACGCGGACCGTCGTCGCAGTCGAGTCCAGGCGCGTGCTTCCCGAATCGACCCTGAGCGGTCGCTTGCTCGTGGCCAAGATGCAACGGCAAGATCTGGGTGTCAAGCAGACGTTCGCAGGCAATCCGCCGTCGCGCAAAACGTGAAAGCCATCCGCGGTCGCTAAAGCGATGCGTGTTTCGACTGGGTGTATTGACGTTGATCCCTCGTTTCGCAGCATCTTCGCTGCGCTACGCGAATCCGTACAGCTTCGTAGGGTTAGTGACGAATATCCGATGCTGCCAATCCGGCCGCGCTATCCAATCCGCGATCGTGTCCAGCAAGCTTGCATCATCCGGCTTATGAGTCTTCTCCGTCGGATGAGGCCAGTCGGTACCCCACAGCATCCGCTCTGGCGCCATCTCGATCAGCGTTTTCACGACAGGTGCTATGTCTTCGTATGCTGGCGCGGCCGCCTTGCTGTCGACGTACGGCCCCGACAACGTGATCCATGTATTGCCTTTTGCGACTAGGCGCTGCGCGGTGCGCAAAGCGTCCGACGACAGGCCGCCGGGTTGCGGAACATGCGCGATATGGTCGATGACGAGCGGGCAAGGCAGCGCCGACAAATGCCGCTCGAGCTCCGACAGTCGCGCGCCCTGCACCACCAGTTCGATATGCCAGCCGAGATTGGCTATGCGCGCGGCAAGTGGCGCAAGCATGTCGAGCGTCGTTGCGCCCGGATAGCTCAGGTTGAAGCGAATCGCCCGAATGCCGCCTCGATCCAGGTTCTGCAGCTCCGCATCGGTCGCGGAACTGTCGATGACGGCAACGCCGCGCGCGTTGCCGCCGAACTGTCTGACGGCTTCGAGCGTACAGCGGTTATCCGTTCCATACGTCGACGGCGTGACGACCACATTGCGCTTCACACCTAAGCGCGTCTGCAGAAGCCGGTACTGCGCGACCGTGGCATTCGGCGGACGCAGGGTCGTGCCCGGCGCAACCGGGAAGCGATCGTCGTAAATATGCATGTGACAGTCGATGGCGCCTTCGGGCAAGCTGAACGCCGGCCGGTCCGTGCCGCTCGACCACGTCTCTCCCGCGCCTGCCAATTTAGGCATCGCTGCGGACATCAGCGCAACGCCCGCAAACTGGAAAAACTCGCGTCTCGTGGGAACAGTCATGATCAGATGGTCCCCGTCTTGCTAACCAGACGGTTTGCCGGACCGTTGCGAGTCAACAGCAACAAGGTCGCGACGCTGACGAGCGTGAGGATGGCGAGTGGCATCAACGCCAGCGCATAACTTCCAGTCGCCTCCTTCACCCATCCATATACGTTCACCATCAGCCCGCCGCCAAGCAGATTTGCAATCGCGTTGACCGTCGCGAGGCCTGCTGCCACGGCACTGTTGGACAGCATGTCCGTAGCGAGCGCCCAGAATGGGCCCTTGAACGAATAGGCTCCAACGAGCACCGCGCACAGCATGCAGACCGTCGGTACAAGTGAGCCGCTCAGCGAGGTCGCGAACAGACCCACACCAATCAGCAGCATCGGTACTACAGTGTGCCAGCGCCGCTCGCCGGCCCGGTCCGAGCGGCGTCCCCAGTAGACCATCAGAACGGAAGCGACCGCGTACGGCACGGAGTTCAGCAAGCCTGTCTGCATGACAGACAAGCCAAACGACTTGAGCAGTTGCGGCTGCCACACGGACAGCGTGCTGCCCGCCGCCGACGCACACGTATCCACGAGTGCGAGACACAACACATAGCGATTGCGGAACAGTTGCGCGAGCGGAAGCGACGGCACCTTCTTCGGAGCCTTTTGCTCGCTGACGAGCGCATTGACGAGCCACCTGCGCTCGTCGTCGTCGAGCCATCTCGCGTTCTCAGGCTTGTTGGTCAGCATGAACAGACATGCAACGCCGAGCAGCACAGTCGGAATGCCTTCCAGAATGAACAGCCAGTGCCAGCCGCGCAGCCCCCAGAAGCCGTCCATCTGCAGGAGCAGCGCCGAAATCGGTGAGCCGATGAAGCTCGCGGCGGGAATTGCGACCATGAACGTGGCGACGATACGAGCGCGATACGACGCCGGAATCCAGTACGAGAGGTACAGCAGCACGCCGGGGAAGAAGCCCGCTTCGGCGGCGCCGAGCAGGAAGCGCAGAACATAGAACGACGTCGCGTTATGCACGAGCGCGGTCGCCGCCGACACGATGCCCCACGTAATCATGATCCGCGCGATCCAGATACGCGCGCCGTACTTTTCCAGCGCAAGATTGCTCGGCACTTCGCAAAAGAAGTAGGAAATGAAGAACAGGCTGCTGCCGAAGCCGAACATCTTCGCCGACATGCCAAGGTCATGATTCATCTGCAACGACGCCATGCCCACGTTGCCCCGGTCGATAAAGGCAAGCAGACAGCACACCATCAGAAAGGGAATAAGTCGCCAGACGACCTTTCGTATCGTCCGGCGCTCGATCGCGGACTTGTCCATGAATCCAGTTTGCATCGTCGTCTCCGTTTATTGTGCGCCTGCGCGCTGATTCGTGATTCGTTGCCATGCAATGACGGCGATGACGCCGCTGGCAAGCACCATCGCCATGGCCGAGAACGTGTGTCGTACGCCCAGCGCTTCTGACGCGGTCCCGACGAGCAGATAGCCGAGTGGCATCGTGCCGTTGTAGGCCATCCCGTACATGCCGACGAGCCCGCCGCGCACGTGTTTCGGGCATTGCCGCTGGATGGTCGCGTTCGTCGACGTGGCCGCGAACGTGAGGCTGAAACCGAGTGCGTAAAATGCCGACGCCGTGGCTGCCGCCTCGGATGTCGCGGCGAGCAACGCGAGCGCGCCGACGGCCGTCCACGGCGCCCACGCGATGAATCTTCGCGACGCCAACGTGCCGATCGCCGAAGAAAGCAGAATTGCCGCGCTCAGCGAACCCGCGCCGGCACACGCGAAGAACACACCCGTAAAGCGCGCCGCGTCGTGAAACCCCTGGTCCGCGAGCAGCGGCACGAGCGTCTGGTAACTGCCGGCGAACAACCCGATGCACGCGAGTATCGGCAGGTAGCGCGCGGAGAACGCATCGGACATCACGTAGCCGACTGCGTCGCGCAGGCTGCTGTCCGCGCGCTCGGGCCGAGCCGCCGAGGCCGTTCTGATCGAACGCACGCATGTCGCCATGAAGCAGAGCGCCACCGCATAAATCACAAACGATGTTCTCGGTCTGAGCGTCGGATAGACGAAACCCGCAATCGTCGGGCCGACCATCCGGCCGACGTTGTAGACCATCGTGTTCATCGCCACGGCGTTCGACGTATGCGTCGGATGTTCGAGACTCGTCAGCAGCAAAACCTGGCGCGCGGGCGTCTCAACGGCGCTCGACACGCCGATGGCGAGCGCATGCGCGAGTATCAGCTTCACGCCGAGCACGCCCAGCAGCGACAGCGTGAACAGACTGGCCGTCAGCGCCAGCGACGCCGCGAGCACGCACAGCGTCGCGCGTTTCGCATTGGTCGAACTGATCCGCGAGCCGGCGATCGGTGCGACGATGAGCTGCGGTCCATACAGCAAAAAATTGAGCAGCGCGAGTATCGCCGCCGACCCCGACAGGTGATACACGAGCAGGTTCAGCGTGACGTTCTGCGTCCAGCTTCCGAGCACGGACGCGACCTGTCCGCTCAGATAGCGTCGCAGCGACGCCTCGGCAAGCGCCGGAAACAGTCTGCTGACGAAACCGGTTTGCGCGGCCATCCTCATGACAACGCCTTGCCGCGCGTTTCGGGCGCGAAGAACACGACGACGGCGGCGGCGACGAATGCGACGATGGTCGTTGCCAGTCCGAGCACGAATCCGCCGGAAGTCGATGCGAGCACGCCGATGATCAACGGCGCGATGAAGCCGCCTAGACGGCCGCCGTTATACGCGAGGCCCATCAGAAATCCGCGCGAGGCCGTATTGCCGATGATCTCCGCGAGGAACGGACCCGCGCCCGCGAAAATACCGTTGACGCTGAAGCCGGTCAGGAAGATCGCGACCATCAGCAGCAGTGCATTCGATGACACGATGTACCCGCCCACGGCGGCAGCTCCAACGAGCAGGTAGGCCAGGAACATGGGCCGTCGGCCAAGCCGGTCGACGAAAGCCGAGAACAGCAGGAAACCGGTGATCGCGCCGAACTGCAGCGCAAGTACGAACTTCAGGCTATGCACGAAGTCGAGATGCTTCACCGTGACGAGGAACGTTGGTGTCCACGTAAAGACGCCCCAGTACAGGTACTGGAGAAAGAAGATGAAGCCGAAAGCCGTCAGCATTCCGCGCATATCGAGCGTGTCGCTGCTCGCCGCGTGCACTTTTTGAACCGACGACTTCGCCCGCTTGCGTTCCAGCCAGATCGGAGATTCAGGCGTATTTCGTGCGACCCAGAAGAGGATAAAGAACGGCAAGGCACCGATCAGAAAAAGCAGACGCCAGCTATTTCCACCGAGTCCGTTGTTCACGCCGCTGACGATGCCTGAAATCGTGATGGCGAGGATCGCGCCGATGGGCAATCCCATCTGCATCAGCGCGCCGCCCTTGCCGCGCCGGCTCGCGTGCCATGTCTCGGCAATCAGCGCGGCGCCCGCCGTCCACGTGCCGCCCATGCCCAACGCGCCGAAGAAGCGCAACGTCGCGAACCAGTGCTCGTTCGGCGCGAATGCAAGCAGACCCGAGAACAGCGAATAAATGCCGACGCAGAGCAACGCGGTACGCACACGCCCCAACCGGTCCGATACATAACCGAACAGAATGCCGCCGACGATCTGCCCTGCCGCCGTGATGCTCGTGAACAGACCGAGTTGCGCCTTGCTCAATCCGAACTGAAGGGCGAGCGTAGGCAGCAGAAGCGAAAGCAGAAACGAGTCGTAGCTTTCGAACGTCCAGCCGAGTCCCGCGAGTGAAAGCGAACGCCACTCGGTGCCCGTGATGTTCCTCAACCCTCTGGCTTCCGCGCCGTCCTTGAATTCGGTTGCTGCAACCGTTGCGCTCGTCTTCATGTGTTGTCTCCGGCAATCGCGAGGCGATAGGTGGCCGCCGCAGTCCGGCTGAAGAGCGCGGCTTTTTCGTTGGCGGACATCGCGGACGCGAGTCGTTTGAAGGCGTTCCACAGAACGCCGTAACTGAACATCCCTTTGTCGACGGGAAAGTTGCTTTCGAACATGCAGCGATTCACGCCGAACAGTTCGACGCAGGTGTCGAAATACGGCCGCCACGCAGAGGCCAGGTCCTCGGACGAAGGCGGTACTTCGCGCGCGGCGAAGTTGAAGCCGAACACGTTCATGCCCGCGCCGCCGAGCTTGATGCGCGTGTTGGGCAAACTCGCGAGGCGCGCGAGTTTTTGCTGCCATTGGGCGCGAACCGCCGCGCGTTGACCGGCGTGCGGACCCACTCCCAGCGGACCGCCAAAATGATTGATGACGACCGTCACGCGATCCTCGGCACGCGCCAGTTCATACAGATCGTCGAGTTGCGTGTGATAGACCCATGCATCGAGCGACAGCCCAAAGCGGCCGAGCGCGCTGAAACCCCGCCGGAAACCCGGATTTGTCATCAGGTCGCGCGGCGGTGTCACGGGGCTCGAACTCACTTCAGGGCTCGCATGCCACGCGAGCGGATTTCGGATGCCGCGTAGGCGTCCGCCGGATACCTGCAACATCGCTTCGAGCACTGCATCGAGTTCCGCGCCCAACGTCAGATCCGCACCGCCGACGATCGCCTCGCAGCAGCGCGTCCGTCCATACGCGCCGCTCGCGGACATCGCGGCGATTCCGTTGGCGAACTCCACTTCGCCAACGGGCTTCATCGCCTCGGGACCGTCCTCGCGCAACATCGAGCGGCATTGCACGTAGACCGTCGACGCGACCCGATGCCCGCTCGCCACATCGTTACTGAACTCATCGGCGAGATATCGCCCGGTCTGGCGGTCCCACAGATGATGATGCGCATCGACAATCGGCAGTTCAGGCTCGAGAACAGGCTCCTTTCGCAAGGCAAGCCACTCCTCTCGAACTGGAAGATGGGGCGCATGGACTATCTGCATAACGCTTTCTCGTCAGAACTTCTGGCGCATGCCGATCGTGATGCCCGTCTGGTTATATCCGGGCGCGACCGTACCGTATCCATTGACACCAAGTGCGGACTTGTCCTTGTTGTGAGCGAAGCCCGCGGTTGCGTAAAGATCAGTGCGCTTCGACAGGAAATAGTCCGCGCAAAGCACCGCGAGCCACGGGTCGGCACCCGTCGAATGCACGTCCTGGTAGTAGCCGGTGGCCGTGACAATGAAAGCGGGCGTCACGTTGTACTGCGCACCCGCCCAGTAGAGGTTTGCAGCGCTGGCTTGCGAGCCGTTTGCAACGACGATCGGGTTCGCCGGCAGGAACGCATTAGATGCACGCAGATAGCGATAGCCGGCGAAGCCCTTCACGGGTCCGATCACATATGAAGCGGCTGCCGTCGCGCGACGCTCGGTGCCCGTGTTGGTCGGTACCGTGTTGCTGTTGCGCTGCTCGTATGACACGCTCGCCGCGAACGGACCTTGCGCATAGGTCAGCGCGCCGCTGAAGAAGCGCCCCGTGATTTCCGCGCCCGGCACTTCGGCGCCATAGCCCGAGTCGTAGCGCGTGCTGTACATCGCTTGCGCCGTCAGCGGGCCGAACACGCCCGTGTACTTCGCCGAATTATCGATGCGCCCGGCCATTGCGTAATCGAGCGACAGCACCGAGTAGCGCGACGATGCGCCCATCGGATCGAACGCAACGGCCTGTTCATAGAGCAGCGAGTTCTGCCGGCCGAACGTCAACTGCTGGCCTCGATACGAAAGACCGACCCAAGCCTGCCGGCCAAACAACCGGGCGGTCGTCGCAGCGTTCGCGCCCAGACCTCTGGTCGATTGAGCGGTCGTGCCATCGTTGATGTTGAAGCCGCTCTCCAGCTGGAAAATCGCCTTCATGCCGCCGCCAATGTCTTCCGCGCCCCTAAGACCCCAGCGGGAACCGGACAGATTGCCCGACACTTCGCGCGTCTGTGCGCCGCCAGCGCTCGTATTGTTGATGTGTTCGACGCCAACATCCGCGATGCCGTACAGCGTGACGCTGCTTTGCGCATGTACTGCGCCGCAGGTAAGACTGACGCCTGCGGCGGCGACTGCGCCGAGCATGAAACGGACGTTCGTGTTGACGTTGTGGCTGGCTTTTTTGAACAACATGGAGTCTCCAAACAGAGGTTTTATGGATTGGTTTTGAATGCGTGGATCAGACCTTGTGAGCCGACGGCGCTTCGCCTGCGTCGGCGCCCGGATCACCGAGCCAGGCGATGGTCAGCGCACCGAGCAGCAGCACACCCGACACGGCGAGCAGCGGCACGGTGAACCCGCCTGAGAGCTGCTTGAGCGCGCCGATCATCGATGGACCGACGAAGCCGCCGAGGTTGCCCACCGAGACGATGAGCGCGAGGCCGCCGGCCGCGGCCCGCCCCGTGAGAAAGCTGGACGGAATAGCCCAGTAGGTCGCCTGGAAAGCGAGGATGCCGCTCACCGTGAAACAGAGTGCGATGAGCTTCAGCACGGGCGCGTCGAGGAAGGTGCTTGCGCACAGCGCGGCGGCCGCCACGACCAGCGCACCGGCTACATATGGAATGCGGTTCTGTGAGCGATTCGCGACGCGCGCCCACCAGAGCATCACGACTGCGCCGATTGCATAGGGAATCGCGGTGAGCCAGCCCACGACCGTGTGCCCGACGCCGAACTGCTTGATGATTTGCGGCATCCACAGACCGACGCCGAGCGACCCGACGATGCCGCAGAAGTTGACGAACGCGAGCACAAACACCCGCCAGTTGGTCATCGCGTCGCGCAGCGTGCTGCCGT
This sequence comes from Paraburkholderia rhynchosiae, assembly GCF_002879865.1. Classification (GTDB taxonomy): domain Bacteria; phylum Pseudomonadota; class Gammaproteobacteria; order Burkholderiales; family Burkholderiaceae; genus Paraburkholderia; species Paraburkholderia rhynchosiae. The sequence continues at coordinate 16,961 of NZ_PNXY01000055.1, forward strand.
GACGTGCGCCGATGTCGCCCTGTTCAAGCGCGAGACGCTTCGCGAGAGACGATTTCTCTTCGTCGGTGAGCCACTTCGCTTTTTCGGGCCGATCGGCCAGCACGAACAGGCAGGCGATGCCGAGCAACACGGCCGGTCCGCCTTCGATCAGCAGCAACCACTGCCAGCTGCGCAGTCCATGCAGGCCGCCGAGTTCGAGCAGCGCGCCCGAAACGGGAGAGCCGATCATGTTCGCGACGGGAATTCCGACGAGGAACGCGGCCGTCACTTTGGCGCGCCACTTACCCGGAAACCAGTGCGTGAAATACAGGTAGATGCCGGGCGTGAAGCCCGCTTCGGCGAGCCCTAGCAGAAAGCGCGCGGCCGCAAAACTCTTCGGTCCGACGACGAACGCCGTCGCCATCGAAAAGAGACCCCACGTGATCATGATGCGCGCGATCCACACGCGCGCACCGACCTTCTGCATGATCAGGTTGCTCGGAATCTCGAACAGAAAATAGCCGACGAAGAACAGTCCTGCGCCGAAACCGAACTGCCCGGAGGTCAGACCGAGATCCTTGTTCATCGTCAGCGCGGCGAACCCGACATTGGTCCGGTCGAGATAACTGATGACGTAGCAGATGAAGATGAATGGCAGGATTCGCCGGAACGCCTTGGCGAGCGTGCGCTCGCTGGCCGCGTAGTCCTCGCTCGCGATGCCGGCAACGGGCGGCGTTGCTGTCTGGCGCGTGGCACCGTCGCCGCGCAGGGTGTGCGACATGGTCATGCTTGCTCCTCCATCGCGCTTCTGTCGGCGCAAATGTATTGATGTATCGCGGGCGCTCGCGCCCGCTGCGCGATCAGACGGTTCGCCCGGCCCGCTTCGGAAGCGGCCCGGCAATCGTCATTTCAGCTTTGAGAACCGTTCCCGAAACGGACTCGGTCATGAACAGCGTCTTCATGTCCGCGCCGCCGAAACAGAGATTCGTGAGCGAAGCGCCTTCCGGGCTCGTCAGAATTTCGACGGGTTCGGCGAGATGGTTCAGCACCCACGCGCGACCAAGCCCCGGATTGGCGACAAAGAGTCGCCCTTGCGTGTCGATGGTCAGTCCGTCCGGACCGCTCGGGCCGTACGACGTGAAGAACTGCCCTACCTTGCTGACGGAACCATCGGCCTGAAGCGGCACGCGCCACACGCAATTGCCGCGCGTCATGCCGACAAAGAGAATCTTCTCGTCGGGCGACAGTACGAGTCCGTTGGGGCTCGGGCAATTGCCGAGCAGCAAGTCGAGCCTGCCGTCCGCCGACAGCCGGTACACACGGCCCGTCGGATCGTGCAGCCCCGTTTGCCCCTGATCGGTGAAGTACAGGTTGCCGTTCGAATCGAACGTGAGATCGTTCACGCCCCTGAAGCGCTCGGAATTGCGCCGCTCGAGAAACGGACGCACTTCACCGCGCGCGATGTCGAGCAGCATCAGGCCGTTGCGATAGTCGGTGATGAGCAGATGCGCATCGTCGAAGCGCTTCATTCCGTTCGGCTCGCCGTCGTATTGCACGACGATTTCCCACTCGCCCGACGGCGAAATCCGGAAAACACGGCCGTGCGGGATGTCCGTGACGAACAGATAGCCCGCTGGGTCCCACACGGGGCCTTCGAGAAACGAGTCCGTGGCGAGGCCGCCGCGATTGGCACGCGCCCAATCGGTCTGGATGTCGGCTTTGCGGAATTTGTCCGGCATACGCGTGAAGACTTCCGCGGTGCGTACTGCGGGCGACATGAGATAGAACATGATGGGTCTTCTCTTGCGGACTTCAGGCTGCGTTGCGAGCGTGTTGTTCGACGACGGCGAGAACATTGGCGGCGGCGCCCTTACCCATGTTCACGTACGCGGCATCGCTCACACCGCCGATATGCGGCGACAGGATTGCGTTCGGGATCTGCTGGAACGGATGCGGGTGCATCATCGGTTCGACGTCGAAGCTGTCGAGACCGGCAAAGCGCAACTGGCCGCTGGCGAGCGCCTCGGCGAGCGCCGCTTCGTCGATCAGACCGCCGCGTGCCGTATTGACGAGAATTGCGCCGCGCTTGAACCGCGCGAGCGTGTCGCGGTTGAGCATCTGGCGGTTTTCCGCTGTCAGCGGGCAATGCAGCGAAACGATGTCGGAAGCCGCGTACAACTCGTCGAGCGACACCAGCTTCACGCCTGCGGCCGCTTCTTTCGCGTACGGATCGAACGCGAGCACGGTCATGCCGAACGCCGCGCCGATCGCTGCGACGCGTCGGCCGATCGCGCCCAGTCCGACCAGGCCGAGGGTCCGCCCGTCCAGTTCGACGGACTTGTGCGTGGATTTGTCCCAGTGGCCTTGGCGCATGCGCGCATCCAGTTGCGGCACGGACTTCGCGCACGCGAGAATCAGCGCCCATGCGTGCTCCGCGACGGCGGCTGCGTTGGCCCCAACGGCGGCGCGCACCGCGATACCGCGCGCGGCCGCCGCTGCCTGATCGATCACGTCGATGCCGCTGCCATGCTTCGAAACCACCTGCAGGTTTTCGGCGGCATCCATGATCCGGGCGTTGACCTTGCCGTATCGAACGATGATCGCGACCGGCTTGTGCTCCGCGCACAGCGCGACGATGTCGTCCTCCGAGGGCTGCCTGCCGGCGAACACGACGTCGAAATGGGTGAGCATCTCGAGGGCTTGCGGCGCAAGGTCGGCCGCCGTCACAAGAATGACCGGTTTATGCGAAGCCGTCTGCATCACAGCGCCTCGCCTTCGGCCAGCATGCCTGCTGCCCGCAGTTCTTTTTCGACCCAGACCGGACGGACATCGCCCTTGTGAATCGCTGCGATGCGCGCCGTTTCCATGTCGAGCTTTTTCTGCGCGAGTTCGATGATGCGTGCGACGTCGTTACGCGGAATCACGACGACGCCGTCCGCGTCGCCAACGATGAGGTCGCCCGGGTTGATGGCCGTGTCGCCGGCCGAGATGGGCGCATTCACCAGGCCCGCGACGCTTTTGGTCGGGCCGCAGGGATTCAGGCCGGCCGCGAAGATCGGGAAGTCGCCGCCGGCAAGCTCGTGCGCATCGCGCACGGCGCCGTCGATGACGATGCCCGCGATACCGCTCGCCTTTGCCTGCGTCGCCATGATTTCGCCGATCAGCGCGCACGAGAGATCGCCCTTGCCGTCGACGACGATCACGTCGCCCGGCTTCGCGATGGACAGCGCGGCGTGAATGGCGAGGTTGTCGCCGGGACGCACTTCGACCGTGACGGCCGGACCCGCGACTTTCATCGTCGGCGACAGCGGCTTGACCCGGCCATGCAGCGTGCCGCGACGACCAGCGACGTCAGCGAGGATGGCGGCCTGATATCGCGCCGCAGCCTCGACCAGTTCCGGCGACACGCGTTCGATATTGCGATTGATAGCGGAAGTACCTGCGGACGTGGTGCTCATGGGTTTTACCTCAGTTCGTTGGTTTTACTGTGTACAACGATAGTGTACGGGGTGAAATCACTATAACGAGAGCAGACACGCCGATCCACTGGCGTTTACCCTTTTACGGTATAAACCGTCGTTTTACTGTGTACAATCAATGCAAATGGATGACGGGAGGCAGGAATGGGAAACGAAGGAGTCGTTGCGGTCGAGAAAGCACTTTCGCTGTTGGACTGCTTCAAGCCGGGAGCCGAGTCACAGTCGCTGGCGATGCTCGCGCAAGCGTCCGGCATGCACAAGACGACGGTCTATCGATTGATGAACTCGCTGGAACGAATGGGCTATGTCGTGCGCGCTCAATCAGGCAACTATTCGCTCGGACATCGCGTACTGTACCTCGGCAAGCTGTACGAGCAGTCCTTCCATCTCTCCACGGTAGTGGAACCGGCGCTGCATGCGCTCGCCGCGGTAACGAAAGAAAGCGCATCGTACTACGTTCACGACAACGGGCAGCGGCTGTGCCTGTTTCGGGTCGAGCCGTCCGAAGGTCTGCGTGAAACGCGGCTCGCCGGAACGACGCTGCCGCTCGACGACACGGCGATAAGCCAGGTGATCCGTTTCTGGGGACTCGGCGAACCGATCTACGACAAGCCGCCTGGATTGCCGATCTTCACCGCGGGTGCGCGCGATGTGCACACAGCAGCGTTCGCTGTACCGATCTTCGGCGCCGGCGACAAGTTCATGGCGGCGCTGACGCTTTCCGGTCCCGCGTCGCGGCTCAGCGCGGCGCACACGTCGGGCGAGTTGGATCGGCCGCAACTGGATGCGGCCGCTGATCTGTCCCGGAAGCTAGGCGCCAGTGTTGCATTGTGCGAGAAGATCTACGCCATCTGATCCCCGCGTCAGCGGACGGGGGGGGTTCAGGTCGACGAGCCGTTCGTCGCCTGGACATGCGCGCGGAGGCGTTCGCAAACGCTGCGCTCGCGCCCAGCTGGCGCGACAGACCGATCGCGGCATCGACGTGCCGCGCTACGAAAGATCCGTCGGTGCGCGCCGCTTCCCGACTCGGTGCCGCGCTCCGATAACGTCAGGGCGCCCAGGAACTCATCGAGCGCGCCGAACTTGAAAATCGGGAGCGCCGGGCAGCGATCGAAGACGCTCGCTAAGTCGCAGTAGCGCGGTACGTCGCTGGTGGGCGTGTTAGCGAAATCCCGCAAATCGTCGAGGACTCGCGTGATACGCAAATCCTCCGCCGGGTCGGCCCTGAACAGACCAGACCTCTGCCGCGCTCGATGGCCGAGTAGGACGCGCTTGCGCCCGTCGCTGCTGCAAGGTCGCGCAAGATCGGCTCGACGACGGCCGATAGTTAACGACTACTCGTACCGACGTAACACTTGCGCTTGAGCGAGTTCATCAACCCATAGACGGTCGTGACGGGTATGCCCGTCGTCCTGGCACGCAGTGCCAGCGATAGCGACTCTTTGCCCGGCTGGAAGCAATCGAGCAAGGACAAGGCCTTTTCAACGGCTGCAACGGCCTCGTTGCTCAATGACGTCTCCTCGTTTCAGCAGTTCTGTGAATACTCTCGATCAATTGCTGTCACGCATTTTTCAGAATGAAAACGGCGCATTTCTGCGTCGCCTGACGCGACGTACCGCTTTGGACCGCAGACCGGTCTCGACGCAACAGGAGTCGTTCGAATGACCGGGGTGTTAGATCAAGCGAATGACCGGAACTGGCCGAGGTTGTGTAAAAACGTATGGGCCGACGGGCGGGTAGGACAACTGTGAGGCCGCCGCGTCTTCGCAGTTGACGATTTCTGAAGGCTGACCAGATTGAGATGCGCCGGCGAGCATGGGCAGGCGTGAGATTATGCGCCTGCCAGCTTCATCGCTCGCAGTGTCTTCGCAAATCCGAGGATCTTCATCACGCGTTTGAGGTTGTACGCCAGCACATGCAAACTCATTTCAGTCGAGACGTTCCCAAGCCTGCGCATCTGGAAGTGGGTTGAGCCCATCCAGTGCTTCAGCGTGCCGAACACGTGCTCGACCGTCCGTCGCCGTATTGTCATCGCATCGAGCTGACGATCCAGTCTGCGTTGCATTCTGTCGAGTACCGCTTCGTGTTCCCATCGGCGAATGCGCCGATACGGCGCCGGTGTGCACTGCTTTCTGAGTGGACAGTGTGGGCAGGCACTGCTCCAGTAGGTCCGCAATTTCAGCAGATTCGCCCTTTCAAACGAGGTGTACCTGTAAATCGCACGCTGGCCCGCCGGACATAGATACTGGTCGTCTTTGGCGATATAAATGAAGTCAGCCCGATCGAAGCGGCCGTCGGCCTTTGCACCAGATGTTTGCGTCTTAGGTACCAGTGCCGCGATACCCGCGTCGTCGCACGCCTTGATCTCTGGTGCGCTGAAATATCCACGGTCTGCCAGTGCCTTGATTTTCTTCTTCCCCATCGCGTCGCGCGCCGCTTTGGCCATCGGACTCAACTGCGTCCGGTCGTTGCCGACGTTCGTGACTTCGTGGGTAACGATGAGATGGTGCCGGGCGTCGACGGCGACCTGAACGTTATAACCAACCACGCCCGTACCCTTGGCTTGGGAGATCATCGAGCGTGAGTCCGGGTCGGTCAGTGAGATCTGCTTTTCCGGCAGATCGTTCAGGAGTTCCGCTGCGCGTTTCAGATCGCGCATCTGTTCACGCAGCGTCTCGATCTTCTCCCGCAGGCGTTCAGTCTTCGTTTCTACCTCGGCCGGCTGAGTGCGATCGGCGGTCTCCAGCGCGTCCAGATAACGCTGGATGCTTTGCTCGATCTGCTCCTGACGCCGTGCAATCTTGTTGGGGGTGAAGTTGTTGTCGCGGCTGTTGACCGCCTTGAACTTGCTACCGTCGATGGCTACGACCGCTTGTGTGAACAGCTTCAGGTCACGGCATATCATCACGAAGCGACGGCACACGTTGCGAATGCCTTCGCCATTGCTCCGCCTGAACTCGGCAATCGTCTTGAAGTCCGGCGCAAGCCGGCCGGTCAGCCACATCAATTCGACATTGCGCTGGCACTCCCGCTCCAGGCGTCGGCTAGACTGCACGCGATTGAGATAGCCGTAGATATAGATCTTGAGCAGTACGGCTGGGTGGTAAGAAGGTCGCCCGGTGCTTGCCGGCGTAGTGCCTTCGAATCCGAGGGATGCCAGTTCGAGTTCTTCGACGAATGCGTCGACAATCCGCACAGGATTATCTTCAGCGATAAAGTCATCGAGACATTCCGGCAGGAGTGTCGTCTGACTGCGTTCCGCACCTTCGACAAATCGCCCCATCTGCGCCTCTCGATCCAGCAGGTTGATTCAGTCTAGATGATCATCTGAGTTTTTACACAACCTCGGCCGGATCGAGGCAGTATCACCCGTGATTCGCTCGCCGCAAAGCGGTCGTTGAGCAAGGGGCTATGAGACCCCGGGCATATAAACTGGACGACGACCTCGAACGGCCGTTCATGGCCGACCACTGCCTTATGCAATCGGCGTACGCCCCCCGACCCTCGCACGGTTGCGATCGACAGCACGCGACCCACAACGGACGGCCACCGTGCCGCAAAGCTGCCTGTCAAAGGCTACGCTTTGTATCACGACTCCCACTCACCAATTAAAGCTTTCGCGACCATGGCCGTTAAACAGAACTGTCGACAAGGGTCCAATAACATGAGCACCGCAAGTATTCCGCCTGCCCCGCGTAACGTCAAAATCGCTGTCGTATGCTCTTGGTTAGTTGTTGGGGGTGCCATCATCGCCGGCTTGCCCTTGCTGTTCGTACCTCTTAAAAATCCGAATGCGATAAATTTTCTAGATTTTTCGCTGATGGTGTTGCTCATCGCTATCCTGGCACTGTTTCCCTATGGCTTGTTGAGGCGGAAACGAGGGGCTTTCATCGCGGTAAATTTTTTCTGTTGGAGAGATGTATATCGGTATATCACCCATTTTTCAGGATGGTCATTTTCGTTTCTAAGTCTACTATCAAGTCTAGAAATCGTAATGGGTTTTCTCATCTTGATACTGTTAATTTCGTCTGAAAGTCTGGCGTGGTTTTTTCCTCAAATTAGACGTTCATAGTTCGCTGAGACCTCGGTTCTCGATTTTCCTGCAGAAAATAATCGTGATCGTTTCTCCACCTTGGCAGTATCGATCGTCACCAATGCCTGAGGCACCATTGAACGGCGGCTCCTGGGCCGCGTTGAGGCAATGCCCCCTGCGATCTGCTCGCCGGAGACCGGTCATTGAGATTGAGCGGACGATGCCCTGGATGTCCGAATTGGATGGCGACCTCGACCGACCGCTCGTGGCCGGTTGCCGAAGATCGAAGTTCGAGCGCTGCGCGTCCTCGGCCCGAGCTTCCGGACCCGACCCTGAAGGGACGCCCATTAGCCGGCCGGAGTCAAGGGTAAAGGAAGTACGCCGCAATCAGTTGCGTCACTTCACAGCTAGTACAGCGCGCCACCTTCATTCGTGCAAACACTAATCGCGTCCATTTTCTCACTCGTTGG
>NZ_PNXY01000056.1 GCF_002879865.1 Paraburkholderia rhynchosiae
TCAGCGCAATCAGCTTCGACCAAGGCACAACACGCCGCATCTCATCGAGAAATTCCCGCTTGCGCGTGCGCTTCGTTGACAGATCCAGACCAAGACCCAACTGCGACATCACTCTTCTCCTCAACTAATTCGCGTTGGTTCCAGGATAGCTGAACGGGGCGTCAATGCCAGGACTTTTGCAGACCTTCCTTAACCTTTTCATTGTTTCGACGACGAAAAGGACATGGCTAAACCCATACTCGACGACGAACTTTGGGCACTCATCGAACCATTGCTGCCCCCTCCCAAACCAAGGCGAAGCCGTTATCCAGGGCGCAAGCCGCTCGATGATCGTGGGCTGCTCACGGGCATTCTGTTCATCCTGCAGACGGGCCTGCGCTGGGACCTGCTGCCGCGCGAGATGGGCTGCGGCAGCGGCATGAGTTGCTGGCGCCGTCTGCGGGACTGGCAGGCTGCCGGCGTCTGGGACCGACTGCATGAAGTCCTGCTCGCAAAGCTGCGCGCGGCTGACCAGATTGACTGGTCCCGTGTCGTCGTCGATTCCTCTTCGATCCGCGCAGTGGGCGCAGGTCAAAAACGGGACCGAATCCCACGGACCGCGCGCGACCAGGTTCAAAGCACCATCTCATCACCGAAGCACAGGGCATCCCGCTCGCGGTAATCCTCACGGGCGCCAACCGTAACGATGTTACCCAGCTTCACCCACTGGTTGACGCCATCCGGCCCATTGCTGGCAAGCGCGGCCGGCCGCTTTCGAAGCCCCGCATTGTTCAGGGCGACCGGGGCTACGATCACGACAAATACCGCCGTCCGCTACACGCAGCCGGCATCGTGACTGAAATCGCTCGACGTGGCGAGCCACACGGCAGCGGACTCGGCAAAACACGCTGGGTTGTCGAGCGCACCATTTCATGGCTCCATAACTTTCGACGACTGCGCATCCGCTTCGAACGTCTTGCATTCATCCATGAAGCCTTCATGAAAATCGCCTGCTGCATCATCTGCTGGCGAAAACTGAAGAACTCATTTTGTTAACGCTTGTTAGGGCGGCCGCTAGGCCGCGCCAAGTCGGACGGCAGATCCGCGTCGTCAAAGAGACTTTCGGGGCGGCTCGAGACGGAGCTGTTTTGTCCTCGTGACTGGCGGGCGACGACCGTTGAACACTTCATTGAGATCCCCGACTCTTACATCCGCTGGTACAACGCAACGCGGATCAAGGTCTCGCTCGGCTCTCTCAGCCCCCTCTAATACCGGCAAAGTCTCGGAATTGCGGCACAAACCAGTCCAAGATTTTAGCCGCACCCCCAACGGTTTCGGCCTCATGCAAAGCAACGCCGGGCGCTCATCGGCATTGCGCCATGCATAATTGGACTTCATTCTGAAGTCGCGGGGGAATTGCAGCTCCCTCTCAATTGTTAAATCCTGCAATACCCGGAAATAGTCGCAGGCTTTCCGTGGACAAATGAAAAACCTTGTGAGAAAGTTCCCTTGAGCACACAACTTTCTTTTTGTTACGCAATACCTCATGCTAGGCAGCGCATCTAACGCGAGTAGGTCGACCCTCGTCTCACATAGTGCTCATTTATTGAATGAAAAGAGCTCGCGCGTGGCATACGACAATGTCGCCATTAAGCGCCGGCGAAACGAAGTGATGCGGCATCAGAGGCAGGCAACCATGAGTATCCGAGTCCGAAAGAGTCCGGGCGCACGCTCGGCGAGACCACAACATCAAGGCCGGCAATGGGCGCTCCGCCGCCCCATTGCTGTCGCTGTGCCGTGTCGGTTCGGGCCTTCGTAACGCGGCAATCCATCAATCGTCTCAGCAGTCACTTTGTCCGAAAGCCGGATATCCGGTTGAGGCTTGCTTTTTCCTTTATGCATGCGAGTTCATTGTGCGAGAAGTGTTCTTCGGTCGCACTGACCATTCGTTATTCATCAAGACCATAAGCACCTTCCGGAAACACCAACGCTAAAGCAATTCGGCCCCAGGAGACGTCATAAACGATGTAGATAGACATCCTAAGTAACGGGAGGCGTGCGCACGCTCGTACTTATGATTTTCATATTTCAATTATTCAGCGGGACAACGACATGAACAGGGCATATCGGACCATCTGGAACAGGGCGCTGGGCGCCTTCGTCGCGGCATCGGAGCTGGACAACTCGCGCGGGAAGGGGAAGTCAGGGGAAGCTGCCTCCGTATGCGATGGGCGCAACGGTGAACGGGGCGAATCCGGTTCCATTACGCCCCGCGGTGCGAATCCACGCGTGCTGACAGTGCTGCTAGCAATGGGCGTGGGCGGATGGGGTGCGCAGGCGCAGGCGCAGGCAAGCTGCTCCGCGGCGCCCTACAACTTTTATAGCGGCAGCACGACCTGCGTGGGCTTTATGTCCTCGGCATCGGGAGGCGGCGCCACCGCGGTCGGGTATGGCGCGAGCAGTACGGGACTTAACGCCGTGTCGTTCGGCTTCCAGGCGATAGCGTCCACCACCAACACTATTTACGTGGGCGCTCGCACTGCAGCGGGAACGGGCGCAACTGCAGAGTCGGCGATTGGCATCGGTACGGACGTCACCGCGAGCGGGTCGGCGGCAATCGGTATTGGCGTCGACGCGGTTTCCAGCGGCAACCTCTCAACGGCCGTCGGTCCCCTGGCGAAAGCAACCGGAGACCACGCCACCGCACTTGGCGACTCTTCCCAGGCAGCGAGCAGCTACACGACCGCTATAGGTGAAGGTTCGCAGGCAACGGTCGGCAATGCCACTGCACTAGGTGCAGGTGCGCTGGCAACGGCCGGCAATGCCACAGCGGTCGGCGTCAGTGCAAAGGCAAACGGAGGGAATGCGACCGCCGTCGGTGAGAACGCTACGGCCGGCATCGGTTCGACTGCATTAGGTGGCAGCACCAACGCCAACGGCAATGGTGCGACCGCGGTAGGACTTTCGACCCAAGCTACCACCACCCACGCGACGGCGATTGGCTGGCAGGCCTATTCAACCGCCCTCAACGCCATTTACGTCGGCGCGCGTACGACCGGTGTGGGGGCTGCGGCGGAATCGGCTATTGCCATCGGCACGGACGTGCAATCTTCGGGTCTCTACGGCATCGGAATGGGCATTCAGGCAAGTGTGGCTGGGGTAAGTGCCGTTGCTATCGGCCCCTTCTCAAATGCGTCCGGCAATTTTGCGCTGGCTTTCGGTAATCAGGCTATTGCGTCAGGCGTGGCCGCCATTGCGGAAGGATCGGGTGCTCAAAGTGCGGGCACGGCCGCTGTGGCGATGGGTAACGGTGCCAGTGCGAGTGCTGCCCAAGCCGTTGCGATTGGCCGTTTATCCAATGCGCAAGCCGCGTCGACGGTCGCCATCGGCGACACCAACACTGTCGCCGCCGCGGCAGGCGCCGGCTCGATTGCCGGCGGCCACAGTTCCCAGGTGCTGAGCGGCACCGGCGCCGTCGCGCTGGGCCAGGCGCAGACGGCCAGCGGCAACGGCGCCGTCGCCATCGGCGATCCGAATAGCGCAACCGGCAATGGCGCAATTTCGGTAGGCGCGGACAACACGGCGACCGGCAATGGCGCGGTTGCGCAAGGCAACGGCAACACGGCGAGCGGCCAAGGCGCCGTCGCGCTCGGCAACGCGAGCACCGCAACCGGCGCAAGCGCGCTCGCGCTCGGCGACTCGGCAGTGGCGAACCTCGGCGGCGCGATTGCGCTGGGCGCCGGCGCGTCGGCGACCAACGCGAACGCAGTGGCGCTCGGCTCGGGCAGCACCACCGCAGCGGCCGTCGACACAGCGACCGTCACCGTGGGCGGCGTCACGCACGCGGTGCAAGGCACGACGCCCGGCAGCACGGTGAGCATCGGCTCGGTTGGCAATGAGCGCACGCTGACGAATCTCGCTGCGGGCCGCGTGAGCGCGACTAGCACCGACGCGGTGAACGGCAGCGAACTTTATGCGACCAACCAGGCTGTCGACAGTCTGACGAGCGGCAGCGTAGGCCCGTTCGTGTCCAACACCTCTGTCACGTCGACGCAACCGGTGTCTTCCGGTGCGAACGCGGCGGCCGGCGGCTTTGGCGCATCGGCGAGCGGGGCCGCCTCGCTCGTGGTCGGCAATCAGTCCACCGACAACGGCGTGGCGAATTCCACGGTGCTCGGCCAGGGCGCGAGCATCACGAGCGGTGTCACGGGTTCCAATGTGGCGCTCGGCCAGGGATCGACGGTGACATCGGCGGCAGTGCCCACCCCGAGCGGCATCGTCAACGGCACGACCGTGATCTATGCGGGTGGTGCGCCCGGCGGCGTCGTCAGCGTGGGCACCTCGGCGGCGCCGCGCCAGTTGACCAACGTCGCGGCCGGACGCGTGAATGGTTCCAGCACGGACGCTGTAAACGGCTCGCAGCTTTTCGCCGCCGATACCGCTATCAACACGATTGGCGGCCAGGTGACGAACCTCGGCAGCAGCGTCGCATCGAGCCTCGGCGGAAGCACCACGTACAACACTACGACCGGAGCGCTCACCACCAGCCTCAGCTACGGCGGCAACACCTATACCTCGGTACAGAATCTCATTACCGCCATTACCGGCGGCGGCAGCGCGCCGGGCATCAAGTACTTCCACGCGAACTCGACGGCGACGGACAGCCAGGCGCTCGGGACCGACAGCGTCGCGATTGGCCCGAACGCGGTCGCCAACAATGCGAACGATGTCGCGCTGGGTTCCGGCTCGCAGACCGGTACCGCGACGCCCACCCCGAGCACGACGATCAACGGGACGGTGTACAGCTTTGCCGGCACCAATCCCACTAGCGTGGTGAGCGTAGGCGCGCCAGGTGCGGAGCGCCAGATCCAGAACGTGGCGGCGGGCAGCCTCAGCGGCAGCAGCACGGATGCAGTGAACGGCTCGCAGCTCTATCAGACGAACCAGGCTATCGACAGTCTCGCGAGCACCGTCGCCGCCGACAAGACGCATTACTACAGCGTTAATGACGGCGGCACGCAAGGCGGCAACTACAACAACAACGGCGCGACCGGTCTCAACGCGCTGGCGGCGGGCGTGGCGGCCACGGCGAGCGGCGTGAGCAGCTTTGCGGGCGGCAATGGTGCTTCGGCGCTCGCGGACAACGCGGTTGCGCTCGGCGCGCTGTCGAGTGCATCGGTGGCGGGCGGCGTGGCGATTGGTTCGGGATCCGTATCAGATCGTGCGGTGCTGTCGGGCGTCGGTTCGATTGCCAACGGCACGCACGCCATTCCGTTCAACACGGCGGATCAGACGTTGCTCGGCGCGGTGTCGTTCGGTAACGCAAGCGGCAACACGTATCGTCAGCTGACCAATGTCGCCGATGGTACGCAGGCGCACGATGCCGTGACGATCCGCCAGCTGGCCGGCGCATTGTCTTCGTTTGCAGTGACCGGGCAGATGTACTTCCACGCGAACTCGACGGCTGCGGATTCGCTGGCGGTCGGTGCAGAATCGATTGCAGTCGGACCGACCACCGTGGTCAACGGCGACAACGGCGTGGGCATCGGCAACGGCGCGATCGTCGATTCGACGGCGCCGGGAGGGGTCGCCATCGGGCAGGCTGCGAACTCGGCACAGGCGGATGCGATTGCCGTGGGCAGCGGCTCGGTCGCGAGCGGCGCGCAGTCCATCGCTCAAGGGGCGAACGCAAGCGCGGCCAACGCCGGGTCCATCGCCATCGGTTCAGGCGCGCACAGCACGGCAATCGACGCCCTTGCGTTGGGCGCAGGCGCGAGCGCGTCGTTTGTGAACAGCGTCGCGCTCGGAGCTGGATCGGCCACGACGGTGGGTGCTTTGAGCAACTACATCGCGTACGGCTTGAGCAGTCCGCAATCGTCGATAGGCGAAGTGAACGTCGGCAACAGGCAGATCACCGGCCTCGCGGCGGGCAAGTCCGGCACGGATGCTGTGAACGTGTCGCAGCTCGACGCAGTTGCAAGCCGGTTGACGACGCTCATCAACCAGCAGACGACCAATAACGGCGGCAGCTTCTCGTCGTCGCCCGGCACACCGACGCCGCCGACGCCTTCGGGGACGAACTCGTCGGCGGGTGGCCAGGGCGCCGTGGCTTCGGGCAACAACAGCTCCGCGGTGGGCAACGGCTCGACAGCGGCGGGCACCGGTTCGACCGCGGTGGGAGCCGGCGCAACCTCAACGGGCAGCGGCTCGACGGCGCTCGGCGCGGACAGCAACGACGGTGGCCGCGCGAACGTGGTGGCCGTCGGCTCCGCCGCGTCGACCCGACAGGTCATCAATGTGGCCGCCGGCACCGCGGCTACCGACGCGGTCAACGTCTCGCAGTTGAACGCCGCGCTTTCTCAGGCGAACGCATACACCGATACCCGGATGAATGAACTGCAGAACGGCATCAATTCGACTGCGCGAAACGCCTATTCGGGCATCGCCGCGGCGACTGCATTGACGATGATCCCTGAAGTGGACAAGGACAAGACGCTGTCGCTCGGTATCGGCACGGCCGGCTTCCGGGGCTATCAGGCAGTGGCAATTGGCGGTACGGCGCGCCTCGCGGAGAACCTGAAGATGAAAGCAGGCGTGGGCATAAGCCCAGGGGGCACGACGGTCGGCGTCGGCGCGGCAATGCAATGGTAAGTCGTGAGGGCGGGGCCGCAGCCGCGTGTCCCGCATTCTCCGCCACATACAGTCTATGGAGTACCTGATGAACCGACTTTTCTTTTCAAGTCTTTTGTGTACCGCTGCACTTACCGTGACCGGATGTACTGCGGGAAGCGGTCCGACTTTCAATGCGTATTCCGTCGACGCGAGCAACGGCGTGAGGACATACCGGGCCGAGTGCCACGGACTCCTCGAAAGCGCGGCGACGTGCATGGAAGTGGCGCAACGCATCTGCGGCGGCACGGCGGTGCAGCCGATCGATCGGCTCGACCGCGTTCGTGCCGCGGATGACAACCGCCATGACCCACGTGTTCTGCTTTTCAGTTGCGGCCAGGCGGCCAGTAAGACGTCCGTCCAACCGGTCCTGGCAGTAGCGGAAGCTGCCACGATCGAGGACTTCACGTTGCAAAGCGATGCGCTGTTTCCTTTCGGCAAGTCGGCACCTGAGTCGATGTTGCCTGCCGCGAAAGTCGAACTCGCCAGGATCGCCGAACGGATTCGCGCACACGACCAGGTGAGCGCAGTCACGGTCGTCGGTCATACCGACAGGCTCGGTCGCGAATCCGTCAACGGGCCATTGTCGCTTGCGCGGGCTGAGACCGTGCGTGACTATCTTGTTGCTCACGGACTGGACGGCCGCGTCATCCGTGTGGAAGGCGTCGGCTCGAGCCAGCCGAGAACGCATTGTGCGGATGGCGATGCTCACGCACTGATCGCGTGCCTGCAACCGGACCGGTATGTGTCGATCGCCGTTCAGGGAAGCAAATGAAGTGAGCTGTGAAGCTAGCGCCGGACGGCTCGCGGTAAGCGGTGCGACCGGCGTCGGCTACGCTCGACAGCAGGCCCTCATGGCCAACGATGTTGTGTCAGTGCGGGGGAAGCTGTCGAAGTATGCCTGTGCCGCTTGCCACGGCGTAATGCTGCAGATAGAGGACGGTTCCGTCACAAGGTTCCGCTGCCACACCGGTCAGGGCGTTCGACATAAAATCGCTCCTTGCAGAAGTCAATGAGTCGATCGATTCGGGTCTGTGGAATACGCTGCGGGCAATCGAAGAGCTACTGATGCTATTGCGTCAGATGGCTGACGGTCGCGCGATGGCGACCGGCGGCAGTGGGCCGGTTTGGTGCGTTCGCCGTCGGCTCGGATTCGGCCAATAGTTGCTGCTCACGAGGCAGATTTCGTCGTCATTTCAACGGCCGGTTGACTTCGAACTATTGCGTGTCGGTAAGCGGCTCCCCGGAGAATGCGTGAAGAACGTTTCTTTACTCGCTGATATCCCGAAACGGGGGATGATTGGCGATCACCGGAATACGAGGAAAGCTCGACAGGCACACCACCATGTCATGGGCTGCCATCGCAAGGCGGTAAAATGCTCAGTTATCAACCGGTCCGTACGCGTCGCTCAGTCAGGCGGGCGAAACGGCTAGACCACCCCAGCGTGAAGCCTTGACGTCATGTTACGGATGCTCATTGTCATCGGAGTGCTCGCTGCCACGTCCCCGTGGCGCGATGCTGTGCGTGCAACTGGAGTGCCAAAATACCTTTGGATCACTGCTGGCCTCGTCGGCGCTTGCTGCGCAGCCGTTTTCCTTGTATGGGCAGTTCGTCTATATATGTCTCAGAGCACCGGTCCTGTTCGAGAAAGCGATCGAACAGATCCATCGACATCAGTGGGGCTCGAGCTTGCCAGTGGAGTCACGGATCGACTTGATGCTGGCAACGTCCTTGCGTACGCTCATGCCTACTATTGCGGAATGGGACTGACCAAATACGGCGATGCCTATGTTTATTCGGTTGTGGAGGATGGAGAGGTCATCACGCCAAGATCCGGCGAGGAGTTTGTCAGGGTTGTACAGGTCGCGGGAGGGAAGCTGTTCAAGTCACGTGCCGAATTCATCGAGTGGCTGTCCCGTCAGACTGACAGTTCCCTACTCGGAGACGGTAATCAGAACATCACGGTCGAACGGCTACGGTTTTTCGCTTCATTTTCGATGAACGAGTCCACGTCCGAGACCTCTTAACGCGTTTTATATCGGCCGCACCCGTCGACGGGCGCAGTCGTGGGAGTAGGGCAGCTGCGGCGTCACCAACGATCTCGATCCGGCATACCGTCTGTCGCCTCATGGATCCGATCCTCGAACATTAGGTCGGAGTGCTCCTGCGGTGTCGCAGTCGTTGGAAACGGTTGTAACGATTGCCATCGACGTTGACCCAATTAACGAGTTGTACGAGCTTGCGGTAAGACCTCGGGAAGGTCTTATGTGGACGCCTCCCGGATTGCAAACAATTCTGCGATGTTGGCTGGCAGGTAAAGGCAGCACGCTTATGTCCGGCCCGTTTTCGCAGGCCGGTATCTGCCTGCTGCCGCGTGCGGACCCGCCAAGCGTCCGGCATACAGTGGAAATGCGATATACAGTTGCGGGAACAAGAAAAACCAGGGGAACGCTGCGGCGATCAAACGCCATAGATCCCGGTTAGCCGCCGCCGTGCGCAGGCTTGACAGAACAGAACCGCGATCCGATGTTTCGGGGAGCTCGACCTTCAGTCGAAGGACAGTTGCGCCGAGCAAGCCAAACAAAAGGGCGCTTGCTCCGAACGCAAGACGAGTATCGGCCAGTCCCGCCAGTCCGCCGATTATCGGGCCGACGGCAGTCCCCATGTTCAGCATCTGGTTATTCGCGGCGAACAGGGCGGAAAGCGACGCCTTCGGTTGGCGACCCCGAGGATTCCATACAGGCCAGCTTCGTAACAAGCGACGCCCGAACCAGCCGCCAAGGCAAAGCATACCCAGGCGGTGACGTCGTTAGTGACGCCGAACCCAAGAAATCCCAATCCTCTCAACCCAAGCCCCAGCGCCATCATTTGCCGGGAGCCGAAGCGGTCAGCGACCGCGCCGGCAATCAGCGGCAGCGCCTGGGCGGAAAGCAGGTTCGCCGACATCACGGTCGCAAGCGCCACGGAATTGAAATGCAGCGTTATCGACATATGTAACGCGAGAAGCGGAACCGTCATGAAGTGCGAAGCGTTCATCACGCCCTGCATCCGCAACAGTGTCCGGACGTCGCGTGAAAAGGTCGGACCGGTCGAATGCGCCGTGGCGAGCATCTTGCATCCATGTAACCATCGTAGTATTTTGATGGTTACGTAAACTCTGCGCTTTTGCAACACGGAGACGCCATGCCGGACCACAATCAGACTGCACCCGGAGAGCTTGAAGTCGTGCGGCGGTTCATCAACAGCTGGTCAATCCCAAACGACACGCGTGAAGAAACAGATGCACTGCCTGAATTGGCACGTGCGCCCGAACTGTGGCGCAAGGAATTTCCGCAGCAATCGCGATCGAGGACCGATACGCTGGGTAAGTTGCAGCGGCTCCGTGCCGATCTCCGCAGTGCATGCCATGCAGAGGCCGCCCGTGAACAGACACTGAATGAGTGGTTCAGCAGCGCTGCACTGAGCTTGAAAACCCAACGGGTGGGGAGCGCGACAAAGTTGTTTATCGAATCGTCGGAAGCAAGCTTCGTCGGCTATCTCGTGGCCGTAGTGGCAAATGCTATTGCGTCGGGCGAGTGGTCGCGTCTGAAGACGTGTCCCGATTGCCAATGGGCTTTTTACGATCACACGCGCAACGGCAGCAAACGCTGGTGCGGTATGACAAAGGGCGGTCCGAACGGCCGGGCGTGCGGGACCATTGCGAAAGTCACGGCGTATCGCGTCCGTGAATCAATGAAGCCCGGCATTGCCTGACGCGGTGTTTCTCGACCGATGGTTGTTACTCCCTTCTCATCTGGAGGGCCATTCTCAGCAAGTCTGAATGTCCGCTTCGCGGCAGGCTGACCGTCCCTTGTGGGTCGGCTTGGTGCGATTGTCATCGGCCCTGCTTCGGCCACAGGCAAACAGTCGACACGGTGCAGAGATCGTCGACAATTCCAGACCACTCCGGTCAGCCAAGAACAAGCGGTTCG
Organism: Paraburkholderia rhynchosiae; assembly: GCF_002879865.1. Classification (GTDB taxonomy): domain Bacteria; phylum Pseudomonadota; class Gammaproteobacteria; order Burkholderiales; family Burkholderiaceae; genus Paraburkholderia; species Paraburkholderia rhynchosiae. The sequence goes on from NZ_PNXY01000056.1 coordinate 10,621, forward strand.
GCGTTCATGTATGAGAGGCGCGTTCGGCGTTCTCGATATTGTGATCGATTGAAGCGAAGCACCCGAATCCCCGCTGCGTCGACGCCCAGGCCAATCGAGCGCTTGAGTCCCCGTGAAAACGATGAAGCCTTTTTTCCATGCAATACTTAGTCTCTCAGAAGGAGCGTTCCTAATTGGAGCGTTCATTGCCCTTGCAATTGCGATCTTCGTTTTGTGGCCGGCCGTCTTGCGAAAAGCCGACAAAAACGCTGGACCGGTGCTTGCGCAAGCGCGTGTTATCGCGTCGTTTGGTGAGTCAATCTTCCGCATGGGCGGAGCGTTTTATCGGGTGACCGCTTATGAGAGACACCTCGTGGTGTGTCTCCTCGTTGCTCGATCGTATCCGTACCGGAACGTCCGAGTGGTGCGGGACGGGCATACGAAGGGCGGAAAACTGACGATTGCGCTGTACGGTGTTCACACGGAACTTCAGGGCCATGCCGAGAGCATTCATCGCCTTGCGAAAGTGCTATCGCAACAGGGCTGCACCCGAACGTAACAAGGCAGCCCACGCAAGGTCACCCACCGGTCAGTTTGGGCGTGTGCTGCGGACCGCGGACGGCAAACTCGTTTTGTTTATGCTAACCGCATAGGGCGGTGAGCGGCCAATAGCAGACACTCGTTTCGCCGGCGCGCCGGTTACTCCAATGGCCGTTTGGGCCGGTGAGCCGCCATTAGCCCGGCTCGCCAAACGCTGCTAACGCGGCGTATGGCTATTTCAGTGAGCATATCGCCGTCCCCGATCATGCCGCCGAGCCGACGCGCGAAATCATCATCGAGCCGGTTATCGAAGTCTTCCAGCGGCACATCCACACTGGTGCTTTTCGCGGTGGCTGCGGCGACCATAGCGATGATCCATCGCAGTGCGCGCTATCGATACGCCTCGCTTGAGACATGCCGATACCAGCTCGCGTTTCGAACCAGCTATCAGACGGCCCTGCGACCCTTCTTCCGTTCATGTACACCTGTCCGTTCAGTTGCATATGGACAGGTAACCTCTGTGAATCAGCCGCGCGTGGGAAGGGCGTGGTTTATGGATAGCTTACGCTTCGACCCGGGCCTAAGTCGATAGCGCAGTTCAATACCGTTCAAAACCGAGCGGGCCGGTCCTCGAGAATGAGGCTAGGCTCGGATTTGTAGAGCAACGGCCATTGCGGCGGCCCTATCAGCTGTCTCGACGGCATGCCTGCGAGCTCAATGGCGGCTTACAGGCTTTTAAAATGCTGGAGTCATTATCCACGCGTTGATTTCTATGAATCGGGGCCGCGCGAAACTCATATTTTGATCGAATACGACGACCGTCTCACGAACCTGTGCGATATGCGCGGCGCATCCTTTCAATTCCTTTCGCACAATAGCCCGCCCAGCAAATCGCCGATCAGCGCCATTTTTTCCTTCGTGTTTGGACAATTCCTGAACGCGCAACAGGTACATCTTGAGAACTACTGAAACGCGCATCGGCGGGATCTCAGGCAACACACGCGCTGCGAACCACATGCAGGCGCTGCCGAGCGGTTATTAGCGGGGGAGTCCGCAGGTGCACCGTTCCATGAAAAGCCGAATCGTCTTTCCCGACGTGTCCCTTGGCGCAGGATCAAGGATGGTCGCCAAGCATGACTGCGGCGTGTTGTAGCAAAACTGGCCGGCGCGTGTGCGTTCTGTCGGTGGCGCCATAACCATACGGCCGTCGCGCCGACGCCCGCATCTTCTGCAGTTGTGGTTTAACAGTTATTAATAGTTTTTTTCTGAAAGCTTATATATCATCCGCGAGTTCTTGCAAATCAATTACAAAGTCTTTCCTCTGCGGTGCTACTTTCTGGCCCGGCATGGGGCGCGAGTTTTACGCGTCGAGCGTTGGCAGGCGCCTGCCCGACGTTGCGCTTGCACAGGGCGGTGCGGGCCACCGCGGCAGAGGCATCTGCTGGGCGAGTGTGAGCACCATCGCCTCAAACAGCAGCGTAAGCCGCTGAGCTTGCCGGCCCAACTGCGCTCGACGAGCGCGACGCGGCCATCGGGTTGCCTCACGCGCGAGTGCGCACTTGGAGAATGCAGTCATGCGGGAAGAAGTTCGGGTGCCGGTAGCGCTTAACGACAGTGTCATGCACGGCATGCGCGCCAGCCACTTCCGGATACGGAGCGCGAGTGCCGGCAGTGAAGTTCATCTCAGTCGTCAGCCGTTTGGCGACCGACTCGAAATCATCGCCGCTCACGAACGACGGATCGCTCACACCCAATGCGGCTCCGAATAACTGGCTATGCATGACTTCCTTGCGTCTTGTTATGCCAAACGGCCGGACGATACCACCTACTCGGCATCCAAAAGAGGCCATTTTTGAGTTTGAACCAACGGCCATAACCAACCTATGACCCTCCGAAGAAAACTTCATACTCCTATTGGTCTGGCGATCCTGATCCTCGCGGCTCCTGCACACGCCCAGTCTTTACCGAATGCAGGTTCGCTCCTGAACCAGCAGCAAATGGCCCCGCAACCACGCGCACCGCAAGCCACAACCCCGGAGGAAGTCATTCCGTCCGAAGCCGCACCGGGCGCAGCCGAACCGGAAGCCGGCCCGAGCGTGACGCTGAAGTCCATCACCTTCAACGGTGACAAGAGTGTGGCAGATGCAGAGGATCTGCAGTCTGCTACTGCCTCGATGGTCGGCAAGAAACTGACCCATGCGGGCTTGCAAAAAATCGCGGATACGATCACCCAATATCTCCGCGGACGAGGCTACGCACTCGCTTACGCCTACCTCGCGCCCCAGGACCTGACGGCGGGCAATCTCGTCATCACGATCGTGGAAGGTCGTCTGGAATCAGGCAAGGACCGCGTAACCATCCAAGGCAAAACGCGCAGCAGCAACGAACGTATCGCTGCCATCGCGAACGCAGCCCTTCCGACCGATCGCCCGCTGAAGAAGGAAGACCTCGAACGCGCACTTCTGCTCATCAACGACCGTCCGGGCTTGAGCGCCAAGGCTATCCTGCAAAAGGGTGCTCAACCGGGCACCAGTAAGCTCCTCGTTGAAACGACGCCGACCCCGATCGTCAACGGCCTACTGTCGATCGACAACTATGGCAACCGCAGCACGGGCATCGAGCGGGGCACGGCGACATTCTTCGTGAATGATCCGCTCGGTATGGGCGATCAGGTCACGCTCGGTCTGAGCAAGACCCAGGGCACGGAAGTCGCCAACCTCGGCTACAGCGTGCCGCTGACGCCCACTGGCCTGACCCTGTTGCTGGGCGGCTCGTATCTGCATTATCGCGTGGTTCAGGAGGCTTACTCGGCACTCGACCTGCGCGGTTCGGCTGTGACTGGTTCGGCCGGTTTGAACTACCCGATCATTCGTACGCGCACGCAGAACCTCAATGCGACCGTGATGTACGACTACAAGTATCTGAAGGACAGCGCGCTTGACGTGAGCCTGAGCAAGCGCAAGCTTGACAACCTGACGTTCTCGCTGTCGGGCAACCGTTACGACGGTCTGCTGCAAGGTGGTGTGACGGAAGGCCGGGTAGCAGTGACGTTGGGTCACGTCGACCTGTCGGGCAACCCGGTCGATCAACTGGCGGACTCGATGACGGCGGGCACGCAAGGGACGTTCACGAAACTCGCTGCAAACTTCAGCCGGCTGCAAACCCTGGACCCGAACTGGAGCATTTATGGCGGTTGGGCGGGCCAATTGTCGAATACGAACCTCGACAGTTCGGAAAAGTTCCTGCTTGGCGGTCCAACTGGCGTTCGCGGTTATCCGGTCGGTGAAGGTTCGGGCGACGAGGGCTGGATGGGGACGGTCGAGCTGCGCCGTTTCGTGAATATCGGCGTTCCATCCGTCAAGGTCCAGGCGCTTGGATTCGTGGATGTCGGCCAGATCCGTTTGCACCACACGAACTACGCCGGTTCGCAAATCAACGAAGGCCACACGAACAGGGTGACGTTGACCTCGGCAGGTCTAGGCGTGAACGCGTGGAGCGGTCGGTGGAACGCACACGCGGCTGTTGCACGGACGATCGGCCGCAATGATGGCGCTTCGCTGGCGGGTAACAACGCCGATGGCCTGAGTACCAGCTGGCGTGCGTGGCTCCAACTCGGTATGGCGTTCTGACCGAACGGCGCTCTGATCGATCTTAAAAGGACTTCAAATGAAGAAAGCATCACTGAATCACGTCTATCGGCTGGTATGGAATACCGCGATTGGTGCATTCGTCGCCGTAGCCGAGAACACGAACGCTCGCGGCAAACGCAGCGCACGTAGCGCGGCCCTGATCGCAGCCCTCGGTGTCCTTGCCGTGGCAGACGCAGCGTACGCAGCCCCGCCGCTTCCGACTGGCGGTCAAATCGTGGCGGGCCAAGGCTCGATCACGCAAAACGGTTCGTCCATGACCATCACGCAGAATTCCGGGAAGATGGTCACGAACTGGAACGGCTTTGACATCGGTCAAGGCAACTCCGTCACGTTCGCACAACCGAACAGCGCAGCCGTTTCGCTGAACCGGGTCATCGGCGGTAACGGCGCGAGCCAGATTCTTGGCGCCATGAACGCGAACGGCCAGGTGTGGCTCATCAACCCCGGTGGCGTGGTCATCGGCAAGGGCGCGAGCATCAACGTTGCGGGTCTCGTTGCTTCGAGTGCGAACATCAGCGACAGCGACTTCCTGGCGGGAAAAACGAAGTTCGCCGGAGCGATGGGGAACATCGTCAACCAAGGCAAGATCAACAGCCAAGGTGTCGTCGCCCTGATCGGTCGGCAAGTCACGAACCAGGGCGCGATCAACGCGAAGGGCGTTGCGCTGGCAGCCGGGCAGGATGTCAATCTGGACTTCAACGGCGACGGTCTGGTCAGCGTTCAGGTCACGAAGGGCGCTCTCGACGCACTGGTGAGCAACGAAGGGCAGATTTCGGCTGACGGCTCCGCAGTGGTGCTGACGGCGCGTGCTGCTGACGCGGCTATTAGCAGCGTAGTCAACAACACGGGCGTGATTGAAGCGCGTTCGCTGCAATCGAAGAACGGTCGTATCGTTCTGGACAACGACCCAGCAAACGGCCATACGACCGTGGCGGGAACGTTGAACGTCTCGTCGGCTGACGGCGTGGGCGGTAACGTCATGATCGAAGGGAAGAACATCGCGATCGACAATGCGACGATCAAGGCCGATGGTGCATTGGGGGGCGGTACGATTAAGGTCGGTGGTGGTCTTCATGGTGAAGACGCTACTGTCAACAATGCGACGACGGTCACGACGGGCAAGAACGTTGTTCTGTCGGCGGATGCAACGCAAAAGGGCAATGGCGGTACGATCGCGGTCTGGTCGGACGGCACCAATGCGTTCTCGGGCGAGATTTTCATCCGTGGCGGGAAGAACGGTGGTAACGGTGGTTTCGCCGAAGTCTCGGGCAAGACGGGTCTGAGCTATGCGGGCGTGACGCATGGTCTGTCCACGCTCGGCGCAGCAGGTACGCTGTTGCTTGACCCAGACACGATCCAGATCTGGGGCGGTGAAGCTCCGGCAAGTGCGAGCACCAATCCTTCGGACTGGGGGAAGACGAACACCACCGGTGTTCTGAATATCTACGAGAGCACGCTGGAAGCGCAAGAGGCCAATGTGAGCCTTTACGCCAATACGTTGATTCACTTCAACGACCTGACGAAGGATGCGAACGGCAATACGTTGACGCAAGTTGCGCACGGGGCCACGAGCACGGCTGCGGGCTATACGACGGGCGACGGCAAGATCAAGCTTCAGGATGGCGTGAGTTTCAAGGCCGTCACAGGCGCGAACAATAGCTTCATCACGTTCGACAACAAGAACAATACCCTTGAAGTGTCTGGGGCTGGCTCCATTTATATGGAGGCCGGGCAGTACCTTGGAAGCGGTAATCCCACTGGTCACATCGGCAATAATACGGGCAACAATCCCGACACCAATCAAGGCGTTTTCAACCTCGTGGCATTGGGCGGACTTGACGCAAACGGCAAATCCACTTCCACGAGCGCTTATGGCAGCACCAATTGGACCGGCGTGAATGGTGCTACGCCGGGCGCAGGTACGATTACGCTTCTGGGCGCAGATGGTCTCGCCATTTCCGGCGATCTGACGACGTATTGCGGCTACATCTACATCCACGCCGATTCGGATCACGCGGGTGGCGGCAATCTGGTGGTCAGCAGCAAGATCAAGACCAACGGCGGCGATTTTAACTACGCTTGGGGTTGGAACTCGGGCCAAACCGCGACGTTCACCTACGGTAGTGCCGTCGATCTGGTCTGTGCCGATGGTAGCTGCTCCCGTCAAGCGGGCACGTTCCGGGCTGTTCCGGATGCAGGTGGTCCGGGTGGAACGAAACCCGCGAACAAGACGATTCTCGGCGGTAATCTTAACGTAGGCGGTAACGTCAATACCTCCGGTTGGGAGATTCACGGCGGCGCTACGATCAAGACGGACAAGGATAGCACCGTCACGCTCGACTCGGGCACGACGCTCGACCCGTCCGTTCTGGACAAGACCGGCGCGAGAACGACCACCACCGGTCTCGTCGGTCTGGAAGGTGGCACGATCGCAATCAGCCACACGGGCGTGACGGGCCTCCCGACGACCGGTCTGCAACTGAAGTCGGCCGACAAGGGCACGAACATCTTTGTCAGCAACGACCAAGGTGTGGTCCTCGGTAACGGCACGGTCAACCGCGACGGTTCGGTTGCCGGCAACACAACTTCCAGCACGTTCCTGAGCGCAAGCGACCTCGCTTATCTGCAGCAGCAAGGCACGCCTTCGCTGGCGATCGGCAGCACTGATCATCTCGGTACGATCGAAGTCGGTCACATGGATGGTACGTCCTCGCCCTTCACTTTCAACGCAGCCGGTCAAGTTGGCCTGATCGGTGGCACGGCTGTCGTGAATGGTGCGGTCACGAACAACAACGGTTCGGTGCTCATCCAGGCAGCGGATTCCGTTGACCACAACACGGCCAACGTCGGCAGCGATGCAAACGCAGACCAAACGGCAACGAGCACAGGCCGTGGCAACGTCGTGATTACGAAGAATGGCACGGTCACGGCCAAGACGAATGCGATCCTCGCAGCAGCGACGGCAGACCACAAGCCCACCGACGTGCAAGAGTCGCAAGGCGGCAACTTCGTGAACGACCGTGGCTCGGATGCGATGACGGTAGGGACGGGCGGTCGTTGGCTCGTCTACTCCACGACGCCTGACAAGGATGTCGGCCGCGATCTGGACGTCGATTTCAAGGTCTATGAAGCGACGTATAAGGAATCGGACGGCACGTACAATAACGTCAACGGCAAGTGGGTCGGCACTGACGTTGCATCGCTCGATGACCGTGGTCAACCGGACCTGAATGGTGCCATCACCGATCCGGTCGGCAACCGTGCGGACCTCGTTCAAATCCTGAACGGCGACCAGGCGGGCAAGAACGGTTACCTGTACTCGCGTTCGGCAGTCTTGACCGGTAAGCTTGTCGGCAACGTCACGAAGACATATGACGGCACGACCGCCACGCAAACGAACACGACCGTTGTCACGGATGCAAATGGTACGCAAACGGGCAACACGATTACGCTCGGTAACGTCGCGGTCTCGGGCCTGATCGGTATTGACGGCGACAAGGTTCCGCTCGCAATCCTGAATGACGCAAACCTGGCGAACGCACAATTCAGCGACAAGAACGCAGGTACGGAGAAGACCGTTACGCTGTCCGGTGTGAAGCTGGGCGTCGCACAGAACCAAGGCAGCACGAACCCGGACGGCTCGAAGGTCGTGCAGGTCTATGGCTACCGTCTCGCGGAAGACACGCTTTCAGGTGACATCGGCACCATCACGCCGAAGGCCCTCACGAGCGTTACGACCGTGGACGGCAAGGTCTACGACGGCAACACGGCAACCACGGCTCACACGACCGTTACTGGCGTTATTGCTGGCGACAACGTGAGCACGGCGGCAAGCGGCCAGTTTGCAGACAAGAATGCGGGCGTCGGCAAGGATGTGACGGTCACCACGTCGCTGACGGGCAACGACGTGGGCAACTATGTACTGGCCTCGGGTTCGCAGGATGCAACGCTGCACATGACCGCCGATATCAGCAAACGCGCGATCACCGGCACAGGTGCAGCGCAGGACAAGGTTTACGACGGTACGAACCGTGCGGACCTGACGAACGTCGCACTCAACGCGGCTGGCATTGTTGCGGGCGATAACCTGTCCATCTCGGGTAATACCGGTTCGTTCTCTGACAAGAATGCCGGCGCGGGCAAGTCTGTTGTCGGTTCCGGTCTGTCGCTGGCTGGTGCAGACGCACAGAACTATGATCTGACGACGACGGTCACGGGTGCTTCGATCACGCAGAAGACGATCACGGCAAGCGCTACGGCCCAGAACAAGGTCTACGATGCGACGACCACGGCCACGATCGGTGCAATCACGCTGAATGGCACCATTAACGGCGACAACATCGATTCGACTGCGACGGGCGCTACGTTCGAAGACAAGAACGCAGGTACGGGCAAGGCTGTCCACGCAACGGGCCTCGGTATGACGGGTGCCGACGCCAACAACTACGTTCTCGCGAACGACGAGGTTGCGCACGCCAACATCGATCCGAAGGTCATCACGGCTACCGCGAACGCAAAGGACAAGACCTATGACGGCAACGTCACGGCTGACCTGAGCAACGTGAAGCTGATTGGTGTCATCGGTCAGGATGTTGTCGCCGCAGACGGCTCGACCGGCAAATTCGACACGAAGAACGTCGGCAAGTCCAAATCCGTCAACGGCGAAGGTCTCTCGCTCGCGGGTGACGACTCCGGCAACTACGTTCTGGACACAAACCACGAAGTCGCTACGGCAAGCATCACGCCGAAGTCGATCACGTTGACGGCTACGGCATCCGATAAGGTCTATGACGGCAATACTGTCGCAGAACTGAAGAATGCGCACGCCAACGATTTGGTCGCAGGCGATGATCTACGTGTGGACGGGACGGTCGGTACGTTCGCAGACAGGAACGCAGGCAGGGGCAAGTCGGTCAACGGCAGTGGCTTGACCCTCGCAGGCGAAGACGCGCAGAACTACGTCTTCGATAACAAGGCGGAAGTCGGTAAGGCTGCGATAACGCCGAAAACGATCGAAGCGTCTGCGAAGGCCGATAACAAGGTCTACGACGGCAACACTATCGCTCACCTGTCCGACGTGAAGCTCTCCGGTCTGGTGGACGGTGACGACATTCGTGCGGAAGGCTCGAACGGCGACTTCGACAACCGCAACGCAGGCAAGAACAAGTCAGTGAACGGCTCCGGTCTGGTCCTGACCGGCAACGACGCAAATAACTATTCGCTGGACACGTCGAAGGAAGTTGCGAAGGCTGACATCGGCCAGAAGGTCATCACCGCGACCGGTTCTGCGAAGGACAAGCCGTATGATGGCAAGACGGTTGCAGCAGTGGGCGATCTGGCGCTACATGGCGTGCTTGCGGGCGATCAGGTCTCGATCGCCGGCAATACCGGCATGTTCGACAACAGCAACGTCGGCACGAACAAGCTGGTGAACGGCGAAGGTCTGTCGTTGGCTGGCGCGGATGCGGGCAACTACATCCTCGACACGTCGGCTGTCGTCGCACAAGCAGACGTTCGCCCGGCCTACAATCCGTCCGTGCTCGTTGCTGACGCCACGGGTGTGAACGGTACGGCGCAAGCCACGAAGAACGCAGGCAAGGTCGTCAGCGACCAGGCGATCGCGAAGACGGAAGCTCCGGCGCTCATCGTTGGTCTGCCGGTGACCCCGGCTCAACGTGGGGATGCAGTCGATATCGCTGACGGTGCGCTCTCGACTTCGGTCCTGCATATGGACGGCAAGGCGAGCCTGGGCCTGAATGACGAACGTGAAGAAAGCGCACAACGTAACACGCTCGTCGTGTTCCGCTCGGATCGTCCTGAAGCACTGGACAACCGTGGCACGTTCCACGTGGTCGATCGCGGCAACGCCATTGAACTGGAAGGTACGCCGAGCTTGATCAACAAGACGCCGGACCTCAAGGGCAAGGGCAGCGACTGGAAGAATGGCACGGTTGTTCGTGCAGACGGCGCGGTGACGGAATACCGCGTTCGGATGCTCAACGACGGTACGCTGGTCGTCAGCGTACCGAACGGCGTCAACGACAGCGACGAAATCGCTGCGAGCTACGGTCTGGCCGTCGCGAAGAAGCAACTCGGTATCGGCGTCAAGGCAGTGAAGGCCGTCGTTATCGAAGCACGCAACGGTAAGGACGCGAGCAACGCCTGATGCTGTAACCGCTGAAACTTAGCGGTCCGCGAAGCCCGGCGAGAAATCGCCGGGCTTTTTCGTTTGATTTTTGCTCGAATACAGACGCCCGTTAGGCATCAAAAAGTGGCCGTTGCGGCCTTGCTGACCCGATGGCGACGGGTCGGGCTGCGTCAGTCCTCTCTTCGAACTCATCGCTGGAAAGCGGCCAGTGGAATTCCGCTGCCCTGAAGCGGCCAGTCGTCAGTGCGTACTCCCGATCCGGAAGAGACATCGAGGCCGCTCTAAAGCGGACGCTCGCGAGCAGCAATGTCGGCCGTCCGACTGCGTGGAAGAGCAATAGCATTCGGTAACGACGATCTTCGGCGGACGATTGCGTTGTAAGTAAAGAGAGTCAGTGCAAACAGGAGAAGCCCTGCGATCACGTCAGCCAGATAGTGACCGCCCTGCGTAGGTGTAGACAGAATCATAATCACGTTGAGCGGTACGGCGACGCGACGGAGCCAAGGGACTTTTCGCAAAGAATACGTGAAGAGCACCGCCAATGCCGTGTGGAACGATGGCAGGGACACTACTCCCTGTGCATTGGCGAGGTCAATAACCTTTGAGAACCAGCGCGGAGCAATGCGAAGTCGGACATCGTCGCCTTTGCGGCGTTGTCGTTCACATTGAAATGGACGAACGCGCTCGTTGCCGGAAAAGGCGTTGAGATCAAAAGCAAGTATCCGCTTGCAATCAGAAGTAAAAAAAAGAAAGTGGGCAATTCCTCACGCGTTCCGAACAAGCCAAGGAAGACAGGTACTGCCATTAACTGCCATTGTCCGCTTGCATATGCAAATTCAAGCACTCCCGAGATATGCGGGTGAGCCAGTACCCACTGATAAACGACGGGCCAGTCGAACCATAGTGAACGGTCAAACGCAATCAACGAGCGCTCTACGAGAGGCGCGTCCAGCGAGACGCAGAGATAAGACAAGATACAAGTGGCCGATACGAACAACAAAAGCAGCGCGCACCATGCAGCCGTGTCCGACACCCTCGCGTAATGCAACTTCTTGGTAACGACGTAATAGCGAGGAAAGCGGCCAATGGCCCGTAATACTACTGAAATGCCGAGCAGGACTAATGCCGCTTTGCAAGAAGGGATAAGGCTTGTCCATCTCACTGAATGAGCACTAGTTGCAATCCAGAGGGCGTCGATCATCGCGATGATCGCGACAATGCTCCAACCGACGACATAACGCTGTCGAAATGACGGCAGCGACGTAGTACGGTCAAGATTCGACTCAGATGAGATCATTCTCAATGTGGACCAGTTTGCAATGAATGGCTTTCAACGGAACGTAGTATCGGGCTTATCGCGAAGCTGATTGGGCATACGTGTTTACGGCGGACAGACTTGAGATCTTTAGGCGCCGGAAGCGTCTCGTGCTGCTGGATTCACCGAATCGTCAACGATCTGGACACCGTAGTCGAATGTCCGTTACTGGCGGGCTGAGGCAGTGCCACCGGTAATTCGCTCGCCGGAGACCGGCCATTGAGCAAGGGCGAACGAGCCCTTCATTATTCAGATTGGATGGCGACCTCGACCGGCGGCTTGTGGCCGAACTGGGTCCGATGACGATTGGCTCAGGTCAACCCGTTATAGATAGTCCGTCCCGCTGCGGATCGTGGTGATGGTCGGCGAGAAGACCAGCAGCAGCATGTGGCGGGCAGCGTGCGTCAGCCGACACGATCTCATGTGGACGCCTCATGAACGCGGCGGGACGCGACACCACGTGACTGCCACGACTAGCAGGAACGCCGCGTAGGTCATCGCGAATACCCAGCCCGGCAAGTTGTAGTACAGCCAGTCGCTTACCCAGCGCTGCACGAACCCCTGTGGGCCGAAGCGTCCGGTACGAAGCCAGTCCTCCAGAACCGTCAGCGGACACGGTATGTCAAGAATAGCGAGAATCGCGACGACGCCTATCGCGGTGAGATGCGCGATCCGGAACACGCGGTTGCGTATCCAGTCTCGTTTCAACCATGCGCCTGTCCAGATAGCGATTAACCCGCCGACGATAAACAGTACGATCAGCGCGTGCAACACAAGAACAGTATTGGCCAGCCAGTTCATGATGCGGGCGTCCGGTTCGATATCGCCAACGCCGACCAGTGTCGGACCCGCCTACGGCGGCTTCAGAGCGATCGTTCAGTATAAAAGCCCCTCGAACGGAACGCGGTACCCATACTTCACGCGATTGTCGCCAATTCTCACTTGACGCTCGAATGTCTGTTGCCACCCACTCCGGTCAGACAGCTTTCTTCAAACCGGTCAGTCAGCCAAAATCAGGTTTTGCAAACGGGATTGCCACCAAGCGGCCGCTGGCGAACTCACCCAATCGGCCAACAGCGGCCGTTGGCTATTCTTTCACACTGACATCCGAATGACTGCTCCGGCACAGAGATCGCACCTTCATGCGCCGAGGGCTCTGAGGGTTTTCTCATCAGATCGCTTCGATTAAAAAGTCCAGGAACGTCCGCACCTTTGCTGAAAGATTTCGGTTGCCGGAATAAACCGCCGAGATAACCTGAGGCGCCGGACGGAAATCGGCCAACACCTCGACCAGACGACCGCTGCGGAGATCGTCGTCGACAGTGAAGTCAAGCAGTTGCGTAATTCCGGCGTCGCTGAGTGCGGCGGCCAAGGCGCCCAGAGGGTGATCGAAGGTCATGTTCGGGCGAATCGCTACTTCGCTATTGGTCTTTCCCGCCACCGAAAAAGTCCAAGGCAAAATACGGCCGCTGTCGGGCAGACGCAACCCGAGGCAGCCATGCTGTTGCAAATCGTCTGGGCTGCGGGGGACGGCATGTCGGCGCAGGTAGGCGGGCGATGCAACCAGTCGAAGCTGCGCGTCATGCAGGCGGCGCACGACGAGGCGGGAATCTGCTATCTGCCCTAAGCGGATCGCCATATCGCAATCCTGCTTCACGAAATCGGCCAACGCATTGCTTAGGGAAACTTCAACCTTGACGTGCCCCATGTAGCGCTCGACGTACTGTGGGATCAGGGGGATCACGCGCTTGATTCCGTAGCTGTAGGGCAGGCTGATGCGCAGCACCCCACGAGGCATGCGATGACCGGTAAGCGCCTCTTCCATCTCCTGAATATTTCCGAGCGCCTGATGGCAGACCTTGTAGTAAGCGAGACCATCGTCCGTCAGGCGGATGGCGCGGGTCGTGCGTTCGAACAGCTTAAGAACTCTTAACAAAATAAAGAAAGGGGCTGTTTACTCTCGATGAATCCTGTTAACCTTTTCATTGTTTCGACGACGAAAAGGACATGGCTAAACCCATACTCGACGACGAACTTTGGGCACTCA
>NZ_PNXY01000057.1 GCF_002879865.1 Paraburkholderia rhynchosiae
GTTACATGGTCGGCGGCCGCTCGCCGCTCGCGCACGACGAGCGCCTGTTCCGCTTCGAGTTTCCCGAGCGGCCGGGCGCGCTGATGAAATTCCTGTCGTCGATGGCGCCGGACTGGAATATCAGCCTCTTCCACTACCGCAACCAGGGCGCGGACTACAGCTCGATCCTCGTCGGCATTCAGGTGCCGGAAACGGACAACGCGGAGTTCGAGCGCTTTCTCTCGACGCTTGGTTATCCGTACTGGGAAGAGACGCAGAATCCGGTGTATCGGCTGTTCCTCGCCTAAGACGATGATGCGTCTTACTCGGGGTTTACCTTGAGCCGCTATCCGATGCGGCTCAAGGCCGAATAGACAACGGCCACGCTGCAAGCGCCGTCAGAAGGGCGTCACGCCGTATCGGCGCCTTTTCGCAGTGCTTGCAGCGCACGAGCCATATATCGAAACTGAATACGGCCTATCCGCCATATCGCGTTGCGCGATAGCGGCGCCAATCGTCAAACTGAGCGCAAATCTAACGTCGCACTCAGGAGACACATCATGCGCACCCAGGTTGGCATCATCGGTGCAGGGCCCGCGGGCCTGCTTCTTTCCCATCTTCTTCACTTGCGAGGCATCGACTCCGTCGTGCTCGAAACGCGCACGCGTGAGCAGATCGAGTCGACCATCCGAGCCGGCGTGCTCGAACAGGGCACGATGGATCTGCTGACCGAAGCCGGTGTCGGCGCGCGCATGAAGGCTGAAGGCGCGCTGCATCATGGCTTCGAACTCGCGTTCGAAGGCAAGCGCCGCCGCATCGATCTCACCGGACTAACCGGCCATTCGATCACCGTCTATGCGCAGCACGAGGTGATCAAGGATCTGGTCGCGGCGCGCGTCGCTGCGGACGGGGCGCTGCGCTTCGGCGTATCGGAGACGTCGCTGCACGGCATCGATACCGACAAGCCATCGATCCGCTATCGCCACGAAGGAGAAGCGTGCGAGCTGCAATGCGACTTCGTGATCGGCTGCGACGGCTCGCAAGGTGTTTCGCGCGCGTCGATTCCCCAGGCGCTGCGCCGCGACTTCGAACGCGTGTACCCGTTCGGATGGTTCGGTATCCTCTGCGAAGGGCCGCCGTCGTCGGATGAACTGATTTACGCGCGCCACGACCGCGGCTTTGCATTGATCAGCACGCGTTCAGCCAACGTGCAGCGCATGTATTTCCAGTGCGACCCGAAGGATTCCGTCGACAACTGGTCCGACGATCGCATCTGGGCAGAACTGCATGCACGAGTCGATTCACACGACGGCCACCACGTTGCGGACGGCAAGATCTTCCAGAAGAACATTGTCGGCATGCGCAGTTTCGTGTCCGCCACGATGCAATATGGCCGCCTCTTTCTCGCGGGCGACGCGGCGCATATCGTGCCGCCGACCGGCGCCAAAGGAATGAATCTCGCCGTCGCCGATGTGCGCCTGCTCACGAAAGCGTTGAACGCGTTCTATGTCGAGAACCGCATGGACCTGCTCGACGGCTATAGCAAAACGGCGCTCAAGCGCATCTGGCGCGCCGAACATTTCTCATACTGGATGACGAGCATGATGCACCGTATCGAGGGCGCGTCGCCGTTCGAGCAGCAGCTTCAGGTGGCCGAACTCGAATATGTGACGACGTCGCGCTCGGCGGCTACCGTGATGGCGGAGAACTACGTCGGCGTGGCGGTGCCACAGGACTGAGCGCCAGCGTAAGCGGCTTGCCATTGTCGGTTCAATAGCAACAGTGAATTCAGGATTAGCGGATTTATCGTTTACCGCGACGCACCTACACTGCCTTCATCGCTGTGAGCCCATCGCGCTTGCAGCTCACATAAAGACATACCGGAGGTGGTCAAGTGAAATCGCTCATTCAGGCTGTTGCTGTTGCCGTTGTGCTCAGTGCACCGATCGCTTCGTTCGCACAGCCGTCGGGGCAAGCCGGCGCGCAAGATATGCGGGCTGTTCAAACGCAAGCCGCCGGTCAACAGCGAATGGTGCAAGCCGATAACAGCGGCTATGGTCCCGGCAGCCACGGCACGTGGCAAGCGGGTCGCGGCAGTGATGTAACGGTCAGTTCCTATTCGCCGCCGATTTACAACGCGCGTTAAGCGCTTTTCAAAGACGGCTTCAAACCGAAGCCTTTAAAGCGCGGACATGAAGCGCGCGGCGTATGTTTTGCCGCGCGCTTCTTTTGTTTCTAGGAAACGTCTCGCTGCGGCGAGCGCAACAAGGTCATTTCGTTGCGGAGCAGCGCGCGAAGGTCGTCGTCGGTCGGGCGTGTGCCCCAATGCCGCGCTCCGGCCACCGATGCAATTGCGATCCACGAATGCGGTGGAAACCATTCGCGAACGAGTGCACCGTCCTGGCGCAAACACAATTGGCCGGTCTGTTCGCTGTATTCAGCGCAGATGAGTCTGCCATCGACCTGCGCGGTGACTCGTCGTGGATCAGTGCGTACCAAACTGTCGCTCCTCCAAAGTGATGACGCGACCGCGGATGCGGCGCATCGTCATCGTCATGCATGACGGGGCCGCGCTGTGTGCATCAATGGTCGCCGCCGTGGCCATGCCAACCGCCGCGGCCATCCCAATCGCCGCGGCCTCGCCAGTCGCCATGGGGACCGCGGGCGTCGCGCCATTCGCGTTCGCGATGACGCTCTTCCCACTCGCGCCGCTCCCAATAACGGCGGCCGTCGTAATAGCGCTCGCCGTACCAGCCCGGACTTACGACGACGACCGGTGGCGGCGGCGCGTACACGACCGGCGGAGGCGGGGCATAGACCGGCTCGGGCGCATACGCGACACCCGGAATGCCGATGTTCACGCCGACATCAACGTGAGCGAGCGCGGCCGACGACGCGCCGATACCCAGACCTGCAACGATTGCCATGGACAGCCAGCGGCTTTGTGATTGCTTCATGTTTATTCCCGCGTTTTTATGTTCGAGTATGGACGGTTCAGTGCAAGTCTGGATCAGTAACGGTCGTGGTAACGGTAATGGTCGTGATAGCCGTCGCCGGGCACGACGATGCAGCCGCTCAATGCAGTGCCGAGCGTTGCCGCCAGAATGGCCAGCGCGAAAATTCGTTTCATGACATTGCTCCTCTTTCCTGTTGATCCGAACTCTACTGAGAGGCGGCATTA
The DNA here is from genome assembly GCF_002879865.1 of Paraburkholderia rhynchosiae. Taxonomy (GTDB): domain Bacteria; phylum Pseudomonadota; class Gammaproteobacteria; order Burkholderiales; family Burkholderiaceae; genus Paraburkholderia; species Paraburkholderia rhynchosiae. The sequence goes on from NZ_PNXY01000057.1 coordinate 3,161, forward strand.
CCGTTGTGTTTGTGTGTAACAGGACGTGTCGATTGCATAGCGTGGACGCGTCGCGCAGTACGCGGGCAGGCAGGGGCAGGTGAGGAGAGAGAGGGCGGCCCCGACGTCGTGCGCGTCGCGGGCAAGCTGTTGAGCCTGCTACGAAAAGGCCGCGTATTCGGGCTTTCAGCCAGATGCGATACGTTGAAGAATCAACGCGGCGAGCACCAAAAAGCGGCCGGCGGGACGATAAGCCGCGCCTATGCCTCGCGGATACATTCGGTTGCAGACTGGCGCTTTGCATTGATCTTCTGGCGACACTGGCGCTCGCGTGATGAACCGCACGGCCATGCGTCAGCTTTTCTTAAGGTTCTGGCCGTAGCATACTGGCTCCCACGCGGCTGCCAGACGCGGCTTCCCCATGACACCACTACCTACGGCGATATCTCCCATGAATATGCAATCTATCGATACCCGTTCGCGCCGTTATGCGGCCGGCTATGACGGCGTCGCAAAGTTTCTTCACTGGCTGGTGGTCGTGCTGATCGCCGCGCAGTTCGTGATCGGCTGGACCATGCCCGACATTCATAAGGGCACGCTGCCGGAAGGACTGATCGCCTGGCACCTGGGCGTGGGCGCTACGTTGATCGCCGCCGTCGTGCTGCGAATCGTGTGGCGTCTCACGCATCGTCCGGTGCCCGCATCGGTGTCGCCCTTGCTTCGCATCGTTTCACACGTCACGCACGGGCTTCTTTATCTTGCGCTAATCGTCGTGCCCGTGCTGGGTTGGGCGAATGCGTCCTCGCGCGGATGGTCGGTGAAGTTCTTCGGCGTGTTGCCTTATCCGTCGATTTCGCCGGAAGGCTCGAGCGTCGGTCACGAAATGGGCGACATCCACGGCGCTCTTGCGTGGGTTTTGCTGGCGCTGATTGCATTGCATGTGGCAGGCGCGCTCTATCATCGCTTCGTTCTGAAAGATGACACTTTGCAGCGCATGCTGCCCTGAGTGCCGATCTTGCAACGGTTCTGCCGCCGGCGCGCCGTCGCGCGAGGCACTGCGCGCCATGCTACGCCGCGGCCACACCGAAAACGAAGATCGCATTATTGATCGCGTGCAACAGGATCGGAATCGAGAGCCCTTTGGTTTTTCTCGTCAGCCAACCGGCAATCAGCCCCATCACGAACAGATAGATGAAATAGCGCTTGTCTTCGTGCATTCCGGCGAAAATGGCAGCCTGCACTATATTGGCCCAGCCGAAACTGATATGTCGCGACAGTCCTCCCAACAGGCAACCACGAAACACCAGTTCTTCGATGACAGGCACGAGCACGGATAGCACGAACAGCGCGAGCGCAATGCCGCCCAGCGCGAGCGCGCCGTGCGCCAGGCTCACCGTCCACGAGTTGGAAGGGAACCCTTGCTGCACATTGTGCCGGGCTAGCAAGTACAGCAGCCGATAGATACTGTAGGCGGCGACCGGCAGCAGCATCCATGCCAATTTCCATCGGCCACTGCCGATCCATTCGCGCAATGTAAGCAGCCGGCCGACTGCCGCGAGCCCCAGCCCGCTGAAAAACAGCGCCCAGAGATGCGAAATCGCGATTCGACTCGACGCATCGATGCGCACTACGCCGCTGCCGGTCGGCGACAGCGCCGCGGTACCCATCCGGAAGATCGTTACGAAATAGAGCACGGTGGAAAACACTGCGAGGCCCCACCACGCGTGCCGCAAACCTATCCGCGCGAAAAGCGGTGCGCAGACTTTTCCCTTTCGTTGCCGGACCGTGCCGCGATAGTGCACTGGGAACAGCAATAGGCCCGGCGCTGCAAGAAAGAACGCGGCCGTGCCGAGCAAGCCCGCGGCAAGCGGCAATAAATCGGCCCTGGCGGCGAGGGCAGGACTGAGGCCCAGCAGATGCGCATAGGCGTAGGCGAGTTGCGTGGCCTTGCCAGTCTTCTCATACTGTTCACGGATAATGTCCGCGGCTGCCTTTGCGTCGCCCGCATCGAAAGCAACCTCCAGGCGAAGCTGGCGGTTCTGCGGCGATTCAAATTTGCGTGACGCGGTATCGGCGGCTAGCACCATTTCCGCGCCAGCCGAATCGCCGGCATGCTGTAACACACGCGCCGTCGTATAAGCGTCAATCTTGAGTCCGGCGCGTTGAGCGCGATGCAACTCGTCGTTTGCTTGCGTGCCGGGCAGCACTTCCGCAGCGGTATTGATGCGCTGAGCTTCCTGCCATGGCGCTTTGGCGACCGGCGCCGCAGCCAGCATCTTGCCGGCGTCGCGTGTCCGGCCGGTTCTGGCCAGGTAGCGCATCGCGTCGATCAGGCGGTCATTGGCCGGATCGAGCTGCACCGCGAGAACCGCCTCTTGTCCGGCGCGGGTGTCGTTCTTGACAGCCGCGTAGCCGCGAGACAACGCGGCGTGAAGACGCGCGCGCTGCGCCGTGCTCCAGTTTGTCGAGTGGGCGACTAACGGTTCGCCGTACGCGACCGCCTCCGCACCGAACCGCTGTTCGAGCAGATAAAGTGCCGCTTCTGGATCGGCCGTGTAGTCCTTGCCGAGCGAAGTGCGGCAAGCGTCGAGATCCTTCCCGGCCACGTCGGCCCATTCGAGATCCTCCGTCCACGCGAAGCGCTGGATGAATTTGCATTGCGCGAGCCGAAACGACACGTCGCCTGGATTTTCGCTCTCAGTCCGACGATAGAGGTCGAGCACCTGTTGGTAGCTGCTCTTCTGCCTGGCAACGACAAATTCGACGGCTTGCTCCGGTGCGCGGATTTTCTCGGGCGACAGGCTGGCCACGTCCGATGCAGCGGCATGGCCGGTTAATAATGCGGTAGCTGCGGCAAGGATGCAGGCTTTAAGGATTCCGACGCGCATGGAAGCAGTTACGGCAGACTGGATTAATGAAGTTTTCAGTTTTGTGGGCCGTTGATACATGGGGTTTTGGGTTGCAGAGCATTTTGACGGCAGATGCCCTGTCAGACTCAAATTGGCCTGTACTGAATATCGACATTTATTGGGGAATCTTGAGGCCGGCATCCGACGGCCACTCGCAAATATGCGGCGGTTCGTAACGTGAAGGGGCAGGCATTGAATGACTCGCTCGGCTGGAAGCGCGACGAGATTTTCTACGCATACAACCTGGTCGTCGACTGAGCTCAAGCGTTGCCTTCGAGCGCCGGGTGACGGCGCATGAGCGTCGGCGCTTCCGGTAAAGGCGACACGGTTCTGCCCTTCGACCCGACGCGCCGGGGCCGACATGTGGCTCGAGCGGCAGCTAACGCCTCGCCGACCACAATGTTCGGTTACTGGCTTCTGGCTATGCGACGCAGATGCCGGGTACCGCGACCTTCTGGAACAGGTGTGGCGATGCGACCGCCGATGACGGATAAGACGAGAGTTTCGCTCTGAATTCGGGATGCGTGAATGCCGCGCGGAAGTGAGCAGTCGATTCCCACACGGCATAGTTCAGATAGGTCGGGCTGTCGCCGATGGCGCGGTGAAGCTGCGTCGAGATGAAGCCGGGCTGCTGCTTCATGAATGCCGCATCCTCCTGCCACCCCTGGAGAAAAGCCTGCTCGTCGGCCTCGTCTAGCAGAATCACGTTCACGAGCACGACCGATGTGGCGTCGAGCGCAATCTGACGTTCAATCGGAAAGGACGGGTCGAGTGGGCGCATCTGGGGCATGAGAGCCTCCGTTCAATATGGTTGTATGATGTCAATTTGATACGATGCGATGTTCGCTTATCGACATCATGATGTCAATAACGTTATAGGGTGACGGATGCGCAAAAACAGTCGAACGCCTGCTGGCGATGCTCTAACCAGTTTTCTCACTGACCTGTTCAGGGTGAACAGCCTGCTTTTGACCTCGGGCGACCGGCTGGTTGCACCACTTGGCCTAACGAGCGCGCGCTGGCAGATTCTCGGCGCAATTGTTAGCGCCGAACGCCCACAGCCAGTCGCGTGGCTCGCGAGGGACCTGGGCGGTAACCGCCAGAACGTACAACGGATCGTCAACGACCTGGAAAGGGAAGGGCTGGTCGCATTCGAGGCCAACCCCCATCACCGCCGGGCGCAACTCGTTGTTCTAACGGACAGCGGAAGGCAGACGTTCGACGCGGCCATGAAGCTGCAAGCGCCTTGGGTCAATAACCTTTCGGACGGCATCCCGCTTAAGGATATGGAGGCGACCCGCCGTGTCGTGACAGCGCTGCGAAACAAACTGCAGCTAAACGATGACTCTGAATAGTGAGGTTGGCAGTGGGAGATAGGGCAAAGGCGCGGGTTATTGTTTATGCGAAGTGAAGGGCGATGTGCCGGTGAGTGCCGGCGGCCGCAGGAGCTTCACGCACTGTTGAACCGAAGCCCTCCGCGAAGGTTGCATAGCACGGCGAAGGCCGCATAAGCACTCGCTCAACCCGGTTCAGCAGCCGCGTGTTCCGGCGCGGCCGCTTCGCGATAGCCGAGCCGCATCGAGATGGCGAGTCCCGACTGCCGCAACAGCGCCACGTAGTGCGACTTGGTATCGGCGCCGCAACGCATGGTCGGAAACGAAAGCGACAGCCCCGCGATCACGCGGCCGAAACGGTCGAACACCGGCACCGCGAGACATTGCAAGCCTTCTTCCTGTTCCTCGTTGTCCTCGCCGTAGCCTTGCTCGCGAACGCGCGGCAGGATGTTCAACACAGCCTCGGCGGATGAGAGCGTCTTCTGGGTCGACTTCCGGAATTCGACGTGAGACAGCACCTCGCGCGCGTCGGCCGGCTCCATCCATGCGAGCAGCACCTTGCCAATCGCCGTGCTGTGCAGCGGATTGCGCCGGCCTATGCGCGACTGCATGCGCAATCCGTAATCGGCGTCGATCTTGTGGATGTAGATGATCGCGTCTTCGTCGAATGCGCCGAGGTGAACCGCCTCGCGAGTGGCCGCGCCGATGCGGCGCATTTCGACGTCGGCTTCGCGCACGAGATCCACGCTCTCCAGCGCCTTGGCACCGAGTTCGAACAGACGAATGGTCAGACGGTAGCGCTCGGTCTCAATCTCCTGCGTGACATAGCCGAGCGCTTTCAGCGTTTGAACCACGCGATGCACAGTGGTCTTCGACATGCCGAGGCGCTGCGACAATTCGCTGATGCCGGTCTCACCGCTGTCGCCGATAGCGCCGAGAATCGCGAAAACGCGGCCTATCGACGAAGCCGATTCGCCTTTGTCAGTGCCGCACTCGACGCGGTCCGCGTCGTGCGCGAGTGCGGCGGGGTCGTCCTTGCGATGTTTGCCGATTGCTGCCATTTCCGTGATTCCCTGATCGAACTCTAAACCTGTGCTGTGCCGTGCCGCTCGTTGCGGAACGCCGGGAGCCTACCGCGTCCGGCGCCGCCTGCCGACTCAGCGAGCGAGCCATCCGCCGTCTACCGCCAGTGTATGCCCATGCACGTAGTCCGAGGCGGACGACGCAAGGAACACCACCGGTCCCGCGAGATCGTCCGGCGCGCCCCAGCGGCCGGCCGGAATGCGGCTCACAATCTCGTCGTGGCGCGGGGCGTCCTCGCGCAAGGCCGCTGTATTGGCCGTTGCCATGTAGCCAGGCGCAATCGCGTTCACATTGATGCGCTGCGCCGCCCATTCGTTGGCGAGCAGCCTCGTGAGACCGAGTACGCCGCTTTTTGACGCCGTGTACGACGCCACGCGTATGCCGCCCTGAAACGACAGCATCGACGCGATGTTGATGATCTTGCCGCCGCTTTGCTGCCTGACGAACTGCCGCGCGACGGCCTGCGCGAGAAAGAAGAGGCTCTTCAGATTCAGATCCATCACGGCGTCCCAATCCGCTTCAGTGAAGTCGAGCGCGTTCTCGCGGCGGATCACGCCCGCGTTGTTCACCAGCACGTCGACGCGGCCGAACGCTTCAACCGCGGCGCGCACGATGTCTTCGACCGGGGCGATCGAACCGAGGTCGGCGCGCACATCCGCGAATCTTCGCCCCATGGCTTCGACGCGCGCGGGCGTGTCTTCCGCATCGGCGCGCGATACGCCGACGATATCGCAGCCCGCGGCGGCAAGCGCGGTCGCCATGCCCGCGCCGAGGCCCGTGTTGCTGCCGGTGACGATGGCCACTTTGCCCGAGAGATCGAAGGGATTCACTGCGCGATTCGCGGCGGAATTGTTCATGGCTGAAGCGTTCACTATGTCGAAGCCCATGTCGTGTGTTTCATATGTCGATGCGGCGGATGCGGCCGATGCACGCAATGAGAAACGCTCAACGCAGATCGCGCACCGCGATGTGGTCCATGTCGCCGAACACCTGGTTCTCGCCGACCATGCCCCAGATGAACGTATAGGCCCGCGTGCCGACGCCCGAGTGAATCGACCAGCTCGGCGATATCACAGCCTGCTCGTTGTGCACGACGATGTGCCGTGTCTCGCTCGGTTCGCCCATCATGTGAAAGACGGCGGCGTCGTCGGCGACATTGAAATAGAAATACACCTCCATGCGCCGCTCGTGCGTATGGCAGGGCATCGTGTTCCAGAGGCTGCCGGGTTCGAGCCTGGTCATGCCCATCGAAAGCTGACAGGTGGGCAGCACCTCCGGCACGATGAACTTGTAGATGGTGCGGCGGTTGCTCGTCGCCGCATCGCCGAGCGTTTGCGGCGACGCTTCGCCGAGCGAGATCGTGCGGGTCGGATGTGACTCGTGCGCGGGCGCGCAGTTCAGATAGAACTTCGCCGGCTGCGCGGCGTCGTCGCTGCCGAATGCAATGGACTGCGCGCCGCGGCCGATATAGATCGCCTGTTCATTGCGCACGGTATAGCGCGTGCCGTCGACATCGACCCAGCCATCGCCGCCGATGTTGATCGCGCCCAGTTCGCGCCGCTCGAGCAGATAGCCGACGCCGATCGCCTTGCCGAGCGAACTGGGCACTTCGACGGCGCGCGCGACAGGCCACACGCCGCCGACGATGATGCGATCGATATGGCTATAGGTGAGCCGAAGCGCGTCGCGTTGGAATACCTGATCGACCAGGAACTGCTTGCGCAAACCGGCGGTGTCGAGGGTCTTCGCGTACTCGCTGTTGATGGCCTGTCTTACTTCCATTGTTGTGTCTCCGGTGAATTGGGCGCCTTGCCGCGCGGATGCCGCGACGGACGTATGGACTCGACTGTAGCGCGTTATTCGAATTTTCGGAACAGAGGTCCGTAACCAGCTATAACGCCAGAGTCCTCCAGGAGCGGGTGAAGCGCATTGCCGGGTAAACGATCATCCCGGATATGAAAAAATCTCGGAACGGCGTTCCTTTCACGATGCTATATTGCGCCGAACGGGAGCAGTCGGCGCAAGACCGATTCTTACCAGGGTGAACCACCCGATAACTGGACGCAAAGTCCATGGAGGAGGCAATGAAGCTCAAGAAAGCCATCGACCGCATTCCTGGCGGCCTGATGCTGGTGCCGCTGCTGCTCGGCGCCTGTGTCCACACGTTCGCGCCGGGCGCGGGCAAGTACTTCGGGTCGTTCACCAACGGACTGATCGCCGGTACCGTGCCGATTCTCGCGGTCTGGTTCTTCTGCATGGGCGCGACGATCGACTTGCGCGCCACCGGCACCGTGTTGCGCAAGTCGGGCACGCTGCTCGTCACGAAGATGGTGGTCGCATGGATCGCCACGCTCATCGCGTCGCACTTCATCCCGATTGACGGCATCAAGGCGGGGCTCTTTGCCGGGCTCTCGGTGCTGGCGATTACCACGTCGATGGACATGACCAACGGCGGTCTGTACGCCGCCGTGATGCAGCAATACGGCACGAAAGAAGAGGCGGGCGCGTTCGTGCTGATGTCGGTGGAGTCGGGGCCGCTCGTGAGCATGATCATTCTCGGCGCAGCGGGCGTCGCGTTTTTCGAGCCGCGGCTTTTTGTGGGCGCGGTGCTGCCGTTTCTGGTGGGTTTCGTGCTGGGCAATATCGACGGCGATCTGCGCGAGTTTTTCGGCCGCTGCGTGCATCCGCTGATTCCGTTTTTTGGCTTTGCGCTCGGTAACGGCATCGATTTGAACGTGATCGCGAAGAGCGGCATGGCAGGTGTGCTGCTCGGCCTCGCGGTGATCGTCGTGACGGGCATTCCGCTGATTCTCGCGGACCGCTGGGTCGCGGGTGGCAATGGCGCGGCGGGACTCGCGGCGTCGTCGACGGCGGGTGCTGCGGTGGCGAACCCCGCGATCATCGGCGAGATGATTCCGAGCTTCAAGCCATTGGTGCCGGCCGCGACCGCGATGGTCGCCACTGCGTGCCTCGTGACCGCGATTCTGGTGCCGATGCTGACCGCGCTATGGGTGCGCCGGCATCATTCGCGCAACGCGTTGCGTGAGGAGTTGCTGCCTGCGAACGCGCCGCCGTTGAACGAGCGGGACGTGCATGTTTGAGGGTTGATGACGGTGGGCGAGGCGAAGGCGGGGGCGGTCGATCCAGGGCGACTCCAGCTTCGCCTCGAAGCATCGCCCTCACGTGTGCCCATTCATCGTCGATGATGCTAAAGCGCACGGAGTTGCGCTTACGGCCATCGGGCATGATGCGTTCATCCACAACGAAAAAGTCCGCGAGGATAAACTCGCGGACCCCGTACAGCTAAATAATCAGACGCTGCGTGCGTTACGGCATGACTTAAGCCGACATCACCGTCACGGATTTCGTGACGAGATATCCTTCCATCGCTTCCGGGCCGCCTTCCGAACCGTAGCCCGAATCCTTCACGCCGCCAAACGGCATTTCCGGCGTGGGCGTCGCGGGCTGGTTGATCCACAGCATCCCGACTTCGAGTTGCTGCGACAGCAGATGCACGTTGCTGAACGACTTCGTGAACGCGTAACCCGCGAGGCCGAACGGCAGACGGTTGGCTTCGGCAATTGCTTCTTCCAGTTTGTCGAAGCCGCGGATTGCGGCGATCGGGCCGAACGGTTCGTTGTTGAACACGTCCGCTTCGAGCGACACGTTCGTCAGCACCGTCGGGGCGAAGAAGTTGCCCTCCGAGCCTACGCGTTCGCCGCCGGTCTCGATCTTCGCGCCGGTTTTGCGCGCGTCATCGAGCACCTTGCTCATCGCCGTCAAACGGCGCGCGTTGGCGAGCGGCCCGAGGGTCGTGCCTTCCGCGAGGCCGTCGCCGAGCTTGAGACTTTCCGCATGCTTGACCAGCGCCGCGGCGAATTCGTCGCGGATGCTGTTGTGTACGAGAAAGCGCGTCGGCGAAATGCACACCTGGCCTGCATTGCGGAACTTGGCGCCGCCTGCTGCCTTGACCGCAAGCGCGACGTCCGCGTCTTCAGCCACGATGACCGGCGCGTGACCGCCCAGCTCCATCGTCGCGCGCTTCATGTGCGCCCCAGCCAGCGCGGCCAGTTGCTTGCCGACCGGCGTGGAACCCGTGAACGTGACCTTGCGGATCACCGGATGCGGAATCAGGTAGCCCGAGATTTCGGCTGGATCGCCGAACACGAGGCCCACGGTGCCGGCCGGCACGCCCGCTTCGACGAAAGCCTGCAACAGGCCCGCCGGCGACGCCGGGGTTTCTTCCGGCGCCTTCACGAGGAACGAACAGCCGCTCGCGAGCGCCGCGCTCAGCTTGCGCACAATCTGGTTGACCGGGAAATTCCACGGCGTGAACGCGGCCACCGGGCCGATGGGTTCCTTCAGGACGAGTTGCTGCGCGGCGAGATTGCGCGAGGGCACGACGCGGCCGTAGAGACGGCGGCCTTCATCAGCAAACCACTCGATGATGTCAGCGGCGGCCAGCACTTCGACTTTGGCTTCGCCGAACGGTTTGCCCTGTTCGAGAGTCATCAGGCGGCCGATGTCGGAAGCACGCTCGCGCACCAGCGCGGCGGCTTTGCGCATGATCGTGGCGCGTTCATGAGACGGCACTTTGCGCCACGCTTCGAAGCCGCGTTGAGCCGCTTCAAGCGCGCGGTCGAGATCGGCGATGCCGGCGTGGGCCACTTTGCCGATGGCCTGGCCCGTAGCGGGGTTGATGACGTCGAGGGTCTTGCCGCTTGCCGCGTCGCACCACTCGCCGTTGATCAGAAGTCGGGTATCGGTATAGCTCGAAGTTGCCATGCTGGTTCCTGTAAATGGGAAAACGACAGGCTGCGCGGCGTTCGAATATGAGCCGAAAGCGCGCGGCCGAGAATGGACTGCCGATAAGGAAACATCTTATCTGAATGTGCCGAAACGCACCGGCGGTCGCTCCGTCCGCGCGAATGCGGCACGTATCTTGCGACGCGTATTCTCAGGGCCGCCGCCTTCGCCTGCTTGCAGTCGGTGACAAAGGCGCGCGGAGCAGGCGCAGCCGAAGCGACGTCGCGTAAATGGGCGTAGAGTCGAGCAGCAGTCCCCCTGATAACCGCAGTTCAATCAACCAGATGCACACGAGGAATCGACATGCCAACCGGTACAGTGAAATGGTTTAACGACGCGAAGGGCTTCGGCTTCATCACACCCGACGACGGCGGTGAAGACCTGTTTGCCCATTTCTCGGAAATCCGTTCCGAGGGCTTCAAATCGTTGCAGGAGAATCAGAAGGTCAGCTTCGAAATCAAGCAGGGGCCGAAGGGCAAACAGGCGGCAGACATCAAGCCTGTTTAAGGACAAATCAGAAACAAGCGGCAGACAGCCAAAACACTAGCAGCCGGCTCGCGCGCGAAGCGTGCAGCCGGCGCGATTTCGCTGGAATCGCGCGGCGCGCAGGCGAGGCTCACGTTGGACAAGGAAACCGCGTACAAGGAAATCGACGACAACGGCGGCGAGTCCTATGCGCGATTCTTCGCCGCGCAGAATCCCGATCATCCGCTGACACCTTTCTGTCATCGCTATCTGTTCGACAGGGATCAGGAGGCGAGAACCGCGAGGTCCCATGAAGAGCGCGGTTTCGCGTTGAAATCGCTCGCGCAGATGGAGTCGTCGTCGCATGTCGCGCAGATCGCGGCGAGCGCTTCGCGCGATGCGGCCAACGCCGCGCACACGTCCGCAACGGCCGCGCGGCGCTCCGCCTTCTGGACGATGATCGCGGCGATTGCTTCGGCGCTCGGCGTCGCTGTCAACGCGGCGCTCAATCTGGGCTGGCTCGAATGGGCGCGGCACCTCGTGCGCTGATTCCGCTTGTTGCCGCTGCAATGGGTAGCGATGTATCGCAAGCCGCCGAAAGCTCGCAGCGCGGCTCGGGCGGCGTTGCAACGCCGTCACGAACGTCTTACCGCGCGCTGCTACAATCTCGTCTTTCTCGATTGGTTGTGCGCTATGGGTTTCGAACAACTCGCTGAACTGAAGAAGCAACTGGCCGCGGCACGCGCGGAAGCTGCGCCTGCCGCGAAGTCTGACGCCAAGCCTGGTGCCAGGCCGGACACCAGGCCGGACACCAGGCCGGATACGAGACCCGGTGCCAGGTCTGATTCGAGGCCCGAGTCGAGGCCCGATTCGAGGCCCGCTACCAGGCGCGACGTTAGGAGCGATGCCAGGAACGGCGCGAAGTCCGCAAAGCCTGGCGTGGCATCCGGTGCAAAACCGGGTACCCGGCCTGCTGGCAAGCCTTCGCAGCCGCGCCACGGCGCGCCCGCAGCGGTGCCGGCGGCGGACGCGAAGCCCGTGGATCCGGTCGTGAAATCGATCGGGCGTCTGCAAAAGCGCTTCCCGAATGCGTTCCCGAAGAACCCGGCGCCGAAGCTGCCGTTGAAGGTCGGCATATTCGAAGACCTCGTCGTGCACGCGAAGGAACTGTCGCTGAGCGAAGCCGAATTGCGCGACGCGATCAAGACGTGGTGCCGCGGCAGCCGCTACTGGAAGTCCCTGGTGCAGGGCGCGGCTCGCGTCGATCTGACGGGCGCCGAGGCAGGCAAGGTCACCGCTCAGGAAGCGGCGGGCGCGCAGCGTTTGCAGGCGCATCGCGCGGCGAAAAGCGCGAAGGCCGCATCAGCTGCACCTACTGCGTCGGCCGATGGGCAGACGCAGACGCCTGCTGCGTCGTCCGCGGACAATGCGGCGGCCCCGCAAGACAGCGCGGAGAGCAGGCACGAGGCGAACTCTGTGGATGCGTCGCCTCACGACAAAGCTGCGGCGGAATCCGCCAACGTTTCAGAGACGCTTCCCACCGCGCCCGACGCCTGAGCGTTCAGACCGGCCACCCGGGCACTCCCTCGGTGGCCGCTCAGCGCGCCGCAGCCCCCAGCCGGCTGCGCACGAAGCCGACGTGTTCGCGCAGCACATAGAACGCGTCGGCGTAAGCCAGCGGCATACGCAGGCGATTCAGCGATTCCTCGATCTGATCCAGTTCCGCGAAGAGCCGCTTGCGCTCTTCGTCGGTCGACTGCGCGAGCGCGCCGCGTTCGATGGCGATCAGCGAACCATAGTAGCGATAGATGCGCGAACGCACGCGCCACCGGTATAGCGCCGGAATCAGCCGCATCGCGGGGAAAAGCAGCACGGCTACGGGCAGCAGCAACACGAGCGTGCGGTCGCCGATGCTCGCGAGCCAGAACGGCAGCGTCCGGTACAGGAAGCTCTTACCCGTGCGGTAATAGCGCTGCGCGTCTTCGCTGATCTGATATTCATGCGCGATCGGGCTCGGGAATTGTCCCGCGCGTTGCAGGAGGCCGGGCATGCCGTGCACTTCCTGCGCCGCTTCGATCAGCAGATCGGAGACGGCCGGATGCAGATTCGTCCGCGCCACCAACTCGACCGTCGGACTGATCAGATGCACCGTTTCAGGCGGGATCTTGTGCCGCAGATCCAGTACGCCGGGCGGCAGATCGATCTGATCCAGATACGGGAAAAGACGCGTATAGGCGCTTGCTTCGTCGAAATTCATCACTGAAATGCCGGGCACTCTAAGCAGGCGCAGCATCAGGCCGCGTGTCGCCGAATCGCCGCTCAAGATTGCCGCGTCCACCTCGCCCGCGACGAGTTGCGTGGCCGCTTGCAGGCCGTCCGTCGGCACCAGCGTCGTGTCGCCGCCCGGCTCGATGCCGTTTGCGTCGAGCAGTTTCAGCGCCAGCAGGCGCGTGCCGCTGCCTTCCCGGCCCACCGCGATCCGCTTGCCCTCGAGTTGCGAGAGTTGAGTCACGCCGGTGCCGCGATAAAACACCACCACTGGAATGTAGAAGACGCTGCCGAGCGACATCAGCGACGACGTATCGAGCCCGCCGGCGACGCCGCCTTGCACGAGCGCGAGGTCGACGTGCTGCTTCGGGTCCAGCAGACGATGCAGGTTCTGCACCGAGCCATCGGACTCGAGCACGTTCAGCGTGATGCCGTTTTGCGCGAGGATTTTCTTGTACTGATCGGCGGCGACGACAAACGAACTGTCATGCGGACCCGCGCTCAGCGTAATCGTCTTTGGCGGCGCCGGGTCGACGAGCCAGACGACCAGCGTCACCACAAGCACGATCAGCGCGGCGGTGACGATATAAGGCAGCGTGTGGTCGCGCCACTCGGCATGCAGAGAATCGCCGGGAAACTGCGGAGGACGACTCGGACGCTGCGCTTTCATAGGCATTCCGTGCGGGAGCCAGGATGGGGCATTGTCCACCCCCGTCGGCGGACTTGCCGTCGGCAGTTTGCTCTATTGACGTTGGTTGAGTAAAGATATGGGGGATGGTGGTGTAGGCGGGGGGGCGTCGTTGAGTGGTACGAAAGAAGCAATGGAAAAAAACCGACCCCATCAAAATCGAGGCCCGCGACAACAAGCATGCCGAACCCGCCCAAGGCGAACCCGCCGGTAGTCACCGAATATGGCACGCAAGCGGGATAAGCCGGTTCGATAGTCGTCCACAAGTTGCCGAAATTGCGCAAAAGTCCTTTAATCGAAGAGGTAAACAATCGTTCCTGAAGCAGTGGCCGAGCTAATAAGGAAGACGATTATGTTGTCCGCCGCATTGGATACCTTGGGTGCGTTGGCGGTGCTGCTCAGCATCGCCGCGCATATCGCGCTCTTGCGCAAGCGCTAGATCCGCGCCAGAAAAGCCGGCAAAGCAGCGGCTCCCACCTGTGGCCTGAAGCACGGCTTACACTCCGCTTGCCGATTGTTCGGCTCCCCTGACGTATCTATTCGCCTCCAGCCGCTTTATCCGCGCGGCCGTGGTCCTTACATTGTGTCCAGTACCAGCGCCGCAGCGTTTTGCTGAAGCCGTGAATGCCGCGAATCTCCGCGACAGCACGCGGGTGCTAACCCAATTAAAGGACACATGATCATGAGCAAGCTCACAGGCAAGGTTGCAGTTGTAACGGGCGCGTCGAAAGGTATCGGCGCCGCGATTGCGAAGGCGTTGGCAGCGCAAGGCGCGTCGGTGGTGGTGAACTACGCGTCGAGCAAGGCAGGCGCGGACGAGGTGGTCGCCGCGATCACCGCCGCCGGCGGCAAGGCGGTTGCCGTTGCAGGTGACGTGTCGAAAGCCGGGGACGCGAAAGGCATCATCGATACGGCCGTGGAAACGTATGGCCGCCTCGACATCCTCGTCAACAACTCGGGCGTGTACGAATTCGCGCCGATCGAGAACATCACCGAAGAGCACTTCCATAAGCACTTCAATGTGAACGTGCTCGGTCTGCTGCTGACCACGCAGGCAGCGGTCAAGCATTTTGGCGAAGGCGCCAGCATCGTCAACGTGGGCTCGGTCGTGAGCCGCATCACGCCGCCGGGCAGCGCAGTCTATACGGCTACGAAGGGCGCGGTGGACAGCGTCACGGGCGTACTCGCGAAGGAACTCGCGCCGCGCAAGATCCGCGTGAATTCAGTGAACCCGGGCATGGTCGCGACCGAAGGCACGCATAGCGGAGGCATTATCGGCTCCGAGCTCGAAGCGTGGACAGTCAGCACGACGCCGCTTGGCCGCATCGGTCAGCCGGAAGATATCGCCGATGTCGTCGCGTTCCTCGCCTCCGACGACGCACGCTGGCTCACCGGCGAAAGCCTGATCGCAAGCGGCGGCTTGCATTAAGGCGGCGTTGCCTGAGGTTCGCCTGCGCCAGCGGCCGTCGCATTCGAAGGCCGCAGTGCAGGTGAAGGTAATGTGAAGCAGAAAACGCGAGCGGCGCCCGAAAGCGCCGCTTGCCGCTCGTCACATCGCATCACATCACGTCACACGTTCATTGCCTCAGTACCGGGCAGTTGAACAGCAAACAGCGCATCCAGCAGATTCGATCCCGGCCGCTCGGCGAGCCGTGTGAGCGACTCGATCATCCGCACCTGACAATCTTCGAGTGGAATCATCCTGATCCGTCGCGACTGGTTGAATTCCGCCCGCGCGATCACGCCGACGCCCATGCCTTGGGCAACCGCTTCTTCGAGCGCTTCGCGGCCGTCCACATACATGACCGGCTCGACTTGCAGCGACTCGCGCACCAGTTCGATTTCGAGCAATTGCTGCGTGACCGATTGCGGCTCGCGAAAAATCATCGGTTGCTGGACGAGTTCCCGATAGCTCAGCTTGCGTTTCTTCGCAACCGGGTAGCGCACCGGCACCATCGCCACCAGCGGATCGCGCCGCAACACGCGCGACTCGAGCCGGCTGTGGACCTGCGGCGCGGCGGTGATGGCCGCATCGACCGCGCTCGACAGCACGCGCTGCATGCAGTCGGCCGCATTCGCGATGGACAACGTCACCACGATGCCCGGATGCAGCTTGCGAAACACGCTGATCAGTGCGACCGCGAGATCGGGCGCGTCGGCGGTCAGCGACAATGAGCCCGATTCCAGACCGCCCGCCGATTCGAGCAATTGCCGCGCGTCGCGCTCGCAACTGAGCATGTGCCGCGTTACGCTGAAAAGACGCAGCCCGAGTTCCGTCGTTTCGACGCCGCGCGGGCCGCGCTCGAACAGCTTGACGCCGTAATCCTGCTCGAGCCGCCGCACATGATCGGACACGGCCGGTTGTGAAAGCGATAGCGCCTGTGCCGCTCGCGAGAATCCGCCGTGTTCTGCGACCGCATGAAACGCCCGCAATTGCGCGTATTGCACGTAAGCCTCCGTTTCGCGTCAGCGTGTTTCGGTGTGATCTCGGTTATAAGTTTTTACGATAGTCACATCGATTATATCGATTTTACCGATGAACAGCGTTTCGGTACTGTATGCACTATCCAAACGAGCAAGACGGGGAGATTCCGCATGAAAAGCGCGACTGACGGTCCCCTGGCGACGGCGTTGGCGACGCCGGCGGCGACCTGCGCCCCGCCAGCCAAAGGCGAGCCCTATCTGCTGACCCCGGGGCCGCTGACCACCGCGTTCTCGACCAAAGAAGCGATGCTGCGCGACTGGGGTTCATGGGACGGCGATTTTCGCGCGATGACTGCGCAATTGCGCCACAGCCTGCTCGAAATCGCGGGCGACACCCTGGGCAACGAAGCGGGCGACTACGATTGCGTGCCACTGCAAGGCAGCGGCAGCTATTGCGTCGAAGCGATGCTGGGCAGCCTGATTCCGCGCGACGGCCACGCCCTTGTGCTTGCCAACGGCGCATACGGCAAGCGCATTGCGACCACCCTCCGTTATCTCGGCCGCGCGCATACGGTGCTCGACAAGGGCGATTATTTGCCGCCGCGCGCAGCGGAAGTCGAACGCATGCTCGATGCGGACCCGAGCATCACGCATGTGGTCGCGGTGCATTGCGAAACGAGCTCGGGCATTCTCAATCCGATCGAAGAGATCGCGACGGCAACGGCCGCCAAAGGCCGCAAGCTGCTGATCGACTCGATGAGCGCGTTCGGCGCGATACCGCTCGACGTGCGCAAGATCGCCTGCGAAGCGTTCGTGTCGTCGGCGAATAAATGTATTGAAGGCGTGCCCGGCTTCGGATTCGTGATTGCGCGCAAGAGCGCGTTGCACGAAGCGCGCGGATGCAGTCATTCGCTCTCGCTCGACGTCCACGATCAGTGGGACGTGATGAACCGCACCGGCCAGTGGCGCTTCACGCCGCCCACGCACGCAGTGGCCGCATTTATGGAGGCGCTGCGGCTGCACAAGCTAGAAGGCGGCCAACCGGCGCGCCTCGCGCGTTATGCGAACAATCGCGACGTGCTGGTGGCGGGCATGCATGAACTCGGCTTTGAGCCGCTGCTGAACGCGCGCTGGCGCTCGCCGATCATCGTGACGTTTTTTTCGCCGGCGCATCCGTCGTTCAATTTCGAACTGTTCTACGAACTGATGAAGCAGCAGCGCTTCATCATTTATCCGGGCAAGCTAACCGTTGTCGACAGTTTCCGCATCGGCTGTATCGGTCAGGTGGATGAGGCGGTGATGCGCCGTGTTGTGCAGGCGTGCGCAACGTCGTTGCAAACCATGGGCGTTGATCACGCCGCGCCGCCCGCGGCCGCCATCGAAGAGCGCAAGGTTCTCGCCGACGCTGCATGAACGATATCGAGCAACGCGCAACAACACGGAATGGAAGTGAATGAAACACGTTAAGCAGGTTAAGCGCATTAAGCACGTTAAGGCGGTGATCTTCGACTGGGCCGGCACGGTGGTCGACTATGGCTCTCTCGCGCCGATGGGCGCGTTCGTCGAAACATTCGAGCAATTCGGCGTATCGATCACGATCGACGAAGCGCGCGGGCCGATGGGCATGGCCAAGCGCCCGCATATCGCGGCGCTGATGGCATTGCCGCGCGTGTCGAGCGCATGGGCCGACAAGTATGGACGTGTGCCCGGCGAAGCGGACATCGACGCGGTGTACGACGTGTTCGTGCCAAAGAATATCGCAGTGGCCGCGAGCTACAGTTCGGTGATTCCAGGCGTCGCGGAAGTGGCGAGCGCGCTGCGCCGTGACGACATCCGCATCGGTACGACGACCGGCTACACGCGCGAGATCATGGCCGAGATCGTGCCGGGGGCGGCCTCGCAAGGCTTTTCGCCGGATAGCATCGTCTGTACCGGCGACACGCTGGAAGGGCGGCCGTCGCCATACATGATCTACAAGACGCTGCCCGAATTGGGCGTGTGGCGCGCGAAAGACGCGATCAAGGTCGACGATACGGAAGTCGGCATCGAGGAAGGAATTAATGGCGGCACGTGGGCAGTCGGCGTCGCGGTGAGCGGCAACGCGTTCGGCATGGCCGAAGACGATGTCAAGGCGCTCGCCCCCGACGATTTCGCGCAGCGCCGCCAGGCCGCGATCAACAGATTGCGAGCGGCTGGCGCGCATTATGTGATCGATAGTGTCGCGGATCTGATGCCTGTCGTTTATGACATCGACGCCCGCCTTGCGCGAGGCGAGCGGCCTTGATGATTTGAGGCAGACAGCCGCAATCCAGTGCGGTTGGCTGTGCTCGAATGCGATGCAATGCCAGCGGATGTGCGTGAAGGATCCTGGACGTGCGTGGGTTTGCGCGAATCAAGTCGCGTGTGATCGAGCGCATTGAATGCAGCAGGGCCCGCCGCTGCTTTGCTCGCCGACACGCCCACGCAGCGACACCGCAGCTTCAATTCGAAATCAGCTTCAGCCCCGCAGGCAGCGACTCGCCGAACACGCGGCCTTCGTCGGCGTTATCGAGTTCCACATTCTCGCTCACCATCGTGATCCAGGCGCGCGGCGCGTTCGTTGCTTCGAGCCTGCGCACTACCGCATCGCGCATCTCGTCGGGCAAGTCACGCGAACGGTCGCCAGTCATACGCGCAATCTGCACCGCGGCAAACGCGGCCGGATCGACCTTCTTCCAGTCCAGCGCGAGAATGGCGTCGAGCCATCGGCTCGCGATGTCCGCCGGCACGACGCAATGCGCGCTGCCATAGAACGGCCGGCGCGCGCCGATACGTCCCACGGCCCACCAGCTTTGATGATTCTCGGACGGTTTCTGCAAGCGCGCGAGCACCGACTCGCCGAGTTCGATCTTTCGTTCGACAGGAACGCGTTCGAGCGACGCACTCAGCCGGACCATATCGGTGAAGCCCGTTTTCGACACGTCGAACGGCAGCTTGTGACGCGATTGCGCGGCCGTTTGCAGATACGCCATCGCGTCCAGCACGCGCAGTTGCGCGTTTTCGTCGAGACCGCCCGCAGCGCGGCGCCAGAGCGTCCACCATTCGGACCAGACCTGGCTCTCCTGAACGTACTGAATGCCGTCGTCGAATAGCGACCATAGCTGCTCGACGCGCCATTCATCGAGCGGATAGCCGAAGCCCGGACGCACGCAATAGCCGGCGAGATTCAGCCACAGCCGCTCGTGATCCGCCGAGCGGCGTCGGCGGCGGGCGCGTTCCCATAGCGCGCCGAACAGCTCACGCAGCAGCGCGCTGTTCCAGCCTTCGCGCGCCCCGAGCAAATGTTCGAGTTGCGAGCGTAGCCGTTTGACTTCTTTTTTATCGACGTTTTGCGAACGCGAACCGAAGCAGCGGTCAATCTGCTCGATGGCCTCGTCGAGGCGTGGATGCCGCGCTTGTGCCGAATCGTCAGCGAGGTTCACCTGCGCGTCTTCGCGACGCAACTGGAATTCGAGCAGCCAGCGCTCGGCCGGATTATCGCGGTCGATGCAGTGCACTTCGAGGGTGCCGACTTCGGTGAGCGACGTCGCGATCTGAACAGCGGTTTCGCGCGCGCTGCTCGCGCGGCGCGGCTGGACGATCGTCGCGATGGGCGGCAGGCGTACGAAGTCGCCGCTCGAAAAATCGGTCAACTCGCCGGGTGCATAGCCCGTGTCCGCACTCGACGACACCAGGTGAAAGCGCACAGGATGCCCGAGGCGCAACGCGAACGTGCGGTCCGCGATCAGAATTTCGTGGCCTTCTTCGGTGCCGCGCGGCAGTAGGCAGATGCCGCGTTGGGTGGCTTGCGTGGGCTCGGTGTCCCGCTTGTCGTCGATGGGCTCATCGAGTACCAGGAAGTAGCTGCGCGGCGAGCCGCCGCCGATTTTCGGCGCGCCGCCCGCGCGCGCGAGGCTGTAGGCCACCGCGCCACGCGCGACGGCGACATCGGGATTGTCGTTGTGCAGCACATTGAGCGGTTCGCCACGCCATGCGCTCAACGTGCTCGCGAGGCGCTGCGTCAAGGCTTGCGCGCGGAACACGCCGCCGTTCAGCAGCACAGTGTCGGGG
>NZ_PNXY01000058.1 GCF_002879865.1 Paraburkholderia rhynchosiae
GGGCCTCCGCCACCGAATGCGGCCCGATCGACATCCTGATCAACAACGCCGGATTCGGCTACTTCCGCCGCTTCGACGAGGTCGACTGGGCGCGCGACGCGGAGCTCGTCCAACTCAACATGACCTCACTGGTCGCACTCGCGCGGTGCTTCGTTGACGCCCATAAGGCAAGCACCGGACCGGCGTACATGGTGAACATCGCGTCTACCGGCGCGTACCAGGCAGTGCCGAACATGGCGCTGTATGCCGCGTCCAAGGCGTTTGTCCGCAACTTCAGCGAGGGTCTCCATGACGAGCACCGCGGCACGCCGCTGTCGGTGACCTGCATCTGCCCTGGCGGCACCGAAACCGCGTTCCACGCTGCGTCTGGCGGCGGCGACTACTCGTGGATTGCGAACGCGTCGACGAAAAGCCCGGAGTTCGTCGCGCGCGCCGCGATCCGCGCGATGCTCCTCGGCAAGCGCACGGTTGTGCCCGGCCTGTTCAATAAGCTGTCGTGCTTCGGTGTGCGCTTCTTGCCGCGGCGGTTCGCGTCTCAGGTTGCGACTGTAGTGCTAGGCAAGCCGCGGTTAGCGCTGCCGGCGCGCACAGCGACTTGAGAGTACTCCGGGCCCCTTGGCGCCTGGGAATTAAACAATGAACCGGGGGTTGCTTCTTACGAAAGCAATGCAAGCGGAAAACGACGCGCCTGGCCGCGCAGTGTTCGACGCCGACGACATGCAGTCTGTGCAGACGTGGTCGGACCGCATCATTCACGAGATTGAGACCCGGACGCGGTTCATTCCGATGCGACTTCCGACTTCGACAGGAACAAAGCGATCCGCCTCGCCCCAGATCAGGAGCGTCTGAACGTTGCTAGCAGCAAACAGCGTCGGCCAATGATCAGAGCGAGTCAGCATTGCGTCTGACTGCCGCGCGAACATGTCGGCGGCATTGTCAAGTTGACGACGTGGGTATGTAGCACTGCGCTATGAGTAGGATTCCTGTTTATTATCGAGCTACGGCAGTCAACTCAGTGACCGTCCACTGGAACCACGCGACCAGGCGTGCCCACAGTCGTGCGCGATGATCATCTGCACTCATCCGGTGCCGGTGCAGCGCGAAGTGCTGACGGATCGGGCGAAGCAGGACAAAAAACGCTGCGTGCGCTGCGGGTCATGGAAACCCTGCATCTGACGCTCACGCCGGCGCGTCGGCTGGTGGCTGTTCTCCGCGCGGTTATTGACCCGGGCCGAGGCCTTCACGAAGACGTGCTTCACACCGGCCAGCTCCGGCACCTCGGCCTTTGCCGCCGGATAGTTGCGCAACTGGTCGGTGACAATCCTGCGCGGTACCGGGTACGAGCGCAGCATCTTTCTAAAGAAGCGCTTTGCCGCGGCCTTGTCGCGGTGTTTTTGCAGCAGCACGTCGAGTTCGACGCCGTGCTCATCCACCGCGCGCCATAAGACATAAGGCTCACCTCGAAGTTTCATGAACAGCTCATCAGATGCCACGTCGCGCCCGTCCGCGGCCGGACCGCTTTCATCTGGTAGGCAAACATCGCGCTAAACCGGTCACACCAGTTGCGCACCGACTCGTAGCTGACCACGACGCCGCGTTCGAACAGCAATTCTTCGATGTCACGCAGGCTCAGGTTGAATCTGTAGTACCAGCGTACCGCGCAACTAATGACTGCAGCTGGAAAACGGAAGCCGTGATACGGCGATGGATTCTTCTTCATCCAACCATTCTACCCAGCGCCGCCTTCAACTTGACAATGCCGCCTCAAGCCGTGGTCTAACAAATTTCGCAACAGCTTCTTACATGATTTTCATCACTTCAATTACGGTACAGACTCCTGACTTGTGAAAGAAGAAGCGAAAGCGTTGCTTTTTGCATTTTTACCCATTACAGCGTCGCGGTCACCCCTCCGTCCACGTAAAGAATATGACCGTTCACGAAGTTGGAAGCATCACTCGACAGGAACACCGCCGCGCCCGCGAGATCTTCCACATCGCCCCAACGCCGCGAAGGCGTGCGTCCGGTCAGCCACGCGCTGAACGCCTCATCCTTGACGAGCGCCTCGGTCAATTCGGTCTTGAAATAACCGGGGCCCAGGCCATTGACCTGAATGCCGTGTTGACCCCAATCGATCGCCATTCCCTTTGTCAGCATCTTTACGGCACCCTTGCTTGCGGTGTATGCGGCAATGTTCGGCCGGCCGAGTTCGCTTTGCACCGAACAGATGTTGACGATCTTGCCGCGCTTGCGGGCAATCATGTGCCGCGCCACGGCCTGTCCAACCAGAAACACGCTGTCGACGTTGGTCTTCATCAGTTCTTCCCATTGGGCGTGAGAAAACTGATCGAGCGGCGCGCGACGCTGCATGCCGGCGTTATTCACGAGGATGTCGATCGCGCCAATGTCCCGCTCGATTCGAGCAATGGCCGCTTCGACCGCTTCTGGCGACGTCACGTCGAAACTCGCGGCATGCACGGTCGCGCCCTCTTCGTGCAAGCGGTTCACCGCTTCGGCGAGGCGCGCCTCGCTGCGGCCATTCAGAACAAGTTCCGCACCCGCGCCCGCTAGTCCCTTTGCAATCGCATAGCCAATTCCGGCACTTGATCCCGTGACCAGCGCACGGCGCCCCGTCAGATCAAACAGTTGCAAGCTATTGTTCAACTTCATCCCCCTTCGATCCACTAAATGCGGCACTTCAGGACACCGGCGTGAACTTGAGCTGATCGATCGGTGTAACCTTGTCGGTCCGCGTCAATCCATATGGCGTCTTTGGTCCAAGCCATTTGCTGAAGATGGCGCTCATTTCACCACTCTGCTCCATCGACGCCAATGCCTTATTGACCGCGACCAGCATTGCCGGTTCATTCTGACGCAAGCCTACAGCGATCGGCTCGATCAGCATCGGCTCCGCTGCAATGGCTACTGCACCGTCCGTGCCCTCCACCTGCTTCGCGATCTTAGTGGCGGTCATCTGATTGGTGACGAAGCCTTTGACCTTATTCTGCTCGAGCGCGAGGAACGCCGAACTGGTGTCGTGGAACGTGACCGCCTGCGCGCCCTTGATCGAGATCGGGATCGACTGCGCGGATGTCGAGCCGTCGGCGGCACTGATCTTCTGCCCCGTGAAATCGGCCAGTTTCTTGTTCGCATCAGCCTTCTTCACTACCAGCACTTCCTTCGTCGAGTAGTAGGAATCGCTGAACGCGATTTGCGTCGCGCGAGTTTTCGTGTACGCGAGATTCGCGACCACCAGGTCGACACGCCCCAGCTTCAGTTGAGGAATGCGCGCTTCGACGGCAAGCGGCTCGAGCTTCGCCTTCACGCCTAGCTGTTTTGCAACGGCGTTGCACAGATCCACATCCATGCCCTCGAGTTGACGCGTCTGCGCATTCGGATACGAGAATGGCTCGACATTCGAATACACGCCGCAGGTCACTTCCCCGCGGCTCCTGATATCCGCTAGCTGATCGGCAAAAGCGGGGCTCATCGATAGAAGCGCAACGCCAGCGACCAACATCCCCGCGTAAATCTTCGTTACCTGCATGGTGGTGCTCCTGAAGGTTATGTGTAAAGCAATCGACTGTCGATCAAAGCTGCTACTCTGCCGCCTCAATGCATACGAAGATCAGAGAGGAATCGCTGCGCCCGCGCATGTTTCGGGCGTAGGAAGAACTCCTCGGGCTCCGCCGTTTCGAGAATCTTCCCTGCATCCATGAACCAGACGCGGTCCGCCACTTCGCGCGCGAAGCCCATCTCGTGCGTGACGCACATCATCGTCATGCCCTCCTGCGCGAGACTCTTCATCACATTCAGCACTTCGCCGACCATTTCAGGGTCGAGCGCGCTCGTCGGTTCGTCAAACAACATGGCAGGCGGGTCCATCGCCAACGCTCTTGCAATCGCGACGCGCTGTTGCTGCCCGCCGGACAGCTGCGCCGGATAGGCGCGCGCCTTGTTCGACAGTCCGACGCGCGACAGCAGATCAGCGGCCTTGCGTTCCGCATCGGCGCGCTTCAAGCCATGCACGCGCATCGGCGAGAGCGTGATGTTATCCAGCGCCGACAGATGCGGGAACAGGTTGAATTGCTGAAACACGAAGCCGACGCGGCTGCGGTAGGCATTCAGCCCGAGCTTCCTGTCATGAATCTCCTGACCGTCGAAGAAGATCTGCCCACGGTTGATCTCTTCGAGACGGTTGACGGTACGGATCAAAGTCGACTTGCCCGACCCGGACGGACCACAGACCACCACGACTTCGCCCTTGCGAACTTCGGCGTTCACATCCACGAGCGCCTGATATTCGCCGTACCACTTGTTGACGCTGGAAAACCTGATCATGCGAAATACCTCGAAATGATTGAACGCCTAGTTTTCGGTGAGCAGCGGCTCGGTCAGCGGGAGCTCGCCGCCTTTCGAGCGCTTCGCTACCTCGCCGGCACGCTTGCGCGTGACGCGCCGCTCGAGATAGTGAGCGAACTGCGTCAGCGCGTAGCACAGCACGAAATAGCTCAACGCCAGAATCAGATACACGGGGAACGGTTTCGTCAGCAGCCGGTTGTTGATCTGATCCGCGGCAAACGAGATTTCCTGAACATTGATGATGTAACCGAGCGAGGTCTCCTTGATCGTCGACACGAACTGCGTGACCATGCTCGGCACGACGTTATAGAGTGCTTGCGGCAGGATGACCGCACGCATCGTTTTCATGTAGCTCATGCCGAGCGCGCGCGAAGCTTCGGTCTGCCCTTTAGGCAGCCCCTCTATACCCGCGCGGATGATTTCGCCGAGATAAGCCGAGTCGTAAATGACGAGCGCGCACAGCATCGTGACGAAGCCGGTGACCGGATAGCCGGTCAGAACAGGCACGAGAAAGTACACCCAGAAGATCACCATGAGGAGCGGAATGCCGCGCACCATGTAGACGAGCCCCGTGGCAGGCGCATGCAGAATCCGGAACGGGCTGATGCGCGCGAGCGCAACCAGAATGCCCAAAGGAAATGCGATGACGAGTGCCGACAGCGACAGCAGTATCGTGAGCACGATGCCGCCTAGCGGCCCATGCGGATATTGGCCGATGAGCAACAGTGTCCAGTTATCGCGCAGGATCTCGAACATGTCACTTCGCTCCGGGAATGCGGTAATGCGTTGCGATCTTTGCGCCGCCCAGCATGATGATGAGAGACAGACCGAGATACACCGCCGTGGCGACAAAGTACGACTCGAAAGACAGGAATGTTTCGTTCTCGACTTGCCGCGTGACGTACGTCAGCTCCGCCGCGCCGATCGCCATCGCGAGGCTCGTGTTCTTGAACAGCAATACCGCGTGATTGACCATCGGCGGAATTGCATTGCGAAGCGCCTGCGGCAGCACGACGTAACGCATACCGGTGAGGAAATTCAGGCCAAGGGCGCGCGACGCTTCATATTGACCGTAGGGAATCGCACGCAGTCCGCTGCGGATGTCTTCCGAGAGATAGGCTCCGCTGCACAATCCGATCGCGATCACCGCGAAGATGAACTGGCCGTTGTACTGGTTCAGCAGCGTCTGTAATGAGGCCGGCAAGACGTTCGAGATGCCGAAGTACCAGAACAGGATCTGCACCAGCATCGGCACATTGCGATGGTATGCAACGAATGTCGCGACGAAGGAAGTCGCGAGGCGATTGTTGGTCAGCCGGATCAGCGCGAGCAGAACGCCCACGATCAGCGAGAGTATCCATGCCAACGCCGCCATGGCGAGCGTCAGTTCGATCCCGTGGAGAAACAGCGCGCCGTAGTCGCCACGCAGCACCGTCGCCACGTCAAAATGAAGTTTCATGTTGCACGTCCCAATGAACCGGATCGAAGCGACGACCCGATGTGAACACCGCGCGCCTGCATCGTTACCATTCGGAAGCCGTGATTGTGTTCCGTGTTGAATTGATACTAGCTCGCAAAAAAACGGCGTAGCAGATGCCTTTCTTCTGGTGCAATAAGTTTCGGGAATGATAAATCGTGCCGGCGTGGGAAAGCGCTTGGGGCAGCGCTGAAGGTGCCATGCTGCATGGTGTTTGTCTCCAGTAGCGGCGCCTCTGCGGGCATCTCATCGGTTGTCGCGCTCGTTTAAGGAAGCGCAATCCCACCAAAAAATACCGGCGCAATCGGCTGCGCCGGCCATTGCTCAAACGGTGGCCGCCGGACGCGCGAGCACTTGCGGATTCACCGGCGTCGGCGGCTTGCCGGCCGACGCGCCAAGCCCAAGCGCGGCGATCAGATTGTCCGCACAAAGCGCGGCCATTGCGCGCCGCGTACTGACTGACGCACTGCCGATATGCGGCGTCAGCACCACGTTCTTTTGCGCAAGTAGCGCCAGGCTCACCACCGGTTCGCCTTCGAACACATCGAGACCGGCCGCCGCGATACTGCCTTCACTGAGGGCGACCGCGAGCGCCGCGTCGTCGACCACGCCGCCACGCGCGATATTCGTGAGCGTGGCGAACGACTTCATCTGCTTGAGTTCCGCCGCGCCTATCGCATGATGCGAACTGGCCGAATACGGCACGACGATGATCAGATGATCCGACTCGCGCAGCAGCGTTTCCTTGTCGACATAGCGCGCGCGGCAACTCTCTTCCACATCCGGCGCCAGTCGCGAACGGTTGTGATAGATGACGCGCATGCCGAAACCGAACGCGCCGCGCCGCGCAATCGCCTGACCGATGCGCCCCATGCCCAGTATGCCGAGCGTCGAACCATGCACATCGCCGCCGACGAACATGTCGTAGCGGCCCGTCTTCGTCCATTCGCCCGCGCGCAGAAAACGCTCCGACTCGGTAATGCGTCGCGCGGCCGCCATCATCAGCGCGAAGCCGAAGTCGGCGGTGGTGTCCGTCAGCACGTCGGGCGTATTCGTGACCAGTACGCCACGCGCGGTACACGCTTGCACGTCGACGTTGTTGTAGCCCACGCCGATGTTGCAGACTGCCTTCAGTTGCGGACACGCATCGAGCAAGGTCGCGTCGATCCGGTCGCTGCCGGCGGTCATCGCGCCCACCTTCCCCTGCAAGCGGGCGATCAGCTCCGGTTGCGTCCAGATCACGTCGTCTGGATTGTCGGTCACGTCGAAGTCCGCGCGCAGGCGGTCGACGATATCCGGAAATGACGCACGGGTAACGAGTACCGATGCACGCATGAAAAACCTCCTTGATGGACTCCGGTGATGTTCTTGCGCGGCGGCCAAAGCATCGGCTGCGAAGCGGCGCAATTCGAAGGCGGTTCGCTTACTCGTCGTGAGCGGCCGGCTCGCGCTTGATGGTCGTGAGTCCGCCCGGCACCTGCAGCGTCGGCAGGATTTCCATGTTGCTGATGTTGACGGCCAGCGGCGCGGCAATCGCAAAGGCGATCGCATCGGCAATGTCGGACGGCTGCGGCAATTCGAAGCCGTCGATAAACTTCTTGCGCGCTTCTTCAATGTCGCCATGCACGTGACCGAAAATATCGGTGGCAACGCGGCCCGGACAGATCTCGGTCACACGCACGCGCTTGCCGGTTGCGTCCACCCGCAACTGGCGCGAGAGCGCATGAATGCCGGCCTTCGTCGCGTGATAGATCGAGTTGCCGTTGAAGTTGTAGATCGCCGCAATCGAGCTGATGTTGACGATATGGCCGCGGTCGCGCGCCACCATGCCCGGCATGGTGAGCCGCACAAGATGCAGCACGGCTTGCAGGTTGACTTCGACTTGTACGTCGATGTCTTCGACACCGGCGTCCAGGATCGAACCCTTGCGCGACACGCCTGCATTGTTCACGACAATATCGAACGGCACTTCCTGCGTGAGCTTCGTCACGGCATCCAGATCGCACACGTCGATCGCATGCGGGATGCAGCCGGTCCGCTCAGCGAGCTCGTTCAGACGATCGGCGTTGCGGGCGAGCGCATGCACTTCGAGTCCTTCACGACGGAATCGCTCGACGATCGCAGCACCCATCCCTGTCGAAGCGCCCGTCACCAGCGCGGTCTTATAGTCTGAAAACGGCATGAATGACCTCTGTCTGTAGTTCTGAACTATCGCCCCTTCGAGAGGCGCGCGATAAACCGTCTACCAATGCTGTTACCAATGCCATCCCAATGTATACGCCGCGAAAACGCGGCGCAAAGACGGTTTGGCTTTGAAGCGATAAGCCGGCCTTATGGTTGATACGCGTAAAAACGCTGCCCGTCTGCGCGCCGTCTCTAGCGAGCCAGCCTCGACACCGGGACGATCTTTCCGCCCGCCGCTTCGATCACGCCGCGCACCGTGCGTGCGAGTTCGACCGCGCCGGGCGTGTCGCCGTGAAGCAGGATCGACTGAACTCTAACCTTGAGCTTGTTGCCGGTGATCGTCGTAATGGTGCCCTCTTCGAGCAGTTCCTTGACACGCGCGAGAACCGCCGCGCGCTCCACGATCACTGCGCCGGCAAGCTTGCGCGAGACCAGTGCGCCCTTGTCGTCGTAGGCACGGTCGGCGAGAAACGTGTTGGCCGTGCGAATGCCGATATGATCCGCGGCGCGTTCTATCTCCGTGTTCGTCGACACACTGATGATGAGATCGCGGTCGAACTCGGCGACGGCCCTCACCAGCGGCTCGGCGAGTTCATACGATGCTGCCGCCATGTTGCCCAGCGCGCCATGAAAACTCATGTGCGTGACGCGATGCCCCGCCGCCTTTGCAATGCCCGCAAGCGCGCCCATCTGATACACGACGTAGTTCGCGAGTTCAGAAGGATCGCCCTGAATCTGCCGGCGCCCGAAACCCATCAGGTCGGGAAAGCCGACATGTGCGCCGACGTCGATGCCGCGCGCCAATGCCATGCGCACCGTCCGGTCCATGATGACCGGATCGCCCGCGTGATAGCCGCACGCGACGTTGGCCGACGACACGATATCGAGCATCGCTTCGTCCTCGCCCATACGATAGGGTCCAAAGCCTTCGCCAAGATCCGCATTCAGATCGATTTCCACAATCCAGTCTCCGTTCCCGAAGCGCTGACGAGCATCTACGCCGACGGCGCGAGTTCAATCAGGCGCGTTCCATAACCTACAGTCGCGCCATGAGCGGCGAGTGTCCTGACCACCACACCGGCGACCGGCGCGACCACTGGAACGCACAACAGCGCGATCCGGAGCAAGCCGACGATGTCGCCGGCGTTGACATGAGCGCCGGCGCTGACAAGCGCTGTCGAGCGCGTCGGATGCGTGGTCAGGAAAATGCCGGCCGAACTCGCGAGGACGTCGACACTCTGCGCTCCCACTGACGCTGATGGCGCACTCGCGTATTCGGCGAGCGCGGAAGCTCTACCCGTTTGCGTCTGCATATTCTCGCCCGCCGCGCGCGGCTCGTGCTCCATCGTCAAACGAACCGTTGCCCCGGGCTTGCTGATTTCGATGAATCCGATATCGACCGCTGCCAGCCACGACGTGATCTGCCGAAGCTCGCCGACATCCACTTCGATTTTTTCTGTCATGTTTCAGTGTCTGGAAGAACGGTAGAGTCCAATTAGATTGCGCACCCGGCCGAGATAGCCGGCCAGCTCTTCCAGCGCCGCGACGGCTTGCGGATACGTCGTCTGAACAAAACGGATCTTCGTACCGATGCGCGCCTGCGCGAGCCGCCACAAATCCGCTTCGATCACCGTGCCGATCTTCGGATAACCGCCCGACGGTTGCGCATCGCGTAGCTGGATGATCGGCTGCCCGTTGTGCGGCACCTGGATCACACCGGGGACGATGCCGTGCGAGCGCTTTTCAATGGCATGCGTCGAGACCAGATTCGGACCGGCGAGGCGATAGCCATAGCGATCGCTTTGCGGCGTCACTTTCCATCCTTCGCGCCAGAACGCTTCGAGCGATTCCGGCCGATAGCACTCGTATTCCGCCGCGGGCAGCACGCGGACCGTGGTTTCGCCGGCGTCGGCAACGGGCAGCGCTTGCGGCGATGGCAACGAGTACTCAGGCGGCACGGTACCGAAACCCGCGGCATGCAGCGCGTCCTGTGAGGCCGCAGCGCGTGCGTCGAGGCCTGAGGCCTTCAGCACATCGCCCTTTTGCAACTGACGGCCGTTGAAGCCGCCGAACTGGCCGCGCAACTGCGTGCTGCGCGAACCCAGCACCACCGGCACATCGACGCCGCCCGCGAGTGACAGGTAGCAGCGTGTGCCGCTCGTCGGTACGCCGATTGTCAGCACGTCGCCCTGTTTCGCATGCATCGTCCACCACGGCAACACCTGTCGCTCGCCCAGGCGCGCCAAGCAGTCCGCCCCAGTAATCGCGAACGCCATGTCCTCGAGAAAGCGGATGCGGAACGGAAACACCGGGATCTCGATGCCGGCGGCGTCGTCCGGATTGCCGAGCAGCAGATTGCCGACTGCGAGCGCGAGACGGTCCATGGCGCCAGCCGTGCCGACGCCGTAGCGCAGATAGCCTTCGCGTCCCTGGTCCTGCACGGTCGCGAGCGCGGATGAAGACAGGATCTCGATCATGGAACAACCCTCTGCACACGGAAGCGGATCATGTCCCCCGGCGCGAGCGTGGCAGGGTTTTCACGCGTGGGATCGAAGAACGACATCGACGTATGGCCGATGGTGTTCCAGCCGCTCGGACCTGTCGAAGCCGACACGCCCGTCTGTACACCGCCGATCGACACTGCGCCGCCAGGCAATCCGAGCACCGGCACCTTGCGCCGCGGCGTCGCGATGCGCGGGTCCATGCCGCCGAGGTAGCAATAGCCCGGATGACTGCCTAGCGCGTAGACCGTATAGAGCGGCGCGCAATGCAATTGCACCACTTCATCGACAGAAAGCCCGGTGTGATTCACCACGTCGTGCAGATGCGGCCCATGCTCGCCGCCATAATGCACCGGCAACTCGACCACCTTCCCTTCGATCTGCAACTCGCCCGACGCTGCCCACGCGTCGCGCAGCGCGGCGCCAAGCGAGTCGGGGTCCGCGGGCGGCGTGGCAAACGTCAGCATCAGATTGGTCACGCCAGGCACCGCCTCGCGCACGCCCGGCCAGGTTGCGACCTCGCGCGCGAGCGTCCAGATGCGGCGCTGTGCAGGCAGATCGAGCGCGCCCGGGGCTTCGAACAGCATGGCCGTCGTACCCAGCATGCTGACGCGAAGCGGCTCATCCGATTCGTCCTGTCTCATTGCAACGGCAGTCCCGTGTGAATCCTGACGCAGCGGCTTCACTGCATCCGCGTGCGCGATCGACGCATGCTCGACGGTCAGCGTCATGTGTGTTTCCTCTTTGCGAGCCAGCGCTCGAGATGATGAATATCGACTCCGCCCGCACGAAATCCTTCGTCTTCGAGCATGGCCTGATGCAACGGCACATTCGTGCGGATGCCCTCGACGCGCATTTCCGACAGTGCAAGACGCATGCGCGCCAGCGCTTCGTCACGTGTTGCGCCGTGGGTGATGACTTTCGCGATCAGCGAGTCGTAATATGGCGGCACGAGTGCGTCGCTGCTCATATGCGAATCGACCCGCACGCCGTTGCCGCCCGGCAGTTCCCACACGGAAATCTTGCCGGGACACGGCATGAAGGTGAACGGATCTTCCGCGTTGATCCGGCATTCCAGCGAATGGCCTAGCGTGCGTATGTCCGACTGACGAATGGTCAACGCATGTCCCTGCGCGATGCGTATCTGTTCCCGCACGATGTCGATTCCCGACGTCATCTCGGTTACGGGATGCTCGACCTGCAAGCGCGTGTTCATTTCGATGAAGTAGAACTGGTCATTCTCGAACAGGAATTCAAAGGTGCCCACGCCGCGATAATGCGTCTGCCTGCACGCTTCGACGCAACGCTCGCCCACTTGCCGGAGCAACCCAGGGTCGATGCCGGGCGCGGGCGCCTCTTCCAGCACCTTCTGATGACGCCGTTGCAGCGAACAGTCGCGCGAACCGAGCCACAGCGCATTGCCGTGCGTATCGCACAGCAGCTGGATTTCGACGTGCCGCGGATGCTTGAGAAACTTCTCGACGTATAGCTCGGGCTTGCCGAACGCGCGACGCGCTTCCTCGCGCGTCACCGACACAGCGTCAAGCAACTGTTCCGGGCCCGGCACGACCCGCATGCCTCGGCCGCCGCCGCCGCCCGCCGCCTTGACGATGACCGGATAGCCGATCTCTTGCGCGACGCGCAAGATTTCCGCGGGATCGTCGGGCAGCCCGCCGTCCGGCCCCGGAACGCAAGGCACGCCGGCTGCGCGCATCGCACGTTTGGCGGCGACCTTGTCGCCCATCGTGCGAATGGTTTGTGCTTGCGGGCCGATAAAAACCAGACCAGCCGCCTCGGCCTGCGCGGCGAAGTCCGCGTTCTCCGAAAGAAACCCGTAGCCGGGATGAATCGCTTGGGCGCCGCTCGCGTGCGCGGCGAACAGGATCCCCGCGCGGTTCAGATAGCTCTGTCCCGGCGACGCGGGGCCGATGCACAGCGCCTCATCGGCGAGGCGAACGTAGCGTGCATTGGCGTCGGCCTCCGAGTAGACCGCGACGGTCTTGAGGCCGAGTTCGCGGCACGCCCGCTGGATTCGCAGCGCGATCTCGCCACGGTTGGCAATCAGGACCTTGTCGAACATGATGGTCTAGCCGATCCGGAAGAGCGGCTGGTCGGGTTCGACTTCGCTGCCTGGCGCGACGAAAATCTCCAGCACGGCGCCGCTGAATTCGGATTCGATCGCGTTGAACATCTTCATTGCCTCGATCGTGCAGAGCACCTGGCCTTCCTCGACCGTGTCGCCCTGGTTCACGAACGGCGCCTCGCCGGGCGCGGGCGTCAGATGCACCACGCCGAACATCGGCGCGCGGACGCAGTTCGGCTCGCTTGCGGTTGAGCGTGCTGAAGGCACTGAAAATCCTTGAGCGCTTGCACATGCGGCTTGCGGCGGCTCGGTGAGCGACGCGCGAGCCGTTTCTCGAGCTGTTTCTTCAGCCAGGGCCGCGGCCGGAGCCTGGTTCACAGCGGCACCTTCATCGGCTGAGTCGGCGGCGGCAGCAGCCACGCCCCGCTTGCCGCGCCGTTTCGCCTTCACCAGCTTGACCCGTTCGTCGCCCTCGATAACTTCGAGCCTGGCAAGCGGAGAGTCCGCCAACAGGTCGATAAGCGCCTTAATCTTCTGGAGATCCATGTTCGAGTCCGTGGCCGGTTGTGCGCGCGCCCCGCGGCTGGCGTGCGCGATCGACAATGGACTCAATGTATCCGGCGCAGAAAAATTGCGCCAAGACCGTTTGGCTTTGTAGGGATAAGGCGCGCTTATGTATCGGCGCCGGGTTCGAAGCGCACGTCGAGCGCGAGGTCGCCCGCCAGCTCCAGCAGGATGTCCTTGACCGCCGCGGCGGGCTCTGAAAGTGGCAGATGGTCGGACAGACAGACCGACAGGGGGATCTTGATGACCGGCGAAACGATGCGGCATTGCACGACGTCGCCCACGGCCGCAACCACCCGCGCGGTCGAATCCGGCAGAATCGTCGCGCCGATGCCCGCACCCACCGCCGCCGACAACGTCGATGCCGATTCGATCTCGGCCACCACCTTCGGGATCATCTGCACGCGCGCGAATCCTTCGTCGACGTACTTGCGCAGATAGTTGTATGGACGCGGCAGCAGCAACGGTACGTCGCGCAACTCCGTCACGCCGATCTGTTCCTGCACGATGCCCATGCTCCGCGGCGCAACGAGGAACAGTTCCTCATTCATCAGGAGCTGGAAAGACAGGCCATGCACTGGCTTGTCGCCGTACAGCACCGCCATGTCCATGCGCCCGTTCATGATCAGTTCGCTGAGCGTCGTGCCGAAGTTCTCGTTGATGTAGAGAAGAATCTCCGGATGCCGCGCCCGCACGGTGCGCAACAGCGGCAACGAGAGCGCCGACGCCCCGGTGCCGGGCGCGAGCCCCACCGAGACCTGACCCGACAGCGTCTGGCCGGCGCTCTTCACGTCGGCCTGCGCCTGTTCGTACTGCCGCAGGATCAACTGTGCGTGGCGATACAGCGTAGCGCCAGCCTCTGTGGCGGTGACGCCGCGCTTGGTTCGCACGAGGAGCTGTTGCTGGAACTCGTCCTCGAGCGTGATCAGTTGCTGGCTCAGCGCGGGCTGCGCAATGTGAAGCACCTCCGCAGCCTGAGTAAGGCTACCGATATCGACGATCTTCACGAAATACTTCAAACGCCGCAGGTTCACGGTAGTCGCGTCTCAACGTTAGGGATGACAATCATGATAGGCCAAGCGCCGCTTGCCGCACAGTGCGGAAAAAACCTCTCTGCCGCCGCCGGCCCACTCACGAAGCCCCGCATATCAGCGTATTCCCGCATGGATCGCGCTTATCGAGGTCCGACTCGCGCGTTGATCCAGCGTCATAAGTGGATGTTATTGCACCAGCGGAAAGTCATCTTGGCTTGAACTTTTTCGCGCGCTTAATGTGAATGCTGTCAAATCCCGCTGAGGAGCCTAGTGTGAGTGCATCGCGCATCGCCGGTCGCGTCCAGAGAATCAAACCTTCACCGAGCAGCGCCGCCGCCGACAGAGCTGCGGAACTGCGGCGACAGGGAAAAACCATCGTCAATCTCGTGGTCGGCGAACCGGATTTCGACACGCCCGCGCATATCCGCCAGGCAGCATTCGAAGCGATGGGGCGCGGCGAAACGCGCTATACGCAAACCGCGGGCACACCGGCGCTGCGCGCCGCCATCGCTGCGAAACTGCAGCGCGAGAACGGTCTTTCCTACGACCCCAAACATATCATCGTGACGTGCGGCGCGAAACACGCGATCTTCAACGCGCTCGCCGTCACAGTGGAAGCCGGCGACGAAGTCCTGATCCCCGCGCCCTACTGGGTCTCCTACCCCGACATGGCGCTCGCCTGCGACGGTGCGCCGGTCGTCGTTCCCTGTACGGAAGCCGACGGCTTCAAGCTGACACCAGCCCTCCTCGAAGCAGCGATCACACCGCGCACGCGCTGGCTCATCATCAATTCGCCGACCAATCCGACTGGCGCGACGTATAGCGTAGAGGAACTCCGCGCGCTCGCAGATGTGCTGCTGCGCCATCCTCAGGTGCTCGTGATGATGGACGACATCTACGAACACATTCGCTTCGAAGACGAAACGCCGCAACATCTGCTCGCCATCGAACCCGAACTCGGCTCGCGCACGCTGGTCATCAACGGCGTTTCCAAGACCTACGCGATGACCGGTTGGCGCATCGGCTATGTGGCGGGCCCCGCCGACCTGATCGGCGCTTTGGAAACGCTTCAGTCCCAATCGACCAGCAACGCGTGCTCGATCAGCCAGGCTGCCGCGCTCGCGGCGCTGACCGGCGACCAGACGTTCGTGCAGCAGTCCGTGAAAATTTACAAGGAGCGGCGCGACAACGCACTGGAAGCGCTCAACGCGATTCCTGGCATCAGTTGCAAAACGCCTGGTGGCGCTTTCTATCTCTACGTGAATTGCAGCGGCATGATCGGCCGCACGACGCCGCAGGGCAAGCTCCTGAAAGACGACGCCGACGTCGTGCTGTATCTGCTCGAGCACGCCGGCGTCGCGCTGATCGCCGGTTCCGCATATGGCGTCTCGCCGTTTTTCCGCATGTCGATCGCGACGAGCATCGAGGTCATCGACGAAGGGTGCAGGAAGATCGCAGCGGCAGTTGCCGGTTTGATCTGAGAGAACGGCGGCGGCGCACCGAATAGTGCCCGAAGCAGCGTACGAATAGCGCCCACCGCCGATTAGAAAGGCATGCCGCACCGCGAGGATGCCGCAGCCGGTTTGGAGCTTTTCTTTTTCGTCAATCTGCAAGGGGATCTACTCGTGAAAAAGCATACTTTAGGCATACTAACTGGATTGGGCGTCGCCATTTCAGGTATTGCGCACGCTCAATCGAGCGTCACGCTGTACGGCATCATCGATGAAGCCGTGCGCTTCGACACTCATCAGAATAAATCCGGCGGTAAGCTTTTCACAATGGGCAGCGGCGGTGAGATTCAGGGCAGCCGCTGGGGCTTGCAGGGAAAGGAAGATCTGGGCGGCGGTCTGGCAGCCATTTTCCAGCTTGAAGGCGGCTTCACGCCGAATACCGGTGTCACGCAGCAATCCACGCCTTCGGGCACGGCGCGCCTCTTCGGGCGCACTGCAATGGTTGGGCTCACGAGCCCCTACGGCACGCTGACCATGGGCCGTCAATACACCCTGGTTCACGAGACGGGCTGGACGCACGACATTTACGCGTTCGCCAACTACACCGGCACGATCGGCTTTCAGGGCGCGGGGCTCACGGGCGGCGGACGTCTGGACAACACCGTGCGCTATACGTCGCCGACGCTCGCCGGGTTCACGCTCAAGAGCGCTTACACGTTCGGCGGGGTGGCGGGCAGTGTCCATCAGAATTCGTCGCCGGCGGTGAGCCTCTCGTATGACAATGGCCCGTTGAGTGTTGGCGCGGCGTATCAGGTGGTCAATAACATCGGCGGCCTCACACCCGCGACCACCGCCTACGGAAGCACCTATTTCGGCGTGACGATCCCGGACAGCTCGCAGAAAATATTCACTGCGGGCGCCACGTACAAGTTCGGTGCGGCGAAAGTGTTCGGCTCGTATATCTACAGCCATGTTTATCCTGCGGACTATCGCAACGACTCGTTCTCCACCGCGCTTCAGTATTACATCACGCCGTCGCTCGTTCTCGATCTGCCGCTTTACGTCGACTTCGTGCATCACGCGGGACGAAGCGGCACGCGCATCACCGGCGGGCCGACGCTCGACTATCTGCTGAGCAAGCGCACCGACGTCTATGTCGGCGTGGACTACAACCACCTCACCGGCGCCTGGACGACGCTTGCCGCAGCGTCCGGCTCGAATCAACCGTTCTTCGGCTACAACTCGCTATTCGAAGCTGCGATAGGTCTGCGTCACAGGTTCTAAGGTCCGCGCTCCCCCACTGCCTGGCGTTCCCGACGCCGGGCAATCTTCTTCGCCGCCAGCTTCGCGGCACCGGTGCACGGTTTACTGCGGCCTCCATCAAAGAACTCATTCTGCAGCGGCAGCCATTGCGTTCGCGCTCGGCGTTCCTGGTCCTATGAATGTGCTGCCCGCTCCGGCCAGAATGTCTACGATCGACCCACGGTCCATCCATAAGCGACGACTATCGGCCCAGACAACATCGTTCTTTGTCGAGCGGGCTTTTTGCCGCTAACGTATGCATGCAGATCCCGCATTTACCGTCATAGGCACTCACCATGCATGCACTCGTCATTCACGCACCACTCGATTTACGCATCGAGGACGTTCCCACGCCCGAGCCGGAAGCGAACCAGTTGCTCGTGCGCGTCCGGACCGGAGGTATCTGCGGGTCCGACCTGCACTACTTCAATCACGGCGGCTTTGGCACCGTTCGGATCAAGGAACCGATGGTGCTGGGCCACGAAGTCTCCGGCGCGGTTTCACGCCCGGGCTCTGGCGTGACGGATATGCCGGCCGGCACACGCATTGCCATCAGCCCCAGCCGGCCTTGCGGTCTGTGTGAATACTGTCAGCAAGGGCTGCAGAATCATTGCATGGATATGCGCTACTACGGCAGCGCGATGCGCACGCCGCATGTGCAGGGCGCATTTCGCCAGGAGATCGTGATCGACCGTTCGCAGGCGCACGTCGTGGCGGATTCGCTAAGCGATGCCGAAGCCGCAATGGCCGAGCCGCTCTCCGTCGCGCTGCATGCCGTGCGGCGCGCGGGTCCGCTGCTCGGTAAGCGCGTGCTCGTGACGGGCTGCGGGCCAATTGGCGCACTGATCGTGGCGGCCGCACGCCGCGCCGGCGCGGCGACGATCGTGGCTACCGACGTCAATGCGCTTCCGCTCGACAGTGCGAAAAAGGTCGGCGCCGATGTGGCGCTGAACATCGCCGAGACGCCCGATGCACTCCAGCCGTTCATGGCCGGCAAAGGCAGCTGCGACGTGCTGTTCGAGGCGAGCGGCAACGCGGCGGCACTGCGCGGCGCTTTCGACGTGCTCAAGCCGCGCGGCGTGATCGTTCACGTGGGACTGGGCGGCGACACGTCCTTGCCGCTCAACGTGATTGTCGCGAAGGAGTTCGATCTACGCGGCGCGTTCCGCTTTCACGAAGAGTTCGCTGTCGCCGTCGAACTGCTCAACAAGGGATTGATCGACGTAAAGCCGCTGATTTCAGGGATCTTCCCGTATCAGGATTCGGTCAAGGCATTCCAGACTGCGGGCGACCGCTCGAAGTCCATGAAGGTACTGGTGAGTTTCGATTGACAGCTCACGCGGCGGTGATTGAAGCGACGCGCAATCGCCGCCATGTAAAAAGCCGACTCTGCGATGCACGCAGGCGCCGGCTTTCCTTCGTATCTACGCGTTGCTCAGTTGTTGCAGCGCGCTTCGAGTGCATCAATAAACGCGCGGTTCCAGCGCCCCTCTTTCATCGCCCGCATGGTTTCGGCCTCCGCTTGCAGCACCGCTAGCGCTTTTTCGATCACATATTCCGCGTCGTCTTGCGGAATCGCGAGCAGACCGTCCTGATCGCCGACGACGATGTCCCCTGGATTGACCACCATCCCGCCGACCGACACTGTGACGTTGATCTCGCCGGGGCCGTCCTTATACGGTCCGCGGTGCGTGACGCCACGCGCGTAGACCGGAAAATCGCGCTCGCGAATTTCCGCGACGTCACGAATCGCGCCATCTATCACGAGGCCGACGACGCCGATATGAGCCGCGTAGAAGGACAGAATTCCACCGACCACCGCATTATTGAGGTCTCCACCGGCATCGACGACCAATACGTCGCCCGGACGGCAGAACTCCAGCGCTCGCAGATAAGTCAGGTTGTCGCCGCCTCGCGAGCGCACGGTCACCGCTGTGCCGGCCATGGTCTTCCTGCCGGGCCGCTGATACGGATGGAGCCCGACGCTGCCGATGTTGCGATGCATATTGTCGCTGAGTGCAGAAACGGGGATGTCGTGTAATGCGTGGAGGATCTCATCTGCCGCTTGAGGCGCCGAAGCGTTCTTTCTGATGGCTTTGTACATGGTTGATCGTCGCTTCCGTGTTGGGGAGCGGCTCATGCGCAAGGCGTTCAGTCTTCTTCGCACAGCCGCAGGGACACGGATTCAACGGTATATCACTCACGGAAACCGCGCAAAGACGGCTTCGTTCTTGCACGATAGGAAACGCTTATGAGCGAACGCCCCCCCCTTCGCGGAGGCTCCTGTAAAGACAGGATTTATGGCCTGGTAACGCTTCCTGCCGCCTTTCTGGCAGATATCTTCGACTTCATTTTCTCCCGCAGTTTCGCGACATCCGGCACCGCGACGCCCAGCAGCGTGTATACGTAACTGATGTGCTCATGTGCAAAATGGTCGTCGAGCGGGCCATTGCCGAGCAACAGTCGCATGTACACCGGCGCGTACAGCAGTTCGCCCAGCGTCTCGATGTTCGGCGGCACTGGGATGCTGGCCGAACTGCGCCATTCTTCGAGCATCTCGCGGATAAGCGCCCGGCGCCCATAGTGAAAGCGCTCGCGGAATTCGCGCAGCACCGCCGGATCGGCCTGGCCCTCCGCGATGATCTGCGCCACGATCGATTCTGAACACCCCGCGTATTCGTGGTCAACTGTGCGCGCGCGGACTGATGATTCGGAACACCCACTCGGCGGATCGCCGGAGCATCTCGCTTCACGCAACGCCAGAAGGTGTCACTGTTGCGAAGGCATCCCGAAAGCTTAGCGGAAAGCTTGAGGCGTGGCGTCTTGCGGTTTTGAGCGAGCGCGAGCGGGAAACGCTGAATTACCTTCTTGCCAAACTGACATCCAGCCTGCTTGCTGCGGGCCAGGCCGCCGAAAGAGAGGATTAATCTCGCACTCGTGTCTACCCGTTGAAGAGGAGCCGAACATGCCGTCACTGGTTGAAGCCAGCGCTGCCGATATCGAAGCGCTGATACCGGAGCTCGAAGCCATCTAACGAGCACCCGGAGCTTTCGATGTCCGAGGTCCGCACGACGGCGGTTGCGGCCGACCGTATCGAAAAGCTGGGCTGCGAGGTCAGTCGGAACGTCGGAAAGACCGGTGTGGTCGGCGTACTACGTAATGGCGAAGGCGCGATCGTGATGCTTCGTAGGCCGACGTGGACGCGCTGCCGGTCACGGAGGCGACGGGCCTGCCTTACGCCAGGATCTGGTGCAAATAGAGGCGATCAAAAGAAAAGCCGCTGCTTTGCCGTTGCGCTATCAAACTGAGAGAACTGTTTTCCAGATGGCGGACATAGTGGGATCTTTGAGGCGCAGACTCGCGAGATCGAATTGTCCTTTGCGAATCCGGTGCGCCAGCTCGATGCCAGCGATTGTGACGGCCGCGTGTCTGAACCGTTTGAAGCCGTGCATGGCGTTCGTCCTGAACTTGATGTTGCGATGGTCCTGCTCAATCACATTGTTGAGGTATTTCGAGGATCGGACTTGGGTGTCCTCGGGCAGCAAGCCGTCGACCTTCAGCTCGCGCACCGCTCGATGCGACGCTGCGTATCCATCGAGCGTGATGGTTTGCGGCGGCTGGCCTTGATGTTTGATTGCCTTCCTGAAGAACGCTTTCGCCGCGGCGACATCGCGCTTCGTCCGGAGCATGAAGTCAACCGTGTGCCCGGCTCGATCAACCGCCCGATATAGGTAGACCCACCGTTTGACGAACTCCGGCGTATAGCGCTTCACCCAACGGAGGATCGTCGTTTGGGCCAGAGCCACGCCGCGCTCCGGCCATCATCTCGACAAGGTCGCGCAGACTGAGCTTGTAGCGTAGATACCAGCGAACGCAGAGGATGATTACGTCACCGTCAAAGTGACGACCCGCAAACAACTCCTTCAGGTTCTGGCGCTTGCTCATTGGTGGCCCTCTTATCGGTCAGCCCGTTACGATAACCGAATTGATCGCCTTATTTGCACCAGTTCCGGCGCGCAGTTCATGGCCGCGACGCGTGCCCACACGCAGGCGGCTACCGTCCGCGGCGACCAGTCTCAGGCCGTTCCAGCGCATCGACTCGATGTGCGGTTGGGCCAGCGAAATCAGCCGGGCGCGGGCCAGTTCGAATAAACCGGCCGACAGTCCCCGACGCCCCTTGCTGAACGCCTGCGCACTGACAGCGCGGGGTGCGCCCGCCGTGCTCGCCCAGCGAGCCGAACAGCGCATCGAGCTCGGCCTCACGCCGGCGCACGTGCCCGACATCGTCAGCGCGGCCATGCGCGGTAACGTCAGTGTGCGATTGCGGGTAAATGCGGTGGGAGAGCGGCGTACGCGATCGGCGAGTGCCGGATCGAGCAGGAAAGCAGAGAACTCAGCCAGAAGCCTTGAGGAGGCGGGTATTTGAATTCAATGTCGTTGATTTATCAGTGGGTTATGCGACGAAGTTTACAGGGCAATGCCTCGTTTGCAAGCTCTTTGAGGGCTTAAGTTGAGAGCGTTGCTCACGCGTCTTGCACAAACGGCGCTCAAGTCATCGTCTGGTTTCCTTTGTGGGCATTATGCCTATCTCAGAATCCATCCAGCGACTCCACCTGACCGACTGCCCAGATTTCCGGCGCCACCTCTATACCAATCGCGATTTGCGATGAACCTCCCGAAACACACGATTAGTTCGCCTTTAGTGATCCGCTATGATGCATATAGTGAGGTGGACAGCACTTATTGCCAAGAGGTAGGTTCATGCAGCATTACGAAACGGGTATTAACTCAAATAGTTCGCACCGTCGAAACCTTCGCATTGGGTTGATTGCATTGGCGTCGGACGTGTTGGTCGAACGCGATTTCTGGCGCATGGGGTTGGCGGCCGGAGTGGACATCATTACCACACGGATCGCACGGTCCATGCCACTAACGCCGGCAACGCTCGCGATGCTTGAGGACGGTATCCCGGACGCGGTGCGATTACTGCTACCCGAAGCCAACCTCGATGCGATTGTCTTTGGCTGCACCTCAGGCTCCGCGATCATTGGCCCGGCGAAGATTGCCCAGCAAATCGCAAAAATTCGCCCAGATGTTCCGATAACCAATCCAGCAAGCGCAGCTGTCGAAGCTTTGAGGTATTTAGGCTGCCGTAAAATCGTGTTTATTGCGCCCTATACTCAGGAAGTCGCTGAAATCACCAGTAGTGTTTTCGCCAACGCAGGCATCGGCTTTTCCGATCGGGTGTGTTTTGGCCTGAAAAGCGATGTGGAGATCGCGACGCCAGGCCTGGAGCACTATCGCCGTGCCATAGCGCAGGCCAATACGGCCACGGGCGATGCGATCTTCTTGTCATGCACTACCGCAGCAACGCTGGACTTAATCGCACCACTCGAGGCGGAAACGGGCCTGCCGGTCATTACCTCGAACCAGGCGGCGTTCTGGCAGGCGCTTCAGCTGATTGGTCGGACTTCTTCACTGCCCGGGTTCGGCAGACTTCTGGCTTAGTGCCCTGTTCACGAAGCCAGGCCCTCGGGCTGCAACGCATCGCGTAGAGTCGTGAGAAGCTGCCGTACGATAACCGGCGGCTCATTCTGCGCGGTTTTGAATCGCCCGTGCACGATGGGGAGTTT
Source organism: Paraburkholderia rhynchosiae (assembly GCF_002879865.1). Lineage (GTDB taxonomy): Bacteria > Pseudomonadota > Gammaproteobacteria > Burkholderiales > Burkholderiaceae > Paraburkholderia > Paraburkholderia rhynchosiae. Next base: position 22,589 of record NZ_PNXY01000058.1, read on the forward strand.
GGGCAGCCGGGGATGGCAGAGTTTCAGACTCTCTTCAGGACAGTCTTCCTCGGGAATAGCCGCGATCGCCAGGCCGCTACGAACGGCGGTGCGAATGCCTTCCAGGGTATTGCAGTCGTAGACCGAGCGCCAGGGTATGCCCGCTTCGTCCAGCAAAGCGGATGCTTCCCGGAAATACACGCAATGCCCCGAAATATGCGCCAGCGGCAGGACCTCAATTTTTTCCACATCGAAGCCTGGCAGGCCGATCCAAACTAGCTGGGAAGGACAGAGATCCGGGGGTTGCGCCGCTTTCAAGGGCTCTCGCAGCAGCGCGGCGTCCAAAAAACCATCAGCCAGCGCGCGGCTGTGTTCAAAGGAAAGCCCCGACGTGACTTTGATCGTCACTTTCGGGCGCATTGCCATGAAGGTTTGGAGCACGGGTGCAAGGCGTGAAAACAAGAGGGTGTTAGGAACTTGAATAGTCTGTGCGACATGTACAAGCATGAGCATGGCGAAGACAACGAAGTGTAGGCCGGCCAATGTTTCGGGCAGGCGTTCGTAATCTCGCGCCAGTCGCCGGAATCG
>NZ_PNXY01000059.1 GCF_002879865.1 Paraburkholderia rhynchosiae
TCAGCGCAATCAGCTTCGACCAAGGCACAACACGCCGCATCTCATCGAGAAATTCCCGCTTGCGCGTGCGCTTCGTTGACAGATCCAGACCAAGACCCAACTGCGACATCACTCTTCTCCTCAACTAATTCGCGTTGGTTCCAGGATAGCTGAACGGGGCGTCAATGCCAGGACTTTTGCAGACCTTCCTTAACATCGGGTGGCGACTGCTCGCATGGCAGCGGGCGTTCTGACGCAAATAGGAAAGTGCGTTGATATGGTTTATATGCAGGACAACTTATCGAGCGGACAACACCGCCGTCCATACGGCGGATGCGGCGGTATCTGTTGGCGTCCACGATTGATGCTAGCCGTGTTCACAGAAGCGCTAGCAAGTTCAATAACACTGCTAGCGTCACCGTCCGTTTCGTTGAAATCGAGAAGTTCGATACCGCGATATTTCCCGAAGCGCTGCGCCGAAGTTGACGGCTTTTCGAAAAAAACCGATCCCGGGACCGTCTCAAGGAGAATATAGTGCGTCCGCAGTATTCCGCTGCCGAGTCCGTCACGACGCGTTCCACATCCAACAGTAGGACAACAGCAGCCAAAGCCGAAAAGTGTCTTGCCGGCTCCCTACCACTTCAACTCACAAACGGCAACTTGCTGTCCCGCGCCTGCGCGAGCATCGAAACGGTGATCTTGCGGACTTCGAGCTTGCTCTGCGTGACATGCGCGCGCAGCATAATGCCCGCTTCGGCAAGCTTTCCGCGTTCGATCAGCGTGAGCATCGTGGCGTGCTCGTCGTAGGTTGCCTCGGTGCGATGCGGCTTCAGGAAATCGAGGCGTCGCACGATGCGAATGCGCTCGGTCACTTCGTTATGCACGCGTAGCATCTCGGTGTTGCCCGCGGCTTCCACCAGCCCGCGATGAAAGCCTTCGTCGAGCCGGAACATGCGCGCCGGATCGGTCTCGCGTGCGTCGCGCGGCACGCGCCAGATGGCCTTGAGCGCGTCGATCGCGCGATGGTTCGAGCCGCTCGTCACACGCTCTATGGCAGCCAGTTCGAGCACGATGCGCAGGTCGTACAGCTGATCGAGCCGCTCGAAGTCGATGTTGGACACTTTCCAGCCGCGCCGGAAGCCGACTTCCAGATACCCTTCGCGCAGCAGACGGAACAGCGCGTCGCGCATCGGTGTGCGCGACACGCCGTAATGCTGCGCGATGCCAGTCTCCGAGAAGCGATCGCCCGGAAACAGCCGGAAGTCGAAAATGTCCTGCTTGAGTTGCAGATACACCTGCTCGGCAAGCGGGTTTGCGCCATAGACGAGTTTCGACGCATCAGGCGCCGCGTCGTCGGGTTCGTCGATCGGATCTTTACCTTCGGTCAGCCGTTTAGGTTCAATAACCGGTCTCCTGCAAATCGTCCCGACATCAGCCGCGTTTCCCGTAGGCGGCTTCCACGTCGGTCACATCGGGCGCATCGATCAGACTCACGTGCGCAGCAACGACTATCCAGCCGCCGAACGGCGCACCGTGCGTGCCAAGCCGCGCCCACGACTGCATCTGACGGCCGACGAGCGGCGTGGCGTCGCTGGTGAACGTGGTGCTGACCGTCGCATAGTCGCGGCCGAACGAAGTCACGACCGTGCGATGCCGTCTGCGCGAAGCCGGCACCGGCACGCACGATTCCCGCCACGCGCGAATCTCCTCGCCGCCGTACTGGATTTCGGCAATTCCATAGCGCACCGTTTCCGGTGCGTCCCAGAACAACACGTTCATCGTGTCGATGTCGTTATCGACCAGCGCGCGTTCGTAGGCTTCAAACGCGGCGGTCACTTCGGCGACGATCGTCGGGTCGTTGATGACATGCGAGGTGCTCAAGTGTCGGCCTCCAGCAATTGTTCGAGCGTCGCAGTCCAGCCGACGATGCCGCCTTGAGATCGGATCATCGCGAGGGTTGTTTCCTTGAACGCGGGAATGTAGCTCGCAGTCGCGTCTTCGATCACGAGACAGTCGTAACCGCGATCATTCGCCTCGCGCATCGAGGTCTGTACGCACACTTCAGTCGTTACGCCCGCAAACACAAGATGCGTGACGCCGCGCTTCGCAAGCTCTTGTCCGAGCCGCGTCGCGTAGAACGCACCCTTGCCCGGCTTGTCGATCACGAGTTCACCGTCAATCGGCGCGAGCGCGTCGATGATTGCATTGCCTGGTTCGCCCCGCACGAGTATGCGTCCCATCGGCCCTTTGTCGCCGATGCGTGCGCTTGGCTGCCCACGCAGACGTTTCGCGGGCGGACAATCGGACAGGTCAGGCAGGTGCGATTCGCGCGTGTGCACGACGTGCCAGCCGTGCGTGCGCGCATGCGCAATCAGCCGCGCGACATCCGGCACGATGTCCGCGAGCAGCGACACGTCGTTGCCGAGCGCCGCGCCGAATCCGCCCAACTCGACGAAATCGCGTTGCATGTCGATCACGACGAGCGCCGTCTTCGACGGCTCGAACTCGAACGGCGACGGTAACGCCTGGTTGACGGTCGGCATGGCAATTAACTCTTGTAAGTGCGTTCCGGCGGTGCGAAGCCGCAAGGTGTGCCATCGGTCACGCGCACCTCGGCCTCCCAGGGCAAACGATATTCGCCGCGCACCATGTCATGCATGAACGTATAGGGACAATCCTGCACGCCGCCCTTCACCGCAACGTAGCCGCGATGTCCGAACTGATAGATGTTGTTTTCGACGCCCCAATGAATACGCGCCTCGCGCACGAGATCGGGCCGCATCTCGCAGACGATGACCTCGTCCGGGCGATGACTGCCCTCCACCAGCACCGTTCCGTCGAAATCGCAGAACATGCCCTCGCCCATCGAATCGAACGTGCCGTCGCTACCGCACAGACAGACGCTCGCCGTCTGCGCGAGATTCTGGAACGCGTTCGACTGATTGGTGATGCGCCACGCGTGGCGGATCGGCGCGGTGTATCCCGCCGTGCGCAGAATGACTTCGGCGCCCTTGTAGGCGGCTTCGCGCGCCATCTCCGGGAACATGCCGTCGTGGCAGATGATGAGGCCGAGCTTCACGCCGCGCGGGCCGGTGCAGACCGGCACGCCGAGATCGCCCGGCTCCCACGGCTCGACCGGCACCCACGGATGCAGCTTGCGGTAGTAGAGCTGGATCACGCCCTGGTCGTCGATGATCAGTCCGCTGTTGTACGGATTGCCGCCTGGATTGCGCTCCATGATCGAAAAGCAGCCCCAGATGCGGTGCTCGACGCACGCCGCCTTGAACGCGGCCACTTCGGGGCCGTCGAGGCTGCACATGATCGCGTCGTCGGTGCGCATGGAAAGGCCATGCAACGCGTACTCCGGGAACACCACGAGATCCATCGCCGCGTTGTTGCGCCGGGCCTTGCCGATCAGTTCAACGACGAGCTGCGTCTGCGCCGCGAGCTGCGCGGGCGTTTCGACACTGGGATTCTGCAATTGCACGAGGCCGATTACGACGCCAGCGGGCGAGCGGTTCAATCCGCCGAGTCCACTCGAACTCATCTGTCATGCTCCATGAAAGGCGGCGGAGGTGTCCGCCACTACGGGTTGCGGATCGTCCCCGTGGCCGGCCATGTGGCGCCCGAGCACCACGCGGTCCGCGTGGTCCACGGCGGTTTCGAAAACGAGCCGCCCTTCCGCGATCACTGCGATGCGGTCGGCCAGTTCCAGCAATTCGTCGAGGTCTTCGCTCACCAGCAGCACCGCCGCGCCCGCGTCGCGGGCGGCGAGAATGCGCGCGTGAATATCGGCCACCGACGCGAAGTCGAGACCGAACACCGGATTGGCGACGATCAGCACATCGACCGGCTGGCCGAGTTCGCGAGCCAGTACCGCGCGCTGCACGTTACCGCCCGACAGCGTGCCGATCGCGCGCTCCGGCACCGGCGGCCGCACGTTGAACTCGGCAATGCGCTTTTCGGCGCATTCGCGTAACGCGCGACGGTTGAGCCGCCAGCCGCCCGCGCGCAACGGCGCGCGATCGAAGTCGCGCAACGCGAGGTTTTCCGCGACGCTGAGGTTCGCGACACAGGCATTACGCAACGGCTCCTCGGGTAACGCGAAAACTTTCAGGCGCGTCATCGCTTCGCGCGTCGCGCGGTACGCTTCTCCCTTCATGCGCATGTCGCCCGATCGCACGCTCCGCTGGCCGACCAGCGCCTCGATCAGCTCCTTCTGGCCATTGCCCGACACGCCCGCCAAGCCGAGAATTTCGCCCGCGCGCACCGTGAGCGACGCACCGCGCACTGCCACGTGTCCGCGGTCGTCCACCACCGTCAGGGCCGACAGTTCGAGCGCCACCGGCGCATCGGCGACAAGCGGCCGACGCGCAGGCCGCTGGTCGTCGATACAGGCTGTCGCGCGCGCTTCGAAACCGGCATCGCCGCCCATCATCCACGAGGCGAGGCGGTCGCGGTCGGTGTCGCGCACGGCGCAACTGCCGACGAAGCGGCCCTTGCGCAGAACCGTGACGTCGTCCGCGTAGGCCATCACTTCGCGGAATTTGTGCGTGATCATCAGTACGGTGAGATCGCCGCGCGTGGCGAGATCGCGCATGAGCCCGAGAACTTCGTCCGCTTCCTGCGGCGTCAGCACCGAGGTCGGTTCGTCGAGAATCAGGAAGCGCTGACGCAGATACAGTTGCTTCAATATTTCGAGCTTCTGCTTTTCGCCGGCCGCGAGACTCGACACCGGCGCGTCGAGTGCCAGCCGGAACGGCATGCCACGCATGAACGCGCCGAGCGCCTTGCGTTCGGCTTGCCAGTCGATTCTCCACGGCATCCCTCCACGCGCGAGAAGCAGGTTCTCTTCCACCGATAAACCCGCCGCCAGCGTGAAATGCTGGTACACCATGCCGATGCCGAGTGCCTGCGCATCGCGGGGCGAAGCAATCCGCACTTCGCGGCCGTCCGCGGCGATCTGGCCGCTGTCGAGCACGCCATAACCGACGAGACCTTTCACTAGCGTGCTCTTGCCCGCGCCGTTCTCGCCGAGCAGCGCGTGCACGGTGCCTGCGCGCACTTTGAGCGTCACGTCGTCGAGCGCGCGGAAAGCACCGAAGCGCTTACTCGCGCCGAGCGCCTCGATGCCGAGCGCGCCGGTGCGTAACGGCAGCGGTTTCATGCTGGCGAGCGTCGACATAATCAGCGCCCTAGCGCCGCAATCAGCGCGCTGGAATCCGACACCGTGCCGAATACACCGCCCTGCATCAGCACCATGTTCAGTGCCGCTTCGTGATTGCTCTTGTCGGTCGCGCCGCAGCAGTCGGCGAGGACCGTGCATTCGAAACCGCGGTCGTTCGCTTCGCGCATCGTCGTATGCACGCACACGTCGGTCGTGATGCCGGTGAGCACCAGATTGACGATGCCGCGCGTGCGCAGAATGAGTTCAAGATCGGTGGCGCAGAACGAGCCCTTGCCCGGCTTGTCGATGATGATTTCGCCCGGCAGCGGCGCCAGTTCATCGATGATGTCCCAGCCTGGTTCGCCGCGCACCAGGATCTTGCCGCACGGACCGTCGTCGCCGATGCCGATGCCATCCGTGCCAGCGCGGCGACTGCGCCAGCGCTTGTTGGCGGGAAGATCCGACAGATCGGGCCGATGCCCTTCGCGGGTATGGATGATGGTGAAACCCTGTTCGCGCATCGTTGCCAGCACGCGGCTGATCGGTTCGATCGGCGCGCGCGTCATCGACAGGTCGTAGCCCATCTTGTCGACATAGCCGCCGGTGCCACAGAAGTCCGTCTGCATGTCGATGATGACAAGCGCCGTATTGTCGGCGCGCAGCGCGCCGTCGTAAGGCCACGGATAGGGTCGGGCTTCGATGAAACGGGTCATGTGGACTCCGGTGAGACGAAATGTAGGTGGATCGCTTCGGCGGTTTCAGCGTGTGAGACTCAGTTCGCCGGGTGCACCGGCGAGGGTGCGATCGGGCCGGCAGTTGACGATCATGATTGCCAGCGTGAGCACGTACGGCGCGGCGTTGAACAGGTAGTAGCCACTGGTCACGCCCGTCGCCTGCAACGCAGGGCCGAGTGCGCCGGCTGCGCCGAACAGCAGCGCCGCCCACAGACAGCGCAGCGGCTGCCAGCGCGCGAAGATCACGAGCGCGACGGCCATCAACCCCTGACCGCTCGACAGGCCTTCGTTCCAGCTACCCGGATAAACGAGCGACAGATACGCGCCGCCGACGCCCGCGAAAAATCCGCCGACCGTTGTCGCCGCGATGCGTACGCGTGTGACCGGATAGCCCATCGCCCGCGCGCTCTCCGCGTTTTCGCCGACGAGCCGCAGCGTCATGCCCCAGCGTGTGGAGCGCAAACCCCATTGCAGGACGAACGCAAGCACGACGCCGATCAGGAACAGTGGATTCACGTGCAGCGCGTTATGCAATTGCGGTGACGCGCTCCACGCGCCGAAGTCGAACGAGCGCAGCATCGCCGCCTGCGGCTCGATGAAGGGCTTGCCGAGATAGAACGCGAGGCCGGTGCCGAACAGCATCAACGCGATGCCGAACGCGATGTCCGACACGCGCGGCAGCGAGCAGACGAGTCCGTGCAGGCAACCGAGCAGCAGGCCCGCGCATCCGGCGATCAGCACGCCCAGCCACGGTGAACCGGTCAGGTACGAGCCTGCGTAACCGCTCATCGCGCCCGACACGAGAATCCCTTCTAGTCCGAGATTCACGCGACCGCCCTTCTCGGTCAGGCATTCACCGAGGCTCACGAAAAGATACGGCGTGCTGACGCGAATCGCGCCCGCCAGAAGCGAGAGCAGTAGCACGGCAACGGGCGAGTGCAGATCAGGCATGAGTTCGCTCCAGCGGATGCGGCACTTCGGATTGCGCGAGGGCCTGCAACTTCACGCGCCACGCGGCGAGCCGTCCGCCTAGCGCCTCCCACGCGAGCAGGTTTGCGAACAGCAGCCCTTGCAAGACGAGCGTCGTTGCGTCGGGCAGATCGAGGCGGCGTTGCAGCAGACTGCCGCTCGCCTCGATGCCGCCGATCATCAGCGCGCACGCGATGATGGCGAGCGGATTTTGCCGTGCAGCGAATGCCACGAGGATGCCCGCGTAGCCGTAACCCGCGAGCAGCGAGGCGTTCGCGCTGCCCTGCACCGCCGAGACTTCGAACATGCCGGCGAGTCCGGCTGCGGCGCCGCCGAGCACGCACGCGGTCAGCGCAAGCGAGTTGACTGGCAGGCCGACGAGGCGCGCAGCGCGCGCGTTGCCGCCCGTCACGCGCATCGCGAAACCCTTGGTGCTGTGACGCACGAAGATCCATGCGCCGACGCACGCGAGCACGCCCCAGAAGAGTCCCCAATGCACGTCGAGTCCCGGCAGCGAGCCGATCGCGAACGCATCGGGCAGCGGCAGCGTCGACGGCTTGTTCAGGCTCGCCGGATCGCGCAACGGCCCTTCGACCAGATGCTTGAACAACGCAATCGCGATATACGACATCAGCAGCGAGCTGATGGTCTCGTTCACGCCGCGCCACTGCCGCAACGCCCCGACCGTGCCGATCCACGCACCGCCGGCGATCATGCCCGCCAGCGCCATCGCGGGCGTCGCGACGAACCACGGCGTGCCGTGCGGCAGCAGTTGCGGCGTGACGGCCGCAGCAAGTCCGCCGAGCGCGAGCGCGCCTTCGCCGCCGATCACAATCAGGCCGACCTGCGCAGGCAGCGCCACGCACAGCGCGGTGAGCATCAACGGCGCGGCGCGCAGCAGCGTGCTCTGCCACGCGAACGCCGAGCCGAATGCGCCTTGTGCGATCAGCACGATCGCGTCGCCGGCGGGCTGGCCCTGCACGAGCAGAAAGATCGCGAACAGCAGCAACGAGCCGGCGAGCGCCGCGAGCGTCGGCAGTGCGGGCAGCACGCCGAGCAGCGCGCGGGCAAGGCCGGGCGATCTCACCGTGGAAGCATGAGCACGCATCGTCTCTCCTTCAGTTGCGCGAATTGCGCTGTCAGCACGCGGGATTAAATCTGGCCCACCACACCCGCGACGAGATAATTCATGCTTTCGAGGGTGATGTCGGTCTGAGCGTAGGCCGTGGCGGATGCGATCGCGCTGCCGCCCTTGTTGTCCTTCAGCGGGCCCTTGAAGATGACGAACTGGCCGGCCGTCATCTGCGTCTTGACGGCGTCGGCCTTGGTCTTCGCGGCGGCCGTCACTTTGGCGCCATAAGGCGACATCTTCACGAAACCTTCCTTGAGGCCGCCGCGCAGAATGTTCGGCTGCGGCGTGCCGCTCTGCGCGTCAGTGACGAGCGTTTTGTACGGCGTCGCCCAGTCCCATTCGGCGCCCGTCAAATAGCCCTTCGGCGCGAGCGCCGCCTGGCTGGCGTGGTAGCCGCAGCTCATCGCGCCACGCTTCTCTGCCGTTTCGATGACGACCTTCGGACCGTCGACGTGGCAGGTCAGCACGTCGCAACCCTGATCGACGAGACTGTTGGTCGCTTCGGCTTCCTTGACCGGCATCGACCAGTCGCCCGTGAAAATGACGTGTGCCGTAATGGACGGATCGACCGACTGCGCGCCGAGCGTGAACGCGTTGATGTTGCGCAGCACCTGCGGAATCGGCTTGGCCGCGACGAAACCGAGCTTCTTGCTCTTGCTCATGTGGCCCGCGACGACGCCGTTCAGGTACTGGCATTCGTCGATGTAGCCGAAATAGCTCGCGATGTTCGACGGGTTGCCCTGCTTCCAGAGGCCGCCGCAATGCGCGAAACGCACCTTCGGATACCTGGCCGCCATCTTCAGTACATGCGGATCGAAATAGCCGAACGAGGTGGCGAAAACGAGCGTCGCGCCATCCTGCTCGATCATTGCTTCCATCGACTTCTGCGCGGCCACCGTTTCGGGGACATTTTCTTCTTCGACTACCTTCACGTTCGGCATCTTCTTGATGACCGCGGCGGCCTGCGCCTGCGCCTGGTTGTAGCCATAGTCGCCCTTCGAGCCGACGTAGATCACGCCGACGGTGAGCTTTTCGGCAGCCAACACGCTTTCAAACGGCAGCACGCTGCCGAGTGCGAGCGCGCCCGCCTGCTTGATGAAGTCGCGACGTTGAGTCATGGTGGGGTTTCCTTGAGTTGGTCGTTCACTGCGCTCTGAATGCTGGATTTCCGATGACGGGCATCAGGCGTTCGGCTGCGGCGCGCGGTGCGCGAGATATGCGCGCCAGCCGCCGTAAGCGGTAATGTCGAGGGCGCCCGCGTCGCGTGCGATCGCAGAGGGCTCACAGACGAAGCCCTTCACGCTGCGTCCGTCGATGGTCTCCAGCGTGCCGATGGCGAGCGGCGCGGGCACGGCGGCGACGAACGCGCCGAACGTGCGCAGCGGCACTTCCCACAGTTCGATAGCGATGGCTTCGCCTTCTGCCGCGTCGCCCGCGCGGCGCACGAGGCCGGGTTTCGGCGGCAACGTGCCGGCGAGTGCATAGAGCCGGTAGTGAGGCGCAGTCGTCGTGGCTTCGACGAAGCGCGCGCCGGCTTGCAGCAGCTGCCAGTTCAACGGCTCGCCCCGCAGATGCGCACCGACCACGGCGAGCATGACGACCGGTTCCTGGATCGGCAGCGGCTGGCTCGCGATCGCGTCGGCATCGCGTTGCGCAATGGCTTCGCCGAACAGCGCCTGAATGCGCGCGCCGAGCACCGCGAGCTGCTGGTCCGCGCCCGCTGGTCCGATCAGCGTCACGCCAGCAGGCAGACCGTCGGCGCGCGGCACGCCGGGCACGGCGAGCGCACACAGATCGAGCAGATTGACGAAGTTCGTATAGACGCCCAGACGGCTGTTCACCTCGATCGGATTGGCCTCTACGTCGGCGATGGTCGGATGCGTCGGCGTGGTCGGCACGATCAGCACGTCAGCGTGCTCAAAAAGCGCTGCGGCCTGGCGCGCTAGCCTCGCAAGCGCGTACTGCCCGTCGAACGCGGCGGCCGCATCGAAACGGTCCGCCTGGCCGATCACCTTCGCGACGGTTGGGTCGATATCGTGGTGATGTGTTGTAAAGAATGTGCCGAGCGCGGCGCGGCGCTCGGCCACCCACGGGCCGTCGTAAAGAAGCGCGGCGACCTGCTGCAACGGCGCGAAGGCGAATGTCGACGGCGTCAACGCGAGATGCCTGGCGATGCCATCCATGGTCGCGGCGAAGGCGGCCGATGCATGGTGATCGTCGAAGAACGTGAGCGCGTCGGGAATCGCGATGCGCAATGGCGAGCGCTGTAAACCGCGCGAGGGCAGCGGCCTTGAGTAAGCGTCCAGCGGGTCATAGAACGCGAGCCGCTCGAGCACTTGCCACGCATCGGCAACGTCGTGCGCGAACACCGACAGCGTATCAAGCGTGCGACACGCCGGTACGACGCCGCGCTTGCTGACGAGCCCAAGCGACGGCTTGAGCCCCACCAGCCCATTGAAGCCCGCAGGCACGCGTCCGGAACCCGCGGTATCGGTGCCGAGCGCGAACGCGACGATGCCCGTTGCGACCGCAATCGCCGAACCGGAGCTCGATCCGCCCGACACGTATTCATCGCGCGTGAACTGACGCACCGCGCCGTACGGCGAACGCGTGCCAACCAGACCCGTCGCGAACTGATCGAGATTGGTCTTGCCGACGAGAATCGCGCCCGCGTCCAGCAGACGCGCCACCGCGAACGCCGTTTCGTCCGGCGTGTAGGCGAAGGCATCGCATGCGGCGGTTGTCGGCAGGCCGGCGACGTCAACGTTGTCCTTCACCGCGAACGGCACGCCGAACAGCGGCATGCGGGCGAAGAGCGCGGGGCCTTCGTCGGCGAGCAGACGTTCGAGTTCGGTGGCGCGCGCGACGAGCGAGGCTTCGGACACGCGAAGGATCCAGGCTTCCGGACGATGGGTGGTGGCAAGACGTTGCAGCACTGTGGCGACCGTGTCGCATGGCGATGTTTCGCCTTGACGATAAGCGTCTAGCAGCGCGCGAACCTTGAACGGAGCAATGCGTTCCATGAGTTCAATCTTGAATACAAGTTGAACGATGGAAGGCAGGCTTTGTGCCAGGTTTGCTGGCACAGACCGTAAATGCTTATCCGGAAAGGCTTTGCGACTATCGATTCCACTTCCTGACGGTGCATGTCTGGCGGTCGCAGAGCCAGGCGCGCTTCATCGTGGAACGTTTCCCGGTGCTTCGGTGCACTGATTCACGGAGGCTGTGCACCGCGCAGCCGTTTGCTTCAACCAGCGTGATCGACAACCCCACATGGCCGCGCTAAGACACGCGCCGCGGCTGTCCGGCCACTACGAACCGGTGCATAGGCCGACGGCAGAACGGAGAGGGAACCTTTCTGCAGGCCCCACTATATTCGTCGCCCCCTCCGTCGACCTGACAGTACCCAAGCTCGCACAGCCGGTACTCGATCTTCGGACTAACTACCTCGCCAGCCATCGCCGGAAATCTTCCCCGCATCAGCTCGCAGAGCCCGCTTCCATAAGCTTGCTGACGAACTGCTTAAAGCTTGGCAACAGAAGCCTGTTCGCATAGCCGCTGAGGTGATCGCCATCGAAGACGAGCGGCCGGCCGTCGGCGGTGTGCGTCGAGCAGACCGAATCTGGGCACAGTGGTGGCAACGGGTCCCATACGCTAACTTCGGGGACCCCCCGCACGATGTGCGCATAGGATTCGAGCACTGGCGCCCGCAAGGCTTCCAGATCCGCACGGGCGATGCGGTCGCCGCCGGAACAGATGGGATTGTCGCGATTGAACCAGTCAGAACATCGGAACGGCTGGCTCCGAAACTCGGGCGTCGGCCCTTCCAGGATGACCTTCGCCCCTTTGGCTGCCAGTTTCTGCAAGATTGGAATGGCCTCTCGCACGCCGTCTACCCGGCTTTGCACGGCCTCTGGACCAAACATGTAGCCCCAGGCGCTCGAGTCGTCGAAGCGGGCCCACTCGTCGGAGAAACGTGGCAGTCGCAGCGAAGGCATGAAGACCACGTCACCGGGCCTGACCTGCGCCTCGATTTGAGCGATTGCCGCATCCGTCCCCGGCGCACAGCTCGCCACCTCATTTTGTTTGCGCGGCAGCAAGACAATGAACGGACAGCCTCCATTGTTGTACGCGAAGACCTTCACGCCAGTATCCCGGGCGAATTCGCGCAACATCCTGTTGTAGGCCATGGCGTGCGAATCGCCGATCACGTACAGGCGCCCCCGATAGGTCGCCGGAAGCGAACATCCCGCACGTGAATATGTCCATACGGGCCCCCCGTTGAGCTTCGTCCTATTCCACGTGTCCAGACATCCGTCATTGCTGGGCTCAAGGGGGCGGCTCGGATACCAGTCGTCGGCACGTTGTGACACCACGCTCAGCGACATGTTCAGCTTCAGCTGGGCTGCCTGAATGCCGAGCCACAATAGCGCTCCGCACGTCAACGTAGCTAAGCCCGCACCTACGAGAGCGGGACGCCGCATGCCTTTCAGGACCGCCGAGCGCCGCACAGGATTCTCGACGTAGTACCAGGACGCTGTCCCCAGCGCGAAGGTCAGTACGGCCGCAAGTAGGCGCCAGACAGGCGCATCGATCCCCGTCGTCCACCGCAGCAGCACGATCACAGGCCAGTGCCAGAGATAGAGCGAATATGACATCTTGCCGACGAGAGTCACCGCTGGTGAAATGAGCAGCCTGTGCAGCCAATCCCGCGGGACTCTTCCGTGCAGCGCGTACAGTACGCCAAGCGTGCCGGCAACCGGCAGCAGCGCTCCCGGAAAAGGAAGCTGCTCCGGGCTCAAGACCTTGAAACCGGCCGCAAGCAGCACCAGCGAACCACCGAGCAATGCCATCGAACCCAGCGTCCCATTGCGGTCGATCACGCCGAGCGGGCGCTTCGCGAGCGCAAGCAACTGGTATAGGAGGATCCCGGATGCCAATTCCCAGAAACGCCCTGGAATCAGGTAAAAGTCGAGCCCGTTATCTCGCCTCGAAAGCCACCATGCGCTCAACACGGACAGAGCGAGCCCGCCGGTGAACAGAACAACGCAAAGCGTCTTTCTCGGACGTTTGCTCACCCACATGAAGAAAAGCAACGGAAAGATCAGATAAAACTGCTCTTCTACGCCAAGCGACCAGGTATGCAGGTACGGGTTGAATTCGACGCGTGGCGAAAAATAGTTATCACCTGTCACCGCGAGCACCAGATTGCTCAACCCAAAGAAAGCAAAGAAGCCGGTGTATTTGTTGGTATCGCTCAGCCACGCGTTTGGAATGAACAGTGCTGAAAACAAGCCGGTCACCAGCAGGCACACAACGAGCGCTGGCACGATCCTCTGCACTCGACGCGAATAGAAATAGAACACGAAGCGCGAAAACTGCATCGATTCGAGGTTTCCAACGGATGCGCTGACAACAAACCCGGAAACCACGAAAAAGATGTCGACTCCTGCAAGCCCGCCGGGTAACCACTGCGCGTACAGGTGATAAACGATGACCGACAATACTGCGACCGCACGCAAACCGTCGATGTATGCCGCGTGCGCAGGACGGGTGAGTTGCGGCGCAGTAGTATCGTTATGGCGTGGATTCATGGCATGAGAGTTAATGAGCTCGGTCGGAATCCGTGGACGCCAACGGGTTTAGGAGCGATTTTGTCCAGGTAGAAACGCTGCGTGAAAACCGCGGGAGACAGATAGTCAAGCTGCGCTTGTGTCCGCTGCCAGGAATAAAGGATCTCGATGTATTCCGTGACCTCTTGCTGCGCCTGCTGCCAATTGGCGAACCGCCGACGATAGGCCAACTCGCTCTTCAGCGCGCCCCAAAATGATTCGATCGATGCGTTGTCAAAGCAGTTTCCTCGTCTGCTCATTGAGGCTTGCATGTCGAACTGGCTGACAAGATTCTGGTAAGCATGCGCGCAATATTGGCTGCCGCAGCCTGTGGTGAATCAGACCGGCCGGCGGTCGGTGCGACGCGGCCGCCCGAAACACCGCCTGCATCACCAGATGCTTGGTCATACGCTCGCTCGTCGCGTAACCGACCAGCTGTCCGGCTGATTTTGCATATTTCATCTCGACAAATAACCAGAAAAAGCGAAGGTGCCGCTTTCCCTTTCTCTCGTTTGCTTTTGCGTACGATTGTGACGTAAAAAGTTTAGGGAAATGTATAGGCCCGCGATGTGTCTCGTGCGCTGCCCCACAGAAGCGATAAGAAATGCCGACTTCATCGTCGAGGAACTTGATCGTCGAGGAACTTCATCGACGGAACCGGAGGATCCATCGCGCATCGGTGCGACGCGGCACGGACAGTCGTGTCTCAGAACACGGTGGAGGGAGCTTGGGCAATGCCAGCGAAGAGACGCCAGGCTTCAAATCGCGCGGCGAGCTGTTTGCGATAGAGCGAGGCGCGCAGCAGATGACGCTTGAGCGCGAAGTGCTGGCGGATCGGACCGAAGCATGACAGGAATGACTGCGTGCGTTCTGGCAAGCGAAAATCTATAACCGCGGCGCAGCAAATCTGCGCGGTACCCGAAGTACCATCGTCGGGATGGTCATCAACGATCTGACTAACCCCTTCTTTGTCGAGTTGCTCGTCGCCATCGAGCGGGTACTCGCGCAGTCCGGATATACGACGCTGATGGCGCACACTGCCGAAAACGTCGCGACCCAAACCCGTGTTCTGCCATCGATGCGTGAGCAGAATGTGGCCGGCCTGATCATGTCTCCTGCGTTGGGTACATCCGAGCAACTGCCGGACGAGATCAAGTCCTGGGGAATTCCACTTGTCCTTGTCATGCGACCGATGGGCACTGATGTCGACACGGTCGGAGTCGAGAACAGCATTGGATTCGCTCTCGCGACGGAACATCTCATTGCTCAGGGCCATACACGTATCGCATTCGCCGGCAATCGAACGGGGTATGCGGTTGCGAACCAGCGCAGGCAGGGCTACCTCACGGCAATGGCCAGTCATGCCCTGCCTGTCGCCGACGAGTGGATCATCGACGTTGAACTGACTCCGGAGGGCGGTCGCAAAGCAGTCCGCTCCATCTTCGAGATGCGGCCTCGTCCGACGGCGGTGGTTTGCTATAACGACCAGGTTGCGTTTGGCGTGTTGCATGAGCTGGACCGAATGGGCAAACGTGCGGGCAAGGCGCTCGCGGTCGTTGGCTGTGACAATGTGATGGCGGCAGAACATACCAATCCGCCGCTCACTACTCTTTTCGCCGGTGCGGACAAACTCGGCACGATCGCGAGTGAGACGCTGCTGGCCAGGCTCGATCCAGCGGCGGACGGAAAAGAACCACCCGTGCAGTACTTCGCCATTGCGCAGCTGGTCGTCAGGGAATCAAGCGTGGGCTCCGCGGGGCGCCACCCGCCTCTGTCGATCGATCCCACCCGCACAGAACGTCGCGTTGCAGGCCAGCGGCCATAGACTTCTGTCCCCTTGATGCATCGCGCGTCAGCCAGAGGGGCTGGCCGGATCGTGGCGGGCCGTCTGGCTAATCCCGAACCGACCAGGCTACCCGCCTACGAATCGGTGGATTGCCTTTCAGCCCCCAGCGATCGCGTTTCACAGCGTAAAGCCCATCTGGTCCTTGCCGAGTTCAGTCAGGTCTGTCTCCGCCGCACGTCCGACAAAGTCGACTTCGAAATTGTCCGCAGGAAAGTCCGGCGGGCTATCTCCGTTGAGAAACGTCGGCAGCTGGCGTTTAAGGTAGGCGTCGTTCTTTGCACACGCTGGCGCAGCCGATATGTACATGACGTTGCTGTAGCCCTTGCCGCGATGGACATCTTCGACCGCGTGAATCACGTCGCTATGCCAGAAGACGGTGTCCCCTGCCTGCATCAGTGGAATGGAGGACAACGCTTCCTGAAGCGGACCATGCCACTCGCGCTTGATCGAAAGTGCGCGGCCAGGTAATGCGCCGCACAGATCGTCGTCTGGCACGTCATCCTGGAGAGCGCGCAACAACACATACACCATGGCGTTGGCAATTGGCACTAGCTGAAGCGTGCCGTCTCCCGGACCTTGCGCAGTGAGCGCTGTCCAGCCCTGGAAAGTACGGAACATCGAACAGACAGTCGGTGACGGAATCTCTCTCGCCTCGGGGCGATACGCGGCATCGAACGCGTCATAGCGGCGCCAGTCGCCACTAAACACGTGTCGATAAACACGCCGGAAATTGTCGTCAAGCCAACGTTCGACCGACCCCCCGTCGCAATGAGCAGACAGCCCGAGCGACTCGGAGCCGGGGGGGCGACGCCGCAGCCGGTCCGCGTACACCGGAACGCGGTCGGGATCGAAATGAACGCGCCCTTCGCTGTCGTGTTTCCAGAGGCGGTTCAGAAAGACCCGCGTCTGAGTGAGTTCGGGCGCCTGGCGCGCTTCGACCTGAGGCTTCGACCAGTAAATGCCATAGATCTGGGGCTTGCTCGAAGCGAGGTTGCCGAAGTACTTGTCTTCTGCACGATGCGCGAGTTTTTCGTCGAGGTCATTGGACTCGACATACTCAGCGACCTGCGCGTCCCAGCGTTCAGCGCGCTCGCGGCTGAACACCCCCCGGACCACGCAGGCTCCTCGATCCTTGATCGATGCGATCTGCGCGGCGCTCACCCGGTCAGCCGCGATATCCGCATACTGGATTTCAGGAATGACGGACTCACCGCCGCGGGCACGCTGCTCCACGATGGTAGCGACCTTGCGCTGAATTTCAGCTTCTACCTCCTGGAATACTTCCTTATAGTTCGGAAGGCTGGCGCGCAACAGCTTTTTAACCGCCCGAATAGCGGTCGGTAAATCGTCGATGTGAAGGGATTCCATGGTGGCGTCTCCTGGTGTTCTTTGATGACTGAAGCTTAGCTTGGGCCATGATGGATGGGTGATACAATAAGGCCAACTTCTTTGCGATTCCAGCCATGAAGCCTCTATACGAACATGTCGAGATGAGCGCCGGATGCTCCGTGCGGGTTTATCACCGGAAGCTTCCGCGTATTCCGTTCGAATGGCACCATCACCCGGAATATGAACTCACCCTCACGATGAACAGCCGCGGCAAGCGCTACATCGGTGACTCGATCGCCGGGTACGAGGGCGATGACCTGGTGCTCGTCCCGCCGGACTTACCTCATACCTGGTCGTCGAACCGTTCAATCGACGACAGCGCCCCGCAGGTCGCTATCGTCATCTGGTTCGAAGGCGACTGGGCGCGACGACTGGCAGATTGCTGCCCCGAGTACGAAGCACTTCATCGGCTTCTGCGGCGCGCGGCCTGCGGCCTCGCGTTCAGGGCAGAAGCCGGGGCAACGGTACGTAGCCGGCTCGACGGTCTTTTGTCAGCGTCTCCAAGAGAGAGACTCAGCGTTGCGCTGGACATCCTGTGCACATTGGCCGATGAAGAAGCACGGCCACTCGCGTCCCCCAACGCATTCGATCAGAGCAACGTGGGGCGGCCTTCCGGCCACGAGCCGGAGCGGATAAATCGGGCGTTAGCAGTTATCGAGGCACGGTTCGCCGAACGGCTGACACTGGCGGAATTAGCCGTCGCCGCGACCCTTTCAGAGCGCACGCTCAATCGATACTTTGTTCAACATATCGGCGAAAGTGTCGGGAAGTATGTGAGCCGTGTGCGAATCGGTCACGCATGTCGAATGCTCGCAGACACCTCATGGCCCGTGTCGGTTATCGCGGCCCATTCAGGATTTCCCAACGTTGCCAATTTCAACCGTCAATTTCGCGCGCTGAAAAAGACGACTCCCGCGGCCTATCGGAAAGAGTTTGCTGGTCAGCCCCGACATCAACTGAATGCCCCGTTGACACTGGAGGCGAGGTCGCCATCCCTGGACCGCTCATGAATGGCGTTCAGGTGGTGACTAAGCGGACCGCTTGACTCGCGATATCGTGTGCGATGAAGCTGCGGCCCCCGCTCCCGTACTTTCGATAACCGGACGCGTGCGCTGGGAGGTTCGCGCCGCTGCCCCCCGGATCGATTCCACGAGCCGGTCCAGATTTGCAAATTCGAGTCGCTGCGTCGGTACGATCACCGCAAGCGATCCGACCGCTTCACCGGAATCGTCCGTGAACAGCGGCGACGCCAGTGCAGAAACGCCGCTTTCCAGTTCGTCCCTCGACAGATAAAAGCCCGCGCGTCGGATCTTGAGCAGCGACGCCCGGAACTCGTCGAGAGTCGCCCCGAGGCCGCTTTGCGCAATCTCGAGTACATGAAGTTCGAGTTCATGGAAATGTACTCACGGCACGGCTCGCATCTCTGCCGAGAGTTGCACACCGCGCGCAGAGCCAAATTTTGCGCTCCATTACCTACCCCGCTTAAGCCACAAGCCATGGTCGCGAAAGACCGCTGACGAGTTGCTATGCCGACTCAGCGTTCGTAGCCTTCAACCACTCCTGACCTTCCAATCACGGCCGGCGACTATCTGGCGGTCGGCCCTTTTTCGCTTCCTGGGTAGCGCCGATGGATACACGAGGAATTGTCGATAAACCGGGCATTCCAAATCCGAGCAAATCGGTAATCTGCGAGAATTCAGTGAACGGAAAAAGCTTCGCTGCCTGAATGCAACCATTCGGATCCCCCATGACTGAGCCTCGTCTGACATTCCTTGACCAGAATGAATGGGAAAACTGGTTGACGCAAAACGGAAGTACCTCGACCGGGATATGGCTGCGCCTGGCCAAAAAGGGCGCCGGGCAGCCAACCTTGACTTACGAACAGGCGCTGGAAAGTGCCCTCTGTCATGGCTGGATCGACGGTCAAAAACAGACTGAAAGTGAAGGATACTGGTTGCAACGCTTCACTCGACGCTCCGCAAAAAGTATCTGGTCGAGGCTCAACAAAGACCGGGCCGAAGCGCTGATCGCCGCAGGCAGAATGCTTCCCTCTGGCATGCGAGAAATCGAGAAAGCCAAAGAGGATGGCCGCTGGGAGGCTGCATATACCTCGGCCAGCAACTCGGTCGTGCCGGACGATCTGCAGGCCGCACTGGATGCCAATCCCAAGGCAAGCGCCTTCTTTGCGACGCTGAACGGCCGAAACCGCTACGCCATCCTGTTTCGGATACAGAATGCGAAAAAGCCCGCAACACGGGTCCGCAAGATCGAAGAGTTCGTCGGCATGCTGAATCGCGGCGAAACCATTTATCCCTAGGCCAGGAAGTTTTACAGCCGACGAAAGTCGCCGGACGATGCCGCGCTCGAGGCGCGCAACTTGCAGCGCTTCCACGCCACAGCGCTGGCGAGCGTCGATCAATGCTGGCTTACGGTTTATTTATCTCTTTGGCCGCTATTCGCGCGCGACCGGCCATGACGAAAATCCGGCTGGGCGTCGGATTTTGACCGATAGCACCGGTTCGGTGAACGTTTTCCAGTGCCAACCTTGGAATCCTCAACGGCAGCTTTCCGGCGGTTCGTGTGAACGCGTACTGCCGGCCAATAGCAGCCGGTCAATCGTGCATCTCCAAAACAGCCATTCACAAAGATTTTGACCCTCAGAGCATTGCTATACTGGTGGCGAATATTCAACACGGCTCAAAGGTACGGTCAATAAAAATCATGAATAACCTTGCCAAAAATTTACTCGAACATACTGCCGTTTTGCTGGTTCCGACAATGATTTCGTGCGCCGCGACCGCCGCAGATGCGCGACGCGATCCTACGGCCGTCCTCAGCTCGCTGGCGGACCGCATATACGTTTTGGGAGAAACGACCGGCAAGGTCGACGATATGGTCGCCGCCGAAGCGAACGCGGCCGAGGAAGTCCGCCAGTACGTAGCGGGAGGCTCGACCGACGGACTTCTCGCAAAAGAAAAAGGCAAGCAGTCCCCTCTAGCGGCCGCTGCCTACATGGGCTACCCAAACGTTGTAGCGGCGCTGCTCACTTCCAGTCTTGTAAGGGCCCATATCAACGACGCCGATGAAATGGGTGTGACACCGTGGATCGCCGCGAATTTGTCTATGAGGCAGAGTTTATGGGCATGCAATCCTGCAGTAGTCGACAATCCGTTCAAGTTTGTGCCAATGTTAGTTACACAGCCTTATTACATATCTAATCCAACACCTCCGTATAAGAAAACGCGTGAGCTGCTGGAAGAAGCGGGAGCATCCTCCGACATGGCTACGGCAAAGGAGGTGTGGCTCGCAAACTGCAAGAACCAAACGGAAGAGACAAAGACCAAGGTGCAGGCCAGCACTGAGGTGCAGAAAACTGTTCAAGAACTTGGCGCGGCTGATTTGACCTCCCTGATGATCAAGCTTCGAAAGACGGCCGCACAAGCGCAACAAAAGCAGTGACCGGTCCCACCGGACGCTGCTGGCCGTCCGCTTTTGCAAGCTGGCTATTTCGGCAACGGGTCGCGTGCTGTCGATCGCAACCGTGCGAGGGTCGGGGGCGCATGCCGATTGCATAACGCAGTGGTCGGCCACGAACGGCCGGTGGGAAACACGCAAACATGGAAGTGGAACGTCGGGCTTCGCATTTGGAGAACGGACCTTCGCGCGTAGATTCATGCCGGCGGTACAGGTGAGCAATTCGCAATAAGCCCTTTGGACGGGGACTCTTTGCTAATCTTGCAGAAGTGGTTATTGCTGTCTCTCTTTCGGGCCGATCTATCTATATCGACATGAAAAAAAATCTCCGTCTCACCTTGCTTCGGCGGTACGTATTTCTCGGCTGCTTGATGTTGACCGGTGCAATCGCTGCAGAAGGACCGGAAGACGTTGTCAAGGCGTCGGTGCCGAGGCTAGGAGACGGCTTGCTGCAATTTGCCATTCCAGCATCTCTGAGCCCTAAAGTCGCTGACGATTATTTCACGCTGTCGACGGATTTTCCCGGTTTTCATGAGCCTGATAACTCGGGAACGAGAGTGCGCAGCGTTTTCGTTATCGTCCGGACGAGGCCCGAGTTCGGCACGCTCGCGCTCAATATTCTGAATGGCCAGAAGGCCAATTTGAAGGAAATACCAGCGCAAGCGGGCTGCCGTGCGTTTACCGAGACCGTGCCGGGAAAGAACACATCGCTCATATATTTTTTGTTTGACGACGAGCACGGGAATCCGGTGGTCGTCACCAATCCCGGCGGCTGGAGCGCGTCCTATCATTGGGAACATGCTTTCAAAGAAGGCTACGAAATAAAAGCGGAAGTCAGCAAAAAATATGGCACTGATTTTCGGCGTCTTGACAAGGAATTGGTGACCTTAGTCGATTCCCTGATACGGCGCTGAGAAACTTCAGTAGGGTATAGCGGATTTATCCATTACCAGACGAGTAAAACGAGCCAGCCGTGGGGAATTGCGTTCGGCCAAGAGTGAAAGGCAGTTACAGAGCTGAAAGCGGGCATCGACGCATGACTAATACCTTTGGCCGCCTAGGGTCGCGTGATGCCCTCGCAGGCCAGCGGGGTTCAAGCTGCGTATGCAAAGTGCATGAGTCGGCACCCGGCCAATTCCGGCCGCTCGACGCCGGTGCGTATATCGTCAACAATCCATGCACAACTGTTAGGGTGCGTGGCGCCCAAAACCGCGGAGCCACTGCGTGAGGAAGTCAAGGGGAGTCATTTCAATGG
>NZ_PNXY01000005.1 GCF_002879865.1 Paraburkholderia rhynchosiae
AACGCACGGTTGGGATTCAGTGTTGTGCCAGAAACAGCACAGCCCGCATTACCCTGATGTTGACTCATCAGAAACTACTTCTTCCCGATTGGCAGTACTGCTCCCCAGGCAGTACCGCAACAAGTCATGCCTGATGACCATAGCGAGTCGGTCCCACCCCTTCCCATCCCGAACAGGACCGTGAAACGACTCTACGCCGATGATAGTGCGGATTACCCGTGTGAAAGTAGGTCATCGTCAGGCTCCCCTGCAGCACCAGAAACCCCACCCCGAAAAAGGTGGGGTTTCTGCGTTTACGCGGCTGGAAGAGCCTCTCTACGCCTCAATCCACGCGGTTCGTGCGGCCGCCAACTTAAGGTCACCACCCGGCGCTAATCGTGAATCGCAATCGTGAATCGCATTACCGCAAGCAAAGTGCGACATAGATTGCCCTCCGACGCTCCTGTAGCTCGTGCTAATCCCCTGCAAGAAATCGCTGCGCAAGTCGTACCCAGTACGTCGAACCGATCGGCAACAATTCATCGTTGAAGTCGTAACTCGCGTTATGCAGCATGCACGGTCCCACACCATGGCCTGCGTCTCGGTGCCCACCCTCGCCATTGCCCAAGAACGCATAACATCCCGGCTTTGCCAGCAACATGAAGGAAAAGTCCTCGGCGCCCATCGTCGGTTCGACTGAGTCGTCCACGTTCTCTGCCCCGACAATCTCCTTCATGACGGTCGCCGCAAAGCGAGCCTCTTCACTGCTGTTGATAGTGGGCGGATAGTTTCTGTGGAACTGAACAGCGACCGAGCAATCGTAAGCCTCCGCCGTGCTTTCCGCGATTTTACGCATGCGTGCTTCGATGAGGTCGAGCGCTTCAGTGCTAAAAGTGCGGACGGTGCCCGCGAGCCACGCATCGTTCGGAACGACGTTGACCGCATCGCCAGCATGAATCTGCGTGATTGAGAGTACAGCGGTATCGAGCGGCTTCTTGTTCCGCGTGATGATGCTCTGCAGCCCATTGGCGATCTGCACAGCCGTGAAAACAGGGTCCCGTCCGTTATGCGGTAGCGCTGCATGCGAGCCGACGCCTTTGATTTCAATGCGAAATTCGTTGCTGGACGCCATGATAGGGCCCTCTGTCACGCCGAATTTCCCTGCATGCATGCCTGGCCAGTTATGGATGCCAAACACGGCATCAACCGGAAACTTGTCGAACAGGCCGTCGTTGATCATCGCCTGCGCGCCGGCGCCGCCTTCTTCTGCCGGCTGGAAAATGAATACGACGGTGCCGTCGAAATCTCCGTGTCTGGCGAGATGTCGCGCCGCGCCGAGAAGCATCGCTGTGTGGCCATCGTGGCCGCACGCGTGCATTTTCCCTTCGTTTTTGGACCGATGTTCAAAGCTATTCAGTTCCTGAATCGGCAGCGCGTCCATATCGGCACGAAGGCCGATGGAGCGCGTACCGTTGCCGCGCTTGAGTACGCCAACTACGCCTGTCTTTCCCAATCCACGATGCGTTTCTATGCCCCATGACTCCAGAGTTCTCGCGACCAGGTCCGCAGTCGCAGTTTCCTCGTAACGCAGCTCGGGATTGGCGTGGATCGCTCGTCGAAGATTCTGAATTTCTCCGTGGGCAGCTTGGATTTCGGGGATTAGTTTCATAATAGAGTGCCGATGCGTTTACGCTTGGACTTGCGTGGAATCGCTCGAGCGACATGCGCCCGGACGCAGTGATAACGATTCTACGCCGAAGGCGTTTTTGGCGGCAGCATGCAGGCAACCGCTAATGAACGTAATAAGATCCGGCGCTACATCCTGCCTACCGTTCCCTAATGGTTTTTCGATGAACGCTCCGACCGACTTCGCTCGCGCAGTTTGCCCACACGACTGCCCCGACACCTGCGCAATGCGTGTCACTGTCGACGGCGGGCGGGCGATCAAAGTCGTCGGCGATCCGGACCATCCTCCGACACAAGGCGCGCTGTGTACCAAAGTCAGCCGCTATGCGGAGCGGGTGCATCATCCGCAGCGCCTGACAACGCCAATGAAGCGCGTTGGCCGCAAAGGCGAAGGGCGCTTTGAACGCATTAGTTGGGAAGAAGCGTTGGAACTGGGTGCGAAGCGCCTGGCGGAGATTGGGAGCCGCGCGCCAGAAGCCGTTTTGCCGTACAGCTACGCCGGCACGATGGGCCTCGTTCAGGGCGACAGCATTGCGCAACGTTTCTTTCACAAGCTCGGCGCATCGCAGCTGGATCGCACGATCTGTGCAGCGGCCGGCGCGGCTGGCTTGAAATACACCTACGGCGCGAGCCTCGGCATGCTCACCGAGTTTTTCGACGAGAGCGAGGTCATCCTGATTTGGGGCTCGAATCCGATCGCGTCAAACTTACACTTCTGGACGCGTGCCCAGCAGGCCAAACGCCGAGGCGCGCGCCTCATCGCGATTGACCCGTATCGCTCGCTGACGGCAGAGAAATGCCATCAGCACATCGCCTTGAAGCCAGGAACCGACGGCGCCTTAGCGCTCGGCATGATGAACGTGCTGATCGCGGAAAATCTGCTCGATCACGCTTACATCGCTGCCCATACGTTGGGCTTTCCCGAACTCGAAGCCCGCGCACTCAGTTATCCGCCGTCACGTGTGGCCGAAATTTGCGGCATTCAAGAGCAGGTGATCGTCGACCTTGCGCGACTTTACGGCAGCACCAGAAAGGCGGCGATCCGGATGAACTATGGCCTGCAACGGGTGCGCGGCGGCGGTAATGCCGTGCGCGCGATCGCGTGTCTGCCGTCGCTGACCGGTGCGTGGCGCGAGCGCGCGGGCGGCGCTTTACTTTCGTCGGCGGGTTGGGCGCCGATCGACTCGCATACGCTGCAGCGTCCGGACTTGATGCCGGGATGGCCCGCGAAGCAAAGCCGCGTCATCAATATGAATGCAATCGGCGACGCGTTGCTGCATCCAGGCGATGCCGCGTTCGGCCCGAAAATTGAGGCGATCGTCGTCTATAACTCGAATCCGGTCGCCGTGGCGCCAGACTCGGAACGCGTTGCAGCAGGCTTCGCACGCGAAGACCTGTTCGTGATCGTGCTAGAGCATTTTCAGACCGACACCGCGGATTACGCCGATCTGCTTCTACCTGCCACGACGCAACTCGAGCACCTCGACGTGCACAAGTCGTACGGCCACACGCACGTCATGGTCAATTTGCCGGCAATCCCGCCGGTGGGAGATGCTCGCCCAAACACTGAGATCTTTCGCGGCTTGGCGCGTCACATGGCGCTCGACGAGCCGGCGCTGTTCGAAAGCGACGAAGCCGTCGCGCGCAGCGCGTTCCGTTGGCAAGACAAGACGCTCGAGGGCGTGAATTGGGAGGCGCTCAAACAAACAGGCTGGGCAAAGCTAACTCTCCCCGACGCGCCTTTTGCCGAGGGCGGCTTTCGAACGCCGTCGGGCAAATGCGAGTTCTATAGTGAGCGCCTCGCGCAGCAGGGGCTCGATCCGCTTCCGGACTACCTGCCGCCCTATGAATCCGCAGAGTCCGCGCCCAATCTCGCCGCCCGCTACCCGCTTGCAATGATCTCGCCGCCCGCCCGCAACTTCCTGAACAGTACGTTCGTGAACGTTGAAAGTTTGCGGTCGACGGAAGGCGAGCCGCATCTGGACATCCATCCGGCGGACGCGCAATCGCGAAGTATCGTCGACGGTGACCAAGTGCGCATTTTCAACGACCGCGGCTCGATGCAGGCGCGCGCCCGCGTCACCGACCGGGCGCGCCAAGGGCTCGTGGTCGGGCTGTCGATCTGGTGGAAAAAGCTCGCCCCCGATGGCCGCAACGCTAACCAGGTCACGAGCCAGGCGCTAACTGATCTGGGCGGATCGGCAACTTTCTACGACTGCCTCGTCGAAGTACAGCGCGCCCGACGCACGTTCTGACATCGGGCAAGCCTCGCCAGCGATAGTTTCGACGGTCCGAGGCAGCAGTCTAACCCGCCCGTTTTTCGCGAATACCGCAAAGGTCCCCATGCTACGATGCGTTTTTAGCACGACCATTCGAAAATAAAGAAGGAGACGCTGCATGGATAAAATCTGGCTGAAATCTTACCCGCCCGGCGTTCCCGCAGAGATCGATGCGACTCGCTATTCGTCGGTCGCCGAACTCCTCGAAGAGGCCTTTCGCGAGCATCGGGACAAGCCGGCGTTTGTGTGCATGGGCAAGGAGATCAGCTACGGCGAGCTCGACACTCTTTCGCGCAAGCTCGCCGCATCGTTTCAGTCGAAGGGCCTTGCACGCGGCGCGCGCATCGCGATCATGATGCCGAACGTGCTGCAATATCCAGTGGCAATCGCAGCAATCCTGCGCGCGGGTTACGTGGTCGTGAACGTGAACCCGCTCTACACGCCGCGTGAACTCGAGCATCAGTTGAAGGACAGCGGCGCCGAAGCAATCATATTGCTAGAGAACTTTGCGGTTACGTTGCAGGCGATCGTGCGTAATACGGCGGTCAAGCACATCGTGGTCGCGGCGATGGGCGACTTGATGGGCGTCAAAGGCGCAGTGGTCAACTTCGTCGTGCGCCAGGTGAAGAAGATGGTGCCGGCCTGGAGCTTGCCGGGCCACGTCAAATTCAACGCGGCCATCGCGGAAGGCGGACGGCAAACTTTCAAACCAGTCCGGCAAGGCCCGGACGACGTCGCTTTCTTGCAGTACACCGGTGGCACGACGGGGGTGGCCAAGGGCGCGACGCTCCTGCACCGGAACCTGATAGCGAACGTGCTGCAGTCGGAGATCTGGCTCGATCCAGTTCGCTCGAATCGCACGGACATCCAGCAGTTCATCACTGTTGTCGCGTTGCCGCTTTATCACGTGTTCGCGCTAACCGTTTGCGGGTTGCTCACGATCCGTACCGGCGGTCTCGGCGTGCTGATTCCGAATCCGCGCGACATTCCAGGCATGATCAAAGCGTTACAAGGCTATCCGATCACGACGATTCCCGCGGTCAACACGCTGTACAACGCGCTGCTGAACAGTCCGGACTTCCACAAACTCGATTTCTCGAAGCTGATCGCCGCGAACGGCGGCGGAATGGCGGTCCAGGAGGCGGTCGCGAAGCGCTGGTTCGAGCATACGCATACGCCGATCATCGAAGGCTACGGTTTATCGGAGACGTCGCCGTGCGTAACGTGCAATCCGGTCACGGTCACCGAATACAGCGGCACGATTGGTTTACCGCTGCCGTCGACGGAAATTTCGATTCGGGACGACGAGGGCAACGAAGTGCCGCTCGGCCAACCGGGCGAAATCTGCATCCGCGGTCCGCAGGTTATGGCCGGCTATTGGAACCGGCCAGATGAAACCGCCAAGGTGATGACGCCGGACGGCTTCTTCAAGTCGGGCGATGTGGGCTTCATGAACGAACGCGGTTTCGTGAAGATCGTCGACCGCAAGAAGGACATGATTCTGGTTTCGGGCTTCAACGTGTATCCGAACGAGATCGAGGACGTCGTCGCTAAGCTCCCTGGTGTATTCGAGGTAGCCGCGGTCGGCGTGCCGGACCAGCATTCCGGCGAGGCGGTGAAGTTGTTCGTCGTCAAGAAAGACGAGGCGCTTACCGACATGGAGATCTTCGCGTACTGCAAACAGCAGCTAACTGGATACAAGCGGCCAAAAATCGTCGAATTCCGCACCGAACTGCCCAAGAGCAATGTCGGGAAGATCTTGCGGCGGGAGTTGCGGGACGGGCGCGCGTAAGCATATGCGGTACATGTGACCGCAAGGCTGAAACCACTTAACGCGGAGACCAGCACAACAGAAAGGCCCGGCATGATCACAAGTCTGCCGGGCCTTTCTCAATTTGGGCCGTCGCAGGAAACCAAATCGGACGTCGCGCGGCTTGCCATAAAAAAAGGCGCCCGAAGGCGCCTTTGAGGCAAACTGCGTTTTTACGACTTATTAGAACTTGTGGCGGATGCCGACGCGAGCCGCGAGCTGGTTCTGGTTCGACGAGCCCGACAGGCCGTTGATGCCAGCCGTTGCTGCAACCACGGTGCCCGCCGCATTCACGGTGTTGCCCGTAGCGTGCTGGTACACACCGATCACGTAGACGTCCGTACGCTTGGACAGGAAGTAGTCCACGCCCAGTGCGCCTTGGTGATACTGAGCACGCGAGGTGCCGTTGATTTCCGAGCCGCGCGTGTAGTCATACGCTGCGCCAACCAGCAACGCCGGGGTCAACTGGTACTTGAAGTTGACTTCTGCGTTGTTGAACGTAGCCGTTTGACCCTTGAACGGCGATGCGAACGATGCGCCCAGGTTTGCAAAGCGGATGTTCGAGTACGTCAGGCCGAGGGTTGCTGCGCCGAATGTGTATGCGCCGCCTGCACCGATGACCTGGTACGTGTTAGCCGACGCGAAGCCAGCGTAGACCGGCGACGTCACTGCGCCTGCCGGCGTAGCTGCCGTGCCGCCGTTGTTGAACAGGCCGCCCGAAGCTGCCGGCGTACGTGCGTTCAAGTAACCGACGCCGAGAACCAGCGGACCGTTGTTGTAACCAGCGCCCAACGACCAGATCTGGTTCGAGGTAACGTTGCCTGCAACGCCACCGAAGCTATACGTGCCGCCGAACTTCAGGCCGCCGTAATCCGCGCTCGTGTACTTGACCGTGTTGTTCGTACGGTACGCGTTGTTGAAGTTGTCGATGTCGCCCGGGTGAGCAGCGATGTAGCCGCCCCACTGGTCGCCGGCTTCCAGCGGACCGACGTAGTCGACGACGGAGTCGTACTGACGACCCAGCGTGACCGTGCCGAACTGGCTCGACAGACCGACGTATGCTTGACGACCAAACATCAGGCCGCCTTGACCCAGCTTGCCGTTGTTCACGTCAAAGCCGTTTTCCAACACGAAGATCGCCTTCAGACCGCCGCCCAGATCTTCCGTGCCACGCAGGCCGAAACGCGAGCCTTGCATAACACCGCTGGACAGGTTGTACAGGTGCTTGCCGGCCGAGTTGGTGTTGATGTTGAAGCCTTCGTCAATGATACCGTACAGGGTCACGCTGCTCTGAGCATGTGCGACGCCTGCGAATGCGCCCAGTGCTGCAAGAGCGAGAAGCGACTTTTTCATCGAATGATCTCCAAGAATTACGAACCTTTTGTACAAGGCGAATATTTATCTAGCGTTGAGGCCTTGCTTGTCCAACTTCGCGAGAAGTTGCACGTAATGTAACAAAAGGGCTACATGGCACAAAGAAAAAGGAGGTCGCCGGGAACGCTGCTGTTTCGTTTACGCAACATGATCTAAAATCGAAATCTTGCTGCCTTGTTAGGGGGCGTCGGAGGCGGGCGCGGAGCGCGTTCTGCCTCGCAAAGCCCTGTAGAACGGGCGGCGTGGGCTGGAAACCAGTTGTCGAATCATGGAGTGCTGAATGTTTCTAGACGAGTTGATTACTGAATTTGATCGGGGTTTACGCTCTATGACGGGCGTCTCGCGGATGAGCCGTCCTTTGCCAGTTCCGCAAGAATCGGCAGCGCAGGCCGAGATGCCCGAGCTCTCGCCCGCCGAGCGCGCTCACTCCGCCGGTCTGATGCGCGTGAATCACGTGGGGGAAGTTTGCGCCCAGGCGCTTTACCAGGCGCAGAAGCTGGCCACCCGGTCGCCATCGCTGCGAGCCGTGTTCAATCGGGCCGCGGTAGAAGAAGAAGATCACCTCGCGTGGACCGCGAAGCGCCTCGAGGCGCTGGATTCGCGTCCGAGCCTCCTGAACCCGCTGTGGTATGCAGGCGCTCTGGCAGTCGGCCTCGCAGCTGGGCGCATGGGCGACCGTGTCAGTCTCGGTTTCATGGCTGAGACCGAGCGCCAGGTCGAACACCACTTGGACAGCCACATGGATCGCTTGCCGCCAGCCGATCGTGAGTCGCGCGCAATTGTCGAGCAGATGCGAGTCGATGAAGCCGAGCACGGAAAAGCCGCGATGGACGCCGGCGGCATCGAGTTGCCGTTCCCCGCGCGTGCATTGATGCGCGCGATGTCGAGAATCATGACTCGTACCGCGTACTACATATAGGAAACGCGGGCAGCAGAGCCGAGTTCTACCCGCTCACTGCCCGAAGTCGAACGGCGCCGCGCGCGTCGTCCGCGAGTAGCCTCGAAATCCCGCCGAACGCCTTCCGCACACGCTTCACGATCTCTTACGATCCGCGCCTTTCCCTCGCACTTTTCACGTATCACCTTCACAAGTTCCAGTAGCTCGTTAATTTATAACGGTTTTCCGTTTTATGTCTGACGTGAACGAGTCGCGCTAAGTCCTTGTTCTAACAAACAAAATCCGCTCAAAAACGGCGTGTCTCCCTTGACCCGTGTTTAGCGTTCCTCTAAAGTGGGAGACAGTGTGAGAAAGTGTATTTTTGTGTGATCCCACACGTGGTTTCGGGTAGATTTTTACGAATCGGGCAGCCAGCGCAATGGCGCTGGCCAAGAGGGAGAGCGAAGTGTTCCAAGGGGCGTCGGCGCTGACTCTCGATGCGAAAGGGCGGATGTCAATTCCGTCCCGCTATCGGGATGCGCTGCAAACACAGGCAGAGGGCCGGGTGACGATCACCAAGCACCCGGACGGCTGTCTGTTGCTCTTTCCGCGCCCGGAGTGGGAAATCTTCCGCGACAAAGTCGACAAGCTCCCCATGAATGCAGCCTGGTGGAAGCGCATTTTTCTCGGCAATGCAATGGACGTCGATATGGACGGCGCGGGCCGCGTGCTGGTGTCGCCGGAGTTGCGCGCGGCCGGCACGCTGGAAAAAGAAGTGACGCTGCTCGGCATGGGGCGTCACTTCGAGCTGTGGGACGCACAGATTTACGCTGCGAAGGAACAGGCGGCGATCGCCGAGGGCATGCCCGAAGCGTTGAAGAATTTCACGTTCTGATCGCGGCTTACATATATGGCACCTGCGATGAGAAACGAATTGCAGCATCGCACGGTGCTGCTGGAAGAAGCGGTCAACGCGCTGGTCACCCGCGCGGACGGCGTGTATGTAGACGGCACGTTCGGGCGCGGTGGTCATAGCCGGCTGGTGTTGGAGAAGCTGAGCGAGTCGGGGCGTCTGATCGCTTTCGACAAAGACCCGCTCGCAATCGCCACCGCGCAGCAGATCGCCGATCCGCGCTTTGGCATCGTGCACGAGAGTTTTGCTTCACTGCGCACCGCAGTTGCGGAGCGCGGGATTGAACGGGTGTCGGGCGTTTTGCTGGATCTGGGCGTGTCGTCGCCGCAAGTCGACGACCCGGAGCGGGGTTTCAGTTTCCGCGCCGACGGCCCGCTCGACATGCGGATGGACCCGACGCGCGGCGAGTCTGCCGCTGACTGGCTGGCGCGGGCCACGGTGCAGGAACTGACGGAGGTGATACGAGATTATGGGGAAGAACGGTTTGCTTTTCAGATTGCAAAGGCGCTTGTTGCTCGCCGGGCAGAGTCCGACCGTCTTGGGCCTCTCGTCAGCACGGGCGAGCTTGCCCAAATCGTGGCTAACGTCGTCAAAACCCGTGAGAAGGGCAAGGATCCGGCAACCCGCACCTTTCAGGCTATACGGATTCACATCAATCAAGAGCTTGCGGAGCTGCAAGTCGTTTTAGAAGCAGCGTTGTCGCTGTTGGAGCAAGGGGGGCGGCTGGTGGTCATCAGCTTTCATTCGCTCGAGGACCGGATCGTCAAGCGATTCATGCAGGCGCACGCAAGTACGCCAACGGTTGACCGTCGCCTGCCGATTCGCGCCGTCGATCTGCCGAGTCCCCCGCTCAAAATCATCGGCCGCGTGTTTGCGAGCGACGCTGAAGTCGCCGCGAACCCGCGCGCCCGTTCTGCCGTCATGCGTGTGGCGGAGCGAATCGCACCATGAATCGCCTCAATATCTTCCTGCTGATGATCGTGATGGGCTGTGCTTTGTCTGTCGTCAACGCAACCAATCAGCAGCGCCAGATTTTTATCCAGTTGCAACGCGCGCAATCGCAGGAGCGCCAGTTGCAGCAGGACTATTCGCAGCTTCAATATCAGCAGAGCGCGCTCTCCAAAACGTCACGCATCGAGCAGACCGCCACCGCGTCCCTGAAGATGCAGTCGGTCACGACCGGCCGCACGCAATATCTGACGCTCGACGCAGGCGCGGCGAAGGCTGAAGACGCACCGATTCCGACTTCCGGTCCGGCGTCTGCGCCGGCGGCGAACCGCCGCGGAGGCGTGCGATGAAAAAATCATCGGCCCGCAAGAGCGTTGCCTTCTCGGCCAACCCGATACTGTCCGTGCGCTTGCCGATGTGGCGCTCGAAGCTCGTCGTGTTCCTGCTGTTCATGGCGTTCGTCGCACTGACCGCGCGCGCTTTCTGGATCCAGGGCCCGGGCAACGCGTTCTATCAGAAGCAGGGCGAAATCCGTTATCAGCGCCGCCTCGAACTCCCGGCCACGCGCGGCAAGATTCTCGATCGCAACGGTCTCGTGCTGGCCACGAGTCTGCCGGTGCGCGCGATCTGGGCGATCCCCGAATCGGTTCCGGACGATCTCGGTGCCGACAAGCTCGGCGCGCTGGGCAAGCTGCTCGGCATGACCGACAAGGAATTGCGCAGGAAGCTCTCGGAAGACAAGAACTTCGTCTACGTCAAACGCCAGGTGCCGGTCGACATCGCCGAGAAGGTGAAGGCGCTGGACATCCCCGGCATTTACGCGCGCGACGAATACAAGCGCTTCTATCCGGAAGGCGAGATCACCGCTCACCTGATCGGCTTCACGAACGTCGAAGACGAAGGCCAGGAAGGCGTCGAACTCGGCGATCAGAAGCTGCTCGCGGGCATGTCGGGCAGCCGCCGCGTGATCAAGGACCGCATGGGCCACATCATCGAGGACGTGGACGAGCAGGTCGTGCCGCACAACGGCCAGGACGTGGATCTGTCGATCGACAGCAAGATCCAGTACATCGCCTATGCGAACCTGAAAGCGGCGGTCGAGAAGTTTAAGGCGAAGGCCGGCGCGGCGATGGTGATCGACGTGCGCACAGGCGAAGTGCTCGCGCTCGTCAATTACCCCACGTACAACCCGAACGACCGTTCACACTTGACCGGCGACCAGTTGCGCAACCGCATCCTGACGGACACGTTCGAGCCCGGCTCGATCATGAAGCCGTTCACGGTGTCGCTCGCGCTCGATCTGCACCGCGTCACGCCGACTACACTGGTTGATACAGGCGGCGGCCGCTTCGTGCTTGACGGCGCGCCGATTACCGACGACAGCGCGTTCGGTGTCCTGACGGTCGGCGGCGTGATCCAGAAGTCGAGCAACATTGGCGCGACGAAGATCGCCATGCAGCTCAAGCCCGAAGAGATGTGGAATATGTATACGAGCATCGGTCTCGGCCAGGCGCCGAAGGTCGGTTTTCCGGGCGCGGCGGCGGGGCGTCTGCGTCCATGGAAGAGCTGGCGCCGCATCGAGCAGGCGACCATGTCGTACGGCTACGGCTTGTCGGTGTCGCTGTTCCAGTTGGGCCGCGCCTATTCGGCGATCGCGCACGACGGCCAGATCATGCCGGTGTCGATTTTCCGCACCCCTGGCGATCAGCCGGCCACGGGCCCGCAAGTCTTCTCGCCGACCACCGCTCGCGAAGTGCGCGCGATGCTCGAAACCGTCGTCTCGCCGGGCGGCACGTCGCCGGATGCGGCAGTGCCGGGCTATCGCGTCGGCGGTAAGAGCGGTACGGCGTACAAGCACGGCCCGCACGGTTACGACCACTCGAAATATCGCGCATCGTTCGTCGGCATGGCGCCGATGCCGAACCCGCGCATCGTCGTCGCCGTGTCGGTCGACGAACCGACGGCCGGCAGCCACTTCGGCGGTCAGGTGTCGGGGCCGGTGTTCTCGGGCATCGTCGGCGACACGCTGCGCTCGCTGAATGTTCCGCCGCAAATGCCGGTCAAGCAGATGGTGGTGTCGGACGATTCCGCAACGGCCGCTGGCACGTCTGGTGCGCCCGCCACGCCGTCCGCTGCGAAGAAGATTTCGACCAGCGCCGGCGCGAAGAAGATGACGATTTCCGCCAACGCGAAGAGCCATCCGGGAGTCGTTCGATGAGCAGGCTCCGCAACAATCATCCGGCGCATGAACAGATCGCCGACGCGTTGAACTGGCTGCGCGCCCGCGTGCAGCCAGGCGCGCATCTGCACGCCGACACGCGTTCGCTTGCAGTCGGCGACGCGTTCTTCGCTTACGCCGTGGATGGCGCGGATAACCGTCCGTTCATTGACAGTGCGATTGAACGCGGCGCTGCCGCAGTGCTCCTTCAGCCTGAAGGTTTCAACGGCGCGCCCGATTCGTCCACCACGCTGGCTGTGCCGGCGTTGAACGAGCTCGCCGGTTCGATCGCGAGTGCCTGGTACAACGATCCGAGCGACAGCATGCTGACGATCGGCGTCACTGGTACCAACGGCAAGACCTCGTGCAGCCAGTGGATTTCGGCGGCGCTCACCGCACTCGGCACGCGTTGCGCGATCATCGGTACGCTCGGCACCGGCTTGCCAGGACAGCTCGTGCACACCGGCTTTACGACACCCGACGCCCCGCAATTGCAGCGCAGTCTCGCGCAGTTGCGCGACGCCGGCGCGCGGGCAGTGGCGATGGAGGTGTCGTCGCATGCGCTGCATCAGGGGCGCGTAAACGGCACCGCGTTCGACATCGCCGTATTCACGAATCTCACGCAAGACCACCTCGACTATCACCGCACGTTCGAAGCGTACGAAGCGGCGAAGGCGCGTCTTTTCGCGTGGCCTGAACTGCGCACGGCGGTGATCAATCGCGACGATGCGGCTGGCCGCCGTTTGCTTGTGAGCACGCAAGGTCACGCGCGCACCATCGCTTACGGTCTCGACTCCGCGCCGCAAGACGCGTCGCAAAGCGCGCCGCAAGCCGACGCGTTGCTGCTCGCCTCGAATGTGCGCGCCACGGCGACGGGTACCGCGTTCCATCTGAGCACGTCCGATTGGGGCAAGGCCGACGTCGAAGTGCAAACGCTCGGCGCGTTCAACGTGAGCAATCTGCTCGGGGTGCTGGGCGCCTTGCTTGCCGCCGATGTGCCGTTCAACGCCGCGCTAGCCCAACTCGCGAAGCTCGAATCGGTGAATGGCCGCATGGAACGCCTCGGTGGCCGCTTGCAGAACGACGAGCCGCTCGTCGTAATCGACTACGCACACACGCCGGACGCGCTTGAGAAAACACTGGAAGCGCTGCGGCCAATGGCGGCAGCGCGCGGCGGCGAACTCGTCTGCATGTTCGGCTGCGGCGGCGACCGGGACGCGACCAAACGTCCGTTGATGGGCGCGATTGCCGAGAAGCTCGCCGACGGCGTCGTAGTCACAAGCGACAACCCGCGCAGCGAAGATCCGCGATCGATCATCGACCAGATCGCGGCCGGAATGAAAGACGCGTCGAAGGCGCGCCGCGTTGAAGACCGCGCGAGCGCGATTCTTCAGGCGATCCGCAGCGCCGCGCGCGAAGACGTCATCGTGCTGGCCGGCAAGGGGCACGAAGCCACGCAGGAAATCATGGGTAAAAAGCGCGCTTTCTCCGACCAGGATCACGCCCGTCTCGCGCTCGCCGCGCGGGCGACGCAGGCACGCGGAGGTGGCGAATGAGCGGGCAACGAAATGCGATGTTCTCTCTGCGTGAAGCGGCTGCGCTGATTGCGGGCGCAACCGTAGTCGGCGACGACAGCGTTACGTTCGAACGCGTGTCGACCGATAGCCGCAGCGCCGGTCCCGGCGACCTGTTCGTCGCGATCAAGGGCGAGCGTTTCGACGCGCACGACTTTCTCGCCGACGTCGCGGCGCGCAATGTCACCGCAGTGCTTGTTTCGCGCACGCCGCAAGACTGGGGCGTGCCGGCGCTACGCGTGACCGACACTCGTGTGGGCCTGGGTTCGCTCGCTCGCGGCTGGCGTCGCAAGTTCAGCATGCCGCTCGTCGCCGTGACCGGCAGCAACGGCAAGACCACGGTCAAGGAAATGATCGCGTCGATCTTTGCCGCAGCCGTTGGCGCCGACGCGCGACTCGCGACCGCGGGCAACTTCAACAACGACATCGGCTTGCCGCTCACGCTGTTCCGCCTGCAAGCCGCGCACGAATTGGCCGTGGTCGAGCTCGGCATGAATCATCCCGGCGAAACGTCGTTGCTCGCGAAGATCGCCGAGCCGACCGTCGCAGTGGTGAACAACGCGCAGCGTGAGCACCAGGAATTCATGGCGACCGTCGAAGCCGTCGCGCTCGAACATGCGAGTGTGATTCACGCGCTGAATCCGGAAGGCGTCGCCGTCTTTCCTGCGGACGACGCTTACGCCAGCATCTGGCGCGTGGCGGCCACCGGCAACCGGATCATGGATTTCGCGCTGAATTCGGCGGAACGCAGCACGGAGGCCGCCGTCACCGGCATATTCGACGGCGTGCGCCTCAGCATCGGCACACCGGAAGGCCACGTAGAAGTCATGCTGCAAGTGCTCGGCAATCACAACGCGCACAACGCATTGGCCGCGACGTCGGCGGCGCTCGCCGCAGGCGTTTCGCTCGATGCGATCAAGCGCGGCCTCGAATCGTTCGGCGCGGTGAAAGGCCGCTTGCAGGTCAGGCATGCCGCGCTCGGCACGCTCGCCGGCGCAACCGTGATCGACGACACCTACAACGCGAATCCCGACTCGATGCGCGCCGCGATCGACGTGCTCGCGTCGCACGCTTCTCCGCGCGTGCTGGTGATGGGCGACATGGGCGAAGTCGGCGACAACGGTCCCGAATTCCACCGCGAAATCGGCGCCTATGCGAGGGAACGCGGTATCGACGCGCTGTACGCAATGGGCGACGCCTCGCGCGACGCCTGCGCCGCGTATGGCGCCAACGCGCATCACGTAGCCGACGTCGGCACGCTGCTCGCGCAATTGCAGCACGGCGGCTTCGGCCCGGCTGCAACGTTTCTCGTGAAAGGCTCGCGCTTCATGCAAATGGAGCGCGTGGTGGACGCCGTTACGAGTCCACAACCCAATGCGGCGGGCAGTACGCCCGCTGCACACTGAAATAGAAGGACCGAAGCATGCTACTGGCGCTGGCGCAATGGCTGCAGAATGACGCAAGCTTCTTGCGCGTGTTCAGTTATCTGACTTTCCGTGCGGTGATGGCGACCATCACCGCGCTGCTGATCGGGCTCGTCTGCGGCCCGGCGGTGATTCGCAAGCTGACGGCCATGAAGGTCGGTCAGGCTGTTCGTAAAGACGGCCCCCAAACGCACCTCGTGAAATCCGGCACGCCGACCATGGGCGGTGTGCTGATTCTGCTCGGCATCGCCGTGGCTACGCTGTTGTGGGCCGATCTGACCAATCGCTTCATCTGGATCGTGATCCTCGTCACGTTCGGCTTCGGCGTGATCGGCTGGGTCGACGATTACCGCAAGGTGGTCTACAAGGACCCGCGCGGCATGTCCTCGCGTGAAAAGTATTTCTGGCAATCGGTGATCGGTCTGTTCGCAGCGGTGTATCTCGCGTTCAGCGTGTCTGAAGCGAGCAATGTGCGCGTATTCGATCTGTTCATGGCGTGGGTGCGCAGCGGCTTGTCGATGGGCTTGCCCGCGCGCGCCGACCTGATGCTGCCTTTCGTCAAGTCGATCAGCTATCCGCTCGGCGTGTGGGGCTTCATCGTGCTGACGTATCTGGTGATCGTCGGCGCGAGCAATGCGGTCAATCTGACTGATGGGCTCGACGGCCTCGTGATCATGCCGGTCGTGCTGGTCGGCGCATCGCTCGGTGTGTTCGCTTACGTGATGGGCAGCTCGGTCTACTCGAAATACCTGCTGTTTCCGCATATCGCCGGCGCAGGGGAGTTGCTGATTTTCTGTTCGGCGATGGGCGGCGCGGGGCTCGCGTTCCTCTGGTTCAACACGCATCCGGCGCAAATGTTCATGGGCGATGTCGGCGCGCTGGCGCTCGGCGGCGCGCTCGGCACGGTCGCGGTCATCGTGCGTCAGGAAATCGTGCTTTTCATCATGGGCGGCATTTTTGTCGCGGAGACGCTCTCGGTGATGTTACAGGTTACGTGGTTCAAATTCACCAAGCGCCGCTTCGGCGAAGGGCGGCGCCTCTTCAAGATGGCGCCGCTGCATCACCATTTCGAATTGTCGGGGTGGAAGGAAACGCAAGTGGTCGTGCGCTTCTGGATCATCACGTTGATGTTGTGTCTGTTCGGATTGTCCACGCTCAAGTTGCGTTAAGCAGCGGGTATTAAAGGAAGCAGGCGATGTTCGGCGAGAAGTTTCGGGATCGGCAAAAGCCGATGATGCTCGTGCTGGGGCTGGGTGAATCCGGTCTCGCGATGGCGCGCTGGTGCGCGCGGCACGGCTGTCGGCTGCGTGTGGCCGATACCCGCGAGGTGCCGCCGAACCTGTCCGCGCTGGAAGCACATGGCCTCGATGCCGCGTTTGTCGGCGGCCCGTTTTCTCCGGTGTTGCTCGAAGGCGTGGAACTCGTTGCAATCAGCCCCGGTTTGTCGCCGCTAGCCGCGGACCTGCTGCCGCTGATCACAGCGGCTCGCGAGCAGGGCATCCCTGTGTGGGGCGAACTCGAACTGTTCTCGCAAGCGCTCAAGACGCTCGGCGAGAGCGGCTACGCGCCGAAAGTCATAGCGATCACCGGCACGAACGGCAAGACCACCACGACGAGCCTCACGGGGCTGCTGTGTGAACGCGCCGGCAAGAAGGTGGCGGTCGCGGGCAATATCAGCCCGGCGCTGCTCGACAAGCTCAGTGAAGCCATCGACAACACCGCGCTGCCCGATGTGTGGGTGCTGGAACTATCGAGCTTCCAGCTCGAAACGGCGCACACTTTCGAGCCGGACGCCGCGGCGATTCTCAACATCACGCAGGATCACCTTGACTGGCATGGCGGCCTCGACGCGTACGCCGCAGCGAAGGGCCGCATCTTTGGTACACAAACGGTGCGCGTACTGAATCGCGACGACGCGCGCGTTATGGCGCTGGCGCCTTCCGAGGCTAGTGACGCGGCGGTCGTGACCTTCGGCGTAACCGAACCGAAGCGCGACGGCGACTATGGTCTGCTGCGCGATAACGGCATGATCTGGCTCGTCGAAGCGCATGATCTCGACGCCGGCGACGAACCCGCGCCGAAACGCCGCCGCAAGAATGAAGCGGTCACGCCGCCGAACATTACGCTGAAGCGCCTGATGCCGGCGGACGCGCTGCGCATTCGCGGCCTGCACAACGCTGCGAACGCACTGGCCGCGTTTGCTCTCGCGCGTGCAATCGGACTGCCTGGCGCGCGGCTCTTGCATGGTTTGCGCGAGTATCACGGCGAGCCGCATCGCGTGGAATTGATCGGATCGGTGGAAGGCATCGATTACGTCGACGACAGCAAGGGGACCAACGTCGGCGCGACGGTTGCCGCGCTCGACGGTCTCGCGCAGCGCGCCGTGCTGATTGCCGGCGGCGACGGCAAGGGTCAGGACTTCGAGCCGCTGGCCGCGCCGGTCATGCGCTGGTGCCGCGCGGTGATGTTGATCGGCCGCGACGCGCCGAGGATTCGCGCGGCGCTCGAACACACCGGCATCGCGATGACGGATCATGACACGCTCGAAGAAGCGACGCGCGCCGCCGCCGCGCTGGCCCAACCTGGCGACGCGGTGTTGTTGTCGCCGGCTTGCGCGAGCTTCGACATGTTCAAGGGATACGCGCATCGCGCAGCGGTGTTTCGCAGCACGGTGGAAGAGATCGCGGCCGAACGGGGGACGATGATATGAGCTGGTCGGAACGATTCGGTTCGCGCGCTCCCGGCAATGGCGACACGGCGGGCGCCGCGCGCGTCGCCGGCCGAATGGGCGGCAGCGGTCTCGCAAGCGCAGTCAACGGCGTGCGCCCGCTGCGCTCGCGCATGCTCGACTACGATCATTCGCTGCTGTGGGTGGTCGTCGCGCTGCTCGGGCTCGGCGTCGTGATGGTGTATTCGGCGTCGATCGCGATGCCCGATTCGCCGAAGTACGCGTCGTATCGCGACTATGCGTTCCTCGTGCGTCAGCTCATCTTCGTGGTCATGGGCGCGGTAGTCGGCGTCGTGGCGTTCCGCGTTCCGATTTCGACCTGGGACAAGTACGCGCCCAAGCTCTTCCTGATCTCGCTCGTCGCTCTGGTGATCGTGCTGATTCCGCACGTCGGCAAGGGCGTGAACGGCGCGCGCCGCTGGATCCCGCTCGGCATCACGAATATGCAGCCGTCGGAAATCATGAAGCTCGCGGTGACGATTTACGCGGCGAACTACACGGTGCGCAAGCAGGAATACATGCACAGCTTCGCCAAAGGCTTTCTGCCGATGGCGATGGCGGTCGGTTTCGTCGGCGCTTTGCTGCTGCTCGAGCCAGACATGGGTGCGTTCATGGTGATCGCCGCGACTGCGATGGGTCTGCTGTTTCTGGGCGGCGTGAACGGCAAGCTGTTCGGCGGCCTCGTCGCCACGGCGGTCGGCACGTTCAGCTTGCTGGTGTGGGCGTCGCCGTGGCGGCGCGAGCGCATCTTCGCGTACCTCGATCCCTGGGATGACCGTTACGCGCAGGGCAAGGCTTATCAATTGACACACTCGCTGATCGCGTTCGGCCGCGGCGAGTGGTTCGGCGTGGGCCTCGGCGGCAGCGTCGAGAAGCTTAACTATCTGCCGGAAGCGCATACCGACTTCATCCTCGCGGTGATCGGCGAAGAGTTGGGCTTTATCGGCGTGCTCGTCGTGATTCTGATGTTCTACTGGATCGTGCGCCGCTCGTTCGAAATCGGCCGTCAGGCGCTCGCACTGGATCGCACGTTCGCGGGTCTGGTCGCGAAGGGCGTCGGCATCTGGTTCGGCGCGCAGACGTTCATCAACATGGGCGTGAATCTCGGCTTGCTGCCGACCAAGGGCCTTACGTTGCCGCTCGTCAGTTACGGCGGCTCGGGCATCTTGCTGAACTGTGTCGCAGTCGCGGTGTTGATGCGTGTGGATTACGAAAATCGGGTGTTGATGCGTGGAGGAAAAGTATGACCTCCATGCAGCAACGCACGCTGATGGTGATGGCCGGCGGCACCGGGGGGCATGTGTTCCCTGGGCTCGCGGTCGCGCATCTGATGCAGGCGTGGGGCTGGAAGGTCGTATGGCTCGGCAATCCTGCCGGCATGGAAGCCACGCTCGTACCGAAGCACGGCATCCCGATGGAATACGTGCGCTTCGGCGGACTGCGTGGCAAGGGCCTGAGAACCAAGTTGATGTTGCCGCTGAACCTGCTGCGCGCATGTACGCAGAGCTTGAGCGTGCTGCGTCGCGTGAAGCCAGACGTCGTGCTCGGCATGGGCGGCTACATCACGTTCCCGGCCGGCTTGATGACTGCATTGAGCGGCCGTCCGCTCGTGCTGCATGAACAGAATTCGATTGCGGGCCTCGCGAACAAGGTGCTCGCAAAGCTCGCCAAGCGTGTGCTGGTTGCGTTTCCGAATGCGTTGCCGCACAGCGAATGGACCGGCAATCCGATTCGTGCGGAACTTGCGTGCGCGATTGCGCCCAAAGCACGCTATGCAGAACGCAACGGTCCGTTGAATGTGCTGGTCGTCGGCGGCAGTCTGGGTGCGGCGGCGCTCAATGAAGTCGTGCCGCGCGCGGTCGCTTTACTCGCGGCGAGCGAACGGCCGCGCATCGTGCATCAGGCGGGCGCGAAGCATGTCGACTCGCTGCGCGAGAACTACGCGGCAGCCGGTCTGCAAACCGGCGCGGATATACAACTTGTGCCGTTCATCGACGACATGACGAGCGCCTACGCGAAAGCCGATCTCGTGATCTGCCGCTCGGGCGCGATGACGGTGTCGGAGATTTCAGCAGTTGGCGTGGCCGCGTTGTTCGTGCCGTTCCCGTATGCGGTAGACGATCACCAAACCACTAATGCAGCGTTTCTCGCCGATAACGGCGCGGCGCTGGTCGTGCAGCAACGCGATCTGTCGGCGGAAAAACTCGCCGGCTGGTTGCGCAGCCAGACGCGGGAAAGTCTCGCGGAAATGGCGGAGCGTTCGCGCTCGCTCGCGAAACCCGACGCCACGGAACAGGTCGCACAGATTTGCGCGACCGTGGCGGGTTCGATTTCGGGCGCGAGCCCAGAAGGAAAGCAATGAAACATATCGTCAAACACATTCATTTTGTCGGCATAGGCGGTGTCGGCATGAGCGGCATCGCGGAGGTGCTGGTCAACCTCGGCTATCAGGTGAGCGGCTCCGATCTGTCGAGCAATCCCGTCACCGATCGGCTCGCCGCGCTCGGCGCGCGCATTGCGATCGGCCACGCGGCGGAGAACATCGAAGGCGCGAACGCAGTGGTCGTCTCGACCGCGGTGCGCAGCGACAACCCGGAAGTGCTGGCTGCGCGTCATCGCCGCATTCCGATCGTGCCGCGCGCGGTGATGCTTGCCGAACTGATGCGCCTGAAGCAGGGCATCGCGATTGCCGGTACGCACGGCAAGACCACCACCACGTCGCTGGTGGCGAGCGTGCTCGCCGCGGGCGGACTGGATCCGACCTTCGTGATCGGCGGCCGGCTGATCAGCGCGGGCGCGAATGCCCGGCTCGGCACGGGCGACTTCATCGTCGCCGAAGCGGACGAGTCGGACGCGTCGTTCCTGAATCTGTTCCCGGTGATCGAAGTCATCACGAACATCGACGCCGATCACATGGACACCTACGGACACGACTTCGCGCGCCTGAAGCAGGCGTTCATCGAGTTCACGCATCGTCTGCCGTTCTATGGCATCGCGGTGCTGTGCGTCGACGATCCGAACGTGAAGGAGATTCTCCCGTTCGTGTCGAAGCCGATCATCCGCTACGGTCTCGCGCCGGACGCGCAGGTCCGCGCGGTCAATGTCAAAGCGCACGACGGCCGCATGCATTTCACGGCGATGCGCGAAGACGCGGCGCCACTCGACATTGTGTTGAACCTGCCCGGCGAGCACAACGTGCAGAACGCGTTGGCCGCAATCGCAATTGCGACTGAACTTGAAGTGAAAGATGCCGATATCCAGCGGGCACTCGCGGATTTCAACGGCGTGGGC
Organism: Paraburkholderia rhynchosiae; assembly: GCF_002879865.1. Taxonomy (GTDB): domain Bacteria; phylum Pseudomonadota; class Gammaproteobacteria; order Burkholderiales; family Burkholderiaceae; genus Paraburkholderia; species Paraburkholderia rhynchosiae. The sequence continues at coordinate 21,102 of NZ_PNXY01000005.1, forward strand.
CGGCGCTTTCAGCGTTATGGCGAAGTGCCGGTCGTGAGCGAGGGCATGATGAGCGGCGCCTACACGCTGGTCGACGACTACGGTCATCACCCGGTCGAAATGGCGGCCACGGTGGCGGCGGCGCGCGGCGCATTTCCTAGGCGGCGTCTGGTGCTGGCGTTCCAGCCGCACCGCTTCACGCGTACGCGCGATTGCTTCGAGGACTTCGTGAAGGTGTTGTCGACTGTCGACGCGCTCGTGTTGACTGAAGTCTATTCGGCCGGCGAAGCGCCGATCGTCGCCGCGGACGGTCGCGCGTTGGCGCGTGCGCTGCGGGTGGCGGGCAAGGTCGAGCCAGTGTTTGTCGATACGGTGGATGAAGTGCCGGACGCGCTCTCAGCAGTGGTGCGCGACGGCGATGTGGTGATCACGATGGGCGCAGGTTCGATCGGCAGTGTGCCGGGTCGGCTCGCGCTTGAAACGAAGGTGTGAGATGAGCAGCAATCAGTCAGATCAACGCGCAGATCAACTCGCTGAACAATTCGGCAAAGTGGCCGTCCTGCTCGGCGGCAATTCCGCCGAGCGCGAAGTGTCGCTCAATTCGGGCCGCCTCGTGCTGCAAGGTCTGCGCGACGCAGGCATCGACGCGCATCCGTTCGATCCGGCCGAACGTCCGCTTGCGGCGTTGAAGGAAGAAGGCTTCGTGCGCGCATTCAATGCGCTGCACGGCGGTTATGGCGAAAACGGCCAGATTCAGGGCGCGCTCGATTTTTACGGCATCAAGTACACGGGTAGCGGCGTACTTGGCTCCGCACTCGGGCTCGATAAATTCCGCACCAAGCTCGTGTGGCAGCAACTCGGTATTCCGACGCCGCTGTTCGAAGCCGTGCTGCGCGGCGACGACTACGAAGCGCGCGCAAAAGACATCGTCGCGAAGCTCGGCTTGCCGCTCTTCGTGAAGCCGGCTAGCGAAGGGTCGAGCGTCGCCGTCATCAAAGTGAAGAGCGCGGACGCACTGCCGGCGGCGCTCGTCGAAGCGGTCAAGTACGACAAGATTGTCGTGGTCGAGAAGAGCATCGAAGGCGGCGGCGAATATACCGCGTGCATCGCGGGCGACCTGGATTTGCCGGTGATCCGCATCGTGCCGGCCGGCGAGTTCTACGACTATCACGCGAAGTACATCGCGAACGACACGCAATATCTGATTCCCTGCGGCCTGACGCCCGATGAAGAAGCGCGTCTGAAAGTGCTGGCGCGCCGTGCGTTCGACGTGCTCGGCTGCACCGATTGGGGCCGCGCCGATTGCATGCTCGACGCCGACGGCAATCCGTACTTTCTGGAAGTGAACACGGCGCCTGGCATGACAGATCACTCGCTGCCGCCGAAAGCGGCCCGCGCGGTGGGCATCAGCTATCAGGAACTGGTTGTCGGCGTATTGGCGCTGACCCTCAAGGACTAAGCAGCAGCACTAACCGAAGCACTAACCGGGGCGACCCGAAAGCAACACCATGTGGAACAACGTTCGCCAGCTCAATCTCGCCGCCAACGCATTGCATGCGTTGCTGGTGCTCGTGCTGCTGGCGGCAGGCGGTTACTGGCTGATCCAGCGCCCGAATTTCGCGCTGCGCGAAATTCAGATCGACGGCGACACCGAGCACATCAATTCGCCGACGGTGCGCGCGGGCGTAGTGGGGCGGCTGAAGGGCAACTTCTTCACGGTGGATCTCGACGTCGCGCGCCAGGCGTTCGAGCAGATGCCGTGGGTGCGTCACGCGAGCGTGCGGCGCGTCTGGCCGAATGCACTGGCTGTCACGCTTGAAGAGTACAAACCGCTTGGCACATGGGGCAGCGATCAACTGGTGAGCGTCGACGGCGAACTGTTTACCGCGAACCAGGGCGAACTCGAACAGGACTTGCCCGCATTCGACGGCCCGGACGGTACGGCGAAAGAAGTGGTCGCGCGTTATCACGACTTTCAGAAGTGGTTCGCGCCGCTTGGCGCTACACCTGAAGAAGTGACGCTATCGCCGCGTTACGCGTGGACGCTGAAACTGTCGAACGGTATGCAGGTGGAGTTGGGGCGCGAGCGCAATCAGGACACGCTGCTCGATCGGAGCAAGCGCCTGACCGCGGCCTGGAACGCGGTGACGCAACGTTGGGGGAAGGATATTGAGTATGCGGACTTGCGCTATCCGAACGGTTTCGCGATTCGTGCCGCTGGCATGCGCTTTATCAGCGAACCCGACAAGGGCAAGAAGTAAACGGACATCACACGCAATGAGCACGCTATGAGTAAAGACTATAAAGATCTGCTGGTCGCCCTCGACATCGGGACGTCGAAGGTGGTGGCCATCGTCGCCGAGCTGAAAGGCGAAGGTCACTACGAGGTGATCGGCCTCGGCCAGAGCGAATCGAAGGGGCTCAAGAAAGGCGTGGTGGTGAATATCGAAGCCACCGTGCAGTCCATTCAGCGCGCGCTCGAAGAAGCCGAACTGATGGCCGACTGCAAGATCACGAACGTCTTCACCGGCATCGCCGGCAGCCATATCCGCAGCTTCAATTCGAGTGGCATGGTGGCGATCAAGGAGAAGGAAGTCACGCAAGCGGACGTGGCGCGCGTGATCGAAACGGCGAAGGCGATCAACATCCCGACCGATCAGCAGGTGCTGCATATCCTCACGCAGGAATTCATCATCGACGGTCAGGAAGATGTGCGCGAGCCGATCGGCATGAGCGGCATTCGTCTGGAAGTGAAAGTGCATATCGTCACGGGCGCGGTGAGCGCGGCGCAGAACATCGTGAAGTGCGTGCGCCGCTGCGGGCTCGAAGTGAACGATCTGATTCTGCAGCCGCTGGCGTCGTCGCTCGCGGTGCTGACGGAAGACGAAAAGGAACTGGGCGTGGTGCTCGTCGATATCGGCGGCGGCACGACTGATATTGCGATTTTCAGCGAAGGCGCGATCCGACATACCGCGGTGATTCCGATTGCCGGCGACCAGATCACGAGCGATATCGCGATGGCTTTGCGCACGCCGACGCCGGACGCGGAAGACATCAAGGTGGATTACGGCATCGCCAAGCAGGCGCTGGCCGATCCGGACGAAATGATCGAAGTGCCGGGTCTCGGCGAGCGCGGTCCGCGCACCTTGTCGCGCCAGGCGCTGGCGGCGGTGGTCGAGCCGCGTGTCGAAGAACTGTTTTCGCTCGTGCAGCAGGTGGTGCGCGAGTCGGGTTACGAGGAACTGCTGAGCTCCGGCGTGGTGCTGACCGGCGGCGCGTCGATGATGCTCGGCATGGTCGAACTGGGTGAAGACATTTTCCTGAAGCCGGTGCGCATCGGGGTGCCGGAATACGCGGGCGGTCTTGCGGACGTCGTGCGCAATCCGCGCTATTCGACGGCGATGGGCCTGCTCGTCGAAGGACGCTCGCAACGCATGCGCGGCCGCAAGGTCGCGGTGCAGTCGGGATCGATGGGACAGGTGTTCACGCGCATGAAGGACTGGTTCCTCGGCAACTTCTAACGAATTCGCTTTACCGAACGCGCTTCAACGGGTTGCGACGGATTTCGAAATATGCGCTAGTGCCGGCGGCTGGCGCACGACAGGAGGTTGCCCGATCTCCTGCCGAATAACGGCCGAGTGGCTGAATTTTTTTATCTTGACGGAGGCAACATGGAATTCCAGATGCTGGAAACCGAAACGAACGGCACCATCATCAAGGTGATCGGAGTAGGTGGCGCTGGCGGCAATGCCGTACAGCACATGATCAACAAGGGCGTGCAAGGCGTCGATTTCATCGTGATGAACACGGACGCGCAGGCTCTATCGCGTTCGCGTGCCACTGCGGTGATCCAGTTGGGCAACACGGGTTTGGGCGCCGGCGCCAAGCCGGAAATGGGCCGTGCGGCAGCCGAAGAAGCGCGTGAGCGCATTTCCGACTCACTGCGCGGCGCGCACATGGTCTTCATCACGGCCGGCATGGGCGGCGGCACGGGCACGGGCGCAGCACCCGTGGTCGCGCAGATCGCCAAGGAAATGGGGATCTTGACCGTTGGCGTGGTCAGCAAGCCGTTCGAATTCGAAGGCGGCAAGCGCATGCGCGTGGCAGAAGCCGGTTCGCAGCAACTGGAGGATCACGTCGACTCGCTGATCGTCGTCCTGAACGACAAGCTGTTCGAGGTGATGGGCGATGACGCCGAGATGGACAAGTGCTTCCAGTGCGCAGACGACGTTCTGAACAACGCAGTTGCCGGCATCGCTGAAATCATCAACGTCGACGGTCTGGTGAACGTCGACTTCGAAGACGTGAAGACGGTGATGGGCGAGCAGGGCAAGGCGATGATGGGCACGGCCACGGTTGCCGGCGTCGATCGCGCGCGTCTCGCTGCCGAGCAGGCTGTTGCCAGCCCGCTGCTGGAAGGCGTCGATCTGTCTGGCGCGCGTGGCGTGCTGGTCAACATCACGTCGAGCCGTTCGCTGCGTCTGTCGGAAACGCGCGAAGTGATGAACACCATCAAGAGCTACGCTGCTGAAGACGCGACCGTGATTTTCGGCGCAGTGTACGACGATGCAATGGGCGACGCGCTGCGCGTGACGGTCGTTGCAACGGGCCTCGGCCGTGCGGCGAAGAAGCAGCAATCGGCACCGATGACGCTGTTGCGCACCGGCACCGACAACCAGCCGATCAGTTCGCAGCATGCTGCCTACGCAACGCCGTCGCACGCAAGCACCGCCGACTACGGCGCGCTGGATACGCCGGCTGTGTGGCGCACCTCGCGCGACACCGCGGCTTCGCATGTGCAGGCGCTGCAGGAAAAGGGCGTCGACACGTACGACATTCCGGCTTTCCTGCGCAAGCAGGCGGACTGAGCGCACGGGCAGGCTTTCGCTGCCGCGCCGGGTTTTCAGGCTTTTCGGCGTTGGCGGATGAATGCACGAGCGTGGCGGGTGAACGTCAAACAAGCCGCGTATCGTCGGATTCGCGGCAAGGACAAGTGCCCTCTTCGGAATTGCGAAGCGGATCGGGCAACTGTCGTCGATTCACTGCGACACGATAACGTGCGAGCGATGCTTCGCATCGATGCAAAGGACTGAGCATGATTCAAGCTGGTGACAAGCTGCCCGACGCAACGCTCTTCGAGTTGATCGAAGACGAGCGGGCGGGCTGCACGTTGGGGCCTAACAGCTTCGACGTGCGCGAGCAGACGGCGGGCAAGCGCGTGGTGATCTTCGGATTGCCGGGCGCGTTCACGCCGACCTGCTCTGCCAGGCATGTACCAGGTTATGTCGAACACGCCGAACAGTTGCGCGCTGCCGGCATCGACGAAATCTGGTGCGTGTCCGTGAACGACGCGTTCGTGATGGGCGCGTGGGGACGCGATCTGCACGCCTCGGGCAAGGTGCGCATGATGGCGGACGGCAGTGCGGCTTTCACACGAGCGCTTGGTCTCGAGCAGGATTTGTCGGCGCGCGGCATGGGAATCCGTTCCCAACGCTACGCGATGGTTGTCGACGACGGCGTGGTCAAGACGTTGAACGTCGAGGCTGCCGGCAAATTCGAAGTGAGCGATGCAGGGAGTATCCTCGTTACGTTGAGCTAGTTATGGCAGCGTCATCACCTTCGCCCGGCATGCGGTCAAACGCGTTGTGCGGCGGCAACGGTGAAAACGACGCTTTGTGACAGGCCGTTACGCGGGCCGACGACCGGAAACGCCTCCGTTCCGGACGTCGGCCCGTCACGCTTTCCCTCACGGGCGCCCAATGGATAACGTGGGTAATGCATCGAAACAGATTGATACGTTCCGAGCGAAGACGCTTCTTAGGGTTATGGAGTATAATTCGTGCTATGGAACAAAAAGTCCCGATTGGGATTTTCAATCGAATAAAAGATCGCCATGTTGAAGCAGCGCACTATCAAATCAATCGTCAAGACTGTCGGCATCGGGTTGCATTCCGGCCGTAAGGTCGACCTGACGCTCCGCCCGGCAGCGCCGGATACGGGCATTGTGTTTTCGCGCGTGGACTTGCCCACGCCGGTGGACATTCCTGCGTCGGCAATGGCGATTGGCGACACGCGTCTGGCTTCCGTGTTGCAGAAGGACGGCGCGCGCGTCTCGACCATCGAGCATTTGATGTCCGCCTGCGCCGGTCTGGGTATCGACAATCTGTATGTCGATGTCACCGCCGAAGAAATTCCGATCATGGACGGCAGCGCCGGCTCATTCGTGTTTCTGATTCAATCGGCGGGAATCGAAGAACAGAACGCGGCAAAGAAATTCATCAAGGTCACCAAGCCGGTCGAGATTCGTGACGGCGACAAATTCGCTCGCCTCGATCCCTATTTCGGTTTCAAGCTCAAATTCACGATTGATTTCCGTCACCCGGCCGTGGATAAAACCGGCCAGGCGCTGGAAGTCGATTTCGCCAATACGTCATACGTGCGTGAAATTGCTCGCGCCCGCACTTTCGGTTTTGCGCACGAAGTCGAAATGATGCGTGAGCTCGGTCTCGCGCGCGGTGGCAGCATGGACAACGCAATCGTGCTCGACGAGTACCGCATCCTGAACAACGACGGACTGCGCTACGACGACGAGTTCGTGAAGCACAAGATGCTCGACGCGATCGGCGACCTGTATGTGGTCGGCCATCCGTTGCTGGCTTCGTACAACGCGTACAAGTCGGGCCACGGTCTGAACAACGCGCTGCTGCGCGAACTGCTGGCGCATGAAGATTCGTACGAGATCGTCACTTTCGACGACACGCAGAAGGCGCCGCGCGGTTTCGCTTATGAGACGCAGACGGCTTTTGCATAAGGAATTTGCGTCAGGTCTTCGGTGAACTTTCCCAAGCGAAGGCACGAAAAATAAGCGGCTCCGATGAGCCGCTTATTTTTTGTTCAGCGCTTTCAACGATTTCTTCGATGCCGTGCCGCCATTCGCGCCAAAGCTTCCTGCAGCGGCGAAGGCGCGAGCGATTCGCTCAGCGCGTGCAGCGCCTCCGCCCCTGCCGGCGTCATGCGCGCCTGCTTCGCCGGCGGCGGTTCCTTCACGGGCTGCGGCCGCACCCGGATGCGCAGCGCATTCACCGGCCAGCCGCGCTGCTGCAAATCCGACAGCAACCGCGGCTCGAGATGCCGAAGCCGGGCGGCCAGCGCGTTATGGGCGGCAAAGAGCGCCAGTACGCCTTCCTTGATGAAGCCGGGTTCTACGCTCGTCGCCAGGTAATCGGGCAGCAAATCCCGCAAATCCTTCTCCAGCGCTGCAATCTGCTCGACGCCCGCGCGCAGCGCGGCAAATGCGTCAGTGCGGTTGAGCACTTCGACGACTGGCTGTGGCCGGCGCCTGTTGAACTGCTTGGGCGGCGGCCTTGAAAACGAGGGGGAACGGCTCATGTTTGACAGTAACGGCGCGCTCGCACCCAATGCGCGAACACGTCGCGATTGTACCGCGCGGGATGCACTGAGACCCGCCCGTATGGGCACCGTCAAAGGTCGGCGCGGCGGGCTGCGCTGCCCCGTCGGCGTCGCACCGCTGACACAGGCGCGGGCGGGGGCGCGTGCTAAAATGCCCGATTCGGTGCGACACGCACGCTCGTGTCCGGTTGCTCCACGTTACGGAGCATCGACTAGAGGGTTATTGAGGTAACTCACCATGCCCCCCGCAGGCGGCCCCCTTGTGGGCCGCACTTTAGGAAGCAGATGCAACCCTATGGGAAGCATCCTTGTAGTGAAATTGGAAACCGGAGCAATCAGCCGGGAACCTTGTTGCATGGGCTTGATTACCGTCAGGTCCCGCCCAGTCAGCGGCTTCGCCTCCGCCGACAGGGCGGGGTGATGTTTGCAATTCCCGAGCCGTCAGGCAAGGGTTTCGCTAAACGATACGAGCGAAAGCTCGGTGTGTCATTGTTCGACCTCGTTTGTTGGAAGACGAGGGTAGTGAACCTGCTGTACGACCAGCAGTAGCCTAGGAAGACATGCGTCACTGGCAACGGTGGGGTGTGAAGCTCTTCTGACAATGTAGCCCCCGGATGTTTCGGGCAGATTGGTTCCGCGAGGAGGCGGTCTGGATACTCCTAGCAGCAAGGGGGTAAGGCGCTAGGCTGGCTGATAGGGTTAACGGAAGTGAACTGCTGATAAACCTCGTTAGCATTGTGTGCCAAAGCTGCTGATAGGCACTGACCAAAAGGTATGCGGTTGGATAGCCCGCTCGAATCTCGGGTTACGTCGTTCGTGATACCGCCGGGGAATAGGCAGAACCTAAGTCAGTCGTGTGACATGCCGGGAACGTGGTAAGCCTGTATGGTTGCCAGCGCAGTAAGGCTGGCAGGCGAACCGCAAGGGACGCTGTTGATTGTGCAGGTATGGGAGGACGGAAAAAGCGAAAGCCGGGCTGTAATGGTTCGGATAGGGGTTGGAACATCACCCCACGCGAAAGCGGGCAGACTTCCGTCTGGTCTACCGTCGCAAGACGGCTGACTACCCTCTGTAACTTGGTCAGATGCAGGTGCATGCGCCTGCATTGAGTTTTGTTGTTCCCCAGCGGGGTGTATCTACCCCGCTGGGGGAGATGCGCCTTCTGTCTGGGGACTTTTCCAGGTAGGAGAGCAGCATGAAAGTATCTGGTCGAAAGACCGGATCTGCGCTTTTCCACGCGCCGGACAACTGGTACGCCATAGATTGGCAACGGGTTGAGCGGAACGTGAGAGGGATGCAGATTCGAATTGCGAAGGCGACGCGGGAAGGCGACTGGAGAAGGGTGAAAGCCCTGCAACGGATGCTGACCCGCACGTTGTCTGCGAAGCTGTATGCGGTACGACGTGTTACGCAAAACCAGGGTGCGCGAACGGCTGGAGTCGATCGCGAGCTATGGGATTCGCCTGAGAGCCGATGGGAAGCCATCGGCAAGTTGAAGCGGCGCGGATACAAGCCTCTGCCATTACGGAGAGTCTTTATCCCCAAGGCCAATGGAAAGGAACGCCCTCTGGGCATTCCGACCATGCGGGACAGGGCGATGCAAGCTCTGCATCTGCTGGCTTTGGAGCCAGTATCGGAGTCGACGAGTGACCTGAATTCCTATGGGTTCAGGCTAAATCGTTCGACAGCTGATGCGATGGCCCAAATCCGCGTTTGTATGTCCCAAGAGGCTTCTGCCAAATGGGTCCTTGAAGCGGATATCAAGGGATGCTTTGACCACATCAGTCATGACTGGTTGGAAAACAACGTCTTGATGGACAGAGTGATCCTCCGGAAATGGTTGAAGGCTGGCCTGATTTATAAGGGGCAGCTACAGGCGACTGAGGCCGGTACGCCGCAGGGAGGCATCATCTCCCCGACGTTGGCAAACGTAACGCTGAACGGGCTGGAGCGAGAACTGGAAGTGCATCTCGGTGCAAAACTAGGGATCATGAAAGCTCGAAGGCTCAAAGTGAATGTGGTGCGGTACGCGGACGACTTTGTAATCACCGGCGACTCGCGTGAGCTGCTGGAGTGCGAGGTCCGACCTTGGGTAGAGGCATTCCTTGCGGTTCGAGGACTGCAGTTATCGGAGGAGAAGACGCGTGTCACTCACATTGACGACGGCTTCGATTTCCTTGGGTGGAATTTCCGGAAGTACTCGGGAAAGATGCTCATCAAACCGAGCAAGAAGAACGCGAAAGCGTTCTACAGCAAGGTGGCGGAAACGATTCGCAGCAACAAGACGGTGAAGCAGGAGGAGATGATCCGACTGCTAAATCCAATGTTGCGCGGATGGGCGCAGTATCACCATCCGGTTACGGCCAAAAAGGCGTACACCCACATGGAGCATCTGGTGTTCCGGAGGCTCTGGTGGTGGTCCAAGCGGCGACATCCGCGAAAGAGCAGTGGTTGGGTGCGACAGAAGTACTTCCACTCAATCGACGCTCGACAGTGGGTGTTTGCGGTCCGGACGGTTCGAGACGATGGCGGTTGGGGCCTGATGGAGTTGTACCAACTCAGCGGTACGGCGATCAGGAGACACAAGAAGATCCAAGGAGAATTCAATCCCTTTGATCCGAAGTGGGAGCAATATGGCGAGCAACTGCGGCAGACGCGTCTGTGGGATTCGATGCGCTACCGGAAGCAGTGGGCAAAGCTGTACATGTCGCAGAGCGGGCTGTGTGCGCACTGCGGCTGTGCCTTGACGGACGAAACAGGCTGGCACGACCATCATCTGGAATATAGGATGCATGGCGGATCAGACAAGTTGTCCAACCGGGTCTTGCTTCACCCGCACTGTCACCAGCAGGTACACGTTGGTAAACTTGTAGTAACTAAGCCGGTTCTGTCGTAGACAGAACTTTGTTTGTAGATTTGAGCCGTATGCGGGGAAACTCGCACGTACGGTTCTCGGGGGGCCCGATCTTCGTAAGAAGGTCGGGCTACCCGACAATTCACTCTTGGACTAAGCCGCCGAGGCCATCCCGACCCCGGAGCGCGCGTGTGCGAACCGCACGCCGCGACCCAGCCGAAGCCGCGACGCAGACACCGATCCGATGACCACCGGTTTTCTACAGAAGATTTTTGGCAGCCGCAACCAGCGGCTAGTCAAGCAATATCAAAAGACCGTCATGGCGATCAATGCGCTCGAGCCGCAGATCGAGCAATTGACGGACGATCAACTGCGCGCCAAAACGGATGAATTCCGTCAGCGCATCGCGAGCGGCGAGTCACTCGACAAGCTCCTGCCGGACGCCTTCGCGGTCTGCCGCGAGGCCAGCAAGCGGGTGCTGAAAATGCGCCACTTCGACGTGCAGCTGATCGGCGGCATGGTTCTGCACTACGGCAAGATCGGCGAAATGCGCACAGGCGAAGGCAAGACGCTGGTCGCCACGCTGCCCGTTTATCTGAACGCGCTGTCGGGCCGCGGCGTTCACGTCGTCACGGTGAACGACTACCTCGCGCAACGCGACGCCGAGTGGATGGCGCGCCTCTATAACTTCCTCGGCATGTCGGTCGGCATCAATCTGTCGCAGATGGATCACGCCGCGAAGCAAGAGGCGTACGCCGCTGACATCACGTACGGCACGAACAACGAGTTCGGCTTCGACTACCTGCGCGACAACATGGTGTACGAGCCGGAAGCGCGCGTGCAGCGGGCGTTGAACTTCGCGGTGGTCGACGAGGTGGACTCGATCCTGATCGATGAAGCCCGTACGCCGCTGATCATCTCCGGCCAGGCGGAAGATCACACCGAACTCTATGTGCGCATGAACGCGCTGCCGCCGCTGCTCGAGCGCCAGATCGGCGAAGAGAAAGCAGACGGCACCGGCGTCGAAAAGCCGGGCGACTACACGCTGGACGAGAAGGGCCGCCAGGTATTCCTGACGGAATCGGGCCACGAAAAGGCCGAGCGCCTACTCGCCGAGTGGGGCCTGATCGGCGAGGGCGAAAGTCTGTACGCGCCACAGAACATCACGCTGATGCACCACGTGTACGCGGCGTTGCGTGCTCACACGCTGTTCTACAAAGATCAGCACTACGTCGTGCAGAACGGCGAAGTGATCATCGTCGACGAATTCACCGGGCGTCTGATGGCGGGCCGCCGCTGGTCGGACGGGCTGCACCAGGCTGTCGAGGCGAAGGAGCATGTGAAGATCCAGAGCGAGAATCAGACGCTCGCTTCCATCACGTTCCAGAACTACTTCCGCATGTATGCGAAGCTGGCCGGCATGACCGGCACGGCCGATACCGAAGCGTACGAATTCAACGAGATCTACGGTCTCGAAACGGTCGTGATCCCGACCAACCGTCCGCCCAAGCGGATCGACAAGCAGGATCAGATCTACAAGACCGCCAAGGAACGCTACGACGCGGTGATCCGCGACATCCGCGATTGCTATGAGCGCGGTCAGCCGGTGCTCGTGGGCACCACGTCGATTGAAAACTCGGAGCTGCTCTCGCATCTGCTCAAGCAGGCCGGCTTGCCGCACGAAGTGCTGAACGCGAAGCAGCATGCGCGCGAAGCGGAGATCGTTGCTGAAGCGGGCCGTCCGAAGCGCATTACGATCGCTACCAACATGGCGGGTCGCGGCACGGACATCGTGCTCGGCGGCAACGCGGAGAAGCAGGCGTCGTTCATCGAACAGGACGATCTGATTCCTGATGACGAGAAGCAACGCCGCATCCAGAAGCTGCATGATGAATGGCAAGCGCTGCACGATCAGGTGAAGGCCGCGGGCGGTCTGCACATTATCGGCACCGAGCGTCATGAATCGCGCCGGATCGACAACCAGTTGCGCGGCCGCGCCGGCCGTCAGGGCGACCCCGGTTCGTCGCGCTTCTATCTGTCGCTGGAAGATCCGCTGCTGCGCATTTTCGCGGGCGACCGCGTGCGTGCGATCATGGACCGCCTGAAGATGCCGGAAGGCGAGGCGATCGAAGCAGGCATCGTGTCGCGTTCCATCGAATCGGCGCAGCGCAAGGTCGAGGCGCGCAACTTCGATATTCGCAAGCAACTGCTCGAATACGACGACGTCTCCAACGATCAGCGCAAGGTGATCTACCAGCAGCGCAACGAACTGCTCGAAGCGAACGACATCACGGAAACCATCGGCGCAATGCGTCATGGCGTGATCGCCGAGATCGTTCATCAGTTCGTGGCGGCGGGCAGCATCGAAGAGCAGTGGGACGTGCCCGAACTCGAAGAAGTGCTGCGCAACGAATGGCAGCTCGACCTCGCGATCCAGGAAATGATCAACGAATCGAATTCGATCACTTCGGACGAGATTCTTGAAGCGGTGCAAGCCGCCGCGGACGAAGCGTACGAGGCGAAAGTCGAACTGGTCGGACGCGAGTCGTTCAGCGCGTTCGAACGTTCGATCATGCTGCAAACGCTTGACCGCAGCTGGCGCGAACATCTGGCCGCGTTGGATCATCTGCGCCAGGGCATCCATTTGCGCGGCTATGCGCAGAAGAATCCGAAGCAGGAATACAAGCGCGAGGCGTTCGAACTGTTCGCCGCCATGCTTGACGCGGTGAAGCTCGAAGTCACCCGCGTGGTGATGAATGTGCAGATTCAATCGCCGGAGCAATTGGAACAGGCGGCCGAACAGATGGAAGAGCAGGGCGGCCACCTCGAGAATGTCGAGTTCCGTCACGCTGAATTCGCGGAAGCCTCGGCGGCGGCGCCCGCCGCAGCGGAAGCCGCAACCGCTGCGATGATCGGCGACGCGATGAGCCACGGTTCATCGTCGCAAGCGGCATCACATGCCGGCTCGGACAACGTGCCGAAGGTCGGTCGCAACGATCCGTGCCCATGCGGCAGCGGCAAGAAGTACAAGCAGTGCCACGGCAAGATCGCGTAATGCCTGGGGCGGCGCGCTTACGAGCGCGCCGCGTCGCTTGGCGCAGTCTTTCTTGCCCCGTGTTTTATTGCTGATTTCGCGGTGGTCCGGCATCTGGCCGAGCCACCAGTTCCGTTTCCCTCAATGCCGGCGCCCGCCGGCATTTTCTTCGACAGGTCGCGACCATGGCTGTCAATTTCCCCTCGATCGATCCCGCTCAACTGCATCCCGTCACCGGCGTCACGCTCGGTTGGGCGGAGGCCAACATTCGCAAGCCGAACCGCAAGGACGTGCTGGTCATTTCCGTCGATGAAGGCGCGACAGTAGGCGGCGTCTTCACGCAGAACCGCTTTTGCGCGGCGCCGGTCACGGTCTGCCGTGAGAACCTGGAGCGCGTGCGCGCCGGCGGCAAGCCGATTCGCGCGCTGGTGGTCAACACCGGAAATGCGAACGCGGGCACCGGCGAACCGGGCCTCGTGGCGGCGCGTGAAACTTGTATGGAACTTGCGCGTCTCGCGGACATCGCGCCCGAACAGGTGCTGCCGTTTTCGACGGGCGTGATTCTGGAACCGTTGCCGGTGGATCGTCTGAAGGCGGGCCTGCCGGCCGCGCTCGCAAACCGCAAGGAAGCCCACTGGTACGACGCCGCGCAGGCGATCATGACCACCGACACGCTGCCGAAGGCGACCTCGCGTCAGGTCACGATCGAGGGCCATACGGTTACGTTGACCGGCATCAGCAAAGGCGCCGGCATGATCAAGCCGAACATGGCGACCATGCTCGGCTTCCTCGCGTTCGACGCGGCGCTCGCGCAGCCGGTGCTCGATGCGCTGGTCAAACACGTGGCGGACCGCTCGTTCAACTGCATCACGATCGACGGCGATACGTCGACGAACGATTCGTTCATCCTGATCGCGTCGGGCAAATCGAGCCTGCCGGCGATAACGTCCACCGATTCGCCCGCTTATGCAGCATTGCGCGATGCGGTGACCGAAGTCGCGCAGACGCTCGCGCAACTGATCGTGCGCGACGGCGAAGGCGCGACGAAATTCATGACCGTGCATGTCGAAGGCGGTTCGAGCGTCGGCGAATGCCGCCAGATCGCGTATGCGATCGGGCATTCGCCCCTCGTCAAGACGGCCTTCTATGCATCGGACCCCAACCTCGGCCGCATTCTCGCGGCGATCGGCTATGCCGGCATCGACGATCTCGACGTCGGCAAAATCGATCTGTATCTGGACGACGTGCTGGTCGCGACTGCCGGCGGCCGCAACCCGGCTTACCGTGAAGAAGACGGCCAGCGCGTCATGAAAAAGAGCGAAATCGGCATTCGCGTAGTGCTTGGCCGCGGCAATGCGCAAGCCACGATCTGGACTTGCGATCTGTCGCATGACTATGTGAGCATCAACGCCGACTACCGCTCGTAACCAAGTTCATCATGCGGCTTCAGGCCGCTCATTTATTGTTATGGACAAACTCGAACAGTTCCTGACCCGCGCCGAAGCCGTGCTCGGCCGCCTGGAGGCGATGCTTCCGCCCGCCGCGCCGGACATCGACTGGTCGGCGGCGGTGGCATTCCGCTGGCGCAAGCGCCAAGGGCGCGGCTACCTGCAGCCTGTGCCGGCTATCTCGGACATCACGCTCGGTGATCTGCAAAACATCGATCGTCAGAAGGCGCTGATCGAGCAAAACACGCGTCAATTCGTCGACAAACTGCCGGCCAATAACGTATTGCTGACGGGCGCACGCGGCACCGGCAAGTCGTCGCTGATCAAGGCATGTTTGAACGCGTACGCGAAAGACGGCCTGCGCCTGATCGAAGTGGACAAGGACGATCTGCACGATCTCGGCGATATCGTCGATCTGATCGCAAAGCGGCCCGAGCGCTTCGTGGTGTTCTGCGACGACCTCTCGTTCGAAGACGGCGAGTCCGGCTACAAGGCGCTGAAAGTCGCGCTCGACGGCTCGGTCGCAGCACAATCCGACAACGTGCTCATTTACGCGACGTCGAACCGCCGCCATCTGCTGCCGGAATACATGAGCGACAACGAGACGTACAAGCACACGTCCGACGGTGAGATTCATCCTGGCGAGCTTGTCGAAGAAAAGATTTCGCTGTCAGAACGTTTCGGGCTGTGGGTCAGCTTCTATCCGTTCAAGCAGGACGACTACCTGTCGATCATCGGCCACTGGTTGCGGCATTTCGGCTGTAGCGACGCCGAAGTCGAGGCGGCGCGCGGCGACGCGCTGGTGTGGGCGCTAGAGCGCGGCTCGCGCTCGGGGCGCGTCGCCTGGCAGTTCGCGCGCGACTGGTCCGGCCGGAAATCGAAGGCATGAGCGACGCATTGAAGAACACGGCCGGCCGTCCGGTGACGGAAGTTGCGGTCGGCGTGCTAGTGCAGCCGGACGGGCGCTATCTGCTTGCGCAGCGTCCGGCGGGCAAGCCCTATGAGGGCTACTGGGAGTTTCCGGGCGGCAAGCTTGAAGTCGGCGAATCCGTCGAGGCGGCGCTTGCCCGTGAGTTGCACGAAGAACTGGGCATCGAGGTCGAGGCATGCCATCTTTGGCATACGCTCGAACACGATTATCCGCATGCCTACGTACGGCTCTTTTTCTGCAAGGTGACGCAGTGGAAGGGCGAGCCGCACGGCCGGGAGGGGCAGGCGTTCGTCTGGCAGGCGCTGCCTGCCGATGTTTCCCCTCTGTTGCCGGCGACCATTCCCGTACTGGAATGGCTGGCGGCCGAAAAACACTGACAGGAACAAGCTGCGGTTCCCAGTGTTGCTTCGGCAGTTCAACAGCGAGGGCGCACGCGGCTCTTATAGGCCTAGGTGGCAATTCCAGGCAGTTCGCTTACCGCATTTGGCCCTCCACCGCGCGTTACAGCCGCGCGACTTCTGTGGCCCGCAGCACAGCGTGAACCGCACGGGCTAGCGGCAGCGCGCGCCCCGCATGCTCAATGCGGGTTGTAGTCCGCGCCCGGCGTCTCGTCGGAGGACGCTTCCTGATCGGTCCCGCCGATCTTGTACTTCTCAGCGGCCCAGGCACCGAGATCGATCTGCTTGCAGCGGTCCGAGCAGAACGGGCGAAAGCGGTTTTCAGGGGTCCAGCGGACGTCCTTTCCGCAAGTGGGGCATTTCACGACGGTTGGCATACGGTCAGGCGTTCAATGCAAATGGAACAAGTAACGAATATAGGGGCATTTATCGCCGCTTCAAAGGCGCGGCCTTGAGCCGCCCGCTATTCGAAGCTATCCGATGTTTGCGGCAGGCTTGCTTACAGGCTGCAAAGCGTAAGCTGGAAGGGCACGTCGACATCTACAGCGCGCGGACGCAGATCGCCGTCCTGCACGGTAAAGCGCACCCACAGCATGTACTTGTTGGCGCTGGCTTCGGGAATCACCCGCAATTCGGGTGCCACGCGTACCTGCATCAATTGATATGAGCGGCCCGACAGCATTTGCTGATAGCTGCCGGCCATGGCCATAACCTTTGACGCCTGGCCTGACTCGCGTGCGAGCCGCAGCACGATGGTAGCCGCGTCGCGCAACGGCAGCAGCGGCGTAACCCACTTTGCGATGTCCTGGCGACGCTGGTCGGGATGGATTTGCTGCCACGCATAGTACGACGGCAAGTCGAACTTGCAGGTGCCGCCCGGAATGATCGCGCGGCTGCGGATGCTGGCAAGCCACTCGTTATCTGCAAGATGCTGGCCTGTCTTGCCCTGCATTTGCGAAAGCCCTGCTAACGTCTGCTCAATTTCGCCAAGCACGGCCTCGAGCGCGCTCTGCTCGATTCCAGGGTTTCCGCGAAACGGCGCCAGCGTTTGCCGTTGCCGCTCGAGCTCCTTCATCAGATCCGACTTCAGATCCGCGCGACCCGCCACCTCTGAAATTTCGAACAGCGTGGTCAGTGCTACGTGATGTTCCCTGGCGTCTTCCTGAGTCAGAAAGAACGTGAAGCGCTCGAACAGATCTTCGAGGCGCAATAGCGTCCGGATTCGCTCGTTGAAGGGGTACTCGTAAAGGATCAAGCGGGCTCGCCTCGGGCGTGGTCGGTGACGGGAATGCAGGACATTCTAATGCCGTGGGACTACCCTAGCAATCACGCACTTTTTCAGCGCGCTTTGGCAAATTTTTCCGCGCGTTTCCGGCGGTTTTTAGCTGCGTCGGCATGCATGCAGCGCCAAAGTTCAACGATTTGCGCCAGGCGATGACCGACAACATGGGCGCGCCCTTTCCGTATCTAGCGCGGGACACGATGCGCCGGTTTCACGCGCCCGCAAGCGACAGGTATGCTCGATGCTGTGCGTCGACTTGCGCCTTCAAGGCGCTGAGGGGCGCGGTATCGTTGACGATCACGTCATCCGCGGCCGCAAGGCGCGCTTCGCGCGTGGCTTGGCGCGCGATGATGGCAAGCACCTGTTCGCGGCTGAAACCATTGCGGTTCATCACGCGCGAAATCTGCGTCTCCACGCTGCAATCCACGGCTAGCACGCGGTTCACGCGATTTTTCCAGTTGCCTGACTCGACCAGCAGCGGGACCACTACGATCACGTACGGGCCTTTCGCCTCGCGTTGCTCGCGCTCGGTTTCCGCGCGAATCAACGGATGCGTGATGTTCTCAAGGCGCTTGCGCGCTGCATCGTCGCTGAACACGAGTGTGCGCATGCGGCCGCGGTCGAGTGATCCGTCGGCGGCGACGAACGCGTTGCCGAACTCGACGGCGATCTGCGGCATGGCAATGCCGTGCGGCGCGGTGATGCGATGCGCGATCAGGTCGGTATCGACGAGCGGTACGCCCTGCGCCGCGAACAGATCCGCAACCGTCGATTTGCCGCTGCCGATGCCACCGGTGAGTCCCACAACAAACATGCGTCAGCCTCCCAGAGCGAGATAAAGCGGTGTGCCGACAAACAATGTGATGACGCCGCCCGCTGCGAGAAACGGCCCGAACGGCAGCGGTTCTTCGAAGCGCATTCGGCCGCGCCATGTTGCCGCGAGACCGACGACCGCACCCGCCACCGCCGCGATCAGCACGATTTGCGGGAGCGCCGCCCAGCCGAGCCACGCGCCGAGCGCCGCCAGCAGTTTGAAGTCGCCGTAACCCATGCCGTCGATGCCTCGCACCAACCGGAACAGCCAATGCACGGCCCATAGCACCAGATAACCGAAGATAGCGCCGATGACCGCATCGTGAAGGCTCGCGAACATGCCGTTGAAGTTGACGATGATGCCTGCCCACAGCAGCGGCAAGGTCATCGAGTCGGGCAACAGATGCGTGTCCATGTCGATGGCGCTCATCGCGAGCAGGGCCGCGCACAATCCGAACGCGGCAAGCGCGGCGAGCGTCGGACCAAACAGCGCCAGCGCGCCCGCCGCGAGCGCCGCGCTGCCGATTTCCAGCAGCGGATAACGCAGGCTCACGTGAGCCTTGCATGCGGAACATCGACCGCGCAACAGCATATAACTCAGCACCGGTACGTTCTCCCACGCGCGCAGCACGTGCCCGCAGTGAGGGCATGCGCTGCGTGGCACCCAAAGGTTGTAGCGCACCGGCAGACCGTCTTCTTCAGGAGGCTCGTCGGTGAACTCACTGATTTCGTCGCGCCACGCGCGTTCGAGCATGATCGGCACCCGATGCACGACCACGTTCAGGAAACTGCCGATCACGAGGCCGAACACGATCGCAAAGGCGAACTGCAAAGCGGCAGGCAAGCCGCCGAACGCCTGACCGACGCCGGCTGCGAAATGGCCGGGAAGCACATCCGAAAGCAGGCCGGAAAACAGGCTTGAGGAAGTTTCTGGCACGAGTGAAGGAGTTGCCTGCATAGATAAACGGTGGATTCGGCTGCGATGCTACACCACGTTGCCGAGTTGAATAATGGGAAGATACATCGCGATGACGAGGCCGCCGACCAGTGCCCCCAGCACAATGATGACGAGCGGTTCGCACAGGCTCGATAGCGTGCCGATTTTTTCGTCTACCTGACGATCGGCTAGCGACGCCACGTCGAGCAGCATGGTGTCGATTGCTCCGGACTCCTCGGCAACCGCAACGGGCTGCACGATTTCGGGCGAAAAACAGCGAACGGCGCGCATGGCCGCGGCGAGCCGTTCACCGCGCCGAAGGCGCGCCGCGATGTCGACGGTGGCGCGGTCGAAAAACGCGTTGCCCGTGGCGTGAGTCAACGAATCGAATGCATCTGCGAGCGGCGTGCCGGCCGACAGCAGCGTGCCGAGCGCGCGGCTCCAGCGTGCTGCGCAAAGCGTAGCCAGCAGCGGACCGGCGACTGGCATTTTCAGCGATAAGCGCGCGAAGCGGATGCGCGCCGCTTCCGAACGTCGCAGGAGAAACGTCACTGCGGAACACGCCGCAAAGATGACCGTTATGGCCGGCACGCTCCATTTCGCGGCGCCGGACGATAGTGCCAGAACGAACTGCGTCGGCGCGGGCAAACGGGCGCCGAAGCCGTCGAAGATCTGTTTGAAAGTCGGCACCACCCATACGAGCAATGCCGCAGTGATGGCCAGCGCGAGCAGAAGAATCGCGACTGGATACGTCAATGCCGCGCGCACTTTCGCCCGCTGCGCGGCGGCGCGCTCGCGGTCGTCTGCGACTCGGGCGAGAACGGCGGCAAGAGCGCCAGCGGCCTCGCCCACTTCCACAAGTTGGCAATACAGCGCGTTGAATTGTGCGGGATGCCGCTGCAATGCGGCCGAAAAACGCAAGCCGCCGGTGATGTCCCGCGCCAGCGCGCCGACAATTCGCGGCATGCCTTGGCGGCGCGAGTTTTGCGCCTGCGCCAATAACTCCAGCGCCTGCGCGAGCGGCAAGCCGGCGCGTACAAGACTGCTTAGCTGGCGCGTGAACAGCGTGACATCGGCGGTATGGGTTTTGGGACGCGGCGCCGGCCCTTGTGCCACGAGTTCGACGACGAACAGATTGTCGCGCTTGAGCAGCGCGCGTGCCGTGCCCGCGTCCGGTGCGATGAGCGCGCCATGTTTGCGTGTGCCGTCTCTGTCGACACCGCGCCAGCGGAAACGCGTGTCGGTTAGGGAAGGCCGATGTGTCGCGGGCGTGCTCATGCAATCTCCGTGGCCGCGAGTGCTTCGGCGAGACTCGTTGTGCCGTTGCGCACCAGTGCCAACGCGGCGTCGCGCAGCGTGCCGACCTGTTCGTCATGAGCCTGGCGCGCAAGTTCATGCGTGCTCGCCCGCGCCACAATCAGCTCGCGCATCGCATCGGAGACAGGCATGACCTGATGGACGCCGACGCGGCCCCGATAGCCGATGCCATGGCAAACCTCACAACCCGTCGCCGCATAGGGTTGCCAACCGTTGATCTGATTTTCCGCGAAGCCCGCGGCACGAAGCGCCGCTGCCGAGTGCGGCACGGGCGCACGGCACGCCGTGCAAAGGCGGCGCACCAGCCGCTGCGCCGTCACCATGCGTAGCGCGGCCGCGAGGTTATACGGCGCGACGTCTATGTCGATCAGACGCGCGACTGCGGCGGGTGCGTCGTTCGTATGCAAGGTCGATAGCACAAGGTGGCCGGTTTGCGCGGCCTTCACGGCGACGTCGGCGGTCTCCTCGTCCCGTATTTCGCCGACCATGATGACGTCCGGATCCTGGCGCAGAAACGCACGCAACGCCACCGCGAAAGTCAGACCGGCCTTTTCACGCACGCTGACCTGATTGATGCCGGCCAACTGGATCTCTGCCGGATCTTCGACGGAACACAGATTGCGCGCCTCGCTATTGAGCAGATTCAGGAAGCAGTACAACGACAGCGTCTTGCCGCTGCCGGTCGGCCCCGTGACGAGCACGAGACCATGCGGCGCGCGGATCGCCGCATCGACGGTTTCGCGCTGCCGTGCATCGAGTCCGAGCGAATCGAGCGAAAGATCCGTTGGCAGCGCGTCGAGCCTGCGCAACACGAGCTTTTCCCCGAATAGCGTGGGCAGCGAGTTGACGCGATAGTCTTCGAGCCGTCCGGGCGATGCGGCGATCCGTAGCCGGCCATCCTGCGGCACGCGCCGCTCAGCGATGTCCATGCGCGCCAGGACTTTCACACGCGTAATGAACGCGTCGCGCAAATGAGCCGGGGGCGGCGCGAGTTCATGCAGGACGCCGTCGATGCGCAAGCGCACGCGCCAGCCGTGTTCCGCTGGCTCAATGTGCAGGTCCGACGCGTTGCGGCGCGTCGCTTCCCGCAACGTATCGGTCAAGAGACGCACGGCGGGGGCGTTGTCGGAATCGTTGAGCGTTGCGGCGCCAGCGTCGGCGGTGAGCGCGCCCGGCTTGCTGCGGGAGGTGCTTTGACTACTGACCGGCATGGGCCGAAGCGCAGCCGCAGGTGGAAAAGAAGCTTGCATGAGGAGCCGGTGATGAGCCGCCTGTAGAACACGACGGCTTCATCTTCCGGCAAGGCGGGCGGCGCGCGCCATTCGGCCATTCGGCTAATGGCGCACGCCGCGTGCTTATGCGATGCTGCGCGTGCTGGTTCGGCGCCCCCCGCGGCTAACCGAGCAACGCCTTGCCGGCCTTCTGGCGCACCGGCGGCTTGAACAGCTTGACGGTGCGAATGGCCTGGTCGTCGCTGCGCATCACTTCAAGTTTGACGTCGCCGATATGCACGCACACATCACCGTCGGGAATGTCTTCGAGGATTTCGAGGATGAGCCCGTTGAGCGTTTTGGGGCCGTCCGTGGGCAGCGTGATTTGCAGCCAGCGGTTTAGCTCACGCAGCGGCATGCTGCCTGCGACGATGCACTCGCCACGCTCGTTCCAGCCGCCGCGCGAATTGGCGCTACGCGGGATCGACGTGGTGAATTCGCCGATCAGTTCCTCGATGATGTCTTCCGGCGTGACGAGCCCCTGCAGCTCGCCGTATTCGTTGACGACGAGCGCGATACGGTGACGGCTCTCCTGGAAGTACTGCAGTTGCTGGAATACCGGCGTGCCGGTCGGCACGAAGTAAGGCTCGGTGAGCAGTTCGCGCAGCGTCTCGCGCTCCAGTTCCTGGTTGTGCAGAGCCGAGAGTGTCTTGCGAACGTGCAGCACGCCGAGCACACGGTCGATGTCGCCTTGGTAGACGATCAGCTTGTTGTGATAGCAGGTTTCGAGCTGATGCAGAATCTGCTCGAACGGCGCGTCGAAGTCGAGCGCTTCGATGCGGCGGCGCGGGATCATGACGTCGTCGACGGAAATGTTTTCGAGGTCGAACAGGTTCAGCAGAATACTGCGGTGCTTTGTCGGCATGAAGCTGCCGGACTCGAGCACGATGGTGCGCAACTCTTCCGTCGAGAGCCGCTGATCGCGCGCGCCTTGCGTGTTGATATGCAGGATCCGCAAGATGCCGGTGGCGAAGAGATTGACGAACCAGACGAGCGGCCTGGCGACGCGCATCATCGGCGCGATCAGCAGGCTCGCGGGCAGCGCGATCTTCTCGGGGAATGTTGCGCCAACGATTTTCGGCGTGATCTCGGCAAAAACGATAATCAGGAACGCGACGATACCCGTCGCAATCGACAGCACTACGTTGTTACGGCCGAACGTATGCAACGCGATCGAGGTGGTCAGCACCGGAATGATGGTGTTGAACAGGTTGTTGCCGATCAGCACCACGCTCAGTAATTGATCCGTGTGCGCCAATAGACCCTGGGTGGTCTTCGCGCCGAGCGCGTTTTTGCTGGCAAGGTGTTTCAGGCGATGGCGGTTGAGCGCCATCATCGCCGTTTCCGAAATCGAGAAGAAGCTCGAGCAGATAAGCAGCAGGAAGACGGCGCCAATCTGCGCCCATAAGGGAAGTTGTTCCACGCGTCGTGAAGGAAAGAGGGGAGAAGGATGGAGAGAATATAGCAGAGGGGGCTAGACAAGCCGCCCGCGCGGAAGGGTGCCAGCTGGAGCCGCGGGCTCGAACTGGCACTCCGGCGCGGATAGCGGTGACGAAAAATGCGCTGCAAAACAAAAAACCGCCGAGCAAGCTGGGCGGTTTTTTTGAGCCTTGCACTAACAAGGCGAATCTGGTCGGGGTGAGAGGATTCGAACCTCCGGCCTCTACGTCCCGAACGTAGCGCTCTACCAGGCTAAGCTACACCCCGATGTGTACTGCGACTCGACTCAGACTAAGTCAGCGTTTCAGTCTCGTTCAAGACTGTCTCGCCGTCGAGTAAGAACATAATTCTAGCAGGCTTTCTTTGTAAATGGAATCCGGGAACGAAGAAATTGCGGCTGCGGCTGCCTGTGCTTCCTGTTTCGCGCATTCGAGCGTGTGATCCAGTGCACCGGAACGCGTGATTGCCTCGAAAATGGTGTCAAAACGGTCGGTGCCGCCTTGTTCGATGGCCTCGCGCGCGAGGGCGGACTGCTCGGGCGTGCCGCGTTCTATCAGGTAAATGAGCGGCAACGTGGGCTTGCCTTCGCGCAGATCGTCGCCGGCATTTTTACCCATCGACTCCGCCGTGCCCGTGTAGTCGAGCCAATCGTCCATGATCTGGAAGGCGGTGCCGATGCGCCGGCCGAATTCCGCCGCCGCGGTTTCCGTTCTGGCATCCGCGCCGGCCAGCACCGCGCCGAGTTGGGCGGCCGCCTCGAACAGCTTGGCCGTCTTGTAGCGGATCACCTGCATGTAGCGGGCTTCGTCCACGTCGGCGTCGTGCATATTCAGCAGTTGCAGGACTTCGCCTTCGGAAATGATGTTGGTCGCTTCCGAGAGAATCTCCATGACGCGCATCTTGCCCACCCCGACCATCATCTGGAACGAGCGCGAATAGAGAAAGTCGCCGACCAGCACGCTCGCCGCATTGCCGAACAGCGCGTTCGCGGTCTGGCGGCCGCGCCGCAGATCGGATTCGTCGACTACGTCGTCATGCAGCAGCGTCGCGGTGTGGATGAACTCGACGACCGCCGCAAGTTCGTGCCGGTGCCCCGTGGTTTCTCCGAGCGCGCCAGCCACCAGCAACAGCAGCGCGGGCCGCAGGCGTTTGCCGCCGGCGCTGATGATGTACTCGGAAATCTGGTTGATCAGCATCACCTCGGACGCAAGACGGTGCCGGATGACGCGATTCACCTGCTGCATGTCTTCGGCGATCGGAGCGAGCAGGCTGGCGGCGTTGGAGGAGGGGGTGGCAGTCGACGACATGATGGCTGATTTGGGTAGTGCCGCGAATTATAAGGCGAATCGCGGTTGTTCCGGGTCGCGGACTACGGCGCCGCGCGCTCGGGTTCGCCATGCTGGGCCGCGCGCCACTCTGACCGTACCGTCGGGCAACTCTCCAATGAGTTTTGACCGGGCAGCTAACTCTATGTATAATCACGGGTTTCCGCGCGCGGTGCGTGGGGAAAATGAAAAACGAATGAACACAGAGTGAGGTTTTCAATGTACGCGGTCATAAAAACCGGTGGCAAGCAGTATAAAGTTGCTGTCGGCGAAAAACTTAAAGTAGAACAGATACCGGCAGACATTGACGCTGAAATCACGCTCGACCAGGTTCTCGCAGTGGGCGAAGGCGAATCGATTAAGTTCGGTACGCCGCTGGTCAGTGGGGCTTCCGTCAAGGCTACCGTCGTGTCGCAAGGTCGTCATGCAAAAGTGACCATCTTCAAGATGCGTCGCCGGAAGCACTACCAGAAGCATGGCGGCCACCGCCAGAACTATACCGAACTGCGCATCGACGCGATTAACGCGTAAGCGCACCGGTTAAGGAGCAAATCAAATGGCACACAAAAAGGCAGGCGGATCATCCCGCAACGGCCGCGACTCTGAATCGAAGCGTCTCGGCGTGAAGGTTTACGGCGGCCAGGCAATCAACGCTGGCGGCATCATCGTGCGTCAACGCGGTACGCGTATGCACCCGGGCGAAAACGTTGGTATCGGCAAGGATCACACCTTGTTCGCACTGACGGACGGCCACGTCAATTTCTCGACGAAAGGCGCCGCGAAGAAGCACATGGTCAACGTCGTCCCGGCAGCAGTCTGAGTTCACTCAGGCACGGGCTTCAGGACCGGAAAAAGGCCCCGCGAAGTTAGCGGGGCTTTTTTTATTGCGGCAGCGGCTGTTGCCGCCGGAATTCTGGCAGGGACCTATGCCGTTCGGTCGATTGATCATGGCGCGGCGGGCGCGGCAAAATAGCAGCATCCAGTAGTAATCCAGCAGCATCAAATCTGGCAGCACCATCTGGCAGTACAC
Source organism: Paraburkholderia rhynchosiae (assembly GCF_002879865.1). Lineage (GTDB taxonomy): Bacteria > Pseudomonadota > Gammaproteobacteria > Burkholderiales > Burkholderiaceae > Paraburkholderia > Paraburkholderia rhynchosiae. The sequence continues at coordinate 46,571 of NZ_PNXY01000005.1, forward strand.
CACGGGACGGAGTTACGCATGAAGTTCATTGACGAAGCGAGGATTGAAGTCATCGCCGGCGACGGAGGGGATGGCAGCGCGTCGATGCGCCGCGAGAAGTTCGTTCCGTTCGGCGGCCCGGATGGCGGCGACGGCGGCCGGGGCGGCAGCGTGATCGCGGTTGCGGACCGCAATATCAACACGCTGATCGACTATCGGTACGCGAAGAAACATCTGGCGCGAAACGGCGAGAACGGCCGTGGCGCGGACTGCTACGGCAAGGGCGGCGACGACATCACGCTGCGCATGCCGGTCGGCACCACCATTACCGATATGGAAACCGGCGAACTGATCGCCGATCTGACCGAGCACAACCAGAGCGTGCAAATCGCGCAGGGCGGTGCGGGCGGTCTCGGTAACCTGCATTTCAAATCCAGCACCAACCGCGCGCCCCGTCAGAAAACTGACGGCAAGCCGGGGGAGCGCCGCATGGTGCGCCTCGAGCTGAAGGTGCTGGCCGACGTCGGTCTGCTCGGCATGCCGAACGCGGGCAAATCGACTTTTATCGCGTCGGTGTCCAACGCGAAACCGAAGATTGCCGACTATCCGTTCACCACGCTTGCGCCGAATCTCGGCGTGGTGCGGGTTGGACCGAGCCGCAGCTTCGTGATCGCCGACATTCCCGGCCTGATCGAAGGTGCTGCGGAAGGCGCGGGGCTCGGACACCAGTTCCTGCGGCACTTGCAGCGCACGGGCTTGCTGCTGCACATCGTCGACCTCGCGCCGTTCGACGAAGCGGTGGATCCGGTGGCGGAAGCCAAGGCGATCGTCAACGAACTGCGCAAGTACGACGAGCTGCTGTACGACAAGCCGCGTTGGCTGGTGCTCAACAAGCTCGACATGGTGCCGGAAGACGAGCGCGAGGCGCGCGTCTCGGCGTTTCTCGAAGGGTTCGGCTGGGAAGGTCCAGTTTTCGAAATCTCGGCCCTCACCGGTCAGGGTTGCGAGAATCTTTGCTACGCAGTGTTCGACCATATCGCCGCGCATTCGGACGCACAGCGCGCGGCCGAAGCTGAAGACCTTGCAGCCGACGTGCGCTTCCGCGAAAAGCCGGAAGCACCGGCCGCCGCCGCTGGCGAATCCGGCGCCGATCCGCAGGATTAAACAACTCGATCGCTGGGCCTTAGCGGGTCACGGCGTGCGTCAGGTGTCATCTTCGGAGACTGTGCATAATGCGTTCCGTCATCGCGGATTCACGGCGATTAGTAGTGAAAGTCGGCTCGAGCCTCGTCACGAATGACGGGCGCGGCCTCGATCATGCAGCAATCGGCCGCTGGGCTGCGCAGATTGCCGCGCTGCGCGCGCAAGGTAAAGAAGTCGTGCTGGTGAGTTCGGGCGCCATCGCAGAAGGAATGCAGCGGCTCGGTTGGACCAAACGTCCACGCGAGATCGACGAATTGCAGGCGGCCGCGGCTGTCGGCCAAATGGGTTTGGCCCAGGTCTACGAAAGCCGCTTTGCCGAGCATTCGATTCAGACCGCGCAAATTCTGCTGACTCACGCGGATCTGGCCGATCGCGAACGCTATCTGAACGCGCGCTCCACGTTGCTGACACTGCTGCGGCTGGGCGTGGTCCCAATCATCAACGAGAACGACACGGTCGTCACGGACGAAATCAAGTTCGGCGATAACGACACGCTGGGCGCGCTTGTCGCGAACCTGATCGAGGGCGACGCGCTGATCATCCTCACCGATCAGCAAGGGCTTTTCACTGCCGATCCGCGGAAAGATCCGAGCGCCACGCTGGTCCAGCAGGCGGATGCGGGCGCGCCGAATCTGGAAGCCATGGCGGGCGGCGCGGGTTCGAGCCTCGGCCGCGGCGGTATGCTAACCAAGATTCTCGCTGCCAAGCGCGCCGCGCACAGCGGCGCGAACACGGTGATCGCGAGCGGGCGTGAAGCTGACGTGCTGTCACGGCTGGCTTCGGGCGAAGCGATCGGCACGCAATTGATCGCGCGCACCGCGCGCATGGCGGCGCGCAAGCAATGGATGGCCGATCACTTGCAGGTGCGCGGTCATGTGGTGATCGACGACGGCGCGGTCGAGAAACTCACCGAAGGCGGCAAGAGCTTGCTGCCTATCGGCATTGTCGGCGTTCAGGGCGCGTTTGCTCGCGGCGAGGTGATCGCTTGCCTCAATACGGTCGGAAGCGAGGTGGCGCGCGGCCTGACCAACTACAGCAGCGCTGAGACCAAGCTGATTCAGCGGCGTCCGAGCGGCGAAATAGAATCGGTGCTGGGCTATATGCTGGAGCCGGAACTGATTCATCGCGACAATCTGGTACTCGTCTGACTGGCCGGCCGGCTTACGCGCAACATGTAAAAAAGCCGTTCCAGCGAATCCAGGAACGGCTTTTTTGTCAGCACGTCGGCCAGGCGTCAATGAATCATCGAACCCGCCGTGCGCTTGTAGCGGATGTTCTCAACAATCGACTTGGCGCTCCCCGTAGGGATCTTGTTCGCGCACAGGTAATCCTGATACAGCACTGCGTGATACGCGTTCAGCGCGCCATTCTCGATACGCGTGAAGTCGTTCTCCACAGTCCTGTCCCAACCGTCGTGATCCGCGTTCAGGCCGGCATACAGGCGCCATTCATACGTGTCGCAGCGGATGCCTTCATAGTTCACGTTGCGGGCGCCGCTCGGGCTCGTCACGACCACGGTATAACGCACGACGCCGTCGGAGCCGACAGTCAGCGAGGTGCGGTCGACCGCGAACTGCAACGGCGTATTGCCGGACACCTCGAAAGGCAGCAGATTCGAGTCCTGCGGCAGCGGCGGCAGTGTATCGACCTTGTTCTCAACCCAATTGGTTGGCCGGTCCAGCAGGTACGCAAACGTGCTGTCGTCCTTGTTGGTGGGTTTGCCGGCGCTCGAACAGCCAGCCAGCAGGGCGCCGGTGGCGACGCACGCCACGACGAGAGCAAGTGCTTTCAATATGGTTTCCTCAACAAAAGCGGGCGCGACTCGATGAGCCGCGCCCGCACAGGCGGCATGGAAAGCCGCGCAGAATGGTTAATTGCGCACGCCCTGGCGGAACATCGAACCGGCGGCGCCACGAGCCGATTCGTCCTCGAGTTCCGCTGCTGCGCCGGTCTCGTTCGCTGAGCCGGAGTTTTCGCTGCAATCGGATGCGCTTGTCGTGTGAATCGAAGTTTCGATTCTGACGGACGTTACCGTAGTCACCGTCATTACCGTGGAATCCGGAGGACTTTCCATCGACGACGCTATCCGGGGATAACGCGGCCCATGGTGCCCGCCGGGTTTTTCCGCACGCGGCGCAGTCCGGCGCATGAAACGGGATAGCTCCGTCAGCGCCAACTGATATACATCCCGCTTGAACTCGATCACACAGTCGAGCGGCACCCAGTACTCGTTCCAGCGCCAGGCATCGAACTCCGGGTGGTCGGTGGCGCGCAAGCAGATGTCACAGTCGCGCCCAACCATTCGGAGCAAAAACCAGATTTGTTTCTGGCCGCGGTAATGACCGCGTACCTCGCGCTTGATGAACTTGTCAGGCACCTCATAACGCAACCAGTCGCGTGTGCGACCAATCACCTTGACGTGCTCCGGAAGCAGCCCGGTTTCTTCGTGTAACTCCCGATACATCGCTTGCACGGGGGTCTCTCCGTACTTGATGCCCCCTTGCGGAAACTGCCAGGAATGTTCACGGAGCCGCTTGCCCCAAAACACCTCGTTGTGCGCGTTCAAGAGGATGATGCCGACGTTCGGGCGAAAGCCTTCACGATCCAGCATACAACCACCTTCGAATCCTTTAAAATTGCTTTGATTATAAACAGATAACGGACCTGACGCACCGATTCGCACCAGATTGGAACGATTCGCCGCAAAAGGCCTGCTTTTGCGGTAGCCTGTCCGTCTTCCCGTGCCTTATCCCTTGTGCAAAAGGCTTTGCGCGGCGGCTTTGGTCCTCCAGGCGGCAGCCCTTGCGCCGGAGTGGCGAACCGGGCGGCCCGGCGCCGGATCCGTATCGATTTCCCCCGTTTTTACCCTTTCGGGCGGTCCCTCCGGAGCCGCCGCTTTTGGAAAATCTGAATGAAAGCTTCCCGTTTCTTTATCGGCACCCTGAAAGAAGCTCCGGCAGACGCCGAAATCGTCAGCCACAAGCTCATGGTGCGTGCCGGCATGATCCGCCGTGTCGCCGGCGGCATCTATAACTATCTGCCGATCGGCCTGCGTTCGATCCGCAAGGTGGAGGCCATCGTGCGCGAGGAAATGAACCGGGCGGGCGCAATCGAGTTGCTGATGCCGGCGGTGCAGCCGGCCGAGTTGTGGCAGGAATCCGGCCGCTGGGAAAAATACGGCCCTGAATTGCTGCGCTTCAAGGACCGCAGGCAATCCGATTTCGTGATTGGACCGACCCACGAGGAAGTGGTGACGGACATCGCGCGCAATCAGATCAAAAGTTACCGTCAGTTGCCGGTCAACTTCTATCAGATCCAGACCAAGTTCCGCGACGAAATTCGTCCGCGTTTCGGCGTAATGCGCGGCCGCGAGTTCATCATGAAAGACGCCTACTCGTTCGACAAAGACGCCGCGGGCCTGCGCGAGTCGTATCGGAAGATGTACGACGCGTACGTGCGGATTTTCACGCGTCTCGGCCTGGATTTCCGCGCAGTGGCGGCGGACAACGGTTCGATCGGCGGCAGCGGCTCGCATGAATTCCACGTGATCGCCGAAACCGGCGAGGACGCAATCGCCTACTGCCCGAGCTCCGATTTCGCCGCGAACGTCGAAGCGGCCGAAGCGCTGCCGCTCTACGCGCAACGCGCGGCGCCCGCCGAAGAAATGAAGAAGACGGCGACGCCCGGCAAAGCGAAGTGCGAGGCGGTGGCCGAACTGCTGAACATTCCGCTGGAGCGCACTATCAAGTCGATCGTGCTCGCTACCGAGAACGAAGGCGCCGAACCGACCATCTGGCTGCTGATGCTGCGCGGCGATCACGACCTGAACGAGATCAAGGCAAGCAAGCTGCCAGGCCTCGCCGAATTCCGCATGGCGACGGAAGTTGAAATCATCGAGACCTTCGGCACGCCGCCGGGTTATCTCGGTCCGCTCAACACCAGGAAGCCGGTGAAGGTCGTCGCGGACCGCACGGTCGCGAACATGAGCGACTTCGTGGTCGGCTCGAACGAGCTGGATTACCACACCACTGGCGTGAACTGGGGCCGCGATCTGCCGGAACCGGTCGTCGCGGATATTCGCAACGTGAAGAAGGGCGATCCGTCGCCGGACGGCAAGGGCGTGATCGACATTTGCCGCGGCATCGAAGTCGGCCATGTGTTCCAGCTCGGCACCAAGTATTCGGAAGCGATGAACGCGGCCTGCCTCGACGAAAATGGCAAGCCGCAGCCGATGGAAATGGGCTGCTACGGCGTCGGCATCACGCGTATTCTGGGTGCTGCGATCGAACAGAATTTCGACGACAAGGGCATCATCTGGCCGGAATCGATCGCGCCGTTCGAAGTCGTGCTGTGCCCGATGGGCTATGACCGCAGCGAAGCCGTGCGCGAGCAGGCCGACAAGCTGTATGCGGCGCTGGCCGAAGCGGGCATCGACGTGATTCTCGACGATCGTGGCGAGCGCCCGGGCGTGATGTTCGCCGACTGGGAGCTGATCGGCGTGCCGCATCGTCTGGTAATCGGCGACCGTGGCCTGAAGGAAGGCAAGCTCGAATACCAGGGCCGCCGCGACGCCGAGGCCACCTTGTTGCCGGTCGAAGACGCAGTGCAAACGGTGATCGCAAAAGTTCGCGCGGCGCTGGCGCGCTAAGCGGAGCGGACGGTGCAGTACACGTTCCTGTCCGCAACCGTCCTGCTGATTCTGATCACCGATCCGCTCGGCAATATTCCGCTCTTCATCAGTTGCCTGCGCGGTGTGTCGCCCAAGCGGCGCACCGCCGTGATTCTGCGCGAGGTCGCGATTGCGTTTGCGATCCTGCTGGTGTTCATGGTGCTCGGCGACGCGTTCCTGCGCATGATGAGTCTCACCGACCAGTCATTGCGCATCGGCGGCGGCATCGTGCTGTTTCTGATTGCGCTGCGCATGGTGTTTCCGCATCCCGACGGCCCGTTTGGCGGCGACACGCGAGGCGGTGAGCCGTTGATCGTGCCGCTCGCCATTCCGGCGCTGGCGGGGCCGTCGGCGTTGGCGACGGTGATGCTGCTGACCTCGCAAGCGCCCGGCAAGATGTTCGAGTGGATCGGCGCGCTGACCGTCACGATGATCGTGTGCGCTATCGTGCTGATGCTGGCCGAGCGCATTCAGGCGTGGCTCGGCGAGCGAACCATGATGGCATTCGAGCGGCTTATGGGCCTCGTGCTGGTTGCGATTTCGGTGGAGATGATGCTCGGCGGTATCCGCGCGTTTGTGCATCAACTGTAAAGGCGGCGCGCGTTTGACCTTGCCAATAAGAAAGCGGCCCGCAGGCCGCTTTCTTTCGCCGTGTGCGCGCAGCAACCGCTAGGGAAAACTCAAAGCAAAAACTCAAAGCAAAAACTCAGGCCCCTTCGGTCAACGCGCGAATGGTTGGCAGGTTGCGCCAATAACCTTTCGCGTCCATGCCGCAGCCGAATACATAGCGGTCCGGCACTTCGAAGCCGCAGTAATCCGGGCGCAGTGGCTTGGCCTTCGGAATGATCTTTTCGCACAGCACCGCGCTCAAAAAGCGCTTCGCGCCCATCGCGAGGATGCGGTCGCGGATCGCCGCCATCGTCTCGCCTTCGTCCAGGATGTCGTCGAGCACCAGCACCACGCGATCCTTCACGGACTCGGCCGGCGCTACGCGCCATTGCATCTCGTTGCCGCCCTTGGTGGTGTTGCGATAGCGGGTGAGGTGGATGTAGTCGAACTCGAGCGGAAAATCGAGGTGCGGCAACAGCATGCCGGTGAACACCGCCGCGCCGCCCATCACCGACAGCACGAGCGGAAAGTCCTCGCTCATCTCGTTGCGGATGGCGGCAGCCATGCCGCTGATCGACGCCTTGACGTCGTCGGCCGAAACGATTTCTTCGGAGTGGCTAAAAATGTGGAGAGCTTCTTCGCGGTTCATGACGTCTGACGGGCGGTAACTGTATACATAGTGTGAGTGAGAACGCCCCGACGAAGTCGCCTTTGGGAGTCCCCTTTTGGGGACGGCGGCCGTCGGTCCTGTCCGCAACCTACACCGCCATCTTGCTAAAGCTTAGCGCATGCCGGGCAACATGCCCTTCATGCCGCGCATCATCTTTTGCATATTGCCGCCCTTCAACTTCTTCATCATGGTGCGCATCTGGTCGTACTGGTTCAGCATGCGGTTGACTTCCTGCACTTGCACGCCCGCGCCCGCCGCGATGCGGCGCTTGCGCGTGGCCTTGATGAGATCCGGCTTGGCACGTTCGAGCGGCGTCATCGAATTGATGATGCCTTCCATGCGGCGCATCTGTTTTTCGGCCTGACTCATATCGGCGCCGGCGGCGGCTTGCTGGAATTGCGCGGGCAGCTTGTCCATTAGCGACGACAGGCCGCCCATGCCCTTCATTTGCGTGAGCTGCGCGCGGAAATCGTTGAGGTCGAAGTCGCCGCCTTTCTTGACCTTGTCGGCGAGCTTCTGCGCGGCTTGAACGTCTACGCCACGTTGGGCTTCTTCGACGAGGGCAAGAATGTCGCCCATGCCGAGAATCCGGTTCGCCATACGATCCGGATAAAACACTTCGAGGCCGTCGAGCTTTTCCGCGACGCCGACGAACTTGATCGGCTTGCCCGTGACGTGACGCACTGAGAGCGCCGCGCCACCGCGCGAGTCACCGTCGAGCTTGGTGAGGACCACGCCGGTGAGCGGCAGCGCGTCGCTAAACGCTTTCGCGGTATTGACCGCGTCCTGGCCGAGCATTGCATCCACAACGAAGAGCGTTTCCGCCGGCTTCAACGTGGTGTGCAGCGCGGTGATTTCCTGCATCATCGCTTCGTCGATACCAAGACGGCCGGCCGTGTCGACCAGCAGCACATCGTGATAGTGACGTTTGGCCCAATCGACCGCCGCACGCGCGATGTCGACCGGTTTCTGATCCGGTTCTGACGGGAAGAAGTCTGCGCCGACCTGCTCGGTCACCGTCTTCAACTGCGCGATAGCAGCGGGGCGGTAGACGTCGCACGAAACAGTGAGGACCTTCTTCTTGTACTTCTCGCGCAGAAGCTTGGCGAGCTTGCCGACCGTGGTCGTTTTACCGGCGCCTTGCAGACCCGCCATCAGGATGACGGCCGGCGGCGTGACAGCGAGGTTCAGCTCGGCGGCCTTACCTTCGTAGTCGCCGCCGATTACTGCTGTCAATTCGCGCTGCACCACGCCGACGAGCGCCTGACCCGGCGACAGGCTGCTGATGACTTCCTCACCGAGCGCCTTCTCTTTCACCTTTGCGATGAACTCGCGCACGACGGGCAGCGCCACGTCCGCTTCGAGCAGTGCGAGACGCACCTCGCGCAGCATTTCCTGGGTGTTCGCCTCGGTGAGCCGGGCTTCGCCGCGCAGCGCCTTGACGACGCGCGCCATCCGTTGAGTCAGATTGTCGAGCATGGGGAGCGATGAACAGTGCGGCCCGGGCGGGCGCGAAGTGGAAGACGTCGCGGAGCAAGGGCCTAGTGTAAACTTCGAATATGGATATTGTACTGTATGCCCTCACTGCGCTCCTGTACGGCGGACTCGCCGTGGCCGGCTGGCGCTCGCACCGGCACGCCACGTCGCGTCCCATGCTGCAAAGCGTCCCGCCCATGCCAGCAACTGCAACCACGACCGCGGGCGCGCAGTCCGGGTTCGCCGGGTCGGTGGCGTCCGGCATGAGCTCGTCGGGCCGCGCGCTGCTGTTCGTCGCGCTGCTCGCGCACGGCGTGCTGCTGCATACCACGATCTTCCCGCAGAACGCGATGGTGTTCGGTTTCGCGTTCGCCCTGTCCGCCATGTTCTGGCTCGGCGCCGGCATCTACTGGATCGAGAGCTTTTTCTTTCCGCTCGACGGACTGCGTCTCCTGGTGTTGCCGCTTGCCTGCGTCGCCTCGCTATTGCCGCTCGCGTTCAACGGCGTGCGTGTGCTGCCTTATTCGGCCGCGCCGATGTTCAAGCTGCATTTTCTGATTGCCAACATCGCGTATGGTTTGTTCGCGATAGCGGCGCTGCACGCCATTCTCATGCTGCTCGTCGAGCGGCGTCTTCATGCGATGCGCGGCGGTATCGCACAGCGGCATGCAGCCGCGGCGGGCAACGGCTGGCTGTCGAGCTGGCTCGACACCCTGCCGCCGCTGCTCACGCTCGAGAAGCTGCTGTTCCGTCTGATCGGCGCGGGGTTCGTGCTGCTCACGCTGACGCTCGTGTCCGGCATTCTGTTTAGCGAGCAGTTGGTGGACCGCGCGCTGCGGCTCGATCACAAGACCGTGTTCGCGATTCTTTCCTGGGTGATGTTCGGCGCGCTGCTGACGGCGCGCAGAGTTTCCGGCTGGCGCGGCCGTGCCGCATTGCGCTGGGTGCTGGCGTCGTTCGTCGCGTTGTTGCTGGCGTACGTCGGCAGCCGTTTTGTTTTCGAGGTGCTGTTGCACCGTGCCGTAGTGTGAGCGTGTTCCATGCGACAAATTTTTTTGCTGATCCTGTTGTTCATCGTCGGTCAGTGGCTCGTGAAGGCGCTGCGCCGTCATGACGCGCACACTGCGCAACGCACCGGCGCGGGCGGCGCTCGAGGTGCCGGCAATAGTGCAAACGGTGCGCAAGGTGCACATAGTGCAAATGGCGCCGCGCGTCCTGCCGGGGCGCCGCAGCTTGCCGAGCCGATGATCCGTTGCGTCGAGTGCGGCGTGCATGCGCCGAAGAGCGACTCCGTGGTCGTCGCCGGTCAGCCGTTCTGCAGCGCCGCGCACGCGCAGCGGCACGGCGCGCGACCCACGGGCCGCGACGCTCGATGAGCGTCGAGTTCACCGTCGACGCAGACGGTTGGGTCGCGCAAGCACGCAAACTGCCATCGCCGAATTTCGAAGCGCGGCCGCAAGGCGCGGTGCCGACGCTGATCGTCGTTCACAACATCAGCTTGCCGCCCAACGAATTCGGCGGCAGCGCGATGGCCGAACTGTTCCTCAACACGCTCGATTGCGACGCTCATCCGTACTACGACACGCATCTGCGCGGCGTGCGGGTGTCCGCGCATTTCGTGATCCCTCGCGACGGCGCGCTCGAGCAGTTCGTGTCGTGCAACGAGCGTGCGTGGCACGCGGGGCCGTCGAATTTTTTCGGCCGCGAGCGCTGCAATGATTTCTCCATCGGCATCGAGCTGGAAGGCAGCGACACGACTGCTTTTGAGGCGGCGCAATACCGCACGCTCGGCGCGCTCGTGAACGCGCTGAAGGCTCGCTATCCGATCGAAGCGCTCGCCGGGCACTCCGACATCGCGCCCGGTCGCAAGACCGATCCAGGACCTCATTTCGAGTGGCCGCGCCTGCAGCGCGAGACGCTGCTCGCGGATCGGTATTTCCCCTATCTCAAGTTTTCCAGAACGCCGTAACGGCCCTTCGCGCGACTTCGGTGATGCGAGCAGAGCAAGGCGCAGCCTCGCTCTCCGGGGAGACGGCTTCGCGTCGCGCTAGCCAAAGTCAAGACGCCGAAGGCAAATAAATCGATTTGATCTGTCTTGAATCTCCACTATACTTGGTGCCACAAATTCGGTTTCGTACTATATCTTGTGGTGCCTGTGTATAACTGTGTGAATAACCGAGTGCATAAGTCTGCGGCGCCCCGCTCTTCGAGTCCGGCGCCGCAAGCATTCCAGGCAGCAAAAAATCCTGCGGCGCGGCCGGTCCAGACCAACCGGCGGCATCCAGAAGCAACCAGGAAAGGGGCTAGGCAAGTGATCGCGACACATACGACGAAGACCGTTTTCAATTCGAATCAGGCTTCGTCGCAGTCACATCCCGCCAGCCGGCGCGGCCGGTCTTTTTCCTGTACCCCCTCGTTTGCGCACGCGGCGGCGCAGCGTTCGTTTTAATCCGCGGCATTCGCCGCAACATTTCCAGGACCAGGAGCTTTGCACATGCAAACCACCGACAATGCGACGACCCGGTATGAGGGATCACCGACTGGCCAGGCCTTCGGCGAGGCACAAGGCGCTCAGGCGCTCGCGCCGCAAGCGACCTACGCCGACTACAAGGTGATCCGTCGCAATGGCAGTGTGGTGTCGTTCGAACCGTCCAAGATCGCCATCGCCGTCACCAAGGCATTTCTGGCCGTCAACGGTGGTCAAGGCGCGGCGTCGGCGCGTGTGCGCGAACTGGTCGAGCAACTGACGCAGAACGTGGTGCGCGCGCTCCTGCGCAGCCGTCCGAACGGCGGCACGTTCCATATCGAAGACATTCAGGATCAGGTCGAACTCGCGCTGATGCGCGGCGGCGAGCACAACGTCGCTCGTGCCTATGTGCTGTATCGCGAGAAGCGCACCCAGGCGCGCGCTCATGACGATCACGCGGCCGGCAGCACGTCGGGCCTGACCGTCACCGACAACGGCGTGACGCGTCCGCTCGATCTCGCTGCGTTGCGCGGCATCATCGAGTCGGCTTGCTCGAATCTGGGCGATGCGGTGACCGCCGAGCCGATCGTCGCGGAAACGGTGAAGAACCTGTACGACGGCGTGCCGATGAGCCAGGTCTACGACTCGGCTATTCTGGCTGCGCGTACCATGATCGAAAAAGATCCGGCCTACAGCCAGGCCACCGCTCGCATCCTGCTGCACACCATCCGCCGCGAGATTCTGGAAGAAGAAGTCACGCAAGCCGAAATGGGCGAGCGTTACGCCGAGTACTTCCCGCAGTTCATCAAGCGCGGCGTGCAAGCCGAGTTGCTCGACGAGAAACTGCTGCAGTTCGATCTGAAGCGCCTGGGCGCAGCGCTCGACAATAACCGCGACCTGCAGTTCGGCTACCTCGGTCTACAAACGCTGTATGACCGTTACTTCCTGCATCACGACGGCGTGCGTATCGAAATGCCCCAGGCATTCTTTATGCGTGTCGCCATGGGCCTGTCGCTGAACGAGATCGACCGCGAAGCGCGCGCGATCGAGTTTTACAACGTGCTGTCGAGCTTCGACTTCATGTCGTCCACGCCCACGCTGTTCAACTCGGGCACGCGCCGCTCACAACTGTCGTCGTGCTATCTGACCACGGTCGACGACGACCTCGACGGCATCTACGAAGCGCTGAAGGAAAACGCGCTGCTCTCGAAGTTTGCCGGCGGTCTCGGCAACGACTGGACGCGCGTGCGTGCGCTCGGCTCGCACATCAAAGGCACCAATGGCAAGTCGCAAGGCGTCGTGCCGTTTTTGAAGGTCGTCAACGACACGGCAGTCGCCGTGAACCAGGGCGGCAAGCGCAAGGGCGCGGTGTGCGCGTACCTGGAAACGTGGCACCTGGACATCGAGGAATTCCTCGAGCTGCGCAAGAACACCGGCGACGACCGTCGTCGTACGCACGACATGAACACGGCGAACTGGATTCCCGACCTGTTCATGAAGCGCGTGATGGAAGGCGGCGACTGGACGCTGTTCTCGCCGTCCACCTGCCCGGACCTGCACGACAAGTTCGGCGCGGAGTTCGAAGCGGCTTACACGGCTTACGAAGACAAGGTCGCGCGCGGCGAGATCAAGCTGTTCAAGAAGCTGCCGGCAGCACAACTGTGGCGCAAGATGCTCGGCATGCTGTTCGAAACCGGCCACCCGTGGATCACGTTCAAGGATCCGTGCAATGTGCGCTCGCCGCAACAGCACGTCGGCGTCGTCCACTCGTCGAACCTGTGCACGGAAATCACGCTGAACACGAGCGACACCGAAATCGCAGTCTGTAATCTCGGCTCGGTGAACCTCGTCGCGCATCTGAAGGAACAGGCCGACGGCACGCTCGCGCTCGACCATGAGAAACTCAAGCGCACGGTCAGCGTCGCGATGCGCATGCTCGACAACGTGATCGACATCAACTATTACGCAGTCGCCAAGGCGCGTAACTCGAACCTGAAGCATCGTCCGGTCGGCATGGGCATCATGGGCTTCCAGGACTGTCTGCATCTGCTGCGCACGCCGTACGCATCGGACGAAGCGGTGAAGTTCGCCGATACGTCGATGGAAGCGGTCTGCTACTACGCTTACTACGCGTCGACCGAGCTGGCGCAAGAGCGCGGCCGTTACTCGAGCTACCGCGGCTCGCTGTGGGATCGCGGCATTCTCCCGCAAGACTCGGTCAAGTTGCTGGCCGATGCGCGCGGCGGCTACGTCGAAGTCGATTCGAGCGAGTCGATGGACTGGACGGAACTGCGTGAGCGCATCGCCACCTACGGCATGCGCAACTCGAACTGCATCGCGATCGCGCCGACGGCGACGATCTCGAACATCATCGGCGTGTCGGCTTGCATCGAGCCGACGTTCCAGAACCTGTATGTGAAGTCGAATCTGTCGGGCGAATTCACGGTGGTCAACGACTACCTGGTGCGCGACCTGAAGGCACGCGGTCTGTGGGACGAAGTGATGGTTGCCGACCTGAAGTATTTCGACGGCACGCTCTCGCGCATCGACCGCATCCCGGCCGACCTGCGCGCGATCTACGCGACCGCGTTTGAACTCGATCCGGTGTGGCTGGTGGAGGCGGCCTCGCGTCGTCAGAAGTGGATCGACCAGGCGCAGTCGCTGAACATCTACATGGGCGGCGCATCGGGTAAGAAGCTCGACGAGATTTACAAGCTTGCATGGGTGCGCGGCCTGAAGACCACGTACTACCTCCGCACGATGGCGGCAACGCACGTCGAGAAGTCGACGGTCGCTCACGGCGCGCTCAACGCAGTGAGCTCGGGCGGCGGTGAAGGCATGGGTGGTGTCGGCGGCGGCGCGGCAGGCGGCTTCGGCATGAGCGGCGGAGCAATCGGTGGTGCTGGCGGCATCCAGGCAGCAGCCGCGGCGCCGGCGGTCGCAGTCGAAGCAGCGCCCGAAGCGGATGGTCCGGTATGCATGATGCGTCCGGGCGACCCTGGCTTCGACGAATGCGAGGCTTGCCAGTAAGCGTCAATCAGCAAGCGGGTTCGTTGCTTGCTGACGGGTTCTAGGTAATGACCCGCATGCAGCGATCAACGAACCTGATGAAGATGAAGCAGATGTAAATCGACGAGCGGCGCGGCAAGCAGTTTCGAAGAAGTCAGCGAGGCCCGCACTGCTCATCACAAGCAGCGCAGCAACAAGTCAGCATCTGAAGAAGCGCGCGAGACGACATGAAGCGACACACCGCGCGCGCTTCGCAAACGCTTCGAGCGATGAGGCGAGCAACGCCGCCGGCCACATGCATCGCTCGACATTGCATTGAACTTCATCTCACCAGCGCGGACGAAACCGGCAACGCGCAGAGCAGTGCAAGACACAGCAAACGCACTCCGCAATACAGATAGATGGAGCAGCGAAACGACGCTTCAACACGTTGCTCTTCAAGCTCGCGAAGCACCTCGATGACACACGTTCAACAAGCTTCACATGAGGTGATGCACACAGTCTGTTGAACAAAGTGTTGTATGAAGGTAGCAACGCGAATCGAAAACAGGATTTTTCGTGAGCGGACTCTTTTATCGCTCGTGAAAAGATGGTACAAACCGTTCTAAATTGATGGTGACATTTATGCTCAACTGGGATGACGAGATCACTGCCGTAACTCCCTCGAGCGCTACGCAACAGAACGTGTTGCGCAACGCTGCGGGACCGGCTGTCGGTTCGCAAGTCGGAACGCGTTCCGCTCCTCATGCTCCCTCGGCTCAAGACATCTTCGCGAACGACATCGCTGTCGCTCCCGCTGCTACCGTTGCTCACGCTGCTGAAACGGCTGCCGTTTCCGAAGCGCGAGTGAATGTCGCCGACAAGCGCATCATCAACGGCCAGACCGACGTCAATCAGTTGGTGCCGTTCAAGTACAAGTGGGCCTGGGAAAAGTATCTGGCTGGTTGCGCCAACCACTGGATGCCGCAAGAAGTGAACATGTCGCGCGACATCGCCCTCTGGAAAGACCCGAATGGGCTGACCGAAGACGAGCGCCGCATCGTCAAGCGCAACCTGGGCTTCTTCGTGACGGCCGATTCCCTCGCCGCCAACAATATCGTGCTGGGCACCTACCGCCACATCACGGCGCCCGAATGCCGCCAGTTCCTGCTGCGCCAGGCGTTCGAAGAGGCGATCCACACGCACGCCTACCAGTACATCGTCGAATCGCTGGGCCTCGACGAAGGCGAAATCTTCAACGCGTATCACGAGGTCTCCTCGATCCGCGCGAAAGACGAATTCCTCATTCCGTACATCCACGTGCTGACCGATCCGGCCTTCAAGACCGGCACGCTCGAAGCAGACCAGACGCTGCTGCGCTCGCTGATCGTGTTCGCCTGTGTGATGGAAGGCCTGTTCTTCTACGTCGGCTTTACGCAAATCCTGGCGCTCGGGCGCCAGAACAAGATGACCGGCGCCGCGGAACAGTACCAGTACATCCTGCGCGACGAGTCGATGCACTGCAATTTCGGCATCGACCTGATCAACCAGATCAAACTCGAAAACCCGCAACTGTGGACGGCTGAGTTCCGCGCCGAAATCCGCGAGATTTTTCAGCAAGCGGTCGAACTTGAATATCGTTACGCAGAAGACACGATGCCGCGCGGGGTGCTCGGCCTCAATGCGTCGATGTTCAAGAGCTATCTGCGCTTCATCTGCAACCGCCGTTGCCAGCAGATCGGTCTCGATCCGCTGTACCCGAACGAGGAAAACCCGTTCCCGTGGATGAGCGAGATGATCGACCTGAAGAAGGAGCGCAACTTCTTCGAGACACGTGTGATCGAATATCAGACTGGCGGCGCGCTGACCTGGGAGTAATCCGGTTCGTGTCGTAGATGCATTCATTGATGGGGATGCCGTCGGCCTCGGCTGCGGCAATTATGTTTAGGAGCTGAACCGCCTGATGCAAAGCGTGCCCAGTGCGCCGCGTGCCTTCGCGGCCCACAAACATGACAGGCACTTTGCGAACCCTTCAGTGGGATGGGCAAACTTCCCCCCGGAAAAAGTCGCCGGCGTTAGCGCCGGTGGCTCGATCAAGCAATTACCGGCGTTGAAACCCAACGCCGATGAGATCTGGCGCGCGGTGCCTTCAGGCACGGCGCACCTTACCGCATTCATTAGCGTAAGCGCGCGGCACCTGCGTACGCCGATGAATAGCCCGCTTCGTAGCGCGCGCCCTGAGAAGCGTCCGCGGGAAGCGGGTTTTGACGAAGGGTGTAGTTTGAACTGACTCTCATCTGAAAACCTGAAGGAGAAAATGATGGCAACTGCAAAGAAAGCCGCCGCTAAGAAGCCTGCAGCAAAGAAGGTCGCAGCAAAGAAGGCAGCTCCGGCGAAGAAGGCAGCACCGGCAAAGAAAGTAGCAGCGAAGAAGGCAGCGCCGGCCAAGAAGGTCGCAGCGAAGAAAGCAGCACCGGCTAAGAAGGTAGCAGCGAAGAAAGCTGCACCGGCTAAGAAGGCTGCAGCGAAGAAAGCCGCACCGGCAAAGAAAGTAGCAGCGAAGAAGGCAGCACCGGCCAAGAAGGCTGCAGCGAAGAAGGCTGCACCGGCCAAGAAGGCGACTGCGAAGAAGGCTGCACCGGCTAAGAAGGCCGCAGCCAAGAAGGCCGCGCCTGCGAAGAAGGCTGCTGCGAAGAAAGCTGCGCCCGCCAAGAAGGCCGCTGCCAAGAAAGCTGCGCCTGCGAAAAAGGCTGCCGCTAAAAAGGCTGCGCCTGCCAAGAAGGCTGCTCCTGCGAAGAAGGCCGCTGCTCCTGCGAAGAAGGCTGCCCCTGCGAAGAAGGCTGTCGCCAAGAAGGCTGCGCCTGCACCCGCTGCGACTTCTGTTTCTAGCGCACCGGCGGCGACGGTGAAGACTGCGCTGAACCCGGCAGCGGCATGGCCGTTCCCGACGGGCAGCCGTCCGTAATTGGGCCAGTGAGCGGTAGAAGCACTTCGACACATCGCTCGATGTGCCCAATGATCGAGTAGCGCTTAACGTCGTCTCGCGAGCGCTACTCGGTCAGGGTCCCGTTGCCGGGTTTCCGGCGACGGGATTTTTTTCGTCGATGCAAAAGTGGAGCGCCTATCGGCGGGCGCAACCACGTACAGCCACAGCCATCTGCAGGCGAAAAAAAACGCATGCACAGGGGAGGGCATGCGTGTGAGGTCGATGCGGCCGTGCTAAGCCTGGCCGCTCGAGAGGGGAAAGCTAGTGTGTGACGCGCGTGACGCCGCCGCTGGAGAGAAGCCGAACGCGGTCGCCGGCGCGGAAAATCTCGCCGGTTGAGCTTTGCGTGATCGCGCGGATGTCGCCGTTGTCGAGCCGCACGGTGACCTCGAGACCGTCACGTACCGCCACGCCGTTCTCTACCGAGTTGCCCGCCACCGCACCCGCCAGACCGCCGATGATGCCCGTGACGATCGAGCCGCGGCCGCCGCCGATCGCGCTGCCGGCCACCGCACCGAGAGCGCCGCCGCCGATCGCGCCGAGGCCGCTCGGCTGGCCGTTGTTCGAACTGATCTTGACTGCGCGCACACTGTCGACCGTGCCCATCCGGACCGTTTCTTCGCGCTGTGCCTGCGACGCCGTATAAACGTCGGCAGAGCTGCTGTTATATGCACACCCCGACATGGCCAGCGAACCGGCGATCAAGGCGGCCACTATCAGGCGACTCGCTGTTCTCATTCCCTAACTCCAGTAGCTCCGGTGTTACGGCAGGTCATATCCGAACGCCTGCTTGAACCGTTCGTTGATCTGCGCCCGGGTGGGCGCATAATTTTGCGGGCCTTGGTGTTCGATCTTCAGTGCGCCCATCAGGCTCGCGAGACGGCCGGTGGTCGCCCAGCCGAGCTTGTTCTCGATGCCGTACAGCAAGCCGCCGCGAAACGCGTCGCCGCATCCCGTTGGGTCGAGCACTTGCTGTGCCTTGACGGCCGGGATCTGTTCGATACCGCCCGCGTGATGAATCTGCGCACCGTGCTCGCCGAGCGTGACGATTAGTGCTTCGACCTTGCTGGCGATTTCCTCGATCGACCAACCCGTCTTGTTGCTCACGAGTTTGGCTTCGTAATCGTTGACAGCTACGTAAGTCGCAAGTTCAATCATGCGCCGCAGTGCAGCACCGTCGAAGAGCGGCAAGCCTTGACCTGGATCGAAGATGAACGGCACACCCGCTGCCGCCAGGTGCTCCGAATGCTGAACCATGCCGTCGTAGCCGTCGGGTGCAACGATGCCTAGCGTGATGTCTTTCGCCTCGTCCGCGCGGTTCAGATGCGACTGCATCATCGCGCCCGGATGGAACGCGGTGATCTGATTGTTTTCGAGGTCGGTGGTGATCATGGCCTGCGCCGAGTAGGTGCCCGGCACCACCAGCACATTCTCTGTCGAGAGCCCGAGCTGCTCAAATCGGTCAATATAGAGCTGCGCGTCGACTGCTCCCAGCGCGCCCATGATGCGCGCGTCGCCGCCGAGCAGATTCAGCGAGTACGCGATGTTGCCCGCGCAGCCGCCGAACTCGCGGCGCATCGTCGGCACGAGAAAACTCACGTTCAGGATGTGGACCTGCTCCGGCAGGATGTGCTCCCGGAACCGGCCTTCGAAGGTCATGATGTTGTCGTAGGCGAGCGAGCCGCAAATCAGCGTAGCCAAGGCGAGCGTTCCTGTAAAAAACGATGAAGAAATTGGGCGCGACGATGTGACGACGCCGCGCATACAGCGCGGCGCCTGGTGTTCGTACGCTAAGGTTTTACTTCAACGCGGCGAGCGCAGCGTCGTAGTTCGGTTCGTTCTTGATTTCACCAACCAGTTCCGAATGAACCACTTTGTCGTTCTCGTCGATCACGACAACGGCGCGCGCCGTCAGACCCGCCAGCGGGCCGCTCGTCACGTCGACGCCATACGCTTGCGCGAACTCATGGCCGCGGAAGGTGGAGGCCGTCACGACGTTCTCGATGCCTTCTGTCGTGCAGAAGCGCGAGGCGGCGAACGGCAGGTCGCCCGACACGACGATAACGGCCGTGTTGGTCAGCTTCGCAGCCGCTTCGTTGAACTTGCGGGTAGACGTCGCGCAGGTCGGCGTGTCGAGGCTCGGGACGATGTTCAGCACCTTGCGCTTGCCGGCGAAATCGGCGAGCGACAACGGCTTCAGATCCTTGCCGACCAGCGAGAAAGCGGGAGCGGCCTGACCCACCGACGGAAAGGCGCCGGCTACTTCGATCGGGTTACCACCCAGCGTGACTTGACTCATGTTGTTGTGCTCCGAAAGTTCGTCAGTGATGACGGTGAACGTGCCCGGTTCATGCCGGGCGCGCAGGGATGCGTTACGGATAAAAAATCTGTACGCGGAAATTGGAGGCGACCGCATTTCCCGTATCGAGGTGCACGATCATGGTTTGCGTCATGTGCGGCGGCAAGCCGGCGGCGATCGACGTGCCGGGCGGGACATAGTCCTGCGGGAACAGCACGCGGCGCAGTGCCACATTGTTCTGATCATCGAGCAGCGTGAGCTCGATGGCCGGATAGGCGAGCGCGACGTTGAAGCGGTTGCGCAGCGGCATCCGCAATTCGAGCTTGTGCGGTCCGTCGATCTGCCGCAGGTCCGAAGGTTCGACCTGCAAGCCGTCGATGTCGTGCGGCGCGGTGATCTTGCAGCCAAGTTGCGCGCACACCTTCGCGTAGAGCGTCTGGGTGCGCGGCAGGTACACAAGCACGGTTTCGCGCTGCCACCAGGCGAGCTGAGCAAGCAGGGCGATGACGAGCAGTACCGCCGCCACAGACCCGCCGATGATCCACGCGAGGCGCCGCGGTTCGGCGGGGCGCGTTTCGCGCACCACTGGGAATGGATCGATGTCGTCGTTGACCGGCTGTACCGAGAATGGCTCGCCGCTCGGCGTGGCCGCAGCGCGAGCCCCGCCGGGCTGCTCATCCGCCGGATACGGCTGCGGGTGTGGGTGCGTTGCGCCGAGGCCGGCCGCGCCTACGCCGGTCGTTCCGAAATGCGGTTCGTTGTCGGAAAATCCGTGGAAGGACGCCGACTCGTTCAGCACGGGTTCGTCGGCCGGAGATTCCGAAGGGCGCTCGGTCTTATGCCAGACTCGCGGCGCTTCTTCGATGGGCGGCTCGGCTTCGTAGGCGAAGGGTTCGAGCGGCGCGTCCGCAAGTACGGGTTCGTGATCGGGCGGAGCCGCAGCGCTTGGGCCGTCGGCAGGCAGCTCGGGCTCCGTCGCCGCGTGGCCTGGTGCGGCGGGACTGCCCGCGCCAGCGTAACGCGGCTCCGCTGAGACGTTGTCTGCGTTATGGCGGAAGCGCTCCTCGAAGAGCGGCGTGGGCCGAGGCGCCCAGGGATCCCACGCGGCGGGGCTAAAATCGGCGCCGCTTGGGCGCACGCCCGAGAGTGCCTCGATTGCCGCGGCTGCGGACACCTGCCGCGCGGTGGAGAAGTCGCCGCCCTCGCTCACATCGAACAGGCTGCTGGATGCGTCGAACACTTCCTGGCATTGTCCGCAGCGCACGAGACCACGGCGCAGCGCTAGCTGAGCCGGTTGAAGGCGGAAGACGGTTTCGCAGAAGGGGCAGCGCGTCGCCAGAAGCATATTGAGCCGGTTGGCCGAAGGCCGTTGGTTGGACAATACGCCTTATTCTAATGGCTTTCTCGGCGTGTTCCCGCTAGACATACCCATCCTTCGTGTTCGCGCCATACGCCGATGTCGATCCATCGCGAGTAGACCTGCGCGACCTCGTCGGCCTGGCGCGCCAGAATGCCGGACAGTGCGATCCGGCCGCCCGGCTTCACTTTCGACGAAAGCATCGAGGCCATCAGCTTAAGCGGATTGGACAGGATATTGGCGACCACGATTTCGAATTCGCCGGTAGGACATTCGTCGGGCAAACCGTAGATGACGTCGGCGCGGTTTCGTTCGCTGTTATGACGCGCCGACTCGACCGCCTGCGGATCGATGTCGATGCCGTACACCGGATCGGCGCCGCACTTTTTCGCAAGGATCGCGAGGATGCCGGAGCCGCAACCGTAATCGAGCACGGACTGCCCGGGCTTGACCGCTTGCTCCAGCCATTCCATGCACAAACGCGTGGTCGGATGACTGCCCGTGCCGAACGCGAGGCCCGGATCGAGTTCGAGAACCAGTGCTTGCGGGTCCGGCGCGTCGTGCCACGAAGGCACGACCCAGATACGTTCGCCAATTGGAATCGGATCGAATTGCGACTGCGTGAGCCGCACCCAATCCTGGTCTTCGACGTCACGCATCGTGAACGACGGCGTGCTCGCGAGACCGACTTCGTTCGCTGCGGCGGCGAGCAGCACCGCCGGTTCCTGTTCCGGCGCAAGCAGCGCGATCACGCGCGAACGCCGCCACGCCGAGCGATCGGGTGTGAGACCGGGCTCGCCGAACAGCGGCTGTTCGTCGGGCGTGTCGGCGTCCGCGTCTTCGACCGATACGGACAGCGCACCCAACTCGAGCAGCGCGTCGGAAAATTCCTCCGCGTGCTCGCGTGCCAATTCGGCGACCAGTTCCCGGTAACTCATGACTTACGCTTCTTCCGGCGCGGCCTGCAGCTTCGCGGCCAACCGGTTTTCGAGGTAGTGAATGCTCGTGCCGCCTTCGACGAACTTTGCGTCCAGCATCAGCTCGCGATGCAGCGGGATGTTCGTCTGAATGCCTTCGACGACCATTTCCGACAGCGCAATGCGCATCCGCTTGATCGCCTGTTCGCGGGTGGTGCCGTAGGCGATCAGCTTGCCGATCATCGAATCATAGTTCGGCGGCACAAAATAGCCATTGTAGGCGTGCGAATCGACGCGGATGCCGGGGCCGCCCGGCATGTGCCACGACGTCAGGCGCCCTGGCGACGGAATGAACTTGAACGGATCTTCGGCGTTGATCCGGCATTCGATCGCATGGCCCTTGAAGACGATGTCGCGCTGACGGTAGGCGAGCTTTTCGCCGGCAGCAATGCGGATCTGTTCCTGCACGATGTCGATGCCCGTGATCAGTTCGGTCACGGGGTGCTCGACCTGCACGCGCGTGTTCATTTCGATGAAGTAGAACTCGCCGTTTTCGTACAGGAACTCGAACGTACCCGCGCCAAGATAGCCCATCTTCTTGCAGGCGTCCGCGCAACGGTCGCCGATCCGGTCAATCAGACGGCGCGCGATGCCCGGCGCCGGCGCTTCTTCGATCACTTTCTGGTGACGGCGCTGCATCGAGCAATCGCGCTCGCCGAGCCAGACCGCGTTCTTGAACGAATCGGACAACACCTGAATTTCGATGTGCCGCGGGTTCTCCAGGAATTTCTCCATGTAGACCTGCGGATTGCCGAACGCACGGCCGGCTTCTTCACGCGTCATGTTGACCGCGTTGACGAGCGCGGCTTCCGTGTGGACGACGCGCATGCCGCGGCCACCGCCGCCGCCCGCGGCCTTGATGATGACCGGATAGCCGACCTGACGCGCAATTTTCACGATCTCTTTCGGATCTTCCGGCAGCGCGCCTTCAGAACCCGGCACGCAGGGCACGCCGGTCTTGATCATGGTCTGCTTGGCCGTGACCTTGTCGCCCATCATCCGGATCGTTTCCGGGCGCGGGCCGATGAAGGTGAAGCCCGACTGCTCGACACGCTCGGCGAAGTCGGCGTTTTCCGACAGGAAGCCGTAGCCGGGGTGGATCGCTTCGGCGTCCGTGACTTCCGCCGCGCTGATCAGCGCGGGCATGTTCAGGTAGCTCAGATTCGAAGGCGCCGGGCCGATGCAAACCGCCTCGTCGGCGAGCTTGACGTATTTGGCTTCCTTGTCGGCTTCCGAGTAGACGACGACCGTCTTGACGCCGAGTTCGCGGCACGCGCGCTGGATGCGGAGCGCGATCTCGCCACGATTGGCAATGAGGATTTTTTCAAACATAGCGGATTTTTTCGACTCATCAGTGGGCGCCGGGTTGCTTACAACGCCGGCTGCCTCAGAAGATCGGGCGCGCGCCGTGTGCAACGGGCGCGCGGGCGGCATGCGCACGACAAAGCGCAGTGCGCGCCGCGTTAGCCGACCAGGAACAGCGGCTGGCCGTATTCGACAGCCTGGCCGTTTTCGACGAGGATTTCCTTCACGACGCCGGACTTGTCCGACTCGATTTCGTTGAGCAGCTTCATTGCTTCGATGATGCAGATCGTCTGGCCTTCCTTGACCGTGTCGCCGACCTGGACGAACGGATCAGCGCCCGGCGACGGCGCGCGATAGAACGTGCCGACCATCGGCGAGGTCACCACGTGGCCTTGCGGCGCGGCTGCGGCTGGCGTGGCCGGAGCGCCTGCAGCCGCGGCGGAAGATGCGTCGCCACCTACGGCCGGAACCGGCTGCGGGTACTGCGGCGCATACGAAGCGGGCTGTTGAACGTAAACCGGCGGCGCATTCTTGACGATGCGGACCTTGCCCTCGCCCTCGGTCACTTCGAGTTCCGAGATACCGGACTCGGAGACGAGGTCGATCAGAGTTTTCAGTTTACGTAGATCCATCAGGAAGCCCCTTTCAATGCGAAAAAGTGCCGGCGCATGCGCGACCGGCGCGAATTAGACGTGTTTGGAATTCAGCCGCGCGACGAACCGGCGGTCAACCGGTCAAGCGCGAATTCGAGCGCGTACAGATAACCCTTCCAGCCAAGACCGCAAATCACGCCCTCAGCCTGGTCAGAGAAATACGAGTGATGCCGGAACGGTTCGCGGCGATGTACGTTCGACAGGTGAATCTCGACGAACGGAATGCCGACTCCGGCCAGTGCGTCCCGAATCGCCACGCTGGTATGCGTGTACGCGGCGGGATTGATCAGGATCAAATCGGTTTTTTCAGTCCGCGCGGATTGGATGCGATCTACCAGTGCGCCTTCGTGATTGCTCTGGAACGACGCGAGTTCGACGCCGGCGTCCGCTGCGCGGTCGGCCAGCGCCTGATCGATCTGCGGCAGGGTCACGCGCCCATAAACCTCGGGTTCCCGGGTGCCGAGAAGGTTGAGATTGGGCCCGTGCACTACCAGCAGTCGCGTCATGGTCGCTTCTTTTTCCGTGGAATTGGGCGCACTTTAGCGCTGATTAGAGAAACTTGTCTAGTTTCCTGCACGAAGGAAGCGTCGGCAGCGGTTTTTCGGCATTCGTTCAACGGTCGAATTTCTCCTAATTTCGGCCCATTTGCGCCCAATTTTCCGCCTTCCGAGACGAAACGACTGTCAAAAGTTTGTGAAATTTACAGCGAGTCGAGGGTCTGTTTTAACGCTTTTTGGTCGACTTGGCCTAATTTTGTCGAGCGAATATCGCCTTGCGCGTCGATTACTACGGTGAATGGGAGCCCGCCCGCCGTATTGCCGAACGCCCGCGCGAGGTCGGCGCCGCCGAACCCCGTCACATAGACCGGATAGGCAACCTTCACTTTTTGCAGGAAGTTGCGGACGTTTTTCTCGGAATCGACGCCCAGTCCGACGAACTGAATACCTTTCTTCGCGTAATCGCGCTGGAGCTGGGACAGCGCAGGCATTTCCTCAACGCAGGGTCCGCACCACGATGCCCAGAAGTTAACGACGATTGGGTGGCCTTTGAGCACGGATAGCGACTGCGTTCTGCCGTCGACGGTCGTAACGGGCGCCGCCCATAACTGAGCCACGGCGCTTTCCTTTGGCCCAGACTGCGCTGCCTGCACGACCCCGTTGGCGCCCTTGCCGAAGCTATCGCCGTGGCCGCCGTTCAGCCAATGGTTAGCCAACACGCCGGCTGCGGCCGCGATCACTGCGACAAGCGCGCCGGCCAGAATCCGTCTCGTGTTCATCTTGCATGTCTAGTTAGTTGAAGGCGCGACACCGTCGCCGTCGAGGAGCAACTGCACCGTGTGCAGATTCGCGCGCGCCGTGCGGCCGCGAGCATCGGCTTTGACGGCGCCGCGCAGGTCGTCCGCCTCGTACAGCGCAACGTGAACGCCTACCGGCTCCGAGTCGCGCCCTTCATTCGCCGGCCGCCACAGAAAGCTCAGCGTTTCGACGTAGCCGCGCCCCGCAAAGTGGCGCGTTTCCGAGACGTCGTACTGAATGTTGGCGTTCAGAAAGTAGATAGCGACTTCCTTAGGGTTGTCGCAGAACGCCTGAAGGTGAATATCGGAGTGTTCGCCCGCCGTGCCACCGAGCACGGCGCCCGTCAGGTAGGGATTGAACGGTGCCAGCCGCTCCATCCATTCGACGGCGATACGGCGCAGGCGCCGCAACAGCGCCGGCTGGCTGTCGCCCTGGAAGAGCGATTGATACTCGCGGATTTCTTCTTCTATCTGGTCGTTATCCGGTAGCCATTCGCCGGCAACACGGCTTTCGCCGACCACTTGCCGGGCCGCCTTGCGCTTGGCCGTGGCGTAGTCGAGACCGTCTTCGGCGATCAGGCGCGCAGCCGCAATGGCGATTTCCTCGCGTACGCGCTGCGGATCAAAATGTGATTTGCGGACCATCTGTCAATCATACTAGAGATTGATGACAGCCCTTTCTGGCGGCTAGGAGCGGCTGCCGGCCGGTGCTGGCGCGGGCGACTTCGCTTAAGAGTTACGGGGGCGTCGGTTACAATAGCGTCCTTTGTGGGCGGCCGTTTCGGTCGCTTAGCCACACTCTCGTCCCTCTCAGGAAAACGCCGGGCCGCCCAGGTTTTCTTGCCCCCTCGGGGGCCTTCGCGCGAAGCGACAGACGAGGGACTCTTCCAGGAAAAACGCCCGCGCGGCACGACAGGCTTATGCACATCCACATCCTCGGTATCTGCGGCACGTTCATGGGCGGTCTCGCGGTTCTCGCGCGCGGCGCGGGCCACACCGTGACGGGCTGCGACGCCGGCGTCTATCCGCCGATGAGCGCGCAACTCGAGGCGCAAGGCATTCGTCTGATCGAGGGTTATGACGAGGACCAGTTGAACGGTCTGAACGCCGACCTGTTCGTGATCGGCAATGTGGTGTCGCGGGGCAATCCGCTGATGGAGGCGATTCTCGACCGCGGTCTGCCGTATGTATCGGGTCCGCAATGGCTTGGCGAGCACGTGCTGAATGGCAAATGGGTGCTCGCAGTGGCCGGCACGCACGGCAAGACGACGACCAGCTCCATGCTGACGTGGCTGCTCGAAGACGCGGGGCTCAATCCCGGATTCCTGATCGGCGGCGTGCCGCTGAATTTCGGCGTATCGGCGCGTCTAACCGATTCCAGCTTCTTCGTGATCGAAGCCGACGAGTACGACACCGCCTTCTTCGACAAGCGCTCCAAGTTCGTCCACTACCGGCCGAAAACCGCCGTTCTCAACAACCTCGAATTTGATCACGCCGACATTTTCCCTGATCTGGCGGCGATCGAGACGCAGTTCCATCATTTGGTCCGCACGGTGCCGCGCATCGGCCGCGTGGTAACGAACGGTCGCGAAGACGCGCTCGAGCGCGTGCTGACGCGCGGCTGCTGGAGCGAAGTCGAGCGCTTCGGGGTGCAGGGCGGCTGGGAAACCCTCGCCGCGGAAGACGGCGTGCCGGTCGACGAACGTTTTGCCGTGTATCACAACGGCGAGCGCGTCGGCGTGGTCGAGTGGCCGGTGCAGGGCGAACACA
Organism: Paraburkholderia rhynchosiae; assembly: GCF_002879865.1. Lineage (GTDB taxonomy): Bacteria > Pseudomonadota > Gammaproteobacteria > Burkholderiales > Burkholderiaceae > Paraburkholderia > Paraburkholderia rhynchosiae. The sequence goes on from NZ_PNXY01000005.1 coordinate 73,273, forward strand.
ACCGCATGAACGCGCTCGCCGCGATTGCCGCCGCGCGTCATGTCGGCGTGCCGCCGGCACAGGCCGCAAAGTCGCTGGCGAATTTTCGCAACGTGAAGCGGCGCATGGAAGTGCGCGGCAGCGTCGACGGCGTGACCGTGTACGACGACTTCGCTCATCACCCCACTGCGATCGACACCACCGTCGCCGGCCTGCGCGCGCGCGTCGGCCGGGACAACACGCGGATTCTCGCCGTGCTGGAGCCGCGCTCGAACACCATGAAGCTCGGCGTGATGAAGGCGCAACTGCCGGCGAGCCTCGCCGACGCCGATCTCGTGTTCGGCTACGGCGCGCCGAGCGGCCGCGACGCGCTCGGCTGGAATCTCGGCGAAGCGCTGGCGCCGCTCGGCGGCAAGGCGCAAGCCTTCGACAATCTCGACGCGCTCGTCAAAGCCGTAGTCCACGCAGCGCGCCCCGGCGACCAGATTCTGGTGATGAGCAACGGGGGCTTCGGCGGAGTGCATCAGAAGCTGCTCGACGCACTGTCAGCGCGAGGCGCTTCGTGATCCTTTATCTGCACGGTTTCCGTTCTTCGCCCAATTCGTTCAAGGCGCGTGTGCTGGCGGCGCGGCTTGTCGAGCTCGGCCGCGGCGACGAATGGTGCTGCCCGATGTTGCCAGTTTCGCCCTTCGAGACGGTCGAACTCGCGGAGTCGCTCGTGGCCGCGGCCGGCACGAACCGCGTGACGGTGATCGGCAGTTCGCTCGGCGGCTATTTCGCCACGTATCTCGCGGAGAAGCATGGCTGGCCGGCCGTGCTGCTGAACCCGGCCGTCGTGCCGCAGCGCGACCTGAGCGCGTATCTCGGCGAGCAGCCGTTGTGGCACGGCGGCGGCAGCATCGTCGTAGAGCCGCATCATCTGGATGAATTGCGCGCGCTCGGCGTGGCGTCGATCACGCGGCCCGAACGCTATTATTTGCTGGCTGCGACGGGCGACGAAGTGCTCGACTACCGCGAAATGCTTGCGCACTATCCGGGCGCGCGCACTACGCTGATCGAAGGAAGCGACCACGCGATCAGCGAGTTCGCCGACTACGTCGACGACGTGCTGGCGTTTTGCGACGCCGAAGACGTCGAGCCGCCGGCGCCACGCGAGGCGGCTTGAGCGGTACGTGGAGCGGACCCGGACCCGAGCCCGGCTGGCCGCGAAAATGCTGCCGATCATCAGATTCATGCCGCCGACGCGCACCTCGCGCGCGGCGGATCCATTATCACGAACACGTTGCCGTGCCGTGCACGCCGGCGGATGCAAGTCAGAAGAGAGTATTGAGTGAACGTTTTCTTCGAGGAATCGGGCAGTTTCAAGGCAGGCAGCGTGCTGTCGCGCCAGGGCGATGCGTTTCAGGTCGAGTTGCCGGGCGGCCGGCGCGCCAAGGTGCGCGCCAAAGACGTGCTGATCGAATTCGAAAAACCGGGCGCGGCCGAGCTGATGCAGCAGGCCGACACCGTCGCGCAGGAGATCGACCTGGACTTCCTGTGGGAATGCGCGCCCGACGACGAATTTCCGTTCGCCACGCTGGGCGCCGAATATTTCGGCGATGGCTTCGGGCCGATCGAACGCGCGGCGCTGGTGCTACGCATGCATGGCGCGCCGGTGTACTTCCGCCGCAAGGGCCGCGGCACGTATCAGCGCGCGCCGCAGGAACAGCTGAAGTTGGCGCTCGCCGGCCTCGAGCGTAAGCGTCAGCAGGCGCTGGTCCAGCAGGGCTACGAGGAAGAACTGAAGGCCGGCCGGTTGCCGGAAGCCTTCATCGGTAAGACGGCGCTCGCCTTGCTCACCAAGCCGGATAAGAACACGATCGAGTACAAGGCGCTGGAAGCCGCGGCCGCCGCGCGCGGCATTTCGCAAGCGCGCCTGATGCTCGAATGCCGCGCGATTCCGTCGGCACGGGCGCTGCACGAGGCCAAATTTCTCTCGGAGTTTTTCCCGCACGGCACGGGCTTTCCGCCGGTCACGCTCGGCGGCTTGCCGGAGGATTTGCCGGAAGCGGACGTGCAGGCGTTCTCGATCGACGACATCACGACCACCGAAATCGACGACACGTTTTCCGTCGAGCATCTTGCGGACGGCCGCGTGCGAATCGGCGTCCACATTGCCGCGCCCGCACTCGGCATTCAACGTGGCGACGAGGTGGATACGATCGCGCGCACGCGTTTGTCCACCGTCTACATGCCGGGCGACAAGATCACGATGCTGCCCGACAGCGTCGTCGATGCATTCACGCTTGCCGAAGGCGGCTTGCGTCCGGCGCTTTCGCTGTATGTAATCGTCAATCGCGAGACGCAGGAGATCGTCGCGAGCGAAACGCGCGCCGAGCGCGTGTTCGTCAAGACCAATCTGCGTCACAACACACTCGATGAACTCGTCACCGAAGAGGCGCTCGCCGCCGGCATAGGCGAGTATCCGCATAAGGAAGACATCGCCGTTTTGTGGCCGTTCGCGCAGGCGTTGTTCGAAAAGCGTCAGGCTGCGCGCGCCGGTTACGGTCTGCGTCGCGAAGTGCAGCGCAATACCGACTTCAATTTCTACGTGGATGGCGAACACATTACGATCACGCCGCGTCGGCGCGGTTCGCCGCTCGACACGATCGTCGCCGAACTGGCGATTCTCGCGAACTCGTCGTGGGGCGCGTTCCTGCACGACCACGGCGTGCCTGGCATCTATCGCACGCAGCGCGCGTTCGGCGCGCCGAGCGGCCCGAAGCGCACGCGCATGCAGACCAACGCCGCGCCGCACGAAGGGCTGGGCGTCACGCAATACGCGTGGAGCACGTCGCCGCTGCGCCGTTACGTTGACCTGGTGAACCAGTGGCAACTCCTCGCCTGCGTGCAGCATGGCGTGACCGCGAAACTGGCCGCGCCGTTCAAGCCGAAAGACGCCGATCTGTTCGCAGTCGTCCAAGGTTTCGACGATACCTACACCGCGTACGCCGATCATCAGCGCCGCATGGAGTATTTCTGGTGTCTGCGTTGGCTGAAACAGGAGAACCGCAAGCAGGTGGTGGCGTCCGTGGTAAAGGGCGATCTCGTGCGGCTTGAGGAGATTCCGTTGTTGCTCCATGTGCCGGGCCTCGGCGTGCATGCACGCGGCACGCGCTTGCAGATGGAAGTCATGTCGATCGATGAACTGACCGTCGAAGCGTCCGTGCGCCTTCTGCATGTGCTCGACGCGCCGACCGTCACGAGCGGCAGCGAAGCTGACGAGGCTGAAGAAGCCGACGAGGGCGAAGAGGGCGAAGAGGGCGAAGAGGAAATCGTCGAGGCGTCCGATGAAAGCGCCGGCAGCGAGGCCGAGGCGCAAGCCGAGCAGGATGTCGACGTTGAGGGCGACATTGAGGGCGGTGGCGGGGCGGACAGCGCCAATAACGGCGATGGCAGCGATGGCGCAAACGATGCCGCCGCCGAACGGCACATCACGGAACCGGGACGATGAACGCAAGCGAAGCGAAAGATCGTTACGCGGTGATCGGCAATCCGGTCGGCCATAGCAAATCGCCGTTCATTCATGGCCGCTTTGCCGCGCAGACCGGCGAGCCAGTCGAGTACGGCGCGTTGCTCGCGCCGATGGACGCTTTCGTGCCGCACGTGAGCGCTTTTATCGAAGCGGGCGGTCGCGGCCTGAACGTGACGGTGCCGTTCAAGCTCGACGCGCATGCATTCGCCGATAGCCTGTCGCCGCGCGCGGCCGCGGCGGGCGCGGTGAACACGCTGCGCGTCGATTCGAACGGCATCTACGGCGACAACACGGACGGCTTTGGACTAGTGCGCGACATCGAGGTGAATCTCGGCGTGTCGCTGAAGGGCGCGCGCATTCTGTTGCTCGGCGCGGGGGGCGCCGCGCGCGGCGTGGTGCTGCCGATGCTGGAACGCGCACCGCATACGTTGATCATCGTCAACCGGACGGCGGCGAAGGCCGAGGCGCTGGTCGAGCAGTTCGCGCAAGCCGCGACCGACGCCGCGTGCCGATTGAGCGGCGGCAATGCGCGGGCCATCGAGGCCGGCGCATTCGACGTGATCGTCAACGCGACCGCGGGTAGTCTGGAGGCGTCGTTGCCCGAATGCGACGACCGCGCGTTCGGCAGCGGCACGCTTGCATACGACATGATGTACGGCGCGCAGCCCACGGTGTTCATGGAGCACGCGCGAAAGCTCGGCGCGCGTGGCGCCGATGGTCTCGGCATGCTGGTTGAGCAGGCGGCGGAATCGTTTTACGTCTGGCGCGGCGTGCGGCCTGACGGCGCGCCCGTGCTGGCGGAGTTGCGAGCGCTGCTAGCGGCGCCGTCGCACGCTTGAAGCGTCCACTTCGTCAGACGACCGCAGCGATCTCACCGATCCACCGACTCCACCGACTCCACCGACTCCAGGACAGACAGCACGATGACAGCAACGCGGCGCGCGAGCCGGCCAGGTCCGGCGCGATGGATTGCTTACGTGATCGCCGTGCTCGTTTTCGCGTGGCTTGCGACGCAAGTGTTTTACTTCGCGCAGATCGCCGTGTGGAACTATGTCAATCCGCGTTCAACAGCTTTCATGCGATCGGACGCGTGGCGCTTGTCGCGGGACAGGCCGGATCTTTCGATGCAGCACACCTGGGTGCCGTACGACCAGATTTCGCGCAACTTGAAGCGCGCGATCATCGCTTCCGAAGACGCCAATTTCGTCAACAACAACGGCTACGAAACGGACGCGATCTTGCAGGCCTGGGAGCGCAATAAAGCGAAGGGCAAAATCGTCCGAGGCGGTTCGACGATCACGCAGCAACTCGCACGCAATCTGTTTTTATCGCGTGAGAAGAGTTACATCCGCAAGGGGCAGGAACTGATCATCACGTGGATGCTGGAGACCTTGATGGAGAAGGAACGCATCTTCGAGATTTATCTGAACTCCGTTGAGTGGGGAAATGGCGTTTATGGCGCCGAGGCGGCGGCGCGTTACTACTACAGGACGTCGGCGAGCAAGTTGACGGCAGGGCAGTCGGCCCGCCTGGCGGTGATGTTGCCGCAGCCGAAGTATTTCGATGAGCATCGTGGGTCGGTGTATCTGGCGCAGAGGTCTCGGGTGATTGCCCGGAGGATGGGGGCGGCGGAATTGCCCGAGTGATGGTTGTTTGCCTGCGGCGCTTCTTTGGTTTTCGTTGGCCTTCTTGGCCTTTTCTTGAATTCGCGGTGGTCTATTGGCGGTGCCCCTGTGCGGGGCGGCACTCACTTTCTTTGCGGCCGCAAAGAAAGTAAGCAAAGAAAGCGGCTCACACCGCCAGCTCATAAGCGGGTCCCCTGGCTTGGAGGGGTAGTGGCGCATCTGGAATCTGTGCTCTCGCGCATTCCGCGCTCGTGACAAGGCAGTCATGCTTCCGGCGACGCTTCGCGCGCCCCAGCCGTAGTTCCGGAAACCGCTAGTCCGTTTGTCCTCCCAGTGTTTCGTGATGCTCCCGCTCTTGTGTCCGATATGTGGGCGTATGCCGCGCTAGCGCGGCATACGGTGCGGTACTTCGTGAACCGTCAGCCCGTCTAACAGAACCGTACTCGCGGGACCGCCACCTCTGTTCGGCACAGAACGTTCTCGACCGCTTGCCATCTCTTCCGCCGACGTGGCCTAACCAGGCCGGGTCTTCCCGGTTCAGCGCATCGTCGAGCTACCGGCGCGATTGAGCGCATCCCACAGTGCCCGAAGTCACCCGATCAGCGCCTCGCATAGGCAGGGCCGATGGGCCCCCCCACGCCAAAGCGGGACCCTCGGTTGCAGGCAGACCATTCCGGCGAGCACGTAGTGCGAGGCGGGAAGCATGACTGCCTTGTCACGAGCGCGGGGTGTGCGAGGGCACGGATTCCAGATGCACCACTACCCCTCCAAGCCAGGGGACCCGCTTATGAGCTGGCGGTTTGAGCCGCTTTCTTTGCTTACTTTCTTTGCGGCCGCAAAGAAAGTGAGTGCCGCCCCGCACAGGGGCAACCCCAATAGACCACTGCGAATTCAAGAAAAGGCCAAAGCCCAAACCAACCCCAAAACCGCAAGCCCACGGCAACCAAAATCCCATTATCTGACCACCTAAATCACATATTGGAGCTTTCTCAAAAACCGCCCTACAATCCACTCCAACACGCAGAAACCAAAACTGCGAAAGCAAAAAACGGAGACAAAGCCAAACCATGCCGAACACGACCGCCAGGCAGCACCCCCGCGCCCGCAGCGTTGCGCGCACTCAAGGCCCGTTCTCCGGCCCCCGCGCTGCAAGCGCAAAAACCACCAAAAGCGAATCGCCATGAACAAAGCGATGCCCAACCACGCCGCGAGCGCGTCCGAAGCCGAACTGGCGCCGCGAGCCGATCACGCGTCCAGCGCCGCGCCGCGCTCGATGCCTTCCGCCGCCAACGCGCCGCGCGCCGCCGCTCAACCGGCCGTGGTCAACGAGATCGCGTTGCCGAGCACGCTGCTCGACATCACGCCTCAACAAGCCGGCACGCAGACGCTCTTGCGCGGTCTCGCGATTCTCGAAGCCGCCGCCGCCGGCGTGCGCGACTTACGCACGTTCGGCGCCGCGCTCGGCACGACGCGCAGCACCACCCATCGGCTGGTGAGCAGCCTCGTGCAGGCGCGCTATCTGCGCCAGGTGCAAGGAGGCTATCTGCTCGGCCCGAAGCTGATCGAACTGGGCACCATCGCGCTCGAACAGATGCCGCTCACCGCGGTCGCGCGTCAGCATCTGGAATCGCTCGCGGAACAGACGCTCGATACGATTCACCTCGGCGTGCGCGATGGCGACGACGTGCTGTACATCGACAAGATTCCCGGCACGCGCGGCCTCGAAATGCGCTCGCGCGTCGGCCATCGGATGCCGCTCGCGTCGACGGGTATCGGCAAGGCCATGATGCTCGACCTCACACCCGAGCTCTGGCAGTCGCTCTTCGAAGCCTCGCGGCGCGCGCTCGCCAGCGTCACGTTCAAGCCGGATAACCGTCCCGACGCGCAGACTTTCATGCAGCGCATGACGAATTACGCCGCCGGCGGCTACACGTTCGACCTTGAAGAAAACGAAGCGTCGATTCGCTGCGTCGCGGCACCCGTGCGCGATGCATCCGGCGCGATCGTCGCGGCGCTGTCGGTGGCGAGCACGATTCCGTATATGTCGCTCGAACGCATGGACGAACTCATCCCGGTCGTGCAGCGCGAAGCGCGCGCGATCTCCGAAGAACTCGGCTGGCGCGCCCCCCAACCCGCAACCCGCAGGATCAAGCGATGAAACAAGCGGGTTCTCCCACACCGTCGGCCGTGCATCTCGCAGCCGGCGCCGCTGAAACAAACGCCAACGCTGAAGCCAACCGTCACCCCGCGCTGATCGCGCTTGACTGGGGCACCACGTCGCTGCGCGCGTACCTGTATGACGTGTCCGGCAAAGTGCTGGCGACGCGCGCATCGACGGCCGGCATCATGAATCTGCCGCGCAGTGCCGAAAAAGGCGGCTTCGACGCCGCCTTCGAGGACGCCTGCGGCGCCTGGCTCGACGCCGCGCCCGGCACGCCGGTCATCGCCGCGGGCATGGTTGGCAGCGCACAAGGCTGGCTGGAGGCGCCGTATGTCGATGCACCCGCGAACGCGGACGCGCTCGTCGCCGGCATTGTCCGCGTGGAGGCGGCTTGCGGCGCGACGCTGCACATCGTGCCCGGCGTGCTGCAACGCGGAGAATTGCCCAACGTGATGCGCGGCGAAGAAACGCAGATTTTCGGCGCGCTGGGACAGGATGCCGGCGACGCGGACAGCGGCAAACGGGCGCTGATCGGCTTGCCCGGCACTCATGCGAAATGGGCGGTGGTGCAGGCGGGCCGCATAGAACGTTTTCATACGTTCATGACCGGCGAAGTGTTCGGCGCATTGCGCGAGCATACGATTCTCGGCCGCACGATGGTCACGCCCGACCTCCCGGATTCCGAAGCATTTCTGCACGGCGTGAACATCGCGCGCGACAAGGGACAGGCGGGCGTGCTCGCCACTGTTTTCAGTTCGCGCACGCTCGGTCTCACGGGGCAACTTTCGCGCGAGCAGCAACCGGACTATCTGTCAGGTTTGCTGATCGGGCATGAACTGGCCGGTCTCGAAGCCGTGCTCAAGCAACAGCAAAGTTCGCTCGCGGGTCAGAGCCTGCGGCTGATTGGCAATGAAGCGCTGTGCGAGCGCTATCGCGTCGCACTTACGCAATTCGGCTGCACCCAGGCCGAGCTCGTGAAGCACGCGACCGAGCGCGGCTTGTGGCGCGTCGCCTCGCAGGCGGGGCTCGTCAACCCGGCCGCGCACGCGGCGCATGCCGGCTAGCCGACTACGCCGCCATCCACGAAACAAGGAACCGACATGCAACCTCACATCAATCTGCCCGCTCCGTACATGCCGCACGCGGGTTTGATCGCGGCGTTCGAGGCATGTCCGCTGATCGCAATCATGCGCGGCGTGACGCCCGCCGATGCGGCGGAACATGGCCAGGCGCTGTACGAAGCCGGTTTTCGTATCGTCGAAGTACCGTTGAATTCACCCCAGCCGTTCGACAGCATCACCGCGATCCGCAAGGCGTTGCCGGCGGATGCGATCGTCGGTGCCGGTACCGTGCTGCATCCGAGTTTCGTCAAGGACGTGAAGTCGGCCGGCGGCGAACTCATCGTGATGCCGCATAGCGATCCCGAAGTGGTCAGCGCGGCGAAAGCGCAAGGCATGGCCTGCTCGCCCGGCGTCGCGACACCGACCGAAGCGTTCATCGCGCTCAAGAACGGCGCCGACGTGTTGAAGATGTTCCCCGCCGAACAGCTCGGTTGCCAGGTCGTGAAAGCATGGCGCGCGGTGATCGCGGCGCAGGTGCCGCTCGTGCCGGTCGGCGGCATCACGCCGGACAACATGGGGCCGTTCCTCAGCGCCGGCGCAAACGGCTTCGGCCTCGGCTCGGCGCTGTACAAGCCGGGTCAAAGCGCGGCAGTGACGGCCTCGCATGCAAAGGCGTTCGTCAACGGTTTGCGCGTTGCGCGCGCGGGTGCGAAGAAATGACACGGTTGGCGGGCAAAGTCGCATTGGTGACCGGCGCGGGGCGCGGCATCGGCGCGGCGATCGCGCTCGCGTTTGCGCGCGAGGGTGCGGCCGTCGCGCTTGCCGAGCTCGACATCGAAACGGCGCGGCAGACGGCCGGGCAGATCAGCTCGGAAACCGGCGCGCGCGTGCTGGCGGTGCATACCGACGTCACGCAATCGGCTTCGGTTCAGCAGGCGGTGAGCGAAGCGGAAAGTGTGCTCGGCCCGCTTGACGTGCTGGTGAACAACGCGGGCATCAACGTGTTTTGCGACCCGCTGACCATGACCGACGACGACTGGCGCCGCTGCTTCGCGGTGGATCTCGACGGTGTCTGGAACGGGTGCCGTGCGGTGCTGCCGGGCATGGTCGAACGCGGCGCGGGGAGCATCCTGAATATCGCGTCGACGCATGCGTTCAAGATCATTCCGGGCTGTTTTCCGTACCCCGTCGCGAAGCACGGCGTAATCGGCCTGACGCGCGCGCTCGGCATCGAATACGCGCCGCGCAATGTGCGCGTCAACGCAATTGCGCCGGGCTACATCGAAACGCAGCTGGCGCACGACTGGTGGAACGAACAGCCGGATCCCGTCGCGGCAAGGCAGGCGACGATCGATTTGCAGCCGATGAAACGCATCGGCCGCCCGGAAGAAGTGGCAATGACGGCGGTGTTCCTGGCATCGGATGAAGCGCCGTTCATCAACGCTACGTGTATCACCGTGGATGGCGGCCGCTCGGTGCTGTATCACGACTGAACAAAACGCAGCAAAGAACGCAGCAAGAGCGCAGTAGAAAGCATAGAAAAACGCAGCACCGTTTCACCGGACGACGCACTGGCCGCGTGTGTCACAACCGGTACAAGAAGACGCGGCCGATACCTTCTCGTTATCAATTAGTCAGGAGACACGCAACATGAAACGCAGAATTTTCCTCACGCTGGCAGCAGCGGCGGCGGGTGTTCTCTTCAACGCACCGGTCGCGCAAGCAGCCGATCCGGTCAAGATCGGCTTCCTCGTGAAGCAGCCGGAAGAACCGTGGTTCCAGGACGAATGGAAGTTCGCCGAAATGGCGGCCAAGGAAAAGGGCTTCACGCTGGTGAAAATCGGCGCGCCGTCGGGCGAAAAAGTGATGAGCGCAATCGACAACCTGTCGGCGCAAAAGGCGCAAGGCTTCGTGATCTGCACGCCTGACGTCAAGCTCGGACCGGGCATCGTCGCGAAGGCGAAGGCCGACGGCTTGAAGATGATGACCGTGGACGACCGTCTGGTCGACGGCGCGGGCAAGCCGATCGCGTCGGTGCCGCACATGGGCATCTCGGCGTACAACATCGGCAAGCAGGTCGGCGACGGCCTGGCAGCGGAAATCAAGAAGCGCGGCTGGGACATGAAGGACGTGGGCGCGATCGACGTGACCTACGAACAACTGCCGACCGCGCATGACCGCACGAGCGGCGCAACGGACGCGCTGCTCGCCGCCGGCTTCCCGAAAGCGAACATCATCGCCGCGCCGCAAGCGAAGACCGATACGGAAAACGCGTTCAACGCCGCCAACATCGCGCTCACGAAGAACCCGCAGTTCAAGCACTGGGTTGCCTACGCGTTGAACGACGAAGGCGTGCTCGGCGCGGTGCGCGCAGCAGAAGGCCGCGGCTTCAAGGCCGACAACATGATCGGCATCGGCATCGGCGGTTCGGATTCGGCGTTGAACGAGTTCAAGAAGCCGAACCCGACGGGCTTCTTCGGCACGGTCATCATCAGCCCGAAGCGCCACGGCGAGGAAACCTCGACGCTGATGTACGACTGGATCACGCAAGGCAAGGCGCCGCCGCCGCTCACGCTGACGACCGGCATGCTGGCCACGCGCGCGAACGTCGGCGAAGTGCGCGAGAAGATGGGCCTCGCCTCCAAGTAACGCGCGGTGCAATGAAGAATTGCCGGCGCGTCGCTTTCGATGTGCGCGCCGGCAACGGCAATAGAACATGAGCGTAGACATAGGCCACGCCTTGCAGGTGTCGAACTGCGACGCCAGGCAAGGCGCGGTTGAGATGAAACAGCGAGGAGGCGAAGTGTCAGCGACGCTACGTTTTGACAATATCGGCAAAGTCTTTCCAGGCGTGCGCGCGCTCGACGGTGTGTCCTTCGACGTCAACGTCGGCCAGGTGCACGGCCTGATGGGCGAAAACGGTGCAGGGAAGTCGACCCTGCTGAAGATACTCGGCGGTGAATATCAGCCCGACTCGGGCCGCGTGATGATCGACGAAAAAGAAGTGCGCTTCACGAGCGCCGCTTCGTCGATTGCGGCCGGGATCGCGGTGATTCACCAGGAACTGCAATACGTGCCCGATCTAACGGTCGCGGAAAATCTGCTGCTTGGCCAGTTGCCGAACTCGTTCGGCTGGGTCAACAAAAGCGATGCGAAGCGCTTCGTGCGCGAACGTCTCGAAGCAATGGGCGTGGCGCTCGACCCCAACGTGAAGCTGCGCAAGCTCTCCATCGCGCAACGGCAGATGGTCGAAATCTGCAAGGCGTTGCTGCGCAACGCCCGCGTGATCGCGCTGGATGAGCCGACCAGTTCGCTGTCGCATCGCGAGACGGAAGTGCTGTTCAAGCTGGTGCGCGATCTGCGCGCCGACAATCGCGCGATGATCTACATCTCGCATCGCATGGATGAGATTTACGAACTGTGCGACGCGTGCACGATTTTCCGCGACGGGCGCAAGGTGGCCTCGCATCCGACGCTCGAAGGCGTGTCCCGTGACACGATCGTCAGCGAAATGGTGGGGCGTGAAATTTCGGACATCTATAACTATTCGGAACGGCCGCTCGGCGAAGTGCGCTTCGCGGCGAAGGCGATCGAAGGCCACGCGCTCGCGCAGCCTGCCAGCTTCGAAGTGCGGCGCGGCGAGATAGTTGGCTTCTTCGGTCTGGTGGGTGCCGGCCGCAGCGAACTGATGCATCTGGTGTACGGCACCGAGCATAAGAAGGGCGGCGAACTGATGCTCGACGGCAAGACGATCCGCGTCAAGAGTGCGGGCGAAGCAATCCGCCACGGCATCGTGCTGTGCCCGGAAGACCGCAAGGAAGAGGGCATTGTCGCGATGGCGACTGTGTCCGAGAACATCAACATCAGTTGCCGCCGTCACTATTTGCGTGCGGGCATGTTCCTGGACCGCAAGAAAGAAGCGGAAACCGCGGACCGTTTCATCAAACTGCTGAAGATCAAGACGCCGAGCCGTCGCCAGAAGATTCGCTTCCTGTCGGGCGGCAATCAGCAGAAGGCGATTCTGTCACGCTGGCTCGCCGAACCTGATCTGAAAGTGGTGATTCTCGACGAACCCACTCGCGGTATCGACGTCGGCGCGAAGCACGAAATCTATAACGTGATTTATCAGCTTGCCGAGCGCGGCTGCGCGATCGTGATGATCTCGTCGGAACTGCCCGAAGTGCTGGGCGTGTCCGACCGCATCGTCGTGATGCGCCAGGGCCGCATTGCCGGCGAGCTGCCGCGCAAGGACGCAACCGAACAAGCGGTGTTGAGCCTCGCGTTGCCGCAAAGCTCGACCGCACTGCCCGAAACCGGAACTGCCGCTCAGGCGGCCTGAACATCATTCGGACGAAAGTCCGGCAACCCGTGGGGAACGGGAGGAGTCTTCATCATGCAAGCTAGAGAAAACCTCGCGCAACAGGCCGCCAAGAGCGCCGCCGAAGCGCTGATTCCGCAGACGAGCGACAAGGCCAAATGGTGGCAGCAGATCACCGAGTACAGCCTGATCCTGATCTTCGTGGTGATGTTCGTGACGATGTCGCTGACCGTCGACCACTTCTTCTCGATCGAGAACATGCTCGGCCTCGCGCTGTCCATTTCACAGATCGGCATGGTCGCGTGCACGATGATGTTCTGTCTGGCCTCGCGCGATTTCGATTTGTCGATCGGTTCGACGGTTGCGTTCGCCGGCGTGTTGTGCGCGATGGTGCTCAACGCCACCGACAACACGTTTATCGCAATCGTCGCGGCGGTTGCGGCGGGTGCGGTGATCGGCTTCGTCAACGGCGCGGTGATCGCGTATCTGCGCATCAACGCGCTGATCACCACGCTCGCGACGATGGAAATCGTGCGCGGCCTCGGCTTTATCGTGTCGCATGGCCAGGCGGTCGGCGTGTCGTCGGATACGTTTATCGCATTGGGCGGCTTGAGCTTCTTCGGCGTGTCGCTGCCGATCTGGGTCACGCTGCTGTGCTTCATCGTGTTCGGTGTGATGCTCAACCAGACCGTGTATGGCCGCAATACGCTCGCGATCGGCGGCAATCCGGAAGCGTCGCGTCTCGCCGGCATTAACGTTGAACGCACGCGCGTCTACATCTTCCTGATTCAGGGCGCCGTGACCGCGCTCGCCGGTGTGATTCTGGCGTCGCGGATTACGTCGGGGCAGCCCAATGCCGCGCAAGGCTTCGAGCTCAACGTGATTTCGGCGTGCGTGCTCGGCGGCGTGTCGCTGCTCGGCGGGCGCGCGACGATCTCCGGCGTCGTGATCGGCGTGCTGATCATGGGTACCGTCGAGAACGTGATGAACCTGATGAACATCGACGCGTTCTATCAGTACCTCGTGCGCGGCGCGATCCTGCTCGCCGCCGTGCTGCTCGACCAGTTGAAGAACCGCGGATCGCGGGATTAATTCACTCGCTCTAAAAGGAATCGAACGATGTCGTCTCCGGCCAATGCAAACGAGCGCCTCGCGAACAACGCATTCGCGCGCTACCCGAGTCTTGTCGACCGCACGGTGTTGATCACGGGCGGCGCGACCGGCATCGGCGCATCGTTCGTCGAGCATTTCGCGGCGCAAGGCGCGCGCGTCGCGTTCTTCGATATCGATGCAACGGCGGGCGAAGCGCTCGCCGACGAACTCGGCGACTCGAAGCACAAGCCGCTGTTCCTACCCTGCGATCTGACCGACGTCGACGCGCTGCAAAAAGCGATCGCCGATGTGAAGGCCGCACTCGGCCCCATCCAGGTGCTGCTAAACAACGCGGCGAACGACAAGCGCCACACGATCGGCGAAGTCACGCGTGAATTTTTCGACGCAGGCATCGCGGTGAATATCCGTCATCAGTTCTTCGCGGCGCAAGCGGTGATGGAGGATATGAAGGCTGCAAAGAGCGGCTCGATCATCAACCTTGGTTCGATCAGCTGGATGCTGAAGAACGGCGGTTATCCCGTGTACGTGATGTCGAAATCGGCGGTGCAGGGCTTGACGCGCGGTCTCGCGCGCGACCTCGGGCACTTCAACATCCGCGTGAATACGCTGGTGCCGGGCTGGGTGATGACGGAGAAGCAGAAGCGTCTATGGCTCGACGACGCGGGACGTCGTTCGATCAAGGAAGGCCAGTGCATCGACGCTGAACTCGAGCCTGACGATCTCGCGCGCATGGCGCTCTTCCTCGCCGCTGACGACAGCAAGATGATCACCGCCCAGGACATCGTCGTGGATGGAGGCTGGGCGTGACGGCGAGCGCGCAGGTGGATGCCGGTGTGCAACGTGCGCACCGCGCGGCGCTGCTGCTCGACACGAAATGCACGTTGGGCGAAGGCGCGACATGGTGCGCGAAAACCGGCCGCTTCTACTGGACGGACATTGAAGGCGCGCGTTTGTGGCGGTACGACCCGAGCGACGGCCGCAGCACTTTCTGGGCAATGCCCGAGCGTCTCGCCACGTTTGCGCTGTGTGCCGATCCGCATTACCTGCTGCTTGGCCTTGCCTCGCATCTCGCGTTTTTCGATCTGGCCACGGGACAGACGCACCGTATCGTCGACGTCGAACCGGGCTTGAATACGCGGGTGAACGACGGCCGCTGCGATCGTCAGGGACGCTTCGTATTCGGCACGAAAGATGAAGGCTCGCCGTTGCAGGCGATCGGCGGGTTCTATCGGCTCAATCATGACCTGTCGCTGGAGCGTTTGCCGCTGCCCGCGCCGGCTATTTCGAACAGCATTGCGTTCAGCCCCGACGGCGCGACGATGTACTACTGCGATTCGCCCACGCGTGAAATCCGTGCGTGCGACTATCGTGCGGACGGCGGCGCGGACGGCGGCATCGCCAACGACCGGCTGTTCACGCGCCTGACCGACGCCACTGGCGAACCCGACGGCTCGACCGTCGATTGCGACGGCGGATTGTGGAATGCGCAATGGGGCGGCGGACGCGTCGTGCGTTACGGCACCGACGGCGCCGAAACCGGGCGCGTCGACGTGCCCACCGTGCAGCCGAGTTGCATCGCGCTCGGCGGCGCGCAGTTGGCCACGCTGTACATCACAAGCGCACGTATCGGTCTCGACGCAGCGACGCTCGCCGGCGATTCGCGAGCGGGCGGCGTGTTTATCGCGACGCCGGGACGGCGCGGCTTGCCCGAGCCGGTGTTCCAGGGCGCGCCGGCGTAGCGCAGAATGACGCTGCTTCGATTTCGATGCAGCGGCGAACGATCCAGGCAGTAGCGGCAAGTCCAGTCTGGAAATCTACATCGCGATAAGCACGCAGCAAATCGGCAGTAATCCAGCAGCAAGCGCAGCAGCAAGCCCAGCAGCAAATTGGCAGCAAGCAGTTCGTACCAGAGGCGACTGGCTCAAGAAAATCGCCCGACAGCATCCGTCAGCCATGACGGCAACGTCCCAAGCCTCTCGAAGGAGCTAGATATGACTGTTGCGAATCTTGTTTCCGCCGCGTCTCAGACCTCCCAAAGCACTCAAAGCCGGCGCTCGCGACTCGCGGCGGCGGCTAACCCGGTGCTGCCGGGGCCTAGCACGTCGGCGGTAGCAGTCGGCGAAACGCCTGCCGGCGATGTCGCGTGCATTACGCTCGCCAATACGCATTTGCGGCTCGATGTGGCGCCGCTGCTGGGCGGCGGCATCACGCGCTTCGACTGGCGCGACGACGGTGCGCTCACGCCGATTTTCCGGCGCTGCCGCCATGTCGCCGCCGACACGCAACCGAACGAACTCGCCTGTTATCCGCTGCTGCCCTATTCGAACCGTATTGGCGGCGGTCATTTCAATATCTCGGGACGGCGCGTCGACGTGCCGCGCAATCGCGCCGACGAACCGTTCCCGATTCACGGCGACGGTTGGCAGTCCGCGTGGCACGTCGCCGATTCCGACCGCGAAAATGTGCGCCTGACGCTCGATCGCCGTGACGGCAAGCCGTACGCGTTTCGCGCGGCGCAGACCTACAAGCTGGACGGCCCCACCCTCGTCATCACGCTCGACATCGAGAACGCGGGCCGCGAGGCTTTGCCTTTTGGACTCGGCGTTCATCCGTTCTTCGTGCGCGACGCCGACACGGAGCTGTCGGCAGCGGCGGGCGGCCTGTGGCTCGCCGGCGACGACTGGCTGCCCGTCCGTCACGTGCAGGCGCCGCCCGCGTGGCAGTTCGGCGTTGCATATCCGCTGCCGGAAACCATCGTCAATCACGCGTTTACCGGCTGGAGCGGGCAGGCGGCGGTCGTCTGGCCGAAGCGCCGGCTGTCGCTGAACATCGCCGCCGACACCGATTACTACGTGCTGTACACGCCGCCCGGCGAAGAGTTCTTCTGCTTCGAACCCGTCGATCATCCAATCAACGCGATGAATCTGGCGGGCGGCGCGTGCGAAAACGGGATGACGCTGCTGGGGCGCGGCGAGCGGCTCACGCGCAGCTTCCGCTTCACCGTCGAACGGACCGGTTTGCGTTCGATGCCGGGCACGCGAGGATCGCGGCGTCGGCAGTAGGGGGGGCGCGGCTTGCCGTGAGCCGCGGTGGTTTGGCAGCGGACCGTCGGCGATCAGGCAGCGACTCGGCCGCGACTTGGCAGCGGGCCAGCGGCGGCTTGACAGCGACCGGCGGCAACCGGCAGCGGCCCCCCGGCGCCCGGCCACGCGTGACAGGTAAAATACGCGCCTCTTCCGATTACCGGCTTGCCGCGAGACTCCTCATGTCCAACTTCATCCAGACACTCAACGACGCATGGCAGCGCACCAACTCGCTGCTGTGCGTCGGCCTCGATCCCGAGCCCAGCAAGTTTCCGGGTGCGCTCGCGGGCCGTGCCGACGCGATCTTCGACTTCTGCCGCGAGATCGTCGATGCGACTGCGCCGTATGCGTCGTCGTTCAAGCCGCAAATCGCCTACTTCGCGGCGCATCGCGCGGAAGATCAGCTCGAGCATCTCATCGCCCATGTCCATGCGCATCATCCCGGCTTGCCGGTGATCCTGGACGCGAAGCGCGGCGACATCGGCAGCACCGCCGAGCAATACGCACGCGAGGCGTTCGAGCGTTACCAGGCAGACGCGGTGACGGTGAATCCGTATATGGGCTTCGATTCGATCGAGCCGTATTTGCAGCACGAAGGCAAAGGCGTGATTGTGTTGTGCCGGACGTCGAACGCGGGCGGTTCGGACCTGCAATTCCTGGAGACGGGCGGGCGTCCGCTGTATCAGGTGGTCGCGCAACTGGCTGCGGACAGGTGGAACGCGAGCGGCCAGCTCGGTCTCGTGGTCGGCGCCACGTTCCCGAAGGAAATCGAAGTAGTGCGCGGGATTGTCGGCGAAATGCCGCTGCTGATTCCGGGCATCGGCGCACAGGGCGGGGACGTGCAGGCGACTGTCAGCGCGGGCCGCACCGCCAACGGCACGGGTATGCTGATCAACTCGTCGCGCGCGATCATCTACGCCGGCAAGGACGAGGATTTCGCTCAGGCAGCGGCGAAGGCCGCAATGGAAACGCGCGACCGGATCAACGCGTTTCGTTGAATCGCGTCGTGGGTTAGTGAAAGGCCGCCTTAGTCGGCGGCCGGCCCGAGCCGCTCGATCAGCGCGGCATGCTGCGGGTATTGCGCCTTCAGCTTGCGCACATCGGCGAGCTCGAATTCGCTGAACTCGAAACCGGGCGCGACGGTGCAACCCGCCAGCGCGAACGTCGCTGGATCCGCGCATTCCGCGGCGAACCACAGACCGGCTGTCACCACCGCCTGGAATACCGTATCGGGATGAGTCAGCGTATTGCCGAGCCGATGCGTGAGTAGCGCGCCCGTGGCGTCGAGCACGTGGACATTCAGTGGTTCGCCTGCATAGAAATGCCAGACCTCATCGGATTTGATCCGATGCCATGCAGAATGCGCGCCGTCGCACAGCAGGTAGTAAATCGCGGTCGACGCCGAGCGCGTTTGCGCTGAATCGCCGGCGCGGCTCACGCGCTCCACCGACCGGTACGTCTCGCTGAAAAATCCGCCTTCCGGATGCGGCTTCAGATCGAGGCGGTGGATCAGCTCGTCTTTGGTTGTGCGCGAATCAGGCATCGGGTTCCCGCCGTCAACGAAAGTCAATGTTCGCGTTCATCGAGCAGGGCGAGAACGCCGCGCAGCGCGTGCGTCGCGGCCTGCACGCGGATCTGTTCGCGGTCGCCCTTGAAAATCTTCGTTTCAACCGAGGTATGCAGCCGGTTGCTCCAGCCGAACGACACCATCCCGACCGGCTTGGTCTCGGTCCCGCCGCCAGGGCCCGCCACGCCGGTGATCGACAGGGAGACCTGCGCACGGCTGTTGCGCAGCGCGCCTTCGGCCATCGCGCGCGCCACCTGTTCGCTGACCGCGCCGTACTTTTCGATCATGTCCGCGGGCACACCGATCATTTCGCTCTTCGCCTGGTTCGAATACGTGACGAAGCCGCGCTCGAACCAGCCGCTGCTGCCGGAGATGTCGGTGATTGCGGTCGCGACCATGCCGCCCGTGCAGGACTCGGCGGTGACGAGCATCAGGCGCTCGTCGCGCAGGCGGTTGCTCACGCGAATCGCAAGCTGGTGAATCACGGAATCGGTTGGCATGGCGTCAATCCGGATCGGGGCACGGCGGTTAAACGGACATGCGCCAGAGCGCAATCACGAGCAAGGTGAAAAACGCGGCGACGAGGTCATCGAACATGATGCCAAAACCGCCTTTCAGCCGGCGATCGAAATAGCCGATGGGCGGCGGCTTCACCATGTCGAAGAAACGGAACACGATGAACGCCCACAACTGGCCGGTCAGCGTGACCGGCGTCACCATCAGCAGCACGAGCCAGAATGCGATGATTTCGTCCCAAACGACCGGCGACGGGTCGTCGGTGCCGAGCTTTCGCGCGGTGAACCCGCAAACCGCGATGCCGCCGACAAATCCGACGCCGATCAGCACGCCCCACTCGATCACGGTCAGATAGCGACTGAACACGGCGAACGAGGCCCACGCGAACAGCGTGCCGATCGTGCCGGGCGCAAAAGGCGACAAGCCGCTGCCGAAACCGAGCGACAGAATGTGCAGTGGATGCGAGAACATGAAGCGCGCGGTGGCGCGGCGCGGTTGCGGGCGCTGCGGCGTGGGTGGCTGGCTGCCGATGAGATTGTCGGCGGGCCTAAGCGGTGGATCAGTTTGCATGAAAGTGGTCGAAGCCTTGCAACGTCAGAGTGAGCGGCGCGCCGGCGGTATCGCGCCAGTCGATCGCCGGGCGGTCGGCCGCCGTTTGGAGAGCGCTTATTGTACCGATGCGGCTGACCGGCACGCCCGCCTTATGGCCCGCGGCCTGAATGGCGTCGCGCGCGGCTGGCGGCGCGGTAAAGCACAACTCGTAGTCGTCGCCACCTGCGAGTGTGCAGCGCCGCTGTGTGTCGAGCGACAGCCTGCGCAGCGCGGCGGAACGCGGCACGGCGTCGGCGTCGACCGTAGCCCGCATGTTCGAGCGATCCAGGATGTGCTGGAGGTCGCCGGCGAGCCCGTCCGATACATCCAGCGCCGCATGCGCGACGCCGCGCAGCGCCAGCCCGAGCGCGACGCGCGGCTCCGGGCGTTCGAGCACGCGGCGAAATACTGCCGCGTCGGCGGCATCAGCGGTCCATTCGCCGCGCCGGATGCCAAGGCCGGCGCGTGCGTCGCCGAGCGTGCCCGACACCCAGATGTCGTCGCCCGCTTGTGCGGCGTCGCGGCGCAGCGCGGCTCGTGGCGGCACGCTGCCGAACACGGTAATGCACAGATTCAGCGGGCCGCCGGTCGTATCGCCGCCGATCAACGCGCATCCATGCCGTTCGGCGACCGCGAAAAGCCCTTCGCTGAATGCGGCAAGCCACGCTTCATCGGCTTTGGGCAAGGAGAACGCGAGCGTGAATGCCTGCGGTTGCGCGCCCATCGCGGCAAGGTCCGACAGATTGACGGCGAGCGCTTTATGGCCGAGCGCCTCGGGATCGATATCCGCGAAGAAATGACGGCCTTCCACCAGCATGTCCGTCGATATGGCCAGCATTTCGCCGGAGCGGGGCGCGAGCAGCGCGCAGTCATCACCGATGCCGAGCGAGCCGCTCTCAACGGCCGACGACTGGCGTGCCGCGCGGCGGGAAAAGAAACGTTCGATCAGCGAAAACTCTGAGAGCATTGTGAGGATAAGTGAAGGGACGAATGAAGGAACGACCGCCTTTCGCTACGTTTCAGTCTCGGCAGTTGTACCCGTATTGAAGGAATTGGGCCGGCAATTGGGGCTACAATGCCGTCGAACATCTATTCTAATCCGCACTTCCAAGCCCGCCTTATGTCGACTCCCGTCAATAGCAAACTCCGCGAAGCCGCCCTCGATTACCACGAGTTCCCGACCCCCGGGAAAATCGCGATCGCCCCCACCAAGCAGATGATCAACCAGCGCGACCTCGCGCTGGCGTACTCGCCGGGTGTTGCGTTCGCGTGTGAAGAGATCGTCGAGAACCCGCTGAATGCCGCGCGCTTCACGGCGCGCAGCAACCTGGTCGGCGTTGTGACGAACGGCACGGCGGTGCTCGGTCTCGGCAACATCGGGCCGCTGGCGTCGAAGCCGGTCATGGAAGGCAAGGCCGTGCTGTTCAAGAAGTTCGCCGGCATCGACGTGTTCGATATCGAGCTGAACGAATCCGATCCGCACAAGCTGGTCGACGTGATCGCGGCGCTCGAGCCGACTTTCGGCGGCATCAACCTCGAGGACATCAAGGCGCCGGACTGCTTTATCGTCGAACGCGAATGCCGCAAGCGCATGAAGATTCCGGTCTTCCACGACGACCAGCACGGTACGGCGATCGTCGTCGCGGCGGCGATCACCAACGGTTTGAAGGTCGTCGGCAAGGACATCAAGGAAGTCAAACTGGTGTCCTCCGGCGCGGGCGCAGCGGCGCTGGCCTGTCTGGATCTGCTGGTCGATATCGGGCTGCCGCTCGAGAACATCACTGTCACCGATCTCGCTGGCGTGGTCTACAAGGGCCGCGTCGAACTGATGGATCCGGACAAGGAACGCTTCGCGCGTGAAACCGAGGCGCGCACGCTCGCCGAGGCGATCGGCGGCGCGGACGTTTTCCTGGGTCTGTCGGCTGGCGGTGTGCTCAAGCAGGACATGGTCAAGCAGATGGCCCAACGGCCGCTGATTCTCGCGCTGGCCAACCCGACGCCGGAAATT
Source organism: Paraburkholderia rhynchosiae (assembly GCF_002879865.1). Classification (GTDB taxonomy): domain Bacteria; phylum Pseudomonadota; class Gammaproteobacteria; order Burkholderiales; family Burkholderiaceae; genus Paraburkholderia; species Paraburkholderia rhynchosiae. The sequence continues at coordinate 94,809 of NZ_PNXY01000005.1, forward strand.
CTGCCCGAACTGGCGCTGGAAGTGCGTCCGGACGCCGTGCTGTGCACGGGCCGCACCGACTATCCGAACCAGGTGAACAACGTGCTGGTGTTTCCGTTCCTGTTCCGCGGCGCACTGGACGCGGGCGCGACCACCGTCACGCGCGAAATGGAAATTGCGGCGGTGAATGCGATCGCCGAACTGGCGCGCCAGGAGCAGAGCGACATCGTCGCGACGGCTTATGGCATTCAGGACCTCTCCTTCGGTCCGGAATATCTGATTCCGAAGCCGTTCGACCCTCGTCTGATCGTGAAAGTCGCGCCGGCCGTGGCGAAGGCCGCGATGGATTCAGGCGTCGCCGAGCGTCCGATCGAAGACATGGACGCGTACGAACAGCATCTGCAGCAGTTTGTGTATCACAGCGGCACGACGATGAAGCCGATCTTCCAGCTGGCGCGCGGCGTCGAGCCGGAGAAAAAGCGCATTGTGTTCGCTGAAGGCGAAGAAGAGCGCGTGCTGCGTGCCATGCAGATCGTCGTCGACGAAAAGCTGGCGAAGCCGATTCTGATCGGTCGTCCGGCGGTGATCGAGCAGCGCATTGCGCGCTACGGTCTGCGTCTCATCGCGGGTCAGGATTACACGGTCGTGAATACCGACCACGACGAGCGCTATCGCGACTTCTGGCAGGAATACCACCAGATGATGTCGCGCAAGGGCATCACCGCGCAGATGGCGAAGCTTGAAATGCGCCGCCGAACCACGCTGATCGGCGCGATGCTGGTGAAGAAGGGCGAAGCTGACGGCATGATCTGCGGCACGGTCAGCACGACGCACCGGCATCTGCACTTCATCGATCAGGTGATCGGCAAGAAGCAAGGAGCCAAAGTCTACGCGGCGATGAATGGGCTCGTGTTGCCGAATCGCCAGATTTTCCTCGTCGATACCCACGTGAACGTCGATCCGACGCCGGAGCAGCTGGCGGAGATCACGATCATGGCCGCCGAAGAAGTGCGCCGTTTCGGTATTGAGCCGAAGGTCGCGCTGGTGTCGCACTCCAATTTCGGTTCCAGCAATGCGCCGACCGCGCAGAAAATGCGCGACACGCTGGAGATCCTGCGCGAACGTGCGCCGGACCTTCAGGTGGATGGCGAAATGCACGGCGATGTAGCGCTCGACGCCAATCTGCGCCGCGAAGTGCTGCCCGACTCGACGCTCGAAGGCGACGCTAACCTGCTGGTGCTGCCGAACATCGACGCCGCCAACATCTCGTACAACCTGCTGAAGACGGCGGCGGGCAACAACATCGCCATCGGGCCGATGCTGCTGGGCGCGGCCCAGCCGGTGCACGTGCTGACGGCCTCCGCGACGGTTCGACGCATCGTCAACATGACGGCGCTGCTGGTGGCGGACGTAATCGCGGCCCGCTGAGCGTCGATCCGGTTTGAACTTCAGGCCGGTTAGCGCTGACCCGCTCTGTGCCGGCCAGCTTGCCCGCTGAAAAAAAAGGCGTGCCCGCAATGGGCACGCCTTGGGGCGAACAGGGGATAGCCACCCCGAAACGGCAAACAACAGACTTCCATAGCAAGGACCCGCGAGCCACCCACTCCTGCGCGGAGCCCCAGACCGCTGCGGTCTTTGCTTCGTTGGGGTCATATTAGCTTGAGCAAGCTAAATTTTGTGTTAAAAGTCGTCAAAGCACGGCCTGTGGGGCTTTCCCATCCGATTGGGTAATTTCGCCTGCCTGGCGAACGTTGATTCCCGGGACCATTAGCGATACCCTTACGACTTTCATGGTCGTCAAACTCGTGATCTAACAGCCGGGAATCTTGGTAAATGGCACGCAGATGGCAGCGCATCAAGGGCGTGCTGATCGGTGCTGTTGCGCTGTGCGCTTTCTACGGCGCCGTGCCTCACGCCTTAGCGCGCAACTACACGGCACCCGCCCGCACGAATGCACCGGCGCAGGGCACCGTTGCGGTAGCGCAGTTGCCCCGTGAAGCGGTCAATACATTGAACTTGATTGCCGCGGGTGGGCCTTACCCGTATGAGAAGGACGGCGTCGTGTTCGGCAACCGCGAACGGTTGCTGCCGCCCTACCGGCGCGGCTATTACCACGAATACACCGTTCCCACGCCTCGCTCACGTAATCGCGGGGCGCGTCGCATCGTCTGCGGAGGTCCGCTTAAGCGAACCGACAATTGTTACTACTCGGACGACCACTACACCAGTTTTAATCGTATTGTTGAATGACATCGGGATGAACGGCATGAGCGACAACGTCTACGCGCACGACACCGGAGTCGCGACGGATCTTTTCGCGGCTGGCGACGGCAATCTGTTCCAGCGCGTCATGAAGATGCGCGCCGGCGATCAGGGCCGTGAGAACCGGAACGAGGCTGACAGTGTGGTTTCATCGAACGAGGAGCCCATGAGTCTTTTCAAGACCGTACGACCCAACATCGTACAGTCGATCCGCGCGTTCCGCGTTCAGGATCTCGCCGACGAGGCGAATCAACTCGGGCAGCACTTCCTCTATGCGTACTGTGCCAACGCGCAATCCAAGCAGGAAGTTCTGGAGACCATCGCAACCTCCTTCCTGTTTCCGAAACATTTTGGCAAGAATTACGACGCCCTCTACGATTGCTTGACCGACCTGGTCCACAAGGCCGGTTCGCAGCCCGGCTTCGTGATCGTGCTGGAGCAATTGCCCGTCGCGCAAAAATTCGACAAGGAAGGGCGAGAGACGCTGCTGGATGTGTTTCGCGAAGCGGCCGAGTTCTGGGCCGAACGCAAGGTCGCGTTCCGCGTGTTCTATTCGTTCGCCTGAACATCGCCTTAACGTTGCGTTGTTCTGCGCGAACTGAACTGACCGCAGCAGGAATGAGAAGGGCCCGCCAATCGGCGGGCCTTTGCTTTTTGTGCCCGGGGGCGGCATGCTGCCGACGCCGTGGAAATCGCCCGAGTCAGATTACCAGCCGCCCCATCCAGCCGCGAGCGCCGACAGAACCGCCATGCCGGCGGTTTCCGTACGCAGCACGCGCGGTCCGAGGCCGACCGCCTGGAAGCCGTGATCCGTCGCAGCGGCTTCTTCAGCGGCGGAAAAGCCGCCTTCGGGGCCGACCAGCACGATGACGGGGCCTTTCGGCGGCGTTGCGGGCAGCGCCGAAAAATGGATGCTGGCGCGCGGCGACAGCAGAATGCGCAGTTCGTCTTCGGCGGGCACGCGCGGCATTGCGCCGAGCCACGTGGCGATTTCGCGCACCGGCATGACTTCCGGAAGGCGGTTGCGTCCGCATTGCTCGCACGACGCCCGCACGATGCCTTCCCAATGCGCATGCCGCCGCAGAGCGCGTTCACCGGACAGACGCACGACGCTGCGCGTGGTGGTCAGCGGTACGAAGCTGAACGCGCCGAGCTCAACCGCCTTTTCAATCAGCCAGTCCATCTTGTCGCCGCTCGCGATGCCTTGTGCGAGCGTGAGCCGATACGGCGTTTCAACCTCGATGTCGCGGAATTCGCGGATTTTCACCGTGACCGTGCGGCGTTCGATCGAAACGAGTTCGGCGCTGTATTCACCGCCCTGGCCGTTGAAAAGCACAATGGAGTCCCCCGTCTGCAAACGCAGCACAAGGACATGCCGTACGACGTCATCGGGAAGTTGCATGATGTCGTCGGGCGAAAGAGGCGTACCGACGAAGAAGCGAGGCATCAGAAAAATACTCATTAGTTCACGAAAGGTGGCGAGCGAGCGCCCAACGGTAGCCGTCCAGGTCCTCGACCTGCGCGAAGCGGTCGCCCCAGAACTGGTCCTGCGGCTCGCTCAACGATTTGGCGCCGGCGGCGAGGGCCCGGGCGTAAACCGTGTCGACATCGTCGACGTAGACATAGAATGATTGCGGCGCAATCGCGCCCGCGCTGCGAGGTGTTTTCGCGGTCGAGCCGAATGCCCCTTCCGACGCGAACATCACGATCAACTGGCCCTGGTAGGTCATCTCCACATGCATGACGACGCCGTCGTCCTGCACGCTGTCCCGCAGCTCGAACCCGAACGCCGCGGTGTAAAACGCGGTCGTGGCACGCGCGTCGCGTACCGTCAGATAGGGGGTCAACCAGGGCACACCGGCTGGGCGGGAGGCGGTCATGGGGTTCTCCAGATCGATGGGTTGGTGCACGCGTGCCCGGAAGGCAGCAGCGAGCCGCTTATCGAGACAGTTAGATATCGCGCGCTCCGGCCAAGCCGTGCATTTTGCCCGCGCTTTAGCTTGACGGCTTTAAGAATTGACCTAGTTTACCGTGCACTGACGGCGATACCGAAAAGAGGCCGGCGTGCGCGGTTGCGCCGTAATGCCTTAGTGCGACGATTCCACGCGAGGCGAGGCGTTCCGCCAGCGCATCGGCCGGCAATGCTGCGGGGTCGAGCGTGTCGCTGGCCGTCGCCATCATCCACAACGAGCCGTATAGCGGGACGAACGTGCTCATGGTGCGCACGACGGCGAACGCGCTGCGCAAATCGTCGAGCAGGCGGGCGATGCGCTCGGCGTGGAAATACGGCGAGCCAAGATGGACAGACAACACGGCATTCGGGCTCATCACCCGCTTGAGCTGGCCATAGAAGGCCGTCGTGTATAAGCCGGCGGCTGGCGAGTCGGGCGGCGTCAGGTCGAACACGATCAGATCGAAACGCGCGAACGGTGGTGACGGTGCAAACGGTGCAGCAGCGGCAGCGGCCACGTAATGCGCGGCGTCGCCGATTACCAGCTCGACGCGCGGATCGTCCAGGGCGCCGCCGTGCACTTCAGGCATGTGCTCGCGCGTCAGGCGAACCACTTGCGCGTCAAGCTCGGCGACCGCGATTCTTTCGATGCCCGGGTGAGCGAGCAGTTGTCGTGCGGCGCCGCCATCGCCGCCGCCCAGCACCAGCGCGGCTTTCGGCGACGGATGCGCGAGCGCTGCCGGATGCACCATGCACTCGTGATAGATGAATTCGTCGCCGGCGGAAGTCATCGGACGGCCGTCCAGCGTGAAGAGTCGGCCGAGCTGACGCGTGTCCCACACCTCGATGCGCTGATACGGCGAATCGACGCGCTCAATGAGCGACGCGTGCGGAAATCCGTAGACGGCATCGGGACTTGGATGGAACAGCAAAGTTGCGCTCAAGGTGGCTTGCCCAGTGTGAACGGGTCGGTTTCCGTTGCCTGATTGTAAAGGCGGCGGGCGGGGCGGTCCCGCGCGCGCCGCCGGCATAGAACGAATCCGCCTGCCCAGGAAGTCATCGAGCCGCGCCGCCAGGCGGCTTTGCGCACAGGGCGCCGGACAACGTTCTGTTAGAATGTCACGCTTTCAGCCTTGTCCGTTTGCTCTGCCCGTTTCGCGTCTTCCGGCGCCGCACCGTGCGCCGAAGCGGACTGGCCGCCGAGCTCCCGGGCCTCAAGCGCGCACCGCTTTTTGACTCTGTCTCCGGACTCGACATGACGACCCCGTCTCCCGCACCCACTTCCTTGATGGCCAACGCAATCCGCGCGTTGTCCATGGACGCCGTTCAACAAGCGAATTCCGGCCACCCCGGCATGCCGATGGGCATGGCTGAAATCGGCGTCGCATTATGGTCGCGGCATCTGCGTCACAATCCGAAGAACCCGCAATGGGCCGATCGCGACCGTTTCGTCCTGTCGAACGGCCACGGTTCCATGCTGCTGTATTCGCTGCTGCACCTGACCGGCTACGACCTGCCGATCAGCGAGTTGAAGAACTTCCGCCAGATGCATTCCAAGACGCCGGGCCACCCGGAATACGGCATCACGCCGGGCGTCGAAACGACCACCGGCCCGCTCGGCCAGGGTCTGGCGAATGCGGTCGGCATGGCGCTCGCCGAGTCGCTGCTAGCCACCGAATTCAACAAGCCTGACGCGAAGATCGTCGACCATCACACGTATGTGTTCGTCGGCGACGGCTGCCTGATGGAAGGCATTTCGCACGAAGCCTGTTCGCTCGCCGGCGTGCTGAAGCTGAACAAGCTGATCGCGTTCTACGACGACAACGGCATCTCGATCGACGGCGAAGTGGTGCACTGGTTCCACGACGACACGCCGAAGCGCTTCGAAGCGTACGGCTGGAACGTGATTCCGAACGTGGTCGGGCACGACGTGGACGCCGTGGATGCCGCGATCAAGCGAGCCAAGCAATCGGACAAGCCCACGCTGATCTGCTGCAAGACCGTGATCGGCGAAGGCTCGCCGAACAAGGCCGGCAGCCACGATTCGCATGGCGCGCCGCTCGGCGACAAGGAAATTGCGGCTACGCGCGCGGCCATCGGCTGGAAGTGGGAGCCGTTCGTGATTCCGCAGGAAGTGTACGCGGCGTGGGACGCGAAGGAGGCCGGCGCGCGCCTCGAATCCGACTGGGACAAGGCGTTCGCCGCGTACGCGGCGAAATATCAGCAAGAAGCAGCTGAATTCACACGCCGTAACGGGAAGCAATTGCCGGCGGACTGGAAGGAAAAGGCGAAGGCGATCATCGCCGGTGCGAACGAGCGCGCGGAAACCGTCGCGACGCGCAAGGCATCGCAGCAGGCCATCGAAGGTTTGTCGGCCGTTCTGCCGGAACTGCTCGGCGGCTCCGCCGATCTGACGGGTTCGAACCTGACCAACTGGAAGGCCGCAAAGCCGGTGCGCGTGAATGAGGACGGCCGCGCGGCCGGCAACTACGTGAACTACGGCGTGCGGGAATTCGGCATGAGCGCCGCGATCAACGGCGTCGCGCTGCATGGCGGTTTCAAGGCTTTCGGCGGCACGTTCCTGACCTTCTCCGACTACAGCCGCAACGCGCTGCGCGTCGCCGCGCTGATGAAGGCGCCGTCCATTTTCGTGTTCACGCACGACTCGATCGGTCTGGGCGAAGACGGCCCGACTCATCAGTCGATCGAACACGTGGCCAGCCTGCGCCTGATTCCGCATCTGCATGTGTGGCGTCCCGCGGATACCGTCGAAACCGCGGTGGCCTGGACTCACGCGGTGGAACATCACGGTCCGTCGTGCCTGATCTTTAGCCGTCAGAACCTGCCGTTCTCGGAACGTACGGACGCGCAGATCGCCAACATCGAGAAGGGCGGTTATGTGCTGCGCGACTGGAATGACGAAATCGTCGCACGCAAGGTCATCCTGATCGCCACGGGTTCGGAAATCGAACTGGCGTTGAAGGCGGTCGAGCCGCTGGCGCGTGAGGGCATCGCGGCCCGCGTGGTGTCCATGCCGTCCACTACGGTGTTCGACAGGCAGGACGCCGAGTACCGCGAACGCGTGCTGCCGCAAGGTGTGCGCCGCGTCGCGATCGAAGCGGGCGTGACCGATTTCTGGCGCAAGTACGTGGGTCTGGAAGGCGGCGTAGTCGGTATCGACACGTTCGGCGAATCAGCCCCCGCCGGCGTTCTGTTCAAGCATTTCGGCTTCACCGTCGAGCATGTTGTAGAGACGGCTAAAGCCGCACTCGGCTGATCAACGGCCAAGCGTTGCCCCGCGCGTGCAAGCACGAACATGAACGCGCGGCAACGCGGCTGGTCAGACGAACATCGACGTATTTTTTCAGCCATCAGGAGATAGACCATGACGATTCGCGTTGCAATCAACGGCTACGGCCGGATCGGCCGCAACACGCTGCGCGCCTTCTATGAAAACGGCAAGAAGCACGATATCGAAATCGTCGCCATCAACGACCTCGGTGATGCCAGGACCAACGCTCACCTCACGCAATACGACACCGCGCACGGCAAGTTCCCAGGCGAAGTATCGGTGGACGGCGACTACCTGGTCGTAAACGGCGACAAGATCCGCGTGCTGGCCAACCGGAACCCGGCTGAACTGCCGTGGGGCGAACTGAACGTCGACGTCGTGATGGAATGCACGGGCTTTTTCACGACCAAGGAAAAGGCTAGCGCGCACATCAAGGGCGGCGCAAAGAAGGTCATCATTTCCGCGCCGGGCGGCAAGGACGTCGACGCAACGATCGTCTACGGCGTGAATCACAACGTGCTGAAAGCATCGGATACGGTGATCTCGAACGCATCGTGCACGACGAACTGCCTGGCTCCGCTCGTCAAGCCGCTGAACGACAAGATCGGCCTCGTGAACGGCCTGATGACGACGATCCACGCTTACACGAACGACCAGGTTCTGACGGACGTGTATCACGAAGATCTGCGCCGCGCGCGCTCGGCCACGCACAGCCAGATCCCGACCAAGACCGGCGCTGCATCGGCTGTCGGTCTGGTGCTGCCGGAACTGAACGGCAAGCTGGACGGCTACGCGATCCGCGTCCCGACGATCAATGTGTCGGTGGTCGATCTGTCGTTTATCGCCGCGCGCGACACGACGGTCGAAGAAGTCAACGCGATCATGAAGGAAGCGTCGCAAGGCGCGCTGAAGGGCATCCTCGGGTATAACGACGCACCGCTGGTATCGGTCGACTTCAACCACAACCCGGCTTCGTCGACGTTCGACGCAACGCTGACCAAGGTGTCGGGCCGTCTGGTGAAGGTGTCGAGCTGGTACGACAACGAGTGGGGCTTCTCGAACCGCATGCTGGACACGGCTGTGGCGCTCGCCAACGCGAAGTAGGCTGCCGGTTCCGCGTCTCCTGCCGCTGGCGTTCCAACGCCGGCGGTTCAGTTTGACGCAGTTCGGCAAGGAAGCCGCTCCTCGGAGCGGGTTTTTTACGCCTGCGGCGTCGGGAAATAGACGCCGGCGCGCTGTGCGGCGTTCGAGATATGGGTTTCAATGGCCTTGCCCGCTGCGGCGGAATCGCGTGCCTTGAGCGCATCCAGAATCGCGCGATGCTCGCTGTAGGTCGATAACACCAACTCGCGCCGATAAAACGGCATGCGCTGGCTTTCCTTCATGATGTCCGCGCTGCTGCTCAAAATCGACTCGATTGCGGCATTGCCCGCAATGCTCACGATCCGCATGTGGAAGTCGTAGTCGAGGCGCGCGGCTTCGTCGAGTTCGTCGCATGCAAGCGCCGTCTGCATGGCCGTAATGTTTTCCTCGAGCCATGCGAGGTCGGAATCGCTGACGGCAAGCGCCGCCATGCGCGCGATAAAGCCCTCCAACGCGAAGCGCATCTGGTACGTGTCCGGAAGCGATGACTGCGCGGCAAAGCGCCAGGACTGGGCCGCCGACACCTGCGCGCGTTCCACGTAGACGCCCTTGCCGGGCCTGATGACCAGCAGACCGAGCGCTTCGAGCGTGGACAGCGCCTCACGCAGCGACGCGCGGCTGATGGCAAGTTCTTCCGAAAGCTGGCGTTGCGCCGGCAGCAGACTGCCCACCGGATAAGCGCCCGCTTCGATCCGTTCGCGGATGGTCGCGATGGCGGCATCGGTTACGGTGTGCGGGGCATTTTTCATCAAAGCTCACATGAAAGCGCGGTCTGACCAGCATTGTAGTACGCGGTCTGTACACCCGTGCGGTTGCTGAAGCCCCGTCGATCGCCAATGGCGTGGTGCTCGCAGAAACGGGCGGGTAAACACCGTTTTATAACTCCTTGACGCCAGTATATCGGCTTCCTACTATTCGCCATAACAGTACTGGTCCGACCAGTCTGAACAGATGTGAATCGAAACCAGGAGGAAGCCGTGCTGAAATTTCTCAACTCGCTGTTTGGCCGGGTCGTCATAGCGCTGGTGGTTGGCGTCGTGATCGGCGCGATCTACCCGCATTTCGCCCAATCGCTGCGTCCGCTCGGCGACGGCTTTCTCAAGCTCATCAAGATGGTGATCGGCCCGATTGTCTTTTGCGTCGTGGTCAGCGGCATGGCGCACGCGGGCGATCTGCGCAAGGTCGGCCGCGTGGGGCTCAAGGCGGTGGTCTACTTCGAGGTCATGACGACGATTGCGCTCTTGATCGGCGCGGTGCTCGCCTATGTAACGCGGCCCGGAGTCGGCATGAACATCGACCTGCATTCGCTCGATCCGGCATCCCTGTCGACCTACACGGAACACGCAAAGAGCCTGAAGGACACCGCGGGCTTTCTGCTGAAGATCATTCCGGACACAGCGATCAACGCGTTTGCGACCGGCGATATCCTGCAAATTCTGGTGTTTTCGGTGCTGTTCGGCTCGGCGTTGTCGTTGCTCGGCAACAAGGCGCAGCGCGTGAGCGGCATGATCGACGAACTCGCGCAAGTGTTCTTCCGCGTGATGGGCTTCATCATCAAGCTCGCGCCGCTCGGCGTGCTCGGCGCGATCGCGTTCACCACCGGTACCTACGGCGTCGAATCGCTCAAGCAGCTCGGCATGCTGGTGCTGGTGTTCTACGCGAGCTGCATTGTGTTCGTGGTCGTTGTGCTGGGCGTCGTCATGCGGCTCGCCGGTTTCAGCATCTTCAAGCTGATTCGCTATCTTCGCGAAGAGCTGTCCATCGTGCTCGGCACCGCTTCTTCCGATGCCGTGCTGCCGCAAGTCATGCGCAAGCTCGAATGGATGGGCGTGAAGGATTCGACGGTCGGTCTGGTGATTCCCACGGGCTACTCGTTCAATCTGGACGGCTTTTCAATCTACCTCACGCTCGCTGTGATTTTCATCGCCCAGGCGACCAATACGCCGCTGTCCACGCACGATCTGATCGTGGTCGTGCTGGTGTCGCTGGTGACGTCGAAGGGCGCGCACGGCATTCCCGGCTCCGCAATCGTGATTCTGGCCGCGACGTTGTCCGCGATTCCGGCGATTCCCGTCCTCGGCCTCGTGCTGATTCTTCCCGTCGACTGGTTTGTCGGCATTGCGCGCGCGCTGACGAATCTGATCGGCAACTGCGTGGCGACGGTGGTCGTCGCCGTGTGGGAAAACGATATCGACCGGGCGCGCGCGCATCGCGTGCTGAACCGCGACGCCGATGTGCGCTTTGTCGCCGCCGGCGACGACGCGGGCGCTGAACCCGTGAGCGGAAAAGGCGCACCGGCGATTTGAAAACGGTGCGGGCGTGCAGTGGCAGCTTGCAGGGCGTCGTCTATCCGGCGCTGTCTGACTTCCTATCGCCTGTGTCGAAGGCTCGCCTTTCACGCCGAGCCTTTACAGCATCCGCCCTTTGATTCCGCGCGCCAACGCAGCGCGCTTCCTGCGCCGACTGTTATGAACCGCCGACGCATCTTCAACCTTTCGTCGCCTGACTGAGACTATGGCCAATCCGATCCTCGACCCGAACGCTCCCGCATTCACCCGTCGCTACATGAACCTCGCCGACCCGCGGCTAGGAGCAAAAGCGCTGCACGCCAGCGACGAATTCTTCGCGCCGAAAGAGCGCATGCTCGACCCGCAGCCGGCGGTGTTCATCCCCGGCAAGTACGACGATCACGGCAAGTGGATGGACGGCTGGGAAACGCGCCGCAAGCGCACTAGCGGCCACGATTACTGTGTGATCCGCCTCGCGCGGCCGGGCGTCGTGTACGGCGTCGATCTCGATACGAGCCACTTCACGGGCAACTTCCCGCCGGCGGCGTCGATCGACGCCTGTCACGTGGACGGCGACGTGCCGCCCGACAACGCCGACTGGCAAACGCTTGTCCCCGCGACGACGCTCCAGGGCAACCAGCACCATTACGTCGAAGTGAACGACGCGCGCGCCGTCACGCATCTGCGCGTGAATCTGTATCCGGACGGTGGCCTCGCGCGCCTGCGCGTGTACGGGCAGCCGAAGCGCGACTGGGAGCGCGTGGAGCGCGGCACGCTGACTGATCTTGCGGCCATCGAGAACGGCGCGTATCTGGTCGCGGCCAACAACCAGCATTTCGGGCCAGCTTCGCAGATGCTGATGCCGGGTCGCGGCGTCAACATGGGCGATGGCTGGGAGACGCGGCGCCGTCGCGAGCCGGGCAACGACTGGGCAATCGTTGCGCTGGCCCGGCCGGGCGTAATCCGCAAAATCGAAGTGGATACCGCGCACTTCAAGGGCAATTTCCCCGACCGCTGTTCGCTGCAGGCCGCAACGGTGACGGGCGGAACCGACGATTCCCTCGTGACGCAAGCGATGTTCTGGCCCGTGCTTCTCGACGAGCAGAAGCTGCAAATGGATCACGTCCACACGTTCGCGGACGGCCTTGCGTCGCTGGGCCCGGTCACGCATGTGCGTTTCAATATCTTTCCCGATGGCGGCGTATCGCGGCTGCGTCCGTGGGGCGAGCTCGCATAACGGAGTGTCACGTATGAAGACATTGCAAGTGGAGCGTCTGACGCGCGAGGCGTTCGCGCCGTTCGGCGACGTGATCGACCTCGAAGGCGCACGGCATTTCGCCATCAACGGCGGCACGACCGAGCGCTATCACGACCTCGCGCGAGTGGACGTGACCGAGCAGGGCGGCCGTCCGCTCATTAACGTGTTCCGGGCTCAACCACATGCGCTCCCGGTCGAAATCACGATGATGGAACGGCATCCGCTCGGCAGCCAGGCTTTCATTCCCTTAACGCGGTGCCGTTATCTGATCGTTGTCGCACCGGCTGGCGAGTTCTATTCCTCGCAGATGCGCGGCTTCTGGACCGACACCTGGCAGGGCGTCAACTACGCGAAAGGCGTCTGGCATCATCCGCTGCTTGCGCTTGATCGGGTCAGCGATTTTCTCGTCGTCGATCGCGGTGGCGAGCAGCCGAATTGCGACGAACGATCGTTGGCCGAGCCGTGGCGGCTCGCGTTCGCGGAGAGCGCGGAGACGCTGGAGTAAGTGAGTGAAATGACAGCGCGGAATGACAGCGTGAAATAAGCGGATGGAATAAGCGCGGCGCAATCGCATCGCGCCAATGCGTCCGACAAAAAAATGGCCCAGCCGAATCAAACCGGCCGGGCCATTTTGCTGCTCATTGCTAACCGTTCGACCGCGCCCCCGGACACGGCCGACACCGCGTCAATGCTTGCGATGCGGGCAGTTTTCCTTGGTGCAGGCACCGTACAGCGCCAGCGCGTGTTCCTGCAGCTTGAAGCCACGTTCCTTCGCAATGGACTGCTGACGACTCTCGATTTCGGAGTCGAAAAACTCTTCGACGAGACCGCAGTCGAGGCACACCAGGTGGTCGTGATGCGACCCTTCGTTCAGTTCGAACACCGCCTTGCCCGATTCGAAATTGCTGCGCGACAGCAGGCCGGCCTGCTCGAATTGCGTCAGCACGCGATAGACGGTTGCAAGGCCGATATCGAGTTCCTCGTGCAGGAGGTTGCGGTACACGTCTTCGGCCGTCAGGTGACGCACCGGGCTGTGCTGAAAAATCTCAAGGATTTTGAGGCGCGGAAGGGTCGCCTTGAGCCCGATATTCTTGAGATCGGTTGGATTGGTCATGACAAGGGATCCCTAGAGTACAATGCTGGGCTCTCATAGTAATGTGTTTTTGCCGTTCTGGTCATCTTCGATGGAATGAAACTCGCGCGGCTCGTCAGCGGGCCCGCACGGTGAGTGAAATGATTTCAAAATCTCAACTGATCTACCGGGGGAGCCGCATGCGGGGTACCTTGATCGCTGTTGCGGCTGTCGCGATTCTTGCAGGATGTTCCACGTACGACAGCCTTACGCAGCGGATTGCTCAAAGCATCACGCCATATCGGATTACCGTTGTGCAAGGCAATTTCGTCTCGAAAGAAGCTGCCTCGCAAATGCAGGCGGGTATGTCGCGCGCGCAGGTGCGTCAGTTGCTCGGCACGCCGCTACTCGCCGACATGTTCCACGCGGACCGTTGGGACTACGTGTTCTATTTCAAGCGCGGCTCGACCAACGTCGTGCAGCAGCGTGACTTCGTGGTGATGTTCGCGGGTGACCGCGTCGCCAGCTGGAGCGGCGGCGAAGATCTGCCGTCGAACCTCGAATTGCTGGCCGAGATCGACGGCGATAAACGCGGCAAGAAGGCCGCCGTGCCGAACGTGGCAAGCAGTGCGGCCGGCGCGAGCGCGCCGGTGGCCGCGGCGCCGGTTACAGTCGATACCACGCGCTCGCCGTCCGTGGAAGATGCCGCGGCAGCGGCTGCGCCGTCCACGGATGCAAACGCGGAAGCCGCGCAAGCCGCCAATCGTGCGACGAATGCGGTGCAAGCTCCTTCGCGCACGAGGCAATCGTCGGTGCGTTCCACGGCTCCGACAGCGAACGCTGGCGGTGTGCCGCCGCAGGGCCCGACGTCAGGTGGTCAGCCGCAGTTCCAGTTCCACCGTCCGCCGCCGCCGCAGTCGTCGTCGCAGGAAAATCCGGTCGGACCGACGGGCTCGCAAAGCAGCAGCGGCCCGACGTACAACGCGCCGCTTACCGCGCCGTCCACTTCGGGAACGAGCGAGTAATCACGCTGTCCGTGTTTTAAGACGGCCGCTGTGCAACAGCCCGCTGCGGACTGTTCGCTGTGAAGTGATCGCGGCGAAGCAACCGCGGTGAAGCAACTCCTGGCTTCGCACAGCGCCGTCCGGTTCTCTGTTTTCCAGTCATGTGCGGCGCCAGGGCGTGCTGCCCGCCCCGCTTTTGCCCGCTCTTGCCGGGCTGTGTCTCTCGAACCCTCGTAGCCATGAAAATTGCGATTGCTGGCGCATCGGGCCGTATGGGCCGCATGCTCATTGAAACCGTTCTCAACGATTCCGACGCCACGCTGTCCGGCGCGCTCGACCGTGCCGGCTCGCCGCAACTCGGTCAGGACGCCGGTGCGTTTCTCGGCAAGCAGACGGGCGTGACGCTGACGGATGACATCGAACGTGTGTTCGCCGAATCCGACTACCTGATCGACTTCACGCGCCCCGAAGGCACGTTGATGCACTTGGGAGCGGCGCAGCGTCACAATGTGAAAATGGTGATCGGCACGACCGGCTTCGATAATACGCAGAAGGCGCAACTGCGCGCCGCGGCGGACAACATCGCCATCATGTTCGCGTCGAATATGAGCGTGGGCGTGAACGTTACGCTGAAGCTGCTCGAGTACGCCGCGAAGCATTTCGCGACCGGCTACGACATCGAGATCATCGAGGCGCATCATCGTCACAAGGTGGACGCGCCGTCGGGCACCGCGCTGACCATGGGCGAAGTGATCGCCAGCGCGCTTGGCCGCAATCTCGACGACTGCGCGGTCTATAGCCGCGAAGGCGTGACCGGCGAACGCGATCCGTCCACGATCGGCTTTTCGGCGATTCGCGGCGGCGATATCGTCGGCGACCATACGGTGCTGTTCGCGGGCATCGGCGAGCGCATCGAAATCACGCACAAATCGGCGAGCCGTCTGTCGTACGCACAGGGCGCGTTGCGTGCCGTGCGTTTCCTCGAAGGCCATCAGACCGGCTTCTTCGACATGCAGGACGTGCTCGGCCTGCGCTAAGCGCGCCGCGTCAGGTGTAGGGCTACTTACGGCGCGCGAAAATCACTTTCCACGGCGAGATCAGATGGCGGGCGGCAGCGGCATCATCCATTACCTGCAAACGAGCGACGCCATCACGCATGGCGTCGCCTATATGCTGCTGGCGATGTCGATTGCGAGCTGGTGTTTTCTGATCGTCAAGGCCTGGGTGCTGGTGCGGGCCAAACGTCAGGCGACGCGCGCGGTCGCGCGTTTCTGGCAGGCGCCCACGCTGGCCGAAGGCGTCGCGGCACTGAAGCGCGCCGACCGCGAGCGCGTTTTCGCGCCGCTTGCCGATGCGGCGCTCCATGCGGCCGAAGTCGATATTCCCGGCGCGCTGCTTGCGCGCGTGGAGCGCAACGAGCGTGTGCTGAGAGCGCTGCGCCAGGCGCTCAATGCGTCGCAGCGCCGGCTTGAATTCGGCCAGGTGCTGCTGGCTTCGGTAGGCAGCACGGCGCCTTTCGTCGGCTTGCTCGGCACCGTGTGGGGCATTTATCACGCGCTCGGCAGCATTGCCGCGAGCGGTCAGGCGCAGATCGAGAACGTTGCCGGCCCGGTCGGCGAGGCGCTCATCATGACGGCCTTTGGGCTCGTGGTCGCGATTCCGGCGGTGCTCGCCTACAACGTACTAGGGCGCCTCGTGCGGCAGTTGTCGGAGGAACTCGACGGTTTCGCGCACGACTTGCACGTGTACGTGTGCGCAAGCGTCGGCCAGCCGCAAGCGTCGGTGCGCGGCCAACAGGCCACGACTCACCAGGCTCACTGAGTTCACTTAGCGCGCGTCACGGGGCAAGGAGGCGACATGGCATTCGGCGGACTCGAGAAAAAGCAGACGGCCGCGCCGATGGCCGAGATCAACATGACGCCGCTGATCGACGTGATGCTGGTATTGCTGGTGATTTTTATCATTACCGCGCCTTTATTCACGCACGCGATCCGGCTCGATCTGCCGAAAGTCGCGTCAGCGCCCGCGCGGGAAACGCCGCAAACCATTTCGCTTTCCATCGACGCCGCCGGCAAGCTCTACTGGAACGGTACTGTCATCACGCTCACGCAGATGCGCGCGCGCTTCACGCAAGCGGGCAAAGAAGCCGATCAACCGGAAATCCATCTGCACGCCGAGCGCAATACGCGTTACGAGGTGATCGCGCAGGTCATGGGCGCCGCGCAGCAGGCCGGTCTCGATCGGATCGGTTTTGTGACGGACCCGCCGCCGCCGGGCGCGCAGCAGTAGCCGGGCGGTCGTTCGCCACGCGGCGCAGCGGTCCGCGAACGGTATAATCAGCCCTTTCCCCGCAGAAGGGGAAACGACGCCATTTCATCCAGCAAAAGCACCAAAGCGGCCGGTGCGGAAGCACCGAACCCAGCGATCCCATCACACCATGCACGAAAAATACGTTCCCTCCGACGTCGAATCCGCCGCGCAAGGGCAATGGCGCGCCATCGACGCGTACAAGACATCGGAAACCACCAACAAGCCCAAGTTCTACTGCGTCTCGATGCTGCCGTATCCGTCGGGCAAGCTGCACATGGGGCACGTGCGCAACTACACGATCAACGACGTGATGTACCGCTATCAGCGCATGAATGGCTATAACGCGCTGATGCCGATGGGTTGGGACGCGTTCGGCATGCCGGCGGAAAACGCCGCGATGGCCAACAACGTGCCGCCGGCAAAGTGGACCTACGACAACATCGCTTACATGAAGAAGCAGATGCAGTCGATGGGCCTCGCGATCGACTGGTCGCGCGAAGTCGCCACCTGCAGCCCGGACTACTACAAGTGGAACCAGTGGCTGTTCCTGAAAATGCTGGAAAAGGGCATCGCGTACAAGAAAACGGGCACGGTGAACTGGGACCCGGTCGATCAGACGGTGCTCGCGAATGAGCAGGTGATCGACGGCCGCGGCT
The DNA here is from genome assembly GCF_002879865.1 of Paraburkholderia rhynchosiae. Classification (GTDB taxonomy): domain Bacteria; phylum Pseudomonadota; class Gammaproteobacteria; order Burkholderiales; family Burkholderiaceae; genus Paraburkholderia; species Paraburkholderia rhynchosiae. The sequence continues at coordinate 112,024 of NZ_PNXY01000005.1, forward strand.
GGCGCTCGGGCGCGCTCGTCGAAAAGCGCGAAATCCCGATGTACTACATGCGCATCACGCAGTACGCGGATGAGTTGCTGAACGACCTCGAGGGCCTCGGCTGGCCTGAGCGCGTCAAGATCATGCAGCAGAACTGGATCGGCAAGAGCTTCGGCGTGAACTTCGGTTTCCCCTATGAAATCGACGGCGAACAGAAGCTGTTGCGCGTGTTCACCACACGCGCCGACACGATCATGGGCGTGACCTTCTGCGCAATCGCCGCCGAGCATCCGCTCGCCACGCGTCTCGCGAAAGACAAGCCGGAACTGCAGGCTTTCATCGACGAATGCAAGCGCGGCGGCGTCGCCGAGGCCGACGTCGCGACGATGGAAAAGAAGGGCATGCCGACTGGCTTTTTCGTCACGCATCCGCTCACGCAGGAACAGGTCGAAGTGTGGATCGGCAACTACGTGCTGATGAGCTACGGCGAAGGCGCGGTGATGGGTGTGCCGGCGCACGACGAGCGCGACTTCGCCTTCGTGAAGAAATACGGTCTGCCGATCAAACAGGTGGTGGCGATCGAAGGCAAGGAATTTTCGACGCAGGCTTGGGCAGAATGGTACGGCGAAAAGAGCGGCACGCTCGTCAACAGCGGCAAGTACGACGGCCTGAACTACGAACAGGCCGTGGACGCGATTGCTGCCGACCTGAAGGCGCTCGACCTCGGCGACAAGCAGATCACGTGGCGTCTGCGTGACTGGGGCGTGTCGCGCCAGCGCTACTGGGGCACGCCGATTCCGATCATCCACTGCCCGAAGTGCGGCGACGTGCCGGTGCCGGAAAAAGACCTGCCGGTCGTGCTGCCGGAAGACCTCGTGCCGGACGGCACGGGCAACCCGCTCGCGAAATCCGAAGCGTTCGTCAACTGCACGTGCCCGACTTGCGGCAGCGCGGCCAAACGCGAAACCGACACGATGGACACGTTCGTGGATTCGTCGTGGTACTTCTACCGCTATGCGTCGCCGGACGCGAAGACCATGGTCGACGAGCGCACCGACTACTGGGCCCCGATGGACCAGTACATCGGCGGCATCGAGCACGCGATTCTGCACCTCTTGTACTCGCGTTTCTGGGCGAAGGTGATGCGCGATCTCGGTCTCGTCAAATTCGGCGAGCCCGCGAAAAACCTGCTCACGCAGGGCATGGTGCTCAACGAAACCTATTACCGCGAAGACGCGGCGGGCAAGAAGACCTGGTACAACCCGGCCGACGTCACCGTCTCGTTCGACGACAAAGGTCGCCCGGTCGGCGCCGTGCTGAACTCGGACGGCCAGCCGGTCGTGCTGGGCGGCGTCGAGAAGATGTCGAAGTCGAAGAACAATGGCGTCGATCCGCAATCGCTGATCGATCAGCACGGCGCGGACACCGCGCGTCTGTTCGTCATGTTCGCCGCGCCGCCCGAGCAGCAGCTCGAGTGGTCGGGCTCGGGCGTGGAAGGCGCGAGCCGCTTCCTGCGCCGCGTGTGGAGCTTCGGTCACGCGAACGAAGCCGCGTTGCGTGCGGGCGGCCAGTTCGACGCCGCGCAACTCGGCGACGCCGACAAGCTGTTGCGCCGTGAAATCTACAGCGTGCTGAAGCAGGCTGACTTTGACTACCAGCGTCTGCAGTACAACACGGTGGTGTCGGCGGCCATGAAGATGCTCAACGCGCTCGACGGCGCGAAGGGCGCGCGGCCAGGCGTGCTGCGTGAAACCTATGGCGTGATGCTCCGCGTGCTGTACCCGGTCGTGCCGCATCTGACGTTCCAGTTGTGGCAGGAACTCGGTTATGCCGACGAATTCGGGTCGCTGCTCGACGCGCCGTGGCCGAAGGTCGACGAGAAAGCGCTGGAACAATCGGAGATCGAACTCGTGCTGCAGGTGAACGGCAAGGTGCGAGGCGCGCTCACGGTGGCAAAAGACGCGTCGCGTGAATCGATCGAACAGCTCGCGACCGCTCACGAGATGGTCGCGAAGTTCAGCGAAGGCAAGGTGCCGAAGAAGATCGTCGTGGTGCCGGGCCGCCTCGTGAATGTGGTCGTTTGACGGGCCGCCAACACATGTCAGCAGGCAGGACGCCGTCGCGCGTGGCGGTGTTTTGCCTTCCGCTGGGAATCTACTGCGAACCAGGAGCCAATGTGACTCGCAGATCGTTTTTGACGCTGGCTTGCAGCGTACTCATGTTGTCGGCTTGCGGCTTTCAGTTGCGCGGTCAGCAGGACTACGCATTCAAGCGCCTCTTTATTTCCGGTGGCTCCCAAGCGGCGGGCGCGCGGCTGACACGCATGGTGCAAGGCGGCAGCGACACCGTGGTGGTCAAGTCGGTGGCCAACGCAGACGCGACGTTGCAGATTTCCGAAAGCCGCAACGTGAGCACGCTGACGCTGAACTCGCTTGGTGTCGTCGAGGAATATCAACTGAATCTCTATATGAACTACACGCTGGTCGGCAAGGACGGCACGGCACTGATTCCGCCGAGCGTGATCGCGCTGAACCGCGCAATGACATATAGCGACAAGTATTCGCAAGCGAAGACCGCCGAGTCGGACATTCTGTTCGCCGACATGGAAAACGACGCAATCGATCAGCTCACGCGGCGTCTCGCCAGCGTGCGTTCGCTGCATCCGGCGCCGGGTGAACAAGTGCCGGGCGTCGCGCCGCGCGCACCTTTGCCGCCGCCGCCGCTGTGAGCATCGCGTCCATTCGACCTGAGCTACTTTGCCATGCAACTGCGACTTGACGGGCTTGAAGCGCATCTCGCCAGGGGACTCGCCGGACTGTACGTCGTGTACGGCGACGAGCATCTGCTCGCGCAGGAAGCGTGCGACCGGATTCGCGCGGCGGCTCGCGCGGCCGGCTTCACGGATCGCTCGGTGTTCACCGTCGAGCGCGGTTTCGACTGGAGTTCGCTATTGGGCGCGAGTCAGTCGATGTCGCTGTTCGGCGACCGTCAACTGGTCGAATTGCGCATTCCGTCGGGCAAGCCCGGCAAGGAAGGCGCGGATGCGCTCAAGGCGCTCGCGGCTGCTGTCAACGAGGACGTGTTGACCCTGGTCACGCTGCCGCGGCTCGACGCGGCCACGCAAAAATCCGCGTGGTTCACGGCGCTCGCCGACGCGGGCGTCGCGTTGAAAATCGATCCGGTCGAGCGCGCGCAGTTGCCGAACTGGGTAGGCCAGCGGCTCGCGGCTCAGGGCCAGCGGGTTGCCGCTGGCGAGGACGGCCGGCGCGCGTTGGCATTTATCGCCGAGCGGGTCGAGGGCAATCTGCTCGCTGCGCATCAGGAAATTCAGAAGCTCGGGCTGCTGTATCCGGCCGGTTCATTGAGCTTCGAACAGATTCACGACGCCGTGCTCAACGTCGCACGTTACGACGTATTCAAGCTGAACGAGGCGATGCTTGCCGGCGACGTTGGCCGCCTGGCGCGCATGCTCGACGGCTTGCGCGGCGAAGGCGAGGCGGCAGTGCTGGTGCTGTGGGCGGTCGTCGAAGAATTGCGCACGCTGCTGCGGATCAAGCGCGGCGTCGCGGCCGGCAAGCCGCTCGCGATGCTGGTGCGCGAAAACCGCGTGTGGGGTCCGCGTGAGCGGCTGATCGGGCCCGCACTGTCGCGTGTCACGGAAGCGGCGCTCGAAAAAGCGCTGACGCTGGCGGCGCGGTTAGATCGCCAGGTCAAGGGCTTGTCGGGCGGCACGCCTGGCAATCATCGCAATGACCCGCCGCCCGATCCGTGGGACGGTCTGTTCGAACTCGCGATGACGGTCGCGTCGCCCAAAGCGGCGCCGGTGCCGCCGCCGCGACCTCGGGCCGAGGCCGCTGGTGGAGCGCGAAGGCCGGCGTGAATTTCGCTGCTGCCACCGATCGGCGCGGAGCGCAGATCGAGCGCTGCATATGCGGCTGAAGTGCTCCGGACCAGTGTGCATGCGGACCTGATGACGAGTCCGCCCGCAAACAGATAAGGCTTAAGCGTGGGCAGGCATCGGCCGCATCGGCGCAAAGGGTAGCGCCGGCCGCCGCGGCAAGCAAAACGCCCTGGGCCGACTTACAATCGTTGAATCTTTCGCCAATCAGCTTGTCCGCCGCACATCGACGTCGACGTGCGCGGCATCACGAGAATCACCCATGGATATCGACCAGTACATGACCGACCTCGGCCGCCGCGCCCGCCAGGCTTCGCGTGCGATGGCGCGGGCGTCGACGGCCGCGAAGAACGCCGCCCTCGCGGCGGTCGCACAGGGCATCGAGCGCGATGCCGCGTTGCTCAAGGAGGCCAACGCACGGGACGTGGCGCGGGCTCGCGAGAAGGGCAATGACGCGGCTTTTATCGACCGGCTGACGTTGTCGGACAAAGCGCTGAAGACAATGGTCGAAGGTCTGCGCCAGGTCGCGGCGCTGGCCGATCCGATTGGCGAGATCAGCAATCTGAAGTATCGGCCGAGCGGCATTCAGGTCGGGCAGATGCGCGTGCCGCTCGGCGTGATCGGCATCATCTACGAATCGCGTCCTAACGTGACGATCGACGCCGCCGCGTTGTGCCTCAAGTCAGGCAACGCGACGATTCTGCGTGGCGGTTCTGAAGCGCTCGAATGCAATACCGCTCTCGCGAAGCTGATCGACGAAGGACTGGAAGCCGCCGGTTTGCCGCCGGACGCGGTGCAGGTTGTCGCCACCTCGGATCGCGCGGCGGTCGGCAAGCTGATCACCATGACCGAGTACGTCGACGTGATCGTGCCGCGCGGCGGCAAGAGCCTGATCGAGCGGCTCATGAACGAAGCGCGCGTGCCGATGATCAAGCACCTGGACGGCATCTGCCACGTGTATGTCGACGACCGCGCTGATCTCGCGAAGGCGCTGACCGTTTGCGATAACGCCAAGACGCACCGCTACGGCACGTGCAACACGATGGAGACGCTGCTGGTCGCGCGCGGCATTGCGTCGGCAGTGCTGCCGCCGCTCGGCAAGCTGTATCGCGAGAAGGGCGTCGAGCTGCGGGTGGATGCGGCGGCGCGCGCGGTGCTGGCGGACGCTGGCGTGGGCCCGCTTGTCGATGCAACCGAGGAAGACTGGCGCACCGAATATCTCGCGCCGGTGCTCGCCATCAAAGTGGTCGACGATCTGGATGCGGCTATCGATCACATCAACACATACAGCTCGCAACATACCGACGCGGTCGTCACGGAAGATCACGATCGCGCGATGCGTTTTCTGCGCGAAGTGGATTCGGCAAGCGTGATGGTGAATGCATCGACGCGTTTCGCGGACGGCTTCGAGTTTGGTCTCGGCGCGGAGATCGGCATCTCCAACGACAAGCTTCATGCGCGTGGCCCGGTGGGACTGGAAGGGCTGACGTCGCTGAAGTATGTCGTGCTCGGGCATGGCGAAGGGCGCCAATAAGCGCGATCGCGATGGAACGCGTGGCCGTGCAACGCGGCCACGCATGACTGCCTTTTCACCGCCTCTTGTCACTGTCTCTTGTCACCGCCTCTTTCAATTGCCGCGACCCTCGGTCACTTTGCGTGGCGATGCATGACCGGCATCATCCCCAGCGCTCGTCGTAACAACTAACTCACAACTGAAGGACATCCGATGCTCTGGATCAAGACGCTTCATATCGTTCTGGTCGCTTCGTGGTTTGCCGGCCTGTTCTATTTGCCGCGCATCTTCGTCAATCTGGCGATGGAAACCGAGCCGGCCGCGGTGAAGCGTCTGCTGATCATGGCGCGCAAGCTGTTTCGTTTCATGTCGTTTATCGCGGTGCCGGCGCTTGCTTGCGGCTTGTGGCTTTGGCTTGCCGTGGGAATCGGACAAGGGCAGGGATGGATTCACGCGAAAGTCGGCGTGGTTGTGCTGCTGGTGATTTATAACGGCTACTGTGGCGTGCTGCTGCGGACTTTCGAGCGTGGGGAAAACCGTCGCTCGGATAAGTGGTATCGGATGTTCAATGAACTGCCGGTGCTGGGCATGCTGGCTGCGGTGGCGTTGGTGGTGATCAAACCGTTCTGACGTGTATGACGTAGTAGATGACCTGCATCCCTGATCGTTGCCTGCTTCAACGTGGGCAGCAAGGGCTGCATTCCTCAATGCGTAGCTGTTTGACCTGCGCGGCGTTTGCCTCCGCCCGCTGATGGGTCCTGTTCTCTTTCTGCCCGCGATTGCTTTTGCCCCGCGCCGGGCAGCCATCCCCTTCGAACTCGCTCGACACTTCTCATGACGCGGGTTCGCATCGATTGTCTCGATCGAAAGCGGCTTATCTGAAAATGCCCGCCGGCGTGCGCGAATGTGTGGCCGCCAATTGGCGTCTCTGACGTCGCGCGCTCTTCGCGAACTCGTGCGTTGCTAATCCCAGCGCAGTGGCTGGCATTCGAGCCGCGATTTGGCGCGGCTCGGAATAAGACTGTTCCGAAAAAGTCGCAGCAAATCTGCGCCACGCTCGTGCGTTGTGCGATAGCTCTCGCGCTCATATATCGCGGACTCAGTTCGCCACTTCTCCTTCGTTTGCGCGGCTCGCGTAAGTGCCGCACGGCATGTCCGTTCTTTCGCCAGCCAGCAACGCTGTCGCAGCCGGGTTGCGCAAACCCTCAATCCGCAGCATCGCCTGCACTTTATCTGCAAAAGCGCCGTGTCGCTAAGGCCTTTTTAGTCCTTGTCTGATTCTGTCTGTTGGACGCGTCTCATATTCTTGACTCCGAACATTAGCAAAGCACGATGGCCCCAAGCCACGCTTCGCTCGATGTCGAGCCGCCACGTGCGGTTGTCGCATTTCCAAACATTATTGTGAGTCTTCGTGAACAAGAATCGATTTCGCCGGGTATTTAGCAGACGTCTCGGCATGCTCGTGGCGGTGGCAGAAAATGTGACGAGCCAGGGCAAGCAGGCTGGCGAAAGCGCCGGAGTCGGCGTAACCGGCCGTGAGCTTGGTGTCATCTCGTCGATGACCGCCACGGCACTGGCGCTGATCGCATTTCATCCGTCGCTGAGTCAGGCGCAGGCACTGCCGACCAACGGCCAGGTGATGGCAGGTCAGGCGAGCATCTCGCAGACCAACCCGAGCACGATGACCATCAATCAGGGTACCCAGCGCACCGTGATCGACTGGAACTCGTTTAACGTCGGCACGGGCAACACGGTGCAGTTCAACCAGCCGAACGCCCAGGCGCAGGCGCTGAACCGCGTGGTGGGCGGCGTGCCGTCGAACATTCAGGGTTCGCTGCTGGCCAATGGTCAGGTGCTGATCCAGAACGCGAACGGCGTGCTCTTCAGCAAGGGCGCGGTGGTGAACGTCGGTTCGCTGCTGGCGACGACGAAGTCGATCGATTCGAACGCGTTCATGGCGGGCAACCCGCTGGCGCTGAAGTCGACGGGCACGAACGCCAGCGTGGTCAACGACGGTTCGATCCAGGCGCAGGGCTACGTGGTCATGGTGGGCGACCAGGTGCGCAACAGCGGCACGATCACGACGGCGCCGGGCGGGCAGGTCGCGCTCGCCGCGGGCGACAGCGCGACGGTCGCGCTGCCCAACGGTCAGGGCATCATGCTGACGCTGACGAACGCGTCGGCGAACGCGCTGGTGGAAAACAGCGGCAACATCGTGGCCGACAACGGCTCGGTGCTGCTGACGGCGCGCGGCAGCAACACGCTGCTCAATACGGTGGTGAACCTCTCGGGCGTGGTGCGCGCGGGCACGGTGGTGGCCGATGCGGGCAACACGGGCGACGTCGCGGTGACGGGCAGGATCGATGCATCGAACAGGGCGGCAGGCGGCGTGGGCGGCACGGTGGTGCTCTCGGGTGATCGCGTGGGCGTGTTCGGCAATGCGAGCGTCGATGTGAGCGGCGATGCGGCGGGCGGCAAGGTGATCATGGGCGGCGACAGCCTGCACCAGCTGGCCGGCACGCAGGCGGCAACGATGCTGCAGAACGGCGTGCAGTTCGCGAACTACACGCAGGTGGATGCGGGCGCAACGATCATGGCCGGCTCGGCGCACGGTAATGGCGGCTTTGTGGAGACGTCGGGCCATAACCTGAATGTTCAGGGCACGGTGAGCGCAGCGGCGCCGCAAGGCAAGGCTGGCCAGTGGCTGATCGATCCGACGGATGTGACGATCAGCACGGCGGCAACGGCCAACGAAACGACAACGGCTGGCACGTTCACGCCGTCGACGAACAGCGCGACGGTGAACAACGCGGCCATCAGCGGTGCACTGAACGCGGGCACGGACGTGACGATCACGACGGCGAGCGCGGGCACGGCGGCGGGCAATATCGTGCAGCAGGCCGGTGCGGATATCACGAAGACGGCGGGCACGGCAGCGAACCTGACGCTGGCGGCCAACGGCAGTATCACGCTGAACGGCAATATCACGTCGACGTCGAACGCGCTGAATCTGAACCTTACTGCGGCAATGGGTACGGCTAACGGTTCAGTGCAGACAGGCAGCAATTCCACGCTGAACCTGAGCGGCGGCAACCTGACGATCTCCGCCAATACCTCAGGTGGTAACGGCGCTCTCGGGGCCACGGCCGTTCAATTGGGCGGCATACAGGCGAACATCGGGGGCGGCTCGATCACTGGTGTCGCGAATACCGGCACCGGCGTAAATTTAGTCGGCAACTTCACGGAGGTTGGCGCCGGTACGCTGACGATATCCGGAACGTCCAAATCGGGCAACATCAGCGGCAACTCAACTGATGGCAACGGCACGTGGATCGAGCCGAACGCGTCGATCAACACCTCGGACAACGGCACGACGAATATCTCGGGTAACTCGACCAACGGCACGGGCGTGATCGACGACGGTTCGATCAACACAACCGACAACGGTACGACCAACATCTCGGGCAATTCGACCAACGGTGACGGCACGGACATCAACGGCTCGATCAACACGAGCGGTAACGGTTCGACCAACATCGACGGCAACTCGACCAACGGCACCGGCACGTGGATCGAGCCGAACGCGTCGATCAACACGTCGGACAACGGCACGACGAACATCTCGGGCAATTCGACCAACGGCACGGGCGTGATCGACGACGGTTCGATCAATATCTCGGGCAATGGCACGACGGACATCTCGGGTAATTCGACGAACGGCAATGGCACGTCCATCAACGGCGATATCAACGTAACGGACAACGGAAAGATCGTAATCATTGACAACGGCACGGTGCTGACGCCAAGCGACAACGGCGGTAGCAACGGCGGCGACAACGGCGGCAGCAACGGCGGTGACAACGGCGGCGACAACGGCGGTGACAACGGCGGCAACAACGGTGGCACGCCGTCAGTCGGCGATTCGAGCGGCGGAAGTGGTGCTGTCGCTGCGGGTGCGATCGGCGCGATTGGTGTGGGCGGCGCAGCGGCCTACTTCATGAGCGACATGCTGTCGGCGCACTGGTACCTGGAAGCCGGGCAGGCACTGACGCTGGAAGCCGGCGACCCGGTGTTCTGGGCGGATGCCGAACTGGAGCACGTGACGGTCGACATGACGACGAACTCCGCCGATGTGCAACTGTTCACGCACGCCGGCGAGCTCGACCGTCATCTGGCGTACCGCGACGGCGCTGAGGGTGTGAAGCACTTCACATACGAAGATCCGCAGCAGAAGACGAAGGCGGATCTGTCGGTGAACATGCAGACGCATGAGTACTTCTACACGGAAAGTGGCGTGAAGGACGGCAAGGCATACGTGGTGAAGTCGCACGGCTGGCTGAAGATGGGCATTGCGCCCACGGGCAGCACGGCACGCGCCACGGTCAAGGGCGCAGCCTGACGCTTCAGTCGCGCCTCGAGCGAAACACGCATGAGGCGCGGTGAGGAGGCAGCAGTGCGGCCGTCCCCTCGTGGGACGGCCGGCTGAAACGCGTTTCTGTTTGTCAACAAAGGGCGGTGCCGTGTGCACCGCCCTTTCTATTTCGCGTCTAAGAAAATGCGCCTCGGAACAAACAGAAAAACACCATCTCATAGACCGGTGAGGCAATTAAAACATTAAAAATACACTTCTCATTAGGCAATTCGGACTATTCCTATTTACGTAATTAAAAAAGCATCACGAATTCGCGTCGAATGCCGCAAGCCAGCTGCAGAAGGCCATCGCCATCTCTGAAAATGTTTTTTGCGATGCTGAGAGTTTTTTTGGAATAGTCCTATTCGCTTCCGATTGCCGGACTCGTAATCTCTTATTTGTGGGGCGACGCAGTTAGACAGAAAAATCTGCAAATGTGGCGCCATGGTATTTAATCCGATTACAAGGTTGATTTAATGTTGTGGCGCAAAAATGAAGCAAATCGGCAGATCACTCGCGCGATGTGGGTCCTGCCGTTGTTGATGACAGGCGTCGCTCACGCGGACCCTGTTGCAACGGTGAATTCCACTCTGCCCGCCGTTCAGGCAGCGGTCGCTTTCAAGGTGATTCCCGCGGGCGGCCGTGAGGAGTCAGCCATGTTGAAGGTGCTGCGCGACAAGGCGACAACGCTCGGCAATGCCCCAGCGAGTCTGGGCGATATCAACCGCTGGTCGGACCGTCTCACGGACGCGCTGCGTCAAGGCGGTTTTCCTGTCGCCCAGGTGCTGATGACCGATGAGGACTGGCGCGCCGCACAGAAGGGCGCCAGCCCGCTGTTCGTTGTGTATCCCGGCAGGATCCGGAAGATCGTGGTTCAGAACAAGTCGCGCGTCGACGACGCCCGCTTGCAACGCCTCATCTCGCATGCCCTGTGCGGCAGCGATCCGGTCAATGGTATTTGCGTGCTCAACGTGCCGCGCCTCGAACGCGCCACGCAGTTGCTCCAGGACGTGCCGGGCGTCGCAATCGAAAAAGCGCCGCAGTTCTCTCCGGGCGCGGGCGTTGGCGACATCGACGTGGTCTTCAGCATTGCTGCAAAAGGCAAGCCGATGCAGGCGGACCTCATCATGGACAACCAGGGCATCCAGTCCACCGGCAGCTATCGTCTTGGTGTTACGGCGTCGGGCAACAACTACTTCGGTGCCGGCGAGAGCTACGCATTCACGCTCATGGGCACCGACAAGAAGATGTGGACGGGCTCGCTCGCCGGCAGCGTCCCGATCTTCGACGACGGTCTGCGTCTGACCGGCGGACTCACGCGCCAGCAGTACACGATCAACGCGGGTACGCCGGTCGCGGGCGTCGCGACGACCGCCCAGGCAGGCGTGCTCTATCCGTTCATGCGAGGTCTCGACACGAACCTCTGGGGCGGCGCCTCGGTCCTGCACAGCCAGGCCGCGACGACCTATAAAGACTACGGTTTCGCGTCGCACAGCACGCTCGACTCGGTGCGTTTTTCGGTTCAGGCCGACAACGGCGACCGCCCGCAGCAACTGCGCACGAACATCTTGAGCGGGCAGGCGGCGTTGACACTGGGCCATCAGCGCAACGACGACCCCGCGCTCGATGCCGGCCCGCAACGCGCGGGCAACTACGCCAAGCTCACGGGTTTCGGATTCGGCAGCTATGCGCTCACGCGCAGCGGCAATCTGTTTCTGACAGCCCGGGTCAATTCACAACTGGCGAGCCGCAACCTTGACTCGAGCGAAAAGCTCGCCGGCGGCGGCCCGGACGCCGTACGCGCATATCGCTCCGACGAAGTGTCGTTCGACGAGGGCGTTGTCATCAACGCGGGTCTATATCAGCGCTTTCCTGTGGCCACCGGCCATCAGCTTCAGTTCGGCGTGTTCTCCGATTTCGCCGTCGGCCGCGTGAACCACTCGCCTTGGGCCAACTGGGAACAGAGCTACGTCGGCGTGCCGGGCGTCACCAACACTCGCACACTCGCTGGCTACGGCGCGAGCGTGGACTGGCTAACGCCGATCGGCGCGACGGTCTCGGCGTCGGTATCCAAACCCTATGGTTTTTCATCGGCTTCGTGGGTCGACCCCGGCAAGAAGCCGCTGCAGTACTGGCTGTCTGTTACCTGGAAACACTAACGGTCGACGGCGCCCTTCGCGCCGATGACCTCATCCCATGCAATACGTTACCCCTCCCCGGAAACTGTTATGAAATTCAGCGTCAACAAATTTGAATACCTTTGCTATCGCCGCGAACACGAGAAGGCGAGCCGTGAGCTGCTGCAACTGCTCAGCAAGATCGACCAGCATTACGGCATCCTGATGGATGTCGACGTATGGGCACAGTCGAACGAAGCCCAGGACATCATGGATGATCACCTGCTCGCTCGTCTGACGTCGGCAATCACTAGTCTTGTGACCGATCCGAAGTTTACGTTCTCCGACACGGGCATCGTTCGTACCGTGTTGTTCCAGCGCTGGCTGGCCGCGATGTTTGCGGCCAGCCCGTTCCGCAACGCCGATCACATTCTCCGTTCGCTGGGCGTCGACGAGCACGCACGCAACGCTATCCAGTTGCGCAACAGCGAAGTCCGCAAGTTCCAGCTCTTCTATCTGCCGGAGTCGGAAGTCCGTCTCGACTGGGACGCCCTGTGGAAACTCGACAAGACGACGGCCGCCTCGCTCGCGATGACCATCATGTCGTCGCGCTTCCTCGGCACGCCGTCGGCGCATCAAAAGCGCGAACTGCTGCTGCGCTGGCTGCCTGAGCGGCTCGAGCAGATTGACAGCATCGATTCGCTGCCGATGGGCGTCCTCCACGACGTCTACATGCACTGCAGCTACGCGGACATGGCGGCCAAGCACGACATCAAGAAGCCGATCAACGCGCTGATCCGCCGCAAGCTCGAAGCACTCGGAATCGCGGACGTTACGCGGCCGGCGGCCCGCGTCGAGGGCGAAAAGCCTGTCGTGCTGGTCGTGCTCGAGTGGTTCTCGAAGAACCATTCGATCTACCGCACACACTCGCAAACCCTCGTCGCGATGCGTGACAAGTTTCATCTGGTCGGCATGGGCTACGACGGCCGTGTCGACGACACCGGCAAGGCGGTCTTCCACGAATTCATTCCTTTGCAGGGCGCCAACGTGTGGGAAGCCGCACGTCATGTGCGCGATACAAGCGAAGCCCGCAACGCACAGATGACGTATATGCCGAGCGTCGGCATGTTCCCGATCACGATGGTTCTCGCATGCTTGCGCGTCGCGCCGCTGCAATTGATGGCGCTTGGTCATCCGGCCACCACCCATGGCCATGCAATGGATTACGTGGTCGTCGAGGAAGACTATGTTGGCGACGAAGCCTGCTTCAGCGAAAAGCTGCTGAAGTTGCCGCGGGACGGCATGCCGTACCGCGCGCCGGCCGCCATGCTGGAGCTGCAACTGCCGACTGAAAAGGCGCCGTCCAATGTGGTCAAGATTGCCGTAGCAGGCACGACGATCAAGCTGAACCCAGGCTTCCTCCACACGTGCGCCGCGATCGCTCGCGAATCCAGCGTTCCCGTGGAGTTCCACTTCCTCGTGGGCCAGGCTACGGGTCTCGTTTTCCCGCAGGTCCGCAATCTCATCCGTCGACTGCTCGGCGAAAGCGCTGTCGTCCACAAGCACCAGGGCTACGCTGGTTATATGAACGTGATTGCCGGTTGCGACATGTTCCTGAATCCGTTCCCGTTCGGCAATACCAACGGAATCGTCGACACGGTGTGGGCGGGGCTCGTGGGTGTCTGTAAGACCGGACGCGAAGTCCATGAGCATATCGATGAAGGCATGTTCCGCCGCCTCGGTTTCCCTGAGTGGACCATCGCGAAGACCAACGACGAATACAAAGCCTCTGCGCTGCGCCTGATTGAAAACGCGCAGGAACGCCACAATTTGTGCGCGTCGCTGGCGGGTCCGAAGGCCATTGAAAAGCTGATTTTCCACGGCCGCCCCGAGATTCTCGGCGAGCGTATGCAAGCGCTCTGGCTCGACGAAGTCCACCAGGTGCAGTGAGACGAACATGAATGAAACCAGTAAATCCGCGATGCGCCGCGCACGCGATCCCGCTTTTCTGCAGCATTACTTTGTGGGCAAGGGCATCGATATCGGCGCGGGAGACGACCCTCTTAAAGCGCACGCGCATGTTTTTCCGGGCGTGACCGAGATCCTGTCATGGGATAAGGCGCAGGGCGACGCACTGCGCATGGCGGGAGCACAGGACGCATCGTTCGATTTCGTGCACTCCAGCCATTGCCTCGAGCATCTGGGCAATCCATTTCAGGGGCTCGCGAGATGGCTCGAACTGCTGAAGCCCGGCGGCTATGCGGTCCTGACCGTTCCCGACGAAGATCTGTACGAGAAGGGCAAGTGGCCGAGCCACTTCAATCGTGACCACAAGGTCAGCTTCACCATCTGCAAGCCGGAGAAGTCTTTGCCGGGATCGGTGAACGTGCTCGATGTCGTGCGGGCGCTATCTCCGGTTGCATCGTGCGAGCGCGTGTCCCTCGTGCGGGAACATTACGACGAGCGTCGCCAGGACGTGGACCAGACTGCGCGTGGCCTTGCCGAATGCGCCATTGAAATAGTGCTGCGCAAGCGCGCGGTGCCGAGCGCCCGTGAAATGATGAACGCTGCATCAAAGGCTCGTGACGCGCAGGAAAGCCTTCGGGCCTGGCGGCTCGCAGTGAAAACGTACCCGTACCGCTTCGAGGTCTACCACGGTGCGATGCTCGCATGGTTGCGCTGGGATCTCATCGAAGATATCGACGCCTTGTGGGCCCAATGCATCGAATGTCTGCCGGACCAGCATTTGCCCCGGCTCTATCACGCGCTGCACACCATCGCGGGCGGCAAGATACAGGAAGGCTTCAGCACGCGCGAATCGTGGATGAGCAAATTCGGATGGCAACGCCGCACGACAGTGCAGCCGCCGTCGACTTTTCCAGCCTGGTCAGGCGAGCCGCTCGATGGAAAGTCGATCGTCATCTGGAGCGAGTTCGGTCTCGGCGACGAAATCTTCTTCTTGCGATTCGCGCGGATTCTTCGCGAGCGTTGCGGCGCTGCGCGTGTGTCGGTAGTGTGCCAGGCACCGCTCGTCACGTTATTCGAGCGCTCAGGAGAGGCCGACGCGGTGTTTAGCGTCGCGCAGGCCGCCGGGTTGCCGCAGCACGACTACTGGGCATTCCCGCATGCGATCCCGGCTCACGTTGCGTTGGACCTCGAAGCGTTGCCGAAGTCTGTGCCTTACCTGCACGCACCGGGAGCGGCTGATTTCGCGGCGCTGACACAGAGTAAGGGCACGCTGAAAGTGGGCGTGGCGTTCAAAGGCGCGCCGACCCATGAGAACGACAAACAGCGGTCGTTGCCTTCTCTGTCGGTACTGGACGATCTCTTCAACGTGGAGGGCGCGGAGTTTTTCAGTCTGCAGAAGGGTGCTGGCGCCGACGAGGCCGCGGACTACGCGAAGCGCCTGCCGAACTTCCATGATGTCGGCGCCTCGCTGCGTAGCATGGACGACACTGCCAACGCGATCGCCGCTCTCGACGTGGTGCTGACCGTAGATACGTCGGTCGCGCATGTCGCGGCCGCAATGGGCAAGCCGACGTGGTTGATGCTGCCGTTCTACGGCGACTGGCGCTGGCACTACACGCGCAACGACAGTCCATGGTATCCGACGATGCGCCTGTTCCGCAGGCTTCCCGGCGGCGACTGGTCGGAGGTGGTCGCACGCCTTCGCGGCCGCTTGCTGATGGCGTTGAACTCCGAGCGCGCCGAGTTGTGATCGCGTTGGTGTACTCGGCGCGGCACACGGGAAAACGGGCTCCTTCGGGAGCCCGTTTTGCGTTCAAGTAAATCCGCAACGACCAAACAGGGCGCGCTTCGCGGGCCAGTCTTTACCCATCCGCGCCAATCCTTCTGCGCGCAATCAATTCCTTGGCACCGGCCAGCTTCTCCGCGAGATCTGGCCCGCGTTTTAGCGCGACCCCTACCGCAAGAATGTCGCCGATCGCCAGATGCGAAGTGCGCGAGGTCATCGGCGAAAAAATGTCCGTGTCCTCGTCGATATTGGCAAAGAGCCCGACCGATGCAATGCGCGCGAGCGGTGAATTGCCATGCGTCACGGCGATCACTTTTGCACCGCCCGCTACAGCCGACTTCGCCGCATCGACGATATCGCGCGTGCGCCCGGTGTTAGAAATCGCGACCACGACGTCGCCTTCGCCCAGCATCGCTGCCGACATCAGGAACGTATGCGGATCGGAATAGGCGACGCTCGGCATGCCGAGCCGGAAGAACTTATGTTGCATGTCGAGCGCGGTGATGCCCGAACCGCCCGCGCCGTAGAACTCAATCCGCTTCGCTTGCGACAGCACCTCGATCGCCACTGCCACGCTATCCGACGACAGGTTGTTGCGCACCTGGATCAGCGCGCCGATTGTCCGGTCGAACACCTTGGCGGCGACGCCCGGCGCCGGTTCATCCGGCCGCACGTCGCGATAGACGGCCGGCACTTCGGTGGCGATGCCCTGCGCCAACCGGATCTTGAACTCGCGAAACCCCGAAAAGCCGAGCGCATGACAAAACCGGGCGATGGTCGGCTGGCTCACGCCCGCGCGGGCGGCGACTTCTGTCATAGAGAGATCGAGCACCTCGCGCGGCGCCTCGATCACGTAATCGGCCAGCTTGCGTTCAGACGGGCGCAACTGCTCGCGCATCTCTTCGACTTGGGACAGCATCATTGGAAAACTCGCACTATGCTGAAGAATGCGTGGACTATAGCTGATTGGCGGGAAGGTACAAAAACTACATCTGCGCCGTAGGTGTTATCCCTAAGTCTTGCCTGATTTTCTCCTAACAGACGCCAGCAAGGCGTTTCACGGGAAAATACGGCGCCGCGACCCAGCGGGGATTCCGATTGCGGTCGTGTAGTTTTTCTACTAACATTGCCATCGTCGGTCGTTACGACGCCCCGCGATACCTACCTGGCATAGTGCTCGCGCGCCTGCCGCCAGCGACGAAGGAGTTCCGATGGTTTCCCCGCATTCGCAATTGTTGAAGGTCACGCAGCGCGTGGTCGAACGCAGCAAGCCAACTCGCGAGGCATATCTCGCCCGCATTCACCAGGCGCAGGGCAAGTTCCCGGCCCGCGGCGCGCTCTCCTGTGCCAATCTGGCCCACGGTTTCGCGGGCCTCGAAGGCAACGACAAGCTCGTCATCAAGCAGATTCGCGAGCCGAATATCGGCATCGTGTCCTCGTACAACGAGATGCTGTCGGCTCACGCGCCGTACAAAAACTACCCGGATATCATCAAACAGGCCGCGCGCGAAAACGGCGGTGTTGCGCAATTCGCGGGCGGCGTGCCGGCCATGTGCGACGGCGTCACACAAGGCAATGCTGGCATGGAGCTGTCGCTGTTCTCGCGCGAAGTCATCGCGATGAGCACGGCGGTCGCGCTCACCCACAACATGTTCGACGCGGCGCTGTGCCTGGGCATTTGCGACAAGATCGTGCCGGGCCTGTTAATCGGTGCGCTGCAATTCGGCCACCTGCCCACCATCTTCGTGCCGGCCGGCCCGATGACCAGCGGCCTGTCGAACGACGACAAAGCCAAGACCCGCCAGAAGTTCGCGACCGGCCAGTGCGGCCGCGACGCGCTGCTCGAAGCGGAAGCCGCCGCGTATCACGGCCACGGCACCTGCACGTTCTACGGCACCGCGAACAGCAATCAGATGCTCATGGAAATCATGGGGCTGCATCTGCCCGGTTCGGCTTTCGTGCATCCGCACACGCCTTTGCGCGACGCGTTGACTGCGCAGGCCGCGCGCCGCGTGCTCGATCTGACCGTGGAGCGCGGCAACTACATGCCGATCGGCCACGTCATCGACGAAAAGGCGATCGTCAACGGCATAGTCGCTTTGCTGGCGACGGGCGGCTCGACCAATCACACGCTGCACCTCGTTGCCATTGCGCGCGCGGCAGGCATCGTGATCGACTGGGACGACTTCGACACGCTGTCGCAAGCCGTGCCGCTGCTCGCGAAGATATACCCGAACGGCAAAGCCGACGTGAACCATTTCCACGCAGCCGGCGGCGTCGCGTTCCTGGTGCGCAATCTGCTCGAAGGCGGTTTGCTGCACGAAGACGTCAACACGGTGGTGGGCAAGGGACTGAAGCACTACACGGAAGAACCGAAGCTGATCGACGGCAAGCTGCAATGGGTGCCGGGCGCGCAAGCGAGCGAAGACACCGCGGTGCTGCGCGGCATCAAGGAGCCGTTCCAGCCGGACGGCGGCTTGCGTCTGATGCAAGGCAAGCTGGGACGCGGCGTGATCAAGATCTCGGCGGTCGCGCAACAGCATCGCAAGGTGAAGGCGCCGGCCATCGTGTTCGACTCGCAGGAAGCCGTGCAGGAAGCGTTCGACAACGGCGAACTGAAGCGCGACTTCATTGCCGTCGTGCGTTTTCAGGGCGCGCGGGCAAACGGCATGCCCGAGCTGCATCGTTTGACGCCGCTGCTCGGTGTGTTGCAGGATCAAGGTTTCCACGTCGCATTGGTGACTGACGGCCGCATGTCGGGCGCGTCGGGCAAGGTGCCGGCGGTGATTCATCTGTCGCCGGAAGCACTGTTGCAAGGGCCGATCGGCAAAGTCCGCACCGGCGACATGCTCGTGATCGACGCCGAAGCCGGCGTGCTTGACGTCGAGATCGACGCGGCCGAGTGGGCTGCGCGGCCGGGCGCGGCACCGCTGCATCAGGCGGAGAACGAAGTCGGCTTTGGCCGAGAACTGTTCGGCGTTTTCCGCGCGGCGGCAGCGCCCGCGGAGCAGGGCGCCTCGGTATTCGGCGCAATGGTGGGCGAGCATCCGGCCTCGCACGGCGAGCACGCCGCAGCGTCGTCTGCCACGAAACACGCCGGTCAGCGCGGCGAAACACATACAAGCACCACTCAGGCCAGCTAAGCAAGCCAACCAGGCGGCCGCAGAAACAAGGAGTTTGACTATGACGTCGAAAACAGTAAGCGATATCGTGCGCCTCGGCCCGGTGATTCCGGTGCTCGCGTTCGACTCCGTCGAGCAGGGCGAACACGTATCGCGCGCATTGCATGCGGGTGGCGTGAAGGTGCTCGAAATCACGCTGCGCACGGCGGCCGGGCTGGAGGCGATCGAGCGCGCGAGCCAGTTGGCCGAAGATATCGTGGTCGGCGTAGGCACGATCACGAAGCCTGAGCACTGCGCTCAGGCGAAGAAGGCGGGCGCGCAGTTCGGCGTCTCGCCGGGCCTCACCAAGGACATGCACAAAGCCGCACAGGATGCAGGCTTGCCGCTCCTGCCTGGCGTGATGACGCCGAGCGACATTATCACCGCGCTCGAACTCGGCTATGAAATCGTGAAGTTTTTCCCGGCGCAGCAGGCGGGCGGCGTGCCGATGCTGCAAGCTTTTCATGGCCCGTTCCCGACGCTGAAGTTCTGCCCGACAGGCGGCATTACCGCGGAAACCGCCACGCACTTCCTGTCGCTGCCGAATGTGGTGTGCGTCGGTGGCTCTTGGCTCACGCCGAAAGCCGCACTGGCCGCGCAAAACTGGGACGAAGTCACGCGTCTCGCGCGCGCCGCCAGCCAGTTGGCCGCGCCTGCTCACTAGTACCTATCCGCCGCATTCAAGTCAGTCAGTAGGTCAGGGAATTAAGGGCCTCGTCGATACAGCCAGTCGGGCTGTTGCGGCGAGGCTTCGTTGCAAATATGCGCGCTGGTTTCGCGGGCTTTTAGAGACAACAGACAGTAAAATTCAGCGTCCGCGTGGCGTATCCATTTCAGACGCCGGGCCGGTCGCCATGAGACGAGGTGGCTGCCGTCTTCCGTACCCACAATCAATAACGCAAAGGAGGAGCTTCATGGAAGCTGTTCACGGCAGCACGCTGCTGGTATTCGCGGTGATCGCCATCGCCTTGCTGATCTTGCTGATCACGCGCTACAAGGTCTATCCGTTTATCGTTCTGATCGTAGTGTCGCTGCTGCTCGGGCTCGCGGCCGGCATGCCGATGTCGACCATCGTCAAATCGTTCGAAACCGGCAATGGCAATACGCTCGGGCACATCGCCGTGGTGGTGGGTCTCGGCACGATGCTCGGCAAGATGATGGCCGAATCGGGCGGCGCCGAGCGCATCGCCACGACGCTGATCAACTGGTTCGGCGAGAAGAACATTCACTGGGCGATGATGGTCGTCGCGATCATCGTCGGTTTGCCGGTGTTCTTCGAAGTCGGCTTCGTGTTGCTGATTCCGATTGCCTTCAACGTTGCAAAGCGCACCAACAAATCGCTGCTGCTGGTCGGCTTGCCGATGGTCGCGGGTCTCTCCGTCGTGCACGGACTGATTCCGCCGCACCCGGCCGCGATGCTCGCCGTGCAGCAGTATCACGCGGATATCGGCAAGACGATCGCCTACGGCCTGATCGTCGGCGTGCCGACGGCCATCGTCGCGGGGCCGCTGTTCGCGCTGCTGATGAGCCGCTATGTCAAGCTGCCGAAAGATAACCCGCTCGCCGCGCAATTTCTCAACAGGGACGAGGTGCCGCTGTCCGGCACGCCGGGCGGCGCAAACGCGGCGCCGAAGCGTGAACTGCCGAGTTTCGGCATCACGCTCTTTACGGTTCTGCTGCCGGTGATCCTGATGCTGGTGGGCAGTTGGGCCGATCTGGTCTTCACGCCGAAGACCTTGCCAAACGATCTACTGCATTTCGTCGGCAACTCGGACGTCGCGCTGCTGATTGCGGTGCTGGTCAGCTTCTGGACCTTCGGCGCGAGCCGCGGTTTCAATCGCGATCAGATCCAGAAGTTCTGCGGCGAATGTCTTGCGCCGATCGCGGGCATTACGCTGATTGTCGGCGCGGGCGGCGGTTTCGGGCGCGTGTTGATGGATAGCGGCATTTCCAAAGAAATCGTTGCTGCGGCGACCGCGGCGCATCTGTCGCCGTTGCTGTTCGGCTGGCTGGTCGCGGCGCTGATCCGTCTCGCCACGGGTTCGGCGACTGTCGCGATGACGACCGCCTGCGGCATCGTCGCGCCGATCGCAGCGGCAAGCGGCGTGCAGGTCAAGCCGGAGTTGATGGTGCTGGCAACCGGCTCGGGCTCGCTGATCTTCTCGCACGTGAACGACGGCGGCTTCTGGCTGATCAAGGAGTATTTCGGTATGACGGTGGGGCAGACCTTCAAGACATGGTCGCTCCTCGAGACCATCATTTCGCTGATGGGTTTGCTGTTGACCTTCGCGCTCGCGGCGGTCCTGTAAGGAGCTTTTGATGATTCTGATCGCAATGGGCGTGTCGGGCGCCGGCAAGACGAGAATTGGCGAGATGCTGGCCGAGCGCCTGCACTGCGCGTTCACCGACGGCGACGCGTTTCACAGCGCCGCCAACAAGGAGAAGATGCACCACGGCATTCCGCTCACCGACGAAGACCGGTGGCCGTGGCTGAAAACTATCCGCGCCGCGATCGAAGAAAAGCAGAAGGCGGGCGAGACGGCGGTGTTCACCTGTTCGTCGCTGAAGCGCTCGTATCGCGACATCTTGCGCGACGGCGACAAGGACGTGTGCTTCGTTTATCTCAAGGGCTCGCGCCAGTTGCTTGAAGAGCGACTGACCACGCGTACAGGCCATTTCTTCGATCCGTCGCTGCTGCAAAGCCAGCTGGATACGCTCGAAGAACCGGACTCGGAGGAGGCGATTACGGTGAGCATCGAACTGTCGCCGGAACAGATCGTCGACGACGTGTTAAAGCAGGTCGAGCAGCGGTAACTTGCTAGCTCGCTGTTCGGATGTAGAAAAGCCGCTCCATGGAGCGGCTTTTCTTTTGCCTCGAGGAACAACCAGCGAGGCACGTAATGCTTGCAGCAGCAGTTAGCCGATGCGCTTAGCCAGTTCGACTGCCTTGCCGATGTACGAACCCGGCGTCATGGCGAGCAAGCGGTCTTTCGCATCCTGCGGAATAGCCAGGCCACCGACGAACGTTTGCAGCGCCTCACGCGTGATGCCCTTGCCGCGCGTCAGCTCCTTCAACTGCTCGTACGGATTTTCAATGCCGTAGCGACGCATGACGGTTTGCACCGGCTCGGCCAGCACTTCCCAGCAGTTATCGAGGTCTTCGTTCAGGCGCTGCGCATTCACTTCCAGCTTGTCCAGACCGCGGATCAGCGAGTCGTACGCTAGCAGTGAATAACCGAACGCGACGCCCATATTGCGCAGCACCGTGGAATCGGTCAGGTCACGCTGCCAGCGCGACACGGGCAGCTTGTCCGCGAGATGGCGCAGCGTCGCATTCGCGAGACCCAGGTTGCCTTCCGAGTTTTCGAAGTCGATCGGATTGACCTTGTGGGGCATCGTCGACGAACCGATTTCGCCAGCCTTCGTGCGCTGCTTGAAGTAGCCGACCGAGATATAGCCCCAGACGTCGCGGTCAAGATCCAGCAGGATCGTGTTGGCGCGCGCCACGGCGTCGAACAATTCGGCCATATAGTCATGCGGCTCGATCTGGATCGTGTACGGATTGAACGCAAGCTTCAGGCGCTGTTCGACCACTTCGCGCGAGAACGCTTCCCAGTCGAATTCCGGATACGCCGACAAATGCGCGTTGAAGTTGCCGACCGCGCCGTTCATCTTGCCGAGGAGTTCGACCTTCGCGATACGGTCAATTGCGCGATCAAGGCGCGCGGCCACGTTGGCGATTTCCTTACCGAGCGTGGTCGGGCTAGCCGGCTGGCCGTGCGTGCGCGAGAGCATCGGCTGGGCGGCGTGCGCGTGAGCCAGCGCGACGAGCCTCTGATGCACCGAGCGCAGCGCCGGCAGAATGACGTGCTCGCGGGCGCCTGCGAGCATCAGACCATGCGACGTGTTGTTGATGTCTTCCGACGTGCACGCGAAGTGGATGAACTCACTCGCTTTTTCCAGTTCTTCCTGCCCCTTCACCGACTCCTTCAGCCAGTACTCGACCGCTTTCACGTCGTGATTCGTCACGCGCTCGATTTCCTTGATGCGCGCGGCGTCGTGCGCGGTGAAGCGCTCGGCCAGTTGTAGCAGGAATTGCTCGGCGGCTTCGGAAAAGCGCGGCACTTCGGCGAAACCTGCGCGCGACAGCGCGATCAGCCAATGGATTTCAACCGTCACGCGATTGCGCATGAACGCAGCTTCCGAGAGCCAATCACGCAGGGCTTCGGTTTTCGACGCATAGCGGCCGTCGAGCGGAGAGAGCGCATTCAGCGCGAACAGAGTGTCGGGGCGGGTGTCGGACATGATGGCGGCTGGGTGTAAGCGTTGAGCGCTGACTGGGCACTCAGCGAGCACTCAGTAAGCGAATCGGAACGGAGGGAACCGCGAATTTTACCACCAGACGGGGCAGCCCCGATTCCGCAGGCCGCCTTGAGACCGCCAGCCGGGCCGCGACGCTCAAGCCGGCGAACCTTGGTAGCAGGGAAACAGCGCGGGAAGGATGAATGACGGCATCGAGAATCAGCCATTGCCAGTCGACCTGCTGACGCAGCACGCAACGCGCAATGGCCGGCAGCAGGTGTTCGCGATTGGCTGTCGGCGTGATGATGGAGGCGAGTGGAGGCATGGGCTAGGGCCGCGTTGCGCGGCGAGATGAGTGAGCGTTGATCGATGCGTGCCAGTCGTGGCCGCAGGAACGTGGAGCGGAATCGGATCGACCGCCCGCGTTCCGGCCGACGCAAGATGTCGACGCGCGGCTCGCGGACCTATCGGCGGAACCCCATTTTCTGGCGAAGCTGCGATAAAGCGGCCGCAAGCAAAGCAGGCGCGCCTCGCGGCACCCACTAGAATGCTGACTTCTTCTTTCTCGCCGGCAGCAGGCTTCGCATGGAACTGAAATGGCTCGAAGACTTCGTTTCGCTCGCGGAAACGCGTAGTTTCAGCCGCTCGGCTGAATTGCGTCATGTCACGCAGCCGGCGTTTTCGCGGCGCATTCAGGCGCTCGAGGCGTGGCTCGGCACCGAACTGATCGACCGCTCGGTTTATCCGACGCGGCTCACGGCGGCGGGTCAGGTATTCAACGAGCAGGCGCTCGCGATGCTCTCGCAGTTTCACGAGGCCCGCGCGCTGTTACGCGGCCATACAGCGACGCCGCAAGCGACCATCGAATTCGCCGTGCCTCACACGCTGTCGCTCACCTATTTCCCGCGCTGGCTGCAACGCATCGAGGCGCAGATGGGCCCGATCCATACGCGATTGCGCGCGCTCAACGTGCACGATGCGGCGTTGTCGCTAGTGGAAGGCGGTTGCGATCTGATGATGGGTTATCACCATCCGAGTCATCCGGTCGCGCTCGATCCCGCCCGCTATGACATGCTGACGCTCGGCAACGAGCCGATCAGCCCGTTCTCCGCGCCCGGGCGAGCAGGGCGGCCCCGGCACACGTTGCCGGGCACGGCCGAAGCGCCCACGCCTTATCTGTCGTACACACCGAACGCCTATTTGGGCCGCATGACGGAGGTGATTCTCGCCAACGCGCCCGAGCGCCTGTATCTGGACCGCCTCTATGAAACCGATATGGCCGAGGGTCTCAAGGCGATGGCGCTGGCGGGCCACGGCATCGCCTTTCTGCCGCACAGCGCGGTGGACGACGCGGTCGCCGACGGCAAGTTGATCCGTCTCGACCGTGCGACGCGCGGCACGCCCGAAGGCCAGCTCACGCTCACCATGGAGATACGTCTCTACCGCGATAAACTGGCGGCAAAAAGCGACGATGCTCGGCAGATACTCGTGAGGCAGTTGTGGGACGTGGTGTCGGAAGAACTGGCGCGCGGCGGCGCCTGAAAAAAACTGCCTGCCAACGACGCGAAATTGCAGCTTCCCAAACGTTATGCAAAAAAAACATAATCGGATAAGGAAACGGCATTGGATTTCAAAACGGCGTTTTTCGACAATGCTGCTATTCGATCAACGCCGGAGCGTTCATGTCTTCCCAGCAGCAAGTCGCAGAATCCGCCTCATCGTTGCAATCCATTCCCTCCTATCTGAATAGCGAAGACCTCGGCCCGTGGGGTAACTACCTGCGCCAGGTCGACCGGGTCGCGCCGTACCTCGGCTCGCTGTCCCGCTGGCTCGAAACCCTGAAGCGCCCGAAGCGCATTCTGATCGTCGACGTGCCTATCGAACTCGATAACGGCACTGTCGCGCACTTCGAGGGCTACCGTGTGCAGCACAACGTGTCGCGCGGTCCGGGCAAGGGCGGCGTGCGCTATCACCAGGACGTGACGCTGTCGGAAGTGATGGCGCTGTCCGCGTGGATGTCGGTGAAGAACGCTGCGGTGAACGTGCCTTACGGCGGCGCCAAGGGCGGCATCCGTGTCGACCCGCGCACCTTGTCGCGCGGTGAGCTGGAGCGCATGACGCGCCGCTATACGAGCGAAATCGGCATCATCATCGGACCGAATACCGACATTCCCGCGCCGGACGTGAACACGAACGAGCAGATCATGGCGTGGATGATGGACACGTACTCCATGAACCAGGGCCAAACGGCGACGGGTGTGGTGACCGGCAAGCCGATCACGCTCGGCGGATCGCTCGGCCGCCGCGAAGCGACGGGCCGCGGCGTGTTCGTGGTCGGCTGCGAAGCGGCGCGCCGCATTGGCTTCGATATCGAAGGCGCGCGCATTGCCGTGCAAGGCTTCGGCAACGTCGGCGGGATCGCGGCACGTCTGTTCCAGGAAGCGGGCGCGAAGGTGGTCGCGGTGCAGGATCACACCGGCTCGCTCTACAAGTCGACGGGTATCGATGCGGTCGCGCTGCTCGATCACGTGGCGAAGACGGGTGGCGTCGGTGGTTTCCCTGAAGCCGACTCGGTGACGAACGAAGAATTCTGGACGGTGGAATCGGACATCCTGATCCCGGCAGCGCTCGAAAACCAGATCACCGAGAAGAACGCCGGCAAGATCAAGACGAAGATCGTCGTGGAAGGCGCGAACGGTCCGACCACCACGGCGGCTGACGACATCCTGCACGATCGCGGCATCCTCGTGATTCCGGATGTAGTGGCCAACGCGGGTGGCGTTACGGTGTCTTACTTCGAGTGGGTGCAGGACTTCTCGAGCTTCTTCTGGACCGAAGACGAAATCAATCAGCGCCTCGAGCGTGTGATGCGCGAAGCGTTTGCCGCGGTGTGGCAGGTGTCGAGCGAGCAGAAGGTGTCGGTGCGGACGGCGGCATTTATCGTCGCGTGTAAGCGGATTCTGCAAGCGCGCGAAATGCGCGGCCTG
The DNA here is from genome assembly GCF_002879865.1 of Paraburkholderia rhynchosiae. Classification (GTDB taxonomy): domain Bacteria; phylum Pseudomonadota; class Gammaproteobacteria; order Burkholderiales; family Burkholderiaceae; genus Paraburkholderia; species Paraburkholderia rhynchosiae. Next base: position 138,146 of record NZ_PNXY01000005.1, read on the forward strand.
TATCCCTGATTGTTGCTTGTAACTCGAGGAAACGGCGGGTCTGCTACCTTGCGGATCTGCCGCGCATTTCACGTGAATGCGCATGCTTGAACGCGCTCCACAAGAGCGCGTGTTGCACCCGGCGGGCGGCATCGGATCGATGTCGCCCGCCTTTGCATATCAGGAAACGTTGACCGACTACGCGAAGCCGCCGCCAGGCAATAGCGGCGTACACGCAACAACAATGGTTTATAGCCATACTTTCAGAATAATTACTTTGCTAAACTGGCGCCGTTCTTGCCAAGGAGATCAAACATGAAGGTTAAAAAAGCTGCGCTGCTGCTCGCGACTCTCGGACTGTTTACGGTTGGCGCGCATGCGCAAGACGCTGGTACGCTGAAGAAAATCAAGGACACGGGCGTCATTTCGCTGGGCCATCGCGAATCGTCGATTCCGTTTTCTTACTACGACGACAAGCAGAACGTCATCGGTTATTCGCAGGAATTCGCGCTGAAGGTGGTCGAGGCAGTCAAGCAGAAGCTGAACATGCCGAACCTGAAAGTGAAACTGACGCCGGTCACGTCACAAAACCGTATTCCGCTGGTGCAGAACGGCACCGTCGACATGGAATGCGGCTCAACCACGAATAACGCCGAGCGCCAGCAACAAGTGGCGTTCTCGAACACGATCTTCGTGATCGGTACGCGCTTGATGACCAAGAAGGATTCGGGCATCAAGGACTGGGCCGACCTGAAGGGCAAGACGGTCGTGACGACCGCCGGCACCACCTCCGAGCGCCTGCTTCGCAAGATGAATCAGGACAAGAGCATGGGCATGAACATCATCAGCGCGAAGGATCACGGCGAGTCGTTCCTGACGCTGTCCACGGGTCGCGCCGCTGCGTTCATGATGGACGACGCATTGCTCGCCGGCGAGCGCGCGAAGTCGAACACACCGAACGATTTCGTGATCGTCGGCACGCCGCAGTCGCATGAAGCTTACGGCTGCATGCTGCGCAAGAACGATCCGGAGTTCAAGAAGGTCGTCGACGAGGCAATCGCGAAGGTCGAAACTTCGGGCGAAGCGGATCAGATCTACAAGAAGTGGTTCGAATCGCCGATTCCGCCGAAGGGTCTTAACCTGAACTTCCCGGAAAGCGACGACATCAAGGCGCTCTACAAGAGCCCGAATGACAAGGCAATCGATTAAACCTTAGCTGTTTTTTTGAAACGCTGAATGAAACGGAAGGGGCAACGCGCTTCTTCCGTTTCTTTTTGCTGGAGTCTTGGTCATGTCATATCACTGGAACTGGGGCATTCTGCTGAGTCCGGTCTCCACCGGCGAGCCGACCACCTATCTGGGCTGGCTGCTGTCGGGCTTCTGGGTGACGATTACCGTGTCACTGTCGGCATGGGTGATCGCGTTGATTGTCGGTTCGTTATTTGGCGTGCTGCGCACCGTGCCGAATAAATGGGCGTCGGGCATCGGCACCGTTTATGTCGCGATTTTCCGCAATGTTCCGCTGATCGTGCAGTTCTTCATCTGGTATCTGGTGATACCGGAGTTGCTGCCGGTCTCGATGGGCACCTGGTTCAAGCAACTGCCGCCCAGCGCGCAGTTCTTCTCGTCGTCGATCATCTGTCTCGGACTCTTCACCGCTGCGCGCGTGTGCGAGCAGGTGCGCTCGGGCATCAATGCGTTGCCGCGCGCCCAGCGCGCCGCGGGTCTGGCAATGGGCTTCACGCAATGGCAGACGTATCGGTATGTGCTGCTGCCCGTCGCGTATCGGATCATCGTGCCGCCGCTTACTTCTGAGTTCCTGAACATCTTCAAGAACTCGGCGGTGGCGTCGACAATCGGCCTGCTGGATTTGTCCGCTCAGGCGCGTCAACTCGTCGACTACACGTCGCAGACGTATGAGTCGTTTATCGCAGTCACGCTGGCCTACGTGCTGATCAACCTGGTCGTGATGCAACTGATGCGCTGGATTGAAGCCAGGACTCGGTTGCCCGGCTATATCGGAGGCAAGTGATGCACCATTTCGACTGGAGCGGTATTCCGGGCGCACTGCCTACGTTGTGGACCGGCGCCATCGTCACGCTCAAGATCACGCTGATCGCGATCGTGATCGGCATCGTGTGGGGCACGGTTCTCGCGATTTTGCGGCTGTCGTCGTTCAAGCCTTTCGAGTGGTTCGCGAAGGGCTACGTGACGATTTTCCGTTCGATCCCGCTGGTGATGGTCCTGCTGTGGTTCTTCCTGATCGTGCCGCAGGTGCTGCAGAACGTGCTCGGGCTGTCGCCGGATATCGATATTCGTCTCGCGTCCGCGATGGTCGCATTCTCGCTGTTCGAGGCGGCGTACTATTCGGAGATCATCCGCGCGGGTATTCAGTCCGTGCCGCGCGGGCAGGTCAACGCGTCGTTCGCGCTCGGCATGAACTACGCGCAGTCCATGCGCCTCGTGGTGCTGCCGCAGGCATTCCGCGCAATGGTGCCGCTGCTGCTCACGCAGGGCATCGTGCTGTTTCAGGATACGTCGCTCGTCTATGTGATCAGCCTCGCCGATTTCTTCCGCACCGCCACGAATATTGGCGACCGTGACGGCACGAATGTCGAAATGGTACTGTTCGCGGGCGCGTGTTATTTCGTGATCTGTGTGATCGCGTCGAGCCTCGTCAAAGGTCTTCAGAAAAAGGTCGCAAGATGATCTCTATCAAGAATGTTTCGAAGTGGTACGGCCAGTTTCAGGTGCTGACGGACTGCACGACGGAAGTCAAAAAGGGTGAAGTGGTCGTGGTGTGCGGGCCGTCGGGTTCGGGCAAGTCCACGCTGATCAAAACCGTCAACGGTCTCGAGCCGTTCCAGAAGGGCGAGATCATCATCAACGGCCAATCGCTGACCGACAAGAAAACCAACCTGTCGAAGCTGCGCTCGAAGGTCGGCATGGTGTTCCAGCACTTCGAGCTGTTCCCGCATCTGTCGATCGTGCAAAACCTCACGCTCGCGCAGATCAAGGTGCTCGGCCGCTCGAAGGACGAAGCGGCGGTGAAGGGCGCCAAGCTGCTCGACCGCGTCGGTCTGCGCGCCCATGCTGATAAGTTCCCGGGGCAGTTGTCGGGCGGTCAGCAACAGCGTGTGGCGATTGCCCGCGCGTTGTCGATGGACCCGATCGCCATGCTGTTCGACGAACCGACGTCGGCGCTCGATCCGGAAATGATCAACGAAGTGCTCGACGTGATGGTCGAACTCGCGCAGGAAGGCATGACCATGATGTGCGTGACGCACGAAATGGGCTTTGCAAAGAAGGTCGCGCATCGCGTGATCTTCATGGACAAGGGCTTGATCGTGGAAGACGACCGCAAGGACGATTTCTTCGACAATCCGAAGTCGGATCGCGCGAAGGATTTTCTTGCGAAGATTCTGCACTGAGATTGCGATTGCGGCGGCGTTTCGCGTCTGATCTACCCGCCAGTGCTCCAGAGAAAAGCCGCCCAAAAGAGCGGCTTTTTTATTGCTGAAACGCTGTTACCCGGCCTGTGCTCAGGACTCGAACGCCGCGGCGTCGTCCGCCGCTTCAAGATCGACTTCGGCCTCGGCCATGGCCGGCGTGGCCGACACCGAGGCCGCTATCGTACTAGCGGAAGCGGACGCATCCAGAGCCGGATTGCGCAGCTTCTCCAGCACCGAAGCTGGCACAGGCACATTGACGCGGCCGATCACGTCGCCGTGCTGAAACATCATCAGGTCGCCGGGTTGGAAGGCGGTCCACACTTCGTTGTCGGTCAGAGGCTGCGTCGCGATCACCGCGACACGGTCTTCCGGCGTCGTGTACTTGGCGAAGTCAATGGAGACGTCCGCATCGACGAGATGCGCGGTGGAGAAGGGCCAGCGCCGCACGATGTAATGCAGGTGCGTCGAGCAATGCGCGAACAGCGCCTGGCCGTTCGACATCAGGAAATTGAACACGCCGAACTGCGTGATCTCGCGCGTGAGTGTTTCGAGCGCCGTGAAGAGTTCATTGAGCGGCGGTTGCTGCGCGCCGGGAAATGCCTTGCGCAGACCTTCGAGCAACGCGCAAAAAGCGAGCTCGCTGTCGGTCGTGCCGACTGCCTGATACACGCCCGTGAGCACCGGCGAATAAGCCTTGAGATCGCCGTTGTGCGCGAAGATCCAGTGGCGCCCCCACAGTTCGCGCATGAACGGATGGCAGTTTTCCAGCAGGATGTGCCCTTGCGTCGCCTTACGAATATGCGCGATGGTGTTCTTCGACTTGATCGGATAGCGCTTGACCATCTCGGCGATCGGCGAGGTGGCCGACGACTGATGGTCGATGAACAGGCGGCACGCTTTGTCTTCGAAGAAGGCGATGCCCCAGCCGTCGGCATGGTGATCGGTGACGCCGCCGCGCGCCGCAAAACCGGTGAACGAGAACGTGACGTCCGTCGGCGCGGCGCAGTTCATTCCGAGAAGTTGGCACATGTTGCGGGTAAGCCTGTGAACGGGGCGAGCCGTTACAATGATGATTTTCCAAGCATATCACCGAGCCAGAAACGCCAAATAGCAAAATTGACGTGTGTTCAGGCCGCAACACGGCGGTTTGACCTCATCCTTGGCGCATTGCTCGCGCATTTGTTCATATTCGTCGCTGCTTCCCGTTCTGCTTTCGCTCTCCTTTCGCCATGAACGATTCCAACGCTTCTCCTGATCCCCGCGACTCGATCACGCTCGCCCGCCCGGATGACTGGCATTTGCACGTCCGCGACGGCGCCATGCTCGCCGCCGTGTTGCCGGACACCGCGCGCCAGTTCGGACGCGCGATCATCATGCCGAACCTGAAGCCGCCGGTCACGACCACGGCGATGGCGCAGGCGTACCGCGAGCGGATCGTGGCCGCCATCCCGCCGGATGCGAAGTTCGAGCCGCTGATGACGCTGTATCTGACCGACAACACGCCGCCCGACGAAATCCGTCGCGCGCGCGAAAGCGGCTTCGTGCACGGCGTGAAGCTCTACCCGGCCGGGGCGACGACCAACTCGGACGCGGGCGTGACCGACATCATGAAGTGCGCGAAAACGCTCGAAGTGATGCAGGAAACGGGCATGCCGCTGCTCGTGCATGGCGAAGTGACGGACTCGTCGATCGACCTGTTCGACCGCGAAAAGGTGTTTATCGATCGGGTGATGACGCCGTTGCGCCGCGAGTTTCCGGCGCTGAAAGTGGTGTTCGAGCACATCACCACCAAAGACGCGGTCGACTACATCCGTGAAGCCGGCGTGGCGCCGAGCCTGCTGGGTGCGACGATCACCGCGCACCATCTGCTGTACAACCGCAATGCGATTTTCCAGGGTGGCATCCGCCCGCATTACTACTGCCTGCCGGTGCTTAAACGGGAGACGCATCGCGTAGCGCTGGTCGAGGCGGCCACGTCGGGCAATCCGCGCTTCTTCCTCGGCACCGACAGCGCGCCGCATCCGAAGGGCTTGAAGGAACATGCTTGCGGCTGCGCGGGCTGCTACACGGCGCTGCACGCGCTGGAACTCTATACGGAAGCCTTCGATAAGGCCGGCGCGTTGGACATGCTCGAAGGCTTTGCGAGCTTCTTCGGTGCAGATTTTTACGGTCTGGCGCGCAGCGCGGAGAAGATCACGCTGCGTCGGGAAGAATGGACGCTGCCGGCCGAGCTGCCGGTCGGCGATACGCCGGTGGTGCCGCTGCGTGGCGGCGAGTCGATCGGTTGGCGGCTGGTTTGAGGCTTTGCTAGATGCAGAGTGACGCGGCCGCGGGTGTGAGCGCAAACGACGGTGAGGGCGCAGGGGCGACTCTGGGCGCGGTAGCGGCGGCACCCGCGTCTAGTGCAGCAAGTGTCGCGAGTGCAGCAGGTGCGGCAAGTGCAGCAAGTGCGGCGACAGGCGTCGCGGCAAGCTCGGCGGCAACTGCGGCGCCAACCGCGGCTCCAGGTGCGCCGGTGCCCGACGCGTGCCCAGACCCTGCACTGTCAAGCTTCGCCGCGATCGACTGGTCGAAGCCGTGGTTCGCGCACTTCGCCCAGCGCTGCCAGCGCTGGCAGCGTGCCGCGCTAACGAGCTACGCGGCCTTGCTGGCCGAAATGAACGCCGACGCCGATGAGACGCGCCAGACCACAGGCCGCGGCGAGCGCCTGGTGTTTATCGCACAGGACGACCTGCCACCAGGCGCGGCCTACGAGGCGCATATCGCGTCGACCGGCGGCGTGCCGACGCGCCACAATCTGCACGACTTCTTCAACGCGTCGATGTGGTTCGCCTTTCCGCGCATCAAGGCGGCGCTCAATGCGCGACAGTCGGCGGCGATCGACCTGCTGGGCGTCGGCCCGACCCGCGGCGGCGTGCGCGACGCGTTGACTCTCTTCGACGAAAACGCACTGCTGTTCGCTTGCGCCGATCCGGCTTTGAGCGCCGCGCTGCGCGGCTTCGACTGGCAGACGCTGCTCCTCGACCGGCGCGACGCATGGGGCGTGAGCTGCGAGGTGCGCTGCTTCGGCCATGCGCTGCTGGAAAAGCTGATTGCGCCGTTCAAGGCGTGCACGGGACATGCGTGGATCGTCGAGGTGCCGTCCGCGTACTTCCAGTGGGACACCGCTGCACGCGACGCGTGGCTGGACGAGGCCGTCAGCACCGCTTTGCTGAACACCGACGCGCTGACGAGCCGGCAGTTCGCGCCGCTCCCGGTGCTGGGAATTCCGCGCTGGTGGCCCGAGAACGAGGCGCCGGCCTTTTACGACGACAAATCCGTATTCCGCTCGGGCCGGCGCGCAGATGTTAAAATCGGCGCCAGCAAAGCAGGCTAGGCAGTCGCGGCCTCGGCGGCTTCGGCCAAAGAGGGCGAGGAAAGTCCGGACTCCACAGGGCAGGGTGATGGCTAACGGCCATCCGTGGCGACACGCGGAACAGGGCAACAGAAAGCAAACCGCCGATGGCCCGGCGCAAGTCGGGATCAGGTAAGGGTGAAACGGTGCGGTAAGAGCGCACCGCGGCTGCTGCAAGGCAGACCGGCACGGTAACCTCCACCCGGAGCAATTCCAAGTAGGCAGGCGCGCATCTTCGAGATGCAGGACGGGGCCCCCGTCTCGTCTGCGGGTAGGAAGCTTGAGCGTGTCAGTAATGGCGCGCCTAGAGGAATGGCTGCCACACGCGTCGCGTTTTCGGGCGCAGCGCGTGCACAGAATCCGGCTTATCGGCCTGCTTTGCCACTCATCACAAAAAATGCCGGCGTCTTTTGGGATGCCGGCATTTTTCATTTGCGCGTTCGGCGTTCCGGCTATGGCCGCAGCCTCAGTCTTCGCCGCAAAACCCCGCCTAGTTCGCGACGATGTCGAACGAGTGCGTCAGTTCAGCCGTTTTCGCGATCATGATCGAGGCCGAACAGTATTTGTCGTGCGACAGATTGATCGCGCGCTCCACAGTCGCCGGATTCAGATTCTTGCCGGTCACGGTGAAGTGAAAGTGAATCTTGGTGAACACTTTCGGATCTTCGCTGGCGCGTTCGGCCTTGAGCGTCACGGAGCAGTCGGCAATTTCCTGGCGGCTCTTTTTCAGGATCATCACGACGTCGTAGGCAGTGCAGCCGCCCGTGCCGAGCAAAACCATCTCCATCGGACGCGGCGCGAGATTGCGGCCGCCGCCTTCGGGCGCGCCGTCCATCGTTACGAGGTGGCCGCTGCCCGTCTCCGCGGCAAACGCCATCCCGTCTTGCCCCATCCAGCTCACTTTGCATTCCATGCTGTACTCCCACCGCGCTTCGCTGTATCGAGACGGCATTGTAGCCCGGCGTTTCAGTGTCCGCCCGAGGCGACTTTCGCCTGAAATTATGCGCAATAGCGGCTCGCCTGTTGCAGCGCGGCATCTCGCGGCAGGCCGATGTGCGCTCTGCGATTTAGGGGTTTTACTCTAGCGGTTGTACTACCGCGAGCGACCAAAAGCGCGCGAGCCGGTGTTTTAGAAGCGCCGGATATGTAAAACAGGGGCGATCGTCGAAACCCACATTGTGAAATCGAATTTCGCAATGCAAATGTTCTTGCGTTGCACAAGGATGCTTCATATAATTGCCCCATCGGTTGCGGCAGTTCGCAACCTCCGCTGTCTCCTCCACCTCCTCCTTTGGTGGATTAAACCCGAGCCACTTGTTCGGGTTTTTTTTCGCCCGAACGTACGCCTGATTCGCGGGCTGTCTCCTGCGCCTTTCACGTCGAATCCCGCACGTTTTGACTTGACGTCGCAAATTCCTTTATAATTCAGGGCTTTTCCGCATTCGCGCCCGCGGAGGAAGAACAGGGAGAGCCTGCACGCGCCTCGATGCGCACACTACAAGCAGGAAAAAACACATTGGGCGCAGCAATTTTTTTGGATCGATCATGAAGACGTTTTCCGCAAAAGCCCATGAGGTGACGCGCGAATGGTACGTGATTGACGCGACGGATAAGGTTCTCGGGCGTGTCGCCAGCGAAGTGGCACACCGTCTTCGCGGCAAGCACAAGCCTGAATTCACTCCCCACGTCGACACCGGTGATTTCATCATCGTTATCAACGCCGGCAAGCTGAGAGTCACGGGCAACAAGGCTACTGACAAGAAGTACTATCGCCACTCGGGCTACCCGGGCGGTATCTATGAAACGACGTTCGGCAAGATGCAGGAACGCTTCCCGGGCCGTGCGCTCGAGAAAGCGGTCAAGGGCATGCTGCCGAAGGGCCCGCTCGGCTACGCGATGATCAAGAAGCTGAAGGTCTACGCTGAAGCAACGCATCCGCATTCGGCGCAACAGCCGAAAGCGCTCGAGATCTAAGGGGAGCCCACATGATCGGTAACTGGAATTACGGCACGGGCCGCCGCAAGAGCGCCGTCGCACGTGTGTTCATCAAGGCAGGCAAGGGCGATATCGTTGTCAACGGCAAGCCCATCGCCGATTACTTCTCGCGCGAAACGTCGCTGATGATCGTGCGTCAGCCGCTGGAACTCACGAACCACGGCGTCACGTTCGACATCAAGGTCAACGTGACGGGTGGCGGTGAAACGGGTCAAGCCGGTGCGGTTCGCCACGGCATCACCCGCGCGCTGATGGACTATGACGCAACGCTGAAGCCGGAACTGTCGAAGGCCGGCTTCGTCACGCGTGACGCTCGTGAAGTCGAACGTAAGAAGGTCGGCTTCCACAAGGCACGTCGCAGGAAGCAATTCTCGAAGCGTTAATCGCTTCGGGTGCGAACCGGCTTCTTGGCTGGAACGCAGCAAAAGCCGCCAACGCTGTCGCGAAGGCGGCTTTTTTTATGGTTTGCGGCGCGGCATGGCGTTGCGGTAACGGATTCGTCGCCGCCGCGCCGCTTTAGGCAAGTCCAGGCAGATTGCGCCGCGAGTCGCGCCGTCATTGAGATTCCGCTAAGAACCCATTGATTTTGTGGGCTTCAGCACGATATTGAGATCAGCCCTACAATAGCGGTTAGAAGCTTTCTGGAGAGTTCGAATGAACGCAGTCACCGATACACCCGTGACCGAGATGCCCGCCCCCTTCGTTTTCACCGACGCAGCGGCTGACAAGGTCAAGCAACTGATCGAAGAAGAAGGCAATGCGGACCTGAAACTGCGCGTTTTCGTGCAGGGCGGCGGCTGCTCGGGCTTCCAATACGGCTTTACGTTCGACGAAGCCGTCAACGAAGACGACACCGTCATGAACAAGAGCGGCGTGCAGTTGCTGATCGACTCTATGAGCTACCAGTATCTGGTCGGCGCAGAGATCGACTACAAGGACGACATCAACGGCGCGCAGTTTGTGATCAAGAATCCGAACGCGAGCACGACTTGTGGCTGCGGTTCGTCGTTTTCGGTTTAATAGCCGAAGACGAGGCTGTGCAAAGGAACGGGGCTGCGGCCCCGTTTTTATTGCCTGGGCGCGCCGATGAAGCACGGCCCAGGCTCGCCACAATGACAGCTTGCGTCAACGCGGGTAAATCGCCCCCAGCACACGCTCTGCGCTGGCGCCGGTAACGGCCGGCAGACTGCCCGGCAGACGTGCGACGCAGCGCATCGCGAGCCACGCGAACGCGAGCGGCTCAACCTGGCTGGGTGGTACGCCGAGCGCGTCTGTCGTCATCACGGGTACGCCGCTGACGCCGCTGTCTTCCAGCGCTTGCTGCAACGCCTTCAAAATCTCCGGATTGCGCGCGCCGCCGCCGCACACATACACCGCTCGCGCGTCCGACGCATGCCGCTCGATCTCGCGTGCGACCGTCACGGCGGTCAGCGCAACGAGAGTCGCCTGCACGTCGACCGGCGCGAGTCCGGCGAACGGCCGCAGCTTACCGTCGAGCCATTCGGCGTTGAACAGGTCGCGGCCCGTGCTTTTGGGCGGCTGTTGCGCGAAAAACGGCTCGTCGAGCAACGCGTTCAGCAGCGACCGATCCACCTGGCCACCTGCCGCGAAATGCCCGTTTTCATCGAACGGTTTGCCGAGATGGCGCTGCGCCCACTCGTCGAGGAGCGCGTTCGCCGGCCCGCAATCGAAACCGCGCACACTGCCGGTCGCATTCAGGATCGTGATGTTGCTGATGCCGCCGAGATTGCACACCACACGCGTTTCATCTTTCGCGCCGAACACCGTCGCGTGAAACGCCGGCACGAGCGGCGCGCCCTGGCCGCCGGCCGCGACATCGCGGCTGCGGAAGTCGGCGACCACGTCGATATGCATCATCTCGGCGAGCAGCGCCGGGTTGTTGATCTGCCGCGTATAACCTTTCTCCGGCCGATGCCGCACCGTCTGCCCATGCACGCCGATCGCGCGCACTTCCGCGGCAGACACGTGGCAGCTGCGCAGCAACTCGTGGCAGCACACGGTGTAGCGCGTGGCGAGCGCGTTCGCGGCCAGCGCTTCACGCTCGATCTCGTTTTCGCCCGGCTGTTGCAGCGCGAACAGCGCGTCGCGCAAGCCCGCGGCGAAACCGACAAACGCCTCGGCCAGCACCACGGGCGGTTTTCCCTCGGCGAACCGGACGGCCACGCCGTCCACACCGTCCATGCTCGTGCCGGACATCAATCCAAAGTAGACGCCGTCTGCGAGGTCTTGCGCCACGTTGCTGCTCCTAATGATGGTTCGTTGCTGGTTCATTGCCGCTTGTTTGCGAAGGTTGTAGCAGATTATCGGTGCAAGCGCGCTCGAATATGAAGCGCGGCACGGACGGCGGCACGGCCCGTCGCGTAGAAATCTTGCGCGGGCGGCGCGCTCCCGGCCCTGTCGGTGGGTGCGGCGGCGCGCATCTATGGGACAATCTACTTTTTTCGCGACTTCACGTTTCCAGCATGAGCACCGAGTCCACCAAGCCTAACCCCGCCTCCGCCTTCCCGATCACCGACGAAGTCCGTCACGCTCTGGCCGTCACCAAGCGCGGCGTCGACGAATTGCTGATCGAAGAAGAGTTCGCGCAAAAACTCGCGAAGAGCGCGGCGACCGGCACGCCGTTGCGTATCAAGCTCGGGCTCGATCCGACTGCACCCGACATCCACATCGGCCACACAGTCGTGCTGAACAAGATGCGCCAGTTGCAGGACCTAGGTCACACGGTGATTTTTCTGATCGGCGATTTCACGTCGCTGATCGGCGATCCGTCGGGCCGCAATGCCACGCGCCCGCCGCTCACGCGCGAGCAGATCGAATCGAACGCAAAGACGTATTTCGAGCAGGCCGCGCTCGTGCTCGACCGCGACAAGACCGAGATCCGCTACAACAGCGAATGGTCGATGCCGCTCGGCGCCGACGGCATGATCAAGCTCGCGTCGCGCTACACGGTGGCACGGATTCTCGAGCGCGAGGATTTCACCAAGCGTTTCCAGAGCGGCGTGCCGATCTCGATCCACGAATTCCTGTACCCGCTGATGCAGGGTTACGACTCGGTGGCGCTGAATGCCGACCTCGAACTCGGCGGCACGGACCAGAAGTTCAATCTGCTGGTGGGCCGCGAACTGCAGAAGCAGTACGGTCAGGAGCAACAGTGCATCTTGACGATGCCGCTGCTCGAAGGTCTCGACGGCGTCGAGAAAATGTCGAAGTCGAAGAACAACTACATCGGCATCAGCGAAAAGCCGACAGACATGTTCGGCAAGCTGATGAGCATTTCCGACGTGCTGATGTGGCGGTACTTCGAACTGCTGTCGTTCCGCCCCATGGACGAAATCGCAGCCTTCAAAAAAGAGATTGAAGCCGGCCGCAATCCGCGCGATTTCAAGGTCATGCTTGGCCAGGAAATCGTCGCGCGCTTCCATTCGCAGGCCGACGCCGAGCGCGCGCTCGAAGATTTCAATCATCGAGCGAAGGGCGGCGTGCCCGACGACATCCCGGCGCTCACGCTTGCCGGCGCACCGCTCGCGATCGGCCAATTGCTCAAGCAGGCCAACCTCGTGCCGTCGACGAGTGAAGCGTTGCGCAATATCGAGCAGGGCGGCGTGAAGATCGACGGCGCGACGGTGTCCGACAAGGGCCTGAAGGTCGAGTCCGGCGAGTACGTGGTGCAGGTCGGCAAGCGCCGTTTTGCGCGCGTCACTCTGACTGCCTGACTGCCTGACTGTCTGATCGCGGGATTGATGTGCGCCTGACGAATCGAACCTCGCAGCCCGAGCGAAGCCTATGATTGCGTTGATTCAACGCGTGCGGCGCGCCGAGGTGCGCGTGGCCGACCGCATGACAGGCGCTATCGACACCGGGCTACTTGCGCTAGTGTGCGCCGAACGCGGCGACACCGAAGCCGCGGCCGACCGGCTGCTCGCCAAGGTGCTCGGCTACCGTGTGTTCAGCGACGCGGCGGGCAAGATGAACCTCTCCGTGCAGAATCTGGACGGCGCGGGGCGCGCGGGCGGTTTGCTGCTGGTTTCGCAGTTCACGTTGGCCGCGGACACCAACAGCGGCTTACGTCCGAGCTTCACCCCAGCAGCGCCGCCCGATGAAGGCAAGCGCCTATTCGAATACTTTGTTTCGGCGGCGCGTGCGAAACATCCCATCGTCGAGACCGGCGAATTCGGCGCCGACATGCAGGTGTCACTCGTCAACGACGGGCCGGTCACGTTCTGGCTGCAGACCAACGCCTGAGTTTCGCGCAGTTCTTGCGACAATAGCGGCTCCGCACAACCGGCGAACAGCGCCACCTCGATCCCATGACCAAGCAGATTCTGTTTATCCGGCACGGCGAGACCGACTGGAATCGCATCAAGCGCATTCAAGGGCACATCGACATTCCGCTCGCCACGGCGGGCCTCGCCCAGGCGCAAAGCCTCGCACGCCGCATCGTCGATGACCTGAAGCATGGCGCGCGGCTCGACGCGATTTATTCGAGCGACCTGGAGCGTGCGCGGCAAACCGCGCAACCCATTGCCGACGCGCTCGGCTTGCCGGTGCATCTGCGCGAAGGTTTGCGTGAGCGTTCCTATGGCGCGTTCCAGGGCCACGACAGCGATGAAATCGCCGCGCGTTTCCCGGACGAATACGCACACTGGCAAACCCGCGACCCCGGCTTCTCGCCGCCAGAAGGTGAGTCGCAGCGTGTTTTCTATCATCGCGTGCTGCACGCTATAGAGCCGCTCGTGGCCGCGCATCCGGGCGGGCGGATCGCCTGTGTCGCGCATGGCGGCGTGCTCGATTGCGTGCGCCGCTTTGCGTGCGGTTTGCCGCTCGATGCCCCGCGCGACTACGCGCTGCTGAATACGAGCGTGAACGTAGTGGACTTCGACAACGGCCGTGCAACGGTTGTGTCGTGGGGCGACGTATCGCATCTCGACGCGCCCAGCGCCGACGATAGCTTCAAGAAAGTTCCGGAACCGGGGCGTTAGTCACTCAAGCCGCGTCACTCGAAGTCAGGGCACGCCCGTGACGCGGTGCCGCTGAGCGAAATCCGGCTCACGCGTCCCAGCAACCCCCGACGCGCGCCTTTAGACGCGCCGTTCACCCGGCGCCCATCTGATTACTGTTGCGACGACACGCAACCCGGGGCCGCGCCACCCGCCCGGCGAATCTATACTTGCGCTTCGAGTGCCGCTCAGGTCGCAGCCGAGTCCCATAAACCAGGCAGCGTGCTCGATGCGTCGGGGGCCGCGAGCCCGAAGTGCCGGTAAGTCAGCAGCGTGGCGACGCGCCCGCGCGGCGTGCGCTGCAGGAAGCCTTGCTGGATCAGATACGGTTCGAGCACGTCTTCGATCGTGTCGCGTTCTTCGCCGATGGCCGCGGCCAGATTGTCGACGCCGACCGGTCCACCGTCGAACTTGTGCAAGATTGCTTCGAGCAGCTTGCGGTCCATCAGGTCGAAGCCAACCGCATCGACGTCGAGCATTTTCAGCGCCGCGTCGGCGACTTGCGCCGTGATATTGCCGTCGGCTTTGACCTCGGCAAAATCGCGCACGCGCCGCAGCAGCCGGTTGGCGATACGCGGCGTGCCGCGCGCGCGCTTGGCAATTTCAAACGCGCCATCAGGATGAATCTGCGCATGGAGCAGCGAAGCCGAGCGCGTAACGATGCGCGCGAGTTCCTCCGCGTTATAAAACTCTAACCGTGAAACGATGCCGAAGCGATCGCGCAGCGGATTGGTCAGCATGCCCGCGCGGGTCGTCGCACCGACCAGCGTGAACGGCTGCAAGTCCAGCTTGACGCTGCGCGCGGCCGGCCCTTCGCCGATCATGATGTCGATCTGATAATCCTCCAACGCGGGGTACAGAATTTCTTCGACGACTGGCGAGAGTCGGTGAATTTCGTCGATGAACAATACGTCGTTGGCTTCGAGATTGGTGAGCAACGCGGCGAGGTCGCCGGCGCGCTCCAGCACTGGTCCCGACGTTTGCCGCAGATTCACACCCATCTCCCGCGCGATGATGTGCGCGAGCGTGGTTTTACCCAAGCCCGGTGGCCCGAACAGCAATACGTGGTCGAGCGATTCCGAGCGGCGCTTGGCGGCCTCGATAAAGATTTCGAGCTGGCCGCGCACCTTTTCCTGCCCGACATATTCTTCGAGCTGGCGCGGGCGCAACGCGCGCTCGAACGCTTCTTCGTTCGGCGAGACGGGCGTGGCCGCGATGATGCGCTCGGCGGCGAGTTTGTCGGCGAATTTGTCGGTTTCGATCATGTGGGCATTGTACCGCGCGAGGGCAGCCGGGAAAGTCGGCCGAACGGCTAGGGCGCTCGGCCTTCATAGGCGATTCCTCGTGTGCCGGGCGTCGCTCGCGGAGCACGGCGCGGTGCCACCGAGGCGGCGCCGACGTTCCGCCGGGATTCCACTCAAGCCTTGGACAGCGCCTTCAACGCGAGTTTGATGCCCTCGGAAACGCCGCTGCCGGCCGGCACGTTCTTGATCGCGGCCAACGCTTCTTTTTCCGAGTAACCCAATGCGAGCAGCGCGTTAAGAATGTCGGACGCGTGAGCGGATGCCGACGCCGCGCCGGCCATCGCGCCGAGGTCCGCGCCGAGCTTGCCCTTCAGTTCGAGCAGCAGCCGCTCCGCCGTCTTCTTGCCTATTCCCGGCACGCGCGTGAGGCGCGCCGCGTCCTGCAGCGTGACCGTCTGCGAAAGCTCGTGCACGCTCATGCCGGACAGCACGGCCAATGCCATGCGGGCGCCGATGCCGGAGATCTTCAGCAACTCGCGAAAGGTCGAGCGTTCGTCGGCGGTGCCGAAGCCGTACAGCAGATGCGCATCTTCCCGCACGATCATCTGCGTGAGCAGCACCACGCGTTCACCAGTCGACGGCAGGTTATAGAAGGTGCTCATCGGCACATCGACTTCATAACCGACGCCGTTGCAGTCGATAAGAAGGTGCGGCGGATTTTTTTCCAGCAGGACGCCGGCAATGCGACCGATCATGGCGAATTCAATCTTGAGAGAAAGGGCGAGTGTAGCGCAGGGCGTGCGTGCCGCTTACGGCCTGGCTTGGCATCAAGCTAAAAAAGCCGCTGTATGGCGGACGACACGGCGAGAGCTTATCCGACCAGACGTCCGCGCCTCACACGCAGTCCTTTCTTTGCAAGCGCTGGCGCAATGCCGCCCAGCGTGCTCAATGTCGTGCCGCCGTGCGCATGACAGATCGCCATGCCGAGCGCGTCGGCGGCGTCGGTGCCTGGCACGCCGGAAAGGTTGAGCAGGCGCACGACCATCTGCTGCATCTGCTCCTTGGTGGCGCGGCCGTAGCCGACGACGGCCTGCTTCAACTGCAAGGCCGTGTATTCGGCGACCGGCACGCCGCCCGCCACCAGGCCGCAGATGGCCGCGCCGCGCGCCTGGCCGAGCAGCAACGTGGATTGCGGGTTGACGTTGACGAACACCTTTTCGATCGCGGATTGATCCGGCGAGTGCTGGCGAATCAGCGTCGAGATGCCTTCGAAAATGGTGCCGAGCCGTGACGGCAGATCGGCGTCCGCGGTCTTGATGACGCCGCTCGCGACGTAGCTGAGTGTGTGTCCGCTTTGGTCGATCACGCCGAAGCCGGTCACGCGCAAGCCGGGGTCGATGCCGAGAATTCTCATGAAGTGCCGCACATGCGGTTAAAACCAGGTGCCTGCGATACTACAACACACACGCCGCATGGCGGTCTGCGTGCGGCGACGCAGGCGGAATAAAAACTGCTGCATCTGACGGAGGGAGGTGACCGCACATGCAGCGCTATGGAAACAGAAGCGGGAAATCCGGCGTCGTGGCTTACGAAATCAGCGATAACTTCGTCGCCGCTCGGTTCAACTCGGGCACGACTTACTGGTATTCGAAGAAGAGCGTCGGCGTGAAACATGTCGCTGCGCTCAAGCGACTCGCGAAGCAAGGCGAGGGCCTTGGCACCTACATCAGCCAGCACCCGGAAGTGAGAGACGGCTACGAGCGCAAGGATCCCCCGGACTGACCACTGACGCGCGGCGTCGCGGGCATCCAAAGACAAAACGGCCCGGCGGAAAATTCCACCGGGCCGTTCGATCGTCTCTTACTCCGGACGGTGCAACAACACGCCGCTCGTCAAGCCGGAATCAATGCCGGAAGTGACGCACGCCGGTCAACACCATCGCGATGTTGTGTTCGTCCGCGGCACTGACCACTTCGTCGTCGCGCATTGAGCCGCCCGGTTGAATCACGCAGGTCGCGCCCGCTGCCACGACCACGTCGAGGCCGTCGCGGAACGGGAAGAATGCGTCCGAAGCGACCGCCGAACCGGTCAGCGTCAAACCGGCGTTCTGCGCCTTGATGCTGGCGATGCGCGCCGAGTCCACACGGCTCATCTGACCCGCGCCGACGCCGAGCGTCATGCCGTTGCCGCAGAACACGATTGCGTTCGACTTCACGTACTTCGCCACGCGCCATGCGAACAGCAGGTCGTCCATTTCCTTCGGCGTCGGATGACGCTTCGTGACCACACGCAACTCACGCGGCTGCACGTTCTTTGAATCGAGCGATTGCACCAGCAGCCCACCGCCCACGCGTTTCAGATCGAACGCGTTATGGCCTTCGCCCAAGGCGATTTCGAGCAGACGCACGTTCTGCTTGGCCGCGAAAACCTGGCGTGCTTCCGCGCTCAACGACGGCGCGATCAGCACTTCGACGAACTGCTTGGCCACCGCTTGCGCTGCCGCTTCATCCACTTCGCGATTGAACGCGATGATGCCGCCGAACGCCGACGTCGGATCGGTCTGGAACGCCTTCGAATACGCTTCGTTTGCGTCGACGCCCACCGCCACGCCGCACGGATTCGCGTGCTTGACGATCACGCAGGCCGGTACATCGAAGGTCTTCACGCATTCCCACGCCGCGTCGGAATCCGCAATGTTGTTGTACGAGAGTTCCTTGCCCTGCAACTGGTTGTAGTTCGCGAGCGCGCCGGCCGGCACCGACAGGTTGCGATAGAACGCCGCGCTCTGATGCGGGTTCTCGCCGTAGCGCAAGTCCTGCACCTTGTTGAAGGCCAGATTGAGCGTTGCCGGATAAGCGTTGCGCGACGAGTGTTGCAGTTCGTCGGTGAGGCTCGTCAGATAATTCGTGATCGCGCCGTCGTACTGCGCAGTGTGTGCAAACACCTTCGTCGCGAGACGGAAATTCGTCTTGTACGACACTGCGTTGCTGTTCGCGCGCATTTCATCGAGCACGACCGCGTAGTCAACCGGATCGACCACCACCGTCACGTCGCGATGGTTCTTCGCAGCGGAGCGCAGCATGGTTGGACCGCCGATGTCGATGTTCTCGATCGCGTCTTCCAGCGAGCACTCTTCTTTCGACACGGTCTGCACGAACGGGTACAGGTTCACGACCAGCAGGTCGATGGTCGGAATATCGTGCTTCTCGAGCGCCGCCATGTGTTCCGGCAGGTCGCGGCGCGCGAGAATGCCGCCGTGCACCTTCGGATGCAGCGTTTTCACGCGCCCGTCCAGCATTTCCGGGAAGCCCGTGTAATCGGCGACTTCAGTGACGGAGAGGCCGGCGTCCGCGAGCAGTTTCGCGGTGCCGCCGGTCGACAGGATCTTGACGCCGAGGTCCGACAGCGACTTGGCGAAGTCGACGATGCCGGACTTGTCGGAAACGGAGATGAGCGCTTGCTTGATCATGATGAAGACGAAAAGCCGAAGGGAAACGTGGCAGGGCGCGAGAAACTACAACAAGGTACAACCGGCTACAACAAACCATGCTGTTGCAGTTTCTTGCGCAGCGTATTGCGGTTGATGCCGAGATACTCGGCGGCCAGCGACTGATTGCCGCCGGCCTGCTCGAGCACCACTTCGAGCAGGGGTTTTTCCACGCACGAAATCACCATGTCATAGACGTCGTGCGGATTGGAGCCGTCGAGGTCCTGGAAATAGATGCCCAGGCTGTCGCGGACAGATTGTTCGATATTGTTCTTGCTCATGCTGCTAGTCGGTCGGTGTGGTCCTCGCCCTTGTTGTCGGGCCCGGGGTTGCCAACTGTTTCGTCGACGTAGACGAGGCGGTCGGAGATCGCCTTCTGTGCGTCGAAGAACTCATTGACGGCGAGGAGTTGTTCGCGCGTGGTATCCAGCGTATTCATGCGATGCCGGAACACGTTGGCGCCGGAAAGGCCGCGAGTGTACCAGCCGATGTGCTTGCGCGCAGTGCGAACGCCCGTAAATTCCCCGTAGAACGCGTAGTGATCTTCCAGGTGCTCGTTCATGACCTGCTGGATTTCGTCGATGCGCGGCGGCGGCAGCAACTCGCCCGTTTGCAGGAAATGCTCGATCTCGCGGAATAGCCACGGGCGCCCCTGCGCCGCGCGGCCAATCATGATGGCGTCCGCGCCCGTGACGGCGAGCACGTGGCGCGCTTTTTCCGGCGACGTTATGTCGCCGTTGGCGACCACCGGAATGCGCACGGCGACCTTGACCGCCGCGATGGTCTCGTATTCGGCGTCGCCGTGATACAGGTCGGCACGCGTGCGGCCGTGCACGGTCAGCATCGAAATACCGGCGGCTTCGGCGAGACGCGCGACGTTCAGCGCATTTTTATTCTCACGATCCCAGCCGGTGCGGATCTTCAGCGTGACGGGCACCGCGTCGGGACCGACGCCAACGGCGCCCACCACCGCCTCGACAATGCGCTGCACGAGCGGCTCGTTCTGCAGCAGGGCCGACCCCGCCGCCACGTTGCACACCTTCTTGGCCGGGCAGCCCATGTTGATGTCGATGATCTGCGCGCCGTTCGCCACGTTGTAGCGGGCCGCTTCGGCCATCATGGCCGGATCGGCGCCGGCGATCTGCACGGCGATCGGCTCGACTTCGCCCGCGTGATTCGCGCGGCGCATGGTCTTCTCGCTCTTCCACAACTGCGCGTTAGACGCGACCATTTCCGACACCGCATAGCCCGCGCCCAGCCGTTTGCACAACTGCCGGAACGGCCGGTCGGTCACGCCGGCCATGGGCGCGACGAACAGGTTATTACGCAGATTGTGCGAGCCGAGAATGGGCATGACGTGGACGCGCGCGCGACCGATTGCACATGCTGTCAATCGGAGCGTTCGCGAAATGCGAGGGAAAACCGCTATTTTAGCGTTAACGGATAAGCGGCACCCGACATGCGGGCGTCGTAAGTCATTAAATCTTCTATGAAAGTGGTTCGCGTCATAGAAACCTGCACCGCTTGCGCAACGCTTTTCTGAGCGACGGAAAGCGCTGCGCCACGCCCGCCACGCCATCCCGCGCAAGCGGGCGGCGCGTTCAGCGGCGCTGCCCGAACATCATTTGACGCGCAAGCGCGGTTTTCACCGGCGGCACGAATTCGAGCGCGGTCAGCGCGAGGCCGCGCATGATCGGGAGCGGCGCGAAGTCGACGGTGAAAAGACGCGCGAGCGTGTCGGTGGCACCGATCGTCAGGCGCCGGTCGAGCGCGCGGCGCTGCGCGAACGCGGCGAGCGCAAGCGGCGTGGGGCCTTCTGCCGACAATGCGTCGGCCAGCGCGTGCGCGTCGCGCAAGCCGAGATTGAGACCTTGGCCCGCGACCGGATGCAGCGTTTGCGCTGCATTGCCGATCGCGACGACGCGGCCCTTCACGAGCGTATCGACGGCGTTCAGCCCTAACGGAAACGACGCGCGACCCCTGATCTGCGTGAAGCGTCCCATGCGGCCGCCGAATGCGGTGCCAAGTTCGCCGAGGAATTCGTCATCGGCGAGTTGCGCGCGGCGCGCGGCCTCGTCGGGCGAGCAGCACCAGACGAGCGCGTAATCGGCGCCGCGCACGCCGCCCGTCGGCAGCAAGGCGATCGGACCTTGCGATGTGAAGCGCTCCCACGCCACATGCGGTTGGGGCGCCGACACGCTCACCGTGCCAACCAGCGCTGTCTGGCCGTAGTCGCGCGTGCCACGTTCGTCTGAGCGTTTGCTGCGTGGCAAGCCGGCGTCGTTCGGCGCGGATGCCCGCGTGTAGGTTCCGGCGTCGCGCTCCGCGTCTTTTTCTGCGTCGCTGTCAGCGCTCTCATCGACCGCCGCGGTTGCGCTGGTTGCCGCACCCATGCGTCCATTACCGTGCCCACCTTTCTGATCGCCGAACAGCCCGCCTTCCGCGTTCACCAGAATGCGCGTGCGGAGCCGGCGCGTCACGCCCGCCGTTTCAATCGCCAGCGTGACCCCGTCATCTTCCTGAACAGGCGCGGCGGCGGACGTCGAGCGGAACCAGTGCACCGGCGTCGCGTGCACCGCTTCCGCCAGGCCGTGGACGATCGAGCCGTAGCGCAACACGTAGCCGAGCGCGGGCAGGCCGTGCTCGCTGTGCTCGATCACAGTGCGGCCGAAGTGTCCGCGTTGCGATACGTGGATGCGCTGGATCGCGGTGGCGTCGGCTGGCCAGCGCAACGGTTCGAGGATCATGCGGCTGCCATGCGACACGGCGATGGCGCGCGGATCGGCAATCGAATCTTCCGGCTCGCGCGCATCGACGAGGCCGATTTTCAGCGCGCGCGTCATGCTGCGGCGCGCCAGCCAACCGGCGAGCGCAAGCCCGACCGGGCCGGCGCCGACAATCGTCACGTCAAAATCGAATGTGTGACCGGACGCGGCGGGCTTCAGAATCACCGTCGACTGGGATACGTCGTTCATTGTGGGTTACTTCCTTGTTTCATGTGCCGCGCGGGCTTCCTGCATTAGCGCCTCGATCTCGCCGGCGGCCACCGGCACGTCGCGCGTCATCAGTTCGCAGCCGGTCGGCGTGACGATCGCGTCGTCCTCGATGCGCATACCGATGTTCCAGTAACGCTCGGGCACGCCTTCGGCCGGCCGGATGTACAGGCCCGGCTCGATGGTCAACGTCATCGAAGCCTGCAACGTGCGCCACGGCAGCGCGCCCGCTTCGTCGCGCGGCGCCCCGCGCTCGCGGTAGTCGCCGACATCGTGCACGTCCATGCCGAGCCAGTGGCCAGTGCGGTGCATATAGAACGGCGCGTAGGCGCGCTCGGCGATCACGTCCTCGACGGAAGCCAACTTCTTGCGGTCGACGATGCCCGTATCCAGCAAGCCTTGCGACAGCACGCGAACAGCGGCCTGGTGCGGATCGTCGAAAGTCGCGCCGACGCGCGTGGCATCGACGGCCGCCTGCTGCGCGGCCAGCACGATGTCATACAGTTCGCGCTGTGCTGGCGTGAAGCGGCCGCTCGCGGGGAACGTGCGCGTGATATCGGATGCGTAGCCGTCCAGCTCGCAGGCCGCGTCGATCAGGATCAGGTCGCCATCTTGCGCAATCGCGTTGCCAGCCGGGTAGTGCAGCACGCACGCATTAGCGCCGGCCGCGACGATCGACGTATAAGCGGGCGCCTGCGCACCGAATTTGCGGAACGTGTAGAGCAGCTCCGCTTCGAGTTCATACTCGCGCACGCCGGGGCGGCACGCGGCCATCGCCCGGCGGTGCGCCTGCGCGGAGATTTGCCCGGCGCGGCGCATGATCGCGAGTTCGTGGTCGTCCTTGATGAGCCGCATGTCGTCGAGGAGCGGCACCAGATCGCGCGCGGCCGCGGGCGCCGCGACGCCACTGCGCCCTTGCGCGCGCACGGCGTCGAGCCAGCCGCGCACTTGTCCGTCGAGCGTTTCCGACACGCCGAGCGCGTAGTGCAGCGACGGCTTGTCGGCGAGGAGCCGCGGCAGGTGTGCGTCGATCTCGCCGAACGGAAATGCGGCGTCGAATCCGAACGCCACGCGCGCGCCGTCGGGCCCGAAACGAAAGCCTTCCCATGTCTCGCGCTCGACGTTTTTCTCGCGGCAGAACAGGATCGACGCCGGCTCGCCGGATGCGGCGCTCGCATCGAGCACGAGCAGCGCTTCGGGTTCCGTAAAGCCGGTCAAATAGTAGAAGTAGCTGTCGTGCCGGTACGGATAATCGGCGTCCCGGTTGCGCAGCGCTTCGGGCGCGGTCGGCACGATGGCGACGCCGCCGCCCGCCGCGCGCAGCGCGGCGAGTACGCGCTCGCGGCGCGTGCGGTAGACGTCGATGGCGATGGTGGGTTCGGTCGGCTGGTTCATCATGCGATTGTAGCGCCCAATGCACGGACTCATTTTGCGCGGATGCCGGCGCCGAACGACCGGTGCGTTGGCCGTTCGGCCGGCTAGACGGCGGGCTGGAGTCGCGGCAATGTTGCAATCCATCCACAGCGAGTGTGCACGCGGCTCCCGAAGAGCGCGCGGGGCACTCGCGCGCGCCGCCAAGCACTTATACTTTCGCCGGATTCAGAAAAAGGCAGATGGCAATGATGAAACTCATCGGTTCGCTCGCCAGCCCGTTCGTGCGCAAAGCGCGCATCGTGTTGGCCGACAAGAAGATCGACTACGAGCTGGTGCCCGAGAACGTCTGGGCGTCGGATACTCGCATTCACACCTTCAATCCGCTTGGCAAGGTGCCGTGCCTCGTGATGGAAGACGGCGAAGCGGTGTTCGACTCGCGCGTGATCTGCGAGTACGTGGACACGCTGTCGCCGGTTGGCAAGCTGATTCCGCAATCCGGGCGCGAGCGCATCGAGGTGCGTTGCTGGGAAGCGCTCGCCGACGGCCTGCTGGACGCAGCCGTGCTGATCCGCCTGGAAAGCACGCAGCGCACGCCGGAGCAGCGCGTCGACGCATGGGTGGCGCGGCAGCAGCGCAAGATCGACGAAGCGCTCGTCGCCATGTCGCAAGGATTGGGCAGCAAGCCGTGGTGCGCGGGCAATCACTACACGCTCGCGGATATCGCGGTGGGTTGCGCATTGGGTTATCTCGACTTCCGCATGCCGGAACTGAATTGGCGCGAGCCGCATCCGAACCTCGACAAGCATTTTCAGAAACTTTCGCTGCGTCAGTCGTTTATTGATACCGTGCCAGCTAACTGATTGAAGCGCTGGATATAAACATGCTCGCAATTGTGGCAAATTTGCAAAATTGCGTTAATCAGTCTTTCAGTGTCATGAATTAAGGCTTTCATTTGTGGTAAAAAGCGCCTTCCGCCAGGCGCTTTTTTTTCGTCTGCCGCTTGGGGCAATGGTTATGCAATCAACATATTCGGCCGTCTTTGCGCCGATACGCGGCCATTGCAAATGGGCGGTGCATCGAGCGCGCCGTCGAAACGAATAACACCACCAAGAGACTTTCACCATGAAACCGTATCGCCTCGTTATTGCCGCTTCCTTCTGCTCGCTGTTTGCCGCGTGCTCCAATGTCAGCAACATGGATCCCTCCGCGCTGATCCAGTCCGGACAGTTGGCCACCCAGGCCGCGACGCTCACCGACGCCGACGTGCGGGCGTTGACCGATAAGTCGTGTGTGCAACTCGACAGCGAAAACAAGATCGCGCCGGCCAACAGCAAGTACCAGCAACGTCTGAACAAGATTGCCGCGCAGTTGGGCGACAACATCAACGGCACGCCGGTGAATTACAAGGTGTACATGACGAAGGACGTCAATGCATGGGCAATGGCGAACGGCTGCGTGCGCGTTTACAGCGGTTTGATGGACATGATGAACGACAGCGAGGTGCGCGGCGTGGTCGGCCATGAAATGGGCCATGTGGCGCTCGGTCATACGAAGAAGGCGATGCAGGTTGCGTATGCGACGTCGGCGGCGCGTTCGGTGGCGTCTTCAGCGGGCGGTATTGCCGGCTCGCTGTCCGGCTCGCAATTGGGCGAATTCTCCGAAAAGCTGATTAACGCCCAATTCTCGCAAACGCAGGAAAGCGCAGCGGACGATTATTCGTTCGATTTGCAGAAAAAGAAGAAACTCGATCCCTCGGGTCTGGTGACCGCATTCAACAAACTCGCGCAAATGGATGGCGGAAAATCGAGTATGTTGAGTTCGCATCCGGCGTCGCCGGCACGTGCGCAGCATATTCAGCAGCGCATTGCGTCGAATCAGTAACGCTTGCGTGGTTCGATAGACGCGCGCTCGCGGTCATGCCGCGGCGCGCGTTTTTTAATGCGGGTCATTGGGTTTATTGGGGCTTATCGGGGGGCTTATTGATTGCTGCTTTGATCGCCATTCTTGCGCCGTGCAATACCCGGCCCAAATGCAAAACCAAAAGCCAGCAGCAGTAACGAAACGGCCAGCACGGTGTTATTGCCGCTCGTCACATACGGCGTGCTGCCAGCAGTGCCTTGCACCGTGATGTCGAGCGAACCGATCGTGTAGGGCATGAGGCGTCCCAGCACCTTGCCGTTTGCGTCGATCGCGGCGGTCATGCCGGTGTTGGTCGCGCGCAGCATCGGCCGGCCGGTTTCGAGCGAGCGCATGCGCGCTATCTGCAAGTGCTGGTCGAGTGCGATGGTGTTGCCGAACCAGGCGAGATTAGTCGAGTTGATCAATACGCCCGCTGGCGTATCGCTCTCGCGGATGGTCCGCGCGATCTCTTCGCCGAAAATGTCCTCGTAGCAGATGTCGACCGCGACCGGCTGATTGTGGA
Organism: Paraburkholderia rhynchosiae; assembly: GCF_002879865.1. GTDB lineage: Bacteria > Pseudomonadota > Gammaproteobacteria > Burkholderiales > Burkholderiaceae > Paraburkholderia > Paraburkholderia rhynchosiae. The sequence continues at coordinate 163,504 of NZ_PNXY01000005.1, forward strand.
CGACGAACGGTTTCTGCACCGGGCCGCCGCGCGCGAAATCACCGAGCGGAATGTTCATCAGATTGACGAACCAGCGAAAGCCCCACGGCACGAATTCCCCGAACGGCACGAGGTGATGCTTGTCGTAACGGTAGATGCCGCGTGTGCCCGGCGTGACGCCGAACAGGCTGTTCGTATAGTCGACCACACGGCCCTCGGGCGTGACGGAGCCGCCGATCGCGCCGAACAGAATCGCGCTGCCCGTCGAGTCAGCAAAGCTGCGCACCGCCGACGCGAACGGCGCCGGCAACTGCTGCGCCAGCACGGGAATGGCGGTCTCCGGCGTGACGATCAGATCGGCGGGCTTCGCGGTAATCATCTGCTGATACTGGTCGATGGCGGCGCGCATGCCCGCTTCCTCGAACTTCATCTCCTGTTTCACATCGCCTTGCAGCAGACGCACGGTTAGCGGCGCGTTGGCCGGCACAGTCCATTTGGCGAGCGGCAACAGCAGGCCGGCGGCGATCAGCGCCAGCGCGATGCCGCCCGGCACCGCAACCCGTGCCACGCTTCCACGAACGCTTGCGCCTCTGGAGGAGGTGACTTCGCGAGGTTCGGGCGGACGGCGCCGGAGCGGCAGCAACGCCAGAAGCGCCTGCACGATCAACGCGGCCACGAGCGCGAGCATCCAGCCGACGCCGTACACGCCCGCCAGCGGCGCGAACCCTGCCAACGGACCGTCGACTTGTGCATAGCCGCTCGCGAGCCACGGAAAGCCGGTGAACACCGTGCCGCGCAACCATTCGCTCACAGCCCACGCGCTCGCGAAACCCAGCGCGCCATGCCAGGTCGGCGAGAACGGCGTATCGATGCTTGAAGCGCCGCTACGCGCGTGGCCGGCGCAGAACGACCAGATGCCCGCAGCCAAAGCCGGGTACAGCGCGAGGTAAAGAGAAAACAGCACGAGCGCCGTGCCCGCGAGCGGCGCGGGCATGCCGCCATAAAAATGCATGCTGACGTACAGCCACCACACACCGGTCACGAAGTTGCCGAAGCCGAACGCGCCGCCCGTCAGCGCGGCACTCTTCCAGCCGGTGCTGCGCGTCAGCCAGCCGAAAAAGAACACGAAGATCGCGAGTTCGAGCCAGCCGCCGTGCGGCGTCGGAGCGAACGACAGCGTATTGGCCGCGCCGGCCGCGAGCGCGACAAGGTAGTGCCAGCGAGGAAGCGTACGGACGCGAGTGAGCTGTGCAGCGGAAGCGTTCACACCGTGACGCGAAGAGGAAGTGATCGGGTCGGCCATTGTTGCGCGGTCGGCGTGAGGAGTGACAAGTGGAGTGACGAGTTTCGAAAGCGAGACAAGACGAGGAGGCGCGGGCCGCGAGGCAAGCGGCCGCTCAGGTCTGCACGTGCTGCGCTTCGCGTTCGCGCTGACCGGCAAGCGGATCGCGCCGCACCAGCAGCATGTGAACCTGGCGGGCGTCGCCGCGCAGAATTTCGAAGATCAGGTCGTCGATACGAACCTTCTCGCCGCGATGCGGCACGCGCCCGAAATGATGCGTGACGAGCCCGCCGATCGTGTCCACTTCTTCGTCTGAATAGCGGGTGCCGAACGCTTCGTTGAACTGCTCGATCTCGGTCAGCGCACGCACCCGGAAGCGCCCGTCCGGCGAGGCGATGATGTTGCCGCTTTCTTCGTCGAAATCGTATTCGTCTTCGATGTCGCCGACGATCTGCTCCAGCACGTCCTCGATCGTGATCAGGCCGGCCACGCCGCCGTATTCGTCGACCACCACCGCGAGGTGATTGCGATTCACGCGAAAGTCGTGCAGCAGCACGTTAAGCCGCTTTGATTCGGGGATGAAGACGGCGGGGCGCAGCATGCCGCGCACGTCGAACTCTTCTTCGGCGTAGTAGCGCAGCAGGTCTTTCGCGAGCAGCACGCCGATGATGTTGTCGCGATTGCCTTCGTAGACCGGATAGCGCGAGTGCGCTTTTTCCAGCACGTACGGAATAAATTCGGCGGGACTCTCCGCGATGTTGATCGCGTCCATTTGAGCACGCGGCACCATGATGTCACGCGCGCTCAGTTCGGAGACCTGGAACACGCCTTCGATCATCGACAGCGAGTCGGCGTCGATCAGGTTGCGCTCGTGCGCGTCCTGCAGAATTTCAAGGAGTTCGGCGCGCGAGTCGGGCTCGGGCGAGATGAAATCGGTCAGACGCTCGAGTAGCGAGCGTTTTTCCTGCGGTTTGTCGGTGTGGCGTCGACTGGGATACGTGTCGTTCATGGTAGTGCGCCCGGCAAAACTGGGCGCGCTGTTGCAGAGCATTAAGGATACACCACGCACATGGCAGGACCGTGTCCCGCCGGGCCGGGCGATGAATGAAACCGGGCTGACACCGGTCCGCCGCAACGCGCGGACCATGGGTCAATCCTAACTGATTACGTGGCGAAAAGCGTTTCGGAGAAAAAAACGGCGAGGCAACGCACGCGCGGCCGACGCCATTTAGTGGCTTATTCGCCCGCCTGTTTGCCCGCTTGCGGCTGCGTCCGCAGTTCAGCGCCCGCCGAATCGATCTCGCGATCCGGGGCGCAGCAGCGCGCAAGCAGCGCTTCCAGCGCGCGGTCGGGCATGCCGCTTTCGCGCAGCGCGTGAACCGTGCGGCTCACGTAGTCGAGCGTCGTGCCGTAGCGGCCACGCGCGCAGCCGAACACGGTTTTGACGACCTCGTCGCCGAGCTTGCCGGTGTAGCTGGGCACGTCGCGCCGCATCACGAACGCAAGTGCATCCACGCGTCGTCCATCGGCCAGCACGCACGGCAGCCAAGCCGGCCGGTATGAACCCATCGCCATTTCGCGGCGCCACAGCGCTTCCAGATGCGGCATGGCGCCTTGCGCCGCCAGACGAAACGCAATGCCCGTGCAGGAGCCGCCGCGATCGAGCGCGAGCACGAGCCCCGGCTGTTCCGGCGTGCCCCGGTTCACGCGCGACCAGAGATACAGCCCGCGGTGATAACCGTGCACTTTCGAGCGTGTCGCTTCGACGGTGGGCAGGCCGGGATTCCAGATCAGCGAGCCATAGCCGAACAGCCACAAGTCGCGCTGACGGTCCCAGTCGCGCAGCGAGCATTCGAGCGATGCCCGCAATTCCTCGTCCGTGAGCAGCCTCGACTCGCCCAGCGCAGGCGGATAATCCGGGCAGGGCGTTGGGGTGTCGGCATCAGGAGAAAAGGCGCTCACGGTCGGTCCTGACGACGGTTATCGGTAAGGGTCGGGAAAACCGAGCTTGCTGAGAATCTCGGTTTCGATCGCTTCCATTTCCTCGGCTTCTTCCTCGACTTCGTGGTCGTAGCCCTGGGCGTGGAGCGTGCCGTGCACCAGCAGATGCGCGTAGTGCGCGATGAGCGGCTTGCCCTGCTCGGCCGCTTCTTTCTCGACGACCGGGCAGCACAGGATCAGATCGCCCGTCACAGGATCGTCTTCCGATTCCGCGTACGCGAAGGTCAGCACATTGGTCGAATAGTCCTTGCCGCGGTAAGTGCGGTTCAGCGTGCGGCCTTCTTCGGCGTCGACGAAACGTACGGTCAGCTCGCCGTCCGCGAAAAGGGCGGCCTTGACCCAGCCGGCCACCGTGGCGCGCGGCAACAGCGCCTTATGTTCCGGCCATGCCTTGCCGGCCGGGAATTGCAGGTTCAGCGTCAGTTTCGGAGTGCGGCTCATGCTTGTTCGAAGTGATGCGCGAGGTATTGCGCGGCTTGTTGCGCAGTCCGTCGCGCGACATGCGGCGCGTGTTTTTGCGCCAACTGTCGTAGGGTGAGCTGCGGCAGTTTCAGTGCGACTCGGCGCGCATCCGGCCGCATCAACGCGAATCCGCCGGACTGGCGGTCTTCTGCGAATGCGCGTCGTACGCCTCGACGATTCGCGCGACCAGCGGATGCCGCACCACGTCCGCGCTGGTAAAGCGCGTGAGCGCAATGCCGCGCACGTCGGACAGAACCTGCTGCGCTTCAATAAGCCCGCTCTTGTGGCCGCGCGGCAAATCGATCTGCGTCGTGTCGCCGGTCACCACGGCTTTCGAGCCGAAGCCGATCCGCGTGAGGAACATTTTCATCTGCTCGGGCGTGGTGTTCTGCGCCTCGTCCAGAATGATGAACGCGTGATTGAGCGTGCGGCCGCGCATATACGCGAGCGGCGCGATTTCGATCATCTGTCGCTCGAACATCTTCGCGGTTTTGTCGAAGCCGAGCAGGTCGTAGAGCGCGTCGTAGAGCGGACGCAGATACGGATCGACCTTCTGCGCGAGATCGCCCGGCAGGAAGCCGAGACGCTCGCCCGCTTCGACGGCCGGCCGCGTCAGCACGATGCGTTTGACCTGGTCGCGCTCCAGCGCGTCCACCGCGCAGGCGACCGCGAGATAGGTCTTGCCCGTGCCGGCCGGACCCACGCCGAACGTGACGTCGTGCGAGATGATCTGCTTTAAATAATCGCGCTGCGCGGGCGTGCGGCCGCGCAGATCGGCGCGCCGCGTGTATAGCTTCGGGCCGAGTTCCTCGAGATCGTCTTCGCCGCTGTCAGCGGGTTGATCGAAGGGATGGTCGGGATTGCCCGGGAAGCCCGGCTCGCCCGCTTCGTCGCCATTGCCGTTGCCGTTGCCGTTCGTGCGATGCCGCGCCGGGTGGCGCACCTCGACGAGCGCGAGCTGGATGTCGTCGACCGACAGGGGATCGCGCGCGTTGTTATAGAAGTTTTCGAGCGCGGTCAGCGCGAGTTTTGAGCCGCGCCCGCGAATCGTGATGCGGTGTCCGCGGCGTTGCAGCGTCACATCGAGCGCCTGCTCAATCTGACGCAGGTTTTCGTCGAGCGGTCCGCAGAGGTTGGCGAGCCGCGCGTTGTCGTCGCGCGGAGCGGTGAATTCCAGATGCGGCTGAGTGGTTTTCAAGGCGGTGAGTCGATCCTGTCGGTTTCAGTACGCGGGCGGCGTCGGGCCGCGCCGCGTCTTTGAGTCAGTCGTCAATCAATGCGTGACGGCGGGCGCGCCGTTTTCTGCGTTGCCGTGCACCAGCACGAGTTCGCCACGCAGCGAATGTGGGTACGCTTTGACGATTTTCACGTCGACCATCTGGCCGGTCAGCCGGGCATGCGACGCCACCGGCGCAGGGAAATTCACCACGCGGTTGTTTTCAGTGCGACCCGCGAGTTCGTTCGGGTCTTTACGCGCAGGGCGCTCGACCAGAATGCGCTCGATCTTGCCGACCATCGAATCGCTGATGCGCTGCACGTTTTCTTCGATGGTGGCCTGGAGGTGCTGCAAACGCTTCAATTTCACTTCACGCGGGGTGTCGTCGTGCAGATTCGCTGCCGGCGTGCCCGGACGCGGGCTGTAGATGAACGAAAAGCTCGTGTCGTACTTCATCTCGTGCACGAGCGCCATCATCTTGTCGAAGTCTTCTTCTGTCTCGCCGGGGAACCCGACGATCATATCCGTCGAAAGCGAGAGATCCGGTCGGATCGCGCGCAGCTTGCGGATCACGGACTTGTATTCGAGCACGGTGTAGCCGCGCTTCATTGCCATCAGAATGCGGTCGGAGCCGTGCTGGACGGGCAGATGCAAATGGCTGACCAGCTTCGGCACCTTCGCGTAGGTGTCGATCAGGCGCTGCGTGAATTCCTTCGGATGCGACGTGGTGTAGCGAATCCGTTCAATGCCTGGAATATCTGCGACGTATTCGATCAGCGTGGCAAAATCGGCGATTTCCGACGAACCTTGTGTGAGCGCGCCGCGGTAGGCGTTCACGTTCTGGCCGAGCAGCGTGACTTCGCGCACGCCCTGGTCTGCAAGACCGGCGATTTCGGTCAGCACGTCGTCGAGTGGACGCGACACTTCTTCGCCGCGCGTGTACGGCACGACGCAATAGCTGCAGTACTTGCTGCAGCCTTCCATGATCGACACGAACGCGCTCGGGCCTTCCACGCGAGCCGGCGGCAGGTGGTCGAACTTTTCGATTTCCGGGAACGAGATATCGACCTGCGCGCGGCCGCTTTCGCGGCGCTTGTCGATCATTTGCGGCAGACGGTGCAGTGTTTGCGGACCGAACACCAGGTCGACATACGGCGCGCGCGCGACGATCGCCGCACCTTCCTGGCTCGCCACGCAGCCGCCGACGCCGATGATCAGATTCGGATTCGCTTCTTTCAACTCGCGCACGCGGCCGAGATCGGAGAACACTTTCTCCTGGGCTTTCTCGCGTACCGAGCAGGTGTTGAACAGAATGACGTCCGCGTCTTCGGGCGTGTCTGTCTTGACGAGGCCTTCAGCCGCGCCGAGTACGTCGACCATTTTGTCGGAGTCGTACTCGTTCATCTGGCAGCCAAAGGTCTTTACATAAACTTTCTTGGTCATCGAATTTCGCCGGTCGCAGTGGTTAACCTGGGGGCGTCGTATAAAGGGTCAAGGGAGATGCAAGAACGTGCGATAAGCGTGCGATAAGCCCGCGGGACGGCGCTTTCGGCGGATCGAGCGGCCCGGGTGGTCGCTTGCCGCGCACGCTTGCAACGTAGCGCAATATTATAGCCCTTCGCCCGATACGGCTTCGGCGCCTCGCTTCTTAGGCTGGTTTCAACCCTGGTTCTCAACCCGCTTTCTCAGCCGGCTTCTCAACCCGCGTTCGCGTTCGCGTCCGCTTCCGCGCGCGGCGGCGCCGGCGGCAGGCCCAGCAGAGTTTCCAGTTCGTCCGACACTCGCGCGAAGCGCTCGCTCAAAAAATCCAGCAGCACGCGCACGCGCGGCGCCATGAAACGATTGCGGTGGTACAGCGCGTGCAAGGGCGCGTCCGGATAACGCCATTCTGGCAGCAGGATTTTCAGGCCGTCGGCGCGCAGGTCCGCTTCCACGTCCCACATCGACTTGATCACGATGCCGTAGCCGCGCAGCGCCCATTCGCGAGCGACGGCGCCGTCATTGGTCTCGCGCGCGGTTTCGACCGGCACGGTGTAGTGCTGCACTTCGTCGCCGCGCGTGAAGCGCCACTCGTTGACCGGTCCGGAACCGGTGCTGAGCACGATGCAATCGAAATTCGCCAGATCGTGGGGGGCTTTCGGCTCGCCCTTGCGCGCGATGTACTCCGGCGACGCGCACAGCACGCGCCGGTTCGGCGCCAGCTTGCGCGCCACGAGCGAGCTGTCCTGCGGCACGCCGAAGCGGATCGCCAGGTCGATGTCCTCCTGCACGAGGTTCGACAGCGAGTCCGAGAGCGTTAGCGCGAACGTCACTTCGGGATAGAGCGCATTGAATTCGTCGAGCCAGTGCATCAGCAGATTGCGACCGAAGTCCGAAGTCGCCGACACGCGCACCTTGCCGCGCACCACGCCTTGCCCGGCTTGCAGCGCGGCTTTCGCGTCGTCGAGCGATTGCAGCGCCTGGCGGCAGCAGTTGAGATAGAGACGCCCTTCGTCGGTGAGCCGCAACTGGCGGGTAGTGCGCTCAAACAGGCGCGCTTTTAGCCCGGCTTCGAGCTTCGCGAGACGCGCGCTCGCGGCGGCGGGCGTGAGCCCCATCTTGCGGCCCGCCGCCGACAGGCTGGCCTGCTGCGCCGCTTCGACGAAGAGGCGAATGTCGCCGAGGTTATCCATCGTTTGTTTCAAATAGTATTTGAAAATGCTTCAAATGCTACGCCAATTATCAAATCACCGCGGCATCGCGACAATTCGCTTGTCGAAAAATCATGCGGTGCCGCCAGCCGCCTGAAACCATGCAATTCGATCACGCGACCATCGTCACCGCCGACCTCGACAACGCCCGGCGTTTCTTCGTCGATGTAGCCGGTTTGACGCAAGGCTCGCGTCCGCCGTTTTCGGTTGACGGCTACTGGCTGTATGCGGACGGGCGCGCGGTGATCCATCTGGTCAACGCGACGGACCCGGCCCCGTCTCCGGCCCCGGCGGTCAGAGCGGCGCCGCGCATCCACCACATCGCGTTCCGTCTGCAAAGCGCCGCCGAATGGCAGGCGCTGCTCACGCGCCTGCGTGCAACCGGCGTCGACTATCAGACTGCGCAAGTGCCGCCGATAGGACCGCAACAAGCCGCAATGCAGATATTCGTGGCGCTGGCGCCGCGTGTCGTCGTCGAGTTCGTGACGGCGCTGCAGCACGCTCAACCGTAAAACCTGGAGAACAACATGCCGATTCCATTACTCGCGCTCGCGATCAGCGCCTTCGCTATCGGAACCACCGAGTTCGTCATCATGGGCTTGCTGCCCGAGGTCGCGCGCGATCTGATGGTGTCGATCCCGTCGGCGGGATTGCTGGTGAGCGGCTATGCGCTCGGCGTTGCGGTCGGCGCGCCGCTGCTCGCGGTCGTCACGAGCAGAATGCCGCGCAAGCTCGCGTTGCAGTTGCTGATGGGCGTGTTCATCGTCGGCAATACGCTGTGCGCGGTTGCGTCGAGCTATTCGGTGCTGATGATCGCGCGCGTGGTGACGTCGTTCGCGCATGGCTCGTTCTTCGGCATTGGCGCGGTCGTGGCGGCGTCGCTCGTGCCGCCTGAGAAGCGCGCGAGCGCGATTGCACTGATGTTCACCGGCCTCACGCTCGCAAACGTGCTCGGCGTGCCGTTCGGCACGTTCGTCGGCCAGGAGTTCGGCTGGCGCGCGGCGTTCTGGATTGTCAGCGCGTTCGGCGTGCTGTCGCTCCTGGGCGTGACCGCACTGGTACCCAATCGCCACGATTCCGGCCCCGCCGGTCTCGGCCACGAAGTGCGCGTGCTGAAAGACCCCCAGGTATGGACCGCGCTAGCGATGACAGTGCTCGGCTTTGGCGGCGTGTTCGTCGTGTTCACCTATGTCGCGCCGATTCTCGAACAGGTGAGCGGCTTCTCGCCGCGTGGCGTGACGCTGATTCTCGTGCTGTTCGGTGTAGGACTCACGGTCGGCAATACGGTGGGCGGCAAGCTCGCGGACCGCGCGCTGATGCCTTCGTTGATGGCCATTCTCGTGGCGCTCGCGGTCGTGATGGCGATCTTCACGCGCACGAGTCATTCGCCCGTGGCCGCGGCGATCACGGTGTTCGTCTGGGGCATTGCCGCGTTCGCGACGGTGCCGCCGCTGCAGATGCGTGTGGTGGAGAAGGCCGCCAAGGCGCCGAATCTTGCGTCGACGTTGAACATCGGCGCGTTCAATGTCGGCAATGCTGGCGGCGCGTGGCTCGGTGGTCTCGTGATCGATCACGGCCATTCGCTCGATACATTGCCGTGGGTCGCGGCGGCAGTGACCGTGGCCGCCTTGTTGCTGACGTGGTTCGCGTCGCGCATGGATACGCCGTCCCGGGAGTTGGCGCAGCGTGGCGTGCAGGTGCGCGAGCGGGCGTGAATGTGTGAACGTGTGAAGGCTTCTGAAGGTGTCTCAACGTGCGCATCCGCCACCGCCACCGGATCCGCCACCGCGTACAGGCGAGATTGCCGGCGTCTCCAGGAAACCGCCACCGCCCGCATATGAAAAAACCGCAAAAGCTTTGCGAGAAACGCCCTCCGCAATGCTGATAACAGTGTGAAGATAACTTCGTTGGGCGCGACCGGGCGCGATGCTATCTTGCTTCCACTAACCGCTTGCCCGCCGTTTGGCGGCGCTTCTGGAGGCAATCATGCATTCCCCGCTTGCTCTGGTTCGCGATCCTACGGCTGATCCCGCTGCGCCGCCGCGTGCGGCCGAACCCTTCGATGCACTGGAACATCTCGTCGGCGTGAATCTCGCCCGCTTGCGCGCCGAGCGTCAGTTGTCGCTCGACGCTTTGGCCCGCGCGTCGGGCGTGTCGCGAGCGATGCTCGCGCAAATCGAATCGGCGCGCAGCGTGCCGTCCATCAAGGTGCTGTGCAAGGTGGCCGCGGCGTTGAAAGTGTCGGTCGCGGCCTTCCTGCGACGCCACGCGACCAACGGCGTCGAGCACTTGCCGGCGGAGCGCTCGTCGCGCGTCGTCAGTTCGAATGGACGCTATTCGGCTCGTCCGCTTTATCCCGACAACGAACCGACCGCCGCCGAGTTTCACGAGCTGCGCATTGCGCCGTTGCACACCGAAGCCGGCACGCGCCGCGCGCCAGGCACGACTGTGAACCTCGTGGTCAGCGAGGGCACGCTCGAGGTCAGCGTGCACGATCAACGCCAGTTGCTTGCCACGGGCGACGCAATCGTTTTCGACGCCGATCAACCGCACAGCTTGCGCAATCCCGGCGACACCGAAGCGCGCGCATTTCGCGTGACGTTGAAGGCCGAGACGCCGCCGCGCTGGAACGTGCCCGTCCAGCATGACACGGCGCGCGAGGCCGGACCGCTTTGATCGCATGCCTTCGGCGGGATGTGACCAGTCAGAGATCCCGTCCGGTCAGTAGGGGTTGCGCTGCAGTTCGCGCGCAGCTGTTGTATGCTTTGCCCGCCGGTTTGTCCGGCAATCAGTGCGTCTTCAGGGCGGGGTGAAATTCCCCACCGGCGGTATGCCGGCAGCGCGAAAGCGTGAGCCGACGAGCCCGCGAGCGCCCGCAGTCGTACGGTTTTCAGCGAATGGAAAGCCGCCGCGGGGTCAGCAGATCTGGTGAGAAGCCAGGGCCGACGGTCATAGTCCGGATGGAAGAAGATGTGCAGATAGTCATGTTCGTTTCCGTGGCGCCGCTCGCAGATTTGAGCGGTGCATGAGCGCCGCCGTGTGTGGCGCTCGCCGGTGCGTCTTTGTCTGTTTGCAATGCCCTGAAACGTTTCTCGCCCAACTTTTGCGATGAGCGTTTCAACTATGTCCTTTGCTACTTTTCCTGCTCCGTCGACGATTGCAGACGATGCCTTCGCCGATCTCCCGCTGCTCGACACCGAACCCGTTCCGCCGCGTATCGCCGCCGCGTTGCAAGCAATGCGCGATGGCCGCGCTGTCGTCCTGCAAGACGACCACGACCGCGAGAACGAAGCCGATCTGATCGTGTCCGCCGAGCGTCTTTCCGTCGAAACCATGGCGCTGCTGATCCGCGAATGCAGCGGCATCGTGTGCCTGTGCCTGCCCGACGAGAAGATCCGCGCGCTCGAACTTCCGCCGATGGCCGTCAACAACGAAAGCCGTCATGGCACCGCGTTCACGGTGTCGATCGAGGCGCGCGACGGCGTGACGACCGGCGTGTCCGCACTCGATCGCGTGACGACGATTCGCGCGGCGATTGCCGATACCGCGAAGCCCGCCGACATCGTGCGCCCCGGTCATGTGTTCCCGTTGCGCGCGATGCCCGGCGGTGTGCTCGCACGGCGCGGACATACGGAAGGCACAGTGGATCTCGCGATTCTCGCGGGCCTGAAGCCGGCCGGCGTACTGTGCGAATTGATGAACGCCGACGGCACGATGACGCGTGGCGCGGACGTCGAACGCTTCGCTGAACATCACAATCTGCCGATGCTGACCATTGCCGAGCTCGTCGAATTTCGCCAGGCGTTGGCGCAGGCGCGTGAATGCGTCGCGGACGAGGCTTGATGTCGTAGAAGGTGCGCGGCGCGGCGCGCTCGATTCAGCGCGCGCTGCTCAACGCAACGCAACGCACGCCGTAACCCGCTAAAAAAGGAAAAGCCGACTGCGCGCAACCAGTCGGCTTTTTGCGTTCGGCAGCGTTCGCTGTGACGATTACGACTGCACGTCGCCGAACTCACCGCGTATGCCCGCTTCGATCAGCGCGGGCAGTTCGTCCATGTGCTTCATGATGCGCGTCATGCCCATGTTGCGCAGCGCCTCCGCGTACCCATCGGGAATATGACTCGCGCCGACGAAAGCGATCGTCTTCATGCCCGCCGCGCGCGCCGCATTCAAACCCGCCACGCTGTCTTCGACGACGACGCATCGCGATGGCTCGACGCCGAGCGTCTGGGCGGCGAACAGATACACGTCGGGAAACGGTTTCGGCCGCGCGACCTGGTCGGCGCTGAAGATGCGTTCGCCGAAAACCTGCTGCAATCCGGCGCGTCGCACGGAAGCGTTCACACGCGTCATCCGACTGTTCGACACGACCGCGACCGGCAGCGTCACGCGTTGCAAAGCGTCGCGCACGCCGTTGATCGGGCTAAGCGATGCCGCGAGCGCGAGCTCGACATGGTGTTCGATGATGTTCAGAAAATCGGCCGGCAGGGTGATGTCGAACGACTTCTCGATGCCTTCGAGAAAGCGTGACGTTTGCTGGCCAAAAGCCGTCTTCACGATAGCTTCGAAGTCGAGGCCGGGAAAGGTGGCGGAGAGCGTCTCGAACATGACGCGGTCAGCAATGACTTCACTGTCGACGAGCACGCCGTCGCAGTCGCAAATGAGGTGGTCGATCATGCCTTAAGGAACGGAAAGCGAAGGCGCGTGGGCGAGAGAAGGGCAAGCTCATGCGCGCCGGGTGAAAGCGCCATGATACGTGCTTTGGGGCGACCTGCGCCGCGCCCTCGCTTTCCGCGAATTCCATTGCGCGCGAGGTGGGTGTGCGTCGGCCGCTGACGTGCCTTTGGTTCGCGCCAGCAGGACGTTCGCGACAGCGCCGTCGCCGAGCAGCACCATCAGTGCGGTGCCAATGAATTCCGGAATGTAAGGAGACATCGTTGGGTATCCGAAATATTGTTATTAGGGAAGCCGCGAGGCGGGCGGCTTCGTTACGGTTGCATCGAAGTTACGTTGCAGTTGCGTTGAGCGTGCGTTATGCCGGATGTGAGTCCATGAATAGCGCGGTGGGCGCGCTCAAGGCGTGTCGGCCCACGCTTTTGCGGCGCCAATCGCGCGCTTCCAGCCGTTGAGACATTCCTTCACGTCGGCTTGTTCCAGTTCGGGCGTGAAGCGGCGATCGAGCTTCCACTGGCTTTGCAGTTCGTCGACATCTTTCCAATAGCCGACCGCGAGACCTGCCAGATAGGCCGCGCCTAGCGCAGTGGTTTCCGACACCTTGGGACGGACCGCGTTCACGCCGAGAATGTCCGCCTGGAATTGCATCAGCAGATTGTTCGCGCACGCGCCGCCGTCCACGCGCAATTCGCCGATGCGAATGCCGGAGTCGGCCTCCATGGCTTTCAGCACATCGAGCGACTGATACGCGATCGAGTCGAGTGCGGCGCGCGCGATATGCGCGGAGGTCGTGCCACGCGTCACGCCGAACAGCGTGCCGCGAGCGCGCGCGTTCCAATGCGGCGCACCGAGGCCGGCGAACGCGGGCACCAGATACACGCCATCGCAATGCGGCACGCCGCGCGCCAATGTTTCGATTTCAGCCGCGTTCTTGATGATGCCGAGGCCGTCGCGCAGCCATTGCACCACCGCGCCGCCAATGAAGATGCTGCCTTCGAGCGCGTAGTTGATCTGATCGCCGATCTGCCAGGCGATCGTGGTGACGAGATTGTTCTTCGATTCGATCGGCTTGTCGCCGGTGTTCATCACGAGGAAGCAGCCGGTGCCGTAGGTGTTCTTCACCATGCCGGATTGCGTGCACATCTGGCCGAAGAGCGCCGCATGCTGGTCGCCGGCGATGCCCGCGAGCGGAATCTTCGAGGCGAACACGGTGGTCCTGGTCGGCCCATACACTTCCGACGACGCGCGCACTTCGGGCAGCATGCTGCGCGGAATATCGAGCGCTTCCAGCAGTTCGTCGTCCCACTTCAGTGTGTGGATGTTAAAGAGCATGGTGCGCGACGCGTTCGTCACGTCGGTAACGTGCAGGCCACCCTTGGTGAAATTCCACACGAGCCAGCTATCTACCGTGCCGAACGCGAGCCGGCCTTGCTTCGCCTTCTCGCGCGCGCCCTCCACGTTGTCGAGAATCCAGCGGATCTTGGTCGCCGAGAAATACGAGTCGATCGGCAAGCCGGTTTTCGCACGGACTTTCGCTTCGAGGCCTTGCTCCTTGAGCTGATCGCAGAAGTCGGCGGCACGGCGGTCCTGCCAGACGATCGCGTTGTAGATCGGATGACCAGTTTCACGATCCCATACGATCGTGGTTTCGCGTTGATTGGTGATGCCAATCGCGGCAATCGACGTGCCGTTCATGCCGGCGCGCGTCACGGCTTCCGCGGCGACACCCGCTTGCGTCGACCAGATTTCCTGCGGGTCGTGCTCCACCCAGCCCGGATGCGGATAAATCTGCTGAAATTCCTTTTGCGCTGTCGACACGACATTGCCGAGGTGGTCGAACAGCATCGCACGTGAGCTGGTCGTGCCCTGGTCAAGCGCGAGGATGTATTGATCCTGCATTGTCTCTTCTCCATGCGTTTTATGAATCGCCGTACAGCTTACCGGCGACGGGAACGGCATGTCGTTTCGAGCGGGCCGCGACCATGCGTATCGGCGCAGCCCGGCTCGATGCAGCCGAAGGGTGAAACGGGTTTTTTGTACCCAACGAGCGCGTGGGTTTTCGACTAGGTTACGCGCTCTGTCGCTCAGGTTCGCGAGCGAACCATGCGTCGATGTCGCGCGTAACCGAGTCGAGTGCGCCCGGCTCCACATGCAGCCCGAGTTTCGAGCGGCGCCACAGCACGTCTTGCGCGCTGCGTGCCCATTCGGTGTCGCGCAGATAGGTCAGCTCCGCTTCGTAAAGGCCTGGTCCGAAGGCGTGGCCGAGATCGGCGAGCGAGCGCGCACTGCCGATTACGTTGTTGACGCGCGTGCCGTAAGCACGGGCGAGGCGGTGTGCGAGGTCCGCCGGCAACCACGCGTGCTGCTGCTTCAGTTCGGCAAGGAAGCGTTCGAAGTTTGCGTGCGGGATGTCGCCGCCGGGCAAGGGTGCACCGGCCGTCCATGAAGGTGCGCCGTTGCCCAGAACTTGCGCAAGTTTGTCGACGGCCTCTTCGGCGAGCTTGCGGAAGGTCGTTATCTTGCCGCCGAACACCGAGAGCAGCGGCGCCTCACCCGCCGGTGCATCGAGTTCGAGCGAATAATCGCGCGTGACGGCGGACGGATCGTCCGCGCCTTCTTCCTCCAGCAGCGGCCGCACGCCCGAATAGGTCCAGCGCACGTCGGCCGGCGAAATTTTCTGCTTGAAGTAGCGATTGATCGAGTCGCACAGGTATTGCGTCTCGGCGGCATTGATCGCAACGTGGGCAGGGTCGCCGCGATATTCGAGGTCGGTCGTGCCGATCAGCGTGTAGTCCTGTTCATACGGAATCGCGAAGATGATCCGCTTGTCCGGGTTCTGGAAGATGTAAGCGTGGTCGTGTTCGAACAGACGCCGCGTGACGATGTGGCTGCCTTTGACGAGCCGCACGCTGTGCGATGCCGCGCGGCCCAGCGCGCCTTCCAGCAGTTCGCCGACCCACGGGCCGGCGGCGTTCGCGATTGACGCGGCGCGCACGTCGATGGTCGTGCCGTCCGCACGATTCAGCTGCGCGCGCCATTCCCCGCCGACGCGCACCGCGCTCAACAGCTTCGTGCGCGTGAGGATTTTCGCGCCATGCTCTTCTGCGTCGAGCGCGTTCAGCACGACGAGGCGCGCGTCGTTGACCCAGCCGTCCGAATACACAAAGCCGCGCTTGATCGAATCGACGAGCGGAATTCCGGCCGGATGATCGCGCATCACAATGCCGCGCGAGCCCGGCAGCAGCTCGCGCCGGGCGAGGTGATCGTAAAGGAACAGACCCGCACGGATCAGCCACGCTGGCCGCAGGTCGGGCATGTGCGGCATCACGAAGCGCAGCGGCCAGATGATGTGCGGCGCGGCGCGCAGCAACGTCTCACGCTCCTGCAGGGCTTTGCGGACCAGCCCGAACTCGCGGTACTCCAGATAGCGCAAGCCGCCGTGGATCAGTTTGGTACTCGCCGACGACGTGTGCGCCGCCAGGTCGTCCTGTTCGCAGAGCAGCACGGACAGGCCGCGGCCGGCCGCATCGCGTGCGATGCCGGCGCCGTTGATCCCGCCGCCCACGACGAGCAAATCGTATCTCGTGCCTTGCGTCACCTGGTGCGTCTCCTGCATCGTTTGGAAAGTCGTTTGAAGGCCTATCGAATCTATAGTGTTCGTTTTCGAACTTTAATGAACATATTCGAAAAAGTAAAGTTCGCTCTTCCTGGCGCGGCTCTATCGAATGGCGGGGGGTAGTGGCGCAACGCGCGACCACGGACGATACTCTTGCAGCAGCCAACTGGAGGTGACATACATGCGTGGACTTTTCATGGTGGGCGCCGCTGCGCTTCTTGCGGGGTGCGTCGGTTCGCCTAGCCTGAGCGGAACGATGGGCGCGCCGTCGTTCATGTCGTTGCAGCAGATGTGCAGTACGCAGACGGTCGACTACGGCAACGACGCGCAAGGCGTATATGCGGCGCTGTTCGATGCGTACGTGGCGAATCGGCGCGGCCGCTTGTCGAAGGACGATTACTGCGCGTTCCAGACGTCGATCGCGCAGCGCTACACGAGCCAGGGCGCGAGTGCGGATCCGCAGGTTCGCAATCAGTGGGTCGCGTTCTTCACTGAGCAGCGCGCGAAGGCTTTGAGCTGGCGCGCGGCCGTCGATCCCACGTTGCGC
Organism: Paraburkholderia rhynchosiae; assembly: GCF_002879865.1. GTDB lineage: Bacteria > Pseudomonadota > Gammaproteobacteria > Burkholderiales > Burkholderiaceae > Paraburkholderia > Paraburkholderia rhynchosiae. Next base: position 179,971 of record NZ_PNXY01000005.1, read on the forward strand.
AGTGGTTGAACACGAGATAGCTGTTTAGCGGCATTACGGCTGGCCGCCGCGCCGCTTCGCCGCATCACCGGCGCAGAAGCAACGAAAGCGGACGCCGCAATGGGCGCCCGCGTTGACACAAGCCGAGTGGTCTCAGGCGCAAGCGCGCGGCTCAGCCGCTAAACGCGCGCGCCGACAATTCAGCGATACGCCCCGACGACACGCCGAGTCGATTTCAGGAAAGACGTTTGATGGCTCGAAGTGCGCTATCGCCGGATTCCGTTACACGCCATTGTTCATTGCCCGACGCGAGCCGCTCGAGTTGTACGAGCTGACGTTCGAGGAGGGCGTCGAGTTCTTCTCGCTCCATGTCGACCTGAGTGGGAGCGTCCTTGACGAGCAACAACGTGGCGAATTCGTGCGGACTCAGCATCGTTTGTCTCCATGTCAAGCAAGCGCGGACGGCCTTGACGGCGACTGGCAGTCGCTGCCGGGGCAGCGCCAGGCAGTTGCCAATGAGTCCGCAAAAAATTGGGCGGGAGGTACGGCTTACGACAGGTTCACTTCACCTAACCGGCTGCACGCGAGAGCGCGCAACGAACGCCGGGGAACTGGAGTGTAGTCAAGCGAACGTTAAACGCCAAATCGCCACCCGTAAATTTTCCCTTTGACAACTGTTCGCCGCGGAGGCGGTTCCCAGCGGCGGGAAGATCCGTGATTTCACTTGAAGTTCCGCGTGCGCTGCAACATGGCTGCGGATGCCTGGTCAGCCGGCCACGTATACCTGGCAATTGGCGGCATTGAGCGTTTCGGCCATGTCGGGCGGCGGAGGGGCGTCGGTGAACAATGCGTCGATCTGATCGAGATGGCCCTGGCGAACCAGCGCCGGGCGGCCGAATTTCGAGCTGTCGGCGGCGAGAAAAACGGTGCGCGCGTGCTGCATGATCGCCTCGGCCACGCGCACTTCGCGGGTGTCGAAATCGCGCAGCGTGCCGTCGGTTTCGATACTCGATGTGCCGATGATCGCGAAATCCACCTTGAACTGGCGGATGAAGTCGATCGTCAGCTCGCCGACGATGCCTTTGTCCCACGGCCGCACGACGCCGCCGGTCACCAGCACCTCGCAATCGGGATAGCCGCTCATCATGCTGGCGACGTTCAGATTGTTGGTGATCACGCGCAGTCCGCGGTGCCGGTTGAGCGCGCGCGCGACTTCCTCGGTGGTCGTGCCGAGGTTGATGAAGAGCGACGCCTGGTCGGGAATGTGAGTGGCTACTAGCGCCGCAATGCGCCGCTTCTCGTCATGGAACATCCGCTGACGCGCCGTGTACGAGACGTTCTCCGAGCTGGTCGGCAGGCTCGCGCCGCCGTGATAGCGGCGCAGCAGGTTCATGTCGGCGAGCCAGTTGACGTCGCGGCGGATCGTCTGCGGCGTCACGTCGAAATGCGCCGCGAGGTCGTCCACCGTTACGAAGCCGTCGCGTTGCACCCACTCCAGCAGTTCCTGTTGCCGGGCGTTGAGAGTCAGGCGGGGGTCTCGGGTCATGGGTCCTGGATTGTCGGTTTTTATCGGCGCCTGCCGGCCACGGGCGCGGCAGGCGGGCGGCGGAATCGGGCAGCGAAGGTGCGTGTATTGTAAGACCATCGCGCGACTGGTCTGCCAACTCATGTGGCGCCCATGGTGATCGCTCGCCATGGGCGGCATGCATTCAGGCCGTCGACGCATTGATCCATGCGACAAATGAATTTGTTTTTTGCGCCGGAACGCGCTGCAATCCAAGGTTTCGCGCTTCCCGATGCATTCCATCCGCGTTTCATTTTCTTATGGCGTCCGACGGCTCACACCGTCAGGACCGTGCTTCCGAGAGTGTTCGACATGACTGGCTTTAACTGGCAAAACCCTTATCCGACGCCGCGTCTGCCCGTATTCGCGCGCAACATCGTTTCGACATCGCATCCGCTCGCCGCCCAGGCTGGGCTGCGCATGCTGTGGAAAGGTGGCAACGCTGTGGACGCGGCGATCGCAGCCGCCGCCGCGATCACCGTCGTCGAGCCAGTATCGTGCGGCCTCGGCGGGGACGCCTTTGCGCTGGTCTGGGACGGCCGTAAGCTGCACGGATTGAACGCGTCGGGTGCGGCGCCGGCGGCGTGGAGCGTCGATTACTTCAAGCGCAAATACGGCGAGCAAAACGGCTTGGCGATTCAGCCGACGCGCGGCTGGGACGCCGTAACGGTGCCGGGCGTGATCGCGGGTTGGGAGGCGCTGCACCAGAAATTCGGCTCGCTGCCGTTTGCGGATCTGATGGCGCCGGCCATCGAGATCGCCGGGCGCGGTCACGCGGTGGCGACCATCGTCGCTCATAAATGGGCGGCGGCCGTACCGGAACTGCAAGATCTGCCGGGCTTCGCGGCCACCTTCATGCCGCGCGGCCGCGCGCCGGAAGTGAGCGAGCTCATGCGCTTTCCCGGTCATGCTAAGACTCTTCGCAAGCTCGCCGAACAAGGACCGCGCGCGTACTACGAAGGCGAGATTGCAGAGCGCATCGCGGCGTTTTCGCGTGAATGCGGCGGCGCGCTGACCGTCGAGGACCTGCGCAACTATCGTGCAGATTGGGTCGAGCCGATCGGCAAGGACTATCGCGGCTACACCGTGCATGAGATTCCGCCGAACGGGCAGGGCATCGCGGCGTTGATCGCGCTCGGCATCCTCGAAAAATTCGATGTGAAGGAACTGACGGTCGACAACGTCGAGTCGCAGCACTTGCAGATCGAGGCGATGAAGCTCGCGTTCGCGGATGTCTACCGCTACGTCGCCGATCCGCGTTCGATGGATGTCACGCCCGAGCAGATGCTCGATGACGCCTACCTCGCGTCGCGCGCGAAGCTGATCGATCACAAACGCGCGACGCAGTTCAATTTTGGCATGCCGAAGGCGGGTGGCACGATCTACATGTCGGTGGCGGACGAGCGCGGCATGATGGTCAGCTTTATTCAGTCGAACTACATGGGCTTTGGCTCGGGCATCGTGGTGCCGGACACCGGCATCTCCATGCAGAATCGCGGCTGCGGCTTCTCGATGGACCCGAAGTCGCCGAATGTCGTGGAAGGCGGCAAGCGGCCGTTCCACACGATCATCCCGGCGTTCCTCACGCAGCAGGTGGACGGCCAGCAGGAAGCAGTGATGAGCTTCGGCGTGATGGGCGGCGACATGCAGCCGCAAGGTCATTTGCAATCTATCGTGCGCATGCTCGACTACGGTCAGCAGCCGCAGGCCGCATGCGACGCGCCGCGCTGGAAAGTGAACCGCGACTTCACGATCGACATCGAATCGACGCTCGAGCAGAAGACGGCTGCGGCTTTGCAAAAGCTCGGCCACACGATCAAATCCGTCGACGATCCTTACATGGATTTCGGCTCGGGCCAGTACATCTGGAAGCTCGATCGCAACGATCCGGAGCGCGGCTATGTGGCCGCCAGCGATAGCCGCCGCGACGGATTGGCAGCGGGTTTCTGACGCCGGCAACCGGCGGCACGTGCGGACCCGAACATGGAGCAAAACCCGGGTTCAAACATTCCGCCGCCGCAATTCTCAAAGCGTGACGTCCTCGCTTTCTGCGAAGCCAAAGCCAGCTCACTGAGCTGGCTTTTCTGTGCCCGACGCAGTCGTGCTTGCCTCACTGAAACTTTCGTCTATCGTGGAATTGGAACTGCGGCCAATCGGCATGGTCTGTGCTGGGTTGTCTGCAGAGTTGCCAAACAGCGGCTAAGATGCAGACACAAGGGGTTAACTCTAATTCACGGCGCTGTATCCGACACGGCGAACCGCAACGCAAGGCAGCGCGAGAGCAGCGGTTTCGAGCATGCTCCACGAGTCGATACAGCTTTCGGAGCAAGACACGATGCACACAGAGCTGAACCATGTCATGCCCTGGCGGGTCGAGGATATCGACCTCACGCGCATTGATCGCCAGAAGGCGGTCGCTAACGAAGATCTGCTGTTGCTGCTGTGTGCCGCTTCGTTTATTGAAAGCGGCACCGATCTTTACACCAGTAATTTGAGCAAGTTCTTCGACGGCGATCCGGAGGTTTCCGCGTGGCTCAACAACGAATGGGAGCCCGAGGAAATGCAGCACGGCCGCGCGCTCAAAACGTATATCGCTTACGTGTGGCCCGAATACGATTGGGATACTGCGTTCCGCAATTTCATGGACGAGTATTCGCTGACCTGTTCGGTCGAAGATTTCGAAAAGACTCGCGCGCTTGAAATGGTGGCGCGCTGCGTGGTTGAAACAGGTACGGCAACGTTGTATCGCGCGATTGGCGAGTGCTCGGACGAACCGGTACTCAAGGAGATCACCGACAACATCCGCACCGACGAAGTCCGCCATTACAAGCACTTTTTCAAGTACTTCAAGAAGTACAACAAGATTGAAGGCAATGGCCGGCTAGCCGTGCTCGGCGCGTTGATGCGCCGCGTGATGGAGATCAAGAACGAAGACTCGGAGATCGCATTGCGTCATGTGTTTGCGATCCGTTATCCGGAGCGCGTGCGCGATCAGGCCTACAACCGCGAGCGCGCCGCGCGCATCAATGCACTGGTGCGGCGCAATCTGTCGGCCGACATGTGCGTGAAGATGTTGCTCAAGCCGCTCGATCTGCCGGCCAAGATTCAACCCGGCGTGCATTATCCGCTCGCGAAGATCACGCAGCACGTGTTCTTCCGCTGAAGCGATATTGCGTCGATGCGGCGTCGGCATCACGTCGGCACCGAGCAAATGGCCCGCGCGTGCGGGCCATTTCGCTTTTCAAGGCATCATTCAGATTGGCCCTTTCAACCGGATACCTGCGATGAGCGATTCTTCCTTGCCCCAACGCCCGCTCGACCAGACCGCCTTTGATGAATGGCCCGACGCGGTGCGCGCGCTGTTCGACGGCTCGTCGCTGGTGAGCAAAGCGGGTTTTACGGCGTCGCTGTTGACCGTCGATGCGAATCAGCATATCCGCACGTCGCTGCTGGGCACCGGCGAGTTGTATGCGCCCGATTCGCGCACGCTATGCATCGCGTTGTGGCCGCAAGCGAGGGCGGCGCGCGCCATCGCGCAAAGCGGACGGGCGGCGTTGAGCTTCGTCTTCGAGGAGGCGTTCTATCAGGTGCAGTTGCTGGCCACGCCGCTGCCGCCCGCCGATGGCGACGACAGTGGCCTCGTGTATATGAGCTGTTCGATCGATTCAGCGGAAATGCAAAGCGTGCGCTATGCGCGCCTGACAAGCGGCATTACGTTCGAACTTGAAGGAGAGGAAGAGAAAGTGCTCGACCGATGGGAACGGCAGATCGAGCACCTGAAGCGAGCCGCGGCGGCGGGCGTTTAGGCTCACGCCCGCGCCTTGCGCAACTTCGCTTGCTGGCATTGAGCGGCAAGGCCGTCAGACCTTCCCGCCTCGCCACGCTTAACTGCAGCGCTGAACGGCCGCGCTTAACGACCGCGCTGACCGCTGCGCGCCGGATTGCCTCCACGCGGCGCGTCGTTGCGCGGCTTCGCGCCGCTCAGCAACGCACCCGGATTGCCGCCTTGCGGCTTGCGCGGCGCATGCTGCGCGGCGCTGCCTTCATGCGCGACAGCGCGCGGACGGTCGTCGGGACGCTGACCGTCACGGCGCGGCTGGCCGCCGTTGCCTGCCGGCTTCGCGCCTTGCGGCTTCGGCTGTTGCTGGCCGTTGGCCGCACGTTGGCCCGAGCGTTGGGCAGGTTTTGCCGCGCCGCCGTTGCCACCCTTCGGCGCACCTTGACCCTGACGCGGCGAACGTCCACCACCGCCACCACCACCGCCCTGGCCGCGGCGCAGAATCGGCTCGGGCTTCGCGGTCGGGTCCGGTTCGAAACCGGCGATCACTTCCTGCGGCACGGGACGCTTGATCAGCTTCTCGATGTCCTTCAGCAATTGCAGTTCGTCAACGCACACCAGCGAAATCGCCTCGCCGGTCGCGCCCGCGCGACCGGTGCGGCCGATCCGGTGCACGTAGTCTTCCGGCACGTTAGGCAGATCGAAGTTGACGACGTGCGGCAACTGATCGATGTCGATGCCGCGCGCCGCGATGTCGGTGGCAACCAGCACCTGCAGCGTGCCGTCCTTGAACTCGGCGAGCGCCCGCGTGCGAGCCGACTGGCTCTTGTTGCCGTGAATCGCCAGCGCGCTGATGTCGTCCTTCGTCAACTGTTCGGCGAGGCGATTGGCGCCGTGCTTGGTGCGCGTGAACACCAGCACCTGAAACCAGTTGTGCTGCTTGATCAGATGCGTGAGCAATTCGCGCTTCTTGTCGCGATCCACCGGGTGAATTTTTTGCGCGACGGTTTCCGCCGTCGTATTGCGGCGCGCGACTTCGATCAGTGCCGGCGAGTCGAGCAGATTGTCGGCGAGGGTCTTGATCTCGTCGGAGAACGTGGCTGAGAACAGCAGGTTCTGACGCTTCGGCGGCAGCTTGACGAGCACGCGCTTGATATCGTGGATGAAGCCCATGTCGAGCATCCGGTCCGCCTCGTCGAGCACGAGAATCTCGAGATGCGACAGGTCGATGGTCTTCTGCTGCATGTGGTCAAGCAAACGGCCAGGCGTCGCGACGACGATGTCCACGCCGCTCCTGAGCGCGCCGATCTGCGGATTGATGCCGACGCCGCCGAACATCACCGTCGACTTCAGCTTCAGATACTTGCCATAGGCGCGCACGCTTTCCTCGACCTGCGCGGCGAGTTCACGCGTAGGCGTGAGAATCAGCGCGCGCACCGCGCGCTTGCCGGACGCCGTGGCGACGGCGGGCATCGAATTGAGACGCTGCAGGATCGGCAGCGTGAAGCCGGCCGTCTTGCCGGTGCCGGTTTGCGCTCCGGCCAGAAGGTCGCCGCCGTTCAGCACGGCGGGGATCGCTTGGGTCTGAATGGGAGTCGGAGTGGTGTAGCCGAGTTCATGTACGGCGCGGACCAACGGTTCGGACAAGCCGAGGGAATCAAAAGACATAAAAACTCTTTGCAATGCAGTTTCGCGAACGGCACACGTGGGCCCCCAGCGGGCACAAATGCAGCATGAACACGCCGCATGGCGTGATCGAGATCAAGGCCGAAGCCCAGTTCCATTCGCAGAGAAATCGGCGGCACGCTTCAGACGCGTGCCGGATGCTTCAACGCGCTATGCAGACACGTTGACTGGCCTTAAGTTGCATTTCGCCGCCGTGGACGTCACGCGACATAACGCGCGACGCTGACGAATTGACACAGACTGCCCGCCAGTACGAACAGGTGCCAGATACCATGTCCGTGCCGGATGCGCTCGTCGTTAATGAAGAAGTAGATGCCAGCACTGTAGATGACCCCGCCGGCCACGAGCCAGGCAGTGCCCGCTGCCGGTAAGGCTTGAACCAGCGGGCGGACGGCAACGAGCGCGAGCCATCCCATCAGGACATACAGCACCATCGAAACGCTGCGGGTGCGTCGCCCGAGCGTCAGTTCCTGCACGATGCCAAGAGCGGCAAGCCCCCAGCTTACGCCGAACAGCGACCAGCCCCACGGCCCGCGCAACGTGACAAGCGTGAACGGAGTATAGCTTCCGGCGATCAACAGATAGATGGCCGAATGGTCGCATTTCTGCAGCACCGCCTTGACGCGCGGGTTGCGTACGCTGTGGTAAAGCGTCGAGATAGCATACAGCACGAACAGCATCGCACCGTACACGCTGAAGCTGACCACCTTGTACGCGTCGCCGTCGAGCGCACCCATTGTCACGAGCGTAGCCAGCCCCACCACCGACAGCACGGCGCCGACGAGGTGGGTAATGCTGTTGAAACGCTCACCAACATGCACGGCTTATTTCTCCTACGCGGTTTCATCGGGGTAACAGTTGCCACGCGAGTTACCCAATGATACCGGTCATCAAAAAACGAAGGGCGCGGCCGCGAATTTCGCAGGCCGCGCCCAGGGTGCATCGAACACTGCTTAGTCGAGCGGCGCCGAACGCAGATCGGACACTTGCTGCGGCGACACGGCCGTGCCGTGGTTGCCCCACGACATACGGATATACGTCACGACAGCTGCCACCTCCTGATTCGACAGCGACTGCGCGAACGGCGGCATGCCGTACGGATGCGGGTTCGCGTCCGTGCTCGGCGGATAACCGCCGTTTAGCACCATACGGATCGGGTTGACCGCCGACGGCATCTGGATCGACTGGTTGTTCGCGAGCGGCGGGAAGGCCGGCGGCTGACCGAGACCGTTCTCCGCGTGGCACTTCGCGCAGTTGTCAGCGTAGATCTTCTGACCTTGCTTCAACAGTTCGCCGCCGAACTTTTCGGACGTCTCGAGCTGCATCGGCTCCGGTGCTTCGCTCTTCTGCGGAATCGTCTTCAGGTACGTGGCCATTGCGTTGATGTCCGCGTCGCTCATGTACTGCAGGCTGTTGTGGACCACTTCGGCCATCGGACCGAACACCGCGCCGCGGTTGGACACGCCGGTCTTCAGCAGATCCGCGATGTCTTTGGTTTCCCAGTCGCCGAGGCCAGCTTCCTTGTTCGACGTGAGCGACGGTGCGTACCAGTTCTGCAACGGGATCAGGCCGCCGGCAAACGCCGCTGAGCTGACCGGGCCGCCCATGGCGTTGATCGACGTATGGCACATGCCGCAATGGCCGAGGCCTTCGATCAGGTACGCGCCGCGGTTCCATTCGACCGACTTGGTCGGATCCGGCTTGTACTCGCCTTCACGGAAGAACAGCGTGCGCCAGCCGATCAGCATGTTGCGCTGGTTGAACGGGAATTTCAGTTCGTGCGGACGGCTCGCTACGTTGACGGGCGCGACGGAGCGCAGATACGCGTAGATCGCGTCCGAGTCGGCGCGCGTGACCTTCGTGTAGCTCGTGAACGGGAAGCCCGGATAGAGCAGGCTGCCGTCTTTCGAACGGCCGGTATGCATGGCGCGGTAGAAGTCGTCCTGCGTCCACTTGCCGATACCGTACTGGTCGTCCGGCGTGATGTTCGGCGTGAACATCGTGCCGAACGGCGTGGCCATGGGCAGGCCGCCGGCGAATTGCTTGCCGCCGCGCACCGTGTGGCAGGCGATACAGTCGCCGGCGCGGGCGAGGTACTCGCCCTTCTTGACGAGCGCAGCCTGGTCGGCGGGCGTTGCCGCCATGGCCGAACCGTTATGCAGGTTGTCGCCGCCCGACCACAGGACGGGAACGAGTGCAGCAGCCGCAACAACGACGACTGCCGAGAGGGCGAACAAAGACTTGCGTTTCATTTGAGTGTCTCTCCCGGTGCCTTATTGCGGTTCGCTGCCGCAGGCAAGCGGAGTCTTCATCGAGCGGGCCGGAGCCGGCACGGGGTTTTGTGGGGCCTGTTGCGTGGAAAGCCATGCAGCGACCGCGTTCACGTCTTCGTCCGTCAGACGCGTCGCGATCGTGTGCATGCAATCAGGCGCGATGGCGTGGCGCGAGCCGGAACGCCATGCGCCGAGCTGCGCGCTGATGTAATCCGAATGCAGACCGACCAGACCCGGGATGGCCGGCTCCATACCTGTCAAGCTCTTGCCGTGACAGGCGGCGCAAGCCGGAATCTGTTTCGATGCGTCGCCGTTCAGCACGATCTGCTGGCCGCGCGCGAGCGTGGCGGATGAAACCGTCGGCTTCGCCGGCTGCGGATACGGCGGACGTTGCTTCGAGAAGTAGGTGGCGATCTGATGCAGATAGTCGTCAGAAAGATACGTGACGAGGTAATTCATGGGCGGATACTTGCGACGCCCCTCGCGGAAATTCTGCAACTGGTTGTACAGATAGTCTGCCGGCTTGCCCGCCAGACGCGGGAAGTAGTCGTTGTCAGTACCTTGACCATGCGTGCCGTGGCAGGCCGTGCAACCTTGCACGCGCGCTTCCATCGTATCGGGGGCCTTCGGTTGAGTCTGCGCTTTCGCAGCGCTATAGACACCCGCGGAGCCGATCAGCAGAAGGGCAAGCAACGGGCGGAAAATGCGTCTTGAAGACACGCGTAACTCCATCAAAATCGGGGACCTGACCGAACTTCGAGCGGCTCGGTGTGAAGGGCAGCCGGCGCTGCGGCGACGCAGCATTCTATCATCGAAGGGTGATGATGCCTATTTGCCGCATTCGACCAGTTTGCGGCTGTCACAGGCGTGCGACAGTTTGACGCGCATTGCTGTGTGGAACTCGGGCGCGCCTTTTCGACTTCTTCGCAGCGCTGTCCAAGGTGGCAAACGCTGTACCCGGCGAACTTTCATCAGCGCTGTGTTGAACCCACGCGCGCGCGAGCCATCGAAGCGTACACTTCCGGGCGCGCCGGGCTCTGCGCGGGTCTATTTACGCAGAGCGCCCCTGTTCCAGCCGGTCCGGCCGGCGTCGACCGTTTTCCTGTTCATCCGCTATCGGCCTTACATGAAGCTAATCAAATTTTCCCGTCCGGCGCGGCTAGCGTGGGCATGCGGCGCTGCAGCGCTGCTGCTGACATCCACGGCATTCGCGCATGCGCATCTCGTTTCCAGCGAACCGGCCGCGAACGCCGAAGTCGTCGCGCCCACCGAAGTGACCATCCATTTCACCGAGCCGCTCGAGCCGGCCTTCAGCAAGATCGCGCTTGCCGATGCAAAGGGCAGGACGGCGGCGCACGCTGAGTCGCAAGTGGACAAGCAGGACGCGCGCGCCATGCATTTGCCGTTGCCGCAATTGAGCGCGGGGCGCTATGCGGTGCATTGGATCGCGGTTGCGACGGATGGCCATCGTACGCAAGGCGACTTTGGGTTCACCGTCAAATGAGCATCGACGGATTGTGGATGGGGCAGGTCGCCATGGCCGCGCTCATGAACGTCGCGTTTGCGTTTGCCATCGGTTCGGCGCTGCTCGGCGCGTGGCTGGCGAAAGATGCCAAGGCGAAGATCTCACCGGCGCGCCCCGCGTGGGTGCGAGCGCAGCGGTCGATGCTGACGGCGGCCGTCGTGCTGGTGCTCGCGGACCTCGGCTGGCTGCTGTATCAGGCGGCCTCGATGAGCGGCGTCGCTTTGCCCGCCGCGTTCGGCTTCGTGCCGACGGTGCTCACGCAAACGCATGTCGGCTACGGCTGGAGCGTTGCGTTTGCGGGCGCGCTGGTGCTGCTCGGCACGGCCATGACCGGTCATAGCGGCATGTTGCGCAACGCGCTGCTGTGGCTTGCGGTGATCGCGATTGCCGCGGGCAAGGCGTCGCTCGGACACGCGGCCGATGCAGGCCCGGCATCCGCGGCCGTCGCGATGCAAACCCTGCACGTGCTCGTGACGGGCGTGTGGGGCGGCCTCGCGATCACCGCCGGGCTTGCCGTGCTGCCCGCGCTCGGCGCGTCGACCGCGCGCGGTATTTTGATCCGCACGGCGACGCAGGTGTCGAACGTGTCGGCGGTCGCAGTGGGGTTCGTGCTGCTCTCCGGCATCTTCAACGCGGTGCAGGGCTCGGGCGGCTCGTTTCAGGCGATCGCGTCCAGCACATGGGGCCACGTGTTGACGCTTAAGCTCTCGCTCGTCGCACTTGCGCTAGTGCTCGGTGGCCTCAACCGTTTTCTCGCGCTGCCCCGCCTACGGCGGACAGCATCGACGATGGACGCGCATACGTTCGTCAACGTGCTGTATCTGGAAGCGCTTGCGATGATCGGCGTTTTTGTCGCGGCCGCCGCGCTAGCGCATAGCGCGCCCGCGCTCGCGGCGCTCGGCTGAGCGCCGACGCCCGACCTGCCGACGCCCGCTTCAGTGTCGAAGTCCCGCGGTCGTGCTTCAAACGGGACCGGCACGACCGCCCGCGCCGCATAAAAAAAAGCGCCGCACAGTTTCAGCGTGCGGCGCAACACACACGGTCGCCTGGCGTTGACCAGCGAATCCGCTACTGCCCAATATGTCGCAAGCGCGTTCTGACCCGTTCCAGTGTCTCCTCGGGAAACATCTCCTGCATCAACTCGCCCGTCTCGGCGAACCACTGGCAGATCAGCCAGTTGCCCGACGCAAACAGCACGGGGCCGCTCCACGCGACGGTCATCGCGCATCCGCCGGATTTGAGCTTCAGCACGTCGCCGACGCGATATGTCGGTGTCGCGGGTCCGGCAGGTTTGGCAAGTCGCGTTGACAAGCGCATGTTCGGCATCCGGCCGCTGAATCGATTCATTCGAAGCCCAGCCGATGTCCCAGGATCGGCGCGAAGAAGAGTGCGATCGCGCAGCCCGCGGCTTTGCCTTCGAGTTCGGCGGCCGCGGCATGCGAGCCGTAAATATGAGTGAGCAAATCGAAAAGCTGCGGCATGCAATACACGACCGCCGCGACGATAAACCACTTCTCGACGACCGCGATGCGCCAGCCGCGTTCATACGCCACGGCCGCGCTGATGATGCGAAGCACGCCGAACATTACGAGCGCGCCGACGGCGGCCTGTTCGCGCAGCAGATAGTCTGGAAGGAATTCGCCCATGATGCCCCCCGATGCATTCGACGTTGGAATGCATTTCAGCAAGGAGTGGGCCATGCGTCTGTCTGATGCCGGACAAACGGCGCGGACGCCTTGGCGGGCAAGGCTTTGCTCGCGGCATGAGCGAGCGCGGCGAGGGCGTGAAAGCGCAGGTCGAGGCCCGCGCGGTCCGGGATGTTACGTTACTGAGACGGGCGCACGTCACGTCACCGTAACGCGCGCCCGCCTTCGTTCAATGACGATGCCCAAATCCGGAACACCGCGCGCAGGCGGCGTGATTCAGGCATTTACCATTCGGCGACGCTACCGTCCGCGTGACGCCAGACCGGATTGCGCCAGCGGTGTCCGACCTTCGCCATCTCGCGCACTTTCTCTTCGTTCACTTCGATACCGAGGCCCGGGCCTTGCGGAATCGACACGAACCCGTCTTCATATTTGAAGACTTCCGGGTTCCTGATGTAGTCGAGCAGATCGTTGCCCTGGTTGTAGTGAATGCCGAGGCTCTGTTCCTGAATGAATGCGTTGTAGCTCACGGCGTCGATCTGCAGGCAGGTCGCGAGCGCGATCGGCCCGAGCGGGCAGTGCAGGGCGAGCGCGACGTCGTAGGCTTCCGCCATCGACGCGATCTTGCGGCACTCGGTAATCCCGCCCGCGTGCGACGCGTCCGGCTGAATGATGTCGACATAGCCGCCCGACAGAATGTGCTTGAAGTCCCAGCGCGAATACAGACGCTCGCCCAATGCAATCGGCGTGTTGGTCTGATTGACGATGTCGCGCAGCGCCTCGGCGTTTTCCGAGAGCACTGGCTCTTCGATGAAGAGCAGCTTGTACGGGTCGAGCTCTTTCGCCAGCACCTTGGCCATCGGTTTGTGCACGCGGCCGTGGAAGTCCACGCCGATGCCGATGTTCGGCCCGACCGCCTCGCGCACCGCCGCGACGTTGTTGATGACGCCTTGCACCTTGTCGAAAGTGTCAATGATTTGCAACTCTTCCGAGCCGTTCATCTTCACGGCCTTGAAGCCGCGTTCGACCACGGCGCGCGCGTTGTTCGCTACGTCGCTCGGACGGTCGCCGCCAATCCACGAATACACCTTGATCCTGTCGCGCACCTGGCCGCCGAGCAGCGCATGCACCGGCACGCCATGATGCTTGCCCTTGATGTCCCACAGCGCCTGGTCGACACCGGCGATCGCGCTCATCGTGATCGGGCCGCCGCGATAGAAGCCTGCGCGGTACATCACCTGCCAATGGTCTTCGATCAGAAGCGGGTCTTTGCCGATCAGGTAGTCCGACAGTTCTTCGACCGCCGCGGCCACCGTGTGCGCGCGGCCTTCGACCACCGGCTCGCCCCAGCCGACGACGCCTTCATCCGTCTCGACCTTGAGGAAGCACCAGCGCGGCGGAACGATGAAGGTTTCAAGCTTGGTGATTTTCATGGTGTGCGTCTCCAGTCCCATGCGAAATATTCGAGGGCTCTTATGCTACAACAAAGGCCGCTAAAGTACTATTAATAGTACTATTGGTCAGATATTGAGCGGCAACGCCGCAGGGAGAAAGCCATTCAACGCGATTTGCACGGGCGCGTCGCCCATCTGCTGGCGACCGCGATTCTGCGCGGCGACTACGCACCCGATTCGATTCTGCCGCGCGAAGCCGAGTTGATGGAGACGTTTGGCGTGAGCCGCACGGTGCTGCGCGAGGCGCTGCGCACGTTGACGTCGAAAGGGTTGATCGAGTCGCGTCCACGCGTGGGCACGCGCGTGCGGCCGAGGCACGCGTGGAATCTGCTCGATGTCGATGTGCTCGACTGGTATTCGCGCGTCGCCGAGCCGATGGCGTTCGCGCTGAAGCTGCAGGAAATGCGCGAGATGATCGAGCCCTACGCCGCGGGTCTCGCAGCCGCCTCGCATTCGGAGGACACGTTTGCCGCGCTCGCCGCCAGTCATGCGGCGATGGTTGCCGCGCGCAATGTCGACGAATGGGTTCGCGCGGACCTTAAGTTTCACCTGAGCGTGTTGATCGCGTGCAGCAACGAATTGCTGATTCCGCTCGGCACGCTGATCGAGCGCACGCTCGAGGCGCAGCTTCGGTTGAATGCGAAACGCGCGGAGGTTTTCAATGCGTCGCTCGCTGAACATACCTCGGTGTTCGAAGCCATTCGCGACCGCGATGCCACCGTGGCGCGCGACGCGATGGCGCGCTTGCTGGGCGTCACGCGCGGTCGCATAGAAGCGTGATCGATTTATCTCGGCTTGAAGCACCGCCGTGTCGTGCGTATTGCGCCCCGGTCGCGGTGGAAGCGCTGAACGGCTTCACCGACGACGAAGCCGCCCAGATCGTTGCGTTATTGCAGCGGGTACGAGGCAACCTCAGCCGGCTCGTGGATCGTTGATGCAACGTTGCGGAGCCAGCTTCGGATGGCTTTCTATTTGGCTTCGGAACCGGTAGCCGCGCCCGATGGCGGTGCGAGTTCATAGCAGCCGGGCGCTTTCCTGCCCACGTCCTTGCCGGCATCCGATGCTTGCGGATCGACGCATTTAAACGCGCTCTGGTCGCGCTGGACAAAAATCGTGTCGGCCGGCCCGCCGTCGCCGCGAGGCGTGTTCACGACGGCGACGATCTTGTAGCCGTTTTGCAAAAGCGTCGACAGCGTGGTCTGGCTTACGCGCCACTGATTGTCCGTCGGAGCTTGCGCCTGAACGGCGAGTGCGGAAGCGGCGCCAAGAAGCGCGATCGATGCGGTGGCCACGGCGCGCGCGGCAGTGCGGAACGTCATCAAGAAACCTCCTTGAAGTTGCGGGTGTCGCTGTCTGGATCGAACGTGGACAGCCAGAAACAAAAAAGCCGCTGAACCTTGCGGATCAGCGGCTTTTTCTTGCAACTGGTGGCGAATCAGGGACTCGAACCCCGGACCTGCGGATTATGATTCCGTCGCTCTAACCAACTGAGCTAATTCGCCGAAAGAAGCGAGATTATGAGGATAGCGCCGGGGGCTGTCAACCCCCGGCGCGCCACTTTTTCACGTTGCCGCCGCCGGGAGGCGTCTCAATCCTTCACGTAGATGTCCGAGTCCTTGGTTTCCCGGACGAACAGCATGCCGATCACGAACGTGATGAGCGCGATCACGATCGGATACCACAAGCCCGAGTAGATGTTCCCCTTCGCCGCGACGATCGCGAATGCGGTGGCCGGCAGGAATCCGCCGAACCAGCCATTGCCGATGTGATATGGCAGCGACATCGACGTGTAACGGATCCGCGTGGGGAACATTTCCACCAGCATCGCCGCGATCGGTCCGTAGACCATCGTCACGTAGATCACGAGGATCGTCATGATCGCCACGCTCATCGGCCAGTTGATCTGCGAGGGGTCGGCCTTCGGCGGGTAGCCGGCGGACTTCAGGGTCGTCGCGAGCGTCTTGTCGAACGCCTTGCCCTGGTCCTTCGCGTCGGCGGCTTTGCCGTTAAACGTGTTCACCACCGTATCGCCGACCTTGATCTGTGCAAGCGATCCCACCGGCGCGGCGACGTTCTCATAGTTCAAACCGGCCTTCGACAGCGCGCTCTTCGCGATGTCGCAGGAACTGGTGAACTTCGACGTGCCGACCGGATTGAACTGGAACGAGCACTCGTCCGGATTCGCGATCACGACGATCGGCGCCCTCGCCGTGGCCGTTTCCAGCGCCGGGTTGACGTAGTGCGTCAGCGCCTTGAACAGCGGGAAGTACGTCAGCGCGGCGATCAGCAGGCCGGCCATGATGATCGGCTTACGGCCGATGCGGTCCGACAGCGAGCCGAAGAACAGGAAGAATGGCGTGCCGATCAGCAGCGCTATCGCGATCATGATGTTGGCCGTTGCACCGTCTACTTTCAGCGTCTGCGTCAGGAAGAACAGCGTGTAGAACTGGCCCGTGTACCACACCACGGCCTGGCCGGCGGTCAGGCCGATCAGCGCGAGAATCACAATCTTCAGGTTCTTCCACTGGCCGAACGCCTCGGAGAGCGGCGCCTTGGACGTTTTGCCTTCGGCCTTGATGCGCTCGAACACCGGCGATTCATGCAGTTGCAGCCGGATCCACACCGAAATGCCCAACAGGAAAATCGACGCGATGAACGGAATCCGCCAGCCCCATGCGCCGAACGCGTCTTCGCCCATTGCCGTGCGCACGCCGAGAATCACCAGCAGCGAAAGGAAAAGGCCGAGCGTGGCCGTCGTCTGGATCCAGGCGGTGTAGAAGCCGCGGCGTCCCGGCGGCGCGTGTTCGGCCACGTAGGTTGCAGCGCCGCCGTATTCGCCGCCGAGCGCGAGGCCTTGCAGCATCCGCATCGCGATGAAGATCACCGGCGAAGCAATGCCGATCGCCGCATAGCCAGGCAGGAAGCCGACGAGGAAAGTCGACAGCCCCATGATCACAATCGTGACGAGGAACGTGTATTTACGGCCGACCATGTCGCCGAGCCGCCCGAACACCACCGCGCCGAACGGCCGGACCGCGAAGCCCGCGGCGAAGCTGAGCAGCGTGAAGATGAAGGCGGCAGTCGGATTGACGCCGGAGAAGAAGCTCTTGCTGATGAAGGCCGCCAGTGAGCCGGCCAGATAGAAGTCGTACCACTCGAAAACCGTACCTAGCGACGATGCGAAGATCACCCGCTTCTCATCGCGCGTCATCGGCACGGGCGAAAGGTGCCCGCCAACGGTAGCCATATGTCGTCTCCAATATTGATATACACGCGGTGCACCCGTCCGGGCGGACCCGTGCAACCGATTATTGGAGTGAAAACTTACGGCGTACTGACGGGAACGGGCAAAGCGGCGGTTTGTTAAGCGGTGGCATGCTGTCGTGAAAATCGGTCGATGTGTAGAAAACGTCGCCTAACGTTGCGCTAATGACGGGCAATGTGGTGATCAAGCGTTTTAGCTGTCAGTTCGCGTTAGGGTAAGTCCTGCCCCGTTCGAGCACATGCAAACTGACACGCACGAGCGTTCCGGCGAGCCGCGGTGAGGTCTGATAGACGTTGTCGTCGATCGTCAGCTCGCCGCCGTGCATCGTCGCAATCTCGCGGACGATCGCAAGCCCCAGACCGCTGCCGTCGCCTTCGCGGCCGAGAATCCGGTAAAAGCGCTCGATTACCCGCGAACGTTCGGCCACCGGAATGCCGAGCCCCGTATCCTCGACTTCGAGATGCACCAGCCGCGCAGCCGCGTCGTGCCTGACTCTGACCGTGATGCGGCCACCCGCCGGCGTATAACGAATGGCGTTGTCGATCAGGTTCGACAGCATTTCGCGCAGCATGACCGGGTTGCCTTCGACCTCGACGGGCTCCTCGGGCGCTTCATAACCCAGGTCCATCTGCTTGGCGAACGCGGCCTGCACCCAGTCGCGCACGGCACTGCGCGCGACTTCTGTCACCTCCACCGGCGTGAAAATCTGCCCGGACATACGGTTTTCCGCGCGCGCGAGTGCGAGCAACTGCGTGACGAGCCGTGCCGCGTGCTCGGAACTCGTGGCGATCTGCTGGAGCGAGCGATGCACTTCCGCCGACGCGTCCTGCCGCAGCGCCAATTCCGCCTGAGTGCGCAAGCCCGCGAGCGGCGTTTTCATCTGATGCGCGGCGTCGGCGATAAAGCGCTTTTGCAGCTCCATGTTCTGTTCGAGGCGCGTTAGCAGATCGTTGAACGAGGTCACGAGCGGCTCGATTTCCGGCGGCGCGCGACGCGCCTCGAGCGGCGACAGGTCGTCCGGACGCCGTGCGCGGATGTGCGCCTGCAACGCGTGCAGCGGCGCGAGACCGCGTGACAGGCCGAACCACACGAGCAGGATGGCGAGCGGCAGGATCACGAACTGCGGCAGGATCACGCCTTTGATGATGTCGTTGGCAAGCTGGCTGCGTTTGTCGAGCGTTTCGGCGACCTGCACCAGCACGGGCTCCGCGCCGGGCGTCTGCGGGAATTCGACCGTCGTATAGGCCACGCGGATGTCGTTGCCGCGCAGCATGTCGTCGCGGAACGCAACGAGCCCCGGCTGCGGCCGGTCGTCTTCGTGCGGCAGCGGCATGTCGCGCTCGCCGGCCACCAGTTCGCCGCGTGTGCCGAGCACCTGATAGAAAACATTGTCGACGTTGTCCGTGCGCAAAAAGTCGCGCGTGGAATCGGGCAGCGTCAGTTCAGCCACGCCGTTGACCGGATGGATCTGGCGCGCGAGTACGTAGGCGTCCGTTTCGAGCGCGCGGTCGAACGGTCCGTTTGCAATCGACTTGGCGACCAGATAGGTGACCGCGAGACTCATTGGCCACAGCAGCAGCAGTGGCGCCAGCATCCAGTCGAGGATTTCGCCGAACAGCGAACGAGGGCGCGCCTGCGCGACGGCTTCGGTTTCGTCGGGCGGGGCGAACGGATTGGCGTAGCGCTCGTCGCGCGCCTCGTCGAGATCCGCCGCGCGGGCCGTCGCGCGATCAGCGCGTGCGGACATGGGCGTGCTCTATTTGTAGTGGTGACTGGCCGGCATCCCGCCGGAGGGCGGCGATGACGGCGGCTCGGGCTCGGGCTCGGCGGGCGAGGGCGCCGTTGCGGCAGTCGCGTTTCCGCTCGTGTTCGCGTTTGCGTTGCTATTCGCGGGCGCCGCCGCTTTCTCGAGGCAGTAGCCCAGACCGCGCACGGTAATGATGCGCACGCCGCTCGGCTCGATCTTCTTGCGCAGTCGGTGCACATAGACCTCGATCGCGTTGTTGCTGACTTCTTCGCCCCACTCGCACAGATGATCGACCAGTTGCTCCTTCGAAACCAGCCGTCCGATCCGTTGCAGCAGCACTTCGAGCAGCCCCAGTTCACGCGCCGAGAGATCGATCACCTGATCGTTGACATAGGCGATCCGGCCAACCTGGTCGAACGACAGCGAGCCGTGCCGCACGACTGTCGGGCCGCCCCCCGCGCCGCGCCGCGTCAACGCGCGCACGCGCGCTTCCAGTTCGTTGAGCGCGAACGGCTTGGCCATGTAATCGTCGGCGCCGAGATCGAGGCCTTTGACGCGTTCGTCGACGCTGTCCGCCGCGGTCAGGATCAGCACGGGCAGGTTCGAGTTGCGGGCGCGCAGACGGCGCAGCACCTCCAGCCCGGACATGCGCGGCAGGCCGAGATCGAGAATCAGCAGATCGAAACTTTGCATCGACAGTGCGGTGTCGGCCTCGACTCCGCTCTTCACGTGATCGACGGCATAGGCCGATTGGCGGAGTGATCGAACCAGACCGTCCGCGAGTATGCTGTCATCTTCGGCAATCAGAATTCGCATGATGCGCCAGCTTAAGGCCTTGGCCGGCACCTTGGGTATCCCCGTGGCGCACAGCGGTCTCCGAAAATTATTGTGGGTGGTTCAGGCAGCGCGACGGTAAAAATGCGCGTTCGCATGAGAATCGCGCTTGCCAAAACTACTGTTTTTTTATACAGTGTCTGGGTTTCGTGTGCTGTCCTTCAAAAGGTGGGCCGCACATCTGCCTCAGACGCCGTTCATCATAGCAAAGGACGATTCATGGAAGAAAGCAAGAAAGGCTCGGCTGGACTGACTGCTGAAAAGAGCAAGGCACTCGCTGCCGCCCTCGCGCAGATCGAAAAGCAGTTCGGCAAAGGGTCGGTCATGCGGCTCGGCGCAGGTGAGGTAGTCGAAGACATCCAGGTCGTTTCAACGGGATCGCTCGGCCTCGACATCGCACTTGGCGTCGGCGGTTTGCCGCGTGGCCGCGTGGTCGAAATCTACGGTCCGGAGTCGTCGGGTAAAACCACATTGACGCTGCAAGTCATCGCCGAAATGCAGAAGCTCGGCGGCACCGCAGCGTTTATCGACGCGGAACACGCGCTGGACATCCAGTACGCGGGCAAGCTCGGCGTCAATGTGAACGATCTGCTGGTCTCGCAACCGGACACGGGTGAACAGGCGCTTGAAATCGCTGACGCACTGGTGCGTTCGGGCTCGATCGACATGATCGTGATCGACTCAGTCGCGGCGCTCGTGCCGAAGGCTGAAATCGAAGGCGAAATGGGCGACTCGCTGCCGGGTCTGCAAGCGCGTCTCATGTCGCAAGCGCTGCGCAAACTCACCGGCACGATCAAGCGCACGAACTGCCTCGTGATCTTCATCAACCAGATCCGCATGAAGATCGGCGTAATGTTCGGCAATCCGGAAACCACCACAGGCGGTAACGCGCTGAAGTTCTACGCGTCGGTGCGTCTGGACATTCGCCGCATCGGTTCGATCAAGAAGAACGACGAAGTGATTGGTAACGAAACGCGTGTGAAGGTGGTCAAGAACAAGGTATCGCCACCGTTCCGCGAGGCGATTTTCGACATCCTGTACGGCGAGGGTATTTCGCGTCAGGGCGAAGTTATCGACCTGGGCGTATCGGCCAAGATCGTCGACAAGGCCGGCGCATGGTACAGCTATAACGGTGAGCGTATTGGTCAGGGCAAGGACAACGCGCGCGAATTCCTGCGCGAGAATCCGGACATCGCTCGTGAAATCGAAAACCGTATCCGCGAATCGCTGGGCGTCAATGCAATGGCCGAGGCAGTGACCGGCGCAGGCGCAGAAGTCGCGGGCGAAGAAGAGTAACCACTACGTGATACGCAAGGGCCGGCCATTGTCCGATACCGGACGCAACAAGGGCGGCCCGCGCGATGACGGGAACGATTCTGACGAGAACGGTTCGTTCGATCCGCCGGAATCGTTCGACGCACATAATCGCGCTGCGGGCCGTCGCCCGCGGCGCGCGCAGTTCAAAACACAGCACTTCAAAACACCGCAGGTGAAAACACCGCTTGCCGGCTCCGATCCTTTCGAGATTACTGAAAGTACCGCTGCAGCCACCGAGCATACCCAACCCGCCGAGCCCACCTATAGCCGCTCACGCGACTCACGCCGCACATCCGGCGACGCGACCGGCGACGCGAAGTCAAGGCAAAACGAAGCAAAAAAATCCCAACGTCCCGCACGTTCGCTCAAAGGGCGCGCGCTTGGCTATCTGTCGCGTCGCGAATACAGTCGGAGCGAACTTGCTCGCAAGCTGAAGCCTTTCGTCGAAGAAACCGATTCGCTCGACACCTTGCTCGACACGCTGGAAGCCGAGAACTGGCTGTCCGATTCCCGATTTGCCGAAAGCCTGATCCATCGCCGCTCGTCGCGATTGGGTGCGAACCGGATCGTCGGCGAATTGAAGCAGCACTCGGTCGACCAGACGCTCGTCGAAGAGGCAAGCATCCAATTGCGCGAAACCGAACTTGCGCGCGCCCAGGCCGTGTGGCGCAAGAAATTTGGCCAGCTTCCCGAGACACCGGCGGAACGCGCGAAGCAGGCGCGCTTTCTGGCATCGCGCGGTTTTTCGGGCGCCACGATCGGCAAAATTCTCAAGGGAATTGACGAGGAATGAAGCGGTGCGTAGCGATGAATGCCGGCGGATAGCGACGAATAGCGTCGTCGTCGGCGGCTCGTGAGCAATACTGCTGCGATAACAGAACCGGCTCTGGGCGGCGCTCGAGCAGTCCCGCCGCATTCCGGGCCGTCTCAAATACCCAGTATGCTAAAATTCACGCGTTTTCCAATCCGGCCTTTCCTTTTCGCATGCCGCTTTCCTCGCCAGTGCCCCGTCAATTGCGCCATCGCCGCGCAATCAGAGCGGAAGCTTATGAGCGAGCCGATGGCCTGTGGGATGTGGAAGCGTGCTTGACCGACGAAAAGCCACGCGATGTGGTCCTTGAGTCGGGCGTCCGGCCCAATGGTCAACCGATCCATGAACTCTGGCTTCGCATCACCATCGATCGCAAGCTCAATGTCGTCGACGCCGAGGCGTCGTCCGACTGGGTGCCCTATCCTGGGTCGTGCCAAGCCAACAATCCTGCCTATCGTGCCCTCATCGGGCTCAATCTTTTCCACAACTTCCGTCGCGATGCTGCCCGTTTGCTGGCCGGCACGGCTGGTTGCACGCATCTCACCGAGCTGTGCGCGATCCTGCCGACGGCCGCGATCCAGGCGTTCGCCGGCGACGTGTGGAATACCGGTGACGACACGAGAGGCGCGAGCACCAGTTCAGAAAACGAGTCGACTGGCGGCATCGCCGAACGTTTAAACGACAAACCGCCATTCCAGTTGGGACGCTGCCACGCGCTGCGTTTCGACGGGGAGGCAGTGCAGAAGTTTTACCCGCGCTGGTATGGCCATGCGCCACGCCCAGCTGACCGCCCGGCATCGCCAGACAACGGGGCGGCCCGCCACGAAGGCAGGGGCAATGCGCCCGGCATGTTGGACGGTAGCGGAAACGAAGTTCAATCCAACTCTCAGACTGAAGGGAATCACGCATGAAGATTCACGAGTACCAGGGTAAGGAAATCCTGCGGAAATTCGGCGTCGCGGTACCGCGCGGCAAGCCGGTCTTCTCGGTGGATGATGCGGTCAAGGCCGCGGAAGAGCTTGGTGGCCCGGTATGGGTCGTGAAGGCTCAGATCCATGCGGGTGGCCGTGGCAAGGGTGGCGGCGTGAAGGTTGCGAAGTCGCTGGAACAGGTTCGCGAATACTCGAACCAGATCCTCGGCATGCAGCTCGTCACGCACCAGACTGGTCCGGAAGGCCAGAAGGTGAATCGCCTGTTGATCGAAGAAGGCGCAGACATCAAGAAGGAACTGTATGTCGGCCTCGTGATCGATCGTGTTTCGCAGAAGATCGTCGTGATGGCATCGAGCGAAGGCGGCATGGACGTCGAAGAAGTCGCGGAAAAGACGCCCGAGCTGATCCACAAGGTTGCCGTCGATCCGTCGACGGGCCTGAAGGACGCCGAAGCTGACGACCTCGCGAAGAAGATCGGCGTGCCCGACGCATCGATCCCGCAAGCGCGCGCGATCCTGCAAGGTCTGTACAAGGCTTTTTGGGAAACCGACGCGTCGCTCGCCGAAATCAATCCGCTGATCCTGACGGGCGACGGCAAGGTCATCGCGCTCGACGCCAAGTTCAACTTCGATTCGAACGCGCTCTTCCGTCATCCGGAAATCGTCGCATATCGCGATCTGGACGAAGAAGATCCGGCCGAAGTCGAAGCGTCGAAGTTCGATCTGGCGTACATCTCGCTCGACGGCAACATCGGCTGTCTGGTGAACGGCGCCGGCCTCGCAATGGCAACGATGGACACCATCAAGCTGTTCGGCGGCGAACCGGCGAACTTCCTCGACGTGGGCGGTGGCGCCACGACCGAGAAGGTCACGGAAGCGTTCAAGATCATGCTGAAGAACCCGAACCTGACGGCGATTCTGGTCAACATTTTCGGCGGCATCATGCGCTGCGACGTGATTGCGGAAGGCGTGATCGCGGCGTCGAAGGCCGTGTCGCTGAAGGTGCCGCTCGTGGTCCGCATGAAGGGCACGAACGAAGACCTGGGCAAGAAGATGCTCGCTGAATCCGGTCTGCCGATCATCGCGGCTGACAGCATGGAAGAAGCGGCTCAGAAGGTCGTCGCGGCTGCTTCGGGCAAGGCGTAAGCCAGCTCCACAGCGCGTTCACCAGGATTAACCAGGATTACGAATGGCGGCGCGTGAGCGACGCTGGTGAATAACACTTCGCCGCGTCGCGCCACCGCGCGCCACCAAACGAACAGAGGTCAATACATGTCGATTCTGATTAACAAAGACACCAAGGTCATCACGCAGGGCATCACCGGCAAAACCGGTCAGTTCCACACGCGTGCTTGCCGTGAATATGCAAACGGCCGCGAAGCGTACGTTGCAGGCGTGAACCCGAAGAAGGCCGGCGAAGATTTCGAAGGCATTCCTATCTACGCTAGCGTCGCTGAAGCCAAGGCCGAAACGGGCGCGACCGTCTCGGTGATTTACGTTCCGCCGGCAGGCGCTGCTGCGGCGATCTGGGAAGCCGTCGAGGCCGATCTGGATCTTGCGATCTGCATCACGGAAGGCATTCCCGTGCGCGATATGATCGAGATCAAGGACCGTATGCGTCGCGAGAACCGCAAGACGCTGCTGCTCGGACCGAACTGCCCGGGCACGATCACGCCGGACGAGCTGAAGATCGGCATCATGCCGGGTCACATCCACCGCAAGGGCCGCATCGGCGTCGTGTCGCGTTCGGGCACGTTGACGTATGAAGCAGTCGGCCAGTTGACGGCGATCGGCCTCGGCCAGTCGTCGGCAGTCGGTATCGGCGGCGACCCGATCAACGGTCTGAAGCACATCGACGTGATGAAGATGTTCAACGACGATCCGGATACGGACGCCGTCATCATGATCGGGGAAATCGGCGGTCCGGACGAAGCGAATGCTGCCGAGTGGATCAAGGGCAACATGAAGAAGCCGGTGGTCGGCTTCATCGCCGGTGTGACGGCGCCTCCGGGCAAGCGCATGGGCCACGCCGGCGCGCTGATCTCGGGCGGTGCCGATACGGCCGAAGCGAAGCTGGAAATCATGGACGCATGCGGCATCAAGGTCACGAAGAACCCGTCGGAAATGGCGCGTCTTCTGAAGGCCATGCTGTAAATCGAAACTGGCGCCCAGTCCAGGCGCCTTTTTTGATACGCTTACGAGATCCTTTCGTTAGCTCGCGGTTCTAAAAGCGGGGGAGTTTAAGACTCCTCCGCTTTTTTATTGGCCGTGCGTCCAATTCCTTCTTATTCTTTTGCTCATGCTCGAGTTCCTCGCCACGCTCCATTGGGGCGCAGTCATTCAGATCATCGTCATCGACATCCTGCTGGGTGGCGACAATGCCGTCGTGATCGCGCTCGCCTGCCGCAATCTGCCGCCCGCTCAGCGCACCAAGGGCGTGCTGTGGGGCACGGCCGGCGCGATCGTGCTGCGGGTGATACTGATTGCGTTCGCGGTCGCGCTCCTCGACGTGCCGTTGCTGAAGTTCGCGGGCGGTCTCCTGCTGCTGTGGATTGGCGTTCGCCTGATGGCGCCGGCGCATGACGCGCATGAGAACGTGAAACCGGCCGACAAGCTGATTGCCGCGATCAAGACGATCATCATCGCGGATGCGGTCATGAGTCTCGACAACGTGATCGCGATCGCCGGCGCAGCCGAAGCCGCTGACCCGGAGCATCGCCTTGCGCTCGTGATCTTCGGCCTGGTGGTGAGCATTCCGCTGATCGTGTGGGGCAGCCAGCTGGTGCTGAAGCTGCTGGATCGTTTCCCGATCGTCATCACACTCGGTGCCGCGCTGCTGGGCTGGATCGCAGGCGGCTTGATCGTCAACGATCCGGCTGGCGACCGTTGGCCGATCCTCGATACGCCGATGGCCGAATACGGCATGAGCGTCGCGTCCGCGCTGTTCGTCGTGGTCCTCGGTTATCTGATCAAGCGACGCAACGCGAATCGCGCGGCGGCCTGAAACCGGGCACGGCAGGCACGCCCTGAACCGGCTATAACGCACGCTCCGCCGACTCAACGTTAGACATTCGGCTGACTGTGTGACGCGAGGCTTCGTCGCTACGATGAAAGCGCCTGTCCCCGATCCGTGGGGCAGGCGTTTTTTTGTATGGAGCCTGCCGATGATCGTCATTTTGCCTTATTCACCTTATTCCCAATCCACGCTGGTCGCACGCTCAAGTTTGGCGCGAGCGCGTTGGTCAGCAAGGCTCGCGCGAGCATGCCGGCGCCTTGGCTTCGGCTTCACGCTGATCGAGCTGATGATCGTGCTCGCGATTGTCGGCGTGATCGCCGCTTATGCGATTCCCGCGTATCAGGACTATCTGGCGCGCAGCCGCGTGGGCGAAGGTTTGTCGCTTGCGGCGTCGGCCCGGCTTGCAGTGTCGGAGAACGCGGCGAACGGTAATGCGTTCAGCGGCGGTTATGCGTCGCCGCCCGCGACACGGAACGTCGAGACCGTTCGTGTCGACGACAACACCGGCCAGATCACCGTCGTGTTCACGACGCGCGTCGCGCCCGCTGGTTCCAACACGATTACGCTCGTGCCCTCGGTCCCCGACAACGCCGACGCGCCCACCGCGCGCGTGGCATTGACGAAGGGTTCGGTGCAGGCGGGCGCGCTCGCGTGGGAATGTTTCGCCGGCGGCAAAACGGCTTCTTCGTTGCCCGCACCGGGCGCGGGACCGACTCCCGCGGACGCGTCCACGTTGCCGTCGAATCTTGCACCACCGGAGTGCCGCGCGTGACACTGGCGAGTGGATAGTCAAATAGCCGTTCGAACGTAAAACGCTGATTTTCGGGATATTTCGGCCCAGCCGGCGCACAGCTCAAGGATTTTTTTGTATAGTGCGCCGGTTGCTGACGCCCACCGCTTACTCGATGCCCACCCCATTCGCGCGCTACCTGTCTCTCGGTCTGTTGGCTCTCGCGTTGGTGCTGCCTTATGCAGTCGTCAACCATACGTATCCGATTCCAACGTTCTACGCTGAATTCACCGCGCTCGCGCTGTACCTGTTGACGGGCGCGGGCGTAGTGCTGCTGGTGGCAAGCGCCAGGCCGCGCATCATTTTCGCGTCGCCCGTCGTCGCGTTGGTGCCGTTGCTGTTCGGTCTGTTGCTGGTCGCTCAATCGGTGCTGTTGCCGGTCTCCCAACCGTCGATGAACTGGCTCGGTGGCGGTTTTCTGCTGGCCGCTTTGATGGCGACGCATGCGGGCTACGGCTTCGCACGCGCGAAGCTCAGCGAGAACGCACTTCGCTGGGCGGCGGGCGCGCTGGTCGTCGGCGGTCTGTATGCAGTGTTCTGCCAAGTCATCCAGCTCTTTCATCTCGAGGCGCGGGTGTCGCCGCTGGTCGTCGCGTATAACGTGAGCGTCGAGCGCCGGCCGTTCGGCAATATGGCGCAGGCGAATCATCTCGCCACTTACATCGCGTTCGCGATGGCGGGTGCGCTGTTCCTCGTGCAGACGCGCCGGATCGCCGTCGGCATCTGGGCGCTGGTGTCGACTCTCTTCGCGATCGGACTCGCGCTGACCGTGTCGCGTGGTCCGTGGCTGCAAATGGGTGTGATCGTCGTGGCGGGTTTCTGGATGGCCTTTGCGCAAACTCACGCCGAGCCGCAGATGCGCCGCAGCCGTCGTGAGTGGCTCATTCCAATCGCGCTCGCCGTGATGTTTTTCGTCGTGAATGCGTTGATTCGCTGGGCCAACGTGCGCTATCACCTTGAGCTCGGACAGTCCGCGGCCGATCGTTTCAAGGACGCCGGCCAGATCGCGCCGCGGCTGGCGTTGTGGAAGTACGGCTGGACGATGTTCAAGACGCATCCGCTGATGGGCGTCGGCTGGGGCGAGTTTCCGAGCTATCAGTATCAGTTTGCAAAGACGCTCGGCGGCGTGGAGATCGCCAATAATTCGCACGATATCTTTATCGATCTGCTTGCGAAGACCGGCTTGATTGGACTTGCGATCGTGCTGTTCGGTCTGATTACGTGGCTCGTGCGCGTGGTACGCGCACCGCAAAGCGCCGCGCGTGTTTTCGGCGTTGCGTTGATCGGCGTACTCGTCATGCATGCGCTGGTCGAATATCCGCAGCAGTACATGTTCTTTCTGTTGCCGGCAATGTTCGTGTTCGGTTTGATCGAGACGCGTCCGCTGCGCCTCGTGCCCGCACGTTTGTCGTTCGGCGCGTTTGCGGTAGTCGTGTTCGGCGGAATCGCGGCGCTGTATCCGGTGTACCGCGATTACGCGCGCGCCGAGGTGCTGTACTACGGCTCGCGTCCGGCCGAGCAATATCGCGCGGATCCGTCGTTCCTGTTCCAGGCGTGGGGCGAGTACGGTATGGCGACGCTTCTGCCAATGAACTCGATGGATCTGCAACACAAGCTCGCAATGCATCGTCAGGCGATGGCGCTCCTGCCCGGCGAAACGGTCTTGCGCCGTTATGCAGTGCTGCAGGCGTTGAGCGGAGACACGGCGGCTGCGTTCGATACCGTGGCACGACTGAAAATTTTCGCCGAGGAACTGAAGGACTGGCCGTCGCAATTGAGCTATCTGTACCAACTCTGCGATGAGCAAAAGACGCTGACCGGCTTCAAGGCGGAACTGGTCAAGCGCTACGGCATTCCGCCGGACGCCGCCAATCAGGAAGACGACAGCGAGGACGAGTGAGTTGCGCTGCCGTTTGAGGAGATGTCCAAGCCGGAGCGACGCGAACCGGCCGTCAGCCCGCCACCCAATCCCCCGACTTCCCGCCGTGCTTTTCAAGCACCTTCACATCGGTGATCGTCATTCCGCGATCCACCGCCTTGCACATGTCGAACACCGTCAGCAGTCCAACCTGCACGGCGGTTAGCGCTTCCATCTCTACGCCCGTTCTGCCGAGCGTCTCCACCTGAACGGTGCAATGCACGCCGGGTAGCGTGTCATCGAGTTCGAAATCCACTTTGACGCGCGTCAATGCGAGCGGATGACATAGCGGAATCAGATCCGCCGTGCGCTTCGAGCCTTGAATCGCGGCAATGCGCGCAATGCCGATCACATCGCCTTTTTTTGCGTTGCCGTCACGGATTAGCGCGAAGGTTTCCGGCAGCATGCGGATAGAACCGCGCGCAACGGCAATGCGCTTCGTCTCCTGCTTGCCGCCGACGTCCACCATATGCGCCTGGCCGGCGGCGTCGAAATGGGTGAGTTCAGGCATGGTTGACTCCTTCAGAGGGCGCCTATCATAGCAGTGCGGCGCGGGCGTCCGGCTTGCACGAGCGGGCGGGATCCGCGCGGCGACTGATTACAATTGCGCCATGCCTGCTTATCTTAGACCGAGCCTGGTCGGAGCGGCGGGCGTCGCTTTTCGACTCCGTCATACGAACTCGCAATGCGTCTGAAACGGTTTCTTGCAGCGTTGCTGTGCGTCGCGCTAGCGGCGCCGCCCGGTGCGTTCGCGCAAGCACGGGCCGCTTCGGGCGTCGCGCCCGTCGTTACGCAGTCCGCTGAGCCGCCGCTCGTCAGCGGGCCGGTGCAATCCTATGCCGATCCGGTTCTGCCGCCTGACATCGCGCAAGGTGTATTCGGCGTGTACGGCGGCGCGCAAAGCCGCTTTTCCGGCAACTCAGGCGTGAACCGCGGCGCCAACAATGCGGCCAATGGCGGGAGCAACAATGGGACCAACACCGGCTGGCGCGCGCCGATCGCCGCCCAGCAATTACCCGACCTCGGCAGCGGCGGCTCGAGTTCGCTCACGCCGCAAGCCGAGCGCAAGCTCGGCGAACGCGTGATGCGCGAATTGCGCCGCGACCCCGACTATCTCGACGACTGGCTGGTGCGCGACTATCTCAACTCCGTTGCCGGAAAACTCGCTGCGGCGGCGAATGCGCTTTACATCGGCGGCTATCGTCCGGACTTCGACCTGTTCGCGGTGCGGGACGCACAGATCAACGCGTTCTCGCTGCCCGGCGGCTTCATCGGCGTGAACACGGGGTTGATCGTGATGACGCAAACGGAATCGGAGCTCGCGTCCGTGCTCGGTCACGAGATGGGGCACGTCCTGCAACGCCACATCTCACGGATGATCACCGCCGGCGAGCGCAGCACCTATGCCGCACTCGCCGGCATGCTGTTCGGCGTTCTCGCAGGCGTGCTCGCGCACAGCGGCGACCTGGGCAGTGCGATCGCGGTCGGCGGCCAGGCTTATGCAATCGACAACCAACTGCGTTTCTCGCGATCTGCTGAGCACGAGGCGGACCGTGTCGGTTTTCTGCTGCTCGCCGGCGCCGGCTACGATCCCTACGCAATGACCACGTTCTTCGGCCGCCTCGACCGTGCGGCGATGAGCGACACGGGCATCCCCGCATACGCGCGCACGCACCCGCTGACCGGCGAACGGATCGCCGACATGGAGGATCGCGCCCGCCGCGCGCCTTATCGGCAACCGCACCAGGCAGCCGAATACGGTTTCGTGCGAGCACGCGCGCGTCTCTTGCAGGACCGCTCCCGCAGCGAATATGCCGACGAAATTTCGCGCATGCGCACCGAGATCGAGGACCGCACGGCGCTGAACGTCGCCGCGAACTGGTACGGCATCGCCTATGGCCAGATGCTGCTCGAACGTTACGACGACGCAGCCGCTTCTCTGGCGTCGTCGCACGCGGCGTTTTCCGCGGGCGCGCAAACGGGAGGCGACGCGGCGCGCAGTTCGCCGAGCCTTGACGTGCTGGCCGCGGACATTGCGCGGCGCGCCGGTCGCGATGACGAAGCGCTTCGTCTCGCCGACCTCGCGCAGAAGCGCTGGCCGCAATCGAACGCCGCCATCGACATGCATATCCGCACCTTGCTGACCCTGCGGCGATTTACCGAGGCCCAGGCGCTCGCGCAAAAGGAGACGAGGGCGCAGCCCGATCAACCGGCATGGTGGTTATATCTCGCGCAGGCGAGTGCGGGCAGTGGCGACGTGCTGACGCGGCGTCGGGCGCTGGCTGAAAAGTTCGCGCTCGAAGGCGCGTGGCCGTCCGCCATCCGTCAACTGAAGGACGCGCGCGATATGAAGACGATTGGCTACTACGACCTCGCTACGGTCGACGCGAGGTTGCACGAGATGGAGAACCGCTACAGGGAAGAGCGGCTTGATGAGAAAAGCTAGGCCCACACCGCGCACGCATGGTTCGAAGCGCATCGGTTAATACTTCAAGCCTTTGCCGCCGGACTTTGCACGAAGCCGAACCGCGACGCAACATCGTCTAGCCTCACCGATTCCAGCGCCAACGCCACGCCGTTGTTCCAGCGAAACTCTCCGCTCAGCGAATCGTCGGCGAGCTTCGCGTGATCCGCGAACAGCTCCAGATCGTGATCGTGCAATACCGCGATTCGCGGCGGCGCGGAAGTGTCGGCGAACAGAATCCCGCCCTGGTCGTCGGCGAAAACGGCCGACGGTTCGAACGGGTTGCCAGCCTGGTCTTTCAGCGTTAGCGCGTCGTCGGCGGCGGCGTTAGCGTCGACCGACAAACGCACGACCCAAGGCGTATAACCCAGCTCGACATACACGCGCTGCGGTCCATTCTGGAAGAACCATTGCCCGCGTTCGTCGCACTCATAGTTGCGGTTGATGAAGCCGAGCAACGCCTCATGCCGGATCGGCACGCCCGGCGAACCGCTCGCCTGCGCGGCCTCGTCACGCATACGCCAGTTGCCGCGCCGGTCGAGCATCAACCAGCCGGTGCAGCTCGGTACGTTCGGCCACTTGGCCAAAGCCTGCTTGACGATGTCATCCATGATCGACGTGCTGCTCCAGATAGCCGAACACGCGTCTCGACAGCCAGTCGATGCGGCCCGGAAACGGTCCTGTCATGAAGCCGGCGTGGCCGCCGTGCCTCGGTTGGTCGAGTTCGACCGCCGCCGAAACTTCATGCCGCGACGGCAGCGCCTCGGCCGGCAGAAATGGATCGTTGCGTGCGTTCAGCACGAGCGTGGGCACCTGAATGTACGGCAGCAACGGCCGCGTGGTCGCCACGCTCCAGTACTCGTCGGTATTGCGAAAGCCGTGCAGTGGCGCCGTCACCACGTTGTCGAACTCGTACATCGTGCGGCTCGCGAGCATCGCGTCGCGATCGAAGAGGCCCGGGAACTGAGCTAGCTTCTGCTCGGACTTCTGCTTGAGCGTCTTGAGGAAATTGCGCGTATAGATCATGCCGAAACCTTGGGACAACGCGCGTCCGCCGGCGTGCACGTCGATGGGCGTGGAGATCGCGGCGGCGGCGGAGATGATCGGCACCGCGTCTTCACGCCGCTCGCCGAGCCAGCGCAGCAGCACATTGCCGCCGAGCGACACGCCCGCCGCGACGAGCGGCCCTCGATGCGCGGCGCGCAGGCGCCGCAGAATCCAATCGACTTCGTTGCTGTCGGCGAGGTGATAGAAGCGCGGCGAGCGGTTCAGCGCGCCACTGCAACTGCGAAAGTGCGGCACCACGCCGTGCCAGCCGTACTCGCGCGCGGCCGCCATCAACGTGGACGCATAGTGCGACGCCGAGCTGCCTTCGAGGCCATGAAACAGAACGAGCAACGGCGCGTCGGGGGCGGGAGACGCGGTTACTGTGGCAGTAGTGAGCACGCAGGCCGGCTGGCTATCGTGCACGACCCAGTCAAGGTCGATGAAGTCGCCGTCAGGCGTATCCCAGCGCTCGCGGCGAAACGCCACCGAAGGACGGCGCCCGAACAGCGACGGCACGATGGTCTGCACATGTTTGTTCGGCAGCCAGAGCGGAGCGCGGTAGAGCAGGTCGATGGTCGCCTCGACAGCGGCCTCGGCGCGTCCCGCGCCCGATGAAGCGGCTTTGTCTTGTGTCGCCCCCCAAGGGGACTTGCTGCGAGGCGTGCTCATGCCGGCTTTGAAGCAGAAGTATGACGGCGCAAAGCGCGCGCGTCAGTGGAGCGACCCTTGGCCATGCCGCATCTTGGTCGCGAACTGGCTGGCTGCTTCATTCGGCATCGGGCTCGCGTGAATGTGCGCGATGCGCCACTCGCCGCGTTCGTGAACCATCACATACGTGGTGAAGACCATCGCAGGCGTGGCTTTCGGATCGACGGGACGATGTGCTTCCGCGATCGCGTAGACGACGGTGCCGAGGCTGTCATACACGCGGATATCGAGCGGTTCGATAGAGACCGGCGCGGCTTCCAACTGGATCTGCAAGCCGGCGCGAATGCTGTCCAGGCCATGCAGGTGCGAGCCGTCGGCGCAGATGCAACTCACGAACTCTTCATCGATCCACAGGCCCATCAGGCTGTCGATATTGACCTCGGCGACGGCCTGGTAATAGGCGTTGAGGGTATCGGCGGCGGCTTCGAAGATGTGGGCAAAACGTGGCATGGCTCGTCAGTCTCTTGTGCGCGGCGCGCGGTTGCGGGGCAGCGGTCAGCGGGGTGGCCCGAACCGGGCCGTCGCACCCGAGCGCCAGCATGCCCCCGCCGCAAGGCGCGAACATGACGCGACGCGCTCAGGGGCGTGCGGTGTTGCGTGCAAGTGTCAGCCGGTTCAGCGTTGCGCGAGCAACATGCCGCGCAAATCGCCGAAAACCTGCTCGGCGCTCAACTGCTTCAGACAGTTCAGATGACCAAGCGGACACTCGCGCTGAAAACAGGGGCTGCATTCGAGATGAAGCCATTGTACCTTCGCAAGCTCCGACAGGGGCGGCGTGTGGCGCGGATCGGTCGAACCGTACACGGCCACGAGCGGCCGGCGCAGCGCGGCGGCGACGTGCATCAGTCCGGAATCGTTCGTGACGACTGCATTGGCCCGCGAGATTAGCGCGGACGCTTCGCCGAGCGCGGTCTGGCCGCACAGATTGCGCACGTTCGGCGCTTTCTCGGCGATGGCCTGCGCAAGCGGCGCGTCTTTCGGCGAACCGAGTGCTACGATCTGCGTGTACGGGAACGACTGGCCGACCATTTGCGCGAGCGCGGCGAAGTGCTCGAGCGGCCAGCGCTTGGCCGGACCGTACTCGGCGCCCGGACAGAACACGAGCAGCGGCACGCGCGTGTCGAGATTGAAGCGCGCCGATACGCGCGACGCCTCGTTCAGGTCGGCGTCGAGCCGCGGCATCGGCAGGTCGTCGGGGATCTTTGCGCCAGGCGCGTAGGCGAGGGCGGCGTAGTGGCCAACCATCGGCGGACGCTCGTCCTTGCGCGGATTCGCGTGACGCACGTTCAGCAGGCCAAAACGGCTTTCGCCGGTATAGCCGATGCGCAGCCGGATGCCCGCCATCCACGGAATCAGCGCCGACTTGAGCGAGTTCGGCAGCACGTAGGCCGCGTCGTAGCCGACGTCGCGCAAGTCGCTCGCGAGCTGCCAGCGGCGCAGCATTTGCAGCTTGCCGTGCGCGAGATCGGTCGCGTAGACGTCATGAATTTCCGGCATGCGTTCGAGCACGGGCGCGACCCACGAGGGCGCGACCGCGTCGATGACGATGCGGGGATGCAGTTTCACGAGGCGCGCAAACAGCGGCTGCGCCATCAATGCGTCACCGATCCAGTTCGGTGCGATAACCAACGCGCGACGCATCAGAGTGATTGTCCGGTGTCGAAACGAAGCGCCGCGCGCGCGATGCGCGTGGCGGTTCGGATAGGTAAAAGTAAAAGGGGAATGCCGTCAGCCAGGTGGCGCAATGCCGCCATGGCCGGCGCGCCGCATTGCCCGCTTTGTTGTGCGCTCCTGTTCGTGCGTTGTCTTGAGCAGGCGAGCAACAGGTCGGGCAATCCGCCCGACACTGCTTTTGGCCAAAGCCTCGCAAACAATAGCGCAATCAACCAGACACGCAACGCATCAGGCAAGCAGCATTCAGAGCGTGGTGTTCAATGGCCTTTGATCACTTCGCCGTCGCGCAGCTTGTAACGCGTGCTGCAGTACGGGCAGCGCGCTTCGCCGTGCGTGACGTCGATAAAGACGCGCGGATGCGCGCTCCAGCGCGGCATGGCCGGATTGGGGCAGTACGCCGGGAGGTCTTTTGCCGTCAGTTCGACCAGCGGCATTTCCTTGATATCGCTCATGAGACTTTCTCGTTGTATGCAGGGTGCGTGCGTTGCGCCGCGTGGGGCCGCCGTCAAACCGAGGCAGCCCAAAGTCCGGCGCAGCGCGCGTTAGATCTTGGTCAGCCAGTGCGCGTACTTCTCGCTCTTGCCGTTCACGATGTCGAAGAAGCCCGACTGCAGCTTCTCCGTGATCGTGCCGCGTGCTCCCGAGCCGATCGTGCGGTTATCCAGTTCGCGGATCGGCGTGACTTCCGCGGCGGTGCCGGTGAAGAACGCTTCGTCGCAGGTGTAGACCTCGTCGCGCGTGATGCGCTTTTCGATGACCTGGATACCCGCGTCGCGCGCCAGCGTGATGACGGTGTCGCGTGTGATGCCGTCGAGGCACGACGACAGGTCGGGTGTGTACAGCTTGCCGTTGTTCACGAGGAAGAAGTTTTCGCCCGAGCCTTCCGACACGTAGCCGTCGACGTCGAGCAGCAGCGCTTCGTCGTAACCGTCGGCGATAGCTTCCTGGTTGGCGAGGATCGAGTTCACGTACCAGCCCGACGCCTTCGCGCGGACCATCGACACGTTCACGTGGTGGCGCGTGAACGACGACGTCTTCACGCGGATGCCCTTGGCGATGCCGTCTTCACCGAGGTAAGCGCCCCACGGCCATGCCGCGATCGCCACGTGGATGGTGTTGCCCTTGGCCGAGACGCCGAGCTTTTCCGAACCCACCCAGACGATGGGGCGCAGATAGCAGGACTCGAGCTTGTTTTCGCGGACCACCTCGCGCTGCGCGGCGGCGAGCGTTTCGTGGTCGAACGGCACGTCCATCTGGAAAATCTTGGCCGAGTTCAGGAGACGCTTCGTGTGTTCCTGCAAACGGAAAATCGCGGTGCCGCCGTCTGCCGTTTTGTAGGCGCGCACGCCCTCGAAAACGCCCATGCCGTAATGCAGCGTGTGAGTCAGCACGTGGATCTTGGCATCGCGCCAGTCGATCAGCTTGCCATCCATCCAGATCTTGCCGTCGCGGTCGGCCATTGACATACGATTCTCCAGCAGGTGCGTGTTTGTGTGAGCCCCAGGCCCGTCGCCTCGCGTCAGGCCCCCGAGGGGCAGGAAACCCGGGCGTGCCGGCGGTTTCCGGTGGGGTGCAGCGAAGAGCGTCATTTTAGCGTCTTTTGCACATGGAACGGGCATTTGGGCGCACTTCGGGCGCTATAATTCGGCGCACGCATAATTCACGTCCGGATGCGCCAGCGGATGCTTGACGACCTGGCGCCGATTTCCCTCATCGCGGCCTCCTGCGCCGGCGCTTTTCGCCTCATGCTCGCTCGTCTGTCAGATATCGATCGCCGCGCCTTCCGTGAGGGCGCGCGCGACTATTCGCCCACGCTCATGGCGATCTGCTCTTGGGGCCTCGTCACCGGCATCGCAATGAGCAAGTCGGTGCTCACGCTGCCGCAGGCGCTCGCCATGTCGCTGCTGTGCTACGCCGGATCGTCGCAACTGGCGGTGCTGCCGCTCCTCGCCGCCAAGCTGCCGGTCTGGACGGTGCTGCTCACGGCCGCCATGGTCAACACGCGTTTCGTGATCTTCAGCGTCGGTCTCGCCCCGCACTTTTCCTATCTGTCGATGTGGCGCCGTATCCTGCTCGGTTACTTCAACGGCGACGTGATTTATCTGCTGTTCCTGAAGAAGAACTTCCCGCCTGGCTATGTGCCCGGCAAGGAGGCGTACTTCTGGGGCATGGCGGTGAGCAGCTGGCTGTCGTGGCAGGTGGCGTCGGTCGCGGGCATCCTGCTCGCCAGTCTGATTCCCGACAATTGGGGGCTCGCGCTGGCGGGCACGCTCGCGCTGCTGCCCATCATGGTCGCAGCCATCGCGACGCGTTCCACACTGGTGGCGGTCAGCATCGCGGGCATCGTGTCCCTGCTCGCATTCGATCTGCCGTACCGGCTCGCGCTGCCGCTTGCGGTGATCGCCGCCATCATTGCGGGCAGCGCCGCCGATCTGATGGTCGAGCGCGCCGACTTGCGGCGCATCCGCAACGGCGCGGGAGATTCGCGATGACATCCACGGAAATCTGGCTGGCCATTCTCGGCATGACGTTCGTCACCGCCGTGACACGCGCGATGTTTCTAATCGGCGGCGAGCGCACGGTGTTGCCCGCGCGCGTGCAGCGCATGCTGCGCTACGCGCCCGCCGCGGCGCTGGCGGCCGTGGTGCTGCCCGACGTGCTGGCGACGCCCGAAGGTCTGTCATTCGCGCCGTCCAACCACGAGTTCTACGCGGCGCTTGCCGGCCTCGGGTGGTTTTTGTGGCGCCGCACCATGCTTGGCACGATCGTTGTCGGAATGATCGTATTTACGTTGTTGCGTCTCTTCATGTAATTCGGGCTCCGTCTATGCTGCGCTGCGGCATGCCCCGCGCGCCAGTCAAATACGGGGCATTCGCCCGCTCACGGGTCAGAAGGCAGGTTGGATCAGTTAAAATGCCGGTTTCCGGGATGACCGCGTCGATGCCTGGCGCCCGCGCCGCGGCCTTGCCGCCGGGGCCCCGGCTTCGTGGAGCCGCCGTGCCGACGCGCTGGATTTCACCGCGCTCAAAGCCCTGTGCGACGTCCGCCACCGCCTTCCCATCAACTCGCACACAAACGCCCATGAACAAGGTATTGCGTCTCTCCGATCTGATCGCCGAAGGCAAGCTGTCCGGCAAACGAGTGTTCATCCGCGCCGATCTGAACGTGCCGCAGGACGATCAAGGCAACATCACCGAAGACACCCGCATCCGCGCCTCTGTGCCGGCTGTCAAGGCAGCGCTCGACGCGGGCGCCGCCGTGATGGTCACGTCGCACCTGGGCCGCCCGACTGAAGGCGACTTCAAGCCGGAAGACTCGCTCGCGCCGGTCGCAAAGCGTTTCGCCGAACTGCTCGGCCGCGACGTGCCGCTCGTCGCGAACTGGGTGGAAAACGGCGTGAACGTCGCGCCGGGCCAGGTCGTGCTGCTGGAAAACTGCCGCGTCAACAAGGGCGAGAAGAAAGATTCCGACGAACTCGCGCAGAAAATGGCGAAGCTCTGCGACATCTATGTGAACGACGCGTTCGGCACGGCTCACCGCGCTGAAGCGACCACGCACGGCATCGCCAGATACGCGCCGGTGGCTTGCGCCGGCCCGCTGCTCGCAGCCGAACTCGAAGCGCTCGGCAAGGCGCTCGGCGCGCCGAAGCGTCCGCTGGTCGCGATCGTCGCGGGCTCGAAGGTGTCGACCAAGCTGACCATTCTGAAGTCGCTGGCCGAGAAGGTCGATCAGCTGATCGTCGGCGGCGGCATCGCCAATACGTTCATGCTGGCTGCGGGACTCAAGATCGGCAAGTCGCTGGCCGAAGCGGATCTGCTGAGCGAAGCGAAAGCCATCATCGACGCCGCAAAAGCCCGCGGCGCATCGGTGCCGATTCCGACCGACGTGGTCACGGCGAAAGAGTTTTCGCCGACCGCCAAGGCCGAAATCAAGGCCGTCGCCGATGTCGAGGACGACGACATGATCCTGGATATCGGACCGGAAACCGCGAAGGCGCTCGCCGCGCAACTGGAAAAGGCCGGCACGATCGTGTGGAACGGCCCGGTCGGGGTGTTCGAGTTCGACCAGTTCGGCAACGGCACGAAAACGCTGGCCGACGCGATCGCGAGATCGCCGGCGTTCTCGATTGCGGGCGGCGGCGATACGCTTGCCGCGATCGCCAAGTACGGCATCCACGACAAGGTCAGCTATATCTCGACGGGCGGCGGCGCCTTCCTCGAGTTCCTGGAAGGCAAGAAGCTGCCGGCGGTCGAAGTCCTGGAATCGCGGGCTTAACGTGGCGACGCGCTCCCCAACGGCGAAGTCTGCAAGAGCGAACGTTCAGCGCGGCAAGCCGCGCGACACCGCGGCAGCAACGGCAGGGGAGCGCACAGCGCGCTCCGGCGCCGCAGCGGCGGCCCCTGAGTCCGCGCTTGCCGCCACGGTTGCCACTGCGCTTGCCGCTGTCGTCGAAGTCTCACAGGCTGTCGACCAACCAGAAGAATCCGGGCCGCCTTTAACGCCCGTGGAGTCGACCACTGTCGGCGACACAGCGGAATCGTCCAGCGCCCGAGCTGCCGAATCCGCCGGGTCGCAGTCAGAACTCCCGGACGCTGAAGTCGCGCTCGTGCCCCCGTCGGCGCCTCGCGTGCCGGCTTCGAACACCGCTTCACCTCATAAAGCGACGCTGGTTTCAACCGGCGCGCAACCCACGGCAGCATCTTTCGGTGCGCAGCCTCCGCATCCGACTCGCAGCGCTCTTTCCAGCGATCCTATCCAGACGAGGAGACTCATGCATCGCGCCACCAAGATTGTCGCTACCATCGGACCGGCTTCCAGCACGCCGGAGATTCTGCTGCAAATGATTCAGGCAGGGGCCGACGTGGTTCGGCTCAATTTCTCGCACGGCACCGCCGACGACCACCGCCAGCGCGCCGAATTCGTGCGCGAGGCGGCGCGCCAGGCAGGCCGCGAGGTCGCCATCATGGCGGACCTGCAAGGCCCGAAGATCCGGGTCGGCAAATTCGAAAGCGGCAAGGTCACGCTGGTTTCGGGCGAACCGTTCATCCTCGACGCCGACTGCGAGCTCGGCAACCAGGAGCGCGCCGGTCTCGACTATAAAGACCTGCCGCGCGACCTGAAGCCAGGCGACGTGCTGTTGCTCAACGACGGCCTGATCGTGCTGAACGTTCAGCGCGTGATCGGCAACGAAATTCACACGATCGTGAAGATCGGCGGCGACCTGTCGAACAACAAGGGCATCAACCGCCAGGGCGGCGGTCTGTCGGCGCCCGCGCTGACCGCCAAGGACATGGAAGACATCCGCACGGCGATGTCGCTCAGCGTCGATTTTGTCGCGGTATCGTTCCCGAAGAATGCAACCGACATGGAGATGGCCCGCCAACTGGCGAACATCGCCGGCGCGCCGTATGGCATCAAGCCGAAGATGATCGCCAAGATCGAGCGCGCGGAAGCCATTCCGGCGCTGCAGGGCATTCTGGACGCCTCGGACGGCATCATGGTCGCGCGTGGCGATCTGGCCGTGGAAGTGGGGAATGCCGCAGTGCCCGCGCTGCAAAAGCGGATGATCCGTATGGCGCGCGAGTCGAACAAGTTCGTGATCACCGCGACCCAGATGATGGAGTCGATGATCTACGCGCCCGTGCCGACCCGCGCCGAAGTGTCGGACGTCGCCAACGCGGTGCTCGACGGCACGGACGCGGTAATGCTGTCGGCGGAATCGGCGGCGGGCAAATACCCGGTGCAGACGATCGAGACGATGGCCGCGATCTGCGTCGAAGCCGAGAAGTCGGAACAGTCCGAGCTGGATCGGGACTTCCTCGATCGCACGTTCACGCGCATCGACCAGTCGATTGCGATGGGCGCGCTCTTCACGGCCTATCACCTGGGCGCAAAGGCGATCGTGGCGTTGACCGAATCCGGTTCGACCGCGCTGTGGATGTCGCGTCACTGGACGCACGTGCCGATCTTCGCGCTCACGCCGCGCGTCGGCAGCGAGCGGGCCATGGCGCTGTACCGCAACGTGACCTCGCTGCATCTGGACACCAACACCGACCGCGACACGGCGTTGCAACAGGCGTTGGAGACGGTGGTCAGCAAGGGCTACGCGTCGCGCGGCGACATGGTCGTGCTGACCGTCGGCGAGCCGATGGGTCAGGCCGGCGGCACGAATACGCTGAAGATCGTACGGGTCGGCGAGCCGTACTGATCCGTAGAGACTGCTCGACTGGCACAGGCTTGATGAGCGAAGCAGGCTGTCATGCCCCGCGAGAGGCGGCGCACCGGCTCAAAAACGCGCGCGAGGCGTGAAGCAACGCCCCGCGCTCGAGCGATGGTGCGAAAGGGCATGCGGTTTGCTTCGCGATAAAATCGCACAAAAGATGCCGGCGGCACAGGAATTCGTTTCAATCTAAGGAGTTACAGCATGCCTCTCGTATCAATGCGTCAACTGCTGGACCATGCCGCTGAAAACGGCTACGGCCTTCCGGCATTCAACGTGAACAACCTGGAGCAGGTGCAGGCGATCATGGCGGCGGCCGACAAGGTCAACGCACCGGTCATCATGCAGGCTTCCGCCGGCGCGCGTAAGTACGCGGGCGAAGCGTTCCTGCGCCACTTGATCGAAGCAGCGGTCGAGTCGTATCCGCACATTCCGGTCGTGATGCACCAGGATCACGGCCAGTCGCCGGCGGTCTGCATGGCGGCGATCCGCAGCGGCTTCACCAGCGTGATGATGGACGGCTCGCTCGAAGCCGACGGCAAAACGGTCGCTTCGTACGAATACAACGTCGACGTGTCGCGCAAGGTCGTGGAAGCCGCGCACTCGATCGGCGTGACGGTCGAAGCGGAACTGGGCGTGCTGGGCTCGCTGGAAACCATGAAGGG
Source organism: Paraburkholderia rhynchosiae (assembly GCF_002879865.1). GTDB lineage: Bacteria > Pseudomonadota > Gammaproteobacteria > Burkholderiales > Burkholderiaceae > Paraburkholderia > Paraburkholderia rhynchosiae. The sequence continues at coordinate 221,283 of NZ_PNXY01000005.1, forward strand.
CGACAAGGAAGACGGCCACGGCGCAGAAGGCACGATGACACGCGAGCAACTGCTGACCGATCCGGAGCAGGCCGCCGACTTCGTCAAGCTGACGCAATGCGACGCGTTGGCAATCGCAATCGGCACGTCGCACGGCGCGTATAAGTTCAGCAAGAAGCCGACGGGCGACATTCTGTCGATCCAACGCATCAAGGAAATTCACCAGCGCATTCCGAACACGCACCTGGTGATGCACGGTTCCTCGTCGGTGCCGCAGGAACTGCTCGCGGAAATCCGCGAATTCGGCGGCGACATGAAGGAAACCTACGGCGTGCCGGTCGAGGAAATCCAGGAAGGCATCAAGCACGGCGTGCGCAAGGTCAATATCGACACGGACCTGCGCCTCGCCATCACCGGCGCGATCCGCCGCTACATGGCGAGGAATCCGGGCAAGTTCGATCCGCGCGATTATCTCAAGCCAGCGCGTGAAGCCGCGATGAATATCTGTATCGAGCGCTATACGCAATTCGGCTGCGAAGGCCAGGCCGGCAAGATCAAGCCGGTTTCGCTTGATAAAATCGCGGAGAAGTACAAGTCGGGCGAACTCGCGCAGGTCGTCCGCTAAGCGGCATTTGCGTCAGCGTTTGAGTCAGCGCCTGGCCGTTTGACCAGGTTGTCGTTAGATCGCCGTTCCCGCATCATCCGGGGAACGGCGTTTCCCTTTTGTTCCGGTCACACTTTCTTTGCCTCATTTTTAGCGAACTACGACGATGTCTACCCTTTACGAATCCACGCTCCGCTCGCTTCCGCTGCTCGGCCGCGGTAAAGTCCGCGACAACTATGCGGTGGGCAACGACCAGTTGCTGATCGTCACGACCGACCGTCTGTCGGCGTTCGACGTCATCATGGGCGAGCCGATTCCGAACAAGGGACGCGTGCTCAATGAAATGGCGAACTTCTGGTTCGAGAAGCTCAAGCACGTGGTGCCCAATCACCTGACCGGCGTGGCCCCTGAATCCGTGGTGGCGGCGGAGGAAGTCGAGCAGGTCAAGGGCCGCGCGGTGGTCGTAAAGCGCCTTGAGCCGATTCTCGTGGAAGCCGTGGTGCGCGGCTATCTGGCCGGTAGCGGTTGGAAAGACTATCAGGCCACCGGTTCCGTGTGCGGCGTGGAATTGCCGCCCGGTCTGCAAAACGCTCAGAAGCTGCCCGAGCCGATCTTTACGCCGGCAGCCAAGGCCGAAATGGGCCACCACGACGAAAACATCACCTACGACGAGATGGAACGCCGCATCGGCACCGAACTGTCGGCCACGATCCGCGACATCTCGGTCAGGCTGTACAAGGAAGCTGCGGATTACGCGGCCACGCGCGGCATCATCATCGCCGACACGAAGTTCGAATTCGGGCTGGACAACCACGGCAACCTGTATCTGATGGACGAGGCGCTCACCGCCGATTCGTCGCGCTTCTGGCCGGCCGACCAGTATCAGGTTGGCACCAATCCGCCGTCGTTCGACAAGCAGTTCGTGCGCGACTGGCTTGAAACGCAGGACTGGGCGAAAGAGCCGCCCGCGCCGAAGCTGCCGGACGACGTGGTCCAGAAGACAGGCGAGAAGTATCAGGAAGCGCTCGAACGTCTGACCGGGCACAAACTCGCCTGATCAGATTCGCGCCGTTCGAGAAAAGGAAGCCGCAAGATGAGTGAAGCACAGACCGCCCACACGCATGGCGCGCCGGTTATCGGCGTGCTGATGGGCTCCAGTTCCGACTGGGAAGTGATGAAGAACGCCGTGGCGATTCTGCAGGAATTCGGCGTGCCGTACGAAGCGAAGGTCGTATCCGCGCACCGCATGCCGGACGAAATGTTCGCCTATGCTGAAAGCGCGCGTGAACGCGGTATCCGCGCGATCATCGCGGGCGCGGGCGGCGCGGCGCATCTGCCGGGCATGCTGGCGGCCAAGACCACGGTGCCGGTGCTCGGCGTGCCGGTGGCGAGCAAGTATCTGAAGGGCGTCGACTCGTTGCATTCGATTGTGCAGATGCCCAAGGGCGTGCCCGTCGCGACCTTTGCGATCGGCGAAGCGGGCGCGGCCAATGCGGCGCTGTTCGCGGTGTCGATTCTGAGCGGCACGAGCGCTGAATATGCAGAAAAGCTCGCGGCGTTCCGCGTGCGCCAGAACCAGGCGGCCCACGCGATGGTGCTGCCGGCGCTGTAAGCGCGCGGGCTGTTTAATGGGCCGATTCTCGGCCCGATTTACGGCCGATTTACGGCCTGATCCACGGCTGAAAGCGGGCACAGTAACGGCCCGATTGATACCAGGACGTTCCCTGTCTGACCTACCGGACGGGCGCTTGCCATTGCAGGAGTTGCAGGACTGCATGCACGCCCGGCCGCGACCGACCACTAAGATGAACCCAGACAACACACCGGTTTCACCGATTCTGCCCGGCTCATGGCTTGGCATGGTCGGTGGCGGCCAGCTCGGCCGCATGTTCTGCTTTGCCGCGCAGGCAATGGGCTACCGCGTCGCCGTGCTCGATCCGGACGAAAACAGTCCGGCGGGCTCGGTCGCCGACCGCCACCTGCGCGCGACGTACGACGATGAAGCTTCGCTCACCGAACTCGCGCGCCTGTGCGCGGCCGTGTCGACCGAATTCGAGAACGTGCCGGCCGCGAGCCTCGACTTTCTCGCGAAGACCACCTTCGTGAGCCCCGCCGGCCGCTGTGTCGCGGTGGCCCAGGATCGCATCGCCGAGAAGCGCTTTATCGCGTCGTCGGGCGTAACGGTCGCGCCGCATGTGGTGATCGAATCGTCGGACGCGCTCGCCGCGCTCGACGATGCGAAGCTCGAAGCCGTGCTGCCCGGCATTCTCAAAACGGCCCGCATGGGCTACGACGGAAAAGGCCAGATTCGCGTGCGCAACGCCGAGGAAGTGCGCGAGGCGCACGCGTCGCTCGCCGGTGTGCCGTGCGTGCTGGAAAAGCGTTTGCCGCTCAAGTTCGAAGTCTCCGCGCTGATTGCACGCGCGGCGAGCGGCGCGTCGGTCGTGTATCCGCTCGCGCAGAACACGCATCGCGACGGCGTGCTGTCGCACACCATCGTGCCGGCGCCGGACGCGAGCCCGACGCGCGTCCAGCAGGCGCAGCAGGCCGCGCTGCAAATTGCCGACAAGCTCGGCTATGTGGGCGTGCTGTGCGTCGAATTCTTCATTCTGGAGGACGGCTCACTGGTGGCCAATGAAATGGCGCCGCGTCCGCACAACTCCGGGCATTACACCGTCGACGCCTGCGCGACCAGCCAGTTCGAACAGCAGGTGCGCGCAATGACGGGCATGCCGCTCGGCGACACGCGCCAGCATTCGCCGGCGGTCATGCTGAATATTCTCGGCGACGTGTGGTTCCCGGGCGGCCCAAAGGGCGCGTCGGTCACGCCGCCATGGCACGAGGTCGCGGCAATGCCGGCGGCGCGTCTGCATTTGTATGGCAAGGAAGAAGCACGTTGTGGCCGCAAGATGGGCCACGTGAACTTCACGGCCGCCACGCTCGAAGAAGCCCGCACGGCGGCGCGCGATTGCGCGCGGCTGCTGCATATCGCCACGAGCTGACGCGCGCGCCATGTCCGACCAACAGAGACCCGACCGACCCGATGCGCCCGCCGGCAGCGTGTTGCCCGTGAGCGCCGCCCAGATCGAGCACGCTGCGGCGCTGCTCGACGCCGGCGGTCTCGTCGCATTTCCCACCGAGACCGTGTACGGCCTCGGCGGCGACGCGGAAAACCCGGAGGCCGTCGCGCGCATTTACGCGGCGAAGGGCCGGCCGGCGAATCATCCGGTGATCGTCCATCTGGCGCCGCAGGGCGATCCGAACTACTGGGTCGAGCACTTGCCGGCGGAGGCGCAACGGCTGATCGATGCGTTCTGGCCGGGTCCGCTGACGTTGATTCTGAAGCGCGCTGCGCGGATACCCTCGGCGGTGAGCGGCGGGCAGGATTCTGTCGGGCTGCGCTGCCCGTCGCATCCGGTGGCGCAGGCTCTACTCGAGGCGTTCAGTGCGTTGCGCGACGGGCATGGCGGTGTCGCGGCGCCGTCGGCGAATCGCTTCGGGCACGTGAGCCCGACCACCGCGCAGCATGTGCGCGACGAGTTCGGCAGCGCGATTCATGTGCTCGACGGCGGTGCGTCCGACGTCGGCATCGAATCGACCATTGTCGATTTGTCGCGCGGCTTTCCCGCGTTGCTCAGACCAGGCCGCGTAACGCCGCAAGATATCGCCGATGTGCTCGGCGAGGCACCGCGCTTGCCCGACGGTTCCGACGCAACCGCGCCGCGCGCTTCGGGCACGTTGAAGGCGCATTACGCGCCGCGCACGCCGTTGGCTTTGCTGCCTTTCAATGCGCTGGAACCGTTGCTCGCCGCGCGCGAGCCGGGCGAGCGCGTCGCGTTGGTGGCGCGTGCTTCGCGTGCGGGGCATTGGGCCGACGCCGATGGCGTGCATTTCATCGCCGCGCCGGAAGACCCGCACGTCTATGCGCGCGAGCTATACGGCTTGTTGAGAGCGCTCGATCGCGCCAACGTCACGCGCATTCTGATCGAGAAGCTGCCGGACACGATCGAATGGATCGCGGTCAATGACCGCCTGGGACGTGCGGCGGCTGCGTTCGAAGCGCAAAGCCACGCCTGAGCTTTTGCTCCTCGCGTGTTCCCCCAAAGCGCCTGATAAACGCCTGATAAACGCCTGACAAAGCGTCCAATAGAAAAACGCCTGGCTGCAATCGACAGAATCGATAAGCCAGGCGTTTTTCAGTCCTTCCTTCGCCATGAAACCATCGCGCCGCGCGGCCGAACTCCGCTTATTTACCGAGCCCGGTGGCCGCGATCTGCTGCTGAACGTACTGTGCGAACAACGCGTGCATGTGCGCGCTGGGGTGGACCGTGTCCGCGAACATGTAAGTCTGGTCGGCGCCAGCCACCGTGTAGGTCTGCGGTGAGCAGAACAACGAAGAGCCGAACTGGCTGCCGTACTGCTCTGGGGTCAGCCCGTTGGTCGCGCCCGGGTTGGCCTTGGCGTAAGCCGTTGCGTTCGTCTGCATCGCGGTCAGGTTGCAGGCTGTGTCGGTGTTGGACACCGTGAAGCCGAGCGCCTTGTAGTTCGGCAACTGCTGATCCTGCCACGCGAACGCATCGACCACGATCACCTTGCCCGTACCCACGAGGCCCAGGGCCGTGAGGTTCTGAACGAAGAGATAGTTATACGCCGCGGCGATTCCCGTCAGCAGGGCGGCCGAGCCGGGCGTCTTCACGTTGGCTGCGACGCCGAGCGGCGTATTGCCGATGTCCGGCACCGTCGACACCACCACGTGAGTCGCACCCGCGTTGACAATGGTCTTTACTTGCGCGGCGAGCTGGGCGGCGGCCTGAGCGACCTGGGGGTTAGGCAGCTGTTGCAGGTAGCCGACGATGAACGCGACCTGGCCTGCCTGCGTGTTCGGCAGCTTGCCCGCCTGCACCAGCAACGGGTATTGCGTCTGCAGCGCGGTGCCGAGCGCTGTCAGGTTCCCGGTGTTTTCCGCGAACTGGAAGATGTCGTTGGCGCCGCCGTTCACGAGCACGAGCTGATTCGAGTTGAAGCTCGTATGGGCACCCAGGTAGTTCGCGACCTGAGTCACGATCGGCACCGTCGTGGCCGCCATGTTGTTCGGCGCCCAGCCTTTGCCTTGAGCGTTCACGACGTCCGAGCCACCCTGCGCATAACCGTAGCCGCCTGCCGCGACCAGCGGCTGGCCGAAGCCACCGAGGTATGCCGCCTTCAACGTGTCGCCGTAATACTCGGCCACTTTTTGCGTCCACACTTCACCCGGATTGGTCGTGAAGCGGCCGCCGCCGAAGCTCGCCTGAATCACCGGAGCATACGTGCCGACATCCGACAGGCTGTCGCCGAACGACACGACTTGCAATTTGACGCCGCCCGCGGGCGTGCTGCTGGCGTTGTTGTTGTCGTCGCCGCCACCGCCGCAAGCCGCGAGCAGCGCAAACGCAGTGCCGGCGATGGCGGTCTGCGTGACGCGCAACCAATGTTGTTTCCTCGATGCTGTGTGATTCATGTTGGCTACATCTCCTCGTATGTTTGGCCCTTGCGCCATGTATTGCAGGCCGCGTCCGCCGCGTCGGCGGCGTGACGACAGCTTACAGAATCTTCTACGGCCTGCGTCGTGCTGAAAACGCGGCCATCTCGTTGTTGTCGTTTATTTGGTTTGGCGCGTGCACGTCCCTCGAGGCGGCGACGCGGCGCGCATGATAGTCGGCGGCCCACGCGGGCGGAGCGAACAGTGCGCGCAGCTTGTTGTGCGAACCGCGCACGCTCGCGAAGTCGCGCGCCATCGACGCCCATTCGTGAAACGTCGCCTTCAGCGGGTTGTATGTATCAAGCGGCTCGACGATGCCGTAGACGGGCGACTCGAGCGGATCTTCGTCGACATAGCTGCCGAACAGGCGATCCCATATCACGAGCACGCCGGCATAGTTGCGGTCGATATAGCGGTCGTTGCGCGCGTGATGCACACGATGAATCGACGGCGTGTTGAACACGTACTCGAGCCAGCCGAGCTTGCCGCCGAATTTACCGATTGCCTGCGTGTGCACGAAAAACTGAAAGCCCAGATTGATCAGCACGATGGTGACGATCTGCTTCGGCGGAAAGCCGAGCACGGCAAGCGGAATCCAGAAGAGCCACATGCCCGCGACGGGATACATCAGGCTCTGACGGAATGCGGTGGAAAAATTCATGCGCTCCGAAGAGTGATGCACGACGTGCGCAGCCCACAGCCAGCGCACGCGATGGCTGCAACGGTGAAACACGTAATAGAGCAGATCCTGCGCGACAAACAGCAGCGCAAAGGAAGCCCAACCCGCTTGCCACGTATGGACGCGGTAGCGATCGTAGAAAAACGCATAGACGGGGATGATGGCGAGCCATGCGAGCTTGTCGGCGGCTTGCTGCATGAGCGCAAGCGCTGCATTGCACAGCGTGTCGCGCCAGCTATACAGCCGTGCGCCAGGGCGTGTTCGCCGCAGGTGCCACGCCTCCCAGCCGATACATGCGAGAAAGACTGGCGCCATGGCGAGCAGCAGCAATTCGGCATCGAATTGCATGGTGTCTTCCTCCGTGGTCCCTTGCCGCCGCGCTGCATGCCGCGGTGTTTTGTCGTGTTTTGTCTTGCATCGTCGTTATGGTTCGCGCGCGCCGCGCGGCTCGAACACTGCCCGACAGCGTACACGCTTGGAGCTATGCGGCGCGCGGGCTTCGCTAGAAGGAATCCTCAATGGGCGCCGCGCTTATGCGGGTTTCTCCTGGACTTGCCGCGTGGCGCCGCGCTCGTGGATTCAGCGGCGCGTGTTGCCGCCGACGCGGAAACAGGGGTAAAGCCCTGGGCCGGTCCTTGATACACCCACTCGAGCAACGCGTCGTGCGCGGCGCGCGCGGCTTCGGAATGCGGATCGTTGATGAAGCTGACCACGATATAGCTGTCGCCGTCCGCCGATGCCACATAGCCCGCGATGGCCCGCACGTCGCGCAACGTGCCGGTCTTGATGTGCGCGTTGCCGCCCGCGCCCTGATTGGTCAGGCGGTTGCGCATCGTGCCGTCGACACCGGCGATGGGCAGCGACTGCACGAACACCTGCGCGACCGGGCTCGCGTTCGCCCGCTGCAGCAGATCGGCGAGCGATAGCGCGGTGATGTGCTCGTCGCGTGACAGGCCCGAGCCGTTGTCGAGCGTCAGGTATTGCATGTCGATGCTGTCGCGCCGCAGAAAAGCCTCGATCGAGCGCGCCGATTTGGCGGTCGTCGCGGGCGGCTTTTCTTCGGCTGCGCCGATCGACAGGTACAGGTTGCGTGCCATGGTGTTGTTGCTGAACTTGTTGATGTCGCGAACGATGTCGGACAGCATCGGCCCCTGATGCGTGGCCACCAGTTTCGCGCCGACCGGCACCGCGCCTTCGCGCGTCGCGCCGCTGAATGTGCCGCTGGTTTGCTGCCACAACGCCAGGAAGCCGCCTGCGAAAAACGCCGAATGATCGAGCACCGCCACGTTGATCGTGCGCGGGCCGCAGCGCACGGAGTAATCGCCGGCGAACGACGCGACGACCGTGCCGTTCGGCGCCGGCGTGACGGTGGGCGATACGGCGGCGGCATCGCCGCGGCAGGGACCGTTGACGGCGCGCATCTGATTGTCGATCTGCAACTGCGCGAGGGCAGGCAATACGTCGATCGTGACGGTGCCATCCGATGAAGGCGTGAGCGTGAACGACAGCGACTTGAACGCGTACAGCAGCGGGTCGGGTCCGACGTTGTATGGCGCGGTGGCATCGTCGTCGAAGGGCGGCAGGTCGCGCGTCGACGGATCGAAGTAGCGCTTGTCGAGCACGAGTGCGCCGTCTATGCCGTGAATCCCCGCCTTGTGGATCTGCTGCACGAGGTCGATCAGTTCTTCGGGCACGAGCTTGGGGTCGCCCGTGCCTTGAATGTACAGATTGCCGTGCAACACGCCGTTGGCGTCGAGCGTGCCGTCGGCGTAGGCGTTCGTGCGCCAGCGATAATCGGGGCCGAGAATCGACAGGGCGGAATAAGTGGTGACGAGCTTCATCGTCGACGCGGGCATCATCGGTTTGCCAGCGTTCAGCGCGACGATCGGCGTGCGGTCGCCGACTTTTTCGACGACCACGCTGACCGACGACAAAGGCACATGGGCGCGCTGCAAGCCGGCCATGACCGATTGCGGCAGCACAGTGCTGACGTTGACGCTCGGATGCGCGGCTTTGACGCGGGCCTGTGCGCCATGCGGCAGCGATGCCCCGCCGGCGAGCGCGGCGCACACCAGCAGCCAGGCGCTCGCGCGCGGCGCGAGGCGCTGCGGCAACGAACATGCAGTAGATGCGGTGACAGCGGCAGTGATACGTGAACGCAGCGCCGCATGACGAAATGGGCGTGCGACGGAAGACAGGAAAGCGTGCGTCATGGACGGGCGAAAAAGCAAAATGTCAGGGCGTGGGGCACGCGGCAATTCAAAGAGGGCGATGCATCGCGCGAAGGCGTTCGCTCAACGGCTGCGTCGTTTGCTCTTTCCCTTGCAGCATCTGAATGTTGTGCGAGCGCGCAGCGGAATCGACGCGTCGCGCATATATCGCGCGCCACGCCGCAGCCAGGCCGCCGCGCGACGCAAAGCGCCCATTGTAGTGACATGCCGTCAGACTGCGGTGGAAAAAGCGTCACACCGGCGCGCATACCGAAGCGGACGCTAGAATGCGGCATCATCGAATGTTGAGGAAAGTGAAACCATGCGCATCTTGCTAGTCGAAGACGACCGGATGATCGCCGAAGGCGTGCGCAAGGCGCTGCGCGGCGAAGGCTTCGCGGTCGACTGGGTGGAAGACGGCGAAGCGGCGCTCAGCGCGGCGGGCAGCCAGCCTTACGATCTGGTGCTGCTCGACCTCGGCCTGCCGAAACGCGACGGCCTCGACGTGTTGCGCACGCTGCGCGCGCGCGGCCATGCATTACCCGTGCTGATCGTCACGGCGCGCGACGCGGTCGCCGACCGCGTCAAAGGCCTCGACGCCGGCGCCGACGACTACCTCGTCAAGCCATTCGATCTCGACGAACTAGGCGCGCGCATGCGGGCGCTGATCCGTCGTCAATCGGGCCGCAGCGATTCGACGATCCGCCACGGCAACCTCACGCTCGATCCCGCTTCGCATCAGGTCACGCTCGACGGCGCGCCGGTCGCATTGTCGGCGCGCGAGTTTGCGTTGCTCGAAGCGCTGCTCGCGCGGCCAGGCGCGGTGCTCTCCAAGAGCCAGCTCGAAGAAAAAATGTACGGCTGGGGCGAGGAAATCGGCAGCAATACCGTCGAGGTCTATATCCACGCGCTGCGCAAGAAGCTCGGCGCGGAACTGATCCGCAACGTGCGCGGCCTCGGCTACATGATCGCGAAGGAAGCCTGAGCCGATGCGATCGATTCGCCGTCAATTGCTGGTGTGGCTGCTGGCGCTCGTGCTGCTCGGCGTCGGCATAGCGGGCTGGCTGATTTACCGCCAGGCGCTTGCCGAAGCCAATGAACTGTTCGATTACCAGTTGGAGCAGATCGCGGCGGCGCTGCCGTCCGAACCGTTCTCGCAGGTGCTCGGCTCGCGCGATACCGGCGACGAAGGCATCGTGCTGCAAATCTGGAATCGCAACGGCGTGCTGATGTATTACTCGCGTCCGCGCGCGCCGCTCGCGCCGCGTGCCGAACTCGGGTTTTCGACAGAACACACGGATCGCGGCGACTGGCGCGTGTACGGCGCCATCGTCGGCGATAACGTGGTGCAGTTGGCGCAGCCGCTTTCGGTGCGCAACCGCCTTGCCGCCGACGTCGCCTTGCGCACGTTGTGGCCATTGATCGTGCTGCTGCCGGTGCTCGGGCTCGCGGTGTGGGTGATCATCGGACGCGGATTGCAGCCCTTGCGGCGCGTGACGAGCGCGCTCGACACGCGTCATCCGGAAGCACTCGATCCGTTGCCCGATCAGCGCCTGCCGCTCGAAGTGCAGCCGCTCGTGCGTGCGCTGAACGGCCTGCTTCAGCGGCTCGCCACCGCGCTCGACATCCAGAAGGCGTTCGTCGCCGATGCCGCGCACGAGCTGCGCACGCCGCTTGCCGCGGTGCAGATTCAATCGCAACTGGTGGCGCGCGCGAAAGACGACGCGGCGCGCAGCGAAGCGCTCGCTGATCTGCAAGCGGGCGTGACGCGCGCGACGCGGCTCGCCGAGCAACTGCTCGCGCTCGCGCGTTCGGAACCGGACGGCCTCGCGGCGACCGATGCCATCGACTTGCGTGCGCTGCTCCAAGGCTGCGTGCTGGCCTATGCGCCGCTTGCGCAGAATCGTGGCGTCGATCTCGGCATCGAGGCGAGCGAGGCGGCCACCGTGATCGGCGATGCCGAGTCGCTGCGTGTGATGTTCAACAATCTTGTCGATAACGCGACCAAGTACACGCCGCGAGGCGGGCGCGTCGATGTGAGCCTGCACGTTGAAGAAGGGCATCCGGTGGTGCGCATCGCCGACAGCGGCCCGGGCATCGAACCGGCGGAACGCGAGCGCGTGTTCGATCGCTTCTACCGCGCCGGTGCCGGCGAAAACCGCGTGCGCACCGACGTCGCCGGCAGCGGACTCGGCTTGGCGATCGTGCGCCGCATCGCCACGCAACATCACGCGGCCGTGTCGCTCGACGAATCGTCGGCGGGCGGCTTGCAAGTCACCGTGCGTTTCTGAGCCCGAAGCTTTCAATTCGCTTGACGAGCAAAAGTGCCTCAAACAAGGCATAAAACGCGATCTGGCGCTGCTTAAGACTCTTTTAAGCGATGCCCCGTACGCTTCCTGACATCCAAGTTTCCTTCTCCAGTCAGGAGTCCACGATGAACGCGAAAACCTTGTCTCGTAGCGCCGTTGCAGCGGCTGTCGCCGTGGCGCTTTCCGCCGGCTATGTGGCGGGCCATCGCGACGTGCCCGCGCCGCAGGTCATCTCACCGGCGCAAGCTGCGATGATGCCCGCGGAAGCCGCCGCGAAAACCGGCATTCCCGATTTCTCCGGTCTCGTCGAAACGTATGGGCCGGCCGTCGTCAACATCAGCGCGAAGCACGTGGTCAAGCGGGCGGCGCTGCGCGGCAACGGTGGCATGGGCAACGGCGGCGGCAATCAGTTGCCGATCGATCCGAGCGATCCGTTCTACCAGTTCTATAAGCACTTCTTCGGCGGCATGCCGGGCGTGCAAGGCGGCGACGGCGGCGATGCGCCCGATCAGCCGAGCGCGAGTCTCGGTTCGGGCTTTATCGTCAGCAGCGACGGCTATATCCTGACCAACGCGCATGTGGTGGACGGCGCGAACGTCGTCACCGTGAAGCTCACGGACAAGCGCGAATTCAAGGCGAAGGTGATCGGCACCGACAAGCAGTCCGACGTCGCAGTGCTGAAGATCGACGCGAGCAGTCTGCCGACGGTGAAGATCGGCGATCCGCGCCAGAGCAAGGTCGGCCAATGGGTCGTCGCGATCGGCTCGCCCTACGGTTTCGACAATACGGTGACCTCGGGCATCATCAGCGCGAAGTCGCGCTCGCTGCCCAACGAGAACTACACGCCATTCATTCAGACCGACGTGCCGGTGAATCCCGGCAATTCCGGCGGACCGCTGTTCAATCTGCAAGGCGAGGTGATCGGCATCAATTCGATGATCTACTCGCAGACCGGCGGCTTCCAGGGGCTTTCGTTCGCAATCCCGATCAATGAAGCTATCAAGGTCAAGGACGAGATCGTCAAGACCGGGCACGTGAGCCGCGGACGCCTGGGCGTCGCGGTGCAGGGCATGAACCAGACGCTGGCCAATTCGTTCGGTATGCAGAAGCCGCAAGGCGCGCTCGTCAGTTCTGTCGATCCCGACGGTCCTGCGGCCAAGGCCGGCTTGCAGCCTGGCGACGTGATCCTGTCGGTGAACGGCGAGCCGGTGGGCGATTCGTCGGCGCTGCCTTCGCAGGTCGCGGGGCTCGCGCCGGGCAGCACGGCCACGGTGCAGGTCTGGCGCGACAAGAGCACGAAGGACCTGAAGGTGACGATCGGCTCGTTGTCGGATACCAAGCTTGCGTCGGACAAGGCCGATCAGCCGGCGCAGTTGCAAGGCCGTCTCGGCGTGGCAGTGCGTCCACTGACGCCGGAAGAGAAAAACAGCGCTTCGATCTCGCACGGTTTGCTGGTGCAGCAGTCGGGCGGCGCGGCGGAAAGCGCGGGCATCCAGCCGGGCGACGTGATTCTTGCAGTCAACGGCCGGCCGGTGGGGAGCGTCGATCAGTTGAAGCAGATGATCGCGGGCGCGGGCAACAGCATCGCGTTGCTGATCCAGCGCGACAACGCGCAGATTTTCGTGCCGGTCGACCTCGGTTGATCGACGTCTGAACTTAACGTACGAAGTGAAGTAACGAAGTAACGCTTGCCGGTCGTTTGCACTTACTGCAAACAGACCGGCTTTTTTTCTTCATCGCAGACGTCGCCAGGCAGCGCGCTTCGCGGCATGCGGCGTGCGAAACAGCGGTTTCCGCACTGCGAGAGCGCTCGCGTGGCACGGCGGTTGCATGCATCCAGAACCCGGTCCCACCTATGCACAGGGCGAAGGACGTCAAGAAGGAGCGAACCGATGAAAAACCAGCACACTCAGCGAAAGATCGTAGCCGCCGCGGCCAGCGTGGCGCTCACCGTCGCTCTGGTGAGCGGCGCGTACGCGCAGCAGGCGAGCGAAGTAACCGGTGGCACCACCACCGACCAGAGCAGCGCAGGCAACGCCAACGGTGGTGGTCTGCCGCAAATCCAGCAGCAGGGCGACGTCTCGTTCGTCTCCGGCGGCGTCGGTCTCGACGAATCGAAGGCGCTACAGCAGGCGCAAAGCGAGTGGCCGCTGTCGCTGCGCTTTACGGGCCCGGGGTCCGACTATCTCGCCGATGTCCGCGTGCGTATCGTCGATGCGCACAACGGCGAGGTGCTGAGCACCACGTCGCGCGGGCCGTACATGCTCGTGAAACTGCGTCCGGGCCGCTACACCGTGCATGCGGCGTACAAGGATCGCGACCAGTCGAAGGCGCTGACCGTGCCGGCCAAGGGCACCGCCAAGGCCGCGTTCTACTGGAACACGCAGTGAGCCCGAGGCTTGCCCGGCCAGCAGCACGGAGGCCGCGCAATCGGCGGGACTTTGACCGATAATGAAGCCACGGGCGTGTCCCGTGGCTTTACTGTTTGCACGACCGCACACTTTCACGGAGCCGAGACATGAGCGATGCCTTGACACCTCACGGAAGCCCGAGCAAATCCTCCGGCGGGCACGCCATCGCCATCACGGGCAATCATCACCGGGTGCGGGTGATACACGGCGGCGTGACCATGGCCGACACGCACGCGGCGTTGACCCTCGCCGAAACCGGTTTGCCCGATGTTTTCTATTTCCCCCGCGAGGACGTGAACATGGCGCGGCTCGAACGGTCCACGCATACCTCGCACTGTCCATTCAAGGGCGACGCGTCCTACTTTCATCTGCATACCGAAGACGGTCTGATCGAAAACGCGGTATGGAGCTACGAGTCGCCCTTCGAACAGGCAGCCCGGATCAAAGGGTATCTGGCTTTTTACTCATCGCGCGTCGACCGCATCGATCAGACCTCCTGATTCGCTGTCGCGTGTTCATCGGGAGGCTGAGATGGAACTGAACGACGCGTTACGGATTCCACTTGCGCCGTCCGATGTCTGGGACGCGTTGCAAGACCTCGCGCTGCTGCGCGCTAGCCTCGATAACTGCGAGTCGTTCACGCGCCTCTCCCACGGTGAATATGCGCTGACCATGACGGTCCCGCTCGGGCCGTTGCGTGCGCGATATGAAGCGCGTGCCCACGTCGCGGGCCAGGATTCAGGGCCGGCCGATGCCGAGCGCCGCACCATCAACTTCAAGGCGCGCGCCGAAGGCATCGGCTCGCTGCGCGGACAGATCGAGGTGCGCCTGCGCGCGGAAGACGGCGCGCTCGACGGCAGGGAGCGCGGCACGCGGATCGACTACACGATCTGGGCGACGTCCTCGGGGCCGCTCGCTGAACTGCCGACGCGTCAACTCGAAAACGCGCTTCATCATCTCGCCGACGATTTCTTCGCCGAATTCAGCGCGGTCGTGCGCGCGAAGCACGGGCAGGGCCCGAACCGCGCGCGCGGGTCGGCGGCGCGGCGCCAGCATGTGTTTCTGCGGCCGATCACGCTTGGCGGCATCGCGCGGCGCACCCGCGCGGAACACGGCAATGCGCTGACGGGCCGCGCGGCGAGCGCGTCGCACGGCGTGTCGCCTGGTGTTTCGCATCCCGAGCCGAGTCCGCATGCCGTGCCGAACTGGGCGTGGGCGGTGATGATCTTCCTGGTCGCCCTTCTACTGTATGTGGCGCGCTGGATCAGCGAGCATTGACGGCGCGTCCGGCAATCCAGTGCTGTGAATCCAGGCGCGCGCGAAACCTGGCGCGCGTGATGACTGTCGCGCCGGCGCGACTACGAAATCGCGGTGACTGACTACGAAAGGGCGTTGCTTTGCGGATGGTTTGCACACCGCATACACCTCGCCGCCATCCCACACTACGCGCCGCGAAAGTCCCTGCGCCATGCCGACGGCGACGTGCGAAACGCGTCCGCGAAATGCTGACGCAGCGACGCTGCCGAGCCGAACCCGGCAATGCCCGCAATAGCTTCCACCGACTCGTCCGTGCTTTCCAGCAACTGCTGCGCGCGCGCGAGCCGCTGCGCGAGCAGCCATGCGCCGACGGTCGTGCCCGTGGCGAGCCTGAAGCGCCGCGTGAAGGTGCGGCGGCTCATCAGCGTGCGTCCAGCGAGGCTGTCGAGCGTGTGAGGCGCGTCCAGATTGCCGCGCACCCAGTCGAGAAGGCTGGAGAGCCGGTCTTCGCGGACGTTCGGGGGCACCGGCTGCTGAATGTATTGCGCCTGTCCGCCTTGCCGATGCGGCGATACGACGAGCCGGCGCGCGACGAAGTTCGCCACCTGGGCGCCGCACATCTTGCGCAGCACATGCAGACAGCAATCGAGCCCGGCCGCGGTGCCCGCCGACGTCAGCACGTTGCCGTCGTCGACATAAAGCACATCGCGGTCTAGCCGCACGCGCGGATAGCGGCTCGCGAAGTCGTCTGCCCATGCCCAGTGGGTGGAGGCCGGGCGGTCGTCGAGAATGCCCGCGGCGGCCAGCACGAACGCGCCAAGACACAAGCCGACGAGTTGCGCGCCGCGCGCGTGAGCCGTGCGCAAGGCGTCGAGCAGCGCGGCCGGCGGCGGCTCGTCGGGATCCCGCCAGCTCGGCACGATGATCGTGTGAGCGTCGGCGAGCGCTTCGAGTCCGTGCGTCACGGCAATCGAGAAACCCGCGGTCGTCGCGAGCGGGCCGGTTTCGGCCGCGCAGACGCGGAAGTCGAAATCGGGCACGCCGCCGCCGCTACGGCGTTCGCCGAAGACCACGCACGGCACGGAAAGGTGGAATGGGCTGATGCGGTCGAAGGCGACCACCGCGACGATGTGCCGGCGGTCTTCGCTGGGCTTGGTGGTGGGTGAAGAGGACGCAGCGGACGCAGCGGATTCAGCAGATGCAGCCATGAGTCGGTCACCTGGCGAAACGACGATGGCCCGATTCTAGCGAATATTGTCAAACGGGCCGCTGTTGCCGAAGCGGCCGCGGGAGAACAATGCGTCATCGCCGCTGCTTGCCTGGCCTTGAACCTTGCGGGCAGGCGGCGCGCCACCTCATTGAATTTCCACAGGAGTCTTGCCATGACTACACCGCGCCGTGCGCTCATCGTCATCGATGTGCAAAACGAATACGTGACCGGCGATCTGCCGATCGAATTTCCGGACGTGCAGAGTTCGCTCGCCAACGTCGGCCGCGCGATGGATGCAGCCCGCGCCGCGGGCGTGCCGGTGGTGGTGGTGCAGAACTTCGCGCCGGCCAGTTCGCCGCTGTTCGCGCGCGGCAGCGCAGGCGCGGAGTTGCATCCGGTCGTCGGTTCGCGGGAGCGCGATCACTATATGGAGAAGTCGCTGCCGAGCGCCTTCACCGGAACGGATCTCGCGGACTGGCTAGCCGCACGGGAGATCGACACGCTGACGGTGGTCGGCTACATGACCCACAACTGCGATGCGTCGACGATCAATCACGCGGTCCACGCCGGGCTCGCCGTCGAGTTTCTGCACGACGCGACGGGCTCGGTGCCGTACGAGAACAGCGCGGGCTTTGCGAGCGCCGAGGACATTCATCGGGTATTTAGCGTGGTGTTGCAGTCGCGCTTCGCGGCGGTGGCGAGCACGGACGAATGGCTTGCGGCGGTGAAAAGAGGCGTGCCGCTGGAGCGCGGCAACATCTATGCGTCGAACCAGAAGGCGCGTAACAGGAATCGCTGAAGCGGGCGTGAGGATGCGGCCGAAAGGCAGAGCCGAGCCGTTGTCAAATGCGGCAACAGACTCAATCAGCCCGCCGGCCCGCCCGGCATTCACTTGCGCAGTGCCGTACTCGAGCGCAGCGCGTCGAAGATGCCTTCGACCATCCGTTCCCCGAGTGCGGCGAAATCCGTTGCATCGGGTAAAAAAAGCATGTCGCGCAACGAGCCGCTGACAAACGCGTGCACCATGGCCGCGGCCAGCTTCGTATCCAGATTCACGGGCAACTGTCCCTTCGAGATCGCGTTGCGCAAGCCGCCTTCGATCTTCGTCAGCGCCTCGCGCATGTTGGTCTGATAGCGGACCATCACCGGTCCCATCTCTTCGACCAGCTCGCACTTCAGAAACAGGATGTCGAACACGCGGCGGCGGCGTGGGTCGTTCGCGGTATCGCGCAGACAGACGATGCAGATTTGCATCAGACGCCCAAGCGGATCGGGCTCATTGGGATCCAGCGACGCGGCTTTGAGTTCGTCCAGCGGCAGCAGCACGCGGTCGAACATTTCGGTGAACAGATCGCTCTTGTGCGAGAAATGCCAGTAAATGGCGCCGCGTGTGACGCCTGCCGCCTGCGCGATGTCCGCGAGCGACGTGCGTGACACACCCTTTTCGAAAAAGACCTGCTCAGCTGCGTCGAGAATGCTGTTGCGCGTCTCCAGCGCTTCTTCTTTGGTTCTTCGGACCATATTTGTGTGACCTGCCCTGATTATGGGGTTTTCCCGAGCACTTTTAAGTACGCTCGATGACAATCCGTTTGCTTCGGAGTCTTTGGCGAAGCTTTCTTGCGGGCCCCCGCCCCGTAAGAGAAGTAACGTACTTTTACATCCATTCGTGAATGTATATATAATAGCACCCCACGATCGGATAGCCCAAGCTGTGACGACCGGTTAATATCCGTCACTGTTGCCTTTCAAAACGCTCTTGCGCCGTGCTTTCAACGGACGGCGCCGTGCGGCATTTCCCGGTATGGCGCATGTCGCCCAGGGTGCCTCGCAGCTTCGGTATGCATCCATGGGCTTCCGGTCGAGCGTCGCAAGACGCATGTGTGCGCTGTCGTCCCCGGGGTAGGGATGCGCGCACTTTTTCATTCTCAGTCCTAGACAGAGGTCGCTCCATGCGCGTCGAACGGGTTCCATTCCGCTTAATCAGTGCCGCGACGGCTGCCGTATTGCTGGCAGCATGCGGACCAAAACAATCTGCCCCGCCGCAACAGACGCCCGAAGTTGGCGTCGTCACCGTCCAGCCGACTACCGTACCTGTCGTCACCGAATTGCCGGGCCGCACCAGCGCCTTCCTCGTCGCGCAAGTGCGTGCGCGGGTCGACGGCATCGTGCTGCGCCGCGAGTTCACCGAAGGTGGCCAGGTCAAGGCGGGCCAGCGTCTGTACAAGATCGATCCGGCGCCGTACATCGCCACCCTGAACAACGCGAAGGCGACGCTTGCCAAGGCGCAGGCCAACCTCGCGTCCACCACCGCGCAGGCCAATCGCTACAAGGTGCTGGTTGCCGCCAATGCGGTCAGCAAGCAGGACTATGACAACGCAGTGGCTGCGCAAGGGCAGGCCGCCGCCGACGTCGCCGCCGGCAAGGCGGCAGTCGAGACCGCGCAGATCAACCTCGGCTATACGGACGTGACTTCGCCGGTGACGGGCCAGATCGGCGTGTCCCAAGTCACGCCGGGCGCCTATGTGCAGGCAAGCGCCGCGACGCTGCTCGCCACCGTCCAGCAACTCGATCCGGTCTATGTGGACCTGACGCAATCGAGCCTCGACGGCCTGAAGCTGCGCCGCGAGATGCAGGAAGGGCGTCTGAAGACGAACGGTCCTGACGCCGCGAAGGTTTCGCTGATCCTCGAAGACGGCCGCACGTATTCGGAAAAGGGCAAGCTGCAGTTCACCGACGTGACGGTCGACCAGGGCACCGGTTCGGTCACGGTCCGCGCAATCTTCCGGAACAAGGACAAGGTGCTGCTGCCGGGCATGTTCGTGCGCGCGAAGATCGAGGAAGGCGTAAACGAGAACGCGCTCGTCGTGCCGCAAGTCGGCATCACGCACGACCAGAAGGGTCAGCCGACCGCGCTGGTCGTCGCGGACGACAGCAAGGTCGCGTTACGTCAGCTCGTCACCTCGGGCACGTACGGTTCGAACTGGGTGGTCGAGAGCGGCCTGAAAGCCGGTGACCGCGTGATCGTGCAGGGCACCGACAAGGCGAAACCGGGCATGCAGGTCAAGGCAGTCGCCGCGCAACTTCCCACTACACCCGCCTCCGGCGCAGCCGCTCAAGGTTCGCCGGCCGCCAGCGGCAGCGCGCAGACGGCTCAACCTGCCTCCGCTGCATCGGGCGCGTAATAACAGGGAGCCCGCCACATGGCAAAGTTCTTCATTGATCGCCCGATTTTTGCATGGGTGATCGCCATCATTCTGATGCTCGCGGGTATCGCGTCGGTGTTCACATTGCCGATCGCGCAATACCCGACGATCGCGCCGCCGGCTGTGCAGATCAGCGCAACCTATCCGGGCGCTTCGGCGAAGACGGTCGAAAACACCGTCACGCAGGTGATCGAGCAGCAGATGAGTGGTCTTGACCACTTGCTGTATCTGTCGTCCACGTCGGACGACTCGGGTACGGCAACCATCACACTGACGTTCGCGGCCGGCACCAATCCTGACATCGCGCAGGTGCAGGTGCAGAACAAGCTGCAGCTCGCCACTCCGTTGCTGCCGCAAGCGGTGCAGCAGTTGGGTACGAAGGTCACGAAGTCGAGCAGCAGCTTCCTGCTGGTCATGGCGTTCGTGTCCGAAGACGGCAGCATGAACAAGTACGACCTCGCGAACTACGTGGCGTCGAACATTCAGGACCCGGTTAGCCGTATCGACGGCGTGGGCACGGTCACGCTGTTCGGCTCGCAGTACGCCATGCGCCTGTGGCTCGACGCTAACAAGCTGACCAACTTCGGCTTGACGCCGGTGGATGTGCAGACCGCGTTGCAGGCGCAGAACGTGCAGGTCGCGGGCGGCTCGCTCGGCGGCACGCCGTCGGTGCAGGGCCAGGTGCTGCAGGCGACCATCACGGAAGCCACGTTGCTCAATACGCCTGAACAGTTCGGCAACGTGCTGCTCAAGGTCAATCCTGACGGCTCGCAGGTCCGTATCAAGGACGTGGCGCGCGTCGAGCTGGGTGGCGAAAACTATAACTTCGACACCAAGTACAACGGTCAGCCGACCGCGGGCTTCGGTATTCAGCTAGCCACGGGCGCGAATGCACTGGCCACGGCGAAGGCAGTGCGCGCAAAGATCGACGAGTTGTCGAAGTACTTCCCGCACGGTCTCGTCGTGAAGTACCCGTACGACACTACGCCGTTCGTGCGTCTGTCGATCGAGGAAGTGGTCAAGACGCTGCTCGAAGGTATCGTGCTGGTGTTCCTGGTCATGTACCTGTTCCTGCAGAACCTGCGCGCCACGCTGATCCCCACGATCGCCGTGCCGGTGGTGCTGCTGGGCACGTTCGCGATCATGAGCATGGTGGGCTTCTCGATCAACACGCTGTCCATGTTCGGCCTCGTGCTGGCAATCGGCCTGCTGGTGGACGACGCGATCGTGGTGGTGGAAAACGTCGAGCGGGTGATGGCGGAGGAGGGCTTGTCGCCTCGTGACGCCACCCGCAAGGCGATGGACCAGATTACCGGCGCGCTGATCGGCGTCGCGCTCGTACTGTCGGCGGTATTCGTGCCGGTGGCGTTCTCCGGCGGTTCGGTCGGCGCTATTTACCGGCAGTTCTCGCTGACGATTGTGGCAGCCATGGTGCTGTCCGTGCTGGTCGCGTTGATTCTGACGCCGGCTTTGTGCGCGACGATCCTCAAGCCGATTCCACAAGGTCATCACGAAGAGAAGAAGGGCTTCTTCGGCTGGTTCAACCGGAACTTCAACAAGAGCCGCGACAAGTACCACTCGGGCGTGCACCACGTGATCAAGCGCTCGGGCCGCTGGCTCATCATCTACATGGTGGTGATCTTCGCGGTGGGCCTGCTGTTTGTGAAATTGCCGAAGTCGTTCCTGCCCGATGAAGACCAGGGCACCATGTTCGTGCTGGTGCAGACGCCGTCCGGCTCGACGCAGGAAACCACGGCGCGCGCGCTGAAGGACGTCTCCGACTATCTGCTCGACGGCGAGAAGGCGATCGTCGAATCCACCTTCACGGTGAACGGCTTCAGCTTCGCGGGTCGCGGTCAGAACGCCGGTCTCGTGTTCGTGCGGATGAAGGATTACGCGCAGCGTCAGCACGCCGATCAGAAGGTGCAGGCGCTGGTGGGCCGCCTCTTCATGCACTTCGGCAGCTACAAGGGCGCGCTGGTATATCCGGTGAATCCGCCGTCGATTCCCGAACTCGGCACGGCCGCGGGCTTCGACTTCGAGTTGCAGGATCGCGCGGGCGTCGGCCACGAAAAGCTGATGCAAGCACGCAACATGCTGCTCGGCATGGCGGCGCAAGATCCGACGCTGGCTCAGGTGCGTCCGAACGGCCTGAACGATACGCCGCAGTTCAAGGTGAGGATCGACCACGAAAAGGCATCCGCGCTGGGCGTGTCGCTGTCCGCGATCGACCAGACGTTCTCGATCGCGTGGGCCTCGCAATACGTGAACAACTTCCTCGATACCGATGGCCGGATCAAGAAGGTGTACATGCAGGGCGATGCACCGTTCCGCATGAAGCCGGAAGACCTTAACGCCTGGTACGTGCGCAACACGGCGGGTGGCATGGTGCCGTTCTCGTCGTTCGCAAGCGGCCAGTGGACCTACGGTTCGCCGAAGCTCGAGCGTTACAACGGTATTTCCGCGGTGGAAATCCAGGGCGCGGCCGCGCCGGGCAAGTCGACCGGTCAGGCAATGACGGCGATGGAAGCACTCGTTGCGAAGCTGCCCGCTGGCGTGGGCTACGAATGGACGGGTCTGTCGCTGCAGGAACGCCAGTCGGGTTCGCAGGCGCCGATCCTGTACGGCATCTCGATCCTCGTCGTGTTCCTGTGTCTCGCGGCGCTGTACGAAAGCTGGTCGATCCCGTTCTCAGTGATCATGGTGGTGCCGCTCGGCGTGATCGGCGCACTGCTGGCCGCTACGCTGCGCGGGCTCGAGAACGACGTGTTCTTCCAGGTCGGTCTCTTGACTACGGTGGGGCTGTCGGCGAAGAACGCGATTCTGATCGTCGAATTCGCACGCGAGTTGCAGCAGAGTGAGGGAATGGGCCCGATCGAGGCCGCGCTGGAAGCAGCGCGTCTGCGGTTGCGTCCGATTCTGATGACCTCGCTCGCGTTCATTCTCGGCGTGATGCCGCTCGCGATCAGTAACGGCGCCGGCTCGGCCAGCCAGCACGCAATCGGTACGGGCGTGATCGGCGGTATGTTGACGGCGACCTTCCTCGCGATTTTCATGATCCCGATGTTCTTCGTGGTGATTCGCGCGAAGTTCGGCGGCGAGAAGGAAGACCCGGACGAGGCGCTCGCACACTACAACCAGCACCATCCGCATGATCCGCAAGGCGGCGGGACAGCTGCCGGGTCGGACAGCATTGGCTCGGGCAAGGACGGACATTGAGATGCAAAAACACTCTTTGATTGCAGTGGCGGTCGCGTTCCTCGCCGCCGGTTGCACGATGGCGCCGAAGTACGAGCGCCCCGCCGCGCCGGTGACGAACACCTTCCCGACCGGCGGCGTGTACGAGACGCAGCCCGGTGCGGCCCAGCCTGGCGGGGCCGGCGCGCGCAGCGCGAACGGCCAGGCCGCGGCAGACATCGGCTGGCGCGATTTCTTCGTCGATCCGCGCATGCAGCGGCTGATCGACATCGCGCTGAAGAACAACCGCGATCTGCGCGTGTCGGTGCTGAACATGCAGGCGTCGCAGGCGCAGTTCCGGATCGTCGGTGCGGGCCTGTTCCCGACGCTCGATGCTGCGGCTTCGCAAAGCAAATCGCGCACGCCGAAGAACCTGTCCGTGTTCGGCAATACGATCTCGAACTCGTATTCGGTGGGTCTGAACGCTTCGTGGGAAATCGACTTCTTCGGGCGCATTCAAAGCCTGAAGGATCAGGCGTTGGCTCAATACCTGTCCACGGCTCAGGCGCGCAAGGCGGCTGAAATCGCGCTGGTCTCGCAGGTCGCGAACCAGTATCTGACGGTGCTCGAACTCGACGATCTGCTGAACGTCACGCAAGGCACGCTGAAGACGGCGCAGGAGTCATACCGCATCACGAAGCTGCAGTTCGACAACGGCACGGGTTCGGAACTCGATCTGCGCCAGGCAGAGACCGTGGTCG
The DNA here is from genome assembly GCF_002879865.1 of Paraburkholderia rhynchosiae. Classification (GTDB taxonomy): domain Bacteria; phylum Pseudomonadota; class Gammaproteobacteria; order Burkholderiales; family Burkholderiaceae; genus Paraburkholderia; species Paraburkholderia rhynchosiae. Next base: position 244,601 of record NZ_PNXY01000005.1, read on the forward strand.
AGCAAGCGGGCGCGAACCTGCAGTCGCAGGAACGTTTGCGGGCTCAGGCGGAGAACGCGCTGGTCCTGCTGCTCGGCGAGCCGTTGCCGGCCGATCTGCCGCCGGGGCTCACGCTGAGCGATCAGAACCTGCTCACGGATATTCCGGCGGGTCTGCCGTCCGATCTGCTGACGCGTCGTCCGGACATCATGGAGGCGGAGGAGAACCTGCTCGCGGCCAACGCGAATATCGGCGCGGCGCGTGCGGCCTTCTTCCCGAAGGTTTCTCTGACGGGCAGCTTCGGCACGTTGAGCCCGACGCTCGGCGGATTGTTCAAGCCGGGTTCGGCGGCGTGGAGTTTCGCGCCGTCGATCACGCTGCCGATTTTCGAAGGCGGCGAGAACAAGGCCAACCTCGATCTTGCCAACATCCAGAAAAACGTCCAGATCGCCACGTATGAAAAGGCGATCCAGACGGCCTTCCGCGAAGTGGCGGATGCGCTGGCCGCGCGCGGCACGTACGACCAGCAGATCCAGTCGCTCGAGCGCAACACGTTTGCGCAACAGCGCCGGCTGGATCTGTCGAATCTGCGTTATACGAACGGCGTCGACAGTTATCTGTCGGTGCTGACCGCGCAGACTGATCTGTATTCGTCGCAGCAGTCGTTGATTACCGCGCGCATGGAGCGTCTGCAGAACCTGGTCACACTGTACCAGGCGCTCGGCGGCGGCTGGATCGAGCATAGCGGCGATCAGCCCCGTCCGGCTGACGCGCCGGTCGACTACGGCGCGGCAAGCGCGCCGAAGGCGGCTTCGGCTGCTACCGCGGGTTGAGCGTTGTAGCAGCTCAACCGAAAAGCAGAAACGCCACGGCATGCCGTGGCGTTTTTTTGTCCGCGGTGCGCCAGGGCGATCATGTCGCGCGCGCCGCGTTGCCGGTCAAGCTCACCGGTTCACCGATTCACCAACTCATCGATTCACCAGGACGGCGCTTCAATGCAGATCCGCCGCACGCAGCATCTCATCGCGCTGCGTTTCACTGCCGCTGCGTCCGTCGAAATCATGGCCTGCTTTGCGGATTTCGCACTGCGCTTTCTTCTCGTTCTTCACGCCGTTGAAAATCAGGTTCAGCCCGACCGCGGACACGGAAGCCAGCAGAATCCCGCTATGCAGCAGCGGCGATAACGCGGCCGGCAGCTTCGAAAAGAAGTGCGGCGATACAACCGGCACGAGACCCAGACCGATACTCACCGCGACGATGAACAGGTTGTGGTGATTCTTCACGAAGTCCACCTTCGACAACACCTTGATGCCGTTGGCCGCGACCATGCCGAACATCACGATGCCCGCGCCGCCGAGCACGAAGGCCGGCACCGAGGCGACCACTTGCGCCATCTTCGGGAACAGGCCGAGAAGCACGAGAATGACGCCGCCCATCGCGCAGACAAAGCGGCTCTTCACGCCCGTCACGCCGATCAGGCCAACGTTCTGTGAGAACGACGTATGCGGAAACGAGTTGAAGATGCCGCCGACCAGCGTGCCGAGCCCATCCACTCGCAGGCCGCGCACCAGCGTTTTCTGATCGACCGGACGATCGACCATATCGCCGACTGCGAGGAACATGCCCGTCGATTCAATGAACGTGACGAACATCACGGTGACCATCGTCGCGATCGACAACGGATCGAAGTGCGGCAGGCCGAAGTGGAATGGCATCACGAAGCCGACCCACGGCGCGTGCGTTACGCCTTCCATGTTGACGCGGCCGAGCGCCAGCGCGATCGCGAAGCCCGCGACAATGCCGAGCAGCACTGAAATATTCGCGATGAAGCCCTTGGCAAACTTGTTGATGAGCAGAATCAGCATCAGCACGAGCAGCGACAGGCCGAGGTAGACCGGGTTGCCGTAGTCGGGATTGCCCACGCCGCCGGCCGCCCAGTCGATGCCGACGCCCATCAGCGACAGGCCGATCACCGAGATCACCACGCCGATCACCACCGGCGGGAAGAAGCGCAACAGCTTGCCGACGGCGGGCGCAAGCAGGATGCCGATCACGCCGGCGGCGATCGTCGAGCCGAAAATGTCGAGAATGCCGAGCGACGGATTGGTGCCGATCGCGACCATCGGACCGACCGCCGCGAATGTGCAACCCATGATGACCGGCAGACGGATGCCGAAGATCCATAGGCCGAGCGTCTGGATCAACGTGGCGATGCCGCACGAGAACAGGTCGGCGCTGATCAGGAACGCGATCTGGTCTTTAGGCAGCTTGAGCGCCGCGCCGACGATCAGCGGCACAGCGACCGCGCCCGCGTACATGACCAGGACGTGCTGAATGCCGAGGGTGAGCAACTGGCCCGCGGGCAGCCGCTCGTCGCACGCGTGAACCGTGTTCGATTGCATATCGTCTCTCTCCACCATCTAGTTTTGGGATGGACTCCAAGGTATCGGGGATGAAAAAGCGCAACAAGACCGCTGGCGCCTATTCCGGCATTCCCGGTGACGATATGCGCGAGCCCGCTTTGAGAGCCGAAATCAGAGCGCGCGGCGGTTTCATCGGCGGTCAGCCCCTTGCGGCCGCGATGCGCGGCGAGCCGCGCGGTGTGCCCGAGCTGGTGCGATATATGTGAGAATCCATGCGGTGTATCCGGGCGCGCGCATAGTGGTGTTTTGATGCGGCTTCCGGCGTGGCGGGGTTAACCCGCGATTCGCGGCGTTTCAGCTCGTGGCCGCGCCACGTCTCACAGCACGCGCGGCCGGCAAAGATACGCGCTTCCCGCAGCATCGGCGTGCTCATACTCATGCCTCAACTGACGACACGCTATCGCCCATGAGCTTTCTCGGCATCGACCTCGGCACAGGTTCCCTCAAAGTCGCAATCGTCGACGAAGACGGTCGTGAGCAGGCTGTCGCGAGCGTCGCTTATGCACTCGAGACGCCGCACGCGGGTTGGGCGGAAACGTCCGTGCAAACGTGGTGGCGCGCGCTCTGCGAAGCGGCGGCGCGCTTGCCCGACGGATTGCGTCGCGAGGTGAAGGCGATCGGTTTTTCCGGGCAGATGCACGGCGTCGTGTTGATCGACGAAGCGGGCGAGGCCGTGCGGCCGGCGATGCTGTGGCCCGACACGCGCGCGCTTGCTTTGCTCGACGGGTGGCCGGAGCCGCAGCCGAATCCGGTCGCGCCCGGCATGGCGGGCCCGTTGCTGCGCTGGATCGTGCGGCACGAACCGGAGTCCGCGCGCCGCACGCGCTGGGCGCTGCAACCGAAAGACTGGCTGCGGGTCGCGCTCGGCGGCGTGGTGGCCACCGATCCGTCCGACGCCTGCGCAACGGCACTCGCCGATCCGGATGGTGTCTGGGATGCGGCGTTGCTCCTGAGGCTCGGCATTCCGCATGAATGGTTCGCGCCGTTGGGGCCGTCGTATGCAGCCGCCGGGGTGTTGTCGCCGGACGCCGCTCAGGCCTTGGGTCTGCGTGCGGGCATCGTGCTCGCGACCGGCGCCGCCGACACGCCGTGCGCCGCGCTGGGCAGCGGACTTGCACGCGACGGCGACGCGCTGCTCACCACCGGCACCGGTGGGCAGATCGTCGTGCTCGCCGAACAGGAGCCTGCGGCGCTCAAGGGCTTGCATCGCTATCGGGCGGCGAGCGATCACTGGTATCGGATGGCGGCGATGCAAAACGTCGGCATCGCGCTGGAACGTGTGCGCGGATGGCTGTCGTATGAATGGGCCGATGCCTACAGCGATGCGTTTGGTGACGCGTTAGGCGATCACGCCCGCCTCGCATCGGGCATGAACGCCAACGCCAGCGGCGGCGCCAACGGAACCCCAACGGCGCCACTAACCTTCCTCCCGTACCTCACAGGCGAGCGCACTCCGTGGCTCAATCCGGCGGCGCGTGGCGGCTGGCTCGGCCTCGCTCTCGATCACACGCGTGGCGCGATGATGCGGGCCGCGTTCGAAGGCGTCGCCTTTTCGCTGCGCGCTGGGCTCGACGCCATTCGCGCGAGCGGCGCAACCGTAACGACATTGAAGCTGGCGGGAGGTGGTTCCGTCGATGCACGCTGGCGCCAGTTGCTCGCCGATGCGCTGAATGCCGAGCTGCATGCGGTCGATTGTCCGAATGCCGCGCCGCGCGGCGCGGCCATTCTCGCGGGCATCGCGAGCGGCCACTGGCATGTGCACGATCTCGCCGCACTCGCGCCCGGCGCGACACACGTGGCGAGCCCGCGAGACGATGCGGCGCTCGCCGAACGTTACGCGCGTTTTCTCGATCTGTATGGCCGCGTCGAAACTTGGTTCGACGCGCCGGCGTCTCGCGAGAAAAGCGGCCATGTCACCTGATGACATTGCCGCGGCGCACTTTGCAATACCATGACGCTTTTCCCGCGTTAGGCTATGGCTCGCGCGGCACTGGCATCGACCGCAGCTTGAACCCGCATATTCGCGCGCCGCAAGGCAGTACACCGCGACGCGCGTCGCATTCACAGACTCACAGGAGCATTCACGATGAAGACCAAAGCAGCAATCGCATGGAAAGCCGGCGCACCGTTGACGATCGAGGAAGTCGATCTCGAAGGACCGCGTGCAGGTGAAGTGCTGATCGAAGTGAAAGCGACGGGCATCTGCCACACTGATTACTACACGCTCTCGGGCGCCGACCCCGAAGGCATTTTCCCGGCGATTCTCGGCCACGAAGGCGCCGGCGTGATCGTCGATACGGGGCCGGGTGTCGGCACCCTGAAGAAGGGCGACCACGTCATTCCGCTTTACACGCCGGAATGCCGTCAGTGCAAGTTTTGCCTGTCGCGCAAGACCAACCTGTGTCAGGCGATCCGCTCGACGCAGGGCAAGGGGTTGATGCCGGACGCGACATCGCGCTTCTCGCTGGACGGCAAGCCGTTGTTTCATTACATGGGCACGTCCACGTTTTCGAATTACATCGTCGTGCCGGAAATCGCAGTCGCGAAAGTGCGTGAAGATGCGCCGTTCGACAAGATCTGCTACATCGGCTGCGGCGTGACGACCGGTGTCGGTGCGGTCGTGTATTCAGCGAAGGTCGAGGCCGGTGCGAATGTGGTCGTGTTCGGGCTCGGCGGCATCGGTCTGAATGTGATCCAGGGCGCGAAGATGGTCGGCGCGGACAAGATCATCGGCGTCGATCTGAATCCGGGTCGCGTCGAACTGGCGAAGAAGTTCGGCATGACGCACTTCATCAACCCGAACGAAGTGGAGAACGTGGTCGATCACATTGTGCAGCTCACCGATGGCGGCGCCGATTATTCGTTCGAATGCATCGGCAATACGAAGGTGATGCGCCAGGCGCTCGAATGCACGCATAAGGGCTGGGGCCAGTCGTTCATCATCGGCGTGGCGGCGGCGGGCGAGGAGATCAGTACGCGTCCGTTCCAGCTCGTCACGGGCCGCGAGTGGAAGGGCTCGGCGTTCGGCGGTGCGCGTGGCCGGACCGACGTGCCGAAGATCGTCGACTGGTACATGGAAGGCAAGATCAATATCGACGATCTGATTACCCACCGTCTGCCGCTCGAGCGCATCAACGAAGGCTTCGATCTGATGAAGAAGGGCGAATCGATCCGCTCGGTCGTGCTGTATTAACGCGCCTCACTGAAAGCGACCAACAAGGAGCAAGACGATGCTTGAGCTACTGTCGTCGCACGCCTGCCATGGCGGCGAACAGCGTTTTTACCGGCATGAATCGCAGACCATCGGCCTGCCGATGCGCTTCTCGGTGTATCTGCCGCCGCAGGCCTTGCAGGCGAACGCGAAGGTGCCGGCACTGTTCTATCTCGCGGGGCTGACCTGCACGGAAGAGACCTTTGCGATCAAGGCCGGCGCGCAGCGCTTCGCCGCGCACCATGGCGTTGCGCTCGTCGCGCCGGACACGAGCCCGCGCGGCGCGGGCGTGCCGGGCGAAAGTGCCGCGTGGGACTTCGGCGTGGGCGCGGGCTTTTATGTCGATGCAACGCAGGAACCCTGGGCGCGGCACTATCGGATGTACTCGTATGTGCGTGACGAGTTGCGCGAAACGGTGGTGAACGAACTGCCCGTCGACGGTTCAAGGCTCGGCATCTTCGGTCATTCGATGGGCGGCCACGGCGCGTTGATGTTGGCGCTGCGCAATCCGGAGATCTATCGTTCCGTGTCGGCGTTCGCGCCGATTGTCGCGCCCACGCGCTGCCCGTGGGGCGAGAAAGCGTTCAGCGGTTATCTCGGCGAAGACCGCGAAGCGTGGAAGCAGTACGACGCTAGCGAACTGGTGGCACACGCGTCGCACAAATTCGAGGAGGGGATTCTGGTCGATCAGGGACTCGCGGACCAGTTTCTCGCGGAGCAGTTGTACCCCGACGTGTTTGAAGCTGCGTGCCGCGACGCGGGCCAGCCGCTGACGTTGCGCCGTCATGCGGGTTATGACCACGGCTATTACTTCATCTCGACCTTCATCGAGGATCACATCGCGCATCATGCGAAGGTGTTGCTCGGCTGACATTTCCTGATGCCGATGGCGGCGCCTTTGCGGGCCGCTATCGCATCAAGCGCATGCAACTCATTCAACGCGCTGAACGTTACCGACGCTTCAGCAAACTCCCGCCATACACCACCGCCGACAGCGCGGTGATCCAGAAGCTCGTCGGCCAATCGGTGTAGAACGCGAGCGTGAGCCCAAGCCACGCTTGCAGTAACGCGAACACAGCGGCCAGCACAAGGCCGGCCGAAAGCCGCGTCGTCATGTTTTGCGCGGCGGCGGCGGGGCCGACCATCAGCGTGAATACCAGCAGCACGCCGACGATCTGCGTGCACGCGGCCACCGCGAGGGCGGCAATCGCGAGAAACAGCACGGACACGAGACGCAACGACACGCCCTTCGCTTCGGCCAGTTCCGGCTGCAACGAAGCAAACAGCAAGGGCCGCATGATCGCCGCGAGCGCCAGCAGACTGACCACGCCCAAGGCCGCAAGCACGCCTAGCGTCGATTCATTTACGCCGAGCACATTGCCGAACAGCAGTGCCGTGACTTGCGTCGCGTAGGCGGTAAAGAAGTGCAGAAACAGCAGGCCGAAGCCGAGCGACAGCGACAGGATCACGCCGATGGCCACGTCGCGTCCGGCGAGGCGTTCGCCGAGCGCGCCCATGCCGACGCCCGCCGCGAGCGTGAAGCCAATCATCCCCCAGATCGGCGAAATGCCGATCAGCACCGCGCCGGTCGCGCCGGTGAAGCCGACGTGCGACAGCGCGTGGCCCGCGAACGTTTGTCCGCGCATCACGAGAAAATAGCCGACCACACCCGCGAGCACCGCGACGATCCCCGACGCCGCGAACGCGTTCACCATGAAGTCGTATTCAAACATCGTGCGTGTGTCCGTCGCGGGAGTCGTGTTCGTGTGAATGATCGTGGGCATGTCCATGCGAATGCCCGTGCGAATGCGAGTGGCCGCCATCCTCGTCGTGTTCGTGCTCGTGATCGTGCTTTTCCACTTCGACGCCGCCCGACATCACGAAGATGCGGCCGTTCACACGCATCACGTCGATCGGCGAACCATAGAGGCGCGACAGCACGGGCCGCGTGATGACTTCATCGACGGTGCCGAGGGCCGCCACGCCGCTGCCGAGATACAGCACCCGATCCAGCGAGTTCAGGAGCGGATTCAGTTCGTGTGCCGAGAACAGCACGGCAATGCCAAGTTCGTGCTGCACGCGCCGCACGAGTTCGACCACGCTTTTCTGATGATGCGGGTCGAGGCTGATCAGCGGTTCATCGAGCAACAGCAGTTTCGGATCGCCGAGCAGGCATTGCGCGAGCAGCAAGCGTTGACGCTCGCCGCCCGAGAGTTCCGACAACGGCCGCTCGGCGAGCTTGCGGCCGCCCACCAGATCGAGCACGCGCTCGACATCGGCACGTGTTCTGGCGTCCGAGAGAGGCAAGCCCCAGCGGTGGCCGTCGGCCGCCATCGCGACGAAATCGCGGCCACGCACGCGTCGTCCGGCGAGCGCAGTGCGCGTCTGCGGCATATAACCGATCGACGCGTTGCCGCGTTCGACCGGCTGCCCCAGCACGCGGATCGCGCCGCTTGCCGCCGGCACGAGGCCGAGCACGGCGCGCATCAGCGTGGTCTTGCCGGCGCCGTTCGGCCCGAGCACGCCGATGAATTCGCCCTGATTCACGACGAAACCGGTGTCGCGCAAGATCGTGCGGCCGCCGAGTTCCAGCGTGACATGTTCGAGTTCGAGCACAGGCGCCTGGCCGAGCGCGCTCGTCGGTCCGCTCGCGGGCATGCTGGCTGGCGTACCGCGGCCAGTTTCATTCATTGCGTTTTTCCTTTGATGCCCGAGGCTGCCGCATTCGCGCTGCCCGCATCGCCTTTGGCGAGCGCGGCGCCGAGCGCATCGAGCTGCGAGAGCATCCACGTCTGATAGCTGTTGCCGGCGGGTTCGGTCTCGGTGACGCTCACGCTCGGTACCTTCGATTGCTGCGCGAGTTTCAACATGCGTTTGGTCAGGGCCTCGGTTGCCTGGCTGTTATAGATGAGAGCGCGCACGCGCCTTTCGCGCAGATCGCGTTCGAACGCGGCGATATCGGCCGCGCTTGCTTCAGTGTCGTTCATGGTCGCCATCTGGAAGCGTAGATTGCGCATGGTGAGGCCGACTGCATCCGACATATAGCCGAACACCGGTTCCGTTGCCGTGACCGGCGTGCCGGCATAGCGGCCATGCAGTTCGGCGACCTTCGCGTCCACCGGTTTCAGCGAATCCAGAAACTTTGCGAGGTTCGCATCGTACGCCGACTTGTGCGCCGGGTCAGCCGCGACGAGCGCCTCGCTCACCGCGCGCGCCACCTTGGGCATGGTGGCCGGGTCATACCAGAGATGCGGATTGTCGCCGCTCTTCTTGCCGGTGAGTTCTGCGGCAACGATCGTCGTGCGCTTTGTGCCCTTCGACGCCGCCAGCAATTTTGCCATCCACGGATCGTAGTCGGCGCCGTTGTAGACCACAAGGCTCGCATGCTGCAACGCGCGCGCCGTCTTCGGACTGGCTTCGAACAGATGCGGGTCCTGGTCCGGATTGCTGAGAATGCTCGTCACGTCGACACGATCGCCGCCCAGTTGCTGCACTACGTCGCCGTAGAAGTTTTCCGCGGCGACCACGGGGATTTTCGCATCCGCGGCAAAGGCGGCTTGGCTTAACGCGAAGGCGGCTGTGACTGCGGCGACATATTTCGAGAGCAACATCGTGCGGGTCTTCTTCATTGTGTGTGCTGTTGCGTGAGGGTTGAATGAATCACAAACGTGAGGGCGCTGGACTTCATGCCGACGCCGACGCCGATGCCGAGGACCGCGACGCGCGGGCGCAAAGCGCGCACAGCCCGCTCAATTCGACGACCTGGCGGTGGACCTCGAAGCCGTGTGCCGGCGGGCTATGCGACAACTGTTCGGCGAGGCCGTCGCCGGGAATTTCGACGGTCGCGCCGCAGCCGTCGCAAATCAGAAACTGGCTGCAATGCGGCACGCCGACTTCGCAGCAGGCGACGTACGCGTTCTTCGACTCGATGCGATGGACGAAGCCGTGCGCGAGCAAAAAGTCGAGCGCACGGTAGACGGTGGTCGGCGGCACGCGGCCGCGCTGCGGTTTCAGCGCATCCAGCAACTCATAGGCGCCGACAGGCCGTTCGCTCGCGACGATCGCCGCATACACCTGCCGGCGCAGCGGCGTGAGCGACAAGCCGTGCAACGCAGCGTGCGCTTCGGCGTGCGCCAGCCGCATGGCGTGATGTTCTGCCATCGATGTAGCCATCAGGGCGAGCTCCTGTCGGTGAACTGATGCCCACGCAAGGGCGGGTCGTGAAGTGAGGTCGCAATGATATAACGTATCTCCAATTTTTGTCACAGAGAGAGCCTGAATAGCGGGCAAGCGCCCGGCAGGATTGTTCCGCGCTGCACCATCGAAATCTGATTGCGCGCCTTGACATGACCCGGTGCGTATCCGATCATTCGATCACAAACAGAGCAATTGATCGCGCAACGAGCGTTCGCTCACCGCGCTTCGAAAAGCGAAACGAACCGGAGACAAGCAGTGGCGGCACGATTGCAAGACAAGGTGGCCATCCTGACGGGCGCGGCAAGCGGAATCGGTGAAGCCGTGGCGCGGCGCTATCTGGACGAAGGCGCGCAATGCGTGCTGGTCGACGTGAAGCCGGCGGACAGTTTCGGCGACACGCTGCGCGCCTCATACGGCGAGCGCGTGCTCACAGTCAGCGCCGACGTCACGCGCCGCGAGGACATCGAGCGGATCGTGGCGAGCACGCTGGAGCGCTTCGGCCGCGTCGACATTCTGTTCAACAATGCGGCGCTATTCGACATGCGCCCGATCCTCGATGAATCCTGGGACGTGTTCGACCGCCTCTTCGCGGTCAACGTGAAGGGCATGTTTTTCCTGATGCAAGCCGTCGCGCGGCAGATGGTCAAGCAAGGCCGCGGCGGCAAGATCATCAATATGTCGTCGCAAGCAGGGCGGCGCGGCGAAGCGCTCGTGTCGCATTACTGCGCGACCAAGGCCGCTGTACTCAGCTACACGCAATCCGCGGCATTGGCGCTCGCGCCGAACAAGATCAATGTGAACGGCATCGCGCCGGGTGTCGTCGATACGCCGATGTGGAACGAAGTCGATGCGCTTTTCGCCCGCTATGAAAACCGGCCGTTGGGCGAGAAGAAGCGCCTCGTCGGTGAAGCGGTGCCGCTCGGACGCATGGGCGTGCCCGACGACCTGACCGGCGCGGCCCTGTTTCTCGCGTCCGCGGATGCAGACTACATCACCGCGCAAACCCTGAACGTCGACGGCGGCAACTGGATGAGTTGAGCGGCTGACCCGCGTTATCCAGCGTCATTTTCGTAGAACAAACGCAGCATTACATAACGCACGAGAAAGGAGACAACACATGAAACCAGCCCTCAAATCCGCGCTAAAGGCGGCTAGCGTCGGCGCCGCTGCATGCTTTGCGCTGAGCGCGTCGGCGGCCACGGTGACGATCGCGACGCTGAACAATCCGGACATGATCGAGCTGAAGAAGCTGTCGCCCGAATTCGAAAAGGCGAATCCGGACATCAAGCTGAACTGGGTGATTCTCGAAGAAAACGTGCTGCGTCAGCGCGCCACGACCGACATCACGACCGGCAGCGGCCAGTTCGACGTGATGACGATCGGCGCATACGAAACGCCGCAATGGGGCAAGCGCGGCTGGCTCACGCCGCTTACGAACCTGCCCGCCGATTATGATCTGAACGACGTGGTGAAGACCGCGCGCGACGGCCTCTCCGCAGGCGGCCAGTTGTACGCGCTGCCGTTTTACGTCGAAAGTTCCATGACGTATTACCGCAAGGACCTGTTCGCGGCGAAGGGCCTGAAAATGCCCGATCAGCCGACCTACGACCAGATCGCGCAGTTCGCCGACAAGCTCACCGACAAAGCCAACGGCATGTACGGCATCTGCTTGCGCGGCAAGGCGGGCTGGGGCGAAAACATGGCGTATGGCACGACCGTAGTGAACACATTCGGCGGACGCTGGTTCGACGAGAAGTGGCACGCGCAACTCACGTCGCCGGAATGGAAGAAGGCGATCACGTTCTACGTCGATCTGCTGAAAAAGGACGGCCCGCCGGGAGCAAGCTCGAACGGCTTCAACGAAAACCTCACGCTGATGTCGTCGGGCAAGTGCGCGATGTGGATCGACGCCACGGTGGCAGCCGGCATGCTGTACAACAAGCAGCAGTCGCAGATCGCGGACAAGGTTGGCTTTGCCGCGGCGCCGGTGGCGGTCACGCCGAAAGGTTCGCACTGGCTGTGGGCGTGGGCGCTGGCGATTCCGAAGTCGTCGAAGCAGGCTGACGCGGCGAAGAAATTCATTGCGTGGGCTACCTCGAAGCAGTACATCGAACTCGTCGCGAAGGACGAAGGCTGGGCCTCGGTGCCGCCGGGAACGCGTCAATCGACGTACGCGCGCCCCGAGTACAAGCAGGCTGCACCGTTCGGCGATTTCGTGCTGAAGGCGATCGAAACGGCCGATCCGGAACATCCGACGGCGAAGCCCGTGCCGTACACCGGTGTGCAATTCGTTGGGATACCTGAATTCCAGTCGTTCGGCACCGTGGTCGGTCAGAGCATCTCCGGTGCAATTGCCGGTCAGATGACGGTCGATCAGGCGCTGGCAGCGGGCCAGGCCACCGCGGATCGTGCGGTGAAGCAGGCCGGATACCAGAAGTAACGAAGAAGTAAATCGGAAAGCTCGCCACTCAAGTTACGTGGCACGCGCCGGCTGGCGCCCGTCAGCCGGCTCACGCAGTACAGCGGGCCGTCACGGCCGCGCATACGCCGCAGCGCCGCTTCGTATTGATAGCGATATGGCGATTCTTGCGGTTCGTGCCGCCCGCGCATTACCGAACAGGTGGTCAATCATGCGTCCTCTGCGCCTGCCTCTCATGCATGCCCATCCCCAGACAGAAAAGGAACGCGAAGTCCGCAAAGCCAATTCCGCCCGCTGGCTCGTGTCGCCGTCGGTTGCGGTTCTGCTGCTGTGGATGACGATTCCGCTCGCGATGACGATCTGGTTTTCGTTCTCGCGCTATAACCTGTTGAATCCAGATCTGAAGGGTTTCGCCGGTTTCGACAACTATCAGTTCCTGGCCAGTGATCCGTCGTTCGGTCCGTCGATCGGCCACACGCTTGAACTGATCGTGTCCGTGCTGGTGATCACCGTGGTCGGCGGCGTGCTGATGGCGATCCTGTTCGATCGCAAGTTTTATGGCCAGGGCATCGCGCGGCTGCTTGCCATCGCGCCGTTCTTCGTGATGCCGACCGTCAGCGCGCTGATCTGGAAGAACATGATCCTGCATCCGGTGTATGGCCTGATAGCGAGCGGCATGCGTGCAATCGGCATGCAGCCGATCGACTGGTTCGCCGAATATCCGTTGACGGCGGTCATCATGATCGTCGCGTGGCAATGGCTGCCGTTCGCGTTTCTGATTCTGTTCACGGCAATCCAGTCGCTCGACCAGGAGCAGAAGGAAGCGGCGCGCATCGACGGAGCGGGTCCATTCGCGATGTTCTTCTACATCACACTGCCGCACCTGAGACGTGCAATTGCCGTGGTGGTGATGATGGAGACGATTTTCCTGCTGTCCATTTTCGCTGAGATCTATACGACGACCGGCGGCGGTCCTGGCACTGCGACCACCAACCTGTCGTACCTGATCTATTCGCTCGGCCTGCAACAGTTCGACGTCGGTCTCGCATCGGCGGGCGGCATTCTCGCTGTCGTGCTGGCCAATATCGTGTCGTTCTTCCTCGTGCGGATGCTCGCGAAGAACCTCAAAGGGGAGTACGAAAAATGAGCCACGTTGCCTCTACTCCGGCGTCGACCACGACGCCCATGACCGTGCCGGCGAAGTCGCCATTCGCCGCGATCCGCCGCGGCATTCCCGGCGTGATTGCCTGGCTCGTCGCGTTGCTGCTGTTCTTCCCGATCTTCTGGATGACGATCACCGCTTTCAAGACCGAGCAGCAGGCGTATTCGTCGTCGCTATTTTTTACGCCGACGTTCGACAGCTTCCGCGAGGTGTTCGCGCGCAGCAACTACTTTTCGTTCGCGTGGAACTCAATTCTGATCTCCGTCGGCGTGACGGTGCTGTGTCTGATTCTCGCCGTGCCGGCGGCGTATGCGATGGCGTTCTTCCCCACGCGGCGCACGCAAAAAGTGCTGCTGTGGATGCTGTCCACAAAGATGATGCCGTCGGTCGGCGTGCTGGTGCCGATCTATCTGCTGTGGAAAAACAGCGGCTTGCTCGATACGGTGTCCGGTCTCGTGATCGTCTATACGCTGATCAATCTGCCGATTGCGGTGTGGATGTCGTTTACGTATTTCGCTGAAATTCCACGCGACATTCTCGAGGCGGGCCGCATTGACGGCGCGGCGACGTGGCAGGAAATCGTCTATCTGCTGATGCCGATGGCGCTGCCCGGACTCGCTTCCACTGCGCTGCTGCTCGTGATCCTTTCGTGGAACGAAGCGTTCTGGAGCATCAACCTGTCGAGCTCGAACGCCGCGCCGCTCACTGTTTTCATTGCGTCGTACTCGAGTCCTGAGGGCCTGTTCTGGGCGAAGCTGTCCGCCGCTTCGCTGCTTGCGGTGGCGCCGATCCTGATCGTCGGCTGGCTGTCGCAGAAGCAGCTCGTGCGCGGCCTCACGTTCGGGGCGGTCAAATGACGGCAGGCACGAGTGCAGGGAATTTCGCGCTGATCTGCGATTGCGACGGTGTATTGATCGACAGCGAAGCGGTGGCTGCGCGCATGCTCGTGCATGAACTCGAAGCGCGCTGGCCCGGCGCCGATGTCGAACAGGTTGTGCTGCCGCTCCTCGGATTGCGCATCGAAAGCGTGCTGGAAGGCACGGCGATGCAGCTCGGCAAAAGCCTCGGTCTGGATGACATCGACGCGATTCGCCGCTCTGTGGAAGCGGCCGCGATGCAGGCACCGGCAGTGGAGGGCATCGAGCAGGCGCTGGCCCAGGTGCCGCTTATCAAGGGTTGCGCGAGCAACAGTTTTCGGCCTTACGTGGAGACTGTTCTTGCACGGACGGGTCTCGTGAAATTTTTCGGCGACCGTCTTTTTTGCGCCGACGCAGTGGCCAATCCGAAGCCCGCGCCCGATGTCTATCTGGCGGCGGCGATGGGCTTGCGGCTCGCGCCGTCGGCGTGCCTTGTGGTCGAGGACAGCGTCACCGGCGTAACGGCGGCGAGCGCGGCGGGCATGACGGTGCTCGGCTTCATCGGCGGCGGTCATGCAAGCGACGCGCAGATCGACAAGCTGCATGCAGCCGGTGCACGTCACGTATTCGACGACATGCAGCAGTTGCCCGAACTGGTCGCGCAATGGACGCTGAGCACGACGGCAGCGGCGCCGTAAGCGAAAACGCAGTTCACGCACAGGCAACGCGTAGCAACACACAAGCAACACAGAGCATTACACGGAGACACATCATGGCAAGCGTAACTCTGCGCAACATCCGGAAGGCCTACGACGACACTGAGGTGATGCGCGACATCAACCTCGACATCGCGGACGGCGAGTTCGTCGTGTTCGTGGGCCCGAGCGGTTGCGGTAAATCGACACTGATGCGGATGATCGCCGGCCTCGAGGACATCAGCGGCGGCGACCTCACCATCGACGGCACACGCATGAACGACGTGCCGCCCGCCAAGCGCGGCATTGCGATGGTGTTTCAGTCGTACGCGCTGTATCCGCATATGACGCTGTACGACAACATGGCGTTCGGGCTCAAGCTCGCCGGCACGAAGAAGCCGGAGATCGACGCGGCCGTGCGCAACGCGGCGAAGATCCTGCATATCGATCATCTACTCGACCGCAAGCCCAAGCAGCTATCGGGCGGTCAGCGTCAGCGCGTTGCAATCGGCCGCGCGATCACGCGCAAGCCCAAGGTGTTTCTGTTCGACGAACCGCTGTCGAATCTCGACGCGGCGTTGCGCGTGAAAATGCGTCTGGAATTCGCGCGTCTGCATGACGAACTGAAGACCACGATGATCTACGTGACGCACGATCAGGTCGAAGCGATGACGCTCGCGGACAAGATCGTCGTGCTGTCGGCGGGCAATCTCGAGCAGGTCGGCAGTCCGACGATGCTGTATCACGCACCGGCCAACCGTTTTGTCGCGGGCTTCATCGGCTCGCCGAAAATGAACTTCATGGAAGGCGTCGTGCAATCGGTCGCCCACGACGGCGTGACCGTGCGCTACGAAACCGGTGAGACGCAGCGCGTCGCGGTGGAACCGGGCTCAGTCAAGCAGGGCGACAAGGTGACGGTCGGCATTCGTCCCGAGCATCTGCATGTGGGTATGTCCGACGACGGCGTCTCGGCCCGCACGATGGCCGTCGAATCGCTTGGTGACGCTGCGTATCTGTACGCGGAGTCGAGCGTCGCGCCGGACGGTTTGATCGCGCGCATTCCGCCGCTCGAACGTCATGCGAAGGGCGAGACGCAGAAGCTCGGCGCGACGCCCGAGCATTGTCATCTGTTCGATAGTGAAGGCAAGGCGTTCCAGCGCAAGATTGTCGAAGTGCTGGCGGCTTGATGATGGCGGGGAGGGGCGAGCGCTGCCTTCCTGCGATTTTGTGTTTAATGGGCAGCGGCGCGCGGTGCGTGAGCGGTGCTGCGCGAACGTTCGGCCAAGCACGTTCAAACGCGCTTAAATCAGTTCAAGCCTCCAACGCCGCCCGCGCGCATAGCTCGTCGGTGACGAGTCCCGATAGCCAGCCGCCTTTGAGCACCGCGATCAGCGCTTCGCGCTTGCGCTTGCCTCCGGCGAAGCCGATGGTTGGCCGCTGCGGCGGCGAGTCGATTTCGATGCTGGTCACGCGCCTGCCGGTCGGCGATTCGACACGCGCGCCGGCAGCGTCGATTGGCAGTCCGAGCATTTCGGCCACCGCGCCGTTCTGCATCAACTCCTTCACTTCCGCCGACGTAATGAAGCCGTCTTCGTGCAGCGGGCATTTCGGCCCGATATTGCCAATGCCGACAAACGCGACGTCCGCTTGCGCCGACAGCGACTCGACGATCCGATACAGCCGGTGGTTGCACCATTGCGCGCGTTCGGCCTCGCTGTCGGCGATCAACGGCGCGGGCAGCAGAAAATGCTTGCCGCCCGTCTTCTCCGAAATGTGCAGCGCGACGTCGTAGCGGTTCGAGGAGCCGTCCTGGGCGATGGCCCCGACCATTGATACCAACCGGTGCTGCGGACGGTCCAGCTGCGCGATCTGATCGACCGCGGCTTTCAGGGTCCGGCCGCTGCTCACGGCGACCACCATTGGCTTTTCCTCGGCGAGGTAACGCTCCATTACCTGTGCGCCGGCCACCGCCAGTTTGCGGTCGACTTCGTCCGGCGTATCGCTGTCGATCGGCACCACTTCGCACATGGCGAGGCCATAGCGTTTCGACAGTTGATCGGCGAGGGACAAGCAGTCAGCCAGTTGATGATCGACGCGCACTCGAATCAGATTCTTTTCGACGGCAAAGGCAACGAGACGTTGCGCGACCGGGCGCGACACCTGCAGCTTCTCGGCGATCTCGTTCTGAGTATTGCCCGCGACGTAGTAAAGCCACGCTGCGCGGGTAGCAAGATCTAGTTTTTCTGTGGACTTAGGCACGGTGACGATTCGCTTGAAGTGCGCCGATGATAGCAGCCGGCTCTCGCCTTCAGACGCCGCCGGCTGCGGCTTGCGCTGTGGTTATGCGCTCAGGCGAGCCGTTCCCGCGCCGGGTCGAAGAGCGGCCGCACGTGACGGTACAGCGCGCGATAGGCGTCGAGCCGCGCGCGCAGTTCAACATGCCGTCGAGGATTCGGCGTGAACTCCTTTTCGATCGGCGGTTTGCTGAGCACCACGGCCGGATCGCCGCCCGCCGCGAGCCAGCCGAGGCGCGCCGCGCCGAGCGCCGCGCCAGTCTCGCCGCCGCCGTGCTTGCGCGTCGCAGTGCCGAGTGCGTCGGCGAGCAACTGGGCCCAGTAGTCGCTGCGTGCGCCGCCGCCGAGCAGCGACAACGCCTTTGCTTCGGTGCCGGCCGCGCGCAGCGCGTCCAGGCCGTCGGTGAGCGCAAGCGTCACGCCTTCGAGCACCGCATAACCGAGCAGCGCGCGATCCGTCGCGTGAGTCATCCCGAAGAACACGCCCTGCGCATACGGGTCGTTGTGCGGCGTGCGTTCACCGGACAGATACGGCAAGAAGAGCGGAGCGGTGTTGAGCGCGTCAGCGGGCAGTGCTTCGATTTCGGCGAGCAGCGTGGGTTCGTCGGTCGACGTTAGCTTGCAGACCCAACGCAGACAACTCGCCGCCGACAACACCACGCTCATCTGATGCCAGCGGTCAGGAATCGCGTGGCAGAACGCGTGCACCGCGGATGCCGGGTTCGGCCGGAAACTGTCGCCCACCACGCACAACACGCCCGACGTGCCGAGTGACACGAAGCCGTCGCCCGGTTGCGTCGCGCCGATGCCGATCGCGCTCGTCGCATTGTCGCCGCCGCCCGCCGCGACGATCACGCCGTCGCTCAAACCGAATTCGCGCGCGACTTCGGGCCGTAATGTGCCGGACGGCGCGCTGCCTTCGGCGAGGTTCGGCATCTGCGCACGTGTCATGTTGCAGGCCGCGAGCAGCGAATCGGACCAGTCGCGTTTGGCGACGTCGAGCCACAGCGTGCCGGCCGCATCCGATGGATCGGACACCTTGCCGCCCGTCAGTTGCATGCGCAAGTAATCTTTGGGCAGGAGGACGCACGCGGTCCGCGCAAAAATATCCGGCTCATGACGCGCGACCCACAGCAATTTCGGCGCGGTGAAACCTGGCATGGCGAGATTGCCGGCCACGCTATGCAAGTCCGGCGCGCGCTCGGTGAGTTCGGCGCATTCCTTGTCGCTGCGCATGTCGTTCCACAGAATCGCGGGCCGCAGCACGCGGTCCTCCGCATCCAGCAGTACGGCGCCGTGCATCTGCCCCGACAGGCCGATGCCGCGAATCTGCGCGAACTCGTCCGGATGTTTCGCGCGCAACGCGGCGAGCGCGCTCTGCGTACCGGCCCACCAGTCTTCGGGATTTTGCTCGGCCCAGCGCTGATGCGGACGCGAAACGGTAAACGGGGAGCCTGCCGTGCCGATCACGCGTCCGGTGGAGGCGAGCAGCAGAACTTTCACTTCGGACGTGCCGAGGTCGATGCCGAGATACATGGGCGCGAAACCTTCGTCGTTAGAGATGCGCTACTTTAGCCGCACATGGCGCGCGGTGCCATGCGCATTAAGCCTGGCACCAGTGCGATTCGAACATGGATGTACGGTGCTCTTTTACGGGTGCCCACGTTTGGCGAGCCACACGTCGACCCGCGCCAATGCGCCCGCCAATGCCGATTCCAGTTCCGGCGTTTGCGCCATGCTGCCCCACAACAGCCGGTCTGCGGCGAACGCCTGCAACGGATCGGGCGCGGCGAAGAAGCCGCGCGCGACGCGCTCGTCCATCACGCCGTCCTGATACGTGTAGGGCAGCGTGCCCGCCTGCCAGCGTTCGAGAAAGCGGAAGAACAACGCGGGCAGCATCGCGGTTGCCGAGGGCGCGACGCCGCGCTCGAAACATTCCGCCAACGTGGGCGCAATGAAGCCGGGCAGTTTCGAAAAGCCGTCCGCCGCGACGCGCTGGTTCGTGTCCTGGATATAAGGATTGCCGAAGCGTTCGAGCACGACGTCGCGATAGCGTTCGAGATCGAGCGGACTCGGCGACAGACACGGGATCACGTCCTCAGTCACGTAATCGAATGCAAACTTGCAGATGTCCGCGTCGTGCGTGCCTTCGTGGATGTAGTTCAGTCCCACCAACGTCCCCGCCCACGCGATGCAGCTATGCGTCGCGTTGAGAATGCGGATCTTCGCTTCTTCGTACGGCAGCACCGAGTCCACCAGTTCCGCGCCGACCTTTTCCCACGCGGGACGGCCCGCAATGAACCGCTCTTCGATCACCCACTGGATAAACGCTTCGCCCATTACCGGACAGATGTCGTCGACGCCCGTTGCGGCCTTCACGCGCTCGCTCACGTCCGGCGTCGGGCGCGGCGTGATGCGGTCTACCATCGAACTCGGACATGCAGTGTTGTCGTCGAACCATTGCGCCAGTTCGTTCGCGCCACGCAGTTCGAGAAACGCGCTCATGCCCGCATGGAAACGCTCGCCGTTGCGGCGCAGGTTGTCGCACGTTTGCAGCGTGACCGGGCCCGCGCCGTTTTTCATGCGCGCGTCGAGAATCGCCGCGAGCGCGCCGTAGATGGTCGCATGTCCACCTTTGAGATCGGCTGCAAGATCGGGATTGGCCGTGTCGAGCTGGTCCTGTTCGTCGAGGTAATAACCGCCCTCTGTGACTGTGAACGCAATGATCTTGCAGGCAGGATCGGCGCCCGCTTCGATCAGCGTGTCGAGGCTTTCTGTCCATGGCACGACGCGTTCAATGGAGCGAATCGTCTCGTAGGCGCGTTCGCCCTGGGGCGTGACAGTCTCGAGCGTATAAACGCCGTCTTGCGCGGCGAGCGCTTCGAGCACCGCGTTCATGTCGCTGCGAATATTGCCGACCGTGAGCGACCAATGCGGTTCGCCCGGCAGCTTCGCTTCATTCAACCTGTGGAGATACCACGCCTGATGCGCGCGATGAAACGAACCTGCGCCGATGTGCAGGATCACGCGTGCGGCGTCGCCGCTGTCTTGCCCGCTGCTCATGTGTGTCTCCTGATGTCCGGTTCGCGCGGCTTATCGCGCGCGTCTCTTCTTGAGTCGGAGCATTTGCTCTGTATGTGAGCGAATGATCGTGCCCGGCGAAACGAAAGTCAAGGTGACGCGCGGGTGTTTTCGTGGCGCAGCGCGGCGGGGCGCGGCCTTCGTGCGAGTTCGAGCACATGCCATGAGCCCGCGCGGCGCGCTTCGTCGCGTGTTTTGCATTGCATCATTCTTGACGTCGCGCGGGTCGGGACTTACCCCAATGCAAAAAAGTATCGGTCCGCAGTCTCATTGTTAGTGGCGGTTCGCGCGTTTGAAGGCTACTTTTCGCAGTACAAGAATGAAGACAGCGGCATTCCTCGTGAGCCGCTACATGGAGGCAGACAGTGCAACCCGATCTCGAGATCGTGGCCGTACGCCGCGACGAATCGTTCAAAGTGTGGTCTCACGGCTATCCGTATCGCACGGTGCGCTGGCACTTTCACCCCGAGTACGAGATTCATCTGATTGTGGCGACCACCGGCAAGATGTTCGTCGGCGATCACATCAGCAGCTTTGCACCTGGCAACCTGGTGTTGATGGGCCCGAACCTGCCGCACAACTGGGTGAGCGATGTATCCGACGGCGAGAGCATCGTGCAACGCAACCTCGTCTTGCAGTTCGGCCAGGAGTTCGTGTCTGGCTGCATCGAGAGCTTTCCGGAGTGGCGTCAGGTCGAAGCGCTACTTGCCGACTCGCGCCGCGGCGTGTCGTTTGGCGCACGCACGAGCGCCGCGATCCAGCCGCTGTTCCTCGAATTGCTGGCGGCGCGCGGACTGCGCCGTCTTGTGCTCTTCATGTCGATGCTCGAAATCCTGATGAACGCCGAAGATCGCGATACGCTTGCGAGTCCCGCGTATCAGGCGGACCCGAAGGGCTTTGCGTCGACGCGCATCAATCACGTGCTCTCGTATATCGGCAAGAACCTCGCGAACGAGTTGCGCGAATCGGATCTTGCGCAACTGGCGGGTCAAAGCGTGAGCGCATTCTCACGTTATTTCCGCCGGCATACGGGCTTGCCGTTCGTGCAGTACGTGAACCGCATGCGCATCAACCTTGCTTGTCAGTTGCTCACCGATAGCGAACTCAGCGTGACCGATATCTGCTTTAAGGCGGGCTTTAACAATCTGTCGAATTTCAACCGGCAGTTCCTCGCGGTAAAGGGCATGGCGCCGTCGAAGTTCCGTCGCTATCAGCAACTGAACGACGCGAGCCGTGACGCCTCGGAAGAAGCCGCCGCGCGTGGCGCGGGTATCGACGATGCGCCCGCTATCGTGCTCGCGCCGGGTCTGCCGCGTTCTGCCGCCGCTGCCTATCCACCAACGTAGCGCCTGCATGGTCCAGCCGCGCTGTTCAGCGAATGGGACGAGGCGATCTTGGTCGCCCCGGTTCGCTCGATTCGATCAAGGTGCTCATGAAGCCGCGCGCCTGAGCTTGTGCAAGAGTGCAAGCCGGGCGGCACATAAACGGAGACTGTATGGACTACGTCATCGGCGTCGATATCGGCACGCAAAGCACCAAGGCGTTACTCGTCGATCAGCATGGCGCTATCGTTGCGCAGCATGCGTCGAGCTATCAGCCGGATACGCCCAAGCCGCTATGGGCCGAACAGTGGCCGGCGGTATGGTTCAAAGCGGTCACGGAATGCCTCGCCGCGTGTGTCGGCAAGGCGAAACAGGCAGGCGTCGCGGCGGATTCGATCAAGGCGGTGTGCGTGAGCAGTCTGTATGGCGGCTCGGGTATTCCCGTCGATAGCGATATGCGGCCGCTGTATCCCTGTCTGATATGGATGGACCGGCGCGCGACCGATCAGGTCGAGTGGGTGCGTAACCACGTCGATCTCGAACGGCTCTACACGATCACGGGCAACGGCGTGGACAGCTATTACGGCTACACGAAGATGTTGTGGCTGCGCGATCAGGAGCCGGACGTGTGGGCGCAGACGCGCTATTTTCTGCCGCCGAATGCGTATGTGATCTACATGCTCACGGGCGAAATTGCAGTCGATCATAGTTCGGCGGGCAACATCGGCGGCATCTACGACATTGCGAAGCGCGACTGGTCGGACGAAGCGCTCGATATGCTCGGCATTCCCGCAACGATGATGCCGGAGCGCCTCGTCGAATCGTCGGAGGTAGTGGGTGGCCTGCTATCGCAGTGGACCGAGCAATTGGGCCTCGCGGCAGGCACGGCGATTGTCGCGGGCGGAGTTGACGCCGCGGTCGCAACGTTCGCGGCCGGCGTGAGCAGCGCGGGCCAGCACGTGGCGATGATCGGCACGAGCATGTGCTGGGGATACATCAATCAGACCGTGGATGCCCTCCACGGATTGATCAGCATGCCTCACGTTTTCAACGGCCAGCGCGACATCTATGTGTTCGGTGGGGCGATTACCGCGGGCGCGTCGGTTGCATGGTATCGCGATCAGTTCTGTCATGCGGAAATCGAAGCCGCACGCGCAACGCCGCATGGCGATCCGCATCGACTGCTTGAAGACAACGCCGCAAAGGTGCCGGCGGGATCGGATGGCGTGATGTTTTTGCCTTATTTAATGGGCGAACGCAGTCCTGTGTGGGACGCGAGGGCGAGTGGCGCGTTCGTCGGCCTGAGCCTCTTTCATACGCGCGCGCATTTGTATCGCGCGGTGCTGGAGGGCGTGTCGTTTGCGCTGAAGCACAACATCGAGGCGGGACGCAAAGGCGCGCAGTCGCTGGAAGACAAGCTGATCGTGGTCGGCGGCGCCGCGCATTCGGACTTGTGGATGCAGATCATCGCGGACATCACGGGCTATCCGGTCTATACGATCGAGCAGGAAGTGGAGGCGGCGATGGGCGCTGCATTGCTCGCCGCGTTTGGCGTGGGATTGATTTCGCGTGAAGCGGCGCAGCGCGGCTGGATCACGTTGATCGAGCGAGCGCAACCCGACGCGGCACGAATGGCCCTGTACGAACAGCGTTTTGGCATCTATACGGATTTGTATCCGGCGTTGAAGCCGGTGATGCATCGGTTGCAATCGCCGTGAACAGTCGATGGATTCGTGAACCGCGCGGGGGTTGCGTTACTGGAGCGCGCTGTCGGGCGAACGCTGCAATGGCGGGCGGGCGCTCAGCGCCGAGGCCCAACGAACCGGCACTGGCGCCTCAAGCGCAAGCGCCCACTGGTTGAAGAGCGACCGCTGCGGCGCGCGTAGCGTCGCCGGAAGTATGACTGCCTTGTCACGATGTTCGAATGTGCGAGAGCACAGATTCCAGATGCACCACTACCTCAGGCAAGCCAGGAGCCCAGCTTATGAACTGGCGGTGTGAGCCGCTTTCTTTGCATACTTTCTTTGCGGCCGCAAAGAAAGTATGTGCCGCCCCGCACAAACACCGCCGGAGGCAAAAAAACCTACAACATAGTCCTCACATGCCAAAGCTCAGGAAACAAAACCACATCCAACATCTTCCTCAAATAAGGCGCACCACTCGTCCCCCCGGTGCCCTGCTTGAACCCAATAATCCTCTCAACAGTAGTCACATGCCGGAACCGCCACTGCCGGAAAGCATCCTCGAGATCGACAAGCTCCTCAGCCATCTCATACAACTCCCAATGCTGCGAAGGATTGCGATAAACCTCCAGCCAGGCCGCTTCGACAGAAGCATCATGAACCGTAGGCTGTGTCCAGTCCCGCTCCAGCCTCGCAGGCGAAATAGCAAACCCGCGACGCGCCAGCAGCCTTACTACTTCATCATAGAAAGACGGCGACTCCAACGAAGTCTTCACCTCGGCAAGCACGTCGGCGCGATGCGCATGCGGCTTCAACATCTGCTCATTCTTGTTGCCGAGTAGAAACTCGATCTGCCGATACTGATAAGACTGAAACCCCGAAGAACTGCCCAGATAAGGCCGCATCGCGGTGTACTCGGAAGGCGTCATCGTCGCCAGAACGCTCCAGGCCTGCACGAGTTGCTCCATGATCCGCGAGACGCGCGCAAGCATCTTGAACGCCGGCGGCAACTCGTCGCGATGCACCGCTTTTAACGCGGCGCGCAACTCGTACAACGCCAGCTTCATCCACAATTCGCTCGTCTGATGCTGAACGATGAACAGCATCTCATTGTGATCCGGCGACAAGGGATGCTGCGCATTCAGCACTGTCCCCAACGACAGATAATCGCCGTAACTCATCGACTCCGAAAAGTCGAGCTGCGCGTCATGCCAGCCATCGTCGGAAGCCTGTGCAACGGAAGCCTCGGCAACCGAAGCATTGCCGCCTGAAGCGCTGGCCGAAGGCGCATTCGACGCAACTTGCCCGTGCCCGAACGGACACCCTTGCGCGGGTTTCTCTTCCGGCAAGCCCGGCGTTTGCATGTGATCGTTCATCGTGCACTCCTTAGGTCACAGCGCCGCGTGCGGCAAATTCTGGCGCGCGCCAGGTCTCGTTCGCGAGTACCTCGCGCAACGTTTCGACGGCGTCCCAGACATCGACGAAGCGCGTATAAAGCGGCGTAAAGCCGAATCGCAACACATGTGGCTCGCGATAATCGCCGATCACACCGCGCGCGATTAACGCCTGCATCACCTCATAGCCATGCGGATGTTCGAAGCTCGCATGCGAGCCGCGCTGCGAGTGCGCACGCGGCGTCACGAGTTTCAACGGGAACGGGCTGCAACGCGTCTCGACGAGTTCGATGAACAGATCGGTCAGCGCCAACGACTTCCTGCGGATTGCCTGCATGTCGGTTTGCAGGAACACGTCGAGACCGCATTCGACGAGCGCCATCGACACCATCGGCTGCGTGCCGCACAGAAAGCGGCCGATGCCATCATCGGGCTCATAGGCCGGGTCCATCTTGAACGGCGCGCGATGACCCCACCAGCCGGAAAGCGGTTGCGCAAAATCGTTCTGATGACGCTTGGGCACCCACACGAACGCCGGCGAGCCCGGACCGCCGTTCAGATACTTGTACGTGCAGCCGACCGCGTAATCCGCGCCGACGCCGTTCAGATCGACCGGCACCGCACCCGCCGAATGCGCGAGGTCCCACAGCGCGAGCGCGCCGTTGTCGTGGATCAGTTTCGTCAACGCGGCCATGTCGTGCATGTAGCCGGTGCGGTAATTGACGTGAGTGATCATTGCGATGGCCGTGTCGTCGCCGATTGCCTCGGGCAGCTCGGCCGGATCGTCCACGAGACGCAGTTCATAGCCGCGATCGAGCTGCTCGATCAAACCTTGCGCGATGTACAGATCCGACGGGAAGTTCGAGCGCTCGGAGACGATCACGCGGCGTTTCGGGTCGCGTGCATTCGCGAGCCGCAGCGCAGCGGACAGCAGCTTGAACAGGTTGATCGAGATCGTATCGGTGACCACCACTTCGCCTTCGGCCGCGCCGATCATCGGCGCTAGCTTGTTGCCGAGGCGGCGCGGCAGCGCGAACCAGCCGGCGGCGTTCCAGCTGCGGATGAGCCCTTCGCCCCATTCGGCGGCGATCACTGTCTGCGCGCGTTGCGCGGCGGCGGCCGGCGGCACGCCGAGCGAATTGCCGTCGAGGTAGATGGTGGTCGGCGACAGCGCGAACTGGTCGCGCAGTGTCGCAATCGGATCGGCGCTATCGAGCGCCAATGCTTCTTCGCGGCGATTCATGATGGTCTCGTTCGGTGTCGTTCGGTCACGTGATAAGGATCGGAAAATCAATGCGAGTCGGGCAGCGCGCGCAGTACCGCGCGCACCGGGCTCGCGTCGAGCGTGGTCAACTTCAGCGGCAGCGCGATCAGTTCGTAGTCGCCGGGCGCGACTTCATCGAGCACGATGCCTTCGAGAATCGCCATGCCATGCGCACGGATGCGGTGATGCGCGTCCATGGTTTTCGATTCCTGCGGATCGAGCGACGGCGTGTCGATGCCGATCAGCTTCACGCCTTTGGCCGCGAGCACATCGATGGTTTCGGGGGCGACCGCGCAGAATGCGCTGTCCCACGCCGTAGTCGGCGCGCTTCTGTAAGTGCGCAGTAAGACTCGCGGCGGCAGATGGTCGAGCGAATTAGCGAGGTGTTGTGGCGTCACAACAGGCGCGGCGCCGATGCAGTGGATCACGCGGCATCGTCCGAGATAAGTGTCGAGCGGCACATGGCCGATCGCCGCACCTTGCGCGTCATAGTGCAACGGGGCGTCGGTGTGAGCGCCCGTGTGCGGCGACAAGGTCAGTCGCGCGACGTTCACGGGCGAGCCGGCCTCGATCCGCCATACGCGCTCGATCCCGACCGGTGTGTCGCCCGGCC
This sequence comes from Paraburkholderia rhynchosiae, assembly GCF_002879865.1. Taxonomy (GTDB): domain Bacteria; phylum Pseudomonadota; class Gammaproteobacteria; order Burkholderiales; family Burkholderiaceae; genus Paraburkholderia; species Paraburkholderia rhynchosiae. Next base: position 271,194 of record NZ_PNXY01000005.1, read on the forward strand.
AGACGGGGGTCGCGGTGTCGACGGCGGGGGTGATGTCCCAGAGTGTTCGCATGTCTCCATCGGCGGTTGATGTCTATACGGAATGATAGGTGTCCGACGGCGAAATGTGATTGCGAAAAAATCTCCTTCTGAGCCGTGTCTTGGAACATAATTTGAGACAAATGGGAAAGGGAGACCGAATATGAACGCGATCTCGCTCGACGCCACCGATTGCCGTATCTTGACGGTGCTTCAGCAAGAAGGACGAATCAGCAATCTCGATCTCGCGGAGCGCATCTCGCTCTCGCCGTCCGCCTGTCTGCGCCGTTTGCGTTTGCTGGAAGAGCAGGGCGTCATCGAGCACTATCGCGCGTGTCTGAATCGCGAAGTGCTCGGCTTCGAACTGGAGGCATTCGTGCAGGTGTCGATGCGCAACGACCAGCAGAACTGGCACGAGCGCTTCGCCGAGGCGCTGCGGGATTGGCCGGAAGTGGTCGGCGCCTTCGTTGTGACGGGCGAGACGCACTATCTGCTGCGAGTTCTCGCACACAACCTCAAACACTATTCGGATTTCGTGCTGCAGCGTCTCTATAAGGCGCCGGGCGTGATGGATATTCGCTCGAATATCGTGCTGCAGACGTTGAAGGAAGATTCGGGCGTGCCGGTGTCGCTGGTCGCGAAGACTGGCGGGCACGGGGCGCCGCACAACGATCGTTGAGGACGCTGCCGCGCGTTCCCGGAGCGCTCAAAGCGCTCACGGGTTCACGGGTGCACTGCGCTTACAGCGCTTTAAGTCCGTGGAACTGGCCGTTCTGGAACACGAGCGGCGCAATCTCCGCGGCATTCTCGTGGACGCCGCAGCGCTCCACTTCGCCGACAAAAATCACGTGATCGCCTTCTTCATACCGGCTGCGGTTATGGCACTCGAACCAGGCAAGCGCGCCGTCGAGCACGGGCATGCCAGTGTCGCCCGCCGCATGCGACACGCCTTCGAAGCGGTCGCCTTTCAGCGTCGCAAAGCGCTTGCATAGGTCGAGCTGCGACCCAGCTAGCACGTTGACGACGTAATGGCTGTTCGTGCGGAACACGGACATGGACGCGGAGCGCGTCGCGAGACTCCACAGCACGAGCGGCGGATCGAGCGAAACGGAATTGAATGAGCTGGCGGTGATGCCGATCAATTGGCCCGACGCCGCGCGCGTTGTAATGACGGTGACGCCGGTGGCGAACTGACTGAGCGCCTGCCGGAAGGCCGACGGGTCGAAGTTGGGCGGGTTGGCCTGCTTCATCGCATGTAGCCTGTTGATGCAGGCCGGCTGGCAGCCAGGCTGAAGCTCTCGCGCGCACGGCGGGATACAGATGATTCTAAAGTCATAGTGAAAATCGTCGATTTGTCCCAATTTTAACTGCAATCGCGGTGCACTGGCCGCGACGCCAGCCGGCGAGCGCAAAACCCGCTAAGCTGGAACGCCGCGCCGGTGGCATGCCCGTTGCGGCTAAACGGAAGCAAAGCGGAAGCGGCATCGGCCGATCACGAGTTTGAAGGAGCGAGCAGCATGAGTCAGACAGGCGAAGTCGCCACCCTTGGTGGCGGATGTTTCTGGTGCCTCGAAGCGGTTTTTCTGGGCGTCGATGGCGTGAACTCGGTGGAATCGGGCTATGCGGGCGGCAAGACGCAGCGTCCGACTTATGAACAGGTGTGCGACGGCGCGACCGGCCACGCTGAAGTCGTGAAAGTCGACTTCGATCCGGCGAAGATCAGCTACCGGGAGATTCTTGATATTTTCTTCGCGATCCACGATCCGACGCAGTTGAACCGGCAAGGTAACGACGTCGGCACACAATACCGTTCGGCGATCTTCACGCACTCCGACGCGCAGCGCGAAACCGCCTTGCAGGCGATCCGCGAGATCGGCGAGCAGGGCCTCTACGACGGCCAGATCGTCACGCAAGTGTTGCCGCTCGACGGTAACTACTGGGCTGCCGAGGCCTACCATCAGAACTATTTTGCGCAGCATCCGAACCAGGGCTATTGCTCGTTCGTGGTTGCGCCGAAGGTGGCCAAGTTTCGTCAGAAGTTTGCTCACCGGATCAAGGCGGGATGACGCGAGTGGCTAGCAAAACCTGAGCCGGCGTGGGGCGGTGCGGCCTGCCTTGTAGCGGCGGGCGCGCGGGCCTAGACGGGCGCGCCACTGCCTTGGTCGCTGCATTTGTCGCTGCACTGACCGAACTGAGGGGGCTTCTCCGGCTCACCGTCTTCGGCCTGTGCAAACTGTTCGCGCTGCTGTGAGTCTGCGTCGTCGTGCGCCGGTTGGTCTTCATGCTCCTGCTCATGTGCGAGCCGCGCATACGCCTCGATAATCTCGCGCGCCAATTCCACGCAGCTCAACGGCGCCGAACCTTCCGCTTTGTTATTGATCGCGATCACCACCGGCTGGCCGGCGAGCGCATAGCGCGCGGCCAGTTCGGCGAGCGAAGCCCGCGTCGCCGGATCGCGATCGACGAGCTGATTGAACGGCTCGTACTTCGCCTTCGCCTGCTCATATCTGGAGCCGCCATGGAGGCTCCAGCGCACGACCAGCAGCCCGGCCGGCTCGCCGTCCAGCAACGCGAGCGCTGCCGCCTGGCGCAGCGGCTCCGGCATGCGCGCATGAATTCCCACGCAATAGCGCACGCCCGCCGCTTTCAGCGTACGAATGAAGCGCGGCGTCAGCAAACTCGCGTCGCGGATTTCAATCGCATAGCAGGTGCCTTCCGGCAGCTTTGGCAACGCCATCAGAAATTCGGCGAGCCGTTCGATGAACGCCGCCGGTTGCGCGAGCATCTGGTCGGGCAGCGGCGAAAGCTGGAACACCAGCGCACCGGCCTTCGCGCCAAGGCCTTCCAGACACGGCGTGACGAAGTCGTCAATCGCCATCTGAGCGTTAAGGAAGCACGGGTTCAGCGACACCGGCTCGCCGCGTTCGGCGCGCACGGTGGCGTCGGTGATCGTCATCGGCGCCTTGACGATGAAGCGGAAATGCTCGGGCACCTGTTGCGCATAGCGCAGGTATTCGGTGACCGTGAGCGCCTGATAGAACGACCGGTCGATGCTCACCGTCTTCAGCAGCGGATGCGCGCCGTAGGCCGGGAGACCGTCGCGCGAAAGTTTGCTGTTGCTGTATTCGTCGCCGTAGACGATCCCGTTCCAGCCCGGAAACGACCAGGTCGACGTGCCTAGATGAATCTGCGGCGGCAGTTTGGCGGCGAGCGCGAGGACGTCTTGCGAGGGCGGCGCGGCGAGGATTTCGCGAGTGCGGCGTTTTTTGGGCGCCTCGGCGCGAACGTCCGAAGGGGCGGGCTCCGCTGCCTCTTCTTCCTGCCACAGCGAAGCGTCGGCAGCGGTTTTCGCCGGAACTGAACGCCGGCGCTCGGGCTTCGGCGTGGCGTCGGGCGTGGCGTCGGGCGCGGCGGTATCCGCGTTCGGCGGCGGTTCGTCGTCGGAAAGCGAGCGCGACGGCTTCGCGCCGGCCTCGTTTTTCAGCGATGCCCCCGCCGATTCCACCGGCATCCCGAACAGATCGAACTGCACCGCTTCCGTGTCCGCTTCCATTGATGCGTCAGGCCCGCTGACCGCCTGTCCGACTTCGCTTGTCCCGCTCTGGCCCATCGAGATTCGACCTGCTGTCCAATAGTTTGCGCCGCGGCGGCACACTTATGCACGAGGCCGCGGCGCTACCGTCACAGCGGTTTCTCGTACATATAGCGGCGCGACCACGGCAGGGTTTTCGCGCTGCGGCCGGCCTTGCGGCATACGACCTGATAGATGGAGACATCGTCGGTTTCGAACGCGTACGCACAACCGGCAAGATACACGCGCCAGATGCGGAATTTTTCGTCGTCGACCAACTTGCGGGCTTCTTCCGCATGCGCCTCGAAATTCTCCGCCCATAGGTTGAGCGTGTGCGCATAGTGACGGCGCAGGCTTTCGACGTCAACCGCTTCGAGCCCGCCGCGCTGCATCGCCTCGAGCGCGAGGCTGATGTGCGGCAGTTCGCCGTCGGGGAACACATAGCGGTCGATGAACTCGCCGCCGCCGAGCGCAGTCTCGCCGCTGTCCCAATCGCTCGACGTAATGCCGTGATTCATCGCAACGCCGTCGTCGGCGAGCAGGTCGTGCACTTTCTGGAAGTAGCCCGGCAGATTCTTGCGGCCCACGTGCTCGAACATGCCGACACTCGTGATGCGGTCGAATTGCCCGTCGACGTCGCGATAATCCTGCAGACGGATCTCAATCTTGTCTTCGAGTCCCGCGGCCTTCACGCGCGCCGTTGCGAGGTCGAACTGGTTCTGCGACAGCGTCACGCCCACGCACTGCGCGCCGAATTTCTGCGCCGCGCGCAGCACGAGCGCGCCCCAGCCGCAGCCGATGTCGAGCAGGCGTTGCCCCGGTTGCAACTGGATCTTGGTGAGGATGTGGTCGATTTTCTTGACCTGCGCGGCGGCCAGATCTTCGTCGCCGTTCTCGAAGTAGGCGCACGAGTACACCATGTTCTCGTCGAGCCACAGCCGGTAGAACTCGTTCGAGACGTCGTAGTGATACTGGATCGCCTTCCTGTCCGACGACTTCGAATGCTGGAAATAGCGCCGCACGCGTGCGAGTTTGCCCGCGCTGGTGACGGTATTGCGTGCGAGTTGATAGCCGACGTTGATGATGTCCGAGAGCTTGCCCTCGATGTCGATCTTGCCCTTGACATAGGCCTCGCCGAGATTGTCGAGGCTTGGTTCCAGCAGGTAGGGCAGCGCCGTCGCGCTTTTGACATGCAACGTGACCTGAGGCGCGGCGAACCGCCCGAAGTCGTGTTGCTGGCCGTCCCACAGCACCAGACGTGCCGGTAAATCAGCCTTGGTTTTTACTTCTTCCACCCACTGCGCCAGCTTTTTCTCCCAGAACATGCGATTTCTCCGTGTCCGTTGAATTAAAGCAAAGCTTGTGTGGATCGCAGCTCAGTGCGGTGCAACTCCCATGCCGCGAGATGCAATCCGTGCGCCGCGCGCTGCTGCGTTGGCAACGCGCTGACGGCATTGTTTATATCGATTCAAGGCGACAGGCGGGAGATCTGCCAGTCGCTGGTTTCGCTTGAACGGGTGTAGAGCAGACGGTCGTGCAGACGCGACGGCCGGCCCTGCCAGAATTCGATTGCTTCGGGCACCAAACGATAGCCGCCCCAATGCGGCGGACGCGGCGGCTCATCGCCGTATTGCAGGCGCATTTCGCGTTCGCGCGTTTCTAGCCGCGAGCGGCTTTCAATTACCTGACTCTGATTGGACGCCCACGCGCCGATACGCGAACCGGCCGGCCGCGACAAGAAGTAAGCGTCGCTTTCTTCGGCGCTCGTTTTGACGACGCGCCCCTCGATACGCACCTGGCGCTCGAGCTCGATCCAGTAGAACAGCAGGCTCGCGTAAGGATTGGCGGCCAGTTCGCGGCCCTTGCGGCTTTCGTAGTTGGTGAAGAACACGAAGCCCCGTTCGTCGACACCTTTGATCAGCACGATGCGCGCCGAAGGCCGGCCGCGTGAGTCGACCGTGGCGAGCGTCATCGTATTCGGTTCGGGTAGTTTGGCTTCAACGGCTTGTTGAAACCAGACGTCGAATTGCCGGACCGGGTTGCGGTCGACATCGCCGATGTCCAGAGAACCCAACGCATAATTTTTTCGAAGTTCGGCAAGTGAGGTCATGTTCTTATGCGAGCGCTACAGTCAGACCAGTATAGCTAAGGAGCCAATTTCTTGCGCGCTGACAGATCAAGCCTGTGCGTATGTCGTATGGTGCTTCGGCGCGCAACCCGGCGATTCGTGCGGCGATGCTGATCGATGCGTTCAGGCAAAATACGGGCTGCGCGAGTTAAAAGCGCCTTCTCTGTTTTGCCTTCCCAACGAGTCCCATCATGTCCACCATCGCGCAATCCGATCTTACTACCAGCCTCGATGGGAGTGAAACCGCCGACCGCGCGCGGCGCTTCGGCGGCATAGCGCGTCTGTATGGCGCGCCGGCCCTCGCGGCATTCGAAGGCGCGCACGTCGCGGTGATCGGCATCGGCGGGGTCGGCTCGTGGGTGGCGGAAGCGTTGGCGCGCAGCGCCGTCGGCACTTTGACGCTGATCGATCTCGACAACGTCGCCGAAAGCAATACGAACCGGCAGATCCACGCGCTCAACGGCAACTACGGAAAGCCGAAGGTCGAGGCGATGGCCGAGCGCATCGCGGCGATCAATCCGTCTTGCGACGTGCGCCTCGTCGAAGACTTCGTGGAGCCGGACAATTTCGCGGCAACGCTTGGAGGCGGCTTCGATTACGTGATCGATGCGATCGACAGCGTGCGCACCAAAACGGCGTTGATCGCATGGTGCGTCGAGCGTAAGCAGCCGTTGATCACGATTGGCGGCGCGGGCGGCCAGCTCGATCCAACGCGCATTCGTATCGACGATCTCGCGTCGACGATCCAGGACCCGTTGCTGTCGAAAGTACGCGGGCAGTTGCGCAAACAGCACGGTTTTCCGCGCGGCCCGAAGGCGAAGTTCAAGGTGAGCGCGGTGTATTCGGACGAGCCGCTGATCTATCCGGAAGCCGCGGTCTGCGACATCGATGTAGAAGCGGAGCACCTCACCACGTCGCCCGGTCATACGGGGCCGATCGGCCTGAACTGCGCGGGATTTGGTTCGAGCGTGTGCGTGACGGCGAGCTTCGGTTTCGCCGCGGCCGCGCATGTGTTGCGGGCGTTGGCGAAACAGGCGGGTTGAAACGTGCTCGATGCGTGCAGCGCATGTGAAAACGCCGCACGCGAAAACCACGCGGTTTAGTACAGCGCGGCGCTCAGCTTGCGGCGCCATTGCGCCACCAGTTCGGGCTGATGCGCGGCCAGATCGAACACGGAGAGCATCGTCTTACGGCCGATGTCGTCGCGGAACGTGCGGTCGCGCTGCACGATCGCGAGCAGATGTCCGAGCGCATCTGCATATTTGCGGCGGGCGATCAGCGCGCTCGCCAGATCGAAGCGTGCGTCCAGATCGTCCGGATGACTCGCGACCCGCGCTTCCAGCGCGTCCGTGGGCGGCAGATCGGCGGCGGCGTCGACGGCATCGAGCCGCGTCTTGATCGCGTTGAAGCGCGCGTCGATGCCTTGCGTCGTTTTCGGCGACAGCAGATCGACTTCGTTGCGCGCTTCGTCGATACGGTGATCGTCGAGCAGCATCTCGATGCGATCCATGCGTGCGTCGTCGAAGCCTGGGTCGTAGGCGAGCGCGGCTTGCAACGCATCGTAAGCGTCGTCGCGGCGGCCTTCGGCCAGCGCGGCTTGCGCTTCGAGACGCGCGGCATCCGCGCCTTGCGGCAGGAGCCTTTCGATGAATTCGCGCAACTGGCCTTCCGGCAGCACGCCGACGAACTGATCGACCGGCTGTCCGTCCGCGAACGCCATGACGTGCGGGATGCTGCGCACCTGGAAATGCCCGGCAAGCTCCTGATTCTCGTCCACGTTCACCTTGACCAGCTTCCATTTGCCGGCCGCTTCGGCTTCGAGCTTTTCCAGCATCGGGCCGAGCGTCTTGCAGGGGCCGCACCATGGCGCCCAGAAATCGACCAGCACCGGGGCCAGTGTCGACGCCGCGATGACGTCCTTTTCAAATGTGGCCAGAGTGGTGTCCATTGCGTCCTCGTCGATAAAACGGTTTGTCTGGTTTCTCTGTTAACTTGGGGCCGAACGGCGCGGATTCAATGCGCGCGCCAACATCACGCCGATTCTTCAAGCCGATTCATCGCGCCGATTTGCCGTCATTTCTTTTGCGGCAGCGGAATCCATTCCGTTTCGCCCGGCACTTTGCCCATTTCCTGATTCGTCCAGGCGAGCTTCGCGGCGGCGATCTTCTCGCGCGAACTCGCGACGAAATTCCATTCGATAAAGCGCTCGCCCTCGAGTTTCTCACCGCCGAGCACCATCACGCGGGCGCCGTGCGTGCTCGCGAGCGTGACGGTTTCGTCGAGCGCGAGCACCGCCATCTGGCCGACTTCGAGCGGCGTGCCGTCGATTTCCAGATCGCCCTCCACGAGATACACGCCGCGCTCTTCGTGCTCCGGTTCCAGCGCGAAGGCGCTGCCCGGGGCGAACTCGCCGGCGACGTACAGCGTGCCCGAAAAGGTCGTGACGGGCGAGCTTTGGCCGAAGGCCGTGCCGGCGATCACGCGCAGCGTCACGCCGTTGCGCTCGACCACAGGCAGCGTATCGGCGGCGTGATGGGTGAACGACGGCTCCACGTCTTCGTCTTCGAGCGGCAGTGCCACCCAGGTTTGAATGCCGTGGATGGTCTGGCCGTTCGCACGGTCCTCGGCGGGCGTGCGCTCCGAATGGACGATGCCGCGTCCGGCCGTCATCCAGTTGACGTCGCCCGGGACGATTTTCTGCTCCGAGCCGAGACTGTCGCGATGCACGATTGCCCCTTCGAACAGAAAGGTCACCGTGGCGAGACCGATATGCGGATGCGGACGCACATCGAGGCCGACGCCCGGTTCCAGCGTCGCGGGGCCCATGTGGTCGAAGAAAATGAACGGTCCGATCAGACGCGCGGCCATTGCAGGCAGCACGCGCCGCACAGTCAGACTGCCGACATCGCGCAGATGCGGTTTGAGAACTGTTTTGATCGATGAGGACATGGGCGGACTCGGCGCAATAGGAGGAGGAAATTTCCTAATGGACGATTCTACTGCGGAGGGCGAAAGCACGACGTTTCACAGCACACCGGCGTTCCGGAAACCCGTAGAGCGAACGATCACATGCCGCGCCGCCCTCCGCTAAACTGACGGGTCGAACAATCAATTGGAGAGGCTGGGATGTCGCCCAGGGACCTGTTGCTCGCGCTGATCGTCGTGATCGCGTGGGGCGTCAATTTCGTCGTGATCAAGGTGGGCTTGCATGGCGTGCCGCCCATGCTGCTCGGCGCGCTGCGCTTTACGCTCGCCGCGTTGCCGGCGGTGTTTTTCGTCAAGCGGCCGCAGTTGCCGTTGCGCTGGCTGTTTGCCTACGGCATGACAATCTCATTGGGCCAGTTCGCGTTCCTGTTCTCGGCCATGTATGTCGGCATGCCGGCGGGGCTCGCGTCGCTCGTATTGCAGGCGCAGGCTTTTTTCACGCTGATATTTGCCGCGTTCTTTCTGCAAGAGCGCTTTCGCTTGCCGAACGTCGCCGGTTTGCTGGTCGCGGCCGCGGGTCTCGCGGTGATCGGCATGCAAGGCGGCCACGCAATGACCCTTGCCGGCTTCGGCCTCACGCTGTGTGCCGCGTGCTGCTGGGCGCTTGGGAATATCGTCACGAAGAAGGTTGGCAAAGTCGACCTCGTCGGGCTCGTGGTGTGGGGGAGCCTGATTCCGCCGTTGCCGTTCTTCGCGTTGTCGTATGCGTTCGAGGGTCCGCAGCGCATCGCCGCTGCACTTTCCGGCATCAGCGCCATGTCGATCTTCGCTATCGTCTATCTGGCGTTTGTCGCCACGCTGATCGGCTACGGTTTGTGGAGCCGCTTGCTGTCCCGCTATCCGGCGAGCCAGGTCGCACCGTTTTCGCTGCTCGTGCCGATTGTCGGCCTCGCGTCCGCCTCTCTCTTTCTTGATGAGCGGCTGTCCGGGGTGCAGATCGTCGGCGCGTTGCTCGTGATGGCGGGCCTCGCTGTGAATGTGTTCGGGGAATGGGTCGTGCAGCGCTTTTCACAGGCAGTTGAATCTCGCAACCTGGAATGAAAACGGCCGCATCGCTGCGGCCGTTTTCATTGCATCGTCGTATGCGGATGCGCTACGCACGTATCACGTCATGCGATTCTTCGCCAGCGGCGGATTGGCCGCGAAATAACGTTTGATGCCGGTCATGATCGCGTCGGCCATCTTTTCGCGATACGCGTCGTCGTTCAGGCGGCGCTCCTCGTCCGGGTTGCTGATGAACGCGGTTTCCACGAGGATCGACGGAATGTCCGGCGCCTTCAGCACCGCGAACCCCGCCTGTTCGACCGAGCCCTTGTGCAGCTTGTTGATCCCGCCAATTTCTTTCAGCACGAAGTTGCCGTAGCGCATGGAGTCGCGAATCTGCGCGGTGGTGGACATGTCGAACAGCGCGCGGTTGACGGTAGCGTCGGCGGATTTGATGTTGATGCCGCCAATCTGATCCGACGAGTTCTCCTTGTTCGCCATCCAGCGCGCGGCCGCGCTCGACGCGCCATGCTCCGACAGCGCGAACACCGACGAGCCGCGCGCGTCGGGCGTGGTAAACGCATCCGCGTGGATCGACACGAAGAGGTCCGCACCGACGCGCCGCGCCTTCTGCACGCGCACGTTCAGCGGCACGAAGAAGTCGGCGTCGCGCGTCATCATTGCGCGCATGTTCGGCTGCGCGTCGATTTTCGCGCGCAGCTTTTTCGCGATGTCGAGCGCGACATGCTTCTCGTAAGTGCCCGAGCCGCCGATCGCGCCCGGGTCTTCGCCGCCATGGCCGGGATCGATCGCGACGGTCACTAGGCGCACCGTATTGCTCTTGCCGGATTTAGGCGCCGTGAACGCGTAGGTGTCGTCGCTGCTGTCGTCGTTGCCGAGATTGTTGCCAGCGTTGTTCGTGCTGCTGTTGCCCTTGTTGCGTGCAATCGCGCTGGGCGGCACGGGCGGCGCACCGGGCGTCGACGGCTTCCCGGGCATAGGCGGCATCGGCACCGGCGTCGGCGCACTATGCATCGGCGGACGCGGCACGTTCGGCGCGTTTCCGCTGCTGCCGTTCTGCGCATAACGCTCGAAGAACGCTTCGCTGTTGTCGGCGGTGGGCGGCGTTGTGCCCGGGCCGCTCAATGTCGCGGGCGGCGCGCTGTTTCCTTCGTTCAGCGTTTGCTGCTTGCGCTCGCTCTGCGCGAGCAGTTCCATCAGCGGATCGGGTGCGACGGCCGGATACAGGTCGAACACTAGCCGGTACTGGTATGCGCCGACGGGCGGCAGCGTGAACACCTGCGGCTTTACCGAGCCCTTCAGATCAAACACCATGCGTACGACGTGCGGCTGGAATTGCCCGACTCGTACAGACTGAATCTGCGGATCGTTCGGCGTAATCTTCGAGACCAGGTCCTTCAGCGCCTGGTCGAGATCGAGGCCGCTAAGATCGACCACGAGTCGGTCGGGACCCTGGAGCAACTGCTGCGCGTTTTGCAGAGGCTGATCGGATTCGATCGTCACACGCGTGTAGTCGCGCGCGGGCCACACCCGCACGCCGAGCACCGAACTCGCCAGCGCGAGACGCGGCGCGACGAGACCGAGCACGAGCGTGGATGCGCCCGCGCGCAGAATCTGCCGCCGCCGCCAGTTATGCGTTGCGGTGGCCGCCGATTCGATTGAGCGGAACGGTTTGATCAACATCTTTCGAGACATGCCTTTCCTGTTTCGCTGTATGCCCGTGCGACGAGTAGGCGGCCGTCGCCCTCGCTATCCAGGTCGAGCGCGAAGACGAGATCCGGCACGCCGAGAAGCCGGCCTACGCGCTGCGGCCATTCGACGAGGCAGACCGCGCCGCTGTCGAAATATTCGCGAAAGCCCGCGTCGGCCCATTCGGCCGGATCGGTGAATCTGTACAGATCGAAGTGATAGAGCGCGAGTTCCCCAGCGGGCCGCTCGAGCACGTACGGCTCGACGAGTGTGTACGTCGGACTGCGCACGCGGCCTGTGTGACCGAGGCCCCGCAACGTGGCGCGCACGAGCGTGGTTTTGCCGGCGCCAAGGTCGCCGACCAGTTGTACTTGTAGACCGTGGAATGCCTGAGCACTTGCGTCGCCGTCATCGCCGCTTTCGCTGATAGCCACGCTTTCGATTGCCCGCGCAAGACGTTCACCGAATGCCAGCGTGGCGGCTTCGTCCGCGAGCGCGTAGTAGCGTTCGAGCAGAACTTCGGCGGGCGGCGCGATCGCGCGATCGGGATTGTCAGGCATTCTCGTAAAATGGCGTGATGAACCGAAGTCCGGAGTCACCCGTGTCCCCAGTGTCCAATGCGCCAACGCCTTGCGACGAAGCGCGTGCCGAGCGTCAATTCGATGAAGCGGCGCTGCAGGCGCTCGCGCGAAACATCAAGACGTGGGGCCGCGAACTGGGTTTCGGGGCGATCGGAATTAGCGATACCGACCTCTCAGCTGCCGAAGCGCCGCTTGCAGCCTGGCTGGAAGCGGGTTGCCACGGCGAGATGGATTATATGGCGAAACACGGTATGAAACGCGCACGGCCTGCCGAGCTTGTGGCCGGCACGCTACGTGTGATTACCGCGCGCATCGCCTATTTGCCCGCTCATGCATCGAGCGGAAAGCCAGACGAAAGCGAGCGGTGGGAAGGGCCGCTGACGCAGGACTGGCGGGCTGTCGAGCATGCGCGGCTCGCGGATCCATCGGCGGCCGTGGTGTCGATTTATGCACGCGGCCGCGACTATCACAAGGTGATGCGTAACCGTCTGCAACATCTGTCAGAGAAAATTCAGGCGGAGATCGGCGCGTTCGGTTATCGCGTGTTTACCGACTCTGCGCCGGTGCTCGAAGTCGAGCTTGCGCAGAAGGCCGGCATCGGCTGGCGCGGCAAACATACACTGCTGCTGCAACGCGATGCGGGTTCGCTGTTCTTTCTCGGCGAAATCTATGTCGACGTGCCTTTGCCGACCGACGCTGAGACTTCGCCGGAAGTCGCGCCTGAAACGCCGGGCTCGCATTGCGGCAGTTGCGCGCGCTGCATCAGCGCATGTCCGACAGGCGCGATCGTCGCGCCCTACAAGGTGGATGCGCGTCTTTGCATTTCATATCTGACGATCGAACTGAAGGGCAGTATTCCTGTCGACATGCGTCCGCTGATCGGCAACCGCGTTTATGGCTGCGACGATTGCCAGCTAGTGTGTCCATGGAACAAGTTTGCGCAGGCCGCGCCGGTCGCCGATTTCGACGTGCGGCATGGGCTTGATCGCGCGTCGCTGGTGGACCTGTTCGGCTGGAGTGCAGACGACTTCGACACGCGCATGCAGGGCAGCGCGATTCGCCGCATCGGTTACGAAAGCTGGTTGCGCAATCTCGCCGTGGGGATGGGAAATGCGTTGCGTGCGTCGCGCGAGACTTTGAATGCGGACGCTCGCAAAGCGATCGTAGAGGCGCTCAAGCGCCGCGCCGACGACCCTTCCGCCGTGGTGCGCGAGCATGTGCAGTGGGCGCTCGAAGCGGCGTAAAAAGCGGCGTAAAGTATCGGCAATCCATGAATCCGTTGTAGGTCTCAAATGAAAACGCTGCGCGACAGAGGATGCGCCATGTTCAACGCAGTGATCGATGCGCCGTTCGGCAAGATCGGCATTCGCCTGGAAGGCGAGGCCGTGCGCGAGATCGTCTATTTGCCGGAGTCGATGCAAAACGTCGCGCCTGACACGCCTTTGGCGCAACAGGCGGTCGAGCAGATCGAGCGATATTTCGAGCAGGCGTCGGCGACATTCGAATTGCCGCTCGCGCCGGTCGGCACCGCGTTTCAGCGGCGCGTATGGGAGGCAATCTGCGATATCCCGCCGGGCGTCGTGCTGACTTACGGGCAACTGGCCAAGCAACTCGGCAGCGTGCCGCGCGCGGTCGGTCAGGCGTGCGGCGCCAATTACTTTCCGATTGTGATTCCGTGTCATCGCGTGGTGAGTTCGCGCGGCATCGGCGGATTCGCGCATCACGCCGAAGAGGGTTTCTTTCGCAACGTCAAACGCTGGCTGCTGGCGCATGAAGGCATTCCCTACGCATGAGCGATACCCTGGTTGAAGACGCGAGCGCGGGGTTGCCTCTGTCGTCGCCTCTGTCGTCGCCGTTGTTCGTGACGAGTTCCGCGTCGATCGACGCATTCTGCGACGCGCTCTGGCTTGAACACGGCCTGTCGCGCAACACGCTCGACGCGTATCGCCGCGATCTGCGTCTCTTTAGCGAGTGGCTCGCGCAAACGCGCAACGCCTCGCTCGACATCGCCACCGAGGCCGACCTGAACGCCTACAGCGCGGCGCGTCAGAAAGACAAATCGACGTCGGCGAACCGGCGCCTCTCTGTGTTTCGCCGCTATTACGGCTGGGCCGTGCGCGAGCACCGCGCGAAAGTCGATCCGACGCTTCGCATCCGTTCGGCCAAGCAACCGCCGCGTTTTCCGTCGACGCTCAGCGAAGCGCAAGTCGAAGCGCTGCTCGGCGCCCCCGACATCGACACGCCCTTGGGCCTGCGCGATCGCACGATGCTGGAACTGATGTATGCGAGCGGCTTGCGCGTCACCGAACTCGTCACGTTAAAAACGGTGGAAGTCGGTCTGAACGAAGGCGTGGTTCGCGTGATGGGCAAGGGCTCGAAAGAGCGGCTGATTCCGTTCGGCGAAGAGGCGCACGGCTGGATCGAGCGCTACTTGCGCGACGCGCGCCCGGCGTTGCTCGGCGCGCGCGCGACAGACGCGCTGTTCGTCACGAGCCGCGCCGAGGGCATGACGCGCCAGCAGTTCTGGAACATCATCAAGCGGCATGCGGCGGCGGCCACCGTACATGCGCCGTTGTCGCCACACACGTTGCGGCATGCGTTCGCGACGCATCTGCTGAATCACGGCGCCGATTTGCGCGTGGTGCAACTGCTGCTCGGCCACACTGATATTTCGACCACTCAAATCTACACGCACGTGGCGCGCGAGCGGTTGAAGTCGCTGCATGCGCAGCATCATCCCCGAGGGTAATCGCGAGTCACGGGTTGGCCCTTGTCGTTGTTCGTTGTCGTTGTTATTCGCGCAGCTTCATCGGCTTCATAATAATTCGCGTAGCCGCTGCTTGAGAATCTTGCCCGTCGATGCCGCCGGCAGTGCGGCGAGCACCTTTACTTCGGCGGGCCGCTTGTACGGCGCGAGACGCTCGGCGCACCAGCCGATCAGTTCGGCCGGCGTCACCGTCGCGCTTGCCGCCAATTCGACGAACGCGATCACTTCTTCATTGCCCTCGACCGGGCGACCGATCACCGCCGACTGCACGACTTGCGGATGCGCGTTCAGCACATGCTCGACCTCGGCCGGATAGACATTGAAGCCCGAGCGGATGATCAGGTCCTTGCTGCGCCCGACGATATGCAGCGCACCGTCGGCGTCCTGCCGCGCGAGGTCGCCGGTTTTGAGCCAGCCGTCTTCCGTCACGACGGCGCGCGTTTGCTCCGGGCTGCGGTAGTAGCCGAGCATGACGTTCGGACCGCGCACCCATAGCTCGCCGATTTCGCCGGGCGCGGCCTCCACGCCGTCAAGGCCGACGAAGCGCACTTCGACACCTGGAATTGCCTCGCCGACCGAACAGTCGCTGCGCGGCGCATCGAGCATGGTCTGCGAAACCGTGGGACTGCTCTCCGTCATGCCGTAGCCGTTATGCAGCGGCAGACCGTAGACGCTTTCGACATGCGCTTTCAGCGCGGCGTCGAGCGGCGAGCCGCCCGAATAGACGAAGCGCAGATGCGGCGCGGACCACGGATGGCCGTGCGTCTGCACATGTTCGAGCAGTTTGGCGTGCATGGCCGGCACGCCCTGGAAGATCGACACGCGTTCGTCGGCGAGCGCGCGGCGCACGGCTTCTGGCGCGAAGCGCGGGGCGAGGCGCAAAGTCGCGCCGGCGTGCAGGCTGCCTAGACACACGGACGCAAAGCCGTACACATGCGAGATGGGCAGAACGGCATACACGACATCGCCCGGACCAACCTTGCGTAGACGGCTCGACACAGCGGCGATGAACAGCAAATTGCGATGCGACAACATCACGCCTTTGGGCGCGCCGGTTGTACCGGTCGTATAGATTAGCGCCGCGCACTGACGGTCGTTCGCGGCTTCGACCGGTTCGGCTTGCGCGGAAGGGTCTACCGTGTACGACCATGCGCCGATGCCCGGCGCGACGCCTGGCGCTTTGCTCGCTCGATGACGCTGCGCGTGCTGGCCGGCGTCGACCGAGCTTTCGATCACATAGGCTGTCACGCGCGGCTGCGCGTGCGCACGGACCGCGTCGAGTTCCGCAGCCGACAGGCGCGCGTTCGACACGAGCGCCCACGCGTCGAGCCGTGCGGCCGCGAAGAGCAGCACGATCTGAGCGATGCTGTTCTCCGCGACGATCATCACGCGGTCGCCGCCGCGCACACCCCATTCGCTTAGCAAGGCGGCGGCGGCGTCGACGGCCTGTACCAGTTGCGCGTTCGTCAGGTGGCGCGCATCTTCGATCAACGCGATGTGCTGCGGATCGCGCGCGGCGGCCAGCGCGGGAATGTCGGCGATACGCGCGGGCAGGGCAGCCAGCAGCGCGGGAACGTCTATGGTGGAACGGGTGGCTGAAGTGTGGCTCAACGCTGTCTCCTCTGGTCCCATGCAAGCTGCCTGTTAAGGGCGGTTCGGTGCCCGGCGTCCATCGCGCCGGATGATTTTCGAACGATCGTGCCACAGTGCGTCGTGCCGCACAATTGGCCGTTCGGCAAATAGCCGTTGTGCAAACTGGCCATTACAATGCGCCGATGAGTAAATCCAGACATGTCTCCGAAACGCCTGCCACGCAGTTTCTGCGCCGTCACGGCGTCGCGTTCGGTGAGCATCCGTACGATTATGTCGAACACGGCGGCACCGGCGAATCGGCGCGCCAGCTCGGCGTGGACGAACATCATGTGGTGAAGACGCTGGTCATGGAGGACGAGCACGCGAAGCCGCTGATCGTCCTCATGCACGGCGACCGCACTGTCAGCACGAAGAATCTCGCGCGGCAGATCGGCGCGAAGCGCGTCGAGCCGTGCAAGCCCGAGGTGGCGAACCGTCATTCACGTTATCTGATCGGCGGCACGTCGCCGTTTGGCACGCGCAAGCCGATGCCGGTGTACGTGGAGTCCACCATTCTGGAGATGGACAGGATCTGGCTGAACGGCGGCCGGCGCGGCTTTCTCGTCAGTATCGAGCCGAAGGTACTCACGGACTTGCTGGCAGCGAAGGCGGTACAGTGCGCGAGCGTCGATTGACGTTTGTCTGAATGTTGTTGGGGCGCGCGCGTTCGGTAGAATGTGCGCCGCTTTGGTTCGCCACGTTGCGTTGCGTTCCGCTCCGTTCCGATTCCTGTTCCCTGTTGCGGTTGAGGTATGAGTTGCAGACCGCCGATCCTTATAAGAGTCACAGATGCAAAACCTGATCGTTGCCGTCGTTGCCTACCTGATCGGTTCGGTGTCGTTCGCCGTGATCGTGAGCGCCGCGATGGGCCTTGACGACCCGCGCTCATACGGCTCGGGCAATCCCGGCGCGACCAACGTGCTGCGCAGCGGCAGCAAGAAGGCGGCGATTCTTACGCTGATTGGCGACGCCTTCAAGGGCTGGCTGCCGGTGTGGTTCGTCGTGCATTTCGGCGCGCGTTATGGGCTCGACGATACGTCGGTGGCGCTTGCGTGTGTCGCTGTGTTTCTCGGGCACCTGTATCCGGTGTTTTTCCGCTTCAAGGGCGGCAAGGGCGTGGCGACGGCGGCCGGCGTGCTGCTCGCGATCAACCCGATTCTCGGCGTGGCGACCTTGCTGACGTGGCTGATCGTGGCGTTTTTCACGCGCTATTCGTCGCTCGCCGCGTTGGCTGCGGCAGTGTTCGCGCCGATCTTCGACGGCTTCCTGTTCGGGCCGCACATCATCGCGCTGGCCATTGTCGTGATGAGCTCGCTGCTGGTGTGGCGCCATCGCGGCAACATCGCCAAGCTGATGCACGGTGAGGAAAGCCGAATCGGCGATAAGAAGAAGGCGGCCGCGGCTGCGAGTGCGGCGGCCGGCAAGGATCGTTGAGCGGCTGTGGCTGTGGCTGTGGCTGTGGCTGTCGTTGCGTGTTGCGGCTGCTTTAGCGTGCCACGGCTGCGTATTGCGGCTGCGGCCTCGCATTGCCTTTGCAGCTGTTCTATGCGCGCTTGCCGTTGCAGCGCGCCCCAAGGCTTACGCGCTGCGTCGCTGAAATAATGGCTCAGTCGCGGAAGTTGTTGAAGTCGAGCGGCGTGTCGGTCACATCCTTGCGCAGCATCGCAATCACGCTTTGCAGGTCGTCGCGCTTGGTACCGGTGATGCGAACCGCGTCGCCCTGGATGCTCGCCTGGACCTTGATCTTGCTGTCCTTCACGAGGCGCACGATTTTCTTCGACAGATCGCCGGACACGCCTTTCTTGATCTTGATGACCTGCTTGACCTTATCGCCGCCGATCTTCTCGATCTTGCCGTAATCGAGGAAGCGCACGTCCACATTGCGCTTGGCCATTTTTGACAGCAGCACGTCTTTCACCTGACCAAGCTTGAAGTCATCGTCCGCGTAGGCACTGATTTCGTTTTCCTTGTGTTCGACGCGCGCGTCCGACCCCTTGAAGTCGAAACGGGTTGAAATTTCCTTGTTGGACTGCTCGATCGCGTTCTTGACTTCGATCATGTTCGCTTCGCAGACGACGTCAAACGATGGCATTGCTTTCTCCCAATAGTGCTGCGGTGCGCGACGCGGCCGGGCGGCTCGTCACGAGGCACTCGCTATAATCACGGACCGACGTCATTTTACCGACGCGGCTCCGATTTGCCCAAGGCCGGCGCGCAGTCCCGCGCGCGCCAGAGCCCAAAGCCGTTCCTGTCGTCGTCTCATAGTCCTCATTCCGATGTCTCAAACCGATTCCGCCGAGTTCATTGCTGGCTATCCGCTGAAGGCGCACAACACCTTTGGCTTCGATGTCCGCGCGCAGTGGGCATGCCGCATCGAGCGCGAAGCCCAATTGATGACCGCGGTGCGCGATCCGCGCGCGGCCGGCTTGCCGCGCCTTGTGCTCGGCGGCGGCAGCAATGTCGTGCTGACCGGCGACTTCGCGGGACTCGTGCTGCTGGTGGCGCTGCGGGGACGGCGCATCGTGAGCGAGGATGCCGACGCCGTGTATGTCGAAGCCGCCGCTGGCGAGCCTTGGCATGAGTTCGTTGCATGGACTCTGTCGCAAGGGCTCCCGGGCCTCGAGAACCTCGCGCTGATTCCCGGCACGGTGGGCGCGGCGCCGATTCAGAACATCGGCGCGTACGGGCTGGAGATGGGCGAGCGCTTTGCGTCGTTGCGCGCGGTCGAGCTCGCCACGGGCGAGGCAGTCGAATTCGATGCGCGTGCGTGCGCCTTCGGCTACCGCGACAGTTTTTTCAAGCGGGAAGGGCGCGATCGTTTCGTGATCACGTCGGTCACTTTCCGTTTGCCGAAGGCGTGGGAGCCGCGCGCGGGCTATGCAGACCTCGCACGGGAACTTGCCGCGAACGGTTTTGAGGCGAACGGCAAGCAGCCCGACGCGCAGGCGATCTTCGATGCAGTGGTCGCGGTGCGGCGCAAGAAGCTGCCTGATCCGCTCGAACTCGGTAACGCGGGGAGCTTCTTCAAGAATCCGGTGATCGACGCCGGGCAGTTCGAGGCGCTGAAAAGCAGGGAGCCAGACGTAGCGTCCTACGCGCAGCCGGACGGACGGGTGAAACTCGCGGCGGGCTGGCTCATCGATCGATGCGGCTGGAAGGGCCGTGCGATGGGCGCCGCCGCCGTTCACGAGCGCCAGGCGCTGGTGCTGGTGAATCGAGGCGGCGCGAGCGGGGCTGAAGTGCTGGCACTTGCGCAAGCGATTCAGCGCGACGTGCTGGCGAGATTTGGCGTCGAGCTGGAAGCCGAGCCGGTGTGCTTGTGATGGTGTGCCGCGCTTGGCATGGTTGATCGGTCGCGGATGATTGTTTGCCTGATCGCCGAGCCATGAAGCGGCTACCCCGTTGAAGGGAACAAAACAAAGGCGCCGGGCGTTGCCGCCCGGCGCCTTTTCCACGTCCACACTGTGGCTTTGGCCGCGCCTTTGGCGCTTCACGCCACTGTCGTGACATTAGCCTTCGCCGAAATGCTTACTTCAGCCGCGCTGACGGCGCGCATTTTCTGCGATCCGCATACGCAACGCATTCAGCTTGATGAAGCCGCCGGCGTCCGCCTGGTTGTACGCGCCGCCGTCGTCGTCGAACGTTGCGATGGTCTTGTCGAACAGCGTTTCCTTGGAATCGCGAGCGACAACCGACACGCTGCCCTTGTACAGCTTCACCCGCACCCAGCCGTTCACCTTCTCTTGTGTATGGTCGATCAGCACCTGGATCGCGCGACGCTCCGGGCTCCACCAGTAGCCGTTATAAATCAGCGACGCGTAGCGGGCCATCAAGTCGTCTTTCAGGTGCGCGACTTCACGATCGAGCGTGATCGACTCGATGCCGCGGTGTGCCTTCAGCATGATCGTGCCGCCCGGCGTTTCATAGCAGCCGCGCGACTTCATACCGACGTAGCGGTTTTCCACCAGATCGAGACGGCCGATGCCGTGCTTGCCGCCCAGACTGTTCAGCTCGGTCAGCATTTCCGCGGCCGATAGACGCTTGCCGTTGATCGCGACCGGATCGCCGTGCTCGTATTCGATATCGACGTATTCGGCCTGGTCCGGCGCCTGTTCCGGCGACACCGTCCAACGCCACATGTCGGCTTCAGCTTCCGCTTTCGGGTCTTCCAGGTGACGGCCTTCGAACGAAATGTGCAGCAGGTTCGCGTCCATCGAGTACGGCGCGCCGCCTTGCTTGTGCTTCATTTCGATCGGAATGCCAGCTTTTTCCGCGTAAGCGAGCAGCTTTTCGCGCGAGAGCAGATCCCATTCACGCCACGGCGCGATCACCTTGATGCCCGGCTCGAGCGCGTAGTAACCGAGCTCAAAACGAACCTGGTCGTTGCCCTTGCCGGTCGCGCCGTGCGACACCGCTTCCGCGCCCGTGGCGCGGGCGATTTCGATCTGACGCTTGGCGATCAGCGGACGCGCGATCGACGTACCCAGCAGGTACTCGCCTTCATAAATCGTATTGGCGCGGAACATCGGGAACACGAAGTCGCGCACGAATTCCTCGCGCAAGTCTTCGATAAAGATGTTTTCCTGCTTGATGCCAAGTTGCAGGGCCTTCTTGCGCGCAGGTTCCAGCTCTTCGCCCTGGCCGATGTCGGCCGTGAACGTGACGACTTCGGCGTCGTAGTTGTCCTGCAACCACTTCAGGATGACGGAGGTGTCGAGGCCGCCCGAATAGGCGAGCACGACTTTCTTGATATCGCTCATGGTGAACTCGTAGCTGGAGAAAGCGGGAAAACAAGGCGCGCCGGCGGTTCCGGAGCGCGGAAAACAACTATTTTGACACTAAATCGCCGCTCGCCTGCGTTTTTGGGTTTGTGCGACGAAGTTTGCCGGGCTCACTTGCGACGGTGTGCGCCGGCTGGATGCGTGGCGCCGGCGTGGATGCCTCGCCTCGTAATCGAGGCCCCATTGCGCTTCACGCAAGTGCCACGCAATGGCC
The DNA here is from genome assembly GCF_002879865.1 of Paraburkholderia rhynchosiae. Classification (GTDB taxonomy): domain Bacteria; phylum Pseudomonadota; class Gammaproteobacteria; order Burkholderiales; family Burkholderiaceae; genus Paraburkholderia; species Paraburkholderia rhynchosiae. Next base: position 292,565 of record NZ_PNXY01000005.1, read on the forward strand.
TGCTTCAGTGATTGAGCTTGCCGAGTAGCAGATATTCCATCAACGCCTTTTGCACATGCAGGCGATTTTCCGCCTCGTCCCACACGACGCTTTGCGGGCCGTCGATCACTTCCGCGCTGACTTCCTCGCCGCGATGGGCCGGCAGGCAGTGCATGAAGAGCACGTCCGGGCGAGCGCGCGCCATCATTTCCGCGTCGACGCACCAGTCGGCGAAGGCTTTCTTGCGGGCTTCGTTTTCGGCTTCGAAACCCATGCTGGTCCAGACGTCGGTGGTGACCAGATCGGCGCCGGCGCAGGCTTCGTTCGGGTCGTCGAATTCTTCGTAGAACGGCGCGCTTTCGGCGGCGACCAGCGCGCGGTCGAGCTTGTAGCCCGGCGGCGTGGACAGGCGCAGCTTGAAGCCGAGAATCTGCGCCGCTTCGATCCATGTGTACAGCATGTTGTTCGCGTCGCCGACCCATGCAACCGTCTTGCCGCGGATCGGACCGCGATGCTCGAAGTACGTGAAGATGTCCGCCAGCACCTGGCACGGGTGATATTCGTTGGTCAGGCCGTTGATCACCGGCACGCGCGAATTTTCGGCGAAGCGCTGAATAATGTCCTGACCGAACGTGCGGATCATGATGATGTCCACCATGCGCGAGATGACCTGCGCCGCGTCTTCAATCGGTTCGCCGCGTCCGAGTTGCGTGTCGCGCGTGCTCATGAAAACGGCGTGGCCGCCCAACTGGAAAATGCCGGCTTCGAACGACAGGCGCGTGCGCGTCGAATTCTTTTCGAAGATCATGGCCAGCGTGCGGTCGTGCAGCGGGTGGTAAGTCTCGTAGTTCTTGAACTTGCGCTTCAGAATTCGCGCGCGTTCCAGCACGTACTCGTAGTCGTCTAGCGAGAAATCCTTGAACTGCAGATAGTGGCGAATTTTCTTGGCGGTCATGAAACAAATACGGCGGACTCACCCGGCAGGATTGCCGGACGGCGCCGCCGTCGTTTTGTGGTAACTCAATGCAGCATAAAGGATTTCGCCTCATTTGACGAGTCGGCGAAAAGGCCGGGAAAGCGCTTTGAAAGCCTTGCACGCAGGTCTCAGGAGGCTTGTGTGCGGTGCGGAAAAAGGTCCGCTGCGCTATAATCTGCGGGTTATTCCAAGGCCCAGCAGACCGGTAGTTCGCTTGGCGACGACACGGCTCGCACGGCTCGCGCCGTTCACAAGGCGAGTTCGCGGTGCGCCGTCATGACGTGCGCGACAGCGGCTCAGCCGGCCTTCACGGTTGCCGGCGGCGCGGCTCTCAGAGTGGCGCACGCGCCGGGCGCAGCGTTTCGAAATCTGTTTTATCGCATGCTGTCGCCGTCATCCGCTGGGCCGTCACACAGGTATTCCTACATGGCCGAAGCAGCTCCAACCGAATATTTCATTCAGGGCATCACGTCGACGGGAAAAAGGTTCCGGCCGAGCGACTGGTCGGAGCGGCTCGCGGGTGTCATGTCATGTTTCGGCCCGGGTGCGAGGAAGGGGCCGAATGCGTATATGCAGTACTCGTTGTATGTCCGGCCAACCATGATTGGCGACCTCAAGTGCGTGATTCTCGATTCGCGCTTGCGCGACATCGAACCCATGGCTTTCGACTTCGTCCTTAATTTCGCGAAAGACAATGACCTCGTCGTGACGGAAGCGTGCGAGTTGCAACTCGAGCACGCCCCCGCGCTGCAAACCAAGCGACACATCATATAAGGCGAGCCGCGCTCGGTCGGCAAAGCAGAAAACCCGCGATCAGCGGGTTTTTTAGCTTGGCGTTGCGTCAATTGGCGAATCTGTTCGCTGCAAACAAAAAAGCCCGCCAAAGCGGGCTTTCATGCGCAGCGGAAACAGGAGGTAGCCCGCCGAAGCGGGCTGACCGGAATTACTGTGCTGCGGACGCCTGCAGACCCTTGATGGCTGCGGCGAGGCGGCTCTTATGGCGAGCTGCCTTGTTCTTGTGAACGATTCTCTTGTCGGCGATGATGTCGATGGTCTTCGACGATGCCTGGAAGATTTCAGCGGCCTTAGCTTTGTCGCCGGCGTCGATCGCCTTGCGCACTGCCTTGATAGCCGTGCGGAACTTCGAGCGCAGTGCCGAGTTGTGCGAGTTTGCCTTGGCGGCCTGGCGGGCGCGCTTGCGTGCTTGTGCGGAGTTAGCCATGACGGTTCCTTATCCTGTTCCTGTTTCCAGTACCTGACCTTCAAGTGGTGAGGCGCTGCTTTTAGATCCGAACTCTTGGAAGCGATTGCCCAAGAGCGCAAAAGTGTCGAAAAAACGATCGAACTACGCGAAGGCGGGCCCGTGTTTCCGGCGTCTGAAGGGCGGTGGCGGGCAATCTGATGCCGACCGCAACCACGTCCGGAAGCCGTCCGAGAACTGAGCGAGCTTCGAAACCGGCGATTATAGCAACAAAATCAGGGACGTGGCAACGGGAATGCGCCGCCACGCTGTCAAGCCTTGGCTCGATGGTCGCGCTCGTAGCCGCAAGCATGAGCGCCGTCCGGCGGAACTCAGACGCTCAGCGGATCCGCGGTCTCCCGCCACGCCGCGCAATAAAAAACGGTCGAATTCACCGCTTTGACCGAACGTCTGCCGAGTAAATCGGTCCGAATCGCTTCCTGGCTCGTCGTCCGCATTTGCGGCACCCGTATAATAAGCGCCCCATGAATCTATTCCGAGCCCTGCTGACGGTCAGCGGCTTCACGCTGCTGTCGCGCGTGACCGGACTGGCCCGCGAAACGCTGATCGCTCGCGCGTTCGGCGCCAGTCAATACACTGACGCGTTCTACGTCGCCTTCCGCATTCCGAATCTGCTGCGCCGCATTTCCGCCGAAGGCGCGTTCTCGCAGGCCTTCGTGCCGATCCTGGCGGAGTTCAAGAATCAGCAAGGTCACGACGCCACCAAAGCGCTCGTCGACGCCACTTCGACCGTGTTGGCCTGGGCGCTGGCGGTGCTGTCGCTGATCGGCGTGATAGGTGCATCGGGCGTGGTGTTCGTGGTCGCGTCGGGCCTGGCTCATGAAGGCCAGGCGTACGCGCTCGCCGTCACTATGACGCGCATCATGTTCCCGTACATCATCTTCATTTCGCTGACGTCTCTCGCGTCGGGCGTGCTGAACACGTACAAGAATTTTTCGCTGCCCGCCTTCGCGCCGGTGCTGCTGAACGTCGCGTTCATCGTCGCGGCCGTGTTCGTCGCACCGCGGCTGCATACGCCGGTTTATGCGCTCGCGTGGGCGGTAATCGCCGGCGGCCTGTTGCAGTTTCTCGTCCAGTTGCCTGGTTTGAAGAAGATCGACATGGTGCCGCGCATCGGCCTGAACCCGGTCCGCGCGCTCGCGCATCGCGGCGTGAAGCGCGTGCTTTCGAAGATGGTGCCGGCCATGTTCGCCGTGTCCGTCGCGCAGATCAGCCTCATCATCAATACGAATATTGCGTCGCGCATTGGGCCGGGCGCGGTGTCGTGGATCAATTACGCCGACCGGTTGATGGAGTTCCCGACCGCGTTGCTGGGCGTCGCGCTCGGCACGATCCTGCTGCCGAGCCTCTCGAAGGCGCATGTCGACGCCGACCCTCACGAATATTCGTCGCTGCTCGACTGGGGGCTGCGCGTCACCTTCCTGCTGGCCGCGCCGAGCGCGGTCGCGCTGTTCTTCTTCGCGCAGCCGTTGACCGCCACGCTGTTTCACTACGGCAAGTTCGACGGCAACGCGGTCGTCATGGTGGCCCGCGCGCTTGCCGCTTACGGCGTCGGCCTGATCGGCCTGATTCTGATCAAGATTCTCGCGCCCGGCTTTTACGCGAAGCAGGACATCAAGACGCCGGTCAAGATCGGTATCGGCGTGCTGGTTCTCACGCAGTTGAGCAATTATGTATTCGTGCCTATCTTTGCTCATGCAGGGTTGACGCTCAGCGTCGGGCTCGGCGCGTGCGGTAACGCGCTGCTGTTGTTTCTCGGATTGCGCAAGCGCGGCATCTATATGCCGTCGAGCGGCTGGCTCAAGTTTTTCGTGCAATTGCTCGGCGCGTGCCTTGTGCTTGCCGGCCTGATGCACTGGCTGGCTCAAAGCTTCGACTGGATTGGCATGCATGACCGGCCGATCGACCGCATCGCGTTGCTGGCCGCCTGCCTCGTACTGTTCGCCGCGCTATATTTCGGTATGCTTTGGCTGATGGGCTTCAAGTACGCGTATTTCAAAAGGCGAGTGAAGTGATTACGATGACGCGGGTTCTCGACTATTTCAGCACGCTCGTCGCCGAAGACGACAGTTTGCCGCTGACAGAGGCGGCACTCTCGCTCGCGCAGGATGCTTACCCCGACCTCGATCTGCAAGGCACGCTGGCCGAGATCGACGAGCTGGTGGTCCGCCTGCAGCGCCGCATGCCGGAAGATGCCGACATTCGTCAGAAGGTCGGCATTCTGAACCGGTTCTTCTTCCGCGAACTCGGTTTCGCGAGCAATCTGAATGACTATTACGACCCGGACAATAGTCACTTGAACGCCGTGCTCAAGCGTCGCCGCGGCATTCCGATTTCGCTCGCGGTCCTGTATCTGGAAATGGCGGAGCAGATCGGCATTCCGGCGCGCGGCGTGTCGTTTCCGGGACATTTCCTGTTGCGCGTGACTACACCCGACGGCGACGTAATGCTCGATCCGACCAGCGGTCATTCGCTGTCCGAGTCGGAGATGGTCGATATGCTGGAGCCGTACGTGGCGTCGGCCGGTGAGTCGGTGAGCAGGGCGTTGCGCGTGCTGCTGCAACCGGCCACGCGACGCGAGATTATCGCGCGGATGTTGCGCAATCTGAAGTCCACGTATCTTCAGACCGAGCGCTGGCAGCGCCTGCTTGCCGTGCAGCAGCGCCTCGTGATTCTGCTGCCGGAAAGTATCGAAGAGGTTCGCGATCGCGGTTTCGCCTACGCCCGACTCGACTATCTGCGTCCCGCGCTCGAAGACCTGGAGCGCTATCTCGGCGAATGTCCGGACGCCGAAGATGCGACGGTGGTGGAGTCGCAGTTGCAGGAATTGCGTCAGCGCACCCAGCACGATGATCGCGATTAGAGAAAACTGCGCTTCCGATTTCGAGCGCTTCAAAACAGAACGCCTGCACATAATTTATGCGCAGGCGTTTCCAGTTATGGTGGCCGAAAAATCACAAGACTGCGGACAAAGCGGCGCGTCCGACGCGTACGCTATTTCGGCTGCATACGAATCCCACCGTCCAGCCGGATTACTTCGCCATTGAGCATCGGGTTGTCGAAAATCTGCTTGGCCAGCATCGCGTATTCCGCTGGCTTTCCGAGGCGCGGCGGGAACGGCACCATCGCGCCGAGTGCGTCCTGCACCTCTTGCGGCATGCCGAGCAGCATCGGCGTTTCGAAGATGCCCGGCGCGATGGTCATCACGCGGATTGCATTGCGCGACAGGTCGCGTGCGATGGGCAGCGTCATGCCGACCACGCCGCCCTTGGACGCCGCGTACGCCGCCTGACCGATCTGGCCGTCATAAGCGGCGACCGACGCCGTGTTGATGATCACGCCGCGCTCGCCGTTCGCATTCGGCTCGTTCTTCGACATGGCCGTGGCCGCGAGGCGAATCATGTTGAACGTGCCGATCAGATTGATGGAAATGGTGCGCGTGAACGAGTCGAGTGGATGCGGGCCGTCTTTGCCGACTGTTTTGGCGGCGGGTGCAACGCCCGCGCAATTGACGAGGCCGCGCAACGTGCCGAGCTTCGTTGCGGCTTCGACTGCTTGCATCGCGTTGTCTTCGCGGCTCACGTCGCATTTCACGAAGACGCCGCCGAGTTCTTTCGCGAGCGCCTCGCCGGCATCCTGACTCAGATCGGCCAGCACCACTTTGCCGCCATTCTCGGCGAGAAGGCGCGCGGTGGCGGCTCCCAGGCCCGATGCACCGCCGGTGATCAGGAATACGTTGTCACGAATCTCCATGTCTTCTCCTTGCTACGGTTTTGATAATGTCCGGATCGAATATGTTTTCGATCATTGATTGTAGCGGCTATGCTGCAGCGCGGAAAGCGCTTGGTCCGCCAGATGGTACGGATGGCTAATTAATCCGGCGCCGCGGCGCGAGAAGATTCCGACAAAAACCTGCGCGCAAGATGCAATAAAAAACCCGCCAGAACAGGCGGGTTTTCATTGAGAGGGAGTGCGCCGGAAGCGGACTACTTCAACGCCTCGAACACGCGGTCGCGGATTTCCTCGACTGTGCCCAAGCCCGAAATGCGGCGGTATTGCGGCGCTTGCAGCGAAGTCGTCGCGTCGCCGTTCTTCGCCCAGCCGTTGTAGTACTCGATCAACGGCTTGGTTTGCGCCTCGTACACTTGCAGACGCTTCTTGACCGTTTCTTCCTTGTCGTCGTCGCGCTGGATCAGCGGTTCACCGGTCACGTCGTCCAGACCTTCGACCTTCGGCGGATTGAATTTGACGTGATACGTGCGGCCCGACGCGGCATGCGAGCGGCGGCCGCTCATGCGCACGATGATCTCGTCGAACGGCACGTCGATCTCCAGCACGTAGTCGATCGGCACGCCAGCCTGCTTCATCGCCTCAGCTTGCGGAATGGTGCGGGGAAAGCCGTCGAACAGATAGCCGTTTGCGCAGTCCGACTGTTGCAGACGTTCTTTCACGAGGTTGATGATCAGTTCGTCCGTGACGAGTTCGCCGGCGTCCATGAAGCGCTTTGCTTCGAGGCCAAGCGGCGTGCCTGCCTTGACGGCCGCGCGCAGCATGTCGCCGGTGGAAATTTGCGGAATCCCAAATTTTTCCTTGATGAAGTTTGCCTGAGTGCCTTTGCCCGCGCCGGGTGCACCCAAAAGGATCAAACGCATGTATATCTCCAGATCTATGTAAATTCTTGGTGGCGCTGCAACCATCCCACGAGAAGCGAGGGACCCGTATCGGCTGCCGTTTCGAATCTCGCGCTGCACGTCGACGACGGCGCTGCAAAGATAAGTACGGCGCGACCGGGCAAACCCTGGCTCTCGCAAATAACGGGAGGCGCGCACAAGCGACTGATTATGCCATGGGTTTTTGCGCTCAAGACCCGAATAAAGCTTGCACGCGCGCGAGATCCGCGGGGGTGTCCACGCCCGGAAGCGGGACCTCATGCGTGACGAGTACTGCAATGCGCTCGCCGTGCCACATTGCGCGTAATTGCTCGAGCGCCTCGACTTGTTCGATGGGCGAGATCCCGAGATCGGGATACGTGCGCAGGAATTTCGCGCGGTACGCATACAGCCCGATATGTCGATGAACCACCGCGGGCGCGGGCGGCGTAGGCATCGACGCGACATCGGGCCAATGCGGCTGGTAGGCGTCGCGCGCCCAGGGAATCGGCGCGCGCGAGAAATAGAGCGCCAGGCTGCGCGCATCCAGCACGACCTTCACCACGTTCGGATTAAAAATTTCCGCCGGGTCGACGATCGGATGCGCAGCGGTCGCAATCGCGCATTCGCTGTTCGCTGCGAGATGCGACGCGACACCGCACACCAGAGCCGGGTCGATCAGCGGTTCGTCGCCTTGCACGTTGACAACGATCGTCTCGTCGCTCCAGCCGAATTGCGCCGCGACTTCCGCGAGACGGTCCGTGCCGGACGGATGGTCGGCGCGGGTCAACACAGCTTCGAAGCCATGCTCGCGGGCCGCGTCCAGCACCGATTGCGCGTCCGACGCGATCAACACCTGTTGTGCGCCCGACTCGCGCGCGCGCTCGGCGACCCGCACCACCATTGGCTTGCCGCCGATGTCGGCGAGCGGCTTGTTGGGCAAACGCGTCGACGCGAGACGCGCCGGTACGACGGCAATGAACGGGAGAGTGGCGGTGTCGTGGGTCATCGGAGAGATGAGCGGAGAGATGAGCGGAAGGATGCGCAGGAAGCTGAGTGCTGAGACGGAATGCGAGCGAGCCGATAGAACAAGGAACCGACAGCAGGCCCGGTGCGAAGCGGCCGCATCTTACGACGCGCTCGCCCGGAAGAAACCGCATATCCCACCCTCGAACGCGGGCCGCGCGGATTGGCGCGATTCCCGCTGACTAGCCCGACTCGCTCAGGCCACAGAGCCTGGATTCAGATCGACCGGCGTGCCTTCAACCGTTTGCCGCGCTTCGTCGACCAGCATGACGGGGATGCCGTCGCGGATCGGATACGCGAGCTTGTCCGCATTGCAGATCAGCTCCTGCGCGGAACGGTCGTAGCTGAGCGGGCCCTTGCAGATCGGGCAGACAAGAATTTCAAGCAGGCGAGCGTCCACGGACTTTCTCCACGACTAATGCAATGAGGCGATGATCGAGCGCGGCTTCGACGGGAACAACCCAGATGCGCGCGTCGCGCCAGGACCCTAATTTTACCGCATCCTTTTCCGTTATCAGGATGGCGTCGGCGTCGGCATCGGTAAAAGGATTGCGCTCGAACGCGTAGTGATCGGGCAGCGCGCGAGTCTCGGGCGTCAGGCCGGCGGCGCGCAGCGTGGCGAAAAAACGCTCCGGCGCGCCGATGCCCGCGGCGGCCAGCACGCGCTCGCCGCTGAACTGGGCAAGCGGGCGGCGCAACGCGGGATTTTCCAGATGCCACGCGTCGGCGGGTGCGAGCAGCAGGGCGAAGGTGTTGGGCCAGGCGGGCAGCGTCCGCGCGTAGGGATCGTTGATCAGCGTGGCGTCGCGATGACGCGAGAGCGGTTCGCGCAGCGGACCGGCCGGCAGAAGAAAACCGTTGCCGCCAAGCCGGTGATCGAACACGACCAGTTCGGCGTCGCGCTGGAGCCGATAGTGCTGAAGCCCGTCGTCGCTGACGATCACGTCGACGTCGCGGTGCGCGGCGCACAGCGCCTCGGCAGCCGCCACTCGGTCGGGGCAAACCCAGACCGGCGCGCCCGTGCGGCGCGAGATCAGCAACGGTTCGTCGCCGCCGACACTCGCCGCCGATGCGGGCGTGACGGGCGTCGGCGCCTTCACGCGCGCGCCGTAGCCCCGCGACACCACGCCGGGGTTGAAGCCGGACGCGCGCAACGCTTCGACCAACGCGATCACGGTCGGCGTCTTGCCGGTGCCGCCGACGGTCACGTTGCCGACCACCACCACGGGCACGCCCACGCGCACCGACTTCAACCAGCCGAGCGAGAACGCGGTGCGGCGCATCGCGGCGATCGCGCCGAACACGCACGCGAGAGGCGTCAACGACCACGCCAGCGGTCCGCGCTGCTGCCACTCGCGTGCAATGCGGGTTTCCAGATGATCGAGGATTCCGCTCATCGACAAGCCAGGCGGACGAGAAGCGCAGCGCTCGTGAGTCGGCGCCGGTGCAGCGACGTGGAGGCGCTAGGCGCATTACGCGGGACAGGCATCAACGCGATTCTCCGGACGGTGAAAATGAAGCACAAGAGGAGGCAGCGGCAGTGCGGCATGCATGCGTCGCTCGCCGCGCACCTAGGCGCGCCGCGGGGCTTTGCCATGCCGCCGAACCCGCCACTCTAGCGCGCACGCGTCCCCGGCCGCAAGTCGGCGGCGCAGTGTCCTACGCCTCGATTTCATCTGGCCGGCCTCGCGCCGTCTGTGGATAACTTTGTGGAGAACCCGCCCGTCGCCGGCCTGGAAGGGCCGTTGCAAGCGCCCGCTGTCGGCGGCGATCCTTCGCCGTCATCTACAAAACTGATATAAAACAAGGCGATGCTTCCAGTTTTCGTAGTTGCGAAGATCTTCTCGCGGGATCTGCATTGCGAGTCCCGACATGTGGACACTTTTGACAATTTGCGTGCCCCGCTGGACGCCGATGGCCGGTCGGTCTATCGTCTGTCCGGCCAGTCACAGACATCCTTCGCATGAATTCCGATAGCCCCTTTACCTCGTCGACGATGCCCGGCGGCGAGATCGTTGTCCCCGTTTCCGCGCTGAATCGCGCGATCGGCACCATGCTCGAACGTTCGTTTCCGCTGGTGTGGGTCGCCGGCGAAGTCTCGAACTTCACGCGCGCCGCGAGCGGTCACTGGTACTTCTCGATCAAGGACGCCCAGGCCCAAATGCGCTGCGTGATGTTCCGCGGCCGTGCGCAGTACGCGGAATTCACGCCGCGTGAAGGCGACCGTATCGAAGTGCGTGCGCTCGTCACCATGTATGAGCCGCGCGGCGAGTTGCAGTTGAACGTCGAAGCGGTGCGGCGGACCGGGCAGGGCCGTCTCTACGAAGCGTTTTTGCGGCTCAAGGCGCAACTCGAAGCCGAGGGGCTCTTTGCTCCGGAACGCAAACGCGCGTTGCCGCCGCATCCGCGTGCCATCGGTATTGTGACGTCGTTGCAGGCCGCGGCGCTGCGCGATGTCCTCACCACGCTGTCACGCCGCGCGCCGCATATTCCGGTGATCGTCTATCCGGCGCCGGTGCAAGGCATGGGTGTGAGCGCGAAGCTGGCGGCCATGGTCGAAGCCGCCAGCGCGCGGCGCGAGGTCGACGTACTAATCGTATGCCGTGGCGGCGGCTCCATCGAAGACTTGTGGGCCTTCAACGAAGAAGTGCTGGCGCGCGCGATTGCTGAGAGCGCGATTCCGGTCGTAAGCGGCGTCGGCCACGAAACCGATTTCACGATTGCCGATTTCGCCGCCGACGTGCGCGCGCCGACACCTACAGGCGCCGCCGAACTGGTCAGCCCGCAACGCGTACTGTTGTTGCGCGAGCTCGATCACCGGCACGCCACACTTGCACGCGGCTTCGGCCGGATGATGGAGCGGCGCGCGCAGCAACTCGACTGGCTCGCACGCCGGCTGGTGTCGCCCGCCGAGCGGCTCGCGCGGCAACGAACCCATTTGCAGCAGTTGAGCGCGCGACTCGCTTCGGCGGGTGCACGGCCCGCGCGCGACGCTCGAGCGCGGTTTTCGCTGCTGCATGTGCGCTGGCAGCGCTGGCGTCCCGACCTCGCCGCACATCAGGCGAAGCTCGGCAATCTCGCGCAACGGCTCGAGGCCGCATTGTTACGTCAACATGAACGTCAGACCGCGCGCGTTGCGACGCTTGCGGCGCGGCTCGAAGTGCTGAGTCCGCAGCGCACGCTCGAGCGTGGCTATGCCGCGGTGCTCGATGCTCAGACCGGTCGCGCGGTGCGTGCGCCGTCGTCATTGAAGCCGGGACGCCGCCTGACGGTGCATCTCGCCGAAGGCGCCGCCGACGTCGCGCTCGCCGATGTGCAGCCGCGTCTTGCCGACGGTTTCTGACATTCCGCCGACATCTTGCGCGTGCGTACTTTTGACTGTCCGATGCAACGCGCAGACGCTGCACGCGAGCAGTAATTACGCGGTTTTTGCGGGCTGTCAGGCGATGCCGGACATAAAGTCCGTTGGTTTGCGGGGTTATTCCAAGTCGCCTACAATCGAGTGCTCTACAGCGTTATCCGCAGACTCCCCACAACAGATACAGACAGAAGGAAAGCACCATGGAACATACGCTCCCGCCGCTGCCGTTCGCGAAAAACGCACTCGCTCCGCACATGTCGGAAGAGACGCTCGAGTTTCACTACGGCAAGCACCACCAGACCTATGTGACCAACCTGAACAATCTGATCAAGGGCACGGAGTTCGAGAACCTGTCGCTCGAAGAAATCGTGAAGAAGTCGTCGGGCGGCGTGTTCAATAACGCAGCTCAAGTGTGGAATCACACGTTTTTCTGGAACAGCCTGTCGCCGCAGGGTGGCGGTGCACCGACCGGCGCGCTGGCCGATGCGATCAACGCCAAGTGGGGCTCGTTCGACAAGTTCAAGGAAGAGTTCGCGAAGACCGCGATCGGCACGTTCGGCTCGGGCTGGGCATGGCTCGTGAAGAAGGCAGACGGTTCGCTCGACCTGGTGTCGACGAGCAACGCTGCCACGCCGCTGACCACCGACGCAAAAGCGCTGGTCACGATCGACGTGTGGGAACACGCGTACTACATCGACTATCGCAACGCACGTCCGAAGTTCGTTGAAGCTTACTGGAACATCGTCAACTGGGAATTCGCGTCGAAGAACTTCGCGTGAGATTCGTGGCGTGAATCTGTGCACGGCGTCTTGCGTTAGTTGAGCAAACCACGGCGCTGTTGTTGCGCCAGTTCTGATGGTCGTACGTAAGCAAAAAGAAGAGCCCTCCACGTGAGGGCTTTTTGCTTTCCGGCGCTTTGCGTCGTTTTGCGTCGTTTAGTCGCTCAGACGCTTACCCCATCTTTGTCACCGTTCGTAACCGCGTGGGAAAGCCCGGCGCGCCGTTCAAAGCATTAGCGCAGCTTCCTGCTTCACTGGAAAACATACGGTAACCATCTGGTAAACATCCTTCACGCGGATTGGCCTAACGTATGTTCTCCAACCCAAGCTACTCGCGCCATCATGATTTCAAGTCTAAAACCGGTTCGCGTCGCGCTGCCTCTCGGGGCCCTTGCGCTGGCGCTGCTTGGCGGCTGCGCTATCGCGCCGCCGAGCGGTCCCTCGGTCGTGGCAATGCCGCGCAGCGGCGAGCCTCTCGGTCAGTTCCAGCAGGACGATTACGCTTGCCGGGATTACGCCTTTCATTCGTCCGATGCTACCGGCGCTTCGCAAGGCGCGACCACCAACAGCGCCAACAGCGCAGCCGTTGGCACCTTGGGTGGCGCGGCCGTCGGCGCGCTTCTCGGTGCGGCGGCGGGCAATGCGGGCGCCGGCGCGGCAATCGGCGCAGGCAGCGGTCTACTGATTGGCGGCGCTGCGGGCGCAAACGGCGCGCAGTACTCGGCGAACAGCCTGCAGGCACGCTACGACGCTGCCTACGCGCAGTGCATGACATCGAAGGGCAACACGATTTCGCAGCCGCAAGTGCCAGTCTATGTGCCGCAGCCGGTGTATGCGCCGCCACCGGTATATGTTGCCCCGCGACCCCGTTATTACGGGCCGCCACCGGTAATCTATGCGCCTTATCCGTACTACTGATGGTGCCTCGCTGAGCGATTAGGCATCGCGTCGCGTGCTTCCTTCGTCAGAAGCGCGACGCGGTCATGCGCGCGTCACGTATGGCGGCGAGAAGCGACAGCATGGCGACATTCGGCTCTGCAAACGGCGTACGTTTGACTTGCCGTAAGAACGATGAATGTCATCGGCCATCAGGGGACGCGCGTGGCGAACCCTGTCTGCGGCGCGCGACGCGATCCACCACGCGCACCGTTCCTTGTGCGAGCTGATCGCCGCATCGTTTGAAAGACGAGGCAGACATGCGGATCTCGCAAGGTGCGGGCGATAAGCCCCGGGCCGGCTCCTGGTTGCGTACGTGCACGGTGGCGGCGTTGCTCGCTATCGCATGGAGTTTCGTTTCATGCGGCGGCGGCGGCTCGAGTGGATCGCCCGAAGCTGCGTCCACATCGTCCGGAGGAGGCGAAAGCGGCGCTGGCGCCGGCGCGGGTTCTGGCGGCTCCGGCTCCGGCGCCGGCAGCGGCAGCACCGGCACGGGCGGCACTCCGTCAACCACGCCCGCATACGCCACTGATGTGCTGATGCATCACAACGATCTCGCGCGCACCGGCCAGATGCTCGCCGAGACCACGCTCACGCCAGCCAACGTCAAGTCCTCCAGCTTCGGCAAAGTCGCGTTTCTTGCAGCGGACGGCAAGGTCGATGCAGAGCCGCTTTTCGTGACGAATTTGTCGATTGGCGGCACGCCGCACGACGTCGTCTATGTCGCGACCGAGCACAACAGCGTCTATGCATACGACGCCACGACATTCGCGCAATTGTGGAAAGTGACGCTGAACGGCAACGGCGAAACTTCCAGCGACAACCGCGGATGCCAGGACATCACGCCGGAAATTGGCATTACGTCGACGCCGGTTATCGACCGCTCGCGCGGCGCGAACGGCGTACTCTATGCGGTGTCGATGACGAAAGACAGCGGCGGCGGATACCATCACCGCCTGCACGCGCTCGACCTCGCGACGGGCGCGGAACTGCTGGGCGGCCCGACGGAGATCGCCGCAACGTATCCGGGCGGCGGCGCGGGAAGCGTCAATGGCGTCATTACCTTCAACGCGTCGCTGCACACCGAACGCGCGGCGCTGACGCTGGTCGGCGGCAACATTTATATGGGCTGGACGGCGCATTGCATGTCGGGTTCCTATACCGGCTGGCTGATGGCGTACAACGCCGCCGCGCTGAGACAGACGAGTGCGCTCAACATCACGCCGAACGGCAGCCAAGGGTCGATCTGGATGGCCGGTTCGGGCATGGCGTCGGACGGCTCGTCACTCTATGTGGTCGACGGCAACGGCACGTTCGGCACGACGCTGAATGCGCAGGGCTTTCCCGTCGATGGCGACTTCGGCAATTCGCTGATGAAACTGTCGCCAGGACAGTTGCAAGTCACCGATTATTTCGCGATGTCCAACGTCGTGGAAGAAGCCAACACCGACAACGATTTCGGTTCGGGAGGCGTAATGCTGCTTCCGGACCAGACGACGACGGGCGGCGTCATCAAGCACCTTGCGGTCGCCGCCGGCAAGGACAACCATATTTACGTGGTCGATCGCGATTCGATGGGCAAATTCAACCCGGGTGCCAACAACATCTGGCAGGAACTTGTCGGCACGCTCGCCGGCGGCATCTGGGGTTCACCGGCTTACTACAATGGCGTGGTGTACTACGGAGGGCTAAACGATAGCCTTAAGGCGCTACCGATCACGGGAGCGTTTCTCGCGACGACCGCTTTGTCCAGAAGCCCGACGACCTTCGGTTATCCGGGCGCAACGCCGGCTGTCTCCGCCAACGGCGCGAGCAACGGCATTGTCTGGGCGGCAGAGAACGGCTCGACCGGCGCATTGCATGCATACGACGCGAGCAATCTTGCCAACGAGCTATACAACAGTAATCAGGCCGGCACACGCGATCAATGGGGCGCGGGCAACAAGTTCATCACGCCGATGATCGCGCGCGGCAAGGTTTATGTGGGCGCGACTAATGGTGTTGCGGTGTTCGGGTTGCGGTGAGGGCGGGCCGCATCGCGCCTGACATTGCATGCACGATGCGGCCATGGGGAATACCTATTCAGCTTCGCTGCCAGCCGCCGTCTTGCGCGGGCGTCGGTTGCGTGACGACGTTGTCTTGCGCGCGGCCTTCTTCCTGGGCGCAGGAGTTTCCTCTGTAGTCACCGAAGGCTCCGCTGCGGGCGGCGCGGTGTCCGCGATGCCTTCCGATGCTCCGGTTGTCGTCTTCCTCGTTTTCTTCGCGGCTGCTTTGCGCGGTTCGCGCTGCTTGCGGCGCTTAGGCTGGCTGCCGTCCGCGTCCGCGTCCGGCGCCTGCCCGCTCGCGGCAGTGTCCGCTTCGGCATGAACGTTGTCCGGTTGTGCCGCAGATGCTTGCGGCCGCACGGACATGGGCTCTGCATTTGCCGGCGCGTGCATGTGCATAGTTTCACCAGTCGCATCGCTTTCAGCAGTCGCGCCGCGCTCGCCTGGTGGTCGCTCGTTTTGCGCGGCCTCATGCGCGGCATCGGGAGTGACTTCCTGGCTCCTGCCTCCTTTCCGATTGCCTCGGCCGCGACGGCGCGAATCGTGTTTGCCGCCCGTTTCGGCAGTCACCGTTTCAGCAATGTGCGCCTCATCGACCTGTTCGGGCACTTCGGCGATATCGACAGCCTCGCCCGCAACTTCGCCGGTCACGCTCGGGGCCGTACTCCGATAGACATACGCCCCTGACTTCTCGTCCCGGCCGAATTCCAGCAGTCCGCGCGCATGTGCCTCCTCGAGCAGATTGCCGAACGCGCGAAATCCATAATATGTCTCGTTAAAATCAGGCTTGCGACGTTTGATCGCGTTCTTCAGTACCGACGCCCAGATTTTTCCGCTGTCGCCGCGCTCGGAAGCGAGCGCGTCGAACGTTTGCACGGCAATCTCGACCGCTTTGGTGCGGCGCTTTTCGAGGTCTTCCTTGTTGCGGTTTTTCTCCTCGTCCTGCGACGGTTTGGCTGTCGGCTGAGCGGCCTTTTGCGGGCGCGACGACTCTCGTTTGGCGACCGCGCGCTGACTCTCCCGCACGAGATCGTCGTAGAAAAAGAACTCGTCGCAATTGGCAATCAGCAGGTCCGACGTGGATTGCTGCACGCCGACCCCGATCACCTGTTTCGCGTTCTCACGCAACTTCGACACCAGCGGCGAAAAATCCGAATCGCCGCTGATGATTACGAACGTATTGACGTGTGATTTCGTGTAGCAGAGGTCGAGCGCGTCGACCACGAGCCGGATATCCGCCGAGTTCTTGCCCGATTGCCGCACATGTGGAATCTCGATCAACTCGAAGTTGGCCTCGTGCATCGCCCCTTTGAAACTCTTGTAGCGATCCCAGTCGCAATACGCTTTCTTCACGACAATGCTGCCTTTGAGCAGCAGGCGTTCGAGCACCAGCTTGATATCGAACTTGTCGTACTTCGCGTCGCGCACGCCCAGCGCGACATTTTCGAAGTCGCAAAATAGCGCCATGCTGACGGTTTCGTTGGATGACGCCATATATATCTCCATTGAAGCGATCGTCGAAGTCGACGGATCGCGACCATGATAGCGATTCCAGCGAAGGTGATCAGCTTTTGTCTCGACGACGCACCGCAACGGGCGCCGCAACAGACGCCGCAACACACGCCGCAACACACGCTGCAACGCACGCCGCGACTTGACGGCGCCGCGTGCTCGTGGCCACGGTTTGCAATGTTGTCGGCGAGACGCGAAGGCGGAGTGCAGGCGGCCGCCGACGTTTCAGTCGCGGCTTTCAGCGATTCTCCCAGCCATGATCGGCTCAACCGCGCGTGCGGCACATTACACGTCATAGCGCCTGTCTGATGCGGTCGGAGACGAACTTAGCGCCGCCCGCGTTTCCAATACTTCGTCCACGAGGCCGTATGTTTTTGCCGCGAGCGCGGACATGAAATTGTCGCGGTCGGTGTCGCGCGCGATTTCCTCGATGCCGCGGCCGGTACGGTCGGCCATGATTGCATTCAGGCGCTCGCGCAGATAGAGCACTTCCTTCGCCTGAATGTCGATGTCCGCCGCGGTGCCCTGACTGCCGCCCGAAGGCTGATGGATCATGATGCGCGCATTAGGCAATGCATACCGCTTGCCGGGTTGGCCCGCGCACAGCAGGAATGTGCCCATGCTCGCGGCAAAGCCGGTGCATAAGGTGGACACCTCCGGCTCGATGAACTGCATGGTGTCGTAAATTGCGAAGCCGTCGTAGACAGAGCCGCCCGGCGAATTGATGTAAAAGGAAATATCCTTGTCGGGATTTTCGGATTCGAGAAACAGCAGTTGCGCGACAATGAGACTGGCGGACTGCTCGTTCACGGGCCCGACCAGAAACACGATGCGTTCGCGCAGAAGACGTGAATAGATGTCGTAAGCGCGCTCGCCGCGGCCGGATTGCTCGATCACGGTTGGCACGAGACCGAGACCGGTGACGGGTGGATAGCAGGAATGCATGTTTGCCTCGTGGAAGTAGGCTGTTGTCCGTATGACGATCCCGCTGGCGGCGGCGTGACATAAATATTTTTTTGCGAGCGTGTCACGCGGCGCGGCGCTCAATCGTCAAGCAGCAATGGATGCCTTTTGCGGCGCGCCGAAGAATTCCAAAGGCAGCGCACGCGCTTTTCACTACGCACGATCTGGAGGTCCACGCATGAAACAACAGGAAATCGACAAGGCATCCAGCTTCGGGGCGGTGCGCGCCCGTCTGCTCGCGCTGGCGTACCGCATGCTCGGCAGCCGCGCGGAAGCGGAAGACATCGTGCAGGACGTCTGGCTGAAATGGCATTTCGCCGATACCCGCGAGGTGCAGACGCCGGCCGCCTGGCTCACCACGCTTACCACGCGCACGGCCATCGACCGTTTACGCAATGTGCAGCGCGAACGGGCGTCCCAGGCCACGGGCTGGCTACCGGAGCCGTGGCTTGACGAAGTCGCGCCATCGGCGGAAGAGCTTGCCTTGCGCGCGGCGGAAATGTCGTATGGCGTGATGCTGTTGCTCGAGCGTCTAAAACCTGACGAACGTGCCGCCTTCGTGCTGCACGAGGCTTTCGATTGCGACTATGCGGAGATCGCCAAAATTCTCGAGCGAACGCTGGCGAGTTGCCGGCAGATCGTCCATCGGGCAAGAACGCGTTTGCAGCGCGCGGGCGCGCCGTTGCAACGGCCCGACCCCGCGGAGCATGCGCGAATCGTCGAGCGCTTGCGCACAGCGCTCGAGGCGCAGGACCGGGCGAGCTTGCTACACCTCTTTAGCGACACGCCGGAAGTCGTTAGCGACGAGCCGGTGTGCGGGCCTGTGAATATGCCGGTCCGTTCGCCTTCGCTTGCAAGGGTAGATGCGGCAGCAACTGCGCCGGCAACGGCACGGACAGCGGCGACGGCAAACGCAATGGCTCACGCGTCAACGCACGCGCCGGTATACGGGCACGAACATGCGTCGAGCGACTGGATGGAGAAGGTGACGTCGCTTGCGCGACAGGCGAGTCATGCGGAGCTGGTGTCGGTGGACGGGGCGCTGTCTATCGCTTTGCTTGCGGAGGGCGAGGTTGTCGCGCTGATCGACGTGTCCACGGAAGGCTCGCTGAACGGTCTGACGAGCGGCGACATACAGAGCGGCATCCGGGGCGAATTGGGCGGGCACATGCCAAGCCAGATGCCCGGCCCGGTTTGCGCCTCAACCAACGGCCCTCAAAAGATCGTTTCATTGCGCGCGGTCACGAGCGCCTCGCGATTGGAGGCCGCTAACCGCGTGCTGGGTCGCACGGCGGTCGCCGAGCTGCTGACGCAAATCAGGCAGCGCTCGCTGAATTCAATTCCGATGGGCCGCGACTTCCCAGTTGATGTCTACGCATAGCACCTGCGTGCCGCCGGGCGTGTGCGCGGCAATCGAGGCGGTCACGCACAAATGCGCTTCGTTGATCGATAGATAAGGAGGAGTCAGATGCACCTGGCCGGGCACGCGCATGGCCTGAATGAAGTACGGCCGGCGCTCCCAGCTTGCGCCTTCCGAATGCAACAGCGGACGGAAGCGTTTGGCGCGTTGCGAGGCGCGCCCCGGCGGCAGCATGTTGTCGCCGAGCTGCCGGCCCGAACCATCGAGAATGAAGCAGCGTGCCGTCTCGCCGAGTTTGAGCAGAGGGGCAGTCGCCTGGGCGGCAGACTGTCCGGCAACCAACTGCGCGGCAGCAGTTTCGAGGGCGGTCACGTACGGCGCGAGCCGTGTTGACTGTGCGCGTTCACGGGCTGCAACACGTTCGCGCAGCGCTGCGGAGAGCGAGTCCATCAAGCCGGCAGCCGTTTGCGGCTTGACCGGTTCGACACTCGGGCCCGCAAAGAACGCGCCCTGCACGAAGTCAACGTTGCATTCGAGAGCGATCAGCGCATCGCGTTCGGTCGTCAGGCCACCCATCAGGACCAATTGGCCGGATTCATGCAACAGCGAGACGAGGCCCGGCAGCACCCGTTCAATATGCGAATGCTCGCTGGCTTGTGCGAGGATGCAGCGATCGAGCGTGACAATGTCGGGCCGCAGGTTCCACACGCGGTCAATGTTCGAATGCTTCGCGCCGAAGCCATCGAGCGCGATCAGGAAGCCGGATTTGCGCAGCGCGTCGATGATGTCAGCGAAGCGCGTGGTCTCGCCGCCCGCCTGTTCTGACACCTCGAGCACCACGCGCTGTGGCGGCAAACCCAACGCCTTCAGACCGGCCAGGAGCGCGTCGCCGTAACTGGTGTCCATCAGCGCGGCGGGATGCAGGCTCAGAAAGAGCCATTCGTCGTGACTGTCGAATGCGTTGAAGTTGCCAAGGTGAAGCGACTCCGCGAGCCGGCCGAGTTCGAGCAGGTCGCCACGGCGTGCGGCCTGGGTGAACACTTCGTGCGATGGAACCTGGAGCGCATCTTCGTCGTGGGCGCGCAGCGATGCGTGATAGCCGATCGCGCGCCGGTGCGACACCGAAAAAACAGGCTGAAATACGCTGAAAACGGTGTAGCCGCCGTATAGAACGGTGCGCCGGGAGCCCTCGTCGCCTGCCATCGGGCGGGGAGGCTGGAAGCCGGGAGGATCGAGTTCGATCATGCTCATCATGTCAGTCGTGTGGGTGGCGGCGCCATTGCATGCTCCGTGGAGGAATTCGCATGCGCGATACGCAAGTTTACAGGATAGGCGAGCAAGATTTATGCGCGTGCAGCAACACCGTACGCGAGCACCATTGCTACACGTGCGTATGACACGCGTGCGTCAAGGCGGGGGCTCACACCGTTATTCGCACTTTGCTGGTGCGGACTGCGCCCTCTTGCGGGTCGCGTCGGCGCCAGGCAGCACGAACAGTCTAGGTGCGTTCGGAAGGATCCGTCTTCCTGGCCGGCGTGCGAATGTCCGGCGACAGTTGGGCGAAGATCCACGCCGAGCCGGCGGTAATGATGCCGACGCAAAGAAACGTCGCATGGAATGCGGGCAGCGAGTTGGCTGCCGTCACGCGCGGTAAAAGGCCGGTGAAGGTGGCGAGCAGCGCGCCGGCTACGGTCACGCCGAGACTCATCGAGAGCATCTGGACCAGCGAGAACAAACTGTTGCCGCTGCTCGCGCCGCCGGTGCCGAGATCCTTCAGCGTCAACGTGTTCATCGCGGTGAATTGCATCGAATTCACACCGCCGAAGAAGGCCAGTTGCACGACCCTCAGCCACAGCGGCTGACCTGCGCTGGTGAGAGAGAAGCTTGCCATCGTCAAGCCGACGAGAATGGTGTTGACCATCAACACGCGTCGATAGCTGTACTTGAGGATCAGCTTCGTCACCAGGCGTTTTGATGCCATGCCCGCGGCCGCGACCGGCAGCATCATCATGCCGGCTTCGAATGCGCTGTAGCCGAGACTCACCTGCAATAGCAGAGGGATCAGATAAGGCATCGCGCCGCTGCCTATCCGCGCGAACAGATTGCCGAGCAGTCCGACGCTGAACGTGTGGATCTTGAACAGATCGAGCGGGAAAATGGGCGCAGGTTCACGCACGGCGTGTAAACCGTAAGCGACAAAACAGGCAAGGCTCAGAATCAGCAGCACGAGCACGGTGGCGTGTTGAATGCCGAACTCCGTGCGGCCGTCGAGCGCGAACGAGATCGCCACCATGCCGACGATCAGCAGCAGATAGCCTTTCATATCGAATCTGCCGACCTGTTCATTACGGCTATCCGGCATGAAGATAAACGTGGCGATGCATCCGGCGATGCCCACGGGCACGTTGATCAGGAAGATCCAGTGCCACGATGCGATCTTTACGAGCCAGCCGCCAAGCGTGGGGCCGATCAACGGACCGATCAGCCCGGGGATGGCAACGAACGACAGCGCCGGCAAATAGCGTTCCGCCGGAAAGGTGCGCAGCACCGCGAGGCGCCCGACCGGCAGAAGCATTGCGCCCCCCACGCCCTGCACGATGCGGAACACCACCAGTTGGTTCAGCGTATGGGCGTTCGCGCACAGCAACGAGCCGATGGCAAACACGAGGATCGCGCTGAAGAACACGCGCCGCGTCCCGAGTTTGTCCGCGAGCCAGCCGGACACGGGGATCATCACGGCCATCGTCAGCGAATAGGCGATCACGACTGACTGCATGCGCAGCGGCAATTCGCCGAGGCTCGTCGCCATCGCGGGGAGCGCCGTGTTGACGATGGTCGAATCGAGCGTCTGCATGAAAAAGCCGGTGGCGACGAGCCACAGCATCACCGTTAGCGAGCCGGCGGAAGGCCCGCTGGGTGCGACAGTTGCGGAGGCTGATGGAGTCGGCGGCGTGGACATGAAGTAGCGGCTAGGCGCCGGGGGACGTGCAAGGACTCGCTATTCTAGGGAAAAGCAGCGGACGACGCAGGGAGGGCCAACGCTTTCCTCCAACCGAGCCGCCGATCCAAAGCCCTTACCGCTACGGCTTCAACGCCGCCGCCGCCCGGAAAAACGCCTGCGCCCTCGGCTCGTTGCCGAACGCCGCGTGAATCCTGATCCACGGGCTTACCTCCATGCTCGGCCGGAAGTAGTTGCCCGGCACGACGGTCACGCCCAATGGCACGCCGCATTCCACGAGCCGTTCGGCGTTGTCTATATGCGGCACGCGGGCCCACAGGAATTTGCCGCCCACCGGCTTCTCGAATACCTCCCAGCCGCAATCTTCGAGCGTCTGGATTGTCGAGCCAAGTGCGTCGCGCATGCGGCGGCGCAGTCGTTCGAGGTATTTGCGATACGCGCCGCGCTCGAGCAGCGAAGCCGTCACCGTTTCCGCGAAGAGCGAGCCGCCGATGCTCGTCAGCATCTTGATGTCCACGAGATCCTTGATGGTCGCGTGGCTCGCCACCACGTAGCCGATCCGCAACGACGACGACAGCGTCTTCGACAGACCGCCGATATAAATCACGTGTTCCAGTTGATCGAGCGTAGCGAGGCGGTCGGTGACGTCGGTTTGAAAGTCGGCGTAGATGTCATCTTCGATGATCGTAAAGCCGTGCTCTCGCGCCAGTTGCAGCAGCCGGAACGCCACCGGCGGCGCAACCGTGGTTCCCGTGGGATTGTGGAATACGGTGTTGATGAAAATCAGCTTCGGCCGGTGCAGCTTCAACTGCGCCTGCATGACGTCGAGATCGGGGCCGCTGCGCGTGCGTGGAATGCCGATCAGCCTGACGCCGTGCAGCTTCAGCAGGCCGTACAGATTGTAGTAGCCGGGATCTTCGACAAAAATCGTGTCGCCTGCCTTCAGCATGTAGCGCATCAGCAGATCAAACGCCTGGCTCGCGCCGTTGGTGATCACAATCTGCGACGCGTCCGCGCGAATTCCCAATTGCGCGATACGGGCTTGCAGATGTTCGCGCAAGCTAAGGTTGCCGAGCGGCGTCGCGTAATCGACCATGCAGGACGGGTCGGTGCGCAATACATGCCGGATCGCCTGGGCGATGCTGTCGGTGTCTCGCCACGCTTCGGGAATGAAGCCGCTGCCCAGCTTCAGCGTTTCGCCGGGATGGTTGAACTGCTGGAGCAGATGGCCGGACTCGTCCTCGGCGCGGCGCGGGTCTGATGTGCCGTCGCATGGGGTGCCGCCCGGGGGGCGGTCGGCCACATAGAAGCCGGAGCCGTGGCGCGAGTCGACGTAACCCAGCGACACCAGCCGGTCGTAAGCCTCGATGACGGGAAAGCGGCTCACGCCATAGTCGGCTGCAAACTGGCGGATCGACGGCAACTTGGAGCCCGGATGCGCGGTGCGAGACCGGATCCACGTGGTGACGCCCGCGACAATCTGCTCGGTCAGCGGTACGCCGTTGTCTCTATCAAGCTGAATCTGGAGTCTCATACGGTCCTTCCTTCTCCGGACCACGGCCGCTTCGGGCAGCAGCAATCGCCCCGCGAGCAAGCAGCTGAACATACGCGCGCCAACTGTCCGGTTTTTCGACTGAACAGTTCCGATGAAAGTGTTCGGAACTGTGCATGGGTATCCGATCATCGCACGTCAATAATCGGTACAACAGAAAAGTTCTTTGAAGGAGAACGGCAATGCGTGAAGTCAGAATTTTCGAATTGGAACATGACGAGCCGGCGGCGGCCTGGCGTGTCGCGCGCCCGTCCACCTTCAAGGTGATTTCGGGTGAGATCTGGCTGACCGTCGAAGGCGATAGCGAGGATTACTGGCTCGCCACGGGCGAATCGGTCCAGTTGCCGCGACGGGCGGTGGCGTGGATCAGCGCAGGGCAGGCCGGCGCACGCTTCGCGCTCGCAAGCGGTTCGGAGCGCGCGACGGCGAGACCGGTGCCGACCTGGCTGCCGCGCTGGCTCGGCGCGGCTTGACGGCCGGAGTTGACCCGCTTGGGACGGACCTTTGCACGTGAGCATCGCGCTTTTCGGCAAAATGTTTCACGACCCAGGTTCCCCGATATAACGCGCCCGCGGACGAATCAACCTGCCATCGCGCGTCTGCTCCATGGCATGCGCAATCCAGCCGACCACGCGCCCCACCGCGAACAGCGTGAACGCGGCGCCTGCTGGCAAGCCGAGCACACGCTCGATGGCCGTGAGCGCGAAGTCGACGGTCGGCTCTGCGCCGGTCGTGTCGCGAACCGCGCGCGCCAGCGCCTGCACCTGGCCAAGGGGCGAACGCGCTGGCGCACAATCCTCCAGCAGTTCCAGCAACAACCGCGCTCGCGGGTCGCCCTCCGGATAAAGCGGAGGTCCGAAGCCCGACAGCACCGGCCCCTGCGCGCCTTGCTCATGGCGCGAGAGACGCGTAGCCAGATAGCGGTCCAGATCGGCTGCGCGCGAGGCTTCGTCCAATAGCGCAGCAATGCGCACCGTCTCGCCGCCATGTCGTGGGCCGGCCAGCGCGGCGAGGCCGCCCGCGACTGCACCGAACAGATGAGTTCCCGTCGACGTGATGCAACGAACCGTGAAAGTCGAGGCGTTCAGCTCATGGTCCGCACAGGCCACGAGCGCGGCGCGCAGCAGCCCGGCTTGCTGCCGGTTGCGCACCTGCCAGGCCGCCCCCAGTTGCCGATGCAGCGGCGCATTCGACGGCACCGACGAAATCATCGCAGCCGCCAGCAGCCGCATCACGGTGCAGGCGGTGTCGAGTTGGGCATCGCGGCCCAGCGCCCAAACCCGCGGCATTTGCGCGGCGGCCGCCGGCAACAGCACGAGCGCGCGGTCGAGCGGCGAACTGTCACCCCACAGCTTCAGCCAGGCGGCCCATTGAGCGGTCGCGATCGGAATAGACGGCGCTTCCGCAATGCGCGTCGCACTGCATTCCCATAGCAACGCAGCAATGTCTTCGAGCGTTTCGTTGCGCGCGAGCTCGATCGCATCGTGTCCGCGATACAGCAGACGTCCGTCCGCGACCAGCGTGATCGACGATTCGAGCACCGGCACGCCCCAGTCCAGCACTTTTTGCGCGACTTTGCCGGCGCGCTTGCCGTCCTGCTTGCGCCGCGCGAGCCGCCGCACTTCGCGTGCGTCATAGCGACGGTGCTTGCCTTGTGCATCCGCATCCGGCGACGAACTCAGCAACCCGCGGCTCACGTACGCATAGAGCGTAGGCAAACTGATGCCGAGTTCGGTGGCGGCTTCAATGGCGGTCAGCGAGTCGGATGAAGGCATGGAAATGCGCGGCCGCAGAAGAAATTAATATATATTGATTATCATAATCAAGATTGATTGTTGCAAGGCATAAACCTAGACTCGGATCACATTCCCACTGCCTAAGTGTGGCCATCATGACGCCCGACCTTGCGCTCGATCACATCTGGAGCGTCGCCCGCTGCCATCCGGCCGCGCTCCGCTCCGTCTCGTTCACCGGCTCGGAGCCGGGATTGCCGTCGGTCTTCCGCGTTGGGGCGCTAGCGTCGGCAACCATTGCGGCGACGGGACTGGCGGCGGCTGAATATCATCGGTTGCGCACCGGACGCGGGCAACGGGTTACGGTCGACATGCGACGCGCGATGGCTTCGTTTCGCAGCGAACGCTACCTGCGCATCGACGATGGTCCGCCCCCCGCGCTGCGCGATCCTGTAACGGGTTTCTATGAGACGCGAGACGGCCGCTGGATTCAACTGCATACGAATTTCGCGCATCACCTGCAAGGCGTATTGAAGGTACTCGGCTGCGAGAACGACCGCGCCGCGGTGGCAGCGGCGATTCGCGGCTGGGACGGCGCGACGCTCGACCAGACGCTCGCCGATGCCGGCCTATGCGCGGCGCTGATCCGCACGCCCGGCGAGTGGGCCGCGCTCGATCAGGCGAAGGCAATCGCAGCTTTGCCGCTGTTTGAAATCGAGCGAATCGGCGACGCGCCGCCCGAACCGCCCTCGAGCAACGGCACGAACCGCCCGCTATCTGGCGTGCGGGTCCTGGACCTGTCCCGCATCATCGCGGGGCCGGTGGCGGGGCGGGCGCTCGCGCAGCACGGCGCTCAGGTGCTCATGATCAATGGGCCGCATCTGCCGAACATCGCGCCGCTCGTGATCGACAACGGTCGCGGCAAGCGCTCGGCCGTGGTCGATCTGCGCGATTCGGCGGGACGCGAAACTCTGCGCGAATTGACTCGCGATGCCGATGTCTTTCTGCAGGCGTATCGTCCCGGAGCGCTCGCGGCGCGCGGATTCGGTCCCGAGGATGTCGCGCGGATCCGGCCGGGCATCGTCTATGTGTCGGTGTGCGCGTATGGCTACGAAGGACCGTGGGCCTCGCGGCGCGGCTTCGACAGCCTGGTGCAGTCCGCGAGCGGCATCGCGTTGACGGAGCAACAGGCAGCGGGGCCGCGGGAGCCGCGGCATCTGCCGTGTCAGGCGCTGGATCACGCAACCGGCTATCTCGCCGCCTTCGGCGCGATGGCCGCGTTGACGCGACGAGCCACCGAAGGCGGAAGCTGGCATGTGAAGGTTTCGCTCGCGCAGACAGGCCGGTGGCTGCAATCGTTCGGACAGATTCCCGAAGGCTGGAGAGCGCCCGATGTCTCGCCCGACGACGTCCGCGATTTGCTCGATACCGTGCAGTCCGAGTTTGGTCGTGTGCAGGCCGTGCAACCGGCTGAACAACTCGCACACACGCCGGCTTTCTTCGCGTTGCCGCCGTCGCGGATCGGTGCCCATGACGCGAAGTGGGTGTGACGGCTTCGGCCTTCGCGGCTCGGGACTGCAGCGATATGGCCACATCAAACGCTGCGACTTCCGCATGCCAATGCGGCCATGCGCGATCCATCGACACCGGCCGCCGCAGAAAGAGCCGTCTACTTCCGCAATTCCGCTACGAAGTCGTAGTAATCGTTGCGGCAATAGGTATCGGTTAACTCGATAGCACGCTGATCGGCCGTATAACCCACGCGGGTAATCAACAGCAGCGCTTCGTTCGGCGCGATGCTCATCTGCTGCGCGATTTCTTCGCTCGCGTTCACCGCTCGAAAATGCTGCAGCGCTCGGACAATCGTCAGTCCACGACTTTCCAGGTAGGTATACAGCGAATCGCCGATGGCTTGCGGATCGGGAATCATCGCGGCGGGAAACGTGGAATTTTCGACCGCCATCACGATGCCGTCGGCGAGGCGCAAGCGCCGCAACCGTGTCACGGCTGCAGCCGGCGAGAGTCCGAGTTGAATCACTTCATCGCGATTGGCCGGCAGGATTTCGCGGGAGAGCCACTTCGAACTCGGCGTAAAACCCCGCCGCCGCAGCATTTCGCTGAAGCTCGACAGACGCGACAGCGGATCTTCATAGCGCGGCGTGATGAAACTGCCGGCGCCTTGTGTGCGTCGAATCAATCCTTGTTCGACGAGCAACGCGATGGCCTTGCGTGAAGTGATCCGCGAGACGCCGAGTGCCTCGGAGAGCACGCGCTCCGAGGGCAGCGCTTCGCCGGCATTCCAGCGGTTTTCGTGGATGGCCGTGCCGAGCTTGCGAGCAAGTTGCAGATAGAGCGGCGTGTCGTTTTCCGGGTCCGGGCGCAGATCGCGCCAGCGGTCTTCCGAGGCAGAGGTCATGGGGCTTACGCAAGAGGGGCGAGGAGCAATTCTAAGACATTGGCGCGCCACGTTATAGCGGGCTTTTGCCTGGTGACCGGTGGAATGCCGCCGCAACCGCTAAACTCGTCGATACGATTTTCGCAGCGTCGCCGTGCATTTGTTTGACGTCGGCGCATGGTCACACACTCAGTCACATTCAGCCACTTTCAGGAGTCAGCATGACGAGCGACATCGCAAGCGTGAGCCTGCCCGACGGCGAGCGCATTCCAAAACTGGGGCAGGGTACGTGGGAAATGGGTGAACAGCCGGCGCGCCGCGCGGCCGAAGTCGACGCGCTGCGATGCGGCGTCGAACTCGGCATGACGCTGATCGATACGGCGGAAATGTACGGCGACGGCGCGACCGAGTCGCTGCTCGGCGAAGCGCTCGCGGGACTGCGCGATCAGGTGTTTCTCGTCAGCAAGGTGTATCCGCACAACGCGAGCCGGCGCGGCGTGATAGCGGCGTGCGAGCAGAGCCTCAAGCGTCTGAAGACGGATCGGCTCGATCTGTATCTGCTGCATTGGCGCGGCTCAGTGCCGCTCGCGGAGACGGTCGCGGGCTTCGAAGCGCTGCGCGAGGCCGGCAAAATCCGCCACTGGGGCGTCAGCAACTTCGATACCGACGACATGGAAGAACTGGTCGCAACGCCTGGCGGCGCTGCATGCGCGACCAACCAGATTCTCTACAACGTCGCGCGCCGCGGATCGGAGTTCGATCTGCTGCCCTGGCTCGCTGCGCGCAACATGCCGGCGATGGCGTACAGCCCCGTCGATCATGCGCGTCTGCCGAAGCGCTCGCCGCTCGATGACATCGCTGGCGCGCGCGGCGTCTCGGTGTTTCAGGTGGCGCTCGCATGGGTGCTGCGCAAGCCCGGCGTGTTCGCGATTCCGAAAGCGGGCCGCGTTGAACATGTGCGCGACAACTATCGTGCGTTGCAACTGCGGCTCGACGCGGAAGAAGTGGCCGCCATCGACGCTTACTTCAAGCCGCCGCGCGGCAAGCGTTCGCTCGAAATGCTGTGAGCGTGGCGGTCGCTGCAGACGTATCGCGCGGCATGTGCCAAGCGGCCGCGTGCGGAGCATGGGCATGGCATGTGCGCCACCTGCCACGGACGCCCGCCTGACACATGAAACCGTGCGCCGCATGCATGGCGGCGCGACTCAGCCGCCGCGCCTGCTCAATTGCAACTGTGATGCATGTGCACCGAGCCCAGCACGGCGACTTCGGCCGGCGTGTGCTTGAGGGAATCGTCGTTGACCTGGCCCGCGTCTGCGACGAATTCGTCGACGATCGACGAGACCTGTGTGCTGCGCAGACAGAGCGACACGCGCTGTGTTTCGTTGGCTGGCAAGGCCGCGCGCTGACCGAGGAACAGCACGCCATACTGATAACCGTGGATGATGCCGCGGATCGCGCCCACGCATTGCCCTTGCGCGACGTTATCGTTCTTCTGCTTGCAAGTCTGCGCAAGCGAGTAGGCGGAGAAGCTGGGATCGACGGGCGGTGCGGCTTGCGACAACGTGGGCGATAGCGGCTGCGCGGTGGGTGCCGCATTCGCCGCATTTGCAGAAGGTGCCGGCTTTTGGGCGCCGGTTTGCGCATCAGCAAGCGATGCGAGGCTGAGCGCTGCGGCCATCACGAGGCCACTGACGGCGCGTGGCGCGGAGCAGGGGACGTTTCGTTGCATGTCGTGGTGCCCTCATATCGAACGTTGAACCTGATATGAGGCAATTGCCGCGCTTTGGTTCCAGTCCGGGCGCGCCATGATGGTTTGTGGCGGTTGCCGCTTATGTCCGCGTTTAGTGCTTGCCGCGCGCTGCGCCGCGCAAGTATGGCGCGGCAACCTGCCATTGGCCGCGAAGCGTTGCGGCGGCAGCGCCTGATGGAGCGCTACCTGATAGAGCACTACCTGAGGGAGCACCGCAAATGCGCGAGATGAAAAAACGCGCAACCGCCAGGCCGCAACTATCGCTTCACACAGCTAGGAGTCGCGCCCAATCTTCTTCGCCGAGCCCGCTGGCTCGTCACTTGAAACCTGGCTCGCGTCATCGCGCGACGCGGCTTGCAATGCGCGCAGTTCATTGGCGGGAATATGGCAGCGGATCCGATGCGCGGCGTGCTCCGCGCCGCTGCCCGCATCGAGAAACGGCGGGTCTTGCTGCTCGCAGATCGCGCCCAGCTTGCGCGGGCAGCGCGTGTGAAATACGCAGCCGGACGGCGGCGACGCGGCGCTCGGCAGATCGCCTGAGAGGCGAATGCGAGCTTTGCCTGCATGACCATCGAGTGTCGGCACTGAAGACAACAGCGCTTCCGTATAAGGATGTTGTGGCCCGTCGAACACAGCCGCTGCCGGTCCGATCTCGAGCAGCCTGCCGAGATACAGCACCGCGATACGATCCGACAGATAACGCACCACATGCAGATCGTGCGAGATGAACACGTAGCTGACGCCGCGCTCGCGTTGCAGATCGGCGAGCAGGTTCAGGATCGCGGCCTGCACGGAGACATCGAGTGCGGAAGTCGGCTCGTCGCAGACCACCACGCGCGGCTCGCCGGCGAATGCCCGCGCAATCGCCACGCGCTGCTTGAGTCCGCCGGAAAGCTGCCGTGTGCGCGAGCCGAGATAACGCTCCGGCAAACGCACGGCGGCCGTCAACGTAGTGAGCCGTTCGTCGATGGCGGCGCCGCGCAGCGCAGCCAGACGCGACAACGCGCGGCCGATCAGCCGCTTCACCGAATGCGCGCGGTTGAGCGCCGAGTCGGGATTCTGAAACACGATCTGCAAGGACTTGACCTGCTCGTCGTTGCGTCGCGTGACGCGCGCGGCGAGCGGCGCGCCGTCGAGTTCGAGCACGCTACCCGCGTCGGGCGTGAGCAGGCCGAGCATCAGCTTCGCGAGCGTCGTCTTGCCACTGCCCGATTCGCCGACGAGGCCGAGCGTTTCGCCGGCCGCGAGGTCGAGCGAGACGTTGTCGACCGCGCGCAGCGCCGTGCCCGAAACGTGGAATGTTTTCGATAACGTCTCGGCGCGCAGGACGAGCGTACGCGGCTTCTCGCCGTCGCCCGTGCCGCCGCGCGCAGGCAACGCTTCCGCGCTCGCGCGCGGCAATTCGATGGCGCGCTCGTGATAGTGACAGCGCGACATCTGATCGCCATGCGCAGCACTCACGCGATACGGCGGCGGCGCTTCACGGCGGCAACGGTCGTCGGCGAGACGGCAACGCTCCGCATAGATGCAGCCTTGCGTTACCGAACCCGGCGACGGCAGGCCGCCTGCAATCGTATCGAGCCGCTCGGTGTCCTTGCTGCGGCCCGCCGTGGGCAGACAGCGCAACAGCCCGACCGTGTACGGATGACGCGGCCGTGTGAAAACGTCTTGCGTCGCGCCTTCCTCGACCAGCTTGCCCGCGTAAAGCACGCCGACGCGTTCGCACATTCGCCCGATCACCGCGAGATTGTGGCTGATGAACAGCACGGCGGTGCCGAGTTCCGCGCGCAATTGCGCGACGAGGTCGAGCACTTCGGCTTCGACGGTTGCATCGAGCCCTGTGGTGGGCTCGTCGAGAATCAGCAGAGCCGGGTTCGACGCGAGCGCCATCGCGATCACCACGCGCTGCTGCATGCCGCCCGACAATTGATGAGGATAGCTGTTCATCACCCGTTCGGGCGATGCAATGCGCACACGTTGCAGCATCTCGCGCGAGCGGCGCAACGCTTCGTCTGGCGCGAGGCCGGCGGCTTCGAACGCTTCGGACACTTGCCGCGCAATCGTCAACGATGGATTCAACGCGCGCCCCGGGTCCTGATAGACCATCGAGATCGTGTTCGCGCGCATCGTGCGCAACGCGTCGGCGCCGAGCTTGTTGACATCCGCGCCGGCGATGACGATTTTGCCCGCCTTCACCTTGCCGTTGCGCGGCAGATAGCGCAGCGCCGCCATCGCGACCGTCGATTTGCCGCAGCCCGATTCGCCGACAAGGCCGTATGCCTCGCCGCGCCGCACGCGAAACGAGACGTCCTGAAGCACTTCGCGGTCGCGTCCGCGCATCCGGTACGTGACCGTCAGGCCGACGACGGTCAGCGCATCCGTGCGGTCGCTCTTCGACACGTCGAAGGCGGGAAACGAGGAGGGCGGCGGTCCGTTCATCGGTCGAGCACGCCTTGTACGCCGTCGGCGATCAGATTCACGCCCACGACTAGCGTGGCAATCGCTCCAGCCGCGAACACCACGGTCCACCACGCGCCGCCTGCCATCAGCGTGTACGACTCGGACAACGCGAGGCCCCAGTCGGCGGAAGGCGGTTGAATGCCGAAGCCGAGAAACGACAGCGTCGCCACCGCGAAGATTGCATAACCGAGCCGCACGGTCGCTTCCACGATGATCGGCGGCAGCACGTTCGGCAGAATCTCCGCGAACATGATGTACGGCGCGCGTTCGCCACGCAGTTGCGCGGCGGCGACGTAGTCGAGATGCCGTTCCGCAAACACGGCGGCGCGCACGGTGCGTGCGGTAATCGGCGTGAACGTGATGCCGATCACGAGAATCACGGTGAAGTTCGACGCACCTACCGCGGCCAGCGCGAGCAGCGCGACAATCACGAGCGGCAGCGCGAGCACGGCGTCGATCGCACGGCCCACTACGTTGTCGACCCAACCGTCGAAGTAGCCGACGACGAGCCCCAACGCCGTGCCCGCGACCGTGCCCAGCAGCGTGGCGAGCGGCGCGATGGTGAGAATGTCGCGCGCGCCGACGATCACGCGCGAGAACACGTCGCGGCCGAGCTGATCGGTGCCGAACCAATGGGCGTGGTCGGGCGGCGTGAGCGAGTTCAGCGGATCGGATGCATAGGGATCGACGGGCACGAACCATTGCCCGCCGATCGCGCAGACAATCCACCATACGACAATGACCACGCCCACCACGAAAGTCGGCGAGCGCAGCAGCACGCGCAACTGGTCGAAGCGTGGCTCGCTTGGGGCTCGGGGCGCGGCCGGCGGAACGATCGTGCTCATTCGGCGCTCCTTACGCGCAGGCGCGGATTGAGCAGCACATGCAATGCATCCGCGATCAGATTGGCGACCGTGTAGACCACGCCGATGGTCAGCACGCCGGCTTCCAGCATCGGAAAGTCTTTGGCTTTTGCGGCGTTGTAGATCAGCGAGCCGATGCCCGGATAGCGGAACAGGGTCTCGACCACCACGAGGCCGCCGATCATGTAGCCGAGCTGCGTCGCGGCCACGGTGATGGTCGGGAGCAGCGCGTTGCGCAACACGTGCCGCCAGATCACGGTGTGACGCGGCAAGCCTTTGAGGATCGCGGTGCGCGTGTAGTCGGCATCGAGCGCTTCGACGGTGCCGGCGCGCGCCATCCGCGCGATGTAGCCGAAGAACACCAGCACGAGCGGCAGCACCGGCAGAATCAGATGACGTAGTTGTTCGAGCGCCCCGGCTTCGGGCGGATAGGAAGCTTCGATCGGCAGCCACCGCAGCCACACGCCGAACACGAGAATCAGCACGATCGACGACACGAATTCCGGCACCACAGTCGCGGACAAACCCGCGATGCTGATCGTGCGATCGAGCCAACGTCCCGCATGCATTGCGGACCACACGCCGCCCGCGATGCCGAGCGGCACGACTACGATGAACGCGAGCAGGCCAAGCTTTGCGGAGTGCGCGAGGGCGTCGGCGATAAACGGTCCCACCGGCTCGCGATACGCGTACGAGAGCCCCATGTCGCCGCGCACGAAATGCGAAATCCACTCGACGTATTGCGTCATCAGCGGACGGTCGGCGCCGAGTTGATGATTGAGCGCGGCGACTGCGCGCGCGTCGGCGAGCGGTCCGAGCACTGCGCGGCCGATGTCGCCCGGCAACAGTTGCCCGCCCGCGAATACGATCACCGACAACAGCCACAGCGTGATCAACGAAAGGCCGACGCGCGTCGCGAGAAAACGCACGACGCGGCCGGCGTTGCCGTTCGGAGCGGAGACGGAAGGATTCACCGTGGTCGACATCGTGAACGCCTGTCGAAGAGTGGCGGCGCTGAAGTGAGACGCTTACGCGCTCAGGACCGCGCGGTCGAAATAGAGCTGCGCGAGCGCGGTGAAGCGCACGCCGTTCACGCCCTTGCGCATCGCGATCAGTTGATCGTAGAAGAACGGAATGATGATCGGCGTTTCATCGAGCAGCAGCGTCTGAATCTGCCCGGAGATTTTCTTCTGCGATGCGACGTCGATGGCCGCGACGAATTGCGCGACCAGTTGATCGTATTGCGGGTTCTTGAAGTGCGCGGCGTTCCACGTGCCGGTGCTCGTGAGCGGCGCATTCAGAAACACATTGGGCACGCCGCGATGGCCGTAGTCCGTGATGCCGAGTGGCGAATCGAGCCAGTCCGATTTGCCCGGCGTGCCAGCGCCGTAGTACAGCGACTGGCTCTCAACCTTCAAATTGATGCGCACGCCGATCGCCTTCGCCGCGTTCTGCACGACGACCGCGAGATCGGGAATCTCCATGTACTTTTCGGTGGTGAGCGTGACGTCGAAACCGTTTGGCACGCCAGCTTGCGCGAGTAGTTGCTTCGCCTTTGCGACGTCGATCCTGCGTTGCGCAACGCCCGCATCCGATGACGGAAACACCGGCGCAAACGGGCTGTCGTTGCCGAGTTGCGCGCGGCCCTTGAAGAGCCCGCGCACCAGCACGTCGCGATCGAGCGATAACGCGAGCGCCTGGCGCACGCGCTTGTCCTTGAACAGCGGATTGTCGTTGCGCATGTGGATCTGCCGATGCGCGCTCGACTTTACGCCGATTGCCTTGTACTCCGGATTGTTCAGAATGGCCGCGCCGCCCTGCACGGTGAACGTGCCCATCACGTCGGCCTGATGGCCTTGCAGTGCGAGCAGTTGCGCCTGCTGATCGGCATAAAAGGAGAACTGTACGCGTTGCGGTAACGCTTTTTCGCCCCAGTAATCGGGGTTGCGCACGAACGATGCGCCAACCTTCGGCTGATACTTCTCGAACTTGAACGGACCCGTGCCGATGAAGCTCTTCTCATAACCGCCCGCATAGTTCGCGGGCAGGATCACGGCGTTGTAATTGTCCGAGGAAACATAGTAGGGAAAATTGCCGTTGGGTGCATCGAGATGAAACGCGACCGTATGCTCGTCGACCACTTTCACGCCGCCTTTGGATAGCACGCCCTTCAGCACCGAGAGCGCCGCCGAGCCGCTGGCGGGATCGGCGAGACGGTCGAAGGTGGCGGCCACGTCTTTCGCCGTAAAGGGCTGGCCGTCGTGGAATTTGACGTTCTCGCGCAGCTTGAAGGTCCACACGTCGCCCTTGTCGTTCGGCTTCCAGGACAGCGCGAGGGCCGGGCTCAGCACGAGCTTTTCGCCGTCGTCGTCGATCAGGAATTCGCCCGTCTGGTTCAGCAGCGCAAGGCTCGCGGCATCGGTCACCGTCAGAGGATCGACGGCGCCGGCGGGCGTCAGATGCGCAACGCGAATCGTCTGATTCGAAGGAACACCCGGACTCGCGTTGCCCTGCGCAAACGCTCGCGGGGCATTCAGCGCGCCGCCGCCGACCAGCGACAAACCGATCACGCTCGCATAGCGCAGCAGATCGCGCCGCGTGATGCGGCCGGCGACGAATTCGTCGATCGCATGGTTGCCGTAGGGGTCTGCGGTGCGGCGGGCGAGGTCGAGAGCGGGGAATCGGTCAGCGGGAGTCTTCATCGAGGGAATGTCCAGTCCGTTCGGTTGCCGGTTCTGAGAAGCCGCGCCGGATGCGCGACAGGCTGACTGCGAGGAGACGATAATGCGGCGACGCAAAGCGGCTTCAGTTTAAGCGATTGCTCGCAGATTGGAGCGCTTGCGGCGGAGTCGCGTTAGCGATCGGCGGATAAAAGGGCCGGTGTGTGTCGTCATCGCAACGGTCGGGGCGGCGTCTCGCAAATGCGTGAGGCGTCTTGCGCGCGACGCACACGACAAGCACGTGGTCCGCCTGGTCGCGCCCGACGCTATAGCGAAACAACCGACAAGACGGCAGTGGAAGGCTTACCGGTCGTATTGCACTGCGCGTGCTCGACGCGGTTGCATTTACCGCGTCAAGACGCCCGGACGTCGCCAGCGATGAAACAGCACGGAGCCGATCCAGCACGCCATGAACACAGCGACGATGCCGTAGCC
Source organism: Paraburkholderia rhynchosiae (assembly GCF_002879865.1). GTDB lineage: Bacteria > Pseudomonadota > Gammaproteobacteria > Burkholderiales > Burkholderiaceae > Paraburkholderia > Paraburkholderia rhynchosiae. The sequence goes on from NZ_PNXY01000005.1 coordinate 328,282, forward strand.
CAGCACGCCGAACTGCTCGTTCGCGCTAGCCACCGCGTCCCACATGCCGCCGTTCAGGCCGAGCTTGTCCGACAGCAGTCCCAGCGCCTCGACGCCGCCGATCACGATCGCCACCACCGCCGAAACGAACGTGATGCTCGCGTTGTAGTAGAGCTTGCGCTTGGGGTCGTCCATGGCCCAGCTATATGCGTGGACCATCAACACGTTGTCGGTCGAATCGACCAGCGTCATACCCGCTGTGAAGAGCGCGGGGAAGACGAGGATCGAATACAAGGGCAGACCTTTGCCCGCTTCCGATGCGGCAATCGCGAGCAAACCGATTTCGGTCGCAGTGTCGAAGCCGAGACCGAACAGCACGCCGACAGGGTACATGTGCCAGCTTTTCGTCACGAGCCGGAAAAGCGGACGCAATGCGCGGGAAAGAAGGCCGGCCGGGCCGGTCGAGTCCGGCGCGGCAGCAGGCAATTCGCCATGATGCTGGACGTGGCGATAGCGGCGCCATACGTCGCGCAGAATCACGAGGTTCATAGCGGCGAGCACCAGCAGGAACGTCGCCGACACCAGCGTGCCGATGGTGCCTCCCACTGCCTTGAAGGTCTCGAAGCGACCATGCAGCGAGTGCGCGGTCCACGCTATGCCGAGCGTCGCGAGAATCACGATGGTCGAATGCCCGAGCGAAAACGACAGCCCCACGCCGAGCGGCCGCTTGCCGGTTTGCATCAGCTTGCGCGTGACGGCGTCGATGGCAGCGATGTGGTCGGCGTCGACCGCATGGCGCAGACCGAAACCGTACGCGAGCAATGCCGTGCCGAGCAGCAGCGGATAGTGGCGAAACGCGATCAACGCCCATGCCCATGCTGCCAGATTGGCGGCGATCAGCACGGCGTACAACATGAAAAGGCGAGGGCGCAGCGATGCGGTCGGCGTCATGGAGTCGCGTGAAAATGAATTATTGATCGTGCGGATGTTTATGAATCGGATCGACCCAGTACACCGCTTCGGGTTCTTCAACGGCGTCGATGTTCAGATTGACTACGACCGCTTCGTTGTCGCTGCGCACGAGCACGCATTCGAGCGGATCGTCGGTGCTGGCGTTGATTTCCTGATGCGGCACATACGGCGGCACGAAGATGAAGTCGCCGGGACCGGCCTTCGCGGTGAACTCGAGATGCTCGCCCCAGCGCATGCGCGCCTGGCCGCGCACCACGTAGATCACGCTTTCGAGCGCGCCATGATGATGAGCGCCGGTCTTCGCATTCGGATGGATCGTCACCGTGCCGGCCCAGATTTTCTGCGCGCCGACGCGTGTTGCATTGATCGCGGCAGCGCGACTCATGCCCGGCGTCTGCGCGGTGTTGGTGTCGAGTTGATCGCCTCGAATGACCTTAACGCCATGCTCACGCCAATCGACAGGCGCCGCTTCGCGCTCGTCCTTCTCGTCTTTGTAATGCGGATGTTCGTGATCCTGGCTCATGACATGTCTCCTTGTGAGCTTGAGTCTGCCATTGGTCCTGGCGACGATCGCGGCGCCGTCCGGCATTTTTACACGTTAAAAAATGTGCGTGGGTCAGCGCCGCCTAGGTCCTTCGTTGATGAAAAAAGCCCGTCCATGAAGGACGGGCTTCGAGTGGTGAGTCTGAGTAGCCCGGTTGGGGCACACACGCCGGTTTCAATCAGCGCAAGCGCCTACTTGTGCTTCGCGTTGATCACGGCTTCGGCCACGTTGTTGGGCGTTTCAGCGTAGTGCTTGAACTCCATCGTGTAGGTCGCGCGGCCTTGAGTGGCCGAGCGCAGCGACGTGGAATAGCCAAACATTTCCGCAAGCGGCACTTCCGCGCGCACGAGCTTGCCGCCGCCGCCCGCGATGTCTTCCATGCCTTGCACGAGCCCGCGGCGGCTCGAGAGGTCGCCCATCACGTTGCCCATGAAGTCTTCGGGCGTTTCCACTTCGACGGCCATCATCGGTTCGAGCAGCACGGGCTTCGCTTTGCGCATCGCTTCCTTGAAGGCGATCGAACCGGCCATGCGGAACGCGTTTTCGTTCGAGTCGACGTCGTGGTACGAGCCGAAGGTCAGCGTCACCTTGACGTCGACCACCGGATAGCCCGCCAGCACGCCGGCCTTCAGCGTTTCCTGGATACCCTTGTCGACGGCCGGAATGTATTCGCGCGGAATCACGCCGCCCTTGATCGCGTCGACGAACTCGTAGCCCTTGCCTTGCGGCGCCGGTTCGAGCGTAATCACCGCGTGGCCGTACTGACCGCGGCCGCCCGATTGCTTGACGAACTTGCCTTCAACATCGTCGATCTTGTTGCGCACCGTTTCGCGGTACGCAACCTGCGGTTTGCCGACGGTCGCCTCTACGCCGAACTCGCGCTTCATGCGATCGACGAGAATTTCGAGGTGCAGCTCGCCCATGCCCGAAATGATCGTCTGACCGGATTCCTCGTCCGTTTGCACGCGGAACGACGGGTCTTCCTGCGCGAGACGATTGAGCGCGATGCCCATCTTCTCCTGGTCGACCTTGGTCTTCGGCTCCACGGCCTGCGAGATCACCGGCTCGGGGAAGATCATCTTTTCGAGGATGATCACGTGGTTCGGATCACATAGCGTGTCGCCGGTAGTCGCTTCCTTCAGGCCGACTGCCGCGGCGATGTCGCCCGCGTACACCTCCTTGATTTCCTTGCGCTCGTTCGCGTGCATCTGCAGGATCCGGCCGAGGCGCTCTTTCTTTTCCTTGATCGCGTTGTAGACGGTGTCGCCCGAATTCACCACGCCCGAATACACGCGGAAGAAAATCAGCTGGCCCACGAACGGGTCGGTCATGATCTTGAAGGCAAGCGCCGAGAACGGATCGGTGTCGTTCGGATGACGCTCGATTTCCTTGTCGTGTTCGTCGTGACCGGTAATCGCCGGCACGTCGACCGGCGACGGCAGATAGTCGATCACCGCGTCGAGCATCGCCTGCACGCCCTTGTTCTTGAACGCGCTGCCGCACAGCATCGGCACGATTTCATTGGCGATGGTGCGCGCACGAATGCCGTGCTTGATTTCCTCTTCTGTCAGCGTTTCGCCGCCCAGATATTTGTCGAGCAGTTGTTCGTTCGCTTCGGCCGCGGCCTCGACCATCTTGTCGTGCCATTCGTTCGCGGTGGCCGCGAGTTCCGGCGGGATGTCGCGGTATTCGAACTTGATGCCCTGGTTCTCTTCGTCCCAGAAGATCGCTTTCATCTTGACGAGATCGACCACGCCCTGGAAATGATCTTCCGCGCCGACCGGAATCTGGATCGGCACCGCGACGCCCTTCAGACGGTCGCCGATTTGCCGCTGCACGCGGAAAAAGTCTGCGCCGACGCGGTCCATTTTGTTGACGAACGCGATGCGCGGCACCTTGTACTTGTTTGCCTGGCGCCACACGGTTTCCGATTGCGGCTGCACGCCGCCGACCGAGTCGTAGACCATGCAAGCGCCGTCGAGCACGCGCATGGAGCGCTCGACTTCGATCGTGAAGTCGACGTGTCCCGGCGTGTCGATGATGTTGATCCGATGCTCGGGATAGTTGCCGGCCATGCCTTTCCAGAAGGCGGTAGTGGCCGCCGACGTGATCGTGATGCCGCGCTCCTGCTCCTGTTCCATCCAGTCCATCGTCGCCGCACCGTCGTGAACCTCGCCGATCTTGTGGGTCACGCCGGTGTAGAACAGGATGCGTTCAGTGGTGGTGGTTTTGCCGGCATCGATGTGAGCGCTGATGCCGATATTCCGGTAGCGCTCGATGGGAGTCTTGCGGGGCACGTGAACCTCCTTGGAATAGCGCGCCTGAAACGCTTGGCCGGGCGGCAGTCTGTGCTGCCCGTACCGCGGGATGCTGCCTTGCTAAGAATACTAGGATAGCGCGTCGGCCCGTCTTTTGCAGGAATCTTGCCAGGCGGCGGTGGGCGCGCCGGGGCGGCGGTTGGTGGGGTTGCAAGGAGCGGTGACGCTGCAATGCAGCGCGGTGTGTGTGTCACCAATGAAAAAAGCCGGCGCCTTGGGAAAGGCACCGGCTTTTGCGGTAAGCAGTGCGATGGTGCGGCATTTTCGCGGCGCAGCCGAGGTTGGAGTGAGGCCGCTTGTTATGCCGCTTGTTACGCCGCTTTCTTGCGCTGTTAATTGCGCGACCTACTGTGCACCTTCGGTATGCGACTTATTGCGCTGCCGGCAAGCCCTGAATCTTCATCCCCGGCTTGATGCCCTTCGATGTGAACCACCCCTTGCTCATTTCCAGCGCATAGACGCCGTTGTTCTTCGGGCAGTGATTGCTGGTGGTCTCGGCCTGCATCTCGTCGATGTCGGTCACGGTGCCGTCTGCCCTGATGAACGCAATCGACAACGGGATCAGCGTGTTCTTCATCCAGAAGCAATGCACTGCGTTTTCATTGAAGACGAACAGCATGCCTTCGTTCGGCGCGAGGCTCGTGCGGTACATCAGACCCTGCTCGCGATCCGCGTCGTTGGCGGCAACGGCCGCGTCGATCACGAACATGCCCGCGGTCAGCTTCGCGCGCGGAAATTCGCTTGGCTGCTTTGCGCCGGCCGGCATCTGTTGCGCCTGAGCGGGGACCGTGTTCAGTGCGGCGAACGACATCGCTGCGAACGGCAGGATTGCGGCAACGGCGAAACGCGCCATCAACGAGCGCATGGGAAATCGCACGGCATGACTCCTTGCTGAGATTAACCGGGGAATGTTACGCGAGCGCGTCAAAAACAAAAAGGCAGATCGCCTTGCGGTGATCTGCCTTTGAACGCCGTAAGAACGGCAATGAAGCTAGTTCTTGACTGCGTCTTTACAACAAACTTACTCCGAAGCAGCCGAAGCTGCAGCAGCAGCTGCTGCCTTCTTGTGCGACTTCTTGTGAGCGTGCTTCGTGGTCTTCTTTGCCGACGAAGCTGCTGCCATCGGAGCTGCCGAAGCTGCTGCCGGAGCTGCCGGTGCCGAAGCTTGTGCGAATGCTGCCGTTGCGAAAAGGCCAGCGACCAGAGCGGCGATCAGTTTGTTCATTTTGAAAATCCTCAGCATTAGTTAATTAACCAAATGACCCGGTTATATATGAGTCATGTCGGTAAACGTGCCATCCACCTTTCGGTTGACAGCCGCATCGAACAAATTTTCAACGCGTCTGCCTAGCGCTCAGACTGCCTGCACTGACCGCGAGCGGTTCGTGCAAAGGCCCTTAAGGCTGAATGCCGGATAGCTTCGGGCGGCATCTGCGTCGAATAACGCGTGAGCTCGCGCACCGGTTGACGTAAATTTTCTGGAAAATTTCAACGTGAGGCATTGAGGTGAACAAGGCGTTGAGTGAGGTATGTCAGCATCACTGTTTCACGCCTTTTCATCCGGCCGTTTCACGCTCGGTTTTGTTCGTGCATACAACGGGTTAGTGAAGTTATGCGGGACCAGAGCGGAACTTAAGCGGAATTCAAGCGACGCCTTCCCACGGCGCTGCGGGCGGCAAGTCGACGCTTTCCCCTGGTTGCAGTCCGAGTGAAAAAATATCGAGCGCGCCGATGCCCACGCGCACGAGTCGCAGCGTCGGGAAACCGACAGCGGCCGTCATGCGGCGCACCTGCCGGTTCTTGCCTTCGGTAATCGACAACTCGGTCCATGTGGTCGGAATCGCGGCGCGATAGCGAATCGGCGGCGTGCGAGTCCACAGTGCGTCGGTCGGCTCCACGTATTCGGCGCGGCACGGCTGCGTCACGTAGTCGCCCAGATCGACTCCGCGCGCGAGCTTCTTCAACGCGGCGGGATCGACCGCGCCTTCCACCTGAGCCCAATAGCGTTTCACCAGCTTATGGCGCGGTTCGGCAATACGCGCTTGCAGCGCCCCGTCGTCGGTGAGAAGCAGCAGGCCTTCGCTGTCCGAATCGAGGCGGCCGGCCGGATACACGCCGGGTACCTTGACCCAGTCGGCTAGCGAGGCGCGCGTCTCGTGCGCGGAAAACTGGCAGATGGTGCCGAACGGCTTGTTAAGGGCGAGAAGGCGCATAAAGAGATGATGAGAGTCGTGTGGCGCCCGTCGCGGCGGCAGGCGCCGACGCTAAACTGGGCGGCGCCAATGCCCGTAGTCAGTGGCGGGATAATAAAGCATAATGCGTCGCATAGAGCGCTAGGTCTTATATAAGATATAAGACATTGCCGCCCAGGCTCACGATCGCTTCATGTTGGAAAACCCCGAGCCGCGGCCGCCTCGTTGCAGCGGCCGTGTGGGCTAGAATAACGGCCAGGCCGCTTGCGGGCGTCCGGCATTGCGCGCGGCGAGGAGCGCCCATTTTCGCAGTCTCCCATCAGCTTTCAGCACAGCCTTCACTGGAGTCCGATCATGCCGTATCAGCACATCAAGGTTCCGACCGGTGGTGACAAGATCACCGTCAATGCGGATTTCTCGCTCAACGTTTCCGATCAGCCGATCATCCCGTTTATCGAAGGCGACGGCACCGGTCTCGATATCACGCCGGTCATGATCAAGGTCGTGGACGCCGCGGTGGAAAAAGCCTACGCGGGCAAGAAGAAAATCCACTGGATGGAAATCTACGCGGGCGAGAAGTCGACCAAGGTCTACGGTCCGGACGTGTGGCTGCCGGAAGAAACGCTGCAGGTGCTGAAGGAATACGTGGTGTCCATCAAGGGTCCGCTCACCACGCCCGTGGGCGGCGGCATCCGTTCGCTGAACGTCGCGCTGCGCCAGGAACTGGACTTGTATGTCTGCTTGCGTCCGGTGCAGTACTTCAAGGGCGTGCCGTCGCCGGTGCGCGAGCCGGAGAAAACCCACATGGTGATCTTCCGCGAGAATTCGGAAGACATCTACGCGGGTATCGAATGGGCGGCCGAATCGGAAGAGGCGAAGAAGGTCATCAAATTCCTGAAGGAAGAGATGGGTGTGAAGAAGATCCGCTTCCCGGAAACGTCGGGAATCGGCATCAAGCCGGTGTCGCGCGAAGGTACGGAGCGTCTGGTGCGCAAGGCGATCCAGTACGCGATCGACAACGATCGCCGCTCGGTCACGCTCGTGCACAAGGGCAACATCATGAAGTACACGGAAGGCGCGTTCCGTGACTACGGTTATGCGCTGGCGCAAAAGGAATTCAACGCAGAACTGATCGACGGCGGTCCGTGGATGAAGGTCAAGAATCCGAAGACGGGCGGCGACATCGTGGTGAAGGACGTCATCGCCGACGCGTTCCTGCAGCAGATCCTGTTGCGCCCGGCTGAATACGACGTGATCGCCACGCTCAATCTGAACGGCGACTACGTGTCGGATGCACTGGCTGCGCAAGTGGGCGGCATCGGCATCGCGCCGGGCGCGAACATGTCCGATTCAGTGGCGATGTTCGAAGCCACACATGGCACGGCGCCGAAATACGCGGGCAAGGACTACGTGAACCCGGGCTCGGAAATCCTCTCCGCGGAAATGATGCTGCGCCACCTCGGCTGGCTCGAAGCGGCGGATCTGATCATCAAGTCGATGGAAACCTCGATCTTGCAAAAGCGCGTCACGTACGACTTCGCCCGTCTGATGGAAGGCGCGACGCAGGTTTCATGCTCGGGCTTTGGGCAGGTGATGATCGAAAACATGTAAGCGGCATGTGCCGGGATTGAACCGGCTCTTATCGTCGAAAGCCCTGGTTGCCGTCAGGTAGCCGGGGTTTTTTTCTGCATGCTTATCGTTATCAGGATGCCGCTATTGAGATGCATGGCGCGGTGGCCCGGTTAAGTTACGCCGCGGCGAAATCAAGCCCGTCAGCTTCCTCTATGCATTTTTCGACACGGCATTGATCCGCACACGCGTGCCCATCTATCGGAGGGGGACTACTGGTTTTGCAATCTGGTCGAAAATATCGGCATCAAGCCAGTCACCGACACGCGCTCGAACCTGACCCGCCAGGAATCACGGTCTACAAAGGCAATCTAGCCCGCAGCCTCGCGGTGCAACGGGCGATGACACGCGGCGCGGCGCAGTTGCCGGCGCGGTCATCTGCCCGATATGTGGGATGTTGGTGTATTAGCAACGGACTACGAATCGACTACCAATCGACTACGAATCGACGCCCAAAAAGAAACCCGGCACGAAGCCGGGTTTCAAAGGACGAGTACCGAACCGGTGTCAGGCAGGTGCCTGAATGTTCGATGCCTGTTTGCCTTTCGGGCCTTGCACGACCTCGAAGGTCACCTTTTGGCCTTCCTTGAGGGTTTTGAACCCATTCATCTGGATGGCCGAGAAGTGTGCAAACAGATCCTCACCACCTTCATCAGGCGTGATGAATCCGAAACCTTTTGCGTCATTGAACCATTTGACCGTACCAGTTGCCATTCCAACATCCCCTGTAACTCATGTCACTACCACGAGCCCTCGAAAAGCTCGACGACCGCGCGATGCAGCCGCTCCCTCCTCATAAGCTCACCATCGGCATTTTTTCGAAGTTTGGCGCAGTGAAAAAAGTGCCAGCTTGATTGTTGAGGCTCTTTATTCGAGTGTCAAGAAAATTTTGAGACGCCGTCGCGCACGTTGCAAACAGGCCGTTTCCAGGGTTTTTCCCGCTTTCGTTATGTGCGGTTGCGCAAGCGTGCCGTCTTGAAAAGTCGCATAATCGTCTCACATGCTGTTCTGCGGGTCGCTCGCCGCCAGTTGCGCGGACGAGTGCCGGTCAGCCAGCTCCGGCAGGTTGTGCGATACTCGATCCGACTGCGGCGCAGCACGGCCGCGACGCATTATCTGGATAGGGGCCGGCTCCGCAATCGGCTCGTCGAATGGCGCACGCGGGCGGTGAATTCCGCCGGGCGGCAGCGAACAGGCTCACCGGCCGGATGGCCGGGTTTTGACAGGATTGCGGGCCTGTCCTAGTTGTTTAGAATGGGTGTATGGCGATTATCCCGGACAAGCAGGACGGCACCGTACTGGAGCGGCAGGAGAAAAAGCTCAAGCCGCCGTCCATGTACAAGGTGGTGCTGCTGAATGACGACTTCACGCCAATGGAATTTGTCGTGATGATCGTGCAGGAATATTTCAATAAAGATCGTGAAACCGCAACACAGGTCATGTTGAAGGTGCATCGCGAGGGCAGGGGAGTTTGTGGGGTCTATACGCGGGACATCGCGTCGACCAAAGTCGAGCAAGTCGTTACCCACGCACGGCAGGCCGGGCATCCGCTGCAGTGTGTGATGGAGGAAGCATGATTGCCCAGGAACTGGAAGTCAGCCTGCACATGGCGTTCATGGAAGCACGCCAGGCGCGGCACGAGTTCATAACGGTCGAACATCTTTTGCTGGCACTGTTGGACAATCCGACAGCGGCGGAGGTGTTGCGTGCATGCGCGGCCAATATCGAGGATCTGCGCCAGAACCTGCGCAACTTCATTCATGACAACACGCCTACCGTGCCCGGCACGGATGACGTCGACACGCAGCCCACGCTGGGTTTCCAGCGTGTAATCCAGCGCGCGATCATGCATGTTCAGTCCACCTCGAATGGCAAGAAGGAAGTGACTGGCGCGAATGTGCTGGTTGCGATCTTCGGCGAGAAGGACTCGCATGCGGTCTACTACCTGCAACAGCAGGGCGTGACGCGTCTGGACGTGGTGAATTTCATCTCGCACGGCATCGCCAAGACGAGCAGCACCGACGCCGCGAAAGCGAGCGACGCGAATGCCGAGTCCGACGAAGCCGCCGCGCAGAAAGAAACACCGCTGGCCCAGTTCACGCAGAACCTGAACCAGATGGCGAAAGACGGCCGAATCGATCCGCTGATCGGACGCGAGTCGGAAGTCGAGCGCGTGGTGCAGGTGCTATGCCGCCGCCGCAAGAACAATCCGCTGCTAGTGGGTGAAGCGGGCGTCGGCAAGACGGCGATCGCCGAAGGGCTTGCATGGCGAATAACGCGCGGCGAAGTGCCGGATATCCTGGCCGACGCCCAGGTGTATTCGCTCGACATGGGCGCTCTGCTCGCCGGCACCAAGTATCGCGGTGACTTCGAACAGCGCCTTAAGACAGTCCTCAAGGAATTGAAGGAACGCCCGCACGCCATTCTGTTTATCGACGAAATTCATACGCTGATCGGCGCGGGCGCCGCGTCGGGCGGCACGCTGGACGCGTCGAATCTGCTGAAACCGGCGTTGTCGTCGGGCACGCTCAAGTGCATCGGCGCGACCACGTTCACCGAATATCGCGGCATCTTCGAAAAAGACGCGGCACTGTCGCGCCGTTTCCAGAAGGTTGACGTGACGGAACCGTCCGTCGAACAGACGGTGGCGATTCTGCGCGGCCTGAAGTCGCGTTTCGAAGAACATCACGGCGTGAAGTATTCGTCGGGTGCGCTGTCGGCGGCGGCTGAGTTGTCGGCACGCTTCATCACGGATCGTCATCTGCCGGATAAAGCCATTGACGTGATCGACGAAGCCGGTGCGGCGCAACGCATCCTGCCCAAGTCGAAGCAGAAGAAGACCATCGGCAAAAACGAGATCGAGGAAATCATCTCGAAGATCGCTCGCGTCCCGCCGCAAAGCGTGTCGCAAGACGATCGCAGCAAGCTGCAAACGCTCGATCGCGATCTGAAGAGCGTGGTGTTCGGGCAAGACCCGGCTATCGACGCGCTGTCGGCCGCGATCAAGATGGCGCGTGCGGGTCTCGGCAAGCTGGACAAGCCGATTGGCGCGTTCCTGTTCTCCGGCCCCACAGGCGTCGGCAAGACGGAAGTGGCGAAGCAACTGGCGTTCACGCTAGGCATCGAGCTAATCCGCTTCGACATGTCCGAGTACATGGAACGTCATGCGGTCAGCCGTTTGATCGGCGCGCCGCCGGGCTATGTCGGTTTCGACCAGGGCGGTTTGCTGACCGAAGCCGTTACGAAGAAGCCGCACTGCGTGCTGCTGCTCGACGAAATCGAGAAGGCGCATCCGGACATCTACAACGTGCTGCTGCAGGTCATGGACCACGGCACGCTGACGGACAACAACGGCCGCAAGGCGGATTTCCGCAACGTCATCATCATCATGACGACGAATGCGGGCGCCGAGGCAATGGGCAAGTCGGTGATCGGCTTCACGAATCGTCGGGAAACCGGCGACGAAATGGTCGACATCAAGCGCATGTTCACGCCGGAGTTCCGTAACCGGCTGGACGCGACGATCAGCTTCCGTTCGCTCGATGAAGAAATCATCATGCGCGTGGTCGACAAGTTCCTGATGCAGCTGGAAGATCAGCTGCACGAGAAGAAGGTCGATGCGCTCTTCACCGACACGCTGCGCAAGCACCTCGCGAAGCACGGTTTCGATCCGTTGATGGGCGCGCGGCCAATGCAGCGTCTGATTCAGGACACGATCCGTCGTGCGCTGGCCGACGAGCTGCTGTTCGGCAAGCTGATGAACGGCGGCCGCGTGTCGGTCGACGTGGATGCGGAAGACAAGGTGCAGTTGACCTTCGACGAGCATCCGGCGCCGCGCAATCCGAATCCGGAAGCGGTCGAAGTGGAGTAAGCGTCAAGCGTACTCAGCACAGAAAAAACGGCGTGGACTCCCGAGTCCACGCCGTTTTTATTTGAGCTGCTTCAGTCTGCTCGAGTTCAGTGCTTGCCGGTACTGCCGAAGCCACCGGCGCCGCGCTCGCTTTGCTCGAACTCGTCGACAATATTGAACTTCGCCTGCACGACCGGCACGATCACGAGTTGCGCGAGACGTTCCATCGGATTGAGTACGAACGTCGTGTCGCCGCGGTTCCACGTCGAAATCATCAGTTCCCCTTGATAATCCGAATCGATCAGCCCGACCAGATTGCCGAGCACGATTCCGTGCTTATGCCCGAGGCCTGAACGCGGCAGGATCAGCGCGGCATGGCCGGGATCGCCGACGTGAATCGCGAGCCCGGTCGGCACCAGCGCGGTCTCGCCGGGTTTGAGCGTCAACGGTTCCTTGAGACACGCGCGCAGGTCGAGCCCCGCGCTGCCGGTGGTCGCATAGGCGGGAAGCTGGTCGCGCATGCGCGCATCGAGAATCTTCAGGTCGAGTTTCATGCAGGTTCGAAGGTTTAAGGAGTGGAAGCCGGGCGCCCGAGTTCGAACGCTTCGGCAAGGAGTTCATAAGAGCGCAAACGCGCGCGATAGCTGCCCGCGACGGTCAGCACGATCAGTTCGTCGGCCTGGAATTGTTCCTGCAATGCATGGAGCCGCTCGGTCACGACTTGCGGCGTGCCGATGATGCTGCGCGGTTTTTCGCGGTCGATCACCAGTTGCTCGCGCTCGCCGTACTCCTGCGCGATGCCCTGTTCGATGGTCGGAATCGGCTCGTTCAGGCCATAAGCCATTTGCACGCGACGCAGATCGACGGCTTTTGCCAGATCGGCGGCTTCCTGTTCGGTGTCCGCGCAAATCACGAACACGGCTGCGGCCAGATACGATTGCTGCACTTCGGGACCCGGCTTGAAACGCTCGCGATACGCATGCGCCACCTGATGACCGAAATGCGCGTTGATGAAATGCGCGAACGCGAAGCGAATGCCGAGCTGCGCGGCGAGCAACCCGCCAAATTCGCTTGAGCCGAGCATCCACAGTTGCGGACGCGTGGCGACTTGCGGTTGCAGCAGCACGCCTTGCGCGATGTGGTCCGCGGGCAGCGTGCCGTGCATCAGGCCAAGAAGATCGGCCACTTGCTGCGGGAAAATCTCGCCCCGGTTGTAGTCGCCGGCAGCGACCGCCAGGGCCGTGCGCATGTCGCCGCCCGGCGCGCGTCCCACGCCGAGATCGATGCGGTTCGGGAACAGCGCCTCCAGCATCATGAATTGCTCGGCGACCTTGAACGGGCTGTAGTACGGCAGCATGATGCCGCCCGAGCCCAGCCGGATGCGTCGCGTGACGCTGCCAAGGCGCGCGAGCATCACTTCCGGGCACGGGTTCGACACGCCGCGCAAGCCGTGATGTTCGGCGCACCAGTAGCGCGTGTAGCCGAGGTCGTCGGCGAGTTGCGCGAGTTCGACGGTGGCGGCAATTGCATCCGCCGCCGAATGCCCTGAAATGACGGGCGTTTGATCGAGCACGGAAAGTCGCGTCATGTCAGTGTGCTCCAGATGATTCGGTTCGCTTCGCCAGGGCGGCGCGCGGTGAGCGCATGTCTACGCCGCGGGACAAGCTTAGCGAATCAGACTTGTGTCGGGCAGACGCTTCGCGATTTCCGCGATCAGCGCGCGCGCGAGCGTCTGCTTGTCGGCGCGCGGCAGCCGGGTCGAACCACTGGCTTCGAACAGGACGACCTCGTTGTCGTCCATGCCGAATGTGAGCGGGCCCAGATTGCCGATCAGAAGCGGCACGTTTTTGCGCACACGTTTTTGCTCACCGTGCATTTCCAGGTCAACGCTTTCCGCAGCGAAGCCGACCGTGAACGGCGGATGCGGCAACTTCGCGACCGAGGCGAGAATATCCGGGTTTTCGACGAACGAAAAAGTGGGCAGCGCCCGGTCCGCGGTCTTCTTGATCTTGTGTTCGCTCGCATGATCGACGCGCCAGTCAGCGACTGCGGCGACGCCGATGAAGATGTCCGCCTCCGCGACCGAGCGCATCACAGCGTCGTGCATTTGCTGAGCGGTCTGCACGTCTTCGCGCAACACGCCCCACGGCGTTTCAAGCGCGACAGGGCCGGCGACGAGGTGCACTTCGGCGCCCGCCTGTTGCGCGGCGCGGGCCAGCGCGAAACCCATCTTGCCGCTCGAGCGATTGGTGATGCCGCGTACCGGATCGAGCGGCTCGAACGTCGGCCCGGCGGTCAGCAATACGCGCCGGCCGGACAGAATCTTCGGCGCGAAGAACGATGCAATTGCCTCATACGTTGCGCCGGCTTCGAGCATGCGGCCGTCGCCGATTTCGCCGCAGGCCTGCGGGCCGGAGTCGGGGCCGAGCACTTCGATTCCGTCCGCGCGCAGTTGTGCGACGTTGCGCTGCGTTGCCGGGTTCTGCCACATCTGCCGGTTCATTGCGGGCACGACCAGCAGCGGGCAATCGCGCGCGACGCACAACGTGGCAAGCAGATCGTCGGCCATGCCGTGCGCGAGTTTGGCGAGGAAGTCGGTGGAGGCGGGCGCAATCACGATCGCGTCGGCTTCACGCGACAGATCGATGTGCGCCATGTTGTTCGCGATGCGAGCGTCCCACTGGCTGGTGTAGACCGGTCGGCCCGATAGCGCCTGCATGGTGACGGGGGTGATGAACTGCGTGGCCGCTTCGGTCATCACGACCTGCACGGTCACACCGGCCTTGGTCAAAAGACGAGTGAGTTCGGCGATCTTGTAGCAGGCAATGCCGCCCGTCATGCCGAGGACGAGGTGTTTTCCTGCGAGTTCTGCGGTTGCCAACGAAAGCCTCCGACAAAGCGTGGTGGCCGAGCGCGGCGCGCTTGCACGTTGCCGGCCTTCAAAGCGAACTTCTTGCGCGAGGCCAGAGGTCCAAAGCGGACCGCGACCTCGCGCGGCAAGCCAAGGCGACGTTAGCGCGAGCCGCGCACGCGCCGCAACTCGTCGACCACGAGGAGAATCGCGCCGACCGTGATCGCGCTGTCGGCCAGGTTGAACGCGGGCCAGTGCCACGTGCGCACGTGGAAGTCGAGGAAGTCGATCACGTGGCCGTACGCGAGCCGGTCGATCACGTTGCCGAGCGCGCCGCCGAGTATCAGCGCAAGCGCGGTGCAGAACATCTTTTGCGCGCCGTGGCGCTTGAGCAGATAGCAGATCACCAGTGCAGCGACTACACCAAGTGCGGTAAACGCCCAGCGTTGCCAGCCGCCCGCCATTGCCAGAAAACTGAACGCGGCGCCGCGGTTGTACACGAGGATCAGATTGAAAAACGACGTGACCTCATGCGCGACACCGTAAGCAAACACCTTCTGCACCGCGATTTTCGTCAACTGATCGAACAGGATCACGATCAGCGCGACGCCGAGCCAGGGCGCCAGCGAACTGTTTCCGGCGGAAGCTTTGGATGTGGTTTTCGCCATGGTTCTCGCCATTATGCCGCGCTCCTCGCTTCACCGTTGCCGAACAGATTGCTGATGCAGCGGCCGCACAGCGTGGGGTGTTCCGCGTCCGCGCCGACGTCCGAGCGGTAGTGCCAGCAGCGCTCGCATTTCAGATACTTCGACGTAATCACTTCGACGCCTTCTTCCGCTTCGCTGTCGACCTTCACGACGCTCGCCGCCGACGTGATCAGCACGAACTTGAGGTCGTCGCCGAGGCTCGTCAGCGCGTCGTAGCGTGCGCCGCTCGCGCGGATTTCCACTTCCGCCTGCAGCGACGAGCCGATCAGGTTCGCGACGCGCGCTTCTTCCAGCGCCTTCGTCACGTCGCCGCGCGCGCTACGCAAGAGCGTCCATTTGTCGAGCAGCGCACCGGCGGCGGGCACCGCCGGGAACGCGTGATACGTCTCGGTGAAAATGGTCTCGCTGTTCGGCTGGAACACCTTCCACGCTTCTTCGGCGGTGAACGACAGGAACGGTGCCATCAGACGCAGCAGGCCTTGCGCGATGTGATACAGCGCGGTCTGGGCCGAGCGGCGGGCGACGGAATCCGCAGCCGTGGTGTACAGGCGGTCCTTCAACACGTCCAGATAGAAGCCGCCGAGGTCCTCCGAGCAGAACGTCTGCAGCTTGGCGACCACCGGGTGGAACTCATACTTGTCGTAGTGCGAGAGGATGTCGTTTTGCAGGTTCGCCGACAGCGCCACCGCATAGCGGTCGATCTCGAGCCAGTCTTCCACCGGCCGCGCGTTCTTCTCGAAGTCGAAATCCGACAGATTGGCGAGCAGGAAGCGCAGCGTATTGCGAATGCGGCGATAGCCCTCCGTCACGCGCTTCAGGATTTCTTCGGAGATGGCGAGCTCGCCCGAATAGTCGGTCGACGCGATCCACAAACGGATGATTTCCGCGCCGAGGCGGTTCGCCACGTCATGCGGATCGATGCCGTTGCCCAGCGACTTGCTCATCTTCCGGCCTTCGCCGTCGACGGTGAAGCCGTGCGTCAAAAGCGCGTTGTAGGGCGGGCGGCCGTCGAGCATTGAGGCGGTGAGCAGCGACGAATGGAACCAGCCGCGATGCTGGTCCGAGCCCTCCAGATACAGGTCGGCCGGAAATTGCAGTTCGTCCTTGTGCGAGCCGCGCAGCACATGCCAATGCGTGGTGCCCGAATCGAACCACACGTCGAGCGTGTCGCGGTTCTTTTCGTACATGTTGGCTTCGTCGCCGAGCAGTTCGCGCGCGTCTAGCGACTGCCATGCTTCGATGCCGGCCTTCTCGACACGCTTCGCGACTTCTTCGAGCAACTCCTGCGTTCGCGGATGCAGCTCGCCGGTTTCCTTATGCACGAAGAACGCCATCGGCACGCCCCATTGGCGCTGGCGCGACAGCGTCCAGTCCGGCCGGTTCGCGATCATGCTGAAGAGGCGCTGCTTGCCCCACGACGGATAGAACGCCGTGTTTTCGATGCCTTCGAGCGCGGTCTCGCGCAGGGTTTTGTCGCTGTCGTTCGGCTTCACGTCCATGCCGGCGAACCATTGCGACGTCGCGCGGTAGATGATTGGCGTCTTGTGGCGCCAGCAGTGCATGTAGCTGTGCGTGTACTTCTCGGTGCGCAAGAGCGATCCGGCGCCTTGCAGCGCTTCGACGATCTGCGGATTGGCCGCCCAGATCGACAGACCGCCGAACAGCGCGAGCGATTCGATGTAACGGCCGTCGCCCATCACCGGATTGATGATGTCCGAATCGGCCATGCCGTGCGCCTTGCACGACACGAAGTCTTCAACACCGTAGGCTGGCGACGAGTGCACGATGCCCGTGCCGGTTTCCGTCGTCACGTAGTCGCCGAGATAGACCGGCGCCGTGCGCTTGTAGCCCGGATGCGCGGACGCCAGCGGATGGTTGAAGCGCAGATTGACGAGCTTCGCGCCCGGCGCGTTGGCGATGACCGAGCCTTCCAGACCGTACAGCTTCAGACACGCTTCAACACGCTCTTCGGCCAGAATCAGCAGACCGCGCGGCGTATCGACCAGCGCGTAGACGATTTCCGGATGCAGGTTCAGCGCCTGATTGGCGGGAATGGTCCACGGCGTGGTGGTCCAGATCACGATGCCGCCTTCGTTGCGCGGCAGCGCCTTCAGGCCGAATGCCTGCGCGGTCTTTTCCGGCTCGGCGAAGCCGAACAGCACGTCGATAGTCGGATCAGTTTTGTCCTTGTACTCGACTTCAGCTTCAGCGAGCGCCGAGCCGCAGTCGAAACACCAGTTGACCGGCTTCAGGCCGCGGAACACGTAGCCCTTTTCCATGATCTTCGCGAGCGCGCGGATTTCGCCGGCTTCGTTCGCAAAGTTCATCGTCTTGTACGGATTGTCCCACTCGCCGAGCACGCCCAGACGCCGGAAGCCGACCTTCTGCTTCTCGATCTGCTCGGTCGCGTAAGCGCGCGCTTTCTGCATCACTTCCGCGGCTGGCAGTGACTTGCCGAACTGCTTTTCGATCTGGATTTCGATCGGCATGCCGTGGCAGTCCCAGCCCGGCACGTAGACCGCGTCGAAGCCCGCCATGTTGCGTGCCTTGACGATCATGTCCTTCAGGATCTTGTTCACCGCGTGGCCGAGATGGATGTCGCCGTTTGCATACGGCGGGCCGTCGTGCAGGATGAACTTTTTGCGGCCCTTGGAGGCGGCGCGGATCTTCTCGTAGACCTTGCGCTCCTGCCATTCCTTGACCCATTGCGGCTCACGCTTGGGCAGGTCGCCGCGCATCGGAAACGGCGTGTCGAGCAGGTTCACTGGGTAGCGTGACTGCGGTTTCGAATCGGCTTTCTTGTTGCTCATGATGTGGTCGCGGTGAATTCTTTATAAGTGCAGCGGGGCGCGGGTTGGCGCACGATGCGCGAGAGCGTTGGGCGCGCCCGGCAGGCATGTCGCGCGATGCACGGACGCCCTTCGATGCGCGCAGCGACGGTCCATGCGGCGTTCAGCGCGCGCACGTGGACCGCGGCGGTTATCTAATTCGATCGGTGGCCGACGTGGCGAAACCGGTGGAGCGGCTGCCCGGCGTGCCCGCGCCGACGGCCGCGAACCACGCGCGCGCGTTGGCGACGTCGCGCGCAATGGCGGCGGTGAGCGTTTCGAGGTCGACGTACTTCTCCTCGTCACGCAGCTTTTTCAGGAATTCGACGCGCACGAGTTTGCCGTAGGCGTCGCCGTGCCAGTCGAGCAGATGCACTTCGAGCAGCACACGGCCGGAATCGTCGACGGTAGGACGTAGGCCAAGGCTCGCGACGCCCGGCAGCGGTTCGTCCGTGACGCCATGCACGCGCACGATGAAAATGCCCGCTAGCGCCGGGCGCTTGTGCGCGATCGGCAGGTTGAGCGTGGGAAACCCGAGATCGCGACCGAGCTTCATGCCGTGCACGACATGCCCGCTGATCAGATAATCGCGGCCCAGCGCGGCGCGTGCCGCGTCGAGATCGCCCGCCACCAGCGCGGCGCGCACGCCCGAGCTCGAAATGCGTGCGCCGGACGGATCGGCGACCGTGGCCATTTGCTCGACCTCGAAACCGTATTGCTGCCCCGCGGCCTTCAGCGACGCAAAGTCGCCCGCGCGCTTGGCGCCATAGCGGAAGTCGTCGCCGATCATCACCCAGCGCGCGTGCAGCCCGTTGACGATGATCCGTTCGACGAACGCATCCGGCGACTGGCTCGCGAACGTGTGATTGAAGTGCTCGACCACGACGCGGTCCACGCCGTTGGTGCGCAGCGCCTCCAGCTTGTCGCGCAGCATCGCGATGCGCGGCGGCGCGCCTGCGGGATTGAAAAACTCGCGCGGATGCGGCTCGAAGGTCATCACGCAGACGGGCAGGCCGCGCGCGTCGGCCGCCGCGCGCACGTGGGCGAGCAACGCCTGATGGCCGCGGTGGACACCGTCGAAGTTGCCGATGGTCAGTGCGCAAGGCGCACGGCTTTCGGCGTTGGGAAGACCGCGGAAGACTCTCACGATAGCGCGTTGGGGTAGGGCGGGCAGGGTGCCGCAAAACAAATGATTATAAACGCTCGGCGCACTGGACGGCGGCGCGTCGCGGTTTGGGTGTCCCCGAATGATAAAATCCGCGCATGAAAAAACTCGTCATCCTGATTTCGGGGCGGGGAAGCAACATGGAAGCCATCGTTCGGGCCTGTTCGGACGAAGGTTGGCCGGCTGAGATCGCCGCCGTGATTGCCAACCGTCCTGATGCCGCGGGCCTTGCGTTCGCGGCGTCACAAGGCATTGCCACGGCGGTGGTCGACCACCGCCAGTTTCCCGGGCGCGACAGTTTCGACGCGGCGCTTGCCGAACAGATCGATCATTTCGCGCCCGATCTCGTCGTCCTGGCGGGCTTCATGCGCGTGCTGACGGACGGTTTCGTCGACCGCTATGCGGGACGCATGCTGAACGTGCACCCGTCGCTGCTGCCGAGCTTTCCGGGCCTGAAAACCCATCAGCAGGCGCTCGACGCTGGCGTGAGGCTGCACGGCGCATCCGTGCATTTCGTCACCTCGCAACTCGATCACGGGCCGATCGTCGTGCAGTCGGCTGTGCCCGTCGAAACCGGCGATACGCCCGCTATGCTCGCTGAGCGCGTGCTGGCGACCGAACACATCATTTATCCACGCGCGGTGCGCTGGTTCGTCGAAGGGCGTCTCGCTCTTGACGGCCTTCGTGTCACGCTTACGCCGCCAGAGCCGCAATGGCTCTTTGCCGGTCACACCGCCGGAGAGGGCGCATGAGATTGCATGGTTTTTTGATTGGACAAACCGAGACTTTGCTGGCTGAAGTCCTAAGACTGAACGGCCCCGCCGACGCGACCACGAGCCGCTTTTTTCGCGCGCATCCGAAGCTCGGCCACGGCGAGCGCGGCGTGATCGCAGAAGCGGTGTTCGCGGTGCTGCGCCGGCGCATGGAATTCGCGCATCTGGCTGAAAGCGGCGCCGGCAGCCCCGCGCGCCGCATGGCCTTGCTCGGCCTGATGCAGACGGCCGGCCGCACGGCGCTCAAGCCGTTCGTGTCGGACGCCGAGTCGAAGTGGCTCGAACACGTCGCGATGATCGACCCGGAAAGCTTGCCGCTGCGGATTCGCCTGAACCTGCCCGACTGGATCTATCAGGCGCTCGCGAAGCGTTTCGAAGCCGCGGAACTGGCCCAACTGGCCGCCGCGCTGAATTATCCGGCGCCTTTGGATCTGCGCGCGAACCCGATCAAGGCGAGCCGCGACGACGTGCTGAACGCACTGTCGAAGGCTGGCATCGAAGGCGGTGCAACGCCGTTCGCGCCGTTCGGCGTGCGAGTGGTCGGCAAGCCGCCGCTCACGAAGCTCGACGCGTTTCAGCAGGGCTGGGTCGAGGTGCAGGACGAAGGCAGCCAGTTGTTGTGCTCGCTGGTGGCGCCCAAGCGCGGCGAGATGATCGTCGACTTCTGCGCGGGCGCGGGCGGCAAGACCCTGGCGCTGGGCGCGGCGATGCGCTCGACAGGGCGTCTCTATGCGTTCGACATCTCCGAGCGGCGTCTGGCTAAACTCAAGCCGCGCCTTGCGCGCAGCGGTTTGTCGAACGTGAATCCGGTGCTGATCGACAGTGAACACGACGCCAAGATCAAGCGGCTCGCCGGCAAGATCGACCGCGTGCTGGTCGATGCGCCGTGCAGCGGCTTGGGCACGCTGCGCCGCAACCCCGATCTGAAATGGCGCCAGTCGCCGGACTCGGTTGCCGAACTGGCACCCAAGCAGGCGTCGATTCTGGCGAGCGCGTCGCGTCTGGTGAAGAAGGGCGGCCGCCTGGTGTATGCGACGTGCTCGATTCTGGAAGCGGAAAACGAAGCTGTCGTCCAGCAGTTCTTGGCGGATCATCCGGACTTCGCGCTCGTGCCGGCGAGCGAGGTGCTGGCCGAACAGCGCATCGAGCTGGAAATGGGCGACTACCTGTCGCTCTGGCCGCACCGCCACGCCACCGACGGCTTTTTCGCCGCCGTGCTCGAACGCCAGAGCTGAGCGCGACAGTCTGTCAGCCGGCTCACGGATCGATTGTCCAAACCGTGAGCCGGCCATTCCGGCAACATCATGCAAAACCGTATTTTTTCTCATCTCTTCGGCGATCTCGCGCGCGACTTCGGCCAGCCCGTCATGCTCTGGCAAGTCGGCGTGCTGGTCGCGACGCTCGCGCTCGCGTGGCTGCTCGCGCGCGTGCTGCGCCGGGCGCTCGATCTGCGCCGTCAGACGCGCTACCAGACGCTGCGCTTCGGCGCGGAAAGCCTGAACCGCGCGTTTTTCCCGCTGATCGGCGCCGTGCTCGTGTGGCTCGCGCGGGCGATCGCCGGCCAGTTCATCCACACGTCGCTGCTCGATCTGGCGCTGGTGCCTCTCCTCGGCATTGGCTTGATTTACATCGTGTTTTTCTTCGCGCGGCGCGTCTTCAGCCACGACGGCGAGACGCATGCGTGGCTTTTCGTCGTCGAAAAGATCGTCTCGCTCGTCGTGTGGGTCGCCATGGTTCTCACCGTGATGGGCATCCAGGACGACGTGATCGCGTGGATGGCGAGCGTGCACTTTCGCGTGGCCAATGCGCACATGACGCTGCTCTCGCTCGTCACGGGCCTGTTATGGGTGTGCGTGACGATGATCGTCGCGATGTGGCTGGGCGCCGCGTTCGAAGACCGTCTGATGCGCGCCAAAACGCTCGACGCCAACCTGAAAGTCGTGGTGGCGCGCGTCGGCCGCGCGGCTTTCGTGCTCGCGGCGGTGCTGATCAGCTTGTCGCTGGTCGGCATCGACATCACGGTGCTCGGCGTGTTCGGCGGCGCGCTGGGCGTGGGGCTGGGCTTTGGCCTGCAGAAAATCGCCAGCAACTATGTGTCGGGTTTCATCATCCTGATCGACCGGTCGCTGCGGATCGGCGACACGATCAACGTGGGCGGTCTGCAAGGCATGGTCACGCAGATTCGCACGCGCTATACGGTGGTGCGCGGACTCGACGGCATTGAAACGCTGATTCCCAACGAAAAACTGATTACGGATGTGGTACAGAACCAGTCGTCGTACCTGACGCGCGGCTATGCGAAGGCGGCGGTGCAGATCGCCTACACGTCCGACGTCGAGCAGGCCATGGCGCTGCTTCCCCAAGCCGCCGACGGTGTGCCGCGCGTGCTCGCCGACCCGGCGCCCACCCCTTATCTGGTGAGCTTCGGCGCGGACGGCATCAATCTGGAACTGGGTTTCTGGATCGCGGATGCGGCAACGGGAACGTCGGCGGTGCGCTCGGCGGTCAATCGCAACATCTGGCAGCTTTTCTCCGCGCACGGCATTTCCATTCCTTTCGCGCAACGCGAAGTGCGGATCGTAGGCAACGTTGCAAACCTGGCCGGCGCCGTACCGCAGGCGGTAACAATGACCGCAGCCGCGGCCAATCAGGCAGACAACGCGCTCTGACGGAGCCCGCAAGCCCGCGGCGAGCCGAAAACCGCTCGCCGCAGGCTTCTGCGCGTTGATGCTGCACAAAAAATCCCTATTTGTTACAAACACTTGGAACGCTTCCAGTAGAATGTCGTCCAATCCCGCTGTATGCTTTCACTTTCTTGACACGCGCAGTTCGCGGGTGTCTCGTGTCTCTCGTTCCACAGGTAAATTGCCTTGTTGAATTCTTTGCTCGATTTCCTTGCCCACGGTCTGATGCGCTTCTCGTGGTGGCAACTTGTTCTGTACACGCTTGCTGTGACGCACGTCACGATCATCGGCGTGACGGTTTATCTGCATCGCTGCCAGGCGCACCGCGCGCTGGAACTGCACCCGGTCGTCAGTCATTTTTTCCGGTTCTGGCTGTGGATGACCACTGGCATGCTGACCGGCCAATGGGCGGCCATCCACCGTAAGCACCACGCCAAGTGCGAGACCGAAGAAGATCCGCACAGCCCGCAAACGCGCGGCATCTGGAAGGTGCTGCTCGAAGGTGCGGAACTGTATCGCTCGGAAGCCAAAAACGAAGAAACGATGCGCAAGTTCAGTCACGGCACGCCGAACGACTGGATGGAACGCAACGTCTACACCAAGTACCCGATTCTGGGCGTAAGCCTGATGATGGTGCTGAACGTCGCGCTGTTCGGCGTTGTCGGCCTGACGATCTGGGCTGTGCAGATGGTGTGGATTCCGTTCTGGGCGGCCGGCGTGGTCAACGGCCTCGCGCACTTTTGGGGCTATCGCAACTTCAACTCGTCGGACGCCAGCACGAACATTTTCCCGTGGGGCATCATCATCGGCGGTGAAGAACTGCACAACAATCACCACACCTATGCGACGTCGGCGAAGCTGTCGAACAAGTGGTACGAGTTCGACATCGGCTGGATGTACATCCGCATCATGTCGGCGTTCCGTCTTGCCAAGGTGAAGAAAGTCGCGCCTACGCCGCGTCTGACCACGGGCAAGCAGGTGCTCGATCAGGACACGTTGCAGGCCGTGCTGGCGAACCGCTACGAAGTGATGGCACGCTACGGCAAGGCGCTCAAGCGCGCGTATCGTCAGGAGCTAGCGCATCTGAAGGAAGTCGGCGCGCGCGAGAAGTATCAGGCCATGCGCGGTGCACGTAGCTGGTTCCACAAGGAAGAAGCGGGACTCGACGAGCCGCAGAAGCGACTGTTGCCGCAAATTTTCGCGAACAGCCAGAAGCTGAAGACCTACATCGACATGCGTAATGAACTTGCGGCAATGTGGGAGCGCTCCAACGCGTCGCGCGATCAATTGCTGATTCAGTTGCAGGACTGGTGCCATCGCGCGGAGCAAAGCGGCATCAAGGCGCTGCAGGAATTCGCGATGCGACTGCGCCGCTATGCTTGATCGCGAAATCCATTAAAATTTCGGTACGTCACAAAACCCCGCGTTGGCGGGGTTTTGCTTTTTGGGCCGCGGAAATTGCACAGCATGACTTGATTGACAGTCCGCGGCGGCAGAGCGAAGGCAGAGGAGATCATGGATCAGCAGGCGATCAGGACGGTCGAATACGACCGGCCGCAGGCGCAGGGCACTTCCTGTGGGATCGGGCAGGCGTGGGCCAAAGTGCCCGACATGCCGTCCGCGCAGGAGAAAGTGGGGCTGAAAGAGCGCATCCGCGCATTGCTCAAGCGCGAGAAGGCGGTGCTCGTCGCACATTACTATGTCGATGCCGAATTGCAGGAACTCGCCGACGAAACCGGTGGTTGCGTGGCCGATTCGCTGGAAATGGCCCGCTTTGGACGCGACCACGAAGCCCAAACTCTCGTGGTGGCGGGCGTACGCTTCATGGGCGAGACTGCAAAGATTCTGAGCCCGGACAAGCGCATTCTCATGCCGGATCTCGATGCGACATGTTCTCTCGATCTCGGCTGCCCGGTGGATGAATTCTCGGCTTTCTGCGACGCCCATCCGGATCGCACGGTAGTCGTTTATGCGAACACAAGCGCGGCGGTGAAGGCCCGCGCGGACTGGATGGTGACTTCGTCGATCGGCCTCGAGATCGTCGCCGATTTGCACGCGCGCGGCGAAAAAATCATTTGGGCGCCGGACCGGCACCTCGGCGGTTACATCCAGAACAAGACCGGCGCGGACATGCTGATGTGGCAAGGCTCTTGTCTCGTGCATGACGAATTCAAAGGCATCGAACTCGATTTGCTGCGCGCCGAATATCCGGGCGCGAAAGTGCTCGTGCATCCGGAGTCGCCGGCAAACGTCGTTGCGCTAGCCGATGTGGTCGGTTCCACCACTCAGTTGATCGACGCCGCGCGGAAGCTCGATGCGACGCATTTCATCGTGGCGACGGATCTCGGCATCCTGCATAAGATGCAACTCGCTGCGCCCGGCAAGACGTTGATCGCCGCACCCACGGCCGGCAACAGCGCGACCTGCAAGAGCTGCGCGCATTGCCCGTGGATGGCCATGAACGGCCTCGCGAATCTCGCCTATGTGCTGGAGCGGGGCCACAACGAGATCTTCGTCGACCGCACTATTGGTGAGCGGGCGCGCGTGCCGATCGATCGCATGCTCGACTTCGCAGCGCGTCACAAAAAGCGGGTGCAAGCGAGCGGCGATCTCGCGGGTGACGCACAGTTGTATTCGAATGTGGGAGCCGCTTGATGAATTCGGCAGCACAGAGTTCAGAGGTCCGTTCGGGCCCATATAGTCAGGCGCAAGCAGTGTCGCCGCTTTTTGCCGGGATTCACGCGCAGTACGGCGCGGCCTTCGACGCAGCGCTCACGCGTAACGTCGCCGACGCACTGGCGGAGGACATCGGCAGGGGCGACCAGACCGGTCGTCTCGTTCCCGCTGATGAAGTGCGCGATGCGCGCGTTATAGTCCGCGAGGATGCGGTGTTGTGCGGCGTGCCCTGGTTCAACGCGGTCCTGCAGCAAGTGGATTCGCGTATCGAAGCGCAATGGCGTTACCGCGAAGGCGATCGTATGAAGGCGGACACGCCAGTGTGCGAATTGCGCGGGCCAGTCCGTGCGCTGCTCACGGCCGAACGCAACGCGCTGAATTTCCTTCAGCTTCTATCAGGCGTGGCAAGCGCAACGCGCCGGTACGTCGACGCGGTTGCGCCTACGCGCACGCGCATTCTCGACACGCGCAAGACTTTGCCCGGCTTGCGGCTCGCGCAGAAGTACGCGGTGCGAGTTGGCGGCGGAGCGAATCAACGGCTCGCTTTGTACGACGGCATTCTCATCAAGGAAAACCACATTGCCGCAGCCGGCGGCGTGGGGCCGGCCATGGACGCGGCGCTTGCGCTGAACGCCGGCGTCTCGATTCAAATCGAAGTCGAGACGCTTGAGCAGTTGGAAACGGCATTGGCGCATCGCGCGCAATCCATTCTGCTCGACAATTTTTCCTTCGATGCAATGCGCGAAGCCGTTCGCATCACTGCTGGGCGTGCCGTACTCGAAGTGTCCGGCGGAGTGAGCTTCGAGACGGTGCGGACTATCGCGGAAACGGGCGTCGACCGGGTGTCGATCGGCGCGCTGACGAAAGACGTGCGAGCGACCGATTACTCGTTGCGGATCGTCTGACGCGAGCGTACTGCGGCTGTCGTTCATGAAACGCCATTGCCGGCCTATGTCGGCGATGGCGTTTCCGTTTCAGTCACACGTTGCGGTTACGCACATGCTCCGGCGATAGGACCGTCGGCAGCGCTTTGGGCAAAGTCGCCGGCCAGTCGCGGCTGAAATGCAGGCCGCGGCTTTCGCGCCTCGACCGTGCCCCTTCGACGATCAACGACGCCACGTCCACCAGATTGCGCAACTCGAGCAAATCGCGGCTTACCTTGAAGTTCGCGTAGTACTCGTGAATCTCGTCACGCAGCAGCGTGAGCCGGTGTTTGGCACGCATGAGCCGCTTGTCGGTGCGCACAATGCCGACGTAGTTCCACATGAGTCGACGAAGCTCGTCCCAATTGTGCGCGACCACCACTTCTTCGTCCGGATCGGAAACGCGGCTCTCGTCCCAGTCTGGCAAAGGCGCGTGGACGGCCGCGCTGAAGCCTTCTTCCTCGATGGCGCGCGCGGCCGAGCGTCCAATCACGAGGCACTCGAGCAGAGAATTGCTGGCGAGCCGGTTCGCGCCGTGCAAGCCCGTGCAGGAAGTTTCCCCCACTGCATAGAGCCCAGCGAGATCGGTCCGGCCTGCCAGATCGGTCACGACGCCGCCGCATGTGTAATGCGCTGCCGGCACGACGGGAATCGCTTCCTTCGTGATGTCGATGCCGAACTCCAGACACCGAGCCAGAATCGTCGGAAAGTGCTCGCGAAGGAAGTCAGCCGGTTGATGACTGATGTCCAGATAGACGCAATCGATGCCGCGCTTTTTGATCTCGAAGTCGATCGCGCGCGCGACGATGTCACGCGGCGCGAGTTCGGCGCGTTCGTCATGATTCGGCATGAAACGCGTGCCGTCCGGCAGCTTCAGAATGCCGCCTTCGCCGCGCACGGCCTCCGAAATCAGAAACGACTTCGCGTACGGATGAAACAGGCAGGTTGGATGAAACTGGATGAATTCCATGTTCGACACGCGGCAGCCTGCGCGCCACGCCATGGCGATGCCGTCGCCTGTCGCTGTGTCGGGATTCGTGGTGTACAGATAGACCTTGCCGGCGCCGCCAGTGGCGAGCACCGTGTGGGGCGCCTCGATCGTGACGGTGCGGCCGCTTTCCAGATCGAGCGCATACAGGCCATGACAACGACGGCCGGGCAGGCCGAGGCGATCAGACGTGATCAGGTCGATTGCGTAGTGGTCTTCGAGCAGCGTGATGTTCGGATGCTGGCGCACGCGCTCGCTCAGCGTGGCGACGACCGCGTGGCCCGTTGCGTCGGCCGCGTGAATGATCCGCCGATGACTATGGCCGCCTTCGCGAGTCAGGTGAAAGCCGAGTTCCGCTGCGTCGTCTTTCGTAAACGGCACGCCTTGTTCGATGAGCCATTCAATCGCGGCGCGCCCATGTTCGACGATGAAGCGCGTCGCCGCTTCGTCGCACAGGCCGCCGCCTGCAATAAGCGTATCGCGCACGTGATTTTCGATGCTGTCCGCGGAATCGAGCACGGCGGCGATGCCGCCTTGCGCCCAGTCGCTCGCGCCTTCAGTCATCGACCGCTTGGCGATCACCGCAACCCGCCGCGTCTGCGCGAGGTTGAGCGCGACGCTCAGCCCGGCCAGACCGCTACCGACAATCGCCACATCGAATTCCATTACCTGCATCTCCGTCTTTCGTTTTGCTGTGACAGCGCGTCATTCACGCGCTGCTAAAACGAGAAAGGATACGCGCCGCGACGGTCGAGGGAAAGCTGACCAAACGGTATAAGACTCCGTTATCGCGAAAAGAGTGCGATTAGCCGGGATGGTTGAGCATGCTGAAAACAAAAAAGCCTCGCACGAATGCGAGGCTTTTTTGCGTGTCTTTTGCCATTGTCAGGCGGAAGCCAAGACTTACTTAATCTTGGTTTCTTTGTAGTCAACGTGCTTACGGACGACCGGATCAAACTTCTTGATCAGCATCTTTTCCGGCATGTTGCGTTTGTTCTTCGTCGTCGTGTAGAAGTGACCCGTGCCTGCGGTCGATTCCAGCTTGATCTTGTCGCGTGCGCCTTTCGCCATGATTTACTCCTTAGGCTTCACCGCGTGCGCGCAGATCTGCGAGCACAGCGTCGATACCGTTCTTGTCGATCAGGCGCAGGCCGGCGTTCGAAATACGCAGACGCACCCAACGGTTTTCGCTTTCCACCCAGATGCGGCGGCTTTGCAGGTTCGGCAGGAACCGGCGCTTGGTTTTGTTGTTCGCGTGGGAAACGTTGTTGCCGCTCATCGGCGCTTTCCCAGTTACTTGGCATACGCGTGCCATGAGAGCACTCCTAATACGCTAATTCTGAGTTCGAACGCCGTGAAAGTTTCCCGAAAAGACTCGCGCTGAATACAGGCACGTTTCCTTTCCGGAACGCCTTGGTGGCTTCGGAACAGGGGGTTGGAAATAGGCAAACCGGAATTCTAGCAGAAAAAAAGCCGCAAAATCAAACCTTATTTGCGGCAGCCAGACATGGTGCAGCGCCTTTCCGATCCTGTTTATGCTTGTCTCACGCCGTCTCACGGCCAGCTTCAGCGTCGACTGGCGGCCAACTTATGGCCAACGGACCGCCAACTTATGGCCAGCCGGCACGGGCGAACGAGTATACGCTGTCCGCGCCGATCACCAGATGATCGACGAGCTGGACGTCGATCAACCCGAGCGCTTCGCGAAGCGTGCGCGTCAGGCTGCAATCGCTCGCGCTGGGCCGCACTGCGCCGGAAGGATGGTTATGCGCGACGATCAGACTCGCTGCATTAAGCGTCAGCGCGCGCCGCGCGATTTCGCGCGGATACACCGCCATTCGCGTGAGTGTGCCGCGCGCGCTTTCCTCGCTGCGGATCAACCGGTTCCGGGCGTCGAGAAAGAGCGACACGAACACTTCCTGCGGACGGCCGCCGATCAGCAGGCGCAGATAGCTTTCCACGGCTTCGGGCGAGTTCATCAGCGAGCGCCGGCGCATCTTGTCGACTAGCGAGCGGCGCGCCATTTCCATGATGGCAAGCAGTTGCGCCTTTTTCGCGGGCCCGATGCCGCGCAGGCCGTCGAAATCCGTATAAGTCGCGTCGAGCATCGCGCGCAGCGAGCCGAAGCGGTCCAGCAGCTCGCGCGCCACGCTGAATACGTCGTGGCCCGGCAGACCCGAGCCCAGCACGAGTACGATCATTTCGGTGTCCGACAGGACGCCGGGACCCTGGTCGATCAGCCGTTCGCGCGGCATATCCTGTTTGTGCCATTTGCGCCGCCGACGTGACAGTGCTGCTTCAGTAGCGGGCGGGCCCGGCGGCGGACGAGCAAAATCCAACGTGGTTTCGTCGATTGTGGACGCATAATCAGACATATACAGACAATTCCTCCGCTTGGGGTTCGGGTTCGGTGCGCACGATGGACGCAAGCCGAGGCCCGCTATGTGGCTTACAATAGACGCTTTGCGCACGGCACGCCGACGGTTTGCCACACGCGTCGACTGCGCCCGCGGCGCACGCGTGCAGCGCGCTTTGACTGAGCGAGCATTGCATGAGCATCATCGACATTTCCGAAGTGAAGCCCGGTTCACACGTCACGCTTCACTACCGGCTTTCCCTTGCCGATGGCGCCGAAGTCATCAATACGTTTAACGACAAGCCTGCCACGCTTCTGCTGGGCGCCGGCCAGCTCGCGCCGCCGCTGGAAGACATTTTGCTAGGTTTGAAAGTCGGCCACCATTCGACCTTTCAGCTAGCGCCGGGCGTCGCATTTGGCCCGCGCAATCCGGAGATGATCCAGCGCGTGTCGCTGGCCACGCTGCGGGAAAACAGCATGATCGGCGAGGATTTTTCGCCGGGTGACCTGGTCGAATTCAACGCGCCAGGCGGCGGCCGCTACGCCGGCGTTCTCAAGGAAGTGAACGAGACGTCGGCCCTGTTCGATTTCAACCACCCGCTTGCCGGCCAGGCGCTGGCGTTCGAAGTGAAAATCATCGGGATTCTGTAAACATGAGCATCGCGGATACCACCCTTGCCGAAACCGAGATCCTGCTGGCGCAGCCGCGCGGGTTCTGTGCCGGCGTCGATCGGGCTATCGAGATCGTGGAACGTGCCATCAAGCTGCACGGCTCGCCGATCTACGTGCGCCACGAAATCGTCCATAACGTCTACGTCGTTGAAGATCTGCGCAAGAAAGGCGCAATTTTCATCGAACGGCTGGAAGAAGTGCCCGCCGGCAATACGGTCATTTTCAGCGCGCACGGCGTCTCGAAAGCGGTGCGCAGCGAGGCCGAGTCGCGTGGGCTGCGCGTCTACGACGCTACGTGTCCGCTCGTGACCAAGGTGCACATCGAGGTCGCGAAAATGCGTCAGGACGGCTTCGACATCGTGATGATCGGCCACAAGGGCCACCCGGAAGTGGAAGGCACGATGGGCCAGGCGGGCGAGGGCATGCATCTCGTCGAAGACATCGCAGACGTGCAGGCGCTGCAACTGGCCGACCCCGAGCGGATCGCGTTTGTCACGCAAACCACGCTGTCGGTTGACGATGCAGCCGAGATCATCGGCGCCTTGAAGGCCAAATATCCCTCCATCCGCGAGCCGAAGAAGCAGGACATCTGCTACGCCACGCAGAACCGCCAGGACGCTGTGAAGTTCATGGCGCCGCAGTGCGACGTGGTGATCGTCGTCGGGAGCCCGAACAGTTCGAATTCCAACCGGCTGCGTGAACTGGCCGAAAAGCTGGGCGTGCCTTCTTATATGGTGGATTCGCCCGACCAGATCGATCCCGCATGGGTCGAGGGCAAGCGCCGGATCGGCGTGACGGCCGGCGCCTCGGCTCCCGAGGTTCTGGCTCAGGCGGTGATCGCCCGCTTGCGGGAACTGGGCGTGCGCAATGTGCGCGCGCTCGACGGCATCGAGGAAAACATTGCGTTTCCGCTGCCGCGCGGGCTCGGTCTGCCGGCCTGACAATCCCAAAGTGGCTGCGAAAAGCGCGCCGTCGGCGCGCTTTTTTTACGCTTGCGCATCAGGAAGGCCAAGCTTTATTGGGTGCCAGATCATCCAAAACGGCTGGCGTGGGACTCATTTCGCATAAATATTTTTGAAATCCGGTCTGGCATTTAATTACTTTTTGATGATCTGGCCCCGCTTATTATTGCCAAAGCCGCCCACCGGTAATTTTGTCGCACTAAGATGGTGCTGTGAGCCGAACGCCGACGCTTAAGTATTACTTAACGCCAAACGCGCTCTTATCAGGCCTTGAGCGAATCGCTCGCAACAGTTGATGCGGCTGGATTCCGTGCTGGTGCAACTGATGCGCGAAAATCGGTCGCAACCGGGTTGCGCCTTTTGTGCGATGGCGGTCTAAAAATAAGGTTGCAATGCAGGAAAACCCTGCCGGTTCAACAATATTGCCCGTCGCAAAATTGGAGTTACAATGCGCGCGTTCTCAAGGCCTTAGGGTCCCGAACAATAGATTTTGCAAGGCGCGGGGAGACCTACTTAATGCGAGTCAAGTTTGCTTACGCCGTGTCCGTCGCGGCCGCGGTTGCGATGCTGACCGCGTGCGGCAAAAAACAGGACGGCGAGGCGGGAGCGAGTGCATCGGCGGCAGTAGCAGCGTCCGCAGCGCCGGTAAGCGAAGCAATTGTCGTGAAGATTGGCCATGCGGCCCCGTTGACGGGCGGCATCGCGCATCTGGGCAAGGACAACGAAAACGGCGCGCGTCTGGCGGTCGAGGAAATCAATGCACAGGGCCTGACGATCGACGGCCACAAGATCGACTTGCAACTGGACGCCCAGGACGACGCCGCCGATCCCAAGGCGGGCACGGCGGTCGCGCAGAAGCTGGTCGACGATCACGTCGTGGCCGTCGTGGGGCACCTGAATTCGGGCGTGTCGATTCCGGCTTCGAAGATCTACAGCGATGCGAGCATCGTGCAGATCTCGCCGTCGTCGACCAATCCGGCGTACACGCAGCAGGGTTTCAAGACGACCTACCGGGTTGTCGCCACCGACGCGCGGCAAGGTCCGGCGCTCGCCAATTACGCCACGAAGGCGTTGGGCGCCAAACGCATCGCAGTAGTGGACGATGCAACCGCCTACGGTAAGGGGCTCGCGGACGAATTCGCGAAGACCGTGGAGGCGAACGGAGCGAAGATCGTCGCGCGTGAAGCGACGAACGACCGGGCCACGGATTTCCGGGCCATCCTCACGAAGATCAAGAGTGTTCATCCGGACGCGATCATGTTCGGCGGCATGGACGCAACGGGCGGGCCGTTTGCCAAACAGGCGGCGGCGCTCGGTATCAGGGCAAAAATCCTTGGCGGCGACGGCGTGTGTACCGACAAGGTGGGGGAGCTGGCGGGAACCGCCGTGCAAAACCTGGTCTGTTCGGAGGCGGGACTCGCGCTTTCGAAAATGGACAGGGGAGCGGACTTCGAGAAGAAGTACGTGGACCGCTTCCACACGCCGGTGCAGATTTACGCACCGTTCACGTATGACGCTGTGTACGTGATTGTCGATGCAATGAAGCGCGCTAATTCGATCGAGGCGCCCAAGGTGCTGGCTGCGATGCCGTCCACCGATTACAACGGGGTAATCGGCCGCATCGCGTTCGACGACAAGGGTGATTTGAAAGAGGGCGCCATTACGCTTTACGACTTCAAGGACGGCAAGAAAGCGGTTCTCGACGTCGTGAAGATGTGATGACGGGACGTTCAGCCTGACGGCACCGAACCACCCAACGGTGCCGTTTTTGCATCCGCCGAAGGCGAGCCTGCGACTGTGACCCAGTCGTGAGGGCAAACCGGCGGCGGATAAACCCTTACCGGTCTTTTACATCAGTACCCGCAGTGCCGTTGAGATTGCGTAACGCATCACCGCCCACCGGCTGATGAAGAGCGCGAATCCAGTTGCACGGGCTAAGGAGCATTAAATGGATATCTTCATCCAGCAGGTCCTAAACGGACTGGTGCTTGGCAGCGTTTACGCCATCATCGCACTGGGCTATACGATGGTTTACGGCATTCTGGGCATCATCAACTTCGCTCACGGCGATGTGTTGATGGTGGGCGCGATGGTCGCGCTCTCCGCCATAGGCGTGCTGCAGAACCACTTCCCCGGCTTAGGCAATGTGCCGACGCTTTGCATCGCGCTGGCAATTGCAGCCGTGGTGTGCGCGGTGGTCGGCTATACGATCGAACGCGTGGCCTACCGGCCGTTGCGCAAGGCGCCGCGTCTCGCTCCGCTGATCACTGCGATCGGCGTGTCGATCCTGCTGCAGACGCTCGCCATGATGATCTGGTCGCGTAACCCGCTGCCGTTCCCGCAGCTTCTGCCCACCGATCCGCTGAACGTGATCAAGGCCACCGACACGACGCCTGGCGCCGTGATCTCGATGACTGAAATCGTGATCATCGTCGTCGCGTTCCTCGTGATGGCGGGTCTGCTGCTGCTCGTGCACAAGACCAAACTCGGCCGCGCGATGCGCGCCATCGCCGAGAATCCGGGCGTCGCCTCGCTGATGGGCGTGAACCCCAACTTCGTGATCTCGGCCACCTTCATGATCGGCTCGGCGCTTGCCGCGCTCGCCGGCGTGATGATCGCGTCCGAATACGGCAACGCTCACTTCTACATGGGCTTCATCCCCGGTCTGAAGGCCTTTACCGCGGCGGTGCTCGGCGGTATCGGCAATCTCGGCGGCGCGATGGTCGGCGGCGTGATTCTGGGGCTCATCGAACAGTTGGGCGCCGGTTATATCGGCAACCTGACCGGTGGTGTGTTCGGCAGTAACTATCAGGACGTGTTTGCGTTCATCGTGCTGATTATCGTGCTGGTGTTCCGTCCGTCGGGTCTGCTCGGCGAACGCGTTGCGGATCGCGCTTGATCCAGGCCAAGGAGTAAACCAAATGACCTCAATTCAACCGATCGAGCCGTCCACGACGCTCATTCCCGAGAAGAACCTGGCCAGGACGCTGACCGTCGGCATCATCACGGCGGTCTTCGTGATCGCCGCGCCGATGATCATCGGCACGGCGGGCGGCAACTACTGGGTCCGCGTGCTCGACTTCGCGATGCTGTACGTGATGCTGGCGCTGGGTCTTAACGTCGTGGTCGGCTTTGCAGGCCTGCTCGACCTGGGCTATATCGCGTTCTACGCGGTCGGCGCGTACACGGCGGCGCTGCTTTCCTCGCCGCACCTGTCGTCGCAGTTCGAATGGATCGCGCATCTCGCGCCAGGCGGGCTGCATGTGCCGTTCCTGATCATCGTGCCGTGCGCTATGGGTGTCGCCGCGTTCTTCGGCGTGATTCTCGGTGCGCCGACGCTGCGTCTGCGTGGCGACTACCTCGCCATCGTGACGTTGGGCTTCGGGGAAATCGTGCGGATCTTCCTGAACAACCTCGACCGTCCGGTGAACATCACCAACGGTCCGAAGGGCATCACGGGGATCGATCCGGTGCATGTCGGCGACTTCAGCCTCGCGCAGACACACTCGCTGTTCGGCTTCCAGTTCCCGTCGGTCTACTCGTACTACTACCTGTTCGTGCTGGCCGCGCTGCTGGTGATCTGGGTGTGTACGCGTTTGCAGCACTCGCGTATCGGCCGCGCATGGGCCGCGATCCGCGAAGACGAAATCGCCGCCAAGGCAATGGGCATCAACACGCGTAACGTGAAGCTGCTGGCGTTCGCAATGGGCGCGTCGTTCGGCGGCCTGTCGGGCGCGATGTTCGGCGCGTTTCAGGGCTTCGTGTCGCCGGAATCGTTCACGCTACCGGAGTCGATCGTGGTGCTGGCGTGCGTGGTGCTAGGCGGCATGG
>NZ_PNXY01000060.1 GCF_002879865.1 Paraburkholderia rhynchosiae
CTTGCGCCCCGGATACCGGAAGCGTCTCGGCCTTGCTGGCGGTAGAAGTGGTTCGATCAATGCCCACAATTCGTCGTCGATGATTGGCCTGGCCATCTCCTCGCTCCGCTCGTCACAACGGTCGAGGTTAACAGCTTTGCGTTTGAGTTAACAGTAGTTGTAGCTCTTTTTGAAACATCGCCTTAATGAGCTGATGCGAACCGTGTACCTCGCATGGTTTCTCCAGGAGGACGGTTACGGAAACGAACCGGTCCGGCACTTCAAGACTGCGGAACATGCTGTGGAGGCCGCACTGAAACTGGCCCATTCGGCGAACGAGTGGGTGCT
This sequence comes from Paraburkholderia rhynchosiae, assembly GCF_002879865.1. Lineage (GTDB taxonomy): Bacteria > Pseudomonadota > Gammaproteobacteria > Burkholderiales > Burkholderiaceae > Paraburkholderia > Paraburkholderia rhynchosiae. Next base: position 328 of record NZ_PNXY01000060.1, read on the forward strand.
TGCTGAAGACGCTGTTCCGGTTTTTGAGGGCCTGCTGGCCTTGCACGATGCACAACTCGCCATCGTACCCCTGCACAAAATAATCAGCGCAGAACGCCGCCTCCGGCAATTCCTCGCCGGCACCGCTAGTTCGCCGGTCCCAGACGTAGATCCAACGGCATAACAGCCTTTGCCGGCGGCGCCAAAAGATTGTAGGGGTAAATTCAGGACAACGTAACGTTAATGGTCTTCTTCATCCCGGAGTGCAGCGAGGATGCTTTCTATCCTTCGCGATCGGTGAGCGCTCGACGCGCGTTAGCCGCGTGAGCGCAAGTGCTACGGATGCGTTCCGCGATCAAGTTCGACCTGGCATGCGGACGGATCCTGCAGATCGAAAGCAAGGGCGATGCGAAACACCGCACCAGGGTCGGATCGACAAGCTAAGGCAATTTTCCGACTGTTGAGCTATGGTCCACCGTCGATCAGGAAAGGGCGGTTCTTCGCGCACCGGGCCAGGCTACCCCGACGCGCTTCATGCGCCATTCCGGAACGGATCGTGGCATGCTACCGCCTTACAACAGGACTGCCTGCTGCAAAAGCTGCAGAGCCTTCAGTTCGTCCAGTCGACCCGTGCGGGCCTTACCTGCCAGCGTCTTGATCAATGCTTCCGCGATCGGCGCGATACCGTGAAGATTCTCAAGGCTGGTGGCGGAAGCGGGGAGCGAGACGGCGGATTGCTGCGGGATTGCAGCGGCTGAAAGCGATTCGGGGGTTGCCGGTGTGGGCGCCGGCACGTCGGCATCACCTTCTTCTGCTGAGCGACTTGCAAGCACCTGGGGAGTCTCACCGTCATGATTCCGCTGGCTGACGGCTACCGGTTCTTTCTCCGCTGCGAAATCCGCCGGAACAGGCGAGGCGCTTTCCGGCTCGACTGGGACGCCCGCTCGTGCACGCCCGGTGCGCGTCTTTGCATCGACGCGCTTCCCTGGCACGCCATCCTTCGTCGCGACCGCGTGCGGCTCCTTCTCTTCAACGGAAACACGGCCGCGCGAAGCGGGCGTTAGCAAACGCGACACCGACTCCGGAATTTCCGCTTCGGAGTGCGGCGTATCCAGCCAGCCGGCTGGCAAACCAAGTCGCTCCGTGAAACGGTTTGCTTCGGCACCATCCATGCGTTTCTTGCCATATAGCCGATGGGCCATGTTGGATCCGCTCATCGCCATGACCACGCCCAGTCTTGCTTTCGATCCGTTGCGACCGGTGAGAACGTGGAGATTGGCGCGTCGGATATTCTGAAGCGCGGCGCTGTCGTCTAGGGCCAGCGCTTGCTTCTGTGTTATTGCAGGAGACGTCCTGTTTTTCGGGGGTGAGCCTTTTTGCGGCGCACGAGGGGAGGGCTGTTCGGCCATCTGGTTTTGACTGTTCCTGACGGCTTTGGGTGACCCACTCGTTGCTTTCTTCTGCATTTGCGCTTCCTCGGACAAACTGGTTTCAGGATAGGGTTGTTGGCCGTCGCTCAGGGCGAAATCCGGTTCAGGTGTTTCCGACACTGCTTCCGGTTCATCGTCGGTCTGAATGAAGTCGAGCGGTGATTTCAGGCGGGAGATGGTTTCGGCCGCAAGCGCAGGATTGGGTTGATCAAAAAAGCCGTGAGGCAACCCAAGCGTGGTTTCCATGTGAAAGGCGGTCTCGGGCGTGAATCTCTCGCCCTTCGTCAGTTCAGCCACTCGCGCCATGTTCGATCCCAGTCCCAGCGCGATGTTCTCGGCACCCACCGTATCGACCAGAAACTGGAATGACCGCGTTTTGAAAATGGAGGCCGTCTGGGCAGAGTCCCGGGCAGGTGCATTGACGTACGGTTGTCTCGGCCGGGTGGACGCAGATTTGTTTGGGTGACGAGGCTGGCGCTGGCCGCTGTCCCGGGATCCCGCATATCGTCCGCGGGGTTGACTCATAAAGTAGGGCTCCTGCGATGATTGGGTGCTGACCTTCTGATTATAAGGCAGCCGGTGCTGGCATTTGACGCGTCGACCATGGGGTGGCGCGATGACATATGCAGGGCGCAGGGCGATCGCGCTGTACTGCTTCAGTCTCCGAATCTTCCAGTCTCGATCTGGTTGCGCCCGACCTGTAAGGCATCGCATAGTCTGCCTTCCGCCGATCACAGGAAACCGTCGCATATCAGGCAGGCGATGGAGTCGATTCGCCGGCCTGCTCACGTTCAGCGCAACAGCTCCCGCCGGCGTTTGATCCGTGCGTGGTCAGGGGATGGGTCACTTGCGCGGTAGGCCGCGCAAAAACCGGGTTGGATCTTTTTCAGGCCGGAATCGTTCGAACTGCCAGGGACTATTTCCGCACATGCCGTCGGTGACGACATGTGCCTGCCGACCTCCGAAGCGCCAGGGAAGCGCACAGGTGCTTCGCTGGATCGCGTCCCTGGTATCGATCATGAAAGCGTACTTGTCGATTGACGCCTCATCACCAGGAGTCTCTTCTCCGTAACATCGGCGTAGCGATTGACGGACAGTCTGTCGAGTGCCGGATGTCGCCAATCCTGACGCAAGTCCCAATGGGAGAGGCCGCCGATAGTGACACTGCTTGTGTCATCACGAATGCGCCCGGCGCAACATGAGGTTCTGACTGCGCATGGATCTGACCGCCTCAACCCGGGCGCCGGCAGACGCGGCACCAGTTGCCTGCCGGCGTATCTGCGGCCAACTCACGCGGTTTCATCTCTTAACCTCGTCCTCCGGCTGCCTCTGGCAGGCAGTGGGGCTCCGTTACCGCAGCGCTGCCAGACGGCGTTGACAACCCATGTCATCTCCCCCGCGTCGATAGGTCTGTATGGCCTTCGTGCGGTCCGGCGTAACGCTTCTATCTTCTGCACCCCACGCGCCCTCCCAGAACAGCCCGAGATTGTGTGCTGACGCCTTGTGCCCGAGCTTGATGGCGTGCTCGTAGAGCGAAAGCGCGCGGCTCACGTCCGCCTGCATGCCCCGCCCGAGCCGTGCGCTGTCGGCCAGCGCGGCGGCCGCCATGCCACGAAGATGGCCGTCCGCGGTCTCATCCTTCATCACATCTCCGAAAATCGCATTACCCTTCTCAAGGTCCGCCTCGCCTCCCGTTGGTGTGACGAGAGAAATGGCCATTGCCATTCGCCAGGCGGGATGCCGGTTGGTGCCGATGCGCTCCAGCAGCCAGCGGCCCAGGTCTGGCGCGCGATTGAGCGTGCTGGTGAGAAGCGCATTTGCGATGGCGGCGATCGACTCGGCGGACAGGAAGCCGGTCTTGTTTGCTGCAATGACGTGACGGGAAAACTTTTCAACATCGAGGGTAGGGTCGGCGCGGCGCAACTGATGCCATTCGCGCTCGATCGTTCCTACCCAGCTCTGGATTTGCATGGTGAGTGATTCCGTGGTGAAGAATGCACCTGATTCTAGCTCACCTTTTGACGGCTACACTGTCGGGCCTGCTGCCTCGCATCGCCTGCGTTCGCCAGATGGAGGGCTTGCATCCGTTGCCGCAATCTCCATCAGGTGGCGATATCAATAACGCATCGATCGTGTTGCCGTCATCCGCGTGCTGAGCCTGGTCGTGCACGGAGTCAGGAAGCGGTGCAGGCCATCAGCGCGTGCTTCAACATGACGGCCGTGCCGCATTCCATAGTGAATTGCCAGGCATGGATACCGGCGGTACTGCTATCGCAACTTGTGGCAAGATCGGGACCGGAACGCAGACAGGAGCTCGCGAACCGCAGGCGGCAGTATTCGCCAGTCTGCTTCGCACGACGTTTTAGAAGGAGCGCTGCCCCACGATGGCTGATGCATTTGAACTTGTAGCGCTGGCATTGCCCGGCGACGTCGCCCCCGAGTCACTGCCCGCCACCGCCCGCCAGTTCATCGCGGATTGCTGGCCCGGCATGAGCCGCAGCCAGTTAATCGCCCGCGCCCGGCGCCTTTCACTGCGGCCGTCGCTGCGCGCATATCGTCCGGGTGCGCCGGGCGAAATCGGACACTTTGCACTCACGCTCACGGCGGGCATGCAGACCGTGTCCCTGATCGCGCATTTACGCCGCGTCGCACAGCGGCGTGCATCCGCGCGCAGTCGCAAGGCGGCCACCGCCTCGCGGCCCCCCGTGCGCGATCCGCGTCAGGCGTCGTTGTTCTGACTCGAGCGTCAACCCGGAGGATCGTCATCGACAGGAGTGCCACGCAGGTGCGCGCGATCATGAGCGAGGTTGCGACGCTTGACTGGGACTGCCGGTAGGGGCCGTGCACACGACAACGGGCCGGGTCGATGGCGCGACGATCAGGATGACAAACCGTTCTATGCATGATTGATCCGCGGCACCCATGTTGCGCCACGGGCGGGCGTCACCCGGCGTCAGAGCATGCCGACGATCGGCACTGTGGACGCTTTCCGTGATTCATGAAAAGGCAGTTGATTCCCAGGATTCCCCTCTTGGTCCGCAAGAGTAACTCCACCACGAAGCGCAGTTCGAGCAGTGGCATCGAGAGCCGATCGCCCCCAGCGCACTGCAAGCGCCGACCGTTTTGCCGTGCCGGTTCGCATCTTGCACGGTCGCCGCGATGAACCGGAGCACGGCCGGACGCAGACCGTCGGCCTGCGCGGCGAGATCCGCCTGATAGCGGTCCATCGCGACGGTGTATTCCCGTCGGTGCCGGTCGACATGAGACGGGTAAGCGGCGGGCGGGAGGCAGTATGTTCAGGACTTGGATCGGCGGGCCACGTATGCAACTCGGCCGAGGCGGTCATTCGCCGAACCCTAACGCGGGTCGCTCCCGAGCGGCCGGTTTCGAGAAAACAGATTCTGCTGGTCATCGGAGATCAACATGCTCACGCAATTCGTGCGCGAAAAACCGATTCATGTCTCCACAGATAGGCTCTCGTGCTGACGAAGCCACCCGCTGTGCGTTTACACCAAATGAACAAGCACGCGCATGCGTGGGGATTTCGCTGGCGCAGTTGCGCGCGCTAGCAGGCGAAAGACGCTTCACCAAATGGACAGTCCATTCGGGTCGTTTTGATGATTTGATTAATCGGTCGCTGGGGTAAGTACTGACCTCGTCATGACGATTCGCCCGCGCCGGCGGTGGCACCCAAACAGCCAACCCCAAAAGCCGACGACAGATCAGTTGCTCACAATTGCGGCCTTGGTCCGTGACGATGAGCTGACTTCCCGGCATGGACTTTGCCTAGAATAGAGATGGAGACACCTCGTACATATAAAAGGAGGCGCTGTGACAGACAGCACCGCGCGGTTTTCGGCGAGCATGCGGGAGGGGATCGAGAACCTTTCGCGCCGCCTGAAATTTGTCAGACAGGAGGGACACATCTGGCTCGGCGAGAATCGCATGATTCTCCTCCACACAGCCACAGTGGGCGCTTTGCGCAAGGAACTCGTCGATACGCTTGGCCTTGAGCGTACGCGGGGCCTGTTCACGCGAATGGGCTTTCAATCCGGCACGCGCGACGCAGAGCTCGCCCGCACTTTACGCCCCACCGCGAGCGATTTCGGCCTGCTCGAACTCGGGCCGTGCCTGCACGTGCTCGAAGGCAACGTGCGAGTGACGCCGATCGAAGTGGACATCGATATCGCCAACGGCAAGTACTACGGCGACCACCTTTGGGAAGACTCGTTCGAAGCCGAAGTGCACCAGAAAATCTTCGGCCTCAGCACCGATCCGGTCTGCTGGATGCAGGTCGGCTACGCGAGTGGCTATACGTCGGCGTTGATGGGCCGCACCATCCTCTACAAGGAGACGCTGTGTTCGGGCTGTGGCGATCCGCATTGCCGCATCGTGGGCAAGCCGGTCGAAGAGTGGCCCGACGGCGACGAGATGCTGAAGCTCTACACGCCCGACCCGGTCATCGAAACGCTGCTGCAACTGCAAAGCGAAGTGGAAAACCTGCGCTCGCTACAGCAGGAAGTGGCGCAGCCGGAAGAACTGGTCGGCGCGTCCACGGGTTTTCTCGCAGCGTGGGGGCTCGCGCAGCGCGCGGCGTCGAGCGACGTGACCGTGCTGTTGCTCGGCGAAACGGGTGTCGGCAAGGAGCGCTTCGCGCGCGCGTTGCACGGCGTGAGCCGGCGGCGCGACAAGCCCTTTGTCGCCATCAACTGTGCCGCCATGCCGGAGGAGTTGCTCGAGGCCGAGCTTTTCGGCGTTGAGCGAGGCGCGTTCACCGGCGCGCATCAGACGCGGATCGGCCGTTTCGAGCGGGCGGATACTGGTACGCTCTTCCTCGATGAAGTGGGCGAGCTCTCGGCGTCGGCGCAGGCCAAGCTGCTGCGCGTGCTCCAGGAAGGCGAGTTCGAGCGCGTCGGCGACGACCGCGTGCGCAAGGTCGATGTGCGGGTTGTCGCCGCGACCAACGTCGAGTTGACGGAGGCGGTGCGGCGCGGCGCGTTTCGCAAGGATCTGCTGTACCGTCTCAATGTCTATCCGGTCACGATCCCGCCGCTGCGCGAGCGGGCCGACGATATCCCCCGCCTCGTCGAGCGATTCATCGCGAAGTACAGCGTGCGGCACAGCAAGCGCGTGCTGGGCCTCACCGATCGTGCAATAGCGACACTGCGCGCCTACGCGTGGCCCGGCAATGTGCGTGAACTCGAAAACGCGGTGGAACGCGGCGTGATCCTCGCGCGCGCAGGCGGGCAGATCACGGAGCGCGATCTGTTCACGGCCCTCCCGGAGTCCGCAGACGACAGCGCGGCGTCGCTCGACGAGCGCGGCCATCCGCTGCGGGAAAACGCAGGCGTCGCCGACGCGTTGTTTGATCACATGATGCGCGAAGGCATACCGCTCGACCGCGTGGAGAACATGCTTATCGAAGCGGCCGTTGAACGTGCGGGCGGCAATCTGAGTCAGGCGGCGAGAATGCTCGGTATCACGCGTCCGCAGCTTGCTTATCGCTGGCGCAATCGCGACAAGGCCGCCCAGACCGCGGACAAATAATCACGCTGTTATGGCCGAACACACGGGCTGCCCATCGGGTGGCCCGTTTCTTTTTGGCGGGGGGTGGGCGGATCCCGACGCTTGATCATTTGATGAACGTCACGGCAGAGCATCGGCACCGCCGGTGCCCCGCGTGACGCACGTACCGCCTTGCCGCTCGCGGTTCGTCAACGCCAGACAACGCGCAGCCGACCGGCCGCAGCAACCTCGCACCCAAACAACGGCCTGCGCTGACGGCCTCTCTGCGCGCGCTTCATCAAATGGTCAAGCAGCCCGCCATCGCTTGATGCTTTGATCATCGCAGCGCGCCGCGATTGCGGCTTATTGGTTGATTTTCTTCGGGCAAACCCTCGCATTTTTCACCGAAAGAGCACATGGCACAGGTCGTGCAATAAGGAAGAAAAGCTAGGAGGCAACGATGCAAGATCCGAGACCGCTGTTCGATCGAACTGAACGATTCGTTCGGATAACTGCGCAACGCAACGACGGCTATGTCGAATTCGACTTCTCGGTGGGAGATGCCGATCTCGCCGTCGAACTGATCATGAGTCGGACCATGTTCGATCGCTTCTGCCAGGTCAACGCGGTGCGCACGCTCACGCAGACCGATGAACAGATCGATCTCACGCGAGAACGCTGGCGATTCGAAGGCTAGCGCAAGCGACGCGGTATTTCAGAAGAGTAGTGGACAAACACGGAGACAGTCTCATGCAAATCGAAATCAAGACGCTCAAGGCCCAGCCGCTGCGTCAAACCTATGGGCACGTCGCGCGCCGTTTCGGCGACAAACCGGCCTCGCGATATCAGGAAGCGACCTACGACATCCAGCCCACCACCAACTTTCACTATCGGCCGACATGGGCGCCGGAGTTTGAGTTGTTCGACGCGAGCCGCACGCAAATCCGCATGAGGGACTGGTACGCGCTGAAGGATCCGCGCCAGTACTACTACGGCGCTTATGTGACGACACGCGCGCGGCAACAGGAGGCGGCCGAAGGCGCGTTCGATCTGGTGGAGCGTCGCGGACTGCTGGCGGGGCTGTCGTACGAATGGCAGGAGCGCCTGATCGCCGGGATGTTGCCGCTGCGTCACATCGAATGGGGCGCCAATATGAACAACACGCTGTGCGCCGATTACGGCTATGGCACCGCGATCACGCAGGCCTGCACGTTCTGCGCGATGGACCGGCTAGGCATTGCCCAGTATCTGTCGCGTATCGGTCTCGCGCTCGACGGCAACACGGGCGTCGCACTGGAACGCGCAAAGACCGCGTGGCTGGAAGCCGAGCCCTGGCAGCCCTTGCGCCGCCTCGTCGAGGACCTCTTCGTGATCGAAGACTGGTTCGAGACCTTCGTCGCGCAGAACCTTGTGCTCGACGGCCTGTTGTATCCGCTCGTCTATCAGCACTTCGACGCGTTCGCTGCGCAGCACCTCGGTGCAAGTCTAGCGATGCTCACCGAGTTCACGCAGCAATGGCAGTCCGATCACACCAAGTGGGTCGACGCGCTGATCCGCACGGTGAGCGCTGAGTCGCCAGAGAACCAGCAGCGAATTGCCGACTGGGTCGAGCACTACCGCGTCCGCACGCTCGACGCACTGCTCCCCGTTGCAGGCACGCTGCTCGACGGCGCGGGCGCTGCCGCACTCGATGAATGCGACGCGCAGTTCGCCGCGCGTCTTATCAGGCTCGGCGCATTGTCGGTTGCAGCAGTCCAACCCTGAGGCCGTCATGCAAAACGTCTACATCGCATTGCAGAACACCGACGAAACGCGCGCGATCGTCGCCGCAATTACTGCCGTGAATCCCGAGGCCACAGTCAACGAGTATCCGGCGATGGTGAAGATCGACGCGCCCGGCAAGCTCGTGATTTCACGCCACTACGTATCGGAAGAACTGGGCCGCGACTGGAACATCCAGGAGCTGCAACTGAATCTGGTGTCGCTGTCGGGAAACATCGACGAGACCGACGATGCCTTCACGCTGCAATGGCACGTCTGACATAACCTGGAGACGAACAATGGACGCACGCAAGAAGCTGAACCTGAAAGACAAGTACGCTCTGATGACGCGCGATCTTGGCTGGGAAACCAGTTATCAGCCGATGGACAAGGTGTTCCCGTTCGATCAGTACGAGGGCATCAAGATTCACGATTGGGACAAGTGGGAAGACCCGTTCCGCATGACGATGGACGCGTACTGGAAGTATCAGGCGGAGAAGGAACGCAAGCTGTACGCGATCATCGATTCGTTCGCGCAGAACAACGGGCATATGAATGTCTCCGACGCGCGCTATATCAACACGCTCAAGCTGTTCCTGACCGGCGTGACGCCGCTCGAATACGCGGCGCATCGCGGTTACGCGCATCTGGGTCGCCATTTTCGCGGGGTTGGTGCGCGCGTCGCTTGCCAGATGCAGTCGATCGACGAATTGCGTCACTGTCAGACTCAGGTCCACACGCTGTCGCTTTACAACAAGTATTTCAACGGCTTCGCGGAATGGCCGCATATGTACGACCGCGTCTGGTATCTGTCGGTGCCGAAGTCGTACTTCGAAGATGCGATGAGCGCCGGTCCGTTCGAATTCATCACGGCGATTTCGTTTTCGTTCGAATACGTGCTGACGAACCTGCTGTTCATGCCGTTCATGTCAGGCGCGGCGTACAACGGCGATATGGCGACGGTCACCTTCGGCTTCTCCGCGCAGTCCGATGAGTCGCGTCACATGACGCTCGGTCTTGAAGTCGTGAAGTTTCTCTGCGAGCAGGACGCCGGCAATGTGCCGATCGTGCAGAAATGGCTCGACAAATGGTTCTGGCGCGGTTTCCGGCTGCTGACGCTGGTCGGCATGATGATGGACTACATGCTGCCCAAGCGGGTGATGTCGTGGTCCGAGGCATGGAAGATCTATTTCGAAGACGCGGGCGGCGCGCTCTTCAAAGACCTCGAACGCTATGGCCTGCGCATGCCGAAGTATCACGAGATCGCGACGCAGACCAAGGACCGCATCACCCACGAAGCGTGGGCGACCTTCTACAACTACGGCGCCGCAGCTGACTTCCACACATGGGTGCCGTCCGATGAAGAACTCGACTGGCTCTCCGCCAAATACCCGGACACCTTCGACAGCGTCTACCGGCCGCGTTTTGAATACTGGCGCGAACAGCAGCAGGCGGGCAAGCGCTTCTACAACGCGAATCTGCCGATGCTCTGCCAGACCTGTCAGGTGCCGATGTTCTTCAGCGAACCGGACGATCCGACGAAGATCGCCTACCGCGAATCGACGTATCACGGGATGAAGTTCCACTTCTGCTCGGACGGCTGCAAGGACATCTTCGAAGGCGAGCCCGAGAAATATGTGCAGGCGTGGCTGCCGGTGCACCAGATCTATCAGGGCAACTGTGGTGGCGCGTCGCTCGAGGATGTTCTCAAGTACTACAACCTCAGCCACGGTCACGACAACCTCGACTTCGCCGGCTCGCCCGATGAACGCAACTGGAATGCGTGGAAAGACGAATCCAGCGCTCACGCTTCAGGCGAATAAGCGCGACGCGACACGAGAACAGATAGACGAAGGAGACAGGCATGAGCATCACCGCGATCAAACCCTACGCGTTCCAACCGGCCGACCGCGAGTCGCAATTTCATGGCAACCGGCTGCTCTACATCGGCTGGGAGGACCACCTGATGTTTGCCGCGCCGATCTGCGTGCCGGTGCCGGCTGATATGACGTTCGGCGCGTTGGTGTCGGACGTGCTACCGGGTCTGTATGACGCGCATCCGGATTTTGCCGCGATCGACTGGCACACGGCGCAGTGGTTCCGGTCTGGGGAGCCGTGGCAGCCGGACAGCGGGCGCTCGCTCGCCGACAACGGGCTCGTTCACAAGGACGTGATCCGTCTGCGGACGCCGGGCCTGGCTGGCATCGGCGGTTCGTGCAGCTAACGTGGGAGACAGTGATGGACTACACCGTACGTATTGAACCGCTCGGCCAGACCATCCGCATCGAAGCCGGGCAGACGCTGCTCGATGCCTGTTTGCGCCAGGGCGTGTGGCTTCCGCATGCCTGCTGTCACGGGCTGTGTGCGACCTGCAAGGTGCAGATCGTCGACGGCGAGATCGATCAGGGCGACGCGTCGGACTTCGCGCTGATGGATTTCGAGCGCGAAGAGGGCAAGTGCCTGGCGTGCTGCGCGACGCCGATGTCCGATCTCGTGATCCAAGCCGACATCGACGAAGACCCCGACGCGCAAAATCTGCCGCTGCAGGATTACACGGGCACGGTCGTCGCGATGGAAGACGCCACGCCGACTATCCGCGTCATCCGGCTCGCGGTGGAGGGCGCCGGGCGTGTCGCGTTTCAGGCAGGCCAGTACCTGAATCTGCATGTGCCGGGCTGTGGACAGCCGCGCGCATTCTCGCTTGCCAATGCGCCACATGACTCCGAAATTGAGATGCACATTCGCCGTGTGCCGGACGGGGTCGCGACCGGCTGGCTGCACGACGAACTGCGACCGGGCGCGCAACTGGCGTTCGCCGCGCCGTTCGGGCGCTTCTTCGTGCGCAAACAGGCGCAGGTGCCTACGATCTTCCTCGCCGGCGGCTCGGGCCTGTCGAGCCCGAAATCGATGATCCTCGATCTGCTGAACGAAGGCGCGACGTTGCCGATCACGCTGATCCACGGCGCCCGCACACGCGACGAACTCTATTTCGAAGCCTTTTTCAACGACCTGGCCGGGCGCTACCCGAATTTCCGTTACCTGCCCGCGCTGTCGAGCGAGCCGGACGGCAGCGGCTGGCCGGGCCCGCGCGGTTTTGTCCACGAGGTGCTGAAAGCGCAGTACACCGACGCCGCGGGCATCGCCGATTTTCGCGGCCACAAGGCATATGTGTGCGGGCCGCCGCCGATGGTCGAGGCCTGCATCAAGACCTTGATGCAGGGCCGGCTGTTCGAGCGCGACATCTACACGGAGCAGTTCCTTTCGGCGGCGGATGCGAGCGCGGCAGCCAAAAGCCCGCTGTTTCGCATCTGACGCGCTCCGTCGGCTCACTCAAGGAGATCGGTGATGACCTGGCGGATCGAAGTTGAAAACACTGGCGACACTTTCGGTTGCGCAGAAAGCGCCACCGTGCTTCATGCGATGGCGGCGACAGGCGGGCGAGGCATTCCGCTCGGCTGTCGCGGCGGCGGCTGCGGTGTGTGCAAGGTGCAGGTGCTGAGCGGCCGCTATCACGCCTGCAAGATGAGCCGCGCCTGCGTGAGCGCCGACGAGGAAGCGCGCGGCACGGTGCTCGCATGCCGCATCAGTCCGCTCACGGATCTGTCGGTGCGCGTGATCGGCAGGATGGCGCGCTGCATCGACAAGGCGCGCGCCAGAACGGTGGCGGAAGAACACCAAGAATCCATCCAGCAGCAACAGGCGCCGGGCGGCGTCTGAACCAGAACCATCAAGGAGACACATCATGGCATTGCAAGGCGTACTGCGACCCGGCCATATTGCGCTGCGGGTCCTCGAAATCGGTCCGGCGTTGAAGCACTACATTGACTTGCTCGGCCTGCATGAAACCGGCCGCGACGCGCAAGGGCGCGTGTATCTGAAGGCATGGGACGAACATGACCATCACAGCGTCGTGCTGCGCGAAGCGGAGGAGCCGGGCATGGATTACGTCGGCTTTCGCGTCGACAGCGAAGCGACGCTCGACCGGCTCGCGAACGCGGTGAAGGAATCGGGCTGCGCCAAAGACTTCATCTGGATGGAGGCCGGCGAGCATCTGCATACAGGGCGGCGTTTCCGCTTCACCGTGCCGACGGGCCATTCAATCGAACTGTTCGCCACGAAGGACAACGTCGGCTGTGCAACCGGCGACGTGAACCCCGATCCCTGGCCCGACGGCCTGCGCGGCATGTCGCCGAGCCGCTTCGATCATTGCCTGCTGTACGGCGACGAACTCGACGATACCGTGAAGCTCTTTCGCGATGTGCTCGGCTTTTCGCTGGCCGAGCAGGTCGTTACACAGGAAGGCATGCAGATAGCCGCGTTCCTGACGTGCTCGAACAAGGCGCATGACATCGCGTTTATCCGCCACGCGGAGAAGAACAAGTTCCACCACGTGTCGTTCCAGCTCGACAGTTGGGGCGACGTGCTCAAGGCCGCGGATCTGATTTCCAAGCACGACGTCGCGCTCGACATCGGACCGACGCGTCACGGCATCACGCGCGGTGCGACGATCTATTTCTTCGATCCGTCCGGCAACCGCAACGAGGTCTTCGCGGGCGGCTACATCCACTACCCGGACAAGCCGACTATCACGTGGCACGACAAGGATCTGGGGCGTGCGATCTTCTATCACGACCGCAAGCTCAACGAAGCCTTCCTGAGCGTGTTGACCTGAGCCGCGCAACTGGCGCAACGAAAAACGATCGAGACTGTCCATGACTGAATTCAAGAATTTCATTGGCGGCGAGTGGGTCGGCACGAATCGCCCGTTCGAAGACCGCAACCCGGTCGACAACAGTGTGATCGGGCTCGTGCACGAGGCCGGCCGCTCCGAGGTCAACGCAGCGGTGCTGGCCGCGCGCGCGGCCTTGCACGGACCGTGGGCACGCATGACGCTGCCGCAGCGCGTCGAACTGCTGTACGCGGTGGCCGACGGCATCAACCGGCGCTTCGACGACTTCCTCGCCGCCGAAGTTGCCGACACCGGCAAGCCGCACGCGCTGGCGAGTCACGTCGACATTCCGCGCGGCGCGGCGAACTTCAAGGTGTTCGCCGACATGATTCGCAACGTCCCCACCGAAAACTTTGCCATGGCGACGCCGGACGGCGGCGAAGCCCTCAACTATGGCGTGCGTACGCCGCGCGGGGTGATTGCGGTCGTGTGTCCGTGGAACCTGCCGCTGTTGCTGATGACATGGAAGGTCGCGCCGGCGCTCGCATGCGGCAACACGGTGGTGGTGAAGCCGTCCGAGGAAACGCCGGCTACCGCAACGCTGCTTGGCGAAGTGATGAACGAAGTAGGCGTGCCAAAGGGCGTCTACAACGTCGTGCACGGTTTCGGTCCCGACTCGGCGGGTGCGTTCCTGACTGAGCATCCCGGCGTGAACGCAATAACTTTTACCGGCGAAACGCGCACCGGCGAAGCCATCATGAAGGCTGCGGCAAACGGTGTGCGGCCGGTGTCGTTCGAACTCGGCGGCAAGAACGCGGGCATCGTCTTTGCCGACTGCGAGTTCGATGCGGCCGTGGCGGGTATTGCGCGTTCCGCTTTTGAAAACACAGGGCAGGTGTGTCTCGGTACGGAGCGCGTCTACGTGCAACGGCCGATTTACGAGCGCTTTGTCGATGCGCTTGCGGCACGAGCGAAGGCGTTGCGTCCGGGGCGCCCCGACGCCGAAGGCACCACCTTCGGTCCGTTGATCTCGCAGATGCATCGCAGCAAGGTGCTGTCGTACTGCGAGCAGGCGCGCGCCGACGGCGCGGTGGTCGTAACGGGCGGCGGCGTACCCGATATGGCGGCCGGGTTGAAGAACGGCGCGTGGATCGAGCCGACGATCTGGACTGGCCTGCCGGACGGCTCGCGCGTGATCCGCGAGGAAATCTTCGGCCCGTGCTGCCACATCGCGCCGTTCGACGACGAAGCTGAAGTGATCGTGAAAGCCAACGACACGCCCTACGGTCTCGCCGCCACCGTGTGGACGCGCGACGCCGGCACCGCGCATCGCATGGCGCGTGCGCTCGACGTAGGCATCTGCTGGATCAATTCGTGGTTTCTGCGCGATCTGCGCACCGCGTTCGGTGGCGCGAAACAGTCGGGGATCGGCCGCGAAGGCGGTATCCATTCGCTCGAGTTTTATACCGAGTTGCGCAATGTATGCGTCAAGCTGTGAGGGCTGAGATGAATCCGTTAAAAACAGAAGGGCTCGCGCCCGAAGCGATCGAGCGCTACGGCGCCGAACTCTATCGCGCGTTGCGTCATGCGCAGCCGATTGCGCCGCTGACCGCACGCGAACCGGGCATCACGATCGACGACGCCTACCGTATCCAGTTGCGGATGATTGAACGCCGCATCGCGCTCGACGGCGAACGAGTGATCGGCAAGAAGATCGGCGTGACGAGCGAAGCGGTGATGAACATGCTCGAGGTGCGCCAGCCGGACTTCGGGCATCTCACGTCGGCGATGGTGTTCGCGGACGGCGCCGCCATCGACGCGTCGAAACTAATCGCGCCGAAGGCCGAGGGCGAAATCGCGTTCGTGCTGAAACACGATCTTGCAGGCCCAGGCGTAACGAATGCAGACGTATTGCGCGCCACCGAGACCGTCCTGCCGTGCTTCGAGATCGTCGATTCGCGTATTCGCGACTGGAAGATCCGCATTCAGGACACCGTGGCTGACAACGCGTCGTCGGGCGTATTCGTGCTCGGCGATCGGGCCGTCGATCCGCGCGAGCTCGATCTCGCCCTGGTCGGCATGACGCTCGAAAAGAACGGCGAGATCGCGGCAACTGGCGCTGGCGCGGCGGCGCTCGGGCATCCGGCTAACGCGGTCGCGTGGCTCGCGAACACCCTCGGCCGGCTCGGCATGACGCTCAACGCGGGCGAGGTGATCCTGTCCGGTTCACTCGCGGCGATGGTGCCGGTGACGGCGGGCGACTCGCTGCGGATCAGTCTCGGCGGCATCGGCAGCGCGTCGGTGCGCTTCATTCAAGGAGAACAACCATGACGCTCGATCAGACGACGATCGACGCCCTCGCGCAGAGCCTGGACGAGGCCGAACTGCAACGCGAGGCGATCACGAAGATCACCGACGCGTATCCGCAGATCGATTGGGCCGACGCATATGCGATCCAGGACGCGCTGCGCGCGCGCAAAGAAGCGCGCGGCATGAAGGTCGCGGGCCTGAAGATGGGTCTCACGTCGCACGCGAAGATGCGCCAGATGGGCGTGACGGACCCGGTCTACGGTTTCCTGACCGACTACGGCTCGTGCATGGACGGCGCGGCGATCGACACCTCGTCGCTGATCCATCCCAAGGTGGAAGCAGAAATCGCGTTCGTGACGAAGCAGCCGCTTTCCGGTCCCGGCTGCCACATCGGCACGGTACTGGCCGCAACCGACTTCGTGCTGCCCGCGGTGGAAGTGATCGACTCGCGCTACGAAAACTTCCGCTTCGACCTGAAGAGCGTGATTGCCGACAACACGTCGTCGGCGCGCTTTGTGACGGGCGGCCGGCATCGCAGCGCCGAGGGACTCGACCTGAAGAATCTCGGCGTGGTGCTGGAGAAAAACGGCGAAATCGTCGCGGCGGCGTCGGGTGCGGCGGTGCTGGGTCATCCCGCGGCGAGCGTCGCGATGCTCGCTAACCAGCTTGGCGCGCGCGGCAAGGCCATTCCCGCGGGCACGTTGATCCTGACCGGCGGCGTGACCGAGGCGGTCGCGATTGTCGCGGGCGATTCGGTCACGGCGCGCTTCCAGCATCTCGGCAGCGTGTCGATGCGCTTCGTCTAAGCGAAGCGCGCCCGCATAAACGGAGACATTCATGCCCATCATCCACGTTCACCTGATGGAAGGCCGCACCGACGAACAGAAGGCGGGCCTGATCGACGCACTGACCGACGCCGCCATCGAATCCATCGGCGCGCCGCGCGAATCGGTGCGCGTGCTGCTGATCGAAATCCCGAAGACGCAGTTCGGGATCGGTGGCAAAACTGCATTCGAACTTGGGCGCTAGCGCGCCATGCATCAAAGGAAACCTGACCATGACAAACCTACATGGCGCATCGGCGCCGCAAAAAGCAGCCATCATCGGCTCGGGTAACATCGGCACCGATCTGATGATCAAGATCCTGCGTCACGGCAAACATGTCGCGATGGGCGCGCTCGTCGGCATCGATCCGCAGTCGGACGGCCTCGCGCGCGCACAACGTCTCGGCGTGCCGACGACCGCGGGCGGCATCGACGGCCTGCTAGCCATGCCGAACTTCGGCGACATCCGCATCGCGTTCGACGCCACCTCGGCGGGCGCGCACAAGCATCACAACGCGCTGCTGCAGGCGCACGGCGTCAAGGTCATCGACCTGACGCCCGCCGCAATCGGCCCGTATGTGATTCCGTCGATCAATCTCGACGATGAACTCGACGCGCCCAACATCAACATGGTGACGTGTGGCGGGCAGGCGACAATTCCGATGGTCAACGCGGTATCGCGTGTGGCGAAGGTCCATTACGCGGAGATCGTTGCGTCGATCTCCAGCCGCTCCGCCGGCCCAGGCACGCGTGCGAATATCGACGAATTCACCGAGACCACCTCGAAGGCGATCGAGGTGCTCGGCGGCGCGACGCGCGGCAAGGCGATCATCGTCCTGAACCCGGCTGACCCGCCGCTCATCATGCGCGACACCGTGTTCACACTCTCCGATCCCGCCGAGCGCGATGCTATTGAAGGGAGCGTCGCCGCGATGGCCGAGCGTGTGCAGCGCTACGTGCCGGGATATCGGCTCAAGCAGCGTGTGCAGTTCGACCTGTTCGACGCAAGGCAGCCGCTGAACGTGCCGGGCTTCGGCCCGATCACGGGACTGAAGACCTCGATCTTTCTAGAGGTGGAGGGCGCCGCGCACTATCTGCCGGCCTATGCGGGCAACCTCGACATCATGACCTCGGCCGCGCTCGCGTGCGCCGAACGTATCGCCGAAACGCGGCTCGCGCCGCTCGCGGCCTGATCGCGCAACGGAGCGACACCATGCATAACCGCAAACTTTACATTTCCGACGTGACGCTGCGCGACGGTAGTCACGCGATCCGTCACCAATACAGCATCGCGAACATGAAGGCGATTGCGCGCGCACTCGACGAGGCGCGCGTTGATTCGATCGAGGTCGCGCACGGCGACGGTCTCTGCGGATCGAGCTTCAACTACGGCTTCGGCGCGCATAGCGACGTCGAATGGATTGCGGCCGTCGCCGAAACGGTCAGCCACGCGAAGGTCGCGACGCTGCTGCTGCCGGGCGTCGGCACCGTCCACGATCTGCGCAACGCCTACGATGCGGGCGCGCGCGTCGTGCGCGTCGCGACGCATTGCACCGAAGCGGATGTGTCGAAGCAGCATATCGAGCACGCGCGTGAACTCGGCATGGACACCGTCGGCTTTCTGATGATGAGCCACATGACGACGCCCGCCGCATTGGCGCGGCAGGCAAAGCTGATGGAAAGCTATGGCGCGACCTGCGTCTATGTCGTGGACTCGGGCGGCGCACTGTCGATGGACGGCGTGCGCGAGCGCTTCCGCGCCTTCAAGGACGTGTTGAAGCCCGACACCCAGACCGGTATGCACGCGCACCACAACCTGTCGCTCGGCGTGGCGAATTCGATCGTCGCGGTCGAGGAGGGCTGCGACCGGATCGACGCATCGCTGGCGGGCATGGGTGCGGGGGCGGGCAACGCGCCGCTCGAAGTGTTTATCGCGGCGGCGGACCGGCTTGGGTGGAATCACGGCTGCGATGTGTACGGCCTGCTCGACGCAGCCGATGACATCGTGCGTCCGCTGCAGGATCGGCCGGTGCGTGTCGACCGCGAAACGCTGGCGCTTGGCTATGCGGGCGTCTATTCGAGCTTCCTGCGGCACGCTGAGGCGGCCGCCGGGAAATACGGTCTGAAGACGATCGATATTCTTGTGGAGCTGGGGCGGCGGCGCATGGTCGGCGGGCAGGAAGACATGATCGTCGATGTCGCGCTCGATCTGAAGAAGTAACCCAGTTGCGGGCGGCCGCCAGGCCGTCCACCCACAAAGGCTCACGAAAACAATATCCAGGAGACAGCAAGATGGAAGTTCGAATCGCGTTCAGGCGAGGGATGCTGCTGGCCGGCATTTGTGCCGCACTCAGTACCAACGTGCACGCCACCGAAGGCGGCAGCGACACGATAGGCGAGGGCGCCGAGGCCTTTTTCGCCGGAGCGTTGCCGCCCGCGGGTCTGTATGGACTGCTGTACTACACGCATTACTTCGCTTCGCGCTTCAACGACTCGCATGGCAACAGTTCCGTGCCGGGGTTCAAGCTGAATGCTGACGTGCTGATTCCGAGGCTCGTGTACATGTCGAATCTGTCGCTGCTCGGCGGGCGCTTCGGCGCGTATGCGGTGCTACCCATGGAGCATCTGTCGCTCGACGCGGGTGGGGCCTCGTTCGATCGCACGACTCTCGGCGATCTGATTGTGAGTCCCGCGATGATCGCGTGGGGCGATGGTTCGCTGCGAACCGTGGCCGCAGTCGAATTCGTCTTGCCGACGGGACAGTATGACAAGAGCGCGGCGTTGAATACCGGCAAGAACTACTACACAGTGAGACCGGTGTTCGGCATCAGCTGGTTCCCTGCCGTCGGATTCGAGATGTCGGCCAAGGTTACCTACAGCGTCAACTCGATGAACACCGCGACCGACTACCACTCGGGCCAACTGTTCCACGTCGACTATGGCGCGAGCTACGCGGTCACGACGAGGGCGCGAGTCGGCATTGCGGGCTATTTCGTCAAGCAGACCACGGACGACACGCAATACGGCGCGTCGGTGAACGGCGAGGGTTTTCGCGGTCAGGTCTTCGCAATCGGCCCGGGGTTTCGCTACGAGTTTGCGAAGGGGAGCGTGGACGTGCGTGTGGTGAAGGAGCTTCTCGTGAGAAACAGACCGGCGGGCGAGGCGGTGTGGGCGCGCGCGGTAATCCCGTTCTGACAATCAATCAATGCCGCCGCCACGAAGGCGACGGCCAGGGAGTTCACCATGACACAGCAACTCGATCCTGAAATCGGCCTGCGGATTCGCGCGGCGGGCCTCGACACGAATTATCACGACGTCGGCGCCGGCGAACCGGTGTTGCTGATTCACGGCTCGGGGCCCGGGGTCACCGCGTGGGCAAACTGGCGTCTTACGATCCCAGCGCTCGCCCGTACGCGCCGCGTGATCGCACCCGACATGGTGGGTTTCGGCTACACGGAGCGCCGCGCGGGCACACATTACGACATGGATCTGTGGGTGAACCACTTGGTCGGTCTGCTGGACGCGCTTGACATCGAGAGCACCGACCTGGTCGGCAACTCGTTCGGCGGTGCCCTCGCGCTGGCAATGGCCGTGCGTCATCCGCAGCGCGTGCGCAAGCTAGTGCTGATGGGTGCAGCGGGTGTGCGCTTCCATCTGACGCCGGGGCTCGATGCAGTGTGGGGCTATGAGCCAACGGTGGCGAACATGCAAAGCATTATGAACGTGTTCGCGTTCGATCGTTCACGCCTTACGCCCGGGTTGGCGGAGTCGCGCTATCGGGCCAGCATCCGGCCCGGCTATCACGAGTCGTTTTCGGCGATGTTCCCGGCGCCGCGGCAACGCTGGGTCGATGCGCTCGCGTGCCAGGAGCATGAACTGCGCGGCATCCGGCGATCGACGTTGATCGTGCATGGCCGCGATGATCAGGTGATTCCGCTCGCCAACTCGCTGCGGCTGCTCGAACTCATCGGCCCGTCGCAATTGCACGTATTTGGACAATGCGGACACTGGACGCAGATCGAACATGCCGATGCGTTCAATCGGTTGGTCGACAATTTTCTGTTGGATTAGAAAAAGCGGAAGCTACTTCCCGCTTACCAGTTCCTTTGTCCGCAGGGCGATGGCCGAGAAGGCCTCTTTCTACGATCTGCTGTCAGTCGCTGGAGACCACGACCCGCTTGGATTCACTACTCGATCCGTCGCTGACAGCTTTCAGGACTTCGCTGCGCATTTCGATGTGTAGCGACGACCGAAATGGGTCAACCACTGCCTTCGCGTCTGGGAGTGGTTGGCCGGTCGACCTCAGCGCCAAATGGTCAACAATCGATGTGTAGGGACGCGACGACCGCGTAGGCGCATTCTGATGCACTTTTGCTGGGAACGGTGGCGGAGAGTTGTTGGCCTTCGACTTTGCCGGGGTCGTTTTCATGCTGCCCATGATGGTATGCATTCAGCAATCGAATGAGGACCGCCAAGGCGGTCTGATCTCGGATACCGCTTTTGATTGAAAATCATCTAGCGGGCCTCCTCCGCCGCCCTGATGGGTGGCGGGGTTAAAGTGAGTTTGCCAACAGCGCTTTAACCGGAAGGAGGTCCATCATGAACTATAGCGGCATTGACCTGCATTCGA
>NZ_PNXY01000061.1 GCF_002879865.1 Paraburkholderia rhynchosiae
TCGAATGCAGGTCAATGCCGCTATAGTTCATGATGGACCTCCTTCCGGTTAAAGCGCTGTTGGCAAACTCACTTTAACCCCGCCACCCATCAGGGCGGCGGAGGAGGCCCGCTAGATGATTTTCAATCTGCTCGACTTCTCGCACCTGCCCTTCCTGCATCCAACGACAGTGGGCGGATCTGCCGACTACGCGGCGGTGCTGCCCAAGGTCGAGCGGAAGGAGCGCGGCGTGCGCCTCACCAAGTGGGTGCCCAATACCGAGCCGCCGCCGTATTCGGCGAAATATTCGGACTATCCCGCTGGCGCACGTGTGGACAGGTGGATGTACTACGACTTTCTGGTGCCGGGCGTACTCCTGATGGACTCCGGCATGACGCCCGCAGGTGCCGGCGGCCAGGACAAGCACCGCGAGAACGCAATCGCCTTCCGTGGCTGTCAGGCGCTGACGCCGGAGACAGAAGATTCGACACACTACTTCTTTGCCCATCCTCACAACTTCCTGATCGACAGGCCGGAGGTGACCAAGGACATTCACGCCGGCATCGTGCATGCATTTGAGGAGGATCGCGACATGATCACCTCGCAGCAGGAAAACCTGGCGCAGGACCCGGAGTTCAAGATGGTGCCATTGAGTGTCGACGCCGCGCTCTCCCAGTTTCGTTGGGTGGTCGACCGGTTCATCGAGGCAGAGCAGCAAACAGAAGGCAAGGGCGGCGCCAGCGCTACGGTGGTCTGACCATGCAGGCACAGGTGATTGACTGTGCGTTTGGGCGATCGGCGCCAGTGTGTGGTTAGCATCGGCTCAACGTTTCAAGGGATGAGAATTTATGGTTCGTGTTGCACAGCAGTTGCTTAAGATACAGCCCTACCAGGCGGGTAAGCCGATAGAAGAACTTGCCCGGGAGTTCGGCATCGACCCGGCAAACATTGTGAAAATGGCCTCCAATGAGAACCCGCTGGGAATGTCACAGCGGGCTCGTCTCAATGCATTGGATGCGGTACAAGCGTCTACGCTCTATCCGGACGCAAACGGTTTCGATCTGAAGGCCGCACTCGGCCAGAGATTCGACGTTCCGCAGTCCTGGATCACGTTGGGGGCCGGGTCAAGCGACATTCTCGAGCTTATTGCGAGCGCGTTTCTGACAGCCGGCAGATCGGCCGTATCTTCGCAATATGCGTTTTCCGTCTATGCGCAGGCAACGCTTCGCACTGGAGCTGAAAGCATCGTCGTCGGCGCGAAGGACTTCGGGCACGATCTGGAGGCGATAAGCAACGAGATCCGTGAAGATACAACGGTCGTTTTCGTGGCTAACCCGAATAACCCAAGCGGGACATATTTGCCGTCTGGCAGACTCGAAACGTTCATCGCAGGTCTGCGCAGCGACGTGCTAGTGGTGCTTGACGAGGCATACCGCGAGTATCTCGCCCCCGAATTGCAATACGACAGTGTTGCGTGGGTCAGCCGGTATCCCAATGTTATCGTCACGCGCACATTCTCCAAAGCCTATGGTCTGGCTGGACTTCGCGTCGGTTATTCGATCAGTTCGCCCGCAGTCGCTGAAACACTTAATCGCATCCGGCCTGCATTCAACGTCAGCAATGTCGCTCAGGCCGCGGCGATCGGAGCGCTTCAAGACCAGGATTTCCGGGAGCAAACGTTCCAGTTCAACAGGTTGGGCCTGGCGCAACTTTCGGCAGGGTTGCGAACCCTCGCTGTGCCCTACGTGGAGTCATATGGCAACTTCATTCTCGCCCGATTTGGTGGCAGGACGCCGCGCATAAACGCCTACCTGCTGCGTCGCGGAGTCATTGTGAGGCCGGTAGATGGTTATGGCCTTGGCGACTGGCTGCGCATTTCGGTGGGATTACCTGGCCAGAACGCGCTCTTTCTCGAAATGCTTGGGTCTGCGTTGATCGAATCGTAAATCGAAATACGATTTGTCGTCTGTCGATGTAGTAGTCAGTCAGTGGTTCGTGTTGGAGCGCAGTGCGTTGTTATTAGTTATGCGAAGCATATTAAAGCACCTAAACTGGAGACATCATGAGATTCGAATCGGGCTTAAAGTTGACAATGCGTGCCACGTTAATCCTGGCAACATGCAGTACGGCATATGCTGACGACGTCGTAAAGATCGGCCATGTGGCGCCATTGACCGGCGGTATGGCCCACCTCGGCAAGGACAACGAAAACGGTGCGACTCTGGCGATCGAAGAGATCAACGCGAAGGGTCTCTTGATCGCGGGAAGGAAGATCAAGCTGCTACTCGACACACAGGATGATGCGGGCGATCCCAGAACCGCGACACAGGTCGCGCAGAAGCTGGTCGACGATAACGTGGTCGCAGTTGTCGGGCATATGAACTCAGGCACCACGATTCCAGCATCAAGGATCTACAGCGACGCTGGCATCCTGCAAATTTCCCCCTCTGCGACTAACCCCGCGTACACGCTTCAGGGCTTTAAAACGACTTATCGGCTCGTTACTACGGACGCACAGCAGGCGCCGGCCATCGCGACTTATGCAGCGAGCAAGCTTCAAGTGAGGTCCGTAGCAATCGTCGACGATTCCACTGCGTACGGTCAAGGTCTTGCGACGGAGTTTGAAAAACAGGCGAGGGCACTTGGGATCAAGATCATATCCCGCGACGCAACGAACGATCGCGCGGTCGATTTCCGCGCGATTTTGACGAAGATCAAGGGGGGAAATCCTGACGCGATCATGTATGGAGGCATGGATGCCACGGGTGGACCCTTCGCGAAGCAGGCGAGACAACTTGGAGTGAAGGCAAAGTTTCTCGGTGGAGACGGCGTGTGTTCGCCGAAGCTATCTGAACTTGCAGGCCAGGCTGCGGACGATGTCATATGTTCGGAGCCTGGGCAGGCGTTGCAAAAAATGCCGCAGGGAGCCGCGTTCGCGGAGAAATATGAAAAGCGGTACGGCCATTCCCTACAGGTGTATGCGCCCGCAGCCTATGACGCTGTTTATATCATTGTCGACGCGATGAAGCGCGCCAACTCTACTGATCCGAAAAAGATCGTGGCGGTTATGCCTGTAACCGACTACCACGGCGTGACTGGTGAGGCATTGTTTGACTCGAAAGGAGACCTCAGACACGGCGTCATTTCTCTTTATCACTACGTCTCGGGGAAAAAGAAGCTGCTCGACTCGGTCAGCATGTAGCGCGTCCCGCGTACAAAGCCGACGTCGAGACGACCATACGGCGAGCAATGAAACGATGACTATAAAAGTAAACGACAAAGGAATGGCAATGAAAAAGACCGCTCTTATCAGCACTCTCGCCGGCAGCATGATGATGGGCATGGTGCCCAATACATTCGCGCAAAGTTCGGTGACACTCTATGGGATAGTCGATACCAGTGTGCGTTATCTGACCAATTCGAACGCAAACAATGACAGTCAGTTGGCAATGGGGGTGGGACCTGTCACGGGTAGTCGTTGGGGTCTCAAAGGAAAGGAGGATCTCGGCGCCGGTCTGCAAGCAATCTTCAAGCTGGAGAATGGCTTCAATCTTTGGAATGGTCAGTTGGCGAGTGCGAATACCTTGTTTAACCGGGCGGCCTATGTCGGTCTGTCAAGCGACAGGTATGGCGCGATTACGTTTGGGCGGCAGAATACGCCGCTCTT
The DNA here is from genome assembly GCF_002879865.1 of Paraburkholderia rhynchosiae. Taxonomy (GTDB): domain Bacteria; phylum Pseudomonadota; class Gammaproteobacteria; order Burkholderiales; family Burkholderiaceae; genus Paraburkholderia; species Paraburkholderia rhynchosiae. The sequence continues at coordinate 3,647 of NZ_PNXY01000061.1, forward strand.
CGATCAGCTTGGTAGCGTGTATGACCCGCTCACCGTCGGCAACTACGACCAGGATGGATGGCTTCCAGGTGCGCTTGGGTACGGGCTGCGTCAAACGAACTCGATCAAGTACAGCGGTCAGTTTGGAGGTTTGAACGTAGAGGCGATGTACGGCGTTGGCGGTGTGGCAGGAAGCATCGGTGCGAGTAACATGTACGGGCTCACCGCCTCATATGTCGTTGGCGGCCTTTCGTTCGACGTGGGCTATCAGCAGAATAGCGATAACACCAATAACAAGTTCCGGGTGGCCAATGTAGGCGTGGTTTACGCTTTCAGCGCAGTTAAGGCCTACGCTGGTTGGCTGTACTCACAGGACAACACGGGTATCGTGGACATCTACATGGGTGCAAGCGGCTCACCAGCGTCCGGTTGGACACCTACGAGGAACACCGACCGGATCGACAACGGGTTTTATGTCGGAGCGACATGGCAGGTGAGCGCGCCGTTGCTTCTTACGGCTGCGGGCTACTACGACCGCTCCCGAAATGCGCTCAACAGTGACGGTGTTACTTTGGGGCGCGGGACTCGATACTCAGCCGTCCTGCTTGCGGAATATGCGGTCTCCAAGCGAACAGAAGTGTATGGAACTGTCGACTTCATTCGCGGAACCGGCGCGGCGACTGCGGACTTCCTGGGTCGCAATAATCAAACGGGTGTCGCATTAGGCATTCGAAACGTCTTCTGATCGGCTGGCGCCCGGCTAACCCGTAGTCCGGACGCCGCTTTGCTGTCGGTTCGGCTGGACATCTAACTGGCCGGACCTCCACCGCCGTCTCCCACACCCTCATCACCAGTCGACTTCCCACTCCATAACCCACTCAACTTGCGTCATGAAAAATGATCCCAAGCGTGTGCCGCTCGCCTGAGCGCAACCGGCTCACGCCATGCCGCAAATTCACGCGATAAGGACCGCGCGTGCCTTGCACCGGCCGATGATTGACCGCGAACACCACAGCGTCGCCTTTGCGTAGCGGCACGACTTCCGTGCGCGACTGCATCCGCGGACGCTGCTCCGTCATCACGAATTCGCCGCCCGTAAAATCTTCGCCTGGCTCCGAGAGCAGGATCGCGACCTGTAGCGGGAACACGTGTTCGCCGTAAAGATCCTGATGCAGGCAGTTGTAGTCGTCGGTTGCGTATTGGAGCATCAGCGGTGTAGGGCGCGTCTGACCCGCAGCATGGCAGCGCTCGATAAACTCAGCGTGCGCCGCTGGATAGCGAATGTCGATTCCCATCACCTCGTTCCAGCGATTCGCCACCGGCACCAGGTGCGGATAAAGCTCGCGGCGCAAGTCCGCGATCAACGGCGGCAGCGGGTACGCAAAGTACTTGTATTCGCCGCGGCCAAAGCCGTGCCGCGCCATCACCACACGGCTGCGGTACAACTCCTCGCGCGGATATAGCGCAGTGAGCGCGTCGCATTCGCGCGCACTCAGCAGATCGCGCAACATTGCGCAGCCGTAACCGTTCAGTTCTTCTTCGACATTGAACCAGTCGATTGTCTCGACGCGCCGCGCAAGCGAACTCGCCTGAGTGCGGTTCTGTGACGGCTTCGCATCCGATTGACGATCCTGCTTCGGCGATTGCGTGCGGGGATCCTTCGCCACCGTATTCATGAGTGTCTCCATCAACGATCTTCGAACGATGATTGAGTGTAAGCGCCCCGTGCATGCCGCGCACTCCGACTCTTGCTCTCCAATTTTCTCCCTTTCGGGCGCTGAAAATCAGCGACGATACGTCTGGTAAAACGACCTGCTCCCAGGCGAGCGAGTCTCAAAGACGTTCTTTGTAAAGGCGAGCTTTGCTAAACGCATCGCGTCGTTCATAGTAGGCCCTGTTGCCCGCAACGCCTGACCGGAGACTTTGCGCATGTCGGACTCATCCCCGAAACTCGACGACTGGCTCAACAAGGAAGAACTCACCAGGGACCACATCAGTGCGTTCCCGCTGGCCGCCATGGCCGCGACGCTGGATCGCCAGGAAAGTGGCAATACGGTGCCGCCGCTCTGGCACTGGCTCTACTTTTTGCCGGTTGCGCCGATGTCCGAAGTCGGGCTCGACGGTCACCCGAAGCGCGGCGGTTTTCTGCCGCCGGTGCCGCTGCCGCGCCGCATGTGGGCGGGCGGGCGTTTCATTTTCCACGCGCCGCTGAAAGTGGGTGAAAACGCGACACGCACGTCGACGATTGCGAATATCGAAGACAAGACCGGGCGTTCGGGGCGCCTCGTGTTCGTCACGGTGCAGCACACCATTGAAGCCGGCGGCGAACTGAAGCTCGAAGAAGAACACGACATTGTCTATCGTGACGCGCCGCAAGAAGGCGCGCGGCCCCAGCAGCCGCAACTTGCGCCGGAAGGCGAGACGTGGAGCCGCACCATCGACGCGGACACCGTCATGTTGTTCCGCTACTCGGCGCTGACATTCAACGGCCATCGCATTCACTATGACTATCCGTATGTGACGCAGGTGGAGGGCTATCCCGGATTGGTCGTCCACGGCCCGTTGATCGCGACGTTGCTAGTGGATCTCGTGCGCCGCGAGCAGCCGGATGCAACGCTGCACAGTTTTGCTTTCAAGGCGCTTCGCCCGACCTTTGCCGGGCAGACTTTCAAGGTGTGCGGGGAGCCGTCGGCGGACGGGAAAACCATCGAGCTATGGGCAAAAGATCATGAAGGCTATTTGACGATGCGGGCCACGGCGGGAATTGAGTAACCTCGTTCTCGACAGAAGCGAAAAAGCATCAGATATAGCCGAAATCTAAAGCGGCGGATGATGAATGCTGGAAAGCGCCCGTAGGTTTCTTGACTATCATTAACGGGATATTTCCGCTGATGCCGTAAGAACAATACCCGATTAACCGGCTAGCACACGTTGCGACCGAGGATTTTATGCGCATAATGAATTGCGGCTGGCGCGCATAAAAACTTGCAAAAGACTTGCCTCGCCAAAGTCCCCGAAGAGTAAGACCCGAGACAGCATCGGGTGCACAGGGTCGCATCGCCCCCTAAACGCTCCATGTTTAACCTTCGTGACACTTCCAATAACATTAAGAACATGTCTCGGTGCATTAATTCTGCGCGAGCCTGGTTTTGCCGCGACCGCCTGAAACATCGCCGATTGTTAAAATGCGGCGCCCATTGGTTTTCAGTTAAAAATATCGGTTATCATCGCTGCCTTCAGCGATCGATCGCGGCGGTTTAATCCAGCCGGCATCGACGTTAATATCGTCGCATCGAACCACAAAAAACCAGATGAAGATGTCGCGTAAAAAGATTGCAATCCTGGTGGCCGGGCTTCTAATCGTGGCCGGCATCGTCGTTCAGGCCGTATGGCGTCCGTTCGCGCATCGCAAAGCGACCGATACCGGCGAGATCGTTCTCGATATTCACCATCCCGATGCAGTGATCGACAGTGAAGCGCTCTCGCGTTTGCCGCGCGACATGTTGCGTGTGCCGCTGCTTCACGACGTACTCACGCAAGACTTCGTCGACTATTACGAATCGGCCAACACGCGGCTTTCCGCTGAAGGCGCGTTGCGGCGTCTCGCGTTCGAACATCAACTCGACTGGCGCGAAGAACTGGTTCGCCGTGTATTCGACGAACCCGCGCACGTGCTGCTTTGGCGCTCGCCGGATGGCCGCCTCGGCTATTGGATCATGTCGATGCGTCGCAATGGCCTCGCCAGATTGCTGCAAGGCCTGGGCAACGTCGCCGCAAGCGACGCGCAACTGAGTCAGCTCGCGAAGCTGTCCGGCGACGTGCCCGTTTATGCGCTGAAACTGGCAGCCGGCCGCACGCTGCTGTTCGCCGCAAAAGACGACCGCCTCGTCGTGTTGTCCGCGCCCGGCGTGCTGCTCGATGAAAAGGGTGGCTTGCTGAGCGAACGCGCCGATGCGGTGTCCGACATGCTGTCATCGGGCCGTGACGACGCCGCGCGTGCATATCACCTGGATGCGCCGGGCGATGCGCCGAAGGGGCATCGTCTGGTGGTGTCGGCAAACTATCTTTCGTTCGGCTATCAGGCGTTCTTCTCCGGCATAGACGCGCTGCGTTTCGATTTCTCGTCCGATGGCAACCCCACGGCGAACTGGCGGACCACGGCATTGATCGAGCCGGGCAAACTGCCGCAGCAGTGGAACAGCGCGGATTTGTGGCGCGTATTGCCGGCGAATCCTGCGGCGTGCACGAGCTTGCCGGCGGATTGGAAAGAGGCGTCGGCATTGCTCGGCAAGGTTGCCGACGGATCGGACAGCGCCGCGGCAATCGGCGATCATTTGACGGGTCCGGCGGCGGTCTGTTGGTACGCGAAGTCCACGCTGGTCGCGCCGGTGTTCGTCGCTCGCGTGAAGACCCAGGACGCCGCCTCAATCGCTGCGCTGAAGGGTGCCCTCGGCAAGACATTCGGCGACGTCATTGGCGCTTATGAAGCGAAAGCCGCAAAGGCGGACGGCAACGACTCGGACTATCGCCGCTTGCCGGTCACGACGCGCGAGAAGGGCGCCGATGTGACCGTGTGGCAGCGCGCGGTCAGCGCGCGCTCGGGCACTGCGTTAAGCAGCAAGGCGTCGTTTGCGTCGCAATTATCGGCGGAACGCTATTTCCCGGTGACGCTTGCGCTCGCGCACGGCTATGTGATTTTCTCGCCCGACGCTCGTCTCGTCGACGACACGCTCGCGGTGCTCGACAAGCGTTACCCCGCGCTCGCCGATACGCTCGCGCCGCAGCGTTTGCCGCGCACGATTCTGACGCTGAAGCCTTCGGCGGCCGCTGCGCTGATAGAACGCGAGGCGGGCGCCGCGTTGCCGGCCGATCAGGAAGCGGTGTTCCGCAACGCGTCGCGCACGCATCTGGTGCCGAAGCTTCGCGCGCTCGCTCGCTATCCGTCGGTCTCGTTGACGCTGCCGCAGAACTTGCCGGACTCGACGGGTTGGGTGCCGGTCGAGTGGTGGTTCGATCGCGCGAAAGGCGATGAGAGTTCGGATAGCGCCGCGACACAAGCGCCTGCGGACCAGCCCGGCACCGAGGGCGATTAAGTGCGCCGCCCTCGCGTAGCCGGCGCGATGCACGCGCCTGGGCAGACGACACAGCGCGCCCGCGCGGGAGACAGCGCCTGTGCAGTGTCATATGGGCACGCGGCGCACGTGACTCATCCAGAGTGCGAAGTTCGCGGCGCTACCTCATGCCGTGCCGCGACTTCACGCCGTGCGTGGCTTTCGCGCATGGCCGCCCTACTTGCAATAGCCAGCGTCGCGCCCATGGCGCATGCGCTGAGCCCGACCACAGCAACCCCCGACGCCGACGCGCTTTCGCCGCAGCAATCCGCTGCGTTCCGCGCATGGTTTACGCGCATCGTCGACCAGCAAATGCGCCGCGGTCCAACGCCGCGCTGGATGCAACGCGATTGCGCGGGCCTCGTGCGTTTTGCTGTCGGCGAGACGCTACGGCCGCACGACAGCAAATGGCTGCGCGCGAACGGCATGACCGGTCTTGCGGACACGAGCAGCCTGCCGCCCGAACTGCAATTGTCCGCGGCGCAGCGCATGATCGCGAATCGCTGGACGCAACTCGACGGTTCCACGGGCGCGTATGCGTCGGCCATCGCGCTGATTCAACGCAATAGCCGTTTCGTTTCGAAGGACGTCAACCAGGCGCTGCCCGGCGATCTGCTGTTCTTCGATCAGGGCGACGACCAGCATCTGATGATCTGGCTCGACCGCTACATCGCTTATCACACAGGCACCGTCACGCCGGCCGATACCGGTCTGCGCGCAGTCGCCGTTTCCGACCTGATGCAATGGAAAGATTCCCGCTGGCAGCCGCTCGACAGCAATCCGAATTTCGTCGGCGTGTTTCGTTTGGACTTTTTGACACCATGACCCGAATGAATTCCGTCATCGCGACGAGCAACTGGCTGGGCAATGCGCGCCGTCGCGTGGCATTCACCGTGACGACGCTGCTCGCGGTTATCGCGCTGATAACCGCAAGCAGCGTCGCGCATGCGGGAGACGATGCATCGAGCGCCGCAGCCGCCGATTCGAACATCGCTGCCAATCCCACGTTGAATCCGGCGCCGTCGAGCAACTTCAGTTCTCAGAAGGTCGAGGGTCAACCGTTCTTCCTGCTTTCGGACGCGAGTTTCGGCAGCACTCAGATCGCGCAGGTTCGTCTCGAAGCGCCTGGGCGCGAATTCAAGGACGCGTTGCAGGCGTATGGCGGCGCGGACATCGTCGTGTATCGCGTGCCCAAACCGCTTGATTTCCTGAAGGCGCAGAAGAATCTACATCGGCTGAACGTTGCGCCGAATTATCAGGGCGAAGGACTCGCGAACACGCTCGCCTATCTGTGGGACCGCTGGTACACCGAGGCGCGCCGTGCATGGCAACGCGTGCTGTCGTTCGCGACGCGCAGCAAGGCGACCGACGCCGCGCCGCAATTCAAGCTCGGCGAACAAGCCGGTAAACAGACGCAATTCGAGCAGAACTCGCAATTCGCGCCGCTGAACGGCTACGACATGGTCGCGCGCTTTCGCTATCCAGTCTGGGACGCGAAAGTGATCGAGCCGCCCAAAGGCGTGAACCTCGCGGGCAGCAGCAGCAACTTCATCGAGGCCAGTTCGGGCAACGTGATGATCCCGGTCGGCAAGCTGCCACCGGGGCTGTATATCGTCGAAGCGGTGATCGGCAACTATCGCGCGCATACGCTGCTGTTCGTGTCGGATACGGTGGCGGTCGTCAAAGCGGCATCAAGCGGAATGCTGGTGTGGACCACGCGGCGCGATAACGGCAAGCCGGTCGCCAACACCGATGTGAACTGGACCGACGGCGTGGGCGTTTTGCAAAGCGGCACCACGGGCGCCGACGGTGCGCTCGTGCTGCAACATGTCAGCCCTGAGCGCAGCTATGTGCTCGGCGCCGATCCGCAGGGCGGCGTATTCGTCTCTGAAAATTTCTATTACGACAGCGAGATCTACAACACGAAGATCTACGCAGTGACCGATCGGCCGATGTACCGTCCCGGCGATCCGGTTCATGTCAAGTTCATCGGCCGCACGTTCCAGAACGCGACCCAATCGTCGGCGCCTGCCGAGGCCGACATCAAGCTCGAGGTGCTCGATCCGAACGGCTCGCCGGTCGCTACCACGAAGACGCATTTCGCTTCTGACGCAGGCGCGGAAACGTCGTTCACGTTGCCTGCCGACACCACCGCCGGCGGCTATACGCTGCGCTTCGACTACAACGGCGACGTGTACGGCAGCGCGTTTCGCGTCGCCGAATATGTGAAGCCGCACTTCGACGTGAATCTGTCGATGGACAAAGCCGACTACGCAACCGGCGAGCCGTTGAAGGGCAAGATCCAGTTGCGCTATCCGAACGGCAAGCCGGTGCGCGACAGCAAGATTTCGGTCACGCTGCGCGCGCAGAAAGTGACGATCGTCGACGGTGAATTGCGTTATGCAGGGCTCTTCCCGGTCAAGCTCGAACAGCAGGAACTGAAAACGGACAGCGACGGCAACGCGAGTCTCACACTGCCGGCCGCCGTCGAGCCGAGCCGTTACGCGCTGACGCTGTTCGCACAGGACGGCGCCGCGTACAAAGTACGGGTGACGCGCGAAGTGCTGATCGCGCGCGGCGCAACGCCGTATCGGTTGACGACCGCAAAGTCGTTTTCGCAGCCGAAGGAATCGGTCGGCTTCGATCTGCAAGCGCTGGGCGCGATCGAACCTGCCGCGCATGCGCCGGCGAAATGGGAATGGACGCGCCTCGAATCGCAGACGCACGCGCAGGGCGCGTTGCCGAGCGCATCGAAGGGCGCGAGCGCGGGCGGCAAGCTGTCGTTCGCGGTGCAATTCGATCAACCGGGTTCCTACATGTTGGCGGTCAAGGACGACGCCGGCAATCTGCTCGCCGCCGTGAGCCATTGGGTCGCGGGCGACGGACTGAAGGCGGTGCCGGGCAGCGTCGAGATCGTGTTCGATCGCGACAGGTACAAGATCGGCGATACGGCCGAAGCGCTGATCACGTTCCCGTTGCCCGTCGACGATGCCTTGCTGACGCTCGAACGCGACAACGTCGAACGGCGCGCGCTGCTGACGGCGGGCGGCGACTGGTTGCAGCTGCAACGCGTGACGCCGTCGCAATGGAAAGCGCGCGTCAAGGTGGGCCAGGACTTCGCGCCGAACATGACGTTCTCGGTGCTGTATGTGCATGCCGGTGAGTACGCGTTTCAGAACGCGGGCATCGTGGTCGCGCAGCCGCAGATCGAGCTGAACGTGAAGAGCGATAAGCCTGTGTATGGTCCGGGCGATACGGTCACGCTGAACTTCGACAGCACATTGAGTGGCAAACCCGAGGCGGCGAATCTGACGGTGAGCGTGGTCGATGAAATGGTCTACGTGTTGCAGCCTGAGATTGCGCCGAACATCGTCGACTTTTTCTATCATCCGCGGCGCAATAACGTGCGGACCTCGTCGAGTCTGTCGTTCATCACTTACGACCTTGCGCGTTCGCCGCTGAAGGGCGCGCCCGGCGGCCCGCAGCGCCCGAACTACAACGAGCGCGGCGTGAAGGTGCTCGAACGCCCGCGTCGCGACGATCAGGACACGGCCGCGTGGGAAGGCAATCTGAAGACCGACGCCAACGGCCACGCCACGATGACGTTCAAGATGCCCGACTCGCTCGCGCGCTGGCGCATCACCGTGCGCGCGGCGGCGCCGGACGGCATGGTCGGTCAGCGCACGGCGTACGTGCGTTCCGACAAGGCGCTGTATCTGAAGTGGAGCGGGCCGTCGCATTTCCGCGTCAACGATCAGCCGGCCATCGACATGATCGCCTTCAATCAGACCGATGCGGATATGGACGCGCAGTGGCTAGTGGAAGGCGGCGGCCTCTCGCTGAACCAGAAGGTGACTTTGAAGCGCGGTGCGAATTATCTGCGTCTGCCGAGCGGCGCGTTGAAGGCCGGCGTGATCAACGCGACTCTGCGCAAGGGCGATAAAGATGTGGACCGCTTGCAAACCACGATTCATCTCGACGCGGGCGGCTGGCTCGATCTGCATCAGAACACTGTCGTGCTCGACGGTTCGAACAAGCCGCTCACTCTGCCGCAAGACGCGCAGGACGTGAGCGTGCGTTTCGTCGGCAGCGCGGCGAGCCAGTTCATGCGCGTGGCAGACGATCTGATCGACTACCCGTATGGCTGCGCCGAACAGACATCGAGCCGGCTGATTCCGCTTGCGCTCGCGCACGACGTCATCGGACGCGGCGACAACGCAAGTTCGACGCAGGGAATCGAAGCGCTGCTGCGCAATCAGCGGCAGCGTCTCGCGATGCTTGCGGGCGTCGGCGGCACGTTCGGCTGGTGGGGCGATACGACCGGCGGCAGCGCGCTGATCACGGCCTACGCGTATTACGCGGACTGGCTCGCGAGCCGAAGCCTCGGCATCAGCTTGCCCGCGACGAACTGGCAGCAGGCGATGGACGTCTACCGCGACGCCGGCGCGAAAGAACCGCTGCTGCATCGCGCGCTGGCGCTGTGGTTCATGCAGCAGATGGGCTTGCCGGTCGGCACACCGGTGTCGGGTGTCGCCGCTGACTTGATGAGCGACGCGGCGGCCATGGCGAGCGCATCGGCTCGCAAGGCCGCGAATGGGGCCAATGCCGTGTATAGCGCGTCGGACAGCATCGTGTTCGCGCAAGCCGACTCGCCGCGCGGCAAGCAGATCGCGACGCTGCTCGTCGCGGGCATGGCGCGCGGCACCGGCGCTCAGGTGCCGGATGGTTTCGACGCAGCGGCAAGCGCCGCGCGCGTCTCGTTGAGCAACGATCCCGCGCCGCTCGTCCAAAGCCTGCTCGCCATGTCAGGCGACGGTGCGGGCGTCGATGCATCTGCATTGCTTGCAAAAAGCAGCGCCGATTACCCGACGCTCGACCGTGCTCTGACGCTGCTGTGGCTACGCAAGGCGCTCGGCGGCGATGTGGCGGCGGCTTCCTTGCCGTCGCTGCAAGGCGCAAGCTGGACGCGCGCCGCGACGCCGACCGGCACGCCGTCGTGGAAGTGGACCGGTGCCGGTTTGCCATCTTCGCTCGACGCAGGCGCCGCGCGCACCGACGCCAGCACAATCGTCTCGTTCCGCAGTCATACGAGCGAGGAGAGCCGCCTGAACGTCACCGTCACGCGCGGTTTCTACAAACTGGAGCCGCTCGAAGTGAAGGCGGATCCGAAGAAGCAGGGCGCAGGCGAGAGCAACGTGGGACGGGCCGCGTTCACCGCGCGTCTGGTTAAGTCGGGCGATACGATCGACAGCAATGCGCTGTATGTCGATGAGGTCACGCTGACGCCGCGCTCGGGCAACGCGTATCACTACGGCCTGCTCGATGTGCCGCTGCCGCCTGGCGGCAACGTCGAAGCGACGAGTTGGGGCGTGTCGATCGACGGCTTGCCTGGCGAGAAGGAAGGCGATAACGGTCCGCAACCGTTCGCGCGCGCGGCATCGTACGAAATGGGCGAGTTGACCTATCACCAGCCCGTGCCTGTGCTCGATCGTCCGGTTACGCTGCGGCAACTGGTGCGCTTTGCGTTGCCGGGCACGTTTGCGCTACCGCCCGCGCGCTACTTCCGCATGTATCAGCCGGACGCGAAGGCGTTCGAAGGCGGCAAGAGCGATCGCGTGACGACGCTGCGCATTCAATAAGCGAGTGACGGGTATGTTCGGCGCGCTTCCTCGGCTCCTATGCGATCGCCTTGCAGCGGTGCGGCGGATTGCGCTCGTCGCGGGCGCGGTGTGCCTCGTGTGCGTGGGGTGCGGACTTTTTGCCGAGGGCGTGTATGCGGCGGGTTCGGCTTCAGGGAGTGCATGGTCCAAACAGATGTTGCGCTTCGCCTGGCTGCGCGGCGGACAAAGTCAGCTTTGGCAGGCCGATGCCGACAGCGCGGCTACCGGTCTCTCGCCTCAGTCGGCGTTCGCCTTGCCCGCCACGCTTGAGACCCCACTTGGCAGCGTGTGGAAGCTCTTTGTGTACGGCTATCTGGTCGACAGGAACATCGTCACGCAGGACTACACATGCAGCGGCGGCGATCCCGAAGAAGTCTATTGCTGCATGACGGGCGGTCACGTCGACCGCGAACATGCGCTCGTGCAATCATGCGGGCGCTTTTTCGAACCCGCGCGTCTGCAACTCGATCCCGCCGACTGGCGCAAGTATTGGGCAGCAGCACATGCGCCCGCCTGGCTGCGCGACCTCCATGCGATGACACCGACGCATCGCGTACCCGTCGCGCAACTGCTTGCCGCATTGCAGGCCATGCCCGCGAGGCCGCGCGAAGCGGCGGCCAGCACATTGGTGTCGGTGCTGACGAGCGGACGCGGCGAAGGAACCGTATCGTTGTACGGCAGCGTGCTGCGCGCGAAGACCTGGACGATGCCGGATGCGGCGCGGCCGGGTGCATCGGTGGGCGGCGCCGCAGGCTGGCTCGCCGATGGCACGCCGGTATGGCTCGGCGGGTCGGGCGGCAGCGCACGCGTGCTCGCGTCGGCTGCACCGCGCATTGCGCCGCTGCTCGCGCAAGTCACCGTGCCGGACGACGGCGCGTGCATGATCGTCGATTTGTTCAGCCGCTATCCGATCCGCGAAGTGCTCGGCGACAAGGGACCGGCCGAAGTGCCTGACGGGCCGCTGAACGGCGAGTTCCGCGTCGGCTTTACGAACGGCAACTGGGCGCGCGTGACCAGCCGTGGTGAACTGCAGCTTGATCGCAACGCTGCAGGCGCGGTGCAAGTGGTCGGCCGTTTTGGGATGAACGACTATGTGGCGCGCGTTGTCGAGCGCGAGGGAGATACGGCCCAGCCGGAAGCGGCGAAGGCCCTCGCGGTGGCAGCGCGTACCTACGCCGTGCAGCACGGCGCACACGATCACGGCTGCTTTCGTATCGACGACAGCAGCAGCACCCAGCGCGTTCTGCCGCGCATGCCGACCGCAGCCGCGCGTCGTGCCGCCGATCTCACCGACGCGCTCGTGCTCATCGGCGTGCCCGTTCAGTATCACCACGACAAGGCCGCGCCGGGGCAAATGAGCTGGCTGGCCGCCAAGCGGGGCTCACGTTCGACGCGATCCTCGCGCGCACGTGGCCGCAAGCGGCGCTGACTTCGTTCCAGAGTCCGCTGTCCGGCGATTGCATTGCGGTAGCCGGCGCGCGCGAATGGCTGCAACGCAATGCGCCGTTGTGGGCGCGACGCATGGACAGTGCCGCCGGTTACGAGACGCCCGATTTGCCGGCCGTGTGCGCCGTCCGCGAAGGGCGTCCGTACGCGGATGCGCAGCGCAATCGCGTCTACGTGTATCGGCTGCAAACGGAAGAGGATCGCATCGCGTTGGCGCATGAGTATATTCACCTCGCGTTTCAGCACCATCCGCGTGGGCTCGATGAAAACTTTGTCGAGCGCACTGCGCGCACGCTGATTCGTACCGACAATCCAATCCAATGAACTACGCCACGTTTTTATTTTTGTTGTGCCGGCTGTCGGTTGTGCGCCGCGTTCGTTTGCGCACTGCTGCGATGGCGTTCATTACGGCCGCACTGACTGCGGGCCTGGTGATGAATGCCTACGCTGCCGCTACGGATGGCGCTGTCGCCGACCTGACCGGCGCGTTCGGCGGCTGGCGCCACAGCGGGCTGACGAACGAAGGCGAGCAATTCGTCGCGGCGTATCCGCGGCCGCCGGTCGATCGCGGTGCGCAGCGCTACCGCACGCTGATTGAGGGACGCCTGAAGCGTATCGACAAGCATGCGCGCAAGCCGCCGACGCTTGTCGTCAACGGCAATCCGACGCCGCTTTATACCGACGATGAAGGCGCGTTCGCGCGGCCGTGGGCGTTCGGCGCGGGCTCGAACAGCATCGAGCTGATTTCCGCCGATGGCAGGCAGCGTCAGCGCATGCAGTTCTACGAAGCGGACCGCAGCAAGCCGCAGGCGAAGCTGCGCGCGATCGTCACGTGGGACGATCCGCATGCGCAGGTCGATTTGCATGTGATCACGCCCGGCGGCCTGCACGCGTTTTTTGCCAATCCGACACTCGAGGACGGCAGCGGCTTCGACGTCGATTCAGTGGACGGCGCGGGGCCGGGGATATTTTCGTCGGCGGCGCCCGAGCATGGCACGTGGCTGTTCTTCTTCAACTACTGGGGCAATTTCGATTCGACCGGCTACAACTTCGATGCCGCCGCGCACGATCGCGACGTGATCACGGCGACGTTGACGCTCGTCTTCAACGAAAACACGCCGAACGAGCGGCGTGAAACGATGGTTGTGCCGCTGCGCAAAATCGGCGACCTGATGCTCGTGAAGAGCGAGCGACTTTGACAGCGGGACGGGAGCAGTAACGATGAAGCGCAAAACGACGGGATCGATCAACGCTGGCCGCGGCTTGCTCGTGCTCGCATGTTTGCATGGCGCCTGGGCCGCGCAGGCAAGCGATATCGAGTTCGGCGCGCCGTTGAACGGCTGGCGCAATACGAGTGGCGACAACGAGCGCTATACGCAGGACGTGCATTATCCGGCGGTGTCGGTCGCGACGCCGGAAGGGCAGTCAAAGCTCGCGCTGATCGAAGGGCAGATCCGCAATGCGCCGAAGAAGAAGGGCAACACCGTGGGCACGCTCGCGGTCGACGGCACGCCGTTGCCGCAACGCATAGATGAGGACGGCAAATTCTCGCGGCCTTACGCGTTTCCTGCCGGCAGCAACGGCGTCGAGTTGCGCGCGCCGGACGGCAGCCGCCGGCGCGTGCAGTTTTACGATGCATACAGCGGCAAAACGCAGCCGAAGCTGCGCGTGGTGCTCGCGTGGGACACGGACGGCACCGACCTGGACTTGCACGTGGTGTCGCCTGACGGCGCACACGCATGGTACGGCGAACGCGTGGTGCCCAACGGCGGCGCGCTCGACGTCGACGTGACGACCGGCTATGGGCCTGAGATCTATTCGTCGGCGGCTCCGTTGAAGGGCACCTATCTGGTCTTTGTGAATTACTACGGCAGCGGTGGCGGCCGCAGCGACATGACCGTCGCACAGGTGACGATCATCACGAACGAGAACACGCCGAACGAGAAGAGCGAGACTGTCCGGGTGCCGATGCGCAAGGCCGGCGAGCTGACGTTGGTGAAGACGTTTGCGATGCCTTGAGTGGCGCGTCGTTGTAGTTTTTTGCCGTTGAGACCTCGTGCGGGCAGAGGATGAAAATGCCATGCGCTCAGATACTTGGCCGACTCTTGCGCAGGATATCAACAGGCTTGGGCACAGTTTCTGTGGACAAGCCGGCGCGAGTTGGCGAGTGCGTTGATTTGCCCTTGCGCGACTTCATCCGCGCCTGACTCTTGTGCTTACCGTCCCTTACTGGCGTTCAAGTTCGAACCGGCCACGGTCGATAGATCCTGTAACTGGCTTTGCGCCGAATCGACTTGGGAAATGAACGGAGGTTGCAATGCAAATCGACAGCGCGTTGCCGTCAACACCACGAGCAACTGATCGCGCGACGAAAAATGCGTCGTCATCGTCCATCGCTGGCAGCACTGCGACCGCCGCGCGTGCTGCCGCGTCGAATGCGTCTGAACAGGACGACGCTGTGCATATCTCCACGGAAGGCGCTGCTGCGGCGGCTCAGGCTCAGGATGGAAATACGGTTGACGGCACTGGGACGGCCGATTCGACAGGTGAGGGCGCGTCGGCTTCGGATCCTTCGGTGGTGAAGTCGTTTGCGTATGGCACGCTCGGGCTCGAACGTCCGGATCAGCCGCACGAAGAGCGCAATGCATTCTATACGGCGGGTCGTTGGCTGGCGGCGGGGATCACCCTTGGCGGGATCATCTCGCTGCTTATTTGAGAACAGTGGGATTCTAAAGCTTGAGGCGGGAACTGCGCTTGCCGTGCATGGCGCACGGCAAGCGCGGTGAAGCAGAGTCAGGCTTGTTGGATCAACGGTCGAGGAACGACTTGAGTCGATCGGCACGGCTCGGATGCATTAGCTTGCGCATTGCCTTGCTTTCGATCTGGCGAATGCGTTCGCGCGTGACGTCGAACTGCTTGCCCACTTCTTCCAGCGTGTGGTCCGACTTCGTGTTGATGCCGTAGCGCATGCGCAGCACCTTCGCTTCGCGCGGCGACAGCGAGTCGAGCGCATCGTCGATGGCGGCGCGCAGGTCGGCTTGCATCGCCGCGTCTGCCGGCGACGAAGCCGCCGAGTCTTCGATCATGTCGCCGAGCGTGGCGTCGCCGTCGTCGCCAACGGGCGTTTCCATCGACACCGGCTGCTTGGCAATCTTCAGAATGCCGCGCACTTTCTCTTCCGACAGATCCATACGTTCAGCCAGCACCGACGGGTGCGCTTCCTGACCGGTCTGCTGCAGGATTTCACGCGAGATACGGTTCAGTTTGTTGATCGTCTCGATCATATGCACCGGCACGCGGATCGTGCGTGCCTGGTCGGCGAGCGAACGCGTCACGGCCTGGCGGACCCACCACGTTGCGTATGTGGAGAATTTCCAGCCACGGCGGTATTCGAACTTGTCCACCGCTTTCATCAAGCCGATGTTGCCTTCCTGAATCAGGTCGAGGAACAGCATGCCGCGGTTGACGTACTTCTTCGCGATGGAAATGACGAGACGCAGATTCGCCTCGATCATTTCGCTCTTGGCCTTGCGCATCTTCGATTCGGCCGCGACCATCTGGCGGTTGATCTCTTTCAGATGCTTGAGCGGCAGCGAAACGGTGGCTTCAATGTCGATCAGCTTTTGCTGTTCGGACTGAATCGCCGGCAAATGGCGCTCGAGCGCCGCGCCGTACGACGTTGTGCCGCGTGCCGCGCGCTCGGTCCAGCCGAGATCGGCTTCATGACCCGCGAACGATTCGATGAACTTCTCGCGCGGCATGCCGCTCTTGGTCACGACGATTTGCAGAATGTTGCGTTCGATCGCGCGGACCTGCGCGACCTGATGTTGCACGTCGCCGCACAGGCGGTCGATGGTGCGCGCCGTAAAGCGAATTTTCGCGAGATGCTGCTGGATTTCCTGACGCGCTCGCTGATACGCCTTCGAACTGACGTCGCCGCGCGTGTGCGACGCGTTCATCTGATCGTACAGCATGCCGACCTGCGCGAAGATTTCGAGGCAGTCGTTCGTGAGCTGCTTCAGGCGCGCTTCGTCCGCGGCCGATGAATCGGCTGGGCCGACGTCGTCGTCGCTATCGCTGTCGTCGTCTTCGTCGGTGTCCGCATCGGCGTCGGCTGTCGCGTCCGTGCTGATGGTCTCTTCTTCCGCCGCGATGTTGTCTTCGTTCAGGCCGTCAACCAGTTCGTCGATACGCAATTCGCCGTCGGCAACCTGCTGTGCGCTCGCGAGAATCGCCGAGATCGCGAGCGGGCATGCGGCGATTGCCTGCACCATTTCGTGAAGACCGTCTTCGATGCGCTTCGCAATTGCGATTTCGCCTGCGCGAGTCAGCAGCTCGGTTGCGCCCATTTCGCGCATGTACATGCGCACCGGGTCGGTCGTACGGCCGAACTCCGAGTCCACCGTCGACAGCGCGACTTCGGTTTCTTCGTCCGCCTGATCGTCGGATACGACAGCGGGCGCGTTCGAGTTCAGCAGCAGCGTTTCAGCGTCGGGGGCCTGCTCGTAGACCTGCACGCCCATGTCGTTGAACGCGCTGACGATGCTGTCGATAGCCGCGGTTTGCGCGAAGTTATCGGGCAGATGGTCGTTGATCTGTGCGTGGGTCAGGTAGCCCTGCTCCTTGCCCAGCTGGATCAGCGCACGCATCTGGCGCTGACGTTCTTCGGCTTGCTGCGGCAGCAGTTCGGCCGCCACGGGGATCGCTTTGCCCGCGCCCTTGCCCTTCGGCGTACGGCCCGACGGAGCCTTCGTGTAGGCTGCGGTTTCGTGTTGCGAATCTTCGCGATCAAAAGGGTTCACGTATTCTCCTCGAGAGGCTTCGCTATGAGACGCAAGACGCGACCGTCAGGCGTTTCGAGCATGGCTCAACATCACCTGAGTGACTCAACGCGGTTATATGGCTGTGTGCTCTGGGGAGCAAAAAGATGAGCCCGCTTTGAGCGGGCCGATAGAAATGTGCGAAATTCGCGCGGCTCGCATTATATACGAGCTTGCGCCTTCGCGCGCGTTGTGTGCAGCAATTCGTCGCACGCTGTCGTCGCAGGTCCGTTCGCTGTCCGCCAGCGACGCGCGAAGCTGTGTGCAAAAGTTTGCTGCAACGAGCACGCTGACGGACGGCAGACTCCCGACTATAGACCAACTCGCTCATCTTCACACGACTGCGTTCCTCTGCAGTTCGGCGGCCCTCTATATGTAGGGCGGACGCTTTACGCGCGGATTGGCATTTATGCGAAAGAAAATTCGCAGAAGGGGGTTGACGACTTGTCACTCGCTCTCCATAATCTCGTTTCTCTGCTGCAGATGCAGCGGCGCAGAACGAAGTGGTGCCGGACAGGGTAGTAGCGGGCGGCGCGGGGAATGCGGACCGATCTTTAAAAATTAACAGCCGATAAGTGTGGGCGCTTGATGCGCGACGCGAGGTGGATCCTTCGGGGTCTGCCGTAAAGCGGAAGTATCAAGTCTCACACAGTAATGAAAGGAAGGTCAGGCCGTTGAAAGATGGCTGGACACTTCGTCAGTACGTTGAGTGAGCGACCG
>NZ_PNXY01000062.1 GCF_002879865.1 Paraburkholderia rhynchosiae
CCAACGAGTGAGAAAATGGACGCGATTAGTGTTTGCACGAATGAAGGTGGCGCGCTGTACTAGCTGTGAAGTGACGCAACTGATTGCGGCGTACTTCCTTTACCCTTGACTCCGGCCGGCTAATGGGTGTCTCTTCATGCAGTTCTGCGTGGCGAATGAAGGCGTCAGCCGTGGTGGTGAACAATGCTGCCTGCGCCTCGTGTGCACTTTTCGACTCCGCGCCGCGCGCTGCCATCTTGACTGCATCGTGCGCTGCCGTTCTGGCAACGGCCGTTTCGTAAGCCTTCCGGATGTCGGGCGTCAGCATGGTGGCCGCCGGCGCATCAGCCAGTCCGGCGGCAGCGGCTTCGATGAACCGGTCCAGATCGGGCGAGTCCACCGCGAGAATCAGACCCGGATTGGTACAGAACTGGCCAGCACCGAGCGTGAGCGACGCGGCGAAGGTCCGACCGATTGCCTCGGCGCGATTTGCCAGCGCGGCGGGGAACAGCAAAACCGGATTGACACTGCTCATCTCGGCGTAGACCGGAATCGGCTCCGGGCGCTGGGCTGCGAGTTTCGTGAGCGCTGTTCCGCCACTGCGCGAGCCGGTGAAGCCGACTGCCTTGATCCGGTGATCGCCGACAAGACGCTGCGCAATGTCCCGCCCACTGTCAAAGAGAAGTGAGAATGTACCCTCAGGCATGCCGCAATCTCGAACCGCCTTCTGCACCGCGAGCGCGGCAAGTTCGGACGTTCCCGGGTGCGCCGGATGCGCCTTGACGATCACCGGGCAGCCTGCCGCCAGCGCCGACGCCGTATCTCCGCCGGCCACCGAAAACGCCAGTGGGAAATTGCTCGCACCGAAAACCGCCACGGGTCCAAGTGGTACAAAGCGCAGGCGCAGATCCACGCGAGCAAGCGGCTTCCTGTCCCGATCGGCAGGGTCGATGCGAACACCGAGAAAGTCTCCTTGACGCACCACAGCGGCAAACATCCGCAACTGGCCTACCGTGCGGCCGCGCTCGCCCTCGAGTCGCGCACGCGGCAGGCCGCTTTCCGCAACGCAGCGCTCGATCAGGCAATCCCCCAAATCCAGGATGTTCTGCGCAATCGCCTCGAGAAACTCCGCTCTGGCCGTGAGCGAACTCTCCCGGTAGGTGTCGAATGCCGACCAGGCAAGCGCGCAGGCGCATTCGAGGTCGGCAGGGGCAGCACCGCCGAACGGCGGCTCGAGCACCTCCCCGGTTGCCGCACCGATCGCACGGATAGAACCGTTCGTGCCCAGAACAGTTCTGTCACCTATCAACATCTTTCCTTCAATTCGCATAACTAAATTCTCAAACAAGGCTGTATATTTAGCGGCAAGCGTGTCCGCTGACAGTCATGAGGTATCAGCGGACACGCGGGCAATGAAGCGGCTACGACTTCGCTTGCCCGCTATGCCGGCGAAGAATGTCAGCGAGCAACGCACCCACTCCAAACTCCCACGGCGCAATGCGATGCGAATAGTTGACCGTGTTGACGAGCGCACCGAATCGCGGACTCGATATTCTCACCGTGTCGCCAATCTGATGCGTGAATCCTTGCCCAGGCACGCTACGATCTGCGGTCGGGGCAAACAATGTTCCAAGGTAAAGCATCATTCCGTCGGGGTATTGATGGTGAGCGCCCATCGCTTGCGCAACGAGTTCTGACGGGTCCCGGCTGATGCGTTTCATGGAACTCGCCCCTGTCAGAACATAGCCATCTGTTCCTTCGACACGCAGCGAAAGCTCCGCGGCCCGAACATCATCCAGACCGAATGTACTGTCGAAGAGGCGAATGAACGGGCCAATGGAGGCCGACGCGTTGTTATCCTTCGCCTTGCCGAGCAGCAGGGCACTGCGTCCTTCGAAGTCTCGAAGATTGACGTCGTTCCCAAGCGCGGCGCCGACAACTTCCGCCCGGCTGGTCACGGCCAGCACGATCTCCGGCTCCGGATTGTTCCACTGCGAATTTTCATGAATTCCGATTTCGCTGCCGGTGCCGACGGCGGACATGGGCTGCGCTTTCGTGAAAATCTCCGCATCCGGACCAATGCCGACTTCCAGATACTGAGACCACATTCCTTCGTGAATAAGTACGTGGCGCACCGCCTCGGCTTCCGCAGACCCCGGGCGAACGCTTGCGAGCCGATCGCCCAGCACGGACATGACACGCGCGCGCACTTCGTCGGCCCGGCTCGCGTCGCCTCCCGAGCGCTCCTCGATTACCCGCTCCAGAAGGCTTTCGACGAACGTCACGCCGCTCGCCTTGACCGCCTGCAGATCACATGGCGCGACAAACCAGGGGGTGGACGGATCGCGTCGATCGAAGGCGGAATTGGCAAGAACCTGGTCCAGTGTCGCAAGTCTCGGCAGGTTCGCGGCAGCCTCCTTCAGCCGGAGGCCGATTCCTGGCTGCTCGAGCAGCGTGCTGGTCGTCAGTGCGAACGACGACACATCCACCAGTTCGCCACCGATAACAGCAACAGGACGCGGCGCGGCGATATCAGGGCACCACGCGCGCCCCACGAGCACAGCCTGCTCCAGATCGTCAGGCAGCGCGGATCGGTCATTCAATGGCATCTATCGTTCTCCCACGTGGTATGGGTTATTGCCGAGCATCCGTGCGGTGCATGCTCTACTTATGCCGGACACCGGCGGCTCACATAATTGCGCTGATTTGCCAAGGGACGAATTCGTTTTGTCCGTAACCGTGCTGCTCGCTGCGGGAACGTTTCCCCGAGGCCACGTCGAGCAGCAGTTCGAACAGGACTGCGCCAAGTTGCTCGATCGTTGTGCTGCCTTCCAGCACTTCTCCGCAGTTCAGGTCCATATCGTCGGACTGACGTTGCCACAGTGCGGTGTTTGTCGCGAGCTTTACCGACGGCGAGGGCGCGCAGCCGTAAGCCGAACCGCGTCCCGTCGTGAAGCAGATCAGGTTCGCACCGCCGGCAACCTGGCCGGTAGCCGACACGGGGTCGTAGCCAGGCGTGTCCATGAACACCAGACCGCGCGCCTTAACCGGCTGAGCGTATTCGTACACCTCGACAAGGTTCGTCGAGCCTGCCTTTGCGATGCCGCCCAACGACTTCTCGAGGACGGTCGTCAAACCGCCGGCCTTATTGCCCGCCGACGGATTGTTGTTGATCTGCGCCCCTTGCCGCTGCGCGTATGCTTCCCACCACCTGATGCGATCGACCAGCTTCTGTCCCACTTCGGCCGTTACCGCGCGGCGGGTCAGCAGGTGCTCCGCGCCATAAATCTCTGGCGTCTCCGAGAGAATCGCAGTACCGCCGTGCCGCACGAGCAAATCGACGGCTGCGCCCAGCACGGGATTGGCCGTGATGCCCGAATATCCGTCCGACCCGCCGCATTGAAGGCCGATGGTGAGATGACTTGCCGAAACCGTTTCCCGCTTAACGTCATTCGCGCCGGGCAACATCTGCCGGACCTGTTCGATACCCTTTGCAATTGTCAGGGTCGTGCCACCGGTGTCCTGGATCGTGAAGGTTCGCAAGCGGTCGTGTTCTCTGAGCCCCTGGGTTTCGAGCAGCCGCGAAATCTGATTCGTTTCACAGCCCAGGCCGATAACCAGCACGCTCGCGAAGTTGGGATGGCACGCATAGCCGCCAAGCGTGCGCTGCAGGATCGCGAGACCGTCGCCTTCGGAATCGATGGCGCAACCCGAACCATGGGTGAGCGCGACGACGCCATCGACGTTCGGAAACGCGGCCAGCGCTTCCGGATGAATGTCGCGGCGGAAATGATCGGAAATGGCTCGCGCGACCGTCGCCGAGCAATTCACCGAGGTAAGGATGCCGATGTAATTGCGCGTTGCCACACGACCGTCTTCACGCACAATCCCGCGAAATGTCGCGGACTCAGCTGACGGGACAGTGGCATGTACGCCCTGACTGAATGCGTAGTCACGGGCGAATTCGCCCATCGCGAGATTATGAGTATGAACGTGCTGCCCCGCGCGGATCGGCTGACTCGCAAAACCGATGATCTGGCCATAACGGTGCACCGCTTCACCTTCGCCGATGTCGCGTGTCGCCACTTTGTGACCGGGCGGGATCAATCCCGAGACCGTCACCGCTTCCCCATCCAGCACGGTGCCGGACATGAGCTGATCAAGGGCGATGACGACATCGTCAGCGGAATTGAGTCGAATGACGCGAACCGGTCTGACCGCGGTCGATGCGACGGACGTGCTCGCAACAGGGGACGACATGGGACTACTCCTTCGTTTCTCAATGCGTGAGAACAGTTTCAGGGCCGGCCGCGCCGCGTCGCGTGACGCCGCCGTGCAGCCGTGTTCAAGCGACGTTTCAGCCAGCGCTCCACGGCGTCTTGCAGCGCGTGTACTCGAGTTGATAGAGCGTGGAGTCCGGCGCAACCGCAGCGGCCCCGGGCAAAGCAGTGAGCCCGGCAATGAAAGCGTCCACTGCGGTGCGGACATAGTCCGCGCGGCATCCTTCGATCATCACGATCCATGTCGGCACCTGGGTGCCTTCCGAACGCGCCTTCTTCTCAGCCGTTTCGACCTTGCTGACGGCCTCATCGGCCAGACACAGGTGCACGCCCGTGATGCCGGGCCGGTCGGCGAGCGGCGGCAAGACCTGTTGACGCAATCCCTTCACGACATCGGCCCGCGCCGCTGAAGGCACGTCGAAGCGCACCGTCATGAGATTGGCGCCCTGCCCCACGCCGTCCGAATACGCCACATGGCAGATCGAGCGGGCCACGCCGCGAAACGACGGGACGACCTGCTTCGTCCACGGCGTCGGCGAATTCAGCCGAAGCAGGTAGTCCTGCGCGCCGAGCACCTCCACGGTGTCGGCTTCATACAGATTGAAGTATTCGGGGCCCGCGTCCAGCGCAATGTAGCGCCGGCCGCGCCTGAACCCCGGAATCCCGGCGCGTTCCGGCATGTGCTCGCGGTTATGCCACTCGTAGAATTCATCCTTCGCTTCCGGCAGCAGGTCATGCCAGATTGCGACGACGCCAGTTCCAGCAAGGCTCATATCTCCTCCTCCTACAGATCGGATTGTTTTATCGTGCCAACGGATATTCGCCGCGGCCCCATGCCGCGCCAAGCGAATCGGCGTACGGCACCACCTTCTGGCTCTGCTCGCCGAGTCCGCTGCCGCCGAGGGTCATGGTGTCGCCCGCTTTCAGAAAGACGGGAGGCTTCTGACCGAGACCGACGCCGGGAGGCGTCCCGGTAATGATGACGTCGCCAGCCATCAGTGGCATGAAGCGGCTGAGATACGCCACGATATGCGCGACGTTAAAGATCATCGTGCGTGTGTTGCCCGTCTGACGACGTGTGCCGTTGACGTCGAGCCACAGGTCGAGCACCTGCGGGTCGGGCACTTCATCACGCGTTACGAGCCACGGGCCGAGCGGCGCAAAAGAGAAGCCGCTTTTGCCCTTGGTCCACTGGCCTTCGCGTTCGAGCTGATACGCGCGTTCGGAAACGTCATTGGCAAGGCAGTAACCCGCCACATGATCGAGCGCGCTGGCTTCATGGATCTGCCAGGCGGGTTTCCCAATTACCACGCCAAGTTCGACCTCCCAATCCAGCTTTTGCGCGTCTGCCGGCAAGATGACCGGATCGTTCGGACCACTGATCGAACCCGTATGCTTGTTGAACACGACTGGTTCCCGCGGGATCGGCGTATCGGTTTCAGCGGCATGGTCGGTGTAGTTCAGACCAATGCACACGAGGTTACGGACATTGCCGATACAGGCGCCAAGGCGCGTGCCCGCTTCCACGACGGGCAGACGATTCAGATCGAGTTCGCTCAGCTTCGCAAGGGCCGCAGGCGAAACCGTTGTTCCGTCGATGTCGTCGACGACGCCGGTCAGATCGCGGATCGCGCCGCTTGAATCGATGACACCGGGATGCTCCTGACCAGGCTGGCCGAAACGGACGAGACGCATGTGAACACTCCTATCAAGACAAAAAAGTATCGGCAACGTGCCGAGATCACCGAAGCCGATATGCAACTCACTGCCGATCGGCAACTCGAGCACGCCCGCGTAAGAGCCCGTGATCACCGCCTGGCCGGCATGCAATCCAAGGCCGCGGACGCGGAGAAAATTGACGAGCCACACGATCGGCGCGAGCACGCTGCGATCGGGATGGCGGCCAGCAAAACTGACCGTGTCGTGTCCGGCGCGAGTCAGACTGACGGTGAATTCGACCGGGAGATCGGCCGGCGTCGCGCCATCGCGCAATTGAACGCGCGGCCCAATGACAAGACCGGCGTTGAACAGACCGTCTGCCAGCAATTCGGGAAACGTCAGCGATTCTGGATGCGCATAGCGACTGCCCAGCAGTTCGAGCGCGAGGTGAACATTCCCCAGAGCGTCGAGCACCTCGGCTTCGCCATACGCTTCACGCCGCGGCGGCAGATCGCGAGCCAGCAAACAGGCGAGTTCAGGCTCTGCCCTTACCGAGGACTGCCCAGGCACGGCGGGAATGCGGCATTGGGCGCCTCGATGGATGACAGCGTCATAGATTGGTGCGGCGATGATTTTGCCCGCCGGCGGCAGCGCGCATTTCCACGCGCCAGCCTGCTGGCCGATCTGATCGCCGACCTGTTGCTGGATCGCGAAACCCTCGTCCAGATTCACGGGCCTCAGTTCGACGGCAAGGCGCTCCGCGAGCGCGCCTTGCCGGCGCGCCGCGACGAGGATACGTGCTGCGTGTTCATCGAACGCGGTGAGTCGCTCGAGAGCCTGAGCTGCGCCCGGCGCGTTCATGCCGCCTCGCTCGCATGGGCAGCGACGCTCTGGCGCGGCCAGACGGCACCCAGCTTCGCGGACGCTTCCTGCAGTAGCGCGTAAAAGGCGTCGTAACGCTCCGGCTGAACCCGCATCACAGGTCCCGCAATACTCATTGTGCCGACCACCGCACCGTCAGTCAGCGTACGCACCGGCACAGCCAGAGCCACGACGCCCGGCTCGGCCTCTTCAACGACAAGCCCGTAACCACGCTGTCTGGTCCGCTCCAGTTCCGGAATCAACTGCTCGACGCTGGTGATTGCCTTCGGCGCACAGGCGCCACTGGCGGACGCTTTGCCGAGTCCACCGCGCAACGCGCATTCAATCGCCTCGTCGTTGGACATGGTCGACAGCCATACCTTGCCGTTTGCCGTGGCATGCAAGACGATGGGCTTGTCCATTGACGGCGAATACATCAGGCCGGGCGCCGCGCCCTGGGACGACGCCAGCCACGCGAGTGCTCCTTCGTTGACGACCGTCAACCGGACCAGCTCCCGACACTGGGCTGCGACTCCGTCGAGAATCGGCTGCACCAGACCCGGCAGACCGAGCCCATGCAGGTACCGCTGGCCCAGCAAGGACAGCTTCAATGTCAGACGGTATTGGGACGTCTGTTCGTCCTGTTCCGCCCAACCCTGCTCGCAGAGTTGCGCGAGCACCCGGTGGGCGGGCCCTTTTTCGAGCTCGAGTTCGGCGGCAATGTCTGACATACGCATCCATCGCGCTTCTCTTGCGAGCAACTCGATCGCCTGTAGCGACCGATCAACTGCACCCTTGACAACTCTCATAATTGACGTAACATGATTCTTAATGGAACGGTGTTACAACAATAGACAAACACCGACAGAAAGTCAATCAAAACGGAGACGAGTCATGAAACAGAACACCCCGCTTGAGCCCCGCGGCAAGCGCCAGTCGAAGAAAGCCGCGGCTAGCGGCTGGATCGGTTCGGCGCTGGAGTAATACGACTTCTTCATCTACGCGACCGCAGCGTCGTTGCTGTTCCCGCAGCTCTTCTTCCCGTCGAACAACCCGACGGTCGGCATCATTGCATCGCTGGCGACCTACGGTGTCGGCTATATCGCCCGGCCCGTGGGCGCCGTCGTCCTCGGACACTGGGGCGACCGCCACGGCCGCAAGACGGTGCTGACCCTGTGCATGTTCCTCATGGGCTTCTCGACAATGGCCGTCGGGGTGCTGCCGACGTATCAGCAGGTCGGGATCTGGGCTCCGGTGCTGCTCGTGATTCTGCGCCTCGTCCAGGGCTTCGCGGTGGCCGGGGAGATCTCCGGCGCCAGTTCGATGATCCTCGAACACGCACCGTTCGGCCGGCGCGGCTACTTCGCGAGCTTCACGCTCCAGGGGGTGCAGGCCGGACAGCTCCTCGCGGCAGCGATCTTCCTGCCTCTCGCGCATTTCATGCCCAAGGACCAGTTCACCTCCTGGGGCTGGCGAATTCCGTTCCTGCTCAGCATCGTCGTTGTCGTCATGGGTTACATCATTCGCCGCAAAGTCGACGAGACCCCGGCCTTCACCGAGGAGCGCGCACACGGCGAAGTTCCCGTCTCACCGGTCGTCGAAGTGCTCCGGCAGAGCTGGAGCGATATCCTGCGCGTGCTCTGCATGGCGCTTACTGCCGTGATCGCCGTTGTCGCCTCCGTCTTCGGCGCTGCGTACGCGGTCCAGCCGGCGTACGGCATCGGCTTTCCTCCCGGCGTGTATCTATGGATTCCTGTTCTCGGCAACATCTGCGCGGTGATTCTGATCCCCTACGTGGGCAACCTCTCGGACAAGATCGGTCGCAGGCCGCCAGTCCTTGTCAGCACGCTCAGCGCCGGACTGCTCTCGTTCGTTTATCTGTACGCCATCAGCATCCATAACCTGTGGCTGGCAATGATTCTCTCGGTGCTGATGTGGGGCGTCGCCTATCAGGGCTTCAACGGCGTGTTCCCGAGCCTCTTCCCGGAACTGTTCCGCACGCGGGTGCGCGTGTCCGGAATGGCCATTGGGCAGAACGTCGGGACGATGCTGACCGCGTTTCTCCCCGCGCTCTTCGTCGCGGTTGCGCCCCCCGGCTCCACCAATATCCCGCTGAAGATCGGGGCCCTTACTTTCGGCATCTGCGTCGTGGCCGCGATCGCCGCTTTCACTACGCGGGAGACGTATCGCATCCATCTCAACGATCTCGGCGACCCCAACGCGGTTCCCGTCCCGAAAGGCGACTACGATCGCCTGCGCGCCGAGACGATGGTCGGGGCAATGGAAGCAGCCGACTCGCAGGACTTCGCAAACCATCTGCGCTCCGAGGTTCTCGCGAGCCACCAACATCGGGGATGATCATGACGTAAATTGGCGACTTCGTCAGTTTTCCCGAGATGAGCCCGGAGAAATGGGATCGGATGATCAACATCCATCTCAAGGGCTGGTTCCTCTGTTGCCAGGCCGTTCTCACGTCGGTGAAGGCGCAAAAGTACGGAAAGATCGTCAACGTCAGTTCAGTGGCCGGCAAGCGCGGCGACTTCGGTGGCAACGCACATTACACCGCTGCCAAGGCTGGAATCATCGGCCTGACAAAATCGCTCGCACGCTACGCGGCACGCTTTGGCATCAACGTCAATGCAATCGCGCCAGGCCTCGTCGCGACGGAACTCACTGATGAGATGAGCCCCGAGATGAAGGCGACAACCATCTCTAACATTCCCGCGGGCCGCCTCGGGCGTCCCGAGGAGATTGCACGGGCCGCCGCGTTCCTCGCCCCAGATGATGCAAGCTATATCTTCGGTGAGACGCTCAGTGTGAATGGCGGCTCCTACATGGATTGATGGCCCCGATGATCGCATTGCTGTGGAGCCCCTTATGAGAATCGCTGTTTTCGACGTCAGCCACTGGCACTTTCCCCTCTATCTCCCTGCGTTGCGAGATTCTGGTGTCCAGGTTGTGGGTATTTCAGATACTGCCTCGTTTGCTGGATCAACAGTCGCGGACCAGCTCAAGTGCAAGCTGTACGGCTCCAATGAAGATCTCCTCAACGAGGATTTCGACTTTGCCCTGGTATTGAGCCGCCACTCGGAGATGGCAGAACTGGCGGAGCGGCTGATTACCCGCGGCATTCCGTTTCTCATTGAGAAGCCTTGCGGACTTAATCTCCAGGAGGTCCGCCAGCTTCGGCAACTCTCTGAGAAGCACAGCGTGTACGTCAGTGTTCCGTTCATCATGCGCGTGAGCGATCTGGCTACCCGTCTTTCGGCCGGGAATGGATTTACGCCGGAGGGATTCCAGCATCTTGCGTTCAGGTTCATCGTTGGCCCGGTAGCTCGATATGAGCGCGGCGGGTGCAGCTGGATGCTGGATAAACGGCATGCAGGTGGAGGGTCCACGTTAAATGTGGGTGTTCATTTCATTGACCTGATTTCGTCCCTTACAAACAGCCCTATCACCCAGGTCTCGGCGCAGATGCAAACGTATCGGCCCGATGTGACCGTCGAGGAGCAAGCGGTGTTCACATGCCGGAACGCTGCGGGCCAAATCGGCGTAGTTGAAACGGGTTATCTCTATCCGTCAACAGCGGAGGATCAGCGAGACTTCGCGTTTTCCATCTCGCATACCGCCTCCTACGCCCGGGGTTATGCCGACCAGCTTTACATCAAAGCGCGGAACCAACAGCCGGGGGGCGCCACGACCGTCGAATACAATACGGACGCGTTTTATTCGGTGTTCTTAAGGCGCAGCTGGGCGGATCTCGCGACCGGTTGTCTGCCCGTTGCAGGTTTGCGGGAGGCCGAGCATGCGATCGCTGTCGTCGAGGCGGGATACCGTTCCGCAGCCAACGGCGGCGCACCGGAACCGGTCGACAATGTCTTCGCGCCCGTCTGAGGACTGGAGGGAGTGACGCGTACCTTGTGCTTACACAGTACAGGGATAGTGCTTTGCAGACAGTGTCCGGGAAACGCAGAGTGTTTGTCAGGCGCGCCCCAGACTTCAATCACTCGCAAAGGCGATTGTGGACAGTAGTGCCAATTCGGCCTGCCGCGAATCAAGGCGCGTGTGCTGCACGACTACGGGCACATCCGATTCAAATATGCTGGCGTACTCCGTGCCGGTCGGAATACGCTCCGGTTCGCTCAGGTCGTTAAAGCGCATATGCAGCGTCCGCCTTGCAGGTACCGTGAGTTGGTACGGGCCCGCCGGATCGCGATCTTTGAACAGTATCGTCAACTCGATATGCGCGTCCTGATCACCGGCGTTTAAAATGCACGCCGCCTCGTGGCTCGTCAGGTCGGGACCATGGCCAGTGCTGTACTGTGGCAAATAGCCCTCCGCGATCGCCCATCGCGTTTTTCCGATCGCCTGCATGACCCCTCCCCTTAGCGAACTCCCTGGCGCACCCTCCACGACTCGCGCGAAAATATCGTGCAACGCACATGCCCGACGGTCGCCGCCCGATTGCGGCAGTCATAGTCGCGCAGACTCCCAGTGCCCCATGTCGTGACCGGTTCTTTGGGTGAAATTGCCCCCTCTTCCGGATGCTGAATGCAAGGGCCTTCACGAGACGCGTCGGGACGCGCGTCTCATCGTCTTTATCCTGTCACGGGTGCGGAGCTCCGGCTCACTGCGAGGCCGCCGCCCAAGGCGCCCTGTGATCAACGGTTCGGTAATCGCGCTTCCATGGAGTAACGGTTATTCCCGTTACCGCATGTCTGCCTGACGAGCTCCTTTCACGTCGCCCCAGGTTGAACGCAAATACAGCCCTGTTACGGCGCGATATTTTTTCAAAACGCTTGAAAATTTTCCCTGGCTTGCCGCTTCAGAATGGAGTTGTGTCGTCCACTAACGTGTCACCGTCTGAGCACTTAATTTACGAGCCTCCGAAGAAGTCACACCTGCCGTCGGCATCGTCCGGCTCCGACGTTGTTTGCTGCTTCAGGTGCGCCGCACAGCGTAGCGCTTCGTCCAATGAATCCTTGCAAAAATGGGGCGTTTATCAGAGGCCCCTCGGCCACCGCCCAGCGTCCTGGACGGCATGACGATTGCGTCACGTCATGCCATAACGGCTCGCACAAAGTGCGACTCCCGTCGCGGCACCGGAGGAGCAAACCATGTCCACTACCGTCGGCGACTTCCTGGTCGACCGGCTCCATGCCTGGGGCGTGCGCCGTATCTACGGGTATCCGGGCGATGGCATCAACGGCATTCTCGGTGCGTTGAATCGCGCGAAAGGCAAGATCGAATTCATTCAGACACGGCATGAAGAAATGGCCGCGTTCATGGCGTCCGCACATGCCAAGTTTACCGGCGAGCTCGGGGTGTGTCTGGCGACATCGGGACCGGGCGCCGCGCACCTGTTGACCGGCCTCTACGACGCGCGTCTGGACCATATGCCCGTGCTTGCCATTGCCGGTCAGCAGGCCCGTGCATCGCTTGGGGGTCATTATCAGCAGGAAGTCGATCTGCCCGCGATGTTCAAGGATGTCGCCGGCGCTTTCGTCCAACAGGCGAGCGTGCCTGCCCAAGTTCGTCATCTCGTCGACCGTGCTATTCGTACTGCGCTCGGTGAGCGCAAAGTCGCGGCGCTGGTGCTACCCAATGATTTGCAGGAACTGAAGTACGAGCCGCCGCCACGCAAGCACGGCACGTTGCATTCGGGCATTGGATATCACGCGCCGAAGGTGGTCCCCTATGCCGATGATCTTCAACGGGCCGCTGATGTGCTCAACGCGGGCAGGAAGGTGGCAATCCTTGTCGGCGCGGGCGCGCTTCAGGCAACGGATGAAGTCATCGCGGTCGCGGAAAAACTCGGTGCGGGCGTCGCGAAGGCGCTGCTCGGCAAGGCCGCGATGCCCGACGATCTGCCTTACGTCACCGGCTCGATCGGGCTACTCGGGACGGAGCCGAGCTACAAGCTGATGACTGAATGCGACACGCTGCTGATGATCGGTTCAGGCTTTCCATATTCGGAATTCCTGCCCAAGGAAGGCGCGGCGCGCGGCGTGCAGATCGACATCAAAGCGGACATGCTTTCTATCCGCTTTCCGATGGAGGTCAACCTGGTCGGCGATAGCGCCGAAACCTTGCGCGCGCTTTTGCCTTTGCTCGAACCGAAGACGGATCGCGCATGGCGCAAGGACATCGAAGGCTGGATGAGCGGCTGGTGGCAGAAGCTGGAAAAGCGCGCGCTGGAGCCTGGAACGACCGGCATGAATCCGCAACGCACGGTATGGGAGCTGTCGCCGCGCGTGCCGACCAACGCTATTGTCACGAGTGATTCCGGGTCCTGCGCGAACTGGTATGCGCGCGATCTCAAGGTCAAGCGGGGCATGATGTGCTCGCTGTCCGGCGGACTTGCTTCAATGGGCGCAGCCGTTCCTTATGCGATCGCCGCGAAGTTTGCGCATCCCGATCGGCCCGTTATCGCGCTGGTCGGCGATGGGGCGATGCAGATGAACAACATGGCCGAGCTCATCACGGTATCGAAGTACTGGAAGCAATGGTACGACCCACGCTGGATCTGCATGGTGCTCCATAACGACGATCTGAATCAGGTCACGTGGGAGCAGCGCGTGATGAACGGCGATCCCAAGTTCGAAGCGTCGCAAGATCTTCCGTCCGTGCCGTATCACCGGTTCGCGGAGCTAATCGGCTTGCGGGGCTTTTATGTCGAGGATGCAGAGCGCATGGCTGCCGTATGGGACGAAGCGCTCGCGTCGGACCGCCCTGTGGTGATCGAAGTAAAGACGGATCCAAACGTACCGCCGCTGCCGCCGCATATCACGCTGCAACAGGCCAAAGCCTTCGCAACGGCGCTGTTCGAAGGCGACCCCAACGAAGGCAACGTCATCATCGATACCGCCAGGCAGGTGCTGGGCGCGGTGTTGCCGGGCCATAAGGACAATTGAGCGAGCTCGCCATGCATCTGACGAAACGCGACGCGCCAGTGGAGACGATACGAGCCCGCGCCTATACCATTCCCACCGATCGCCCCGAAGCGGACGGCACGTTTGCCTGGCGCGCGACCACGCTCGTCGTCGCGGAAGTGAGCGCAGCGGGCAAGACTGGCATTGGCTACACGTATAACGATGCGGGCACGGCAAGCTTCATTGAAGCGACGCTTGCACCTGCGCTCGTCGGCGAGGACGCATGGAACGTCGGCGAGCTTTGGATGCGCATGCAACAGCGCGTACGCAACATCGGCCGCTCGGGGTTCGCCGCCACCGCCATCTCGGCTCTGGACTGCGCACTGTGGGACGTGAAAGCACGGCTGCTCGACATGCCGCTCGTGCGTCTGTTGGGCGCGGTGCGCAGCCGTGTGCCGCTGTACGGCAGCGGCGGCTTCACCACCTACACTGACGACGAAATCCGCAATCAGCTTGCCGGCTGGGTGCACGAAGACGGATGTCGCTGGGTCAAGATGAAAATCGGCACCGAGCCATCGCGCGATCCGCACCGAGTGGCCGTCGCGCGCGATGCGATCGGCGATGAAGCCGGCCTCTTCGTCGACGCGAATGGCGCCATGGATCGCAAGCAGGCGCTCTTCTACGCACAACGGTTCGCGCAATACGGCGTCGAGTGGTTCGAAGAACCGGTGTCATCGGACGATATCGCCGGGTTGGCCTTCCTGCGCAAGGCTCTTCCCGCGCAAATGGAGCTGGCCGCAGGCGAATACGGTTACACGCAGGACGACTTCCGCGTGTTGCTGAGCCAGGAAGCCGTCGACGTGCTCCAGGCAGACGTCACCCGCTGCGGCGGCATCACCGGCTTTCTGCGCGTGGCGGCTCTGTGCGACGCCTTTCATGTGCCGCTATCGGCGCACTGCGCGCCCGCGCAGCACCTGCACGTGGCTTGCGCCGCGCCTCGCTTGCGGCATCAGGAATGGTTCCATGATCACGTCCGCATCGAGTCGATGCTGTTTGACGGCGCGCCTCATGCCGAAGACGGCGCGATCTCGCCGGACTGGTCGAGACCCGGCTGCGGACTCGATTTCAGGCATGCGGACGCACACCGGTATGCGGTCTAACACGCCGATAATCGACTGAAAGATGACGAAGCAAACCAGAACAATCGACATCGCCATTGGCTGCGGGCTCGCCGTGGCGGGAATTGCGATCATGCGTGCGGGTGGACGCAAGGCGCAGCGCTCGCCGGTGCACACCCACATCGACACGGCGCGCATGTTCAATGGGAGCTCGGCGCTGCTCGCTCTTTCCGTGCTCACCGACAGCGCGACGGAACACTATCGAGGCTCGTTCGACAATCCCGCGATGTACACGCCGCTCGTCGTCTCGACGCTGGCGCTTTTCGCGGGACTGCATGGCGGTTCGGACCGCCAGCCGGCGCGTCATCCGGTTCGCAATTCCATATATGCTGGCGCGGCCCTCGCGGGCATCGCCGGCACGGGATTTCACCTGTACAACATCACGAAGCGCCCAGGCGGATGGAGCTGGCACAACCTCTTCTATGCCGCCCCGATCGGCGCGCCGATGGCACTGCTGCTTTCGGGCACGCTCGGCGCGGTCGCCGAGCGATTACGCGATGAACCCGCCCACGAGCCGTGCCTTTTTGGCATGCCGGCAGGCCAGGCGCTTGCGCTCGTCACGAGCGCGGGAATTGCCGGCACCCTCGGCGAAGTCGCATTGCTGCATTTTCGCGGTTCCTTCCAGAACCCGGCCATGTATGCGCCGATCGTCGTTGCGCCGATCGCCTCGGCGCTGCTCGTGGATGCCGCGCTCGCCCACCCGCGTGAACACTGGTTCACGCGGCTATGGCTGCGCGTGACGACGGCGCTAGGCTTTATCGGCGTCGGCTTTCATGCGCGCGGTGTCGCACGCGCCCAGGGCGGCTGGCGGAACTGGAGTCAGAACCTGTTCAACGGGCCGCCTTTGCCCGCACCGCCAAGCTTCTCCGCGCTCGCGCTCGCTGGGCTCGCCGCGCTCCGACTACGGGAGACAGAGAAATGACTGCCCTGCCGCGTTATCCCGGCTACGACGTGACGATGAAGCGCGACACGCCCTCCTGGGACGATGTCACCCGCAACGTCATCGATGAACGGCTTGCGACGCCGCAAAATCCGCATTTTTTCGATGCCGTCGAATGGCGGGCGCTAGTTGCGCTATGCGCGTGCATCGTGCCACAGGATCGGCAGCGGCCCGCGGTGCCCGTGGCCGCGCTCGTCGACGCGCGGCTCGAAAAAAACACCGGCGATGGCTATCGCGACGCGCGCCTGCCGCCGATGCGCGAAGCCTGGCGCATCGGCCTACACGCTATCGATGCCGAGAGCCGGGCGCGCCACGAGCTGCCGTTTGCAAGCATCGAGGACCCTGCGCGCCACGCCCTTCTGGTCGACATGCAACAAGGCAAGCTCACCAGCATGGAATGGCGCGGCATGCCGCCCGCCGTCTTCTTCGCCGAGCGCGTACTGCACGATATCTGCGGCATGTATTACGCGCATCCGCACGCGTGGAGCGAAATCGGTTTCGGCGGACCCGCCAATCCGCGTGGCTACGTACGCATGTATTTCAACCGGCGCGATCCGTGGGAAGCCGCTGAAGCGAAGCCCGGCCAGGAGGACGAGGCGCGCAAGGAAAATCGTCATGTCCGCTGATTCGCCTCACGACGCGCAGCACGCTCCGCGCGGCAAGAACGGACGCGCGCCCGACGTGTTCCATCCCGGGGCGTGGGTGCCGATGCGCGAATATCCGACGCACGAAGCTGTGGATTTCGCGATCGTCGGCACCGGTGCGGGCGGCGGCACGCTCGCCTGCCGTCTCGCGCAGAAAGGCTTCAAAGTCGTGGCTTTCGATGCCGGCGCGTGGTGGCGTCCGCTCGAAGAATTCGCTTCGGACGAGACGCATCAGGGCAAGCTCTTCTGGACCGACGATCGCATCTGCGACGGCGAGAATCCGCTCAAGCTCGGCAACAACAATAGCGGCAAGGCAGTCGGCGGCAGCACCGTCCACTTCGCGATGGTCTCGCTGCGCTTTCGGCCCGAATGGTTCAAGTCTCTCTCGATGCTCGGCTACGGCGCGGACTGGCCGCTCGATTGGCGCGAGATGTGGCGTTACTACGGGGAAGTCGAAGAGGCGCTGAAGATCTCCGGGCCCGTCAATTATCCATGGGGGCCGAAGCGGCCACGCTATCCGTATCGCGCGCATGAAATGAACGCTGCTGCGCTCGTGCTTGCGCGCGGCTGCGAAGCGCTCGGCATCGCCTGGTCTCCTACGCCGCTTGCAACCGTCTCCGCGCCACGCGGCGAGGCGCATCCGTGCGTCTACCGCGGCTTCTGCGTGTCCGGCTGCGCGACCAACGCGAAGCAAAGCGCGCTCGTCACGTGGATACCGCGCGCCGTGGCCGCGGGCGCGGAAATTC
Organism: Paraburkholderia rhynchosiae; assembly: GCF_002879865.1. GTDB lineage: Bacteria > Pseudomonadota > Gammaproteobacteria > Burkholderiales > Burkholderiaceae > Paraburkholderia > Paraburkholderia rhynchosiae. The sequence continues at coordinate 17,160 of NZ_PNXY01000062.1, forward strand.
GCGACCTCGCGATGGTCGGCCGCATCGCAGTGGGCGACGATGGCCGCGCAAGTGGCGTCGAATATTTCCGCGAAGGGCGATGGCAGTTTCAGCGCGCGCGCAATGTCGTGGTCGCGGGGTATGCGATCGAAACGCCGCGTCTATTGCTCATGTCTGCGACAGACCGCTTTCCAGACGGCCTCGCCAATAGCTCGGGGCTCGTCGGCAAGAATCTGATGGTGCAAACCAATCAGGCCGCGTGGGGAACGATGGAAGAAGAAATCCGCTGGTACAAGGGGCCCCCCTCGCTCGCGCTGACCGAGCACTGGAACTACGAGGACAAAGGCAAGGAATTCTTCGGCGGCTATTGCTACATGAGTCAGGGTCCGTTGCCGGTGGCGTGGGCGTCGACGCAAAATGGACGAGGGCTATGGGGCCAGTCGTTACTCGACGAGATGCAGAAGTACAACCACCAGGCCGGCCTGAAGATCGTCGGGGAAACGATGCCGCAGGAGCGCAACCGCGTGACGCTCGCAGACGAAAAGGATCAATACGGGCTGCCCGTTGCACGCGTGACGTATTCGCTATGCGATAACGACAAGCGCCTGGTCGCGCATTCGCTCGACTTCATGAGCCTCGCGCTCGAAGCGGCCGGCGCGCGCGACGTCTGGCGCGAAACCGACGACACCTGCCATTTGAATGGCACCGCCCGCATGGGCGACGATCCGCGGACAAGCGTCGTCAATGCGGACTGCCGGAGCTGGGACATCGACAATTTATGGATCTGCGACGGCTCTGTTTTTCCGACGGTGGGCGGCGTGAATCCGTCGCTGACGATACAGGCGATCGCGTTGCGTACCGCCGACAGGATCGAGGCGCTTTCCTCGCGTGGAGATTTGTGATGAAAAAGGATCTGGACGATGCATAAAGTCGCCGTCATAACCGGTGCGGGCGCCGGTGTCGGCCGCGCGGCCGTCGACGAATTCGCGCGCCACGGGTATGCCGTCGCCCTGCTGTCACGCGACGCCAGGCGGCTCGAGCGCGCGGCTGCGGAGGTAAGGGCCGCCTACAGCGTCGATACGCTCGCCATTCCAACCGACGTCGCGGACGCGCACGCTGTCGATGCCGCGGCATCGTGCGTCGAAGAGAGGCTCGGGCCGATCGATGTCTGGGTCAATGTCGCAATGGCCACCGCGTTCGCGCCGGTGTCGTCTCTCACGGCGGAGGATGTGGAGCGAGGCACGCGCGTCACCTATCTCGGACAGGTCCACGGCATGATGGCCGCGCTTGCGCGGATGCGCGAGCGCAATCGCGGGACGATCGTGAATGTCGGCTCGGCACTGGCTTATCGCTCGGTGCCGCTGCAATCTGTCTATTGCGGCGCGAAGTTTGCCATTCGCGGCTTCACCGACTCGCTGCGCTCCGAGATCATCCACGACGGCCTGAAGGTTCACCTGACCATGGTCGAGCTTCCCGCCATCAACACGCCGCAATTCGACTGGGCGATGAACAAGATGGGCAAACGCGCGCGGCCTGTCGCGCCGGTTTTTCAGCCGGAAGTCGCCGCGCGCGCGATATTCTTCGCGGCCACGCATCGCCGTCGGGAGGTGTGGCTCGGGTTTTCGACCGTGAAAGCGATTCTTGCGAATCGAATCGCACCCGCGCTGATCGACCGCTATCTGGCGCGCGCCGGCTACACGGGCCAACTCACGGACGAACCGGTCGAAGGCAACGCCGCAGGGAATCTGTTCGACCCGGTGCCGGGCGACTATGGCGCGCACGGCCGGTTCGATGAAGAAGCGCGAGAACACAGCTGGGAAATGTTCACCGACCGTCACCGGACGCTTTTTTGGGGACTGGCGGGCGTCGGCGCGGTCGGCTTGCTTCGCCTCGTCATCAAACGACGGGGCTGGCGCATATGAGCCGCCCGATCGAGGACTATGCGCTGCTCGGGGACGGCGAAACGGCCGCTCTGGTTAGCCGCGGCGGCTCTATAGACTGGCTGTGCTGGCCGCGTTTCGATGGCAGCGCGTGCTTCGCCGCACTGCTCGGCACGCGGGGAAACGGCTACTGGTCGATCGCACCGACGGGGGCGGTCGTGCGCCACGCGCGCCGCTATCAGCCCGACACGCTCGTGATGGAAACCGATTTCGACGTGCGGGACGGCGAGGTGCGCCTGATCGATTTCATGCCTATTGGCAACGGTCCCAGTTCGCTGGTGCGCATCGTCGAGGGATTGCGCGGCGTAGTGAAGATGCGCTCGCAGATCCGGCTGCGTTTCGACTATGGCGCGCTGTCGCCGTGGATCACTTGCGTCGACGATACGGTGCAGGCTCGCGTCGGCGCGGACCTCGTCGTGCTGCGCGCGGACGTCGATCTGCAGCCTGACGACGAATCGATCGAGGCCTCATTCGAGGTCGCGGCGGGCGCGCGCGTCGCCTTTGTCATGAGCCACGGACTCGCGCACGAATCGGCGCCGCAGCCGCCCGATCCCGAAACCGCCCTCGTCGCCACGCAGCGTTATTGGCGCGAGTGGATCGGCGGTTTCGACGACAGCAGAACCGCGTGGCCGGCTGCCGTCAGACGTTCGCTGCTTACGCTCAAGGCACTGACCTACCGCAGAACCGGTGCAATCGTCGCCTCGCCGACTACGTCGTTGCCCGAAGCGCCCGCCGGCGAACTGAACTGGGACTATCGCTATTGCTGGCTGCGCGACACGAGTTTTGCGCTGGTGGCTCTGCTCAATGCGGGGTTTCAAAAGGAAGCGCGCGCCTGGCGCGACTGGCTTTTGCGGACCATCGCCGGCTCGCCCGAGGGCATTCGCGTGATGTATCGCGTGGATGGCGACCGTCATCTGCCGGAGCGATCCGTCGACTGGTTGCGGGGCTATCGATACGCGCGGCCGGTGCGCGTCGGCAATGCGGCAGCCGCGCAGCATCAGGTCGATGTGCTCGGCGAGATCATCGACTGTCTCGACGTCGCCCGGCGCGGCGGCCTGTCTTCAACGAACCATGACGACGTCATCGAAAAGCGCATCGTCGACTATGTCGCGCAGGTCTGGAATACACCGGGCTCGGGCATCTGGGAATCGCGCTCGGCGCCGCGACACTACACCTATTCCCGCGTGATGGCGTGGGTCGCCATTGACCGCTTTATCGCGCATCGTGCCACCAATGCGCACCCAGGGGAACCTGAGCCCCACGAGCGTTGGCGAGCGCTGCGTCAAACTATCCACGACGAAATTTGTCGTGAAGCGTGGAACGAGGGCCTCGGCACGTTCACGCAATCTTACGGCGACGAGGAGCTCGACGGGAGCCTGCTGCTGATGCCGCTGGTCGGCTTCTTACCCGCTGACGATCCGCGCATGGCGTCGACGATCGCCACGATTCGCCGCGAACTATCCGACGACGGCCTGATCCGCCGGCGCAAGAAGTCACCGAATGGGCCGAACGAAGGTGTCTTTCTCGCCTGCTCGTGCTGGATGGCCGATTGCCTGCACATGCAGGGCCGCGACGCCGAAGCGCGAGAACAGTTCGAACGGGTGCTTGCAATCGCGAACGATCTCGGCCTGCTTGCCGAGCAGTACAACACCGAGCATCGACAACTGGCGGGCAACTTCCCGCAGGCTTTGACGCATCTTTCGGTGATCAACACGGCATTGGGTTTATGCGGCCCGACGCTGCAGCGCGGCGGCGGTTGATATGGCGGACCGCTAATCAGCGGCTTCAATCAGCAGCTATTATTGATATTTCCGTAAATCATGACAACCGTTGAGCGTCTCAAGCGTTATGTCTCCAGGGCGATCTCGGAGACAAGTTGGCATGGCGCAAAGGCGATTGAGCGAAGCAGCAAAGAAGCGATTGAAGGCGGGTCGGCTGCTGCTGGCGGGCAAGGGCTGCGCCGAGGTGGCGTTGGCTGTGGGCGTGGCTCGGCAG
>NZ_PNXY01000063.1 GCF_002879865.1 Paraburkholderia rhynchosiae
GAAGGTTTGCTTGCCAAGGTCGATCCCAACGAGCGTCGCGTAGTCCATGATCATCTCCCGTTACAGTCGCCTTCCCAGCTTAGCGCGTCTGGAGAGGTGGGGCGGACCATTTCATTAGTCGTCAACTGGGAGCTTCGAGCCTGTCCTGGAGCGCATTGGCCGTTGACAACATTACTTCGCTCGCGGACAGCGCCGCCATGTAGAGCACTTGCCGCACGCTGCTACGGCCGCCGAAGATTGTGCGCTTTCCTCGCATCTGTCCGGAGTCGCGGTTGACCGGTGCGACGCCAATCAACGCGCCGATCTTGCGACGGGACAGTTTGCCAAGTTCAGGAACCTCGCAGATCAGGGTCGAAATCGTTGTCTTGCCAACTCCCTTTACGCTATCGAGCAGCGCCGACAGATCGGCGAAATTCGTCTGAACGTGCCCGGTCATGTCACTGCCGATACGATCGAGTTCTTTGGCCAGCGCTTCGATGATGGTGTCGATGCTTTTTCGGGTTGCCGCAGGCGATTGGGCCAGCCGGTTGAGTTCGGCGACGAGCATGGCGATCAGTTGACGACGGCGTGTGACCAGAGCCGCGAGGGCTTGCCGCTCTGTGCTCGGCAGAGGTTTGACGTACTTGTCGCGTTCCGGACTACGTTCAATGACTTCGCCGAGCTGCGCGAGAATGCTGCATCGATGCGATCGGTCTTCGCCAGTTATCCCATCGCTCGTGCAAAATCTCGTGCCTGTCAGGGATTGATGACCGCCACCGCGTAACCTGCAGCCTGCAATACAGCGGCGGCAGCCGTTTCAAGGCTTCGGGACGGACTTGTAAGCCCCAGGGAGGAGATCAGGCCGCACGAGCTTTGCCAAACCGACATCAACAACAAAAATTAACGACAGGCTGTGGATTTGTGGACGATGCGCCTGCGGCGCACCGGCGAGCTTACCGTGGACAAAGCTACACGTTGCCCACCGCGCTCACCTTCGCCCACAAGCTCCACAGCCTCCTGTCATGATTATTAAAAATCATGAACTTCAAGATACAAGGGAGGAAACCGCGGAGTGCCCCGATGCAAGGGGAGCTTTCGGGCTAAGGCGATCGATTCTTCGAAATTGCGCTCGCTTGCGCTTGAACAGATGAGACTTCAACGACGCCCACCAGCAATTCGCCAGCCTGAAAAGCAGCGTGGTTGAAGCGGGCGAATCAATCGCGGAAACGACTGGCGATGTAGTCGGGAATATTCTCTGGCGTCACGACGACGACCGAAGATGATGATGCGACAGATGCCGCTGGCAAGAGCTTGTGAAAATGCATCGCGTGGTGGCACGCTGACCTCATGTCCTGCCGAAGGTCGTGATGCAGGATGGCCTGAATCCTTCCCGCACGTAGAAGCTGCACGTTGTCCCTATCCAGGTCGTGCCCGATGAAGTACACGGGAGCCTGCTGCCGAGCTTCCAGGGCGCGAAGAATCGCGGCGTTACCCCCGCCCATTGAGTACACCGCCGCAATATTGGTACCATCGTTGAGAACACTTCGAACCCGTTCTTCGGTCGAAGAATCGAGACCATGACCACCACTAGCATCAATCAGGTTGAGGCGGGGATGGTGCTTGCGCAGTGCTCGCCTAAAACTTATTTCGCGCTCTTCCTCTCCTCGAAAGTGCTCGTCGCTCATCGTTATCAGCACGTTGGCCGGCTGTGGGCCGAGCAACAGTCCAAGTAGATAGGCAGCGGTTGCTCCCGCGACGCGGTTGTCTAGCCCGGCGTATGCGATGCGGCCCGACAGTGGTATGTCGGTGAAAACTGTGACGACAGGAATGCCGAGACGCTGGAGCTCGCCGACCTCTGCGGCAATCTCGGGAACGTCGCGGGCTTTCAGAAAAACGCCGTGGCTGCCTCTTCGGGCAACAGAACGCAGGGCGTCTACAACTTCGGGCGTCGTCATCCTTTCCTGCAATTGAAAGCGAGGGCGAACGACCGCTGGATGCATGAGCGCCAGCTCCGCTTCAAGCGCGCTCTTTATTTCGTCACTGAACCGTGTTGGTGCTTCTACCAGGACGTCAATCATGAGCTGCCGACCGGTATTTGCCAGATTTAGCTCCTGTGTCTCAAGCTCTTTTATTGCCCGCTCGACGCGGTTGCGGGTGTGCTCCCGGACGTTTGCCCGACCGTTCAGCACCCTATCAACCGTGGCCACCCCGAGCCCTGCCTGAAGGGCAATTTCCTTAATCAAAAAACGGTGAGCCAAATCGACTTTCCTTATTGATAGATTATTGATGCGTTTTTGAGGCCGCGTCTGGTGCCTTGCGAGCTATCCTACATCGAAAACAGGAGGCACGGATGGACTACCAACGAGACGACTATCGCGCTGAGCAAGCTGACTGGTACCGCGAAAGCGAGTGCAGCCTGGGTCATTTCGTGGCCGCGCTCCGCGCGGACGGCGGCCCTGCGCTGCGCTATGCGTCGAAGACAGTGGAAGGAATTCCTGTGTACGAATGCGAGGATTTGGACGCGGTCGTCTCGGCTCATGGGACAAGGAGCCACTTGTTGGCTGAATGGGCAGGTGTCCTGCGGGATGGAGCAGGTATCTTCGTGCTCAGGAGAGCCTTTGCCGACATCGGGTGCATTGATGAAGCAACGGCGGTTTTCGAATCAATCATTAAACGGGAACGAAAGTCGGGCGGGAAAGCCGACCACTTCGCAAATGCAGGCGCAAACGACCGTATCTGGAACGCGCAGGAAAAGCTTTGCGTGATGGCGCCCGACGTGTTCGCCCGCTACTTCTCGAACCACTGGTTGCCGGCAGCCGCCGAGGCGTGGCTGGGCCCTTGTTTTCAAGTCACCTCCCAGGTGAATGTTGTCAGACCCGGCGGGCAGGCTCAGCAAGCACATCGGGACTACCACCTGGGCTTCCAGGCGTCTGAAGTGGCCGCGTCGTTTCCCGCGCACGTACACCAGATGTCGGCGTTCCTTACGTTACAAGGGGCGGTCGCTCATAGCGATATGCCGATTGAAAGTGGTCCAACCAAGGTGCTGCCGTACTCACAGCGATATGCCCGAGGCTATGTGGCGTGGCGCAGAGCGGACTTCCGGGAATATTTCGAGAACAACTTTGTCCAGTTGCCTCTTGCGAAGGGCGATGCCGTCTTCTTCAACCCGGCGTTATTTCACGCCGCCGGTTCAAACCGGACGAGCGACATTCAGCGCATGGCAAACCTGCTGCAAATCTCATCCGCCTATGGGCGGGCGATGGAGGTAGTGAACCGGACTCGCATGTCCGAAAAACTATACCCAGTCATTCGGGACAGATTGACTGGAGGCAACATGACCGAGTTGGAAGTGCTGTCGGTCGTTAGCTCATGCGCTGAGGGATATTCTTTCCCGACAAACCTGGACAGGGACCCGCCAGTGGGCGGTCTCGCGCCGGAGAGTCAAAGACAGATGATGCTCCGCGCGCTTCGGGAGGACTGGGAGCCGGCAGTATTTGCTCAAGCCTTGCTAACGCATGCTTGGCGTCGCGCGCCTGACGACATCGAGAAATTGATAGATAATTGATGGATTTAAGGAAATAAAAGATAGATTTACCGCACTACTGTGATGCCTGTGCGACACACAAAATGACCCACCGTGGTCGAACATGCTCCTGCATTCGGCTGGATGCGGGCGGAGACAAGGCGTAATGGTGCAAAGGCATGGACCAGTTCAAAGAATTACAGCTGTTCGTCGAGGTGGCCGAGACGCGCAGTATCAGCCGAGCTGCGGAAGCCGTTGACCTTTCCATCTCTGCAGCAAGTCGGTATCTGATTTCGCTGGAGGCGAGGCTTGGGGTGCAGCTGGTGCGCAGAACGACGCGCAACCTTTATCTGACCGAGGCTGGCGCAGAATTTCACCGGCGCTGCAGATCCATCCTTTCAGACCTAGGTGAAGCAGAGGCTGTCATCAAGGAGGCTGTCGTGCGTCCAAGCGGCATCCTTCGTGTCACCGCTTCCCTATCGTTTTGCATGCTTCACATCGCGCCGATGCTTCCCGATTTCACGGCTCGATACCCCGACATCATGGTGGACGTTGCGGCGCACAACCGATACTACGACATCATAGAGAATGGCATCGACGTCGCCATTCGAACAAAAGTCCTCGAACCAGACAGCAATATAACCGTTCGAAGGCTGGCTTCGACGCGCCGGGTATTGGCTGCATCACCTGGCTACATCGCGACGAACGGCCGCCCTCGCTTCCCCGCAGAACTCGTGAAGCATCGGTTGCTCAACTATCAACTCGCAGACAATCCGAGAGAGCTCTCGTTCACGCGAGGCGGTGAGTCAGTCTGCGTCAAAGTTAAGCCGGTGGTGGAGTCAAATGATGGCCAGATACTGCGTATAGCCGCGCTGGACAACATGGGCATTCTCGTTCAGCCGAAATACATCATCTACGACGACCTTAAGGCAGGTCGCCTCGTCCCGGTGCTTGACGATTGGGACCTGCCTCGGCTGACGATGAACATCGCCTTCCAGACCCGCTCACATTTGCCCGTGAAAGTGCGGCTGTTCATTGATGCGCTTGTCGAGCGGTTCCAGAAGAACGAATACGAGCGGCATTGGACAGCGTGAGTCCGCTAATTATTCAACTTGATGTTTCCTCCCACTCAGCGCGAAAGACTTTCCCTTTCTAGCTCTGTTTTGCCAGCCACGGCGAATATAGACTCGTCTCAAAGCTGCAGAAAAGATTGATGGAGACATTCAATGCAAAGCACACCCTCTACAGTTCAATCCGCATCGCCGGATTTTGATGAAGCTCGCTCGGCCGAAGTCGTCAACGCCCGCATGGGCGAAACGCCGATGCTCGCCTGCGTCAAGTGATGTCGGTTCTGGTCAAACACCTTTACGCCGCGGTCAAGGAAATTGAGCCGACGCACGAAGAGTGGTTCACCGCTGTCCGCTTCCTGACCGAGACGGGTCAAATGTGCACGGACTGGCGGCAGGAGTACATCCTCCTTTCCGACATTCTCGGCGTCTCGATGCTCGCCGACGCAATCAACCATCGTCGTCCGAGCGGCGCTACGCCGAACACGATTCTGGGTCCGTTCTAAATTGCAGACGTCCCCGAATATCCGAACGGCGCAAATATCTGTCTGGATGGAAAGGGCGAGCCCATGGTTGTCGAGGGTCGGATAACTGACATCACGGGAAACCCGATTCCGAACGCGAAGCTACAGGAAGCTAACTCTTATGTATGAATTCACCTACACCACGCAAGCGGCGCGAGTTGTGTTCGGCGCCGGAAGCATGAAGTTGATTCAGCAGGAAGTGGAGACGCTTGGTGCTCGTCGGGCGCTGGTTCTTTGCACCCCGGAGCAAAGGGCACAAGCTGAAACGGTGTCATCGCTTCTGGGCCCTTCAAGTGCCGGGGTATTCGCCGGCGCACAGATGCATGTCCCAGTTGAGAACGCTCGCCACGCACGCGAACTTGCAAAGGCTGTGAATGCAGACTGTGCAGTGGCTATTGGTGGGGGTTCGACAATTGGCCTCGGTAAGGCGATAGCACTGGAATCTTCAATGCCCATTATTGCCATACCGACTACGTACGCCGGCTCAGAGATGACCCCCATCTACGGCATTACCGAAAACGGTTTGAAGAAGACAGGTCGTGACGCACAGGTAATTCCGAAGACGGTCCTGTACGACCCGGAGCTAACAATTGGGCTACCGGTCCAACTTTCGATAGTGAGCGGACTGAATGCAATCGCCCATGCCGCCGAAGGTCTCTATGCGCGAGACGGTAACCCGATCATGTCCTTGATGGCGGAAGAAGGGATTCGTGCGATTGCAACGGGTCTGCGCGGTATCGAACGCGATGCGCGCGACATCGACGCACGCAGCGAATGCCTTTATGGCGCCTGGTTGTGTGGCACGGTACTTGGCCGTGTTGGCATGGCGCTACATCACAAGTTGTGCCACACGTTGGGTGGAAGCTTCAATCTTCTGCACGCAGAGACACACGCGATCGTCCTGCCTCACGCGCTTGCATACAACAGCGCCGCCGTGCCCGACGCTATGGCGCGGATCGGTCGAGCGATGGGTGTGAAGTCTGCACCGCGTGGTGTCTTCAATCTCGCCGCCGAGCTTGGTGCGCCGACAGCGCTGCGTGACATCGGGATGAAGGAAGCGGACCTTGACCGGGCGTGCGACATCGCATTATCCAACCCGTACTGGAACCCGCAGCCTATCGAGCGCGATGCTCTGAGGCTTCTTCTACAGAATGCCTGGGAAGGGCGTCCACCCGCCGATTGACTGGCGACGGTAGCAGCGACGCTCCCACCGCTCAAAGAAACAAAAGTCTGGAGACAAACCATGACCAACTCGGCACAAATCAAGTATCCGTATTTCGAAGAAGCAACCTCGGCTGAAGTAGTCAATGCCCGCATGGGGTCCGACATCGACGAACGCTTCCGCGAGGTGATGAGCGTCGTGGTCAAGCATCTGCACGCAGCCGTGAAGGAGATCGAGCCGACCCACGAAGAGTGGCTGGCCGCTATCAAATTCCTTACCGCCGCTGGCCACAAGTGCACCGAGTGGCGTCAGGAGTTTATCCTGCTCTCCGACGTGCTAGGTGTCTCAATGCTGGTCGATGCTATTAACCATCGTCGGCCGAGTGGCGCGACTCCGAATACGATCCTCGGACCCTTCTACGTTGCCAACGCCCCACGCTACGCCAACGGCGCGAACATCTGCCTTGATGGTAAGGGCGAACCGATGGCCGTTAGCGGCCGAGTGGTCGACACTGATGGAGAGCCTGTCTCTGGCGCGCAGATTGAAGTCTGGCAAACCAACGACGACGGATTTTACGATGTGCAGCAAAAGGGCATTCAACCGGACTGGAATTTGCGCGGCATGTTCAATGCCACGAAGAACGGTGATTACTGGTTTCGTTCAGTCAAGCCGCGCCACTATCCGATTCCTGCCGACGGCCCCGTTGGCAAGATGCTAGGCCATCTGGGCCGTCACCCCAACCGCGCAGCGCACATGCATTTCATCGTGACTGCCTCAGGTTACGAACCTGTCATCACGCACATCTTTACACCCGATTGTGAGTTTCTCGATCAGGACACGGTATTCGGAGTCAAGCAAGACCTGATTGCGAAGTTCCAGCGAGAAGATCCTGCGGATGCAGCGAGCCCTGACAGATCAGGTGCGGCCCGCTGGAAGGTCGAATGGAATTTCACATTAGCCCGCGCTAAATCCTGATTGCTCGTTTCTACCCCTATCCCGCAACTCGGACCGAGTCCGAACAGAGCGAATTATGAAAGCATCGAATGTCGAACTTCTGGCCGCCTACTTCACCCTCTCAGGTGATGTCTATCCTTTCGGTCCAACAGAGATCAGCCCGTTTTCGTTACGCGAACGTGCGGAGGCTGCGTCCGCGGCGGGATGGAAAGGCATGGGGCTTATCCATGCCGACCTGATGGCCACGGCCCAGAAGCTTCAGATGAGCGAAATCGGGCAGATCTTCGCCGATAACGGTATGAAGCATCTCGAACTGGAATTCCTGGTCGATTGGTATCTCGACGGTGACCGGCGCGTTGCTTCGGACAAGGTCCGCCGCGAGATACTCGAAGCGGCAGGCGAGATTGGCGCTCGGAGCCTGAAGGTGGCTGCTGGACTGTTCGACGATGCTCCGCCCGACCTCCCGCGCATGCGTGATGAATTCGCGGGGGTCTGCAGGGACGCTGCCCAGTACGGCGTACAGGTTGTTCTCGAAGTGCAGCCGTTTTCCAACATCAAGACGCTGGAACATGGTCTGGCGATCGTCGAAGGTGCGAATCAGCCGAACGGCGGCCTTCTGCTCGACCAGTGGCACATGGTGCGCGGCGGAATAACCAATCCGCAGATCGCCGCCATGCCCGGCCGGTTCATCAAATCCATCGAACTCGACGATGCCGACCGCGAACTTAACGGTTCGCTGTGGGAAGACACCATCTATCACCGCAAGCTGTGCGGCGAAGGTAGCTTCGATACCCCGGCGTTCATTCGGGCTGTTCGAACCGCTGGATACGACGGACCGTTCGGTGTCGAGATCTTGTCGGAGACGTTCCGCAGGCTCCCGCTTCAAGTAATGGCACAAAGGGCGTTCGATACGACGATGCGACAGTTCGAACTCGCCGCAGAGCATCCCGTCGCAGCCGGCTAACCGACGGCGAACGTCTCACACCGTTTCCGTCTGCTCTGAATCTGACCCGACCGCCACCGACAACCGACTCACCTGTAGGAGCACACTATGCAAGAGACATTGGGACCGATCGCCACCTTCGGCGTCGCATGCCTCGGGATTACCCACCCGCATACGTCGGGCCGCGTCAGGGCCATGCAACGCATGGAGAACACAGTCGTTCTAGGCGCTGCCGATGACAGCCCGCTGCTAAAGCCATTTATTGAGGCGATGGGAATCACGGCTCGCAGCACGGCTGAAATACTGGATGACCCGGCTGTCCACGCCGTGCTGGTCCATTCGAAGAGCGAAAAGATGGCCGATCTGGCGGTCGAGGCGCTCGAAGCAGGCAAAGCCGTCCTGGTCGAGAAACCCGCAGGCCGTAGCGCGGCGGACTCAAAGCGCATCCTTGATGCTTCCGAGAAGAGCGGCGGCCTCGTCCAGGTTGGCTATTGCTGGCGCTTCGCGCCTTCTGTCGAAGCCATGCAACAGGCACTTCTGAGTGGCCGGCTCGGCAAGGTCATGCAGGTTCGCGCACACGGCGGCTGCTGTTACAACGAGGCCCGTACGAGCCACCTGAATCAAGCGGGCGACATCGGCGGCGCCGTGTTCGTTATTGGATGCCACCTGTTCGACCGCATCATCTATCACTTTGGCATGCCGCTATCCGTCAATGCGCGGATCACCAAGTTTCATGGCATCAATGGCGACGACTCGCGCGAGGACGCAGCAGGTGCGGTACTGAACTATGCCGACAAGATCGTCGTGGTCGACTTCTTCTCCTGGGACCCGCTCAACTGGACGGAAACATGGGATATGGCCGCGTACGGCACCGAAGGGATCATGCAGTCGTGTGCGCTGCCGTCGTCGTACAAGATTTTCGACAAGGGCAACACGGGTTATCCGCAGGGATGGACCGAGTGGAACGAGACCAACTTCCCGGTAAACTGGTCAGCGAAAAAAACGGAATACTCGCCCGAGCTTTACGAAATCGGCAACCCCATCTATTTCGACCGCGAAGCCGCCGCATTCGTCGGCGCAATCCGCAACGGAACGCCTTCAGTCGTTTCTGCAAAGCAAGGGCACGATGTGAACGTGCTGATTGAGGCGCTCTACGCCTCATCGAAGTTTGCCGGCGGCGAGGTCGTGCTCAACAAATTTATCAGGTAAAAACCACCGAAGAAAAGGGCTTATCACAGTCCTTCACATGATTAATAAGCGTTTTGTACTGCTGAACGGCAGTGTTACCACTGGTACTTTGAGGAGACGTGAAACATGAAAACTTTTATCCTTGCAGCCTCCGTTGCGATGACTGCCACGCTGTCGCCCCTGACCGCACATGCTGAAAAGATCGGCGTGTCGATGTCCATGTTCGACGACAATTTCTTGACCGTGCTGCGCACCGACATGAAGACCCATGCCGAGTCGATCAAAGGCGTTCAGGTGCAGTTCGAAGACGCACAAAGCGATGTGAGCAAGCAGCTTAATCAAATCCAGAATTTCATCGCACAAAAGGTCGACGCCATCATCGTGAACCCCGTCGATAGCGACGCCACGCCAAAGATGACTAAACTGGCTGCCGCCGCGGGCATTCCACTCGTGTACGTCAACATCAGCCCATCCGATAAAAGGTTGCCGCCCAAGGTTGCCTTCGTCGGTTCCAACGAAACCGAGTCGGGGACATTGCAGATGAAGGAGGTCTGCAAGCTGATGAATGGCAAGGGCAACATTGTCGTGATGATGGGCGATCTGTCCAGCCAGACTACGCGTCTACGCACTCAGGATATTAAGGACGTGATTGCCAAGCCGCCCTGCAATGGCATTAAGATCGTTCAAGAACAGACGGCCGCCTGGCAGCGTACCCAAGCTGCCGACCTGATGACTAATTGGCTCTCATCGGGTATCGCATTCGACGCGGTTGTCTCGAACAACGACGAAATGGCCATTGGCGCAATCCAGTCGTTGAAGGCCGCAAACAAGATGAACAAGAACATGGTCGTAGCTGGCATTGACGCGACCCAGGACGGGTTGGCTTCTATGAAAGCGGGCGACTTGAAGGTGACGGTCTTCCAGAACGCCGCGGGTCAGGCGAACGCGGCGATCGACACCGCGTTGAAGTTGGCCAAGGGCGAAAACGTTGAGCAAACAACGTGGATCCCGTTTGAGATGGTGACGCCTGCCAACTACGGCAAATACGCATCGAAAAACTAGCAGACCCTCGATCCGCTTAGAGTGCGGCAGCGTTCTGATCGCGGCACTCGATTCGTTCCATTGATTGAGGTAAAGCCAATGCAAGCTACTGCAGAACGATCCCCGCCCGCCGCACGAGCAGGCGATATTCCGCTGCTCGAAGTGCGAGATGTCATTAAGACCTTCCCGGGTGTGAAAGCACTAGACGGCGTTCAGTTCAAACTGAGACCAGGCACCGTTCACGCCTTGATGGGTGAAAATGGCGCTGGCAAGTCGACACTAATGAAGATTATCGCCGGCGTATACATTCCGGACGGCGGCGAACTGCTGGTAAAGGGGCAGCCACTGACCCTAAAGGGTCCGCTTGACGCACTCGACAACGGCATCGCGATGATCCATCAGGAACTAAACCTGATGGCGTACATGACCATCGCGGAAAACATCTGGATCAGGCGCGAACCGCTGACGCGTCTGGGGTTTGTAGACCACCGTGAAATGAGGAAGCGTACGCAGGCGCTGTTTGACCGCCTGAATATCGATCTTAATCCCGAAGCTGAGGTCCGCAGTCTCTCGATCGCCAACCGCCAGATGGTCGAGATTGCCAAGGCGGTTTCGTTCGATTCGGACGTGCTGATCATGGACGAACCCACTTCGGCAATTACCGAACGGGAGGTCGAGCACCTGTTTCGCATCATCCGTGACTTGAAAGCGCAGGGCAAGGGCATCGTCTACATCACACACAAGATGAACGAGCTTTTCGAAATCGCTGACGAAGTATCGGTATTTCGCGATGGCCGCTATATCGAAACCAAGCTATCGAGCGAAGTGACGCGGGACGACATCATCAAAATGATGGTGGGTCGGGAAATCACACAGATGTTTCCGAAGGAAGAAGTTCCGATCGGTGACATAGTCCTTTCGATTAAAGACCTGGCTGTCGAAGGCGTATTTAGCGGCATCAACTTCGACCTGCGTGCCGGGGAAATTCTAGGCCTCGCCGGGTTGGTCGGGTCGGGGCGAAGCAACGTCGCTGAAGCGATCTTCGGCGTAGTCCCCGCAACGTCTGGATCGATGGCAATACGCGGGACGCCTGTCGTCATCGACAGTCCAGCCACTGCAATGAAAAACGGAATGGCCTTCCTGACGGAAGACCGCAAGGAGACTGGCTGCTTCTTGACTCTCGGTATCCTCGCAAACATGGATACGGCGGTGTTGAGCAGCAACTACGTGAAGTTTGGATTCGTGCAGGGGAAGCGGCTCATGAAGGATTGCGACGCATTGAGCAAGACCCTGCGGGTCAAGACCCCGAATCTGCACGAGCCGATCCAGAATCTCTCGGGAGGCAATCAACAGAAGGCACTGATCGGCCGATGGCTGCTGACAAGACCGAAAATCCTGATTCTGGACGAACCGACACGCGGTATCGACGTTGGCGCGAAAGCCGAAATTCATCGCCTCATTAGCAAACTGGCGGGCGAAGGCGTTGCAGTTCTGATGATCTCATCTGAGCTACCTGAAGTGCTCGGCATGAGCGACCGGGTCGTGGTCATGCACCAGGGCCATCAGACCGGCATTGTTGATCGTAAGGACGCTGATCAAGTCACCATCATGGACTTGGCATCGCAGTAACGCCCCGGTCTAAAAGTAGGAGTTTAGGAGACGCATCATGGCATTCCCCAAGACGTTGCAGCATCCCCTCCCGTCAACCACGCCCAAACGGAGATGGCCCCCTGAGTCAGGCATTTTGCTGGTACTCGTCGGCATCGGACTACTCTTCGAGGCGCTTGGCTGGATAATTGTCGGACAAAGTTTCTTGTTCAACGCAGATCGGCTTACGGTGATGATCTTGCAAATGTCGGTGATTGGCGTCATTGCTATCGGCGTCACACAGGTCATCATCACCGGGGGTATCGATCTGTCGTCCGGCTCCATTGTCGCCGTCGCCGCGATGGTCACCGCGAGCCTCGCCCAGGAATCAGGGTATGCGCGCGCTGTCTTTCCCGCGCTGACCGGTTTGCCCCTGATTTGGCCAATCCTCGCAGGTTTGCTGGTTGGCACTGTCTGCGGCCTGATTAACGGCGGTTTAATTACCTTCGGCGGCATTCCTCCGTTCATTGCGACCCTGGGCATGATGGTATCGGCACGAGGCGTAGCGAAGTGGTACACCCACGGCCAACCTATCAGCATGCTGACTGATGACTTTGCCTGGATTGGATCCGGTGTCGTGCCTGTAGTCATCTTTGTCGTGGTTGCTGCGGTCTTTCACATCGCGCTCCGATACACACGATACGGAAAGTTCACTTATGCGATTGGCGCTAACAGACAGGCAGCGCGGGTCTCGGGCATCAACGTGACGCGGCACCTGATTGTTGTCTATTCGATCGCAGGCATGCTCGCGGGATTGGCGGGGATCGTGACGTCGGCACGAGCTGCCACAGGACAGGCCGGAATGGGGGTGTCCTATGAATTGGATGCGATTGCTGCGGCAGTGATCGGCGGTGTGTCTCTGGCTGGTGGCATTGGGCGTATCACAGGCACAGTCATTGGCGTGTTAATTCTGGGCGTCATGACTTCTGGATTCACGTTCATCCGCATTGACGCCTACTATCAGGAAATCGTCAAAGGGCTAATCATCGTGGCCGCCGTGGTGGTAGACCAATACCGTCAACGAAGCAAGCGCGTTTGACGTCCACTGGCTGCCCGAGCGATCGTCCTCAAGTTGATCCCCCTCGTTGCAGCCTGATTGACGGACCTACATCTCATCGGCGAGCGGCTTTGCTCAGCACCAAGACTCGTTAGCCGGCTAATTGAATTAGACCGTTACTTTGAAACTGAGGAACCCAAAATGGAACAAATTGGTATTGGTGTCATCGGCACGGGCTTCATGGGTAAGGCACACGCACGGGCTTATAACGCCGTATTCTCGGCGTATCCAGACTTGGCGTTGCAGCCGAAACTGGTCGGCGTAGCTGATATTAACGGCGAAGCAGCTAAACGCACCGCTGTTCAATTCGGGTTTGAACGCCACACTTCGGACTGGAAGTCTTTGATCGTGGACCCAGAGATCAAGATTATTTCCATTACAACGCCCAACGTCATGCACCGGGAGATGGCCGTGGCGGCGGCTCAGGCCGGCAAGCACATCCATTGCGAGAAGCCGCTGGCACCTACCGCGATCGACGCAAAGGCGATGCTTGATGCGGCGAACAGCGCTGGCGTGATGACGCAAGTTGGCTATAACTACATCAAGAACCCTCTTTTGAAACTGGCCAAACAGATGATCGCTGACGGTGAACTCGGCGAAATCACGAGCTTCCGCGGTGTTCACGCCGAAGACTATATGGCCGATCCGAAGATTCTCTTCGACTGGCGCGTCGATGGCAGCGGCGGAGAAGGCGGAGCGATCCAAGAGATCGGCAGCCACATCATAGGCATTGCCCGATTTCTTTTGGGAAACATAGTGGAGATCAGCGCCGATCTGGAAACAGTCCTCAAGACGCGTCCAGATGCTGACGGCACCCCACGCAAAGTGATGGTGGATGACGTCGCGCGAATGATTGTGCGTTTTGATGGCGGCTTTAGCGGGAGCATTGAAGCCAACTGGTTGGCGACGGGTAGAAAGATGCAACTCGGATTCGAGGTCAGCGGCACCAAGGGGTCGTTGGCGTTCACGCAAGAGCATCTGAATGAACTCCTCTACTACCGTGCCGGTGACCCCGCGCGAGAAGCCGGATTCTCGCGTATCGAAACCGGTCCTCAGCATCCGCCGTACGCTAATTTTTGTCCGACAGCAGGTCATCAACTTGGCTTCAACGATCTGAAGACCATTGAAATGGCCGAATTCCTGACGGCCATTGCTGGCGGAGCGCGCAACGGCCCCGAATTCCTCGAGGCCTACGCAATTCAAAACGTCATTGATGCGGCGCTGCGGTCCTCGAAGGAACGCAGCTGGGTGACTGTCAAGTAGCTGAGTCTGCGATGGAAGCGGCGCTCGCATCGTTGCGCAGCGCCGCAAGAGCCGCTCTTGCCGATAGATATGCAGGTGTGGATGGGCTCTCTCCGCGCGGGCGCGATGGGCGGCTACTTTCTCGATCAACAGGTATTCGGATCAAAATGATCAAACACATCGTCATGTGGAACATTCGCGGCGAAACCGCCGATAAAAAGCGTGTGTCAGCTCTCTTCGTTAAAAGCCGGTTCGAGACGCTGATCGGAGTCATTCCGGGGCTCACAAGTCTGGAAGTCGGGTTAGACACAAGTGGGGTCGATTACGCTTGCGACGTGGTGCTCTACACTGAGTTCGCCGACCAACAGGCGCTGGAAAACTATGCGACTCATCCGGAGCATCTGCGGGTCAAGCAAGAGATTGGAGATTTGCGCATCTCTCGCTATCAGGTGGACTATCCATGGGATGTCGCAGAAACTGTGGAACGTGCGATTTGAACGCGCCAGTGCTTTCCCTTCGTATGTCATGAAGAGATCGCGCTACCTGGTGACGCGCCAGCACCGATACATGGAAGGCCGTGGATCATGGAATCCATATATCCTGGTGAGCTGACGTTGCCCGCGAATTTCGGATCCCTTAACTGAGCGGAGATTATGCCACCCGTTGGTTCTGGGCGGCGTACCAGTCCCGCTCGAACTGCATCGGGCTGACGTAGCCCAACGTCGAGTGAAGACGGCCGTGATTGTACAAGCCGGCAACACAACGCCCATATCAGCGAGTCAAGGGAAGTTCTGTATCGTTGGCATCCGTGGTACGGGCACACGGTATGGATTTTCACCACGATAGAAAGGAAGAACGGCGAGTCAATCCTGCGTTGTGCGCGAGAGCCGTTCCACACGGCGGGCTTGCTGGAGGTGCCGCAATGGATGTTCGATCCCGTTGCCTGCTGTCGCATGACTTCGGCAAGCAAGGAAAGTATTGACAGGCTTGTCCAGTGCTCCATCGATATGAGCTTAACGCACCGTTCCCTTCCAGAATCTGCACACTGTCGCGCGGCACGTTCGCCATCACCGCATGCCGCTTCGCGCATAACGAGCAATTGCAGATCACGAGTTCGTCAATCTGCGCGTCAAAGGCAAACTTGACCGCGCCGCAATGGCACGAAGCGGTATGGCGTGGCATCCATCCTCCTGTTAAGCATCCCGGCAACGCCGCGCCACCGTCACGGCATCAGCAAAATCTTCGAGCCGATCTTGTTGCGCGCCATTTCGAAGCCCTCCAGCGCATCGGCAAGCGGCAACCGATGCGTGACCATCGGCACCAGCGCGGCATGATGCTCGACGACAAAATCACGCACTTGCGCCCATGTGGCGCGAGAAGCACGGTAGGTCCCGCGAATCTGATGACGGTTGCGCACGAGTTTAGCCGCATCGAAACTGACGGGCGCGCTGTGAATGCCGCAGATCACCATCACGCCCGAAGGCCGCAAGAGATCGAGACCAGCCTGCACCGTGGACGGCACACCGGTCGCCTCGATGACGATATCGAACTCGTCCGCGCCACTGAGCTGCTTCGCATCGGACAGCGGCCGCTCTTTCAGATCGAGCGTCTTGCCGATGCCAAGCGCCCGCACCCCATTGAGCCGGTCCGTGTCGTCATAGCCAGCCACCACCACGTCCGCGTCGCGCGCTTTTGCAAGCAACGCGATGCCCTGCCCGATGGTACCGGGTCCCATCACGAGAACCTTGTCACCGCGTTTGACGTCGGCGGCGTTCACCGCGCTCAATCCGATCGACAACGGTTCGCATAGCGCCGCGATCCCGAGATCGAGATCGCTGGGCAACGCGAGGCAGTTGATCGCCGGCACACGCACGGACCGTGCAAAGCCGCCGTCGCGCAACATGCCGATGCCGCGACGGTCGCGGCATTCGTCGAGTCGCCCTGCCGTACAAAAGCGGCATACGCCGCACTCGACCGACGGAATCACAACGACCGGCTGCCCCGCCTGAAGATCGACGACGCCCTCGCCTACACTCGCGATCCTGCCGGCAAACTCGTGACCGATCGTGACCGGAAACGCCTGCTTCAGAAAGTCGTAGCCGCCCGACCAGTCGTAAATATGGACGTCGCTGCCACAGATGCCGGCGGCGACCACATCGACGATCACTTCGCCTGCGGCGGGCGCTTGCGGCGGCGCTATCTCACGAAGTTCGAGGCCGAATGTGGCGGCAGTTTTTTGCAATGCTTGCATGAGTTGCTCCTGACTGCAGTATCGGGTTCAAAGCGGCGAACCGGAGGCCGGTACGGATCGCAGCAACGACGCATCCACCTGCGAATGCCTGATGCCGAAGACGAGTTCGTAGACGTCGACGATGGCTGGCCGCGCGGCTCCGGCAAACCGAAGCGCGAACTCGCCGAGCGCCGACTCGTGCGCCCTCAACGTCGCCTCGTCGACGCCTTCCACCAGCAGCACGTGAGTCGGTTCGTCGGCATTCGACCATTTCTCGAATACGTCCGGCACCGATGATCTGACCTGCCCCAGATGCGCCGAGCTCACGCCCGCCAACGCCATGCACGCATCGGTCAGTGCCCGTCCATCGAACTGTTCGGCCGCGCTGATACGGACGCACGCGATGGCCTGTCCTGGCACGCTGCCTGCGGACGCGACGGTGTCGCACGTCGCACGCACCACGTTTTTCAGCAGCGGGCGCATCGACGCCGACCACGCGGTGGGCCGCTCAATCACGTCGAGGTAGGCAGCCGAATCGAATACCGCCGATGTTTCGGTCTCGTACAGCGTGAAGTAACGGTGCTGCCCCGGCGCCGACGACCGGTAGCGGCGGCCGGCGATGAAGCCGGCAATGCCGACCCGCTCGGGCACGTGTTCGTCCGTATGCCAACGGTTGTATTCCGTGTCGGACTCAGCGCTGACGTCGTTCCATAGCGCGAGAAACGCGGAACCGGAAATGGCCATGATGCAACACTCCAGTTAATCGAAAACGCTTCAGGATGGGCGTGCGTGCAGCGCGCGCGGCGCGGCTGCGGGCATGCTGAACATGCACAGCGCGGCAACCAGCGCGGGCACCGCGACCAGCATGAACAAAGTCTCATAGCCCAAGCCCGACGACAGCAGGAATCCCCCCATCACCGAGCCGAGCATCGAGCCGAACCGGCCGATCCCGGTCGCCCAGGCCACACCTGTCGCACGGCTGGTGGTGGGATAGTGAGTCGCCGCCAGACCGTTGATGCCGACCTGCGAACCGCTGATGCAAAGGCCCGCGAGAAAAACAATCGGGCCGAGCACCCCGGGTGTCGTGTAGGTCTGCCCGACCAGGTAGATCACGGCTCCGGCAAGACAGTACGCGCAGCCCAGCACCCGGTGCGGCGTCGCCAGATCCATGACGCGGCCGAGCAGTAAACCTCCGCATGTGCCGCCGACGGACCACAGCGCAGTGGTCAGCGCGGCCGTCTTCATGGTGCCCCCGGAATGGGTGATGATGGTCGGCAGCCAGCTCGACATCAGATACAGCACCGACAGGCCCATGAAGAAAGTCGTCCACAGCAGAAGCGTGCCACGGCGATAAGGTGCCACCAGCAGTTCACGGACCGCCGAGCGCAGCCGTTCCGGTTCTCGCGCGACAAAGTGGCTATCCGCCTTCACCGGGGTCGCCGCGATGCGTTGGCCGAAAGCACGCAGGTCCGCTTGCCGGTCCGGACGGCGCAGTGCGAGAAAGCGCATCGACTCTGGCAGCCACAACCGCAACACCGGCAGCAGCAACAAAGGCGTCACCCCGCCGACGATCAACATAGCGTGCCACCCGAAGCGCGAGATCACCTGCGAGGCCACCACCCCGCCGAACGCGGAGCCGAGCGAATTGCCGCACAGCATGATCGTGATGATGGTCAGGCGACGGCGCGCGGGTGCATATTCCGCCGTCAGCGTGACCGCGGTCGGCGTGGCGCCACCAATGCCGACGCCGGCGACGAATCGCAGCAACGCCAGCTCTGTCACGTTGGTGGCGAGTAGGCTGAACAACGTCGCGAAGCCAAAAAATGCGACCGATGCGAGCATCACCGGCCGTCTTCCATAGCGGTCAGCGAGCGGGCCGAAGATCAGCGAGCCGGCCATCATGCCGATCAGGCCGAACAGGAAAATCGGCGAAAGCTGATTGACCGTCAGCCCCCACTCCGCGCGCACCGACGGCGCGATATAAGCGGCGAGCCCGATATCGATACCGTCGATCGCCACCGTCAGGAAGCAAAGCACGATCACCAGCCACTGAAAGCGGCTGAGCGGCTGTGTGTCGACAAACTCCTGCACATCTATCAAATCATTCTGCTTCATGCTGCATGTCTCCTGCTCACATCCTGTTTTGCGCGCCTGGTTAGGCGCATCGACACCGGCCTCTTAGAAGAGCTTCCTGAGGCCCACTCGCAGTGCCACCTGATTCGAGTTGCTCGACGGTGACAATCCGAACAGATTCGCGACAGCCTGTTTCCCGGTCGAATCGACGCCACTCGCGTGTTGCCAGATGGTCATGCCGTACACGTAGGTGGACTTAGAGAAGAGATAGGCTGTGCCGGCTTCGAGCGAGTTGTAGTGACCGCCCGGCGATGCACTGTACTGCCATGCCACGCCGCCCATTGTGGCGGGCGTGAAATTGAACGCGTAGTTCAACTGGTAGTTATTGAACGCGGCGTTCGCGGGCGCCGTGCGATTCGACGCCGTCCCGACAATGTCGAGAAAACGCACATTCGAATATAGAAACGACAACTGAGAACGGCCATATACGTATTTCGCGCCGCCTCCAAGCACCTGCTGGCTGGTTGCAGTCACATAGTTCTGGAAGATCGGATCGGTGACCGGATTGGTAAAGGCCGCGCCCGCCACGGGCGAGCTACCTGCACCAAAAATCGAGGTCGCCGGCGTTCGCATATTCATGTACGCGCCCGCCAGCGTGAGGCCGCCGTTCGCATATTGCGCACCGACGCCATAGGTCCTGTCGTGGGAAAAATCACCGGGCGTGCCGCCAAGGCTCAACATCGCACTGTAGTTGAAGCCACGATAGACGGGGCTTTCGTACTTGATCACGTTGCTGATCTTGTTGTAATTCCACGACCCGTCGATATCGCCGAGCGTGGCGCCGAGACCGCCCGCGAACAGAAAGCTGGTGCTTAACGGCACAAAGTAGTCGTTGGTCATGGAGTACTGCCGGCCCAGGTAGACATTCCCCCAATCGCCGCTCAGGCCCACGAATGCCTGTCTGCCAAAGAGTGTATTGGCGGGCTGGAAGGCTCCTGTCTGGATACTGAAGCCCGCCTCGAGCACGAAAATCGCCTTGAGGTTCGAACCCAGATCCTCCACGCCACGCATGCCGAACTTGTCGCCGGCGCGCCCGCCACTATAGGTTTGCACGGCCGACTTGCCGCCCTGATTATTGGTATAGGTGAGCGCGCTATCTACCGCCCCGTATAGCGTCACACTACTTTGCGCGTGCGCTAGCGCGCATGCCGCCAATGGCAGGCAAGCAACCAGATGTTTCACTTCCGTCTCCTGTTCGTTATCCGGGGGTGCGGCTGGCATCCCCTCTCTTTTAACCCTCAGGATTACCCACATCTGCGCGGGGATAGCGCTTGTAAACAGCTTGAGGCGGTGTTAAGGAAGGTCTGCAAAAGTCCTGGCATTGACGCCCCGTTCAGCTATCCTGGAACCAACGCGAATTATTGATATTTCCGTAAATCATGACAACCGTTGAGCGTCTCAAGCGTTATGTCTCCAGGGCGATCTCGAGACAAGTTGGCATGGCGCAAAGGCGATTGAGCGAAGCAGCAAAGAAGCGATTGAAGGCGGGTCGGCTGCTGCTGGCGGGCAAGGGCTGCGCCGAGGTGGCGTTGGCTGTGGGCGTGGCTCGGCAG
>NZ_PNXY01000064.1 GCF_002879865.1 Paraburkholderia rhynchosiae
TCACCTACATCGGCGACTCGGATATCGGCGCGCGAGTGAACATCGGCGCGGGCACCATCACGTGCAACTATGACGGTGCGAACAAATTTCGCACAATCATCGAAGATGACGTGTTCGTCGGGTCGGACACGCAACTGGTTGCGCCGGTGCGAGTGAAGCGCGGCGCGACGATCGCGGCGGGCACGACCGTCTGGAAGGACGTCGAAGCCGACGCGCTGGTCCTGAACGACAAGACGCAAACCAGCAAGACGGGCTACGTACGGCCGGTGACGAAGAAAGGCTGATGGGCGCCTGGGTGACCTTAAGCCGATCCGGTTCGCGCATGCTCATGGTGATCGTTCTGGGTTGGGCCACGATGGATTCAGGCAGTCAAAGCCGGCACCCGACCATGAGCCGCAAAACGCTCAGGCTACGACATAGTGACATGGGCAGCCCCGTCCCAGCGGCCGTACTACGATAAGCAGTTCGGTCGCAGATAGCGGCGAGCGTCATGGACGAAATCACGCTGATGTAAAACGAAGCATGCGCCGGGTTACTGCCCGGAGCCGGCTTTGTGGACCCACGCTGTTCATCATTGCGGCTATATCCAGTCCCGCCATGCAACCGGACGCGTGCTCGCAACAGCGTACCGGCGAAACACTCATGGCAGTTCGCTTCCCAATTCTGACATTCGACGAATGGCAGTCTGGAAGGCCGCCGGTAAGGGGGTTCAGGACCGAGTGGCTCCTGGCGGGCGAATCGCTCGTCTCGATTCTGTGGAAATTCGCCTGCGCCAGTGATGTTCAGCCTCGAACGTCTGCCACAGCTGGCGGGCGTCGCTCACCGGGCGATAGCCGGCGTCAAACGCCTCGGGCACGTAAAGCGTGTGAAGCTCCAGGGCGTCCCTTCGGGGTAGGCCGTCTGATCGTAACCATTCAGGCATGTCGCGACGTCGTGGGCATTGCGGCTGCCATAGAACGCGAGTTCGTCGACCATGAGGCGCGCGACGATCTGCGTCTTGCCCGCAAGCTGCAATGCGGTCTTCTGCGCGAGTAGTTCTTCCTGCCGGACGAGAAACGTGAAGAGCTTGATCTGCTGGCGATCAAGCACGTCATGCACGTCTCGAAGCCACTCGTATTCATTTTCATTGAACCTCTGGGCCTCGTCGAGGAACATGAGCACAGCACTGCTTCCCGAGCGCGCAGCGGCCTCGCGAATACGCAATGACAGGCGCGAACGTTTGGCCGAACTGGTGCCGGCGTTGGGTGCGTGATCGCCTACGGACTCCAGCAGAGTCGCGAAGAAGGGCCCCTCAGCATGCCGTGGCTTGTGTTCGCATTGCGCATGATAGGTTGTTATCTTCAGGTGAGCCGAACGGTTTCAATGGCCCGCGTTTTACCAACCCGCGATGGCCCATAGATGAGCGCGCCCATGATGCGGTAGCGCAGGCAGCGCGTGACGAGCTCGTAGAATGCCTCGATTGCTGGCGTCGCCAGACGATAGTTGCCGGTGACGAGTGGGTGCAGCGATGGATCGACTGGGCGCGGAATTTTAAGCGACATGGCATACCGAACAGCATGGTGCGCGTTCGGTCGTCGCCGTCGATCGCATCATCGGGTGTCTGGAGATAGTCATGAGTCAAGCCAGCGTCAGGAAACCGACGAAGAAGGCCTTTCACTTTCCGAAGAATGCCAATGGCCATGCAAAAGCCGATGAGAAGCCGGCGGATGAGAAGAGCGCGGCTGCAGCACGAGATGCCCAGCCGGCCCCGACGGAGGCCGACAAACAGAAGCGTGCGAGACCCGTTGAAACCGCACAGTTCAGTCCAGGAACAGAAGTGAAAGCGGAACGCGCGAAGAAGGAGAAGGTCGTGCGCGACAGCTTCACGATGCCGAAGTCCGACTACGAGAAAATCGGGGCGCTGAAACAGAAGTGTCTTGACGCAGGCGTCTCGGTGAAAAAAAGTGAGCTTCTTCGCGCTGGCCTGCTTCTACTGGATTCAGCTCCCACCCCCGAGAGTCTCCTGGCAGCTGTTTCTGCAGTCGAAACCGTCAAGACCGGTCGGCCAGCAAACTCATAGCTGCACATGCTCCGAACGGGCACCCCTGCAGCCCGGGTCTCGCCGCTGCGCTGGATGCATGCGCACGTTTCGTGGAGCTTGTGCCACCGTACCTTCCGTGCTGCAGTGGGCATGAAACCGAGGGGCAACTACAAAACAGCTTTGTCGGCTGACAGGAGTTCCGATGACGGATAACAACCTTTCCAGTCGATTCGACGCCGACATCAAAGGGATATTGTCCAAGGTCTTTGAGATGGGCGGCATCGTTGAATCGCAAGTCGTCAATGCGATGCACGCGCTGGACCACCTCGATTTGGACCTGGTCGTCAGAATCATCATAGACGAGCGTCGACTCAATGCCCTCGAAGCGGAAGTCGATGAAAAGTGCATCAATATCATCGCGCGGTACCAGCCGGCTGCACGCGACCTGCGTCTGCTGATGGCCATATCGAAGACCGTCACGAACCTCGAAGCGTGCTGGGGATGAAGCGCGGAAGGTCGCGAAGCGGACCCGACGAATTGCAGAAGACCCCAATGCACTGGCCATCAATATCACGGAAATCGCGCTATCCGGTGAGATGGCCATAACTATTCTCCGCCGTGCGCTTGATGCGTTCGCGCGCCTCAATACAGTTTCCGCCGCACAAATCGTCCGCGACGATGACGCCATCGATGAACAATTTCGTGCGGTCATACAGAAGTTGGTGACTTCCACGATGGACGACCCGCGAGTGGTCGCCATTGCGCTGGACCACCTTTTCATCGCGAAGGCCGTTGAACGCATCGGCGACCATGCGACGAACATAGCGGAAATCATCATCTACGTCGTCAAGGGCAAGGACGTGCGCCACGTTTCTCGCGAACAACTCGAACACGAAGCCTTCAGCGAATAATTATTCCGTTGTCGTCAGCGATGACACTGCCCGGCAGGTCCTTGGGTGGATGGCGTCACGTTTTCCGTTATAGCGAATCGCTTGGCCGCATTCACCCCCTGGTTGCAGGTGTAGCCGTGGCCATGATTCTGGCCAGCGCTACGGGTATCCGTTGCGGAAATGACGCGCCGATTCCCACAAAGGCGCTTAACCATGTGAGCGGCAGACGCTTGCATAAGACATCCTCTCTGGGGTAGCTTGGGCTACTGCCATCCTCCATCCTGCTGTTGTCGGTTCGGTGGCGTTCATCGCGTCGATGATGAGCACGCTGAGCCTGCGTTGGCCTGGGCACGGAACACGTTCGGCTACGAAGTGACCAGAACGTGCGCCGTCGAGGCAATTGCGTTCTGCTACGTCAAGGACCATGCGAGGCAGAGCGTGACGCGCTTTGGCTACGCCTGCGTGACACGTTC
The DNA here is from genome assembly GCF_002879865.1 of Paraburkholderia rhynchosiae. Lineage (GTDB taxonomy): Bacteria > Pseudomonadota > Gammaproteobacteria > Burkholderiales > Burkholderiaceae > Paraburkholderia > Paraburkholderia rhynchosiae. The sequence continues at coordinate 3,384 of NZ_PNXY01000064.1, forward strand.
CCGGCCGAGGATGAAGTCGACGCCTGACAGGGGCTGCAGCCGCACAAGCAGACGCTTGGCCCATCGCTTTTCGGGAGATGGTGCAAGCAACGCGGCGCGCGCGTGGCGAGGCCGCATGGATCGAGATTAACAACATCTGCGGCAACTACTGGCCGCGCCAGCAGGCTTAATCGTGGAAATCCTCGCCGTCACCGCAGTCACCGTCTTCCGGGCCATTGCACTTGAGGTAGTCGCCTTCGACCCAGCAGTATCGGGGGCTGGTTGTTCCGCAGCTCGTCGTCCGTCAGGTCGCCGATGTGCTCTGCCTCGAAGAGTCCTCGAGCATGGGTCGCGGTCGTTTCGGAAAAGGGGATTTGCCGATTATAGTTGTCGGCCCAGCGGTCCCAAAACCCAGTTTCGTCGTGGTGCGCGTTGTCCAAGGCAAGCTGCAGAGTGACGATGAACAGTCTGACGTCGTCAAAGCGCGCTGTACCATCCGGATAATCGAGAAACGCCTGAAGCTTGTGATACCGGGCGTCGATCTCGTCGAACGGCAGACCGATATAAATTTCCCCGGCGTACGAACGCATTACTGTCTCGGATGCGAGCGGCTCGCACCCGCTCCTTCGATGACCGCCTCGAAAAAGGCGAGCAGCATTCGAGTCTCCCACTTTGTCGCCATTGTCGACGTCACACGGAGGAACGAACCTGGTCCCCTTCTTCGTATGCGACAGCTAGACCTCGTTGTCAAATGAGAAATCCCGGTCTTGATGCCACCGGACTCACTCGTGATGGTATGCCTTATTGATGATTTTCCAGTCGTCTTCAAACTTAATCAGCGTTAAATAGTCCGTAAATCTCAAACCCTCGTAAAGAACCACCACCTTCGTCATTGCGACGCGGCCGGTGACGTCGGTTGAGACAATGCGCATGTCAAAAGCTTCGCCGCTCTCGGCGGGTTTCGGTGTGCTTTCGACTTCCTCCATCCACTCCTCTAGCGAAAAGCGGGAAAACGGACCCTGGTAGTATCCGAACAGATACGCGTGGGGATGAAACGCCATCCGAAGCAGCTTGGTATCGCCGAGATGCATTCCGTCGAAATAATCCTGTATTGTCTTACCGATGGCGCTCAACTCACGGGTTGTATCCATGTCTTTTCTCCTTTCGGACCTGGCGAGAAAAGCAAATGGAACAACGTCGCCAGTGCCAGGAGACTGACTCCAGTGATATTAGGCAAGTGCGCGAGATTTTCAATTTTAAGCAGCGGCATAACCTCACGAGGGCGCGCTCAATGCGCCATAGCTACTCGTGAAGTTGCTCCGCGTGCCAGTTTCACAGCGGAAGGTGAAAGCGTCGATGCGAGAGCAGACAGACCCACGCCGAGAGCATCTGCAAAAAATCGTCTTGTACGCTTGGTCGTTCGGCAATGTTCGAAGTCACAGCGATAGGTCCTTGTACCGGCGATACCTGAAGCCGCCAGGCTTTTCGATTTTGGACACAATGATGGCAACAGGTACCGTAAAGTGGTTCAATGCTGCGAAGGGTTTGGGTTTCATCACGCCGGATGGCAGGGGTGAAGACCTTTTCGCTCATTTTTCGGAAATCAGCGCAGAAGGGTTCAAGTCGCCGCAAGAGAATCAGAAGGTCAGCTTCGACGTGAAGATAGGGCCGAAGGGCAAGCAAGCTGCGAATGTCAAACCAGTCCAGGAGATGGTCTGTCTCTTTGCCGCCACGGCGCCGGTGCGTCAAGCATTCTGCGTTCAAGGTGGAGTCGAGCAAGAGCGCCTGTCGAAGAAGCATAATCCGCCACTCAGCACGGAGATTGGAAGTCAATGCGAAGCGCGCGGTGGCGTCATCACGCATGACTCGGACGCCAATTGCTTCGACTTGAACGACAAGACCACCGTAAACGTGTTCCTCGTGAACGGCATCAGACTGAGCGGTCAACTGGCCGCCTTTGACCAGTTTGCGGTTTTGCTCGAGTCTGTTCCGGGTGCGCGACTTGTCTTCAAGCATGCCATTTCGACCGTGCTGCCGGCCAATGGCAGAAGTCAGGCACGTACCCGACCGAGGTGCCGGTGAGTGGCGACAGGCCGCACCGCGTGCGAGGCCGTGTCCGGTGAGAACTGCCATGACATGCTGTCGCTTACGCTTGACCTGCGCATAGCCAGACGACGTCCACGTCGAGAAGTTCAGACAGGCGTGCACAATCCGTGCTCTTCGGAACGGTAACTCCGGCGCGCCAAAGGGTCACCTCGTGTTCCGGTACGCCGAGTGACCTGGCCACCCGACCGGAGGTCACCTTGGCGCGCTTGATGGTCATGTCCAGTCGCGTTGCGAAGGCCCGCCTCGAACCGTTGTGTTTGAGAGTGCCTTGCAGATGGACATCTAGATTCAGACGACGATTCATGACATGCAATGCTCCGTGTAACTCATCCTGACCAAACCTAGGGACTTCAGCTACGAAGGTGTGACACGACTTCGATGTTGATGCTTGCAGTCGAACACCCATCAAACGGGCTGGCATGTCGGTCGCCTGAACTTCACTGCACCTAATGCCCTTGCGGCGCGTCTTCCCCGCTTTGAATTAACGCTTTAAATGTCCGGTGTAATCGACCCGGATGCCGTTTCCCTATCCCGTACGTGGCCAGAAGTCACTCCCCGCTTTCTTCGGGTGAAGTAGCAGCGCGATGACAACGCTCGCAGACGTACATCCGTCGGAAAACTTACCCGAATGTCGGCATCTGTTCGGCCTGCTCGTGTTGGTGCCAGTCGGCAAGCGTCGTTTTCGCCGTATCCAGATTCAGGGGTCAGCCGCCAGGTTCAATCGTTCGTCGAGAATCTCGCGCAAAACGCCCCGGTCGGCTCTGAAGCCACAATCGCATTTCTGAAACAAGTCGTCACGCTGGCCGACACCGCTCAGGAAAGCGTGCAAAAGGCCACGAAGCAGGCAGTCGAAGTCGCGCAAAGTAACCTGGACGCCGCAACAAAAGCCGCATCGGAGGTGACCGAAGCGGCTGACGAGGTAGTCAAGAAAGCAGCAAAAGCGGCGAAGGCGGCGAAGCAATAATTTGAAGGAACGTTGAACCCGTGGTCGCACGGCGCGGCGAGCTAACGCGCTTGGCCACACACTTGGACCCGGCCGCTACCGGACAAGCCCAGCTCTCGTGTGCGCTGGTCGGTCGTTCGGGCGCACGTCATGTCCGCCCACGTCTGTTACCAGGCTCGCCGAGACCAACAGACGCAAGGAGACCGTGTCACGGCACATAGCTGAAGAAAGAATGGTCCGCTGGGGCGGACCATTCTTTTGCGTGTCAGCGAGTTGCGCTGAGGTGTCGGCTGGGATAGATTTTTGCCGCCTGCTTACCCTTCGGGCCTTGCTTAACGTCAAAGCTTCAGGCGGTCGGCAATTCAGGTAGTGCTGACTCGCGTCGTCGGACGCTCTTTCTTCAACGCCGCCGAGCTACGACCTGTCTTGTAACCTGTCCCCCAGCTGAGAGGTAAGCATGCGCGGTGCAGCAGTTGACGTGCGTTTCGACAGCACGCATTTGCTTCTGGACCTGTCGACGGTCGGGCTGTCCGATTCCCATTGAACTGGTTTCTACTTTTTGGCGACAGCAACGCCAGCTGAGCGCGAACAATTTGCTATCTCGATGGACCGTTTGCAATGGTTCTGGCCTGGAATCGATGACGAAGTGAAGGTGTCTGCGCTCCTTGCCTTTCTGTCTGATACGGCATGTCGCTAGCGCTTTTCAAATTTCTTTGCGGCTCCTGCCTGACACCGGAGCGGTGTCGCCATACATCGCGTAAGGCGCACGACTTTTCCTGAATAACGCATCCCACCGTCCGCCCGTGCGAGGAAAGCCGGAAGATACCGGTTGCAGCGGAAACAGACGGTTCGTCGCGCGAAGTTTCTATCATGCGGCTAAACAGTGCTGCTTACCGAGGTACGTCAGCGTACATACATAAGAATTTGGGCGGGCCGTCGCCAAACTCACGGACGTTCGTGCTGCTATTTTTAACCTAAACACCTAGTGGAGTGGCGCATAACCATTTAACATACGTAAGCCATCCGAAATCGTTGCGATAATATAATAATACGAATCAATGTTAACCCGATGTTTTGCATTAAGGAGACATTGAATGGACGTGCTGGTCGTCGAAGATAATGACGTGGTCGCGGACAGTCTGGCTTTCCTGCTGGACTGCTACGGTCACCGCACCACCCTGGTGGAAGACGGAGAAAGCGCGCTCTCGCTGCTTGGCTGCCGCGCTTTCGAACTGGTCCTGCTTGACGAGAACCTGCCCGGAATCAAAGGAAGTGCCGTCGCACGGTCGATTGTCAATACGCCTTTCGCGGACCGGCCCTTCATTGTCTCCATGACTGGAGACAGTGACGACGGCGGGCTCACGCGGCTTTTCGATGTCTGTCTGCAGAAGCCGTTCTCCCTCGAGGCACTTTTGCAAGTGATTGAAGATGCTCAAGGTTGTGGTGATGCGAGCACTCTCCTGGCCGCCTAGGGATTGCTTGGCTGTCAGATGCGCTCACCTCAAGGCCGAGCTAAACGCAAGCCAGGATTGTGCCTGTCCGGATGGCTTGGACGACCTTTTTGTCGTATGTGTGTAACGGCAACGTGAACATTTACTTATGGGTTGGCGCCACTGCACACGCGAAGGAATAGTTGTTCTCGCAACTATTAACGCCAACCGGCGTGCCGGCGAGAAAGCAACATGGCGTCATGAGGCCGTCAAGACAAATATGTAGATTCGGCCGGCACGAAAAGAACCGGTGCTGAATTGCAAAAAATATAATCTGAGAGAAGCTAGACAAATGAACCGACATACTCAACGTACCGGTCACCTCGAACGTAGTGCCGGGAACGACCGCCTGAGGCGGGCCTTGGCCGCACGCCTTGACAGGGCACTAAAACGAGCTGGCGTCAGCTCGGCACGCGCAGCGAAGTGGCTGGGTGTGAGCGAATATGACGTGCAATATTGGCGACGCGGAATTACCGTGCCGCCGCTGAACGCTTGTACGCGCCTCGCCGCCGTCCTCCATCTCGATGTTCACTGGCTTTGCACGGGGCAGCCTCCGGTCGCCTGATTCGCAGTTCGCGGGAATCGCGGGACAGGGGAATTTGTGCTCCGTGGATTCCCGTACGTTCTGAAGTTCGCAGCCCGGTCGGCGTCGCACTCGCAGTGATGCAGTTGCACGCATTTCGGATGAGGCACAGCAGGCGTCTCTTCCGCAAACCCGGAGGGAATCAAGGTGAAGGCAGTTAAACAGGATGCGGCATTCGACCAGGCACCGCATCTCCGTAAGTACGAGATGGAGTTGTCGCGAGGCGCCTCGCATATCGCGAGCACGCTGTACGAGGAAAGCATGTTCGCTGCGGTCTCGGAAACCATTCTGGAGTTCGAGGCCGCGTACGGACGCGACGACCTGAAATCATTTGCACACGTCCTGCTCAGAAGACTGGAGCAGCGTGAGAAGCCGCTGGCGGGCAAGGTGCTCCAGCACGTTATTGAGCGCGGCCGTTTGCCAGAAGAGGTACCCAGCGCGCCGCCAGTATCTGTGTCTGCTCGCAAACCTGCCTCCCGGAAGCGGCAAAGCGCGGACTCACGGGAGGCTAGGGCGCGCGAAGCAGCGTGAGCCGCATATTTGCAGGCGAACTTCAAGTTTCAATTCTTAACCGCAACAACCGAGGGAAGAACATGTCAAAGCGAATCGCTTATGTCACCGGCGGCATGGGTGGAATTGGTACAGAAATTTCTCAGCGGTTGTTCAAGGACGGATTCACGGTCGTCGCCGGTTGTGGGCCCAACTCTGCCCGGCGGGAAAGATGGTTGAAGGAGCAGGAGGCGCTTGGCTTTTCGTTCACCGCATCAGAAGGGAATGTCGGTGACTGGGAGTCTACGGTGGCGGCATTTGCCAGGGTGAAGAAGGACGTCGGCGAAATTGATGTGCTGGTGAATAACGCCGGCATCACGCGGGATGGCACGTTCCGGAAGATGTCGATGGAGAACTGGAACGATGTCATTGATACGAACCTGACGAGCCTCTTCAATGTCACCAAGCAGGTCATCGAGGAGATGGTGAGCAGGGAGTGGGGGCGAATCATCAACATCTCATCCGTGAATGGACAGAAAGGACAGTTTGGCCAGACCAACTACGCCACTGCGAAGGCAGGCATTCACGGCTTTACGATGTCGCTTGCGCAGGAGGTAGCGACGAAGGGCATCACGGTGAATACGGTTTCGCCCGGATACATCGGCACGGATATGGTTCGTGCGGTGCGTCCTGAAGTACTGGACGCAATCATTCAGGGCATTCCGGTGCGCCGTCTCGGAGAGGCGTCGGAAATTGCTTCAATTGTCTCTTGGCTCGCCAGCAATGAGTCCGGCTTTGCGACCGGTGCTGATTTTTCGCTCAACGGTGGGCTTCACATGGGTTGAGGTCTCTTTGGACGCGTGGTCCGCGCAGGCCGCTAGAAGTCCCGGCCTGCGTTTTCGCCAAGGTGACGACGAGATGCAAGCGGCTTCGCGGCGCCCACACTCATGGCGTAATACTGGGCCGGTCGTGACATCGACGACCGATGTGACTCGCGAAGACAGTGTCAGCGTGGTGAGGCCTTCCCCCTGATTCGGCGCGCTGGGAAATCCAGCAAACGCGAATGCGAATGCGACATTAAACTTTTGCGGAGTGAATATGACAACCGGAACTGTAAAGTGGTTTAACGATGCCAAGGGCTTCGGCTTTATCACGCCGGACGACGGCGGAGAAGACCTGTTCGCCCACTTCTCTGAGGTTCAGGGCAGCGGCTTCAAATCATTGCAGGAGAATCAGAAGGTCAGCTTCGACGTGAAGCAGGGGCCGAAGGGCAAGCAGGCTGCCAACATCAAGCCGCTGTAACAAGCCCGACACTTGGCTCGTCGCGATGAACGGGCCGTTATGCGGTCCAATTCTCAAAACGTACGGACAACCAGCCGGAGACCCGCATGCACGACGTGCCGCATATCGAATCCTCGTCCTACCAGGTTACCCGCAAGACGTTGCGCTTTCTCGCACGCGACGTCCGAAATCCTGGCGCAGCCCTGGTTTACTGGCTTGGTGTGATAGAACCTTCATTGGAGCCCAGCTTCTTCAACGCCATGCAAAAGTACGGTCCGTTGATGCAGCTGGTTCTACCCGACGAACGCCCGGGCGTCTTCGTGGAGCGGGACGCCGTTCAGAGAGTCCAAGATTCCGGAGTCGTGAAGCGACTCGTTTTCAAGGACGGGTCGTCGCTCGACGTTCGATATGACGGGCCGTGCCGCGACCTCTACGACGGGTGAATCGCGCTGGCAGAGCAGGAAGGATACCTTGTGCTCACGGCCAGGGATGGACAGGCGGCGCTCGCCGTAGCTGCCATCGAGAGCCCGGTCTGATTGTGGCCGACTGGATGATGCCGCATATTGACGGCGTCGAATTGTGTCGACGGTTGAAGGTTGATACCGCCATGCGCAGGTCAAGCGCAGACCGCAGCATGTCATGACAGTTCTCATCGGACGCGAGCTAACAAGTTGTTCGGCTCCTCCCGACTCACCGCCGCGCCGGAACCCGCGTGCCGTGACGTTGTCATTGACCTGCGTCACTGTCGAAATTGCATGCTTGAAAACAAGTTGCACGCCTGGGCCAGACTCCAATAGCGCTGCAAACTGGGCAAAGCCGGCCAGTTGACCGCTCAGTCTGATGCCGTTCACAAGGAACACGTTTACGGGGGGCTTGTGCTTTGCGAGTGTCTGAGAAAACCGTCCTGTACGTATTGCCGCGCGGCAATCAAGATGAGAACAGCGCGTCAATCAGGATGAGAGAAGTAGCCTGGGGGCAGCGGGAACGGGCGTAGCCCGGAACCGCTGCCCCCACGCCGCACCGGAGAAGTTCTCGCCAGTGGAGAGCTTTGTCGGTGGTCGCGGTGGATCGGGTATCAACGAGCCTTCCATGCCAGGGAGGCCACGGTGCCCGGACCGACACGTCAACGACCACCAGATGAGGCTTTACATGAAGCACAGACTCAAGGACGGGCCGGCCAGTGCTGCTGCGCGTGCCGGGTTCAGCGTCGCCACGGCCTACCGCATTGAAGAGGATCCACGGCTACCATCGCAGAAGAAGGGACCGCGCGAACGCCGACGCGAGGATCCACTGGCCGAGATATTCGACGCTGAGGTCGTTCCGCTGCTGCAGTCCGCTCCGGACATCCGGCCGGTGGCAGTACTGGAAGAGATGCTTCGGCGCCATGCGCATTTGTCGCGCGGTGTACGCCGCACGCTGGAGCGACGCATCCGCGTCTGGCGGGCACTCCATGGCGAGGAGCGCGAGGTCGTGTTCCGTCAGGTGCACGAACCCGGTCGCCTCGGGCTATCCGACTTCACCGAGATGCAAGCCGTGGGCGTCACCGTGGCCGGCGTCGCGCTGGATCACCGCCTGTACCACTTCCGCCTGGCCTGCTCGGGCTTTGAGCACGCTCACGTCATTCTCGGCGGCGAGAGCTACGTCGCGCTTGCCGAAGGGCTGCAGAACGCGTTGTGGGCTCTGGGTGGCGCGCCGCACGAGCATCGGAGCGACAGTCTTTCGGCGGCATTTCGCAATCTCGATCGCGAAGCGCGCGACGATCTGACCACGCGTTACCAAGCGTTGTGTGCTCACTACGGTATGCAGCCCACGCGCAACAACCGCGGCATCGCCCATGAGAACGGCGCCATCGAGAGCCCCCACGGCCACCTCAAGAGCGTGATCCGTGACGCGCTGTTGCTACGCGGCAGCGTTGACTTTACCGACGTCGCAGCCTATCGCTGCTTCATCGACGAGATCGTCAGTCGCGTCAACGCGCGCAATGGCAAGCGAATCGAGGCCGAACATCCCTTCCTGCAGCTTCTGCCCAATACGCGCACGAGCGACTACGAGGAAACGCGTGTGTACGTCACCTCCACCGGCGGCTTTGTATTGCGCAAGGTGTTCTATACCGTCCCGTCGCGGCTGATCGGTCACCGGCTGCGAGTGCGGCTGTATGACGACCGGCTGGAACTGTTCCTGGGCGGCACGGCCCTGATGACGCTGGAGCGCGGCCGCCCCGGCGCCAGCGGCAAGCATGGTCATGTCATCGACTACCGGCACGTCATCCATGCGCTGCGCCGCAAGCCGATGGCACTGCTGAACCTCGTATACCGCGATCAGCTCTTTCCGCGCGAGGCCTATCGATTGACTTTCGATCGGCTATGCGAGCAACTGTCTCCGCGCGCGGCGTGCAAGACCATGGTGGAGCTGCTGAGCCTCGCCCACGAGCGTACCTGCGAGGCGCAAGTGGCCCACGCGCTGGAGCAGTACCTGGCCGATGGACGACTGCCCGATCTGGACGAATTGCGTTCGCGTTTCGCGCCGGATCCGGCGGCCGTACCGCAAGTGCACGTGCAACTGGCTTCGTTGAGCGACTACGAGGCCCTGCTTGACGCGAACATGGAGATAACAGCATGAGCCAGGATTTCGACGCCACCCGCCTGTCATTGCTGCTCAACGATTTGCGGCTTCCCGCGGTCAAGCAGATCTGGCCAACCTTCGCCGAGCGCTCCGACAAGGAAGGCTGGCCTGCGGCGCGCCTGCTCATGGCGCTGGCCGAACACGAGATTGCCGAGCGCGATCGACGCCGTATCGAACGCCATCTTAGAGACGCCAAACTGCTGCCGGGCAAAACATTGGAGAACTTCGATTTCGATGCGGTGCCGATGGTGTCCAAAGCACATGTCTCGGCGCTATGCGCTGGCGACGGCTGGTTGCGTAACGGCGCCAATCTGATCCTTATGGGGCCGCCTGGCGGCGGCAAATCGCACTTATCGTCGGCCATCGGCCTGAGCCTGCTCGAGAAGGGCTGGAAGGTCCTGTTCGCCCGTACCACCGACCTCGTGCAGCGGTTACAGGTCGCGCGCCGCGAGCTGGCTCTCGAATCTGCTCTGAACCGGCTGGATCGCTTCGACCTGCTCATCCTGGATGATTTTGCGTACGTCAGCAAGGACCAGGCGGAGACATCGGTGTTGTTCGAGCTGATCAGCGCCAGGTACGAGCGACGTTCGCTTCTGCTCACCGCAAATCAACCCTTCGGTGAATGGAACAAGGTCTTCCCCGACCCCGCCATGACGATCGCCGCCGTCGACCGGTTGGTCCATCACTCAACCATCTTCGAGCTCAACGTCGAAAGCTACCGGCGGCGCACCGCACTGCAACGCAAGCAGCAAGGACCGGGACGCCCCGCGCACTTCGCCACGCCAAACAATGTCGGCGTGCCGTCGCTTCACGAGAACGAATGATGACGGAAGCAGATGACGCGCAAAACAACGCGACACACGTCAGCGTCAATCAATAAACGCGCGTCAATCAACAACCGCTTGCCAGCGTCAATCAACATCGGCATCATCAACCTCGCCGCGACATTCTCATCTTGTTTGTCGCGCGCTTCTCATCCAGATCGCCGCGCCATAACGTATGGAGGTGCGGTCATGTTCTGGGTCAAAGCGACAGGTTCTTTGATTGTACCGGCGATACCTGAAGCCGCGAGCCAGTCCAGAGGAAGTGCGTTACCGCGACTCCAAGGCGTCGAGGCATGCCTGCTCCGTATCGTCCGGATGCAGGTGGCGGTACGCGTCGAACAATTGTGAGCACAGGGTTGCCAATGCAGTGAGATTCACAGCCTGGTCTGCATGCTCGACCTCGCCTGCATTGAGGATGTCGTCGAGGACGGGAGCCAGGCAACGCAGTTGTTGGAAAGTGGCGGCGTCAAGTTTCATATCGGAACTCCTCAGCGGGCAGAGCGCATCTAGGCTGACTGCCCCAAGGCGCTGCCCGGTTCCGCCAACTTGCGGGCGTCCCAGTTCAGTTAAGCACCCGCTTCGGCCTCCGACGGACACGAATCTCCGATGACGGCTCATGTGACTCGCGGTGCTCGACGTCGTGTGGCAAGGCGGCCTCGGTGGTGCATTCCGCTGCTGCCAGGCGCATTGTATTCCGGGTCGCGACCGCCATCAGCACCGCGCAGGTGCGGGCGCGGTTGACGCCACCCAATGTCCTTTCAGCACGTCGTCTCCTGGCTCTCATCGGTTTGCTCCTGCGGCAGTGCACAGCGAACCTGAGAAACTACGTGAATACTAGACGGCAAGGCCTCCGGTAGCAAGGGAGCTGATGGCCGGCAGTGTGCGGCTGCCGACCCTCGATAACCGCTGCTGGCCGAGCCGTTTTTGTGCACTGCACAGCACCGAAGAGGAGTTACACGTTGTTAAATCGCAGGGAGAGGCATCCACGCGGGCCCCAGTCGCTGTCGCGTGCCGCAAGCGGCAGATGGAAGTGCTTTGCCTGACCTGGCGATGCATCGCATAGCAATGTGCGCCGTAATGACGGGTTCAGGACGCGGCCGGATCCGGATCCGCGCGCTACAGAACGCGCTACCCGGCAATCGGAGGCGAGGCGGCGCTCGAACGGCACAAGGCGTCGGGGTGCCCGATGGCGAGTCAAGACGGGCGGGATGGGCAGCGAAGGCTTGATAGGCGCCGATCAGGTCGGGCGCTTCTTGCACCATGAGACCAAAAAGACCCCTTGGGCGGGTGGGTATGCCGTGGGGGCTCGGCAAAGCATGAGCCAGTCCTTGCGAGCGACATTCACGGATAGTCGCCCGCGACGCAATCGTCAGCACCGCCCTCGCACCTGAGAAGCATTGGGTTGGATATACAATACGGTGCATGTATATCCATTGGAGATAATGATGCATGTCGCTAAATGGGGCAACAGTCTTGCCGTCCGGCTGCCCGCGAGCGTCGTCGAGGCACTGGGTTTGAAGGAGGGCGACGACATTGAGATCTATGCCGAACAATCCGGCGCGTTTGCGGTCAGCAAAAGGCCGACAGTCGCAGAGCGGATCGAGCGCCTGCGCAAGTACCGCGGACGACTGCCTGCCCGACTTCAAGTTCGATCGGGAATCGCTCAGCGAAAGGGGAAACGCTGAATGACCGTTGAGGCACCGGCGCGATTTGCCGTCGATAGCAATGTGATTGCCTATCTGTTCTCCAGCGACGCCGCGAAGGCTGACCGGGCCGAGGCGCTGGTGGTGCAGGGGGCTCCGATGCCCGTCATCAGCACTCAGGTAATGAACGAGGTTACGCTCCTCATGAGCCGGAAGATGGGGCTCTCGTGGCCGGAGATCAACGTTCTCCTGGGTGACGTGGAGGAGTTTTGCGAGATCGTGCCACTGACGCTTGAAGTCCACAAGGAAGCACGCCGTATCGCCGAACACCACGGATTCAGGCTCTACGATTCGTGCATCATCGCCTTCGCGTTGCTTGAAGATTGCGAAGTACTCTACAGCGAAGATATGCAACAGGGCCAGGTCATCTTCGACCGGCTGACGGTGGTCAATCCGTTCCGATCACACAGTTGACCGCCGTCCAATTCGTCACCGGGCGTCGCGCGGTTCGTACCGTCGACGCTTTTTATGGCTGAAGAAGAGGGCCTACCGGTATTACGAAAATCGCCCTAGACGTACCGTACTGGCGCGAAGTCGTATCGCTTTATCTGGTCATCGTGGGTCAACAACACGATTCCTTCTGCCATCGCTTGACCGACGAGGAGCCGGTCGAACGGGTCCTTGTTAACAGACGGGAGGGCCGCAACTTCTAACGCATGCTGTGCTTCAATCGACAGTTCTTGATAACCAGCATCAAGCAGGTTCCTGCGAAGAACGCGCGCATCGACCTGAAAGTCCTCACGGCCCAGTGCGCTTTTGATGACAATTTCCCAGACGCTCGCGACGCTGAAATACAGGGTGTTGTCGGCGTCCTCGATGGCAGCGCGCGCTTCGTTCGACAAGGCAGGATCGTCAGCCGCAGCCCAGACCAACAGATGGGTATCGAGCAAGAGCCTCACTTTGTCTTCCCTCAAACATGTCGCAGATCTCGTCCGCTGCCATGGTGTCGAAATCTGCGGGTACTTTGATTTGCCCCTTTAGGAACCCGATGCGCCGCGCCGGCTTTGCGGTTTCCGCATCGACGCGCACGACCTTGACCAATGGCTTGCCGGCCTTAGCGATTACGAACGGCTCTCCGCCGTTCACGGTTTCCTCGATTAGCCGCGACAGGTTGGTCTTGGCATCGTGGATGTTGTAAGTACGCATGGCAGCACCATATGAACTTAGTTTATTCCAAGCCTTTTCCTCCCGCAAAACATTGAAAGTCGCGCTTCGGGTGGGGCTTTACCTTGCTCTGCCTCAGATGGCGTGTTGGCGCCCAAGCGTCCCCCGTGAGACGGGTAAGTTGACGGACCGCTGACATGCGCGCAATGTTGAGACTGAAGCGGAGAGGGAGCCGCCTGAAGTCGCCCGCGTCGGAACGCCGGCTGCACCGCGGTTCGAAGCCCGGGCCGGTCGCGCAGTCCGCGCGGCAGACGGGCGAAGCTTCAACGATTTTTACGCAGCATTCGATCGATTTTACAAATCGAATTATGAACGACCGCTGTCCACGAGGGCAGCGGCCCTTTCTACGCCAGTTGCCGGATAAGCTAACCGGGGCTTGCGCGGATCGCACTGCCGCTCTTCTTCAACTGCCGTTATTGGCCGGAGACTGGCGACTTTACGCTGGGCGTCGCGAGCGTGTTATTGCTCGTCGGGGGAGCGCTGGTGCCGGCGGTTGACTTGCTGTTGATGCTGGCCGGCAGGCCCGAGTTCGGCGCCCTGGCGGACATACCGCTGTCCGAGCCGGTGGTGCCTGGCGTGCCGTAGCCGCCCGTTGCGCCGTTCACCTGGTTTGCCGGGCTGGCCGTGCTGCCTGCGGAACCGCTGCCGCCGGGGCCTCCGGCGGCCTGTGCATAGGCGCCGCCCGACAGCGTGAGTGCGGCGACGGCCGCGAGTAACGCGCTGGTTGCCTTGCTCATGATTCGTACCTCCTTTAGCGGGCTCGAATAAGGACGCAGACGTTCGCCGCCTCCTTGACGCGAGCGGCGCAATGATTGTGCCGCTTGGGGCACCGATTTCTCGAAGCACTTCCCTGATGGCTGAAGCAGGGAGTACACGCCCCCGCTGCAGACGGATTGCCGGCGATATGCACACTGTCCTCACCGACCGATACTGGCCGACAGAGATTTCTGCACTGCCCGCTCTGCGGGCAACCCGGCGCACGCCAGGCGATTCGCCGATACGCTTCCTGAAGCAATCCGTCACCGCGAAAGCTTTCGAATGCCTCCGGGATGACAACCCGGGACCCGCGGCAAAACAAAAAGCCGTGCGCGGAAGTCGACCAAGAAGAAACAGCGCGAGTTCACGCAGGCCGATATCAATGGTGTGATTCTGGAACAGTCGCAGCAGCGGCAAATGCAACAACCACGCAAACCTGGCCGTCGGTCTGCAAAGGTGATCGACACAGACGTAAGCGCCCTGCCAGTTCAGGCATCGTCCTTCAACAATGTGTGAGACAAAAGGCGTTAGAAACAAACCCCTTAAACCCGACATTTCTTATATGGTCGCCTCCCATTTGCAAGGTAATTGTTCGTGGCGAGGAGGGTGGTTGCGGACTTATATCCGGACTCGATCGCGGGCATGCCCGCCGGCCCCGATGGATTTCGCCGCAAAGGTC
>NZ_PNXY01000065.1 GCF_002879865.1 Paraburkholderia rhynchosiae
CTGCCGAGCCACGCCCACAGCCAACGCCACCTCGGCGCAGCCCTTGCCCGCCAGCAGCAGCCGACCCGCCTTCAATCGCTTCTTTGCTGCTTCGCTCAATCGCCTTTGCGCCATGCCAACTTGTCTCCGAGATCGCCCTGGAGACATAACGCTTGAGACGCTCAACGGTTGTCATGATTTACGGAAATATCAATAAGCTTTGCCCTGTAATGTAATTGCTGTGCTCAGCGCAAAACATCGCCGCTATACACCCGAAATCATTTGCTGAGCCGAATCTGCCTGCGGGGATCGGAATCGATCGGACGGCCTCGGCAATTTCGGCATTCAAGTCGGTGCCGTTTTCAGCAGCTTTAGCACTGTAGATCGCTCGGATTCCGTCCGTATCGTGCATCGCCGGAAGTAACGTGTTGATCGTAACGTTGTATTGAGCTACCTGCCGAGCCACCGCGACAGAGTAGTTTGTCAATGCGGACCTCGGTGCACCCGACAAGATTCGCCAAGCGTGAGGGAACTTCGCCGCTGCAGTCGCAATGTTCAGGATGCGCCCCCACCTGCGTTCAATCATGCCGTCCACCACGCGCCGCATGAACTCGACTGGAGAAATGATTGTAAGCTCGAAATTGACACGCCAGTCATGCTCCGAAATGGAGCGAAAATCCTCGATGTACGGTGGTGGCGAGCACGTGCCAACGAGGATATCCGGCTCCGGGCAGCGGGCTAAAATCAGCTCCCGCCCTTCTGTCGTCGCATGGTCAGCGACGATAGCTTCAACTTTTGCGCCGGTCGAGCAACGGATTGCTTCGCAGGCGTCGTTTAGTCTTCCTTCGTTCCGAGCGGAGATGAATAGTTCGACTCCTTCGCGAGCAAGCGCGAAGGCCGTTCCAAGACCCAGCCCAGCGCTCCCTCCATTGACGATCGCCTTTCGACCTCGAATACCCAGATCCATTCCATTCCTTCCGTGTGAGCAAAAGAACCAATAGCGCCCGATGCTCTATTGGTCGGCTTGGCACAGCTTGTTACCGCCACCGAGCTGTGCGATTGAATCCCCTACACGTCTCGGCGACTATGCCATCGCGCGTCGTGCGCGGACTAGCCAACCGAACGAAGCGCTCCCTTGAGATGGCCAATGCGAGTGGGATAGTAGGCCTTGAGAGCCATGTTGACATTGCCTGCATGCTCACTATAGGCATCCAAGCCGCCCACCCAGTCAATGCGAGTGGAAGCCGCGCTAAGTGACGTCAGGGTAATGGAAGCCTTTACGCCCATGTACTGGCGACGACTGCACGCAGTAACCGTGTACTTGATGACGTGATGGAGATCATCTAGTCGCTCGAGCCGCTCAGTCGCCCACCAGTCGCTGAAGTAGACTGTCCGCAAGGCGCCAACGCCATTACCGACCGTCTCACACCGGACGACTTCCGGGTGCCAGCGCTCGAGTTCGGCAAAATCCGCCACGACGTCCCACACTCGGTCGATGGGTGCCTTGATGAAGTCGGTGACGACAACTGTCATTGCATTGCCTCGATTGGTCAGACACGCGGCCGTCCGCACACGCACTCGGTAGAATCGCTGCCTGATGCAAAATTTAAGATGTCACGATACTGTATCGTACCATACTGTTTTGGCTATCTGCATCGCCAAAGATGAAGCTTGCGGTTGACTCGCTCGATGTTTTGCGAAAGGTGTGGGCGCAACGCTCTGCAGGCCGCCGGGGCGCACCGTGGAATCTCAGCGACGTTCGTACGACACCTAACCCATGTCAACGACCTCGGACTCCTATGTGGGTCGGCGGTATGAGGAAGCAGCTCTTCGCCGCTGTTTACGGGTGGGCGACGGCTGGTCTGTCCGGACTTCGCGCGCCTCGGGCCATTACGCCGCCGGGTCTTCCGTGATGTTGGTACTACTACCTACTACACAGGAAGTGACCCATGACCACTGGAGTTGAACTCGAGGCACAGATCCTGCGCTACTACCACGTCGAGAAGCGGCGCTGCGGCACCATCGCACGGCAGTAGCACGTGCACCGTGGCACGGTCCAGTGCGTGCTGGCGCAGGCGGGTCTGCCCCCCGTCGGCGGGATGCTCAGACCTTCGCAGATCGATGCGTACCTGCCGTTTATCCATGACACGCTCAAGAGGTTTCCGTCGCACACGGCCAGCCGGCTGTATGCGATGGTCACCGAGCGCGGCTACAGTGGCAACCCTCATCATTTCCGGCACCTGATCGCGGTGCACCGTCCGCGTCCTACACCAGAGGCTTATCTGCGGCTGCGCACCTTGCCTGGAGAGCAGGGCCAGGTTGACTGGCCCCATTTCGATCACCTGCAGATCGGGCGCGCGCGCCGGCCGCTCATGGCCTTCGTCATGGTGCTCTCGTGGTCGCGGCAGATCTATCTGCGCTTCTTCCTTGATGCCCGCATGGACAGCTTCCTGGCGGACCACGCCGGCGCGTTCGCGGCGTGGTCCGGATTGCCAAGGATCCTCCTCTACGACAATCTCAGGAGCGCTGTGCTCGAGCGTCAAGGTGATGCGATCCGCTTCAACCCGACGCTTCTCGCGTTCGCCGCCCATCATCGCTTCGAGCCCCGTCCAGTGGCAGTGGCCAGAGGAAACGAGAAGGGACGCGTCGAAAGAGCTATCAGGTATGTACGTGAGAGTTTCTTTGCCGCGCGCAAGTTCGCCGATCTCGACGATCTGAACATCTAGGCCGGGACGCCCATGTGGGCAGCTTCAAACCGCTGTGCGACTTTGACTCGGCCTGGCCCACGCGCTGCGATCGGGCCGCCGTCGAAGAACTGATCTCGCTCGAGTTCGTCAGGGACACGGCCAACGTCGTACTGATCGGCCCGAACGGCGTGGGCAAGTCGACCTTGGCGCTGAACCTCGCCTACCAGGCGCCCGTTAGCGGGCACACCGCGCTGTTCACTACCGCTGGCCAGATGCTCGGTGAGCTCGCCGCGCTTGACAGTGACTCGGCGTTACGTCGGCGGTTGCACCGGTACGCCACGCCTGACGTGCTTGTAATTGACGAGGTCGGACACCCGTCCTACTCGAACCGCCACGCCGACCTGCTGTTCGAACTGATTAGCCGCAGATACGGCGCAGCGAGCACTGTGGTCACGACAAACCGGCCGTTCGCAGAAGGTCGGAGGTGTTTCCGAACGCCGCCTGCGTCGTCTCGCTGGTTGACCGGTAGGTGCATCGCGCCGAAGTCGTCGCGATCGAAGGCGAGTGCTACCGGGTCAAGGAGGCACGGGAACGGGCCGAGCAGCGCGCAAAGAAACGCAGCGCGGCGGTAGCAAACATTCTCATAGAAGGTCGCTACGACCGGCACACTGCGCGCGTACGGCAGCGGCTCTTCAACGCGCATGCCAATGTCACTCGTTCAATGGCCAATGCAGGACTTGAAGTTTTCCACACACCAAACGCCGGTTTGTTCCTTTGGGCGAAGTTGCCAATCCGACCAGGAGACAGCATCGCGGTAACAAATGATGCGTTGAGCAAGGGAATCTGGCTTGCCCCGGGCTCATACTTTCGACCAAGTGGGCCGGCGTCAGAGTGGTTCAGGTTCAACGCCGCAACGCCGCAACGCCTATGTTCCTGAACTGTGGACGTTCTTGAAGGGATTGGCCGGCGGTTCCGGCTGACTGTTGCCGCAAAAAAAGGCAGCCTTGGCGAGACCAAATCTGCAGGCTTGAGTCAGAGAAGCGCCATCGTTTCCGTCATATTTTGGCGCATGTAGTCCAGAAAGCGCTTCTGAAACAACATGGTGTGCTCGTGCGCTAACCTCTCGGCCGCGTCCGCGTCTTTTCGCGCAATCGCGTTGATGATTTCTGCGTGGTCACGCCCCAGTCTGGTCGCGGTCGGCGAAGTCGTGGTGAAGTCGAAATGAAGATGCAACAAACGCTGCCCTTCACCCAACAGCCGCTCGTAGTATCCAACGAAATACGGATTGTTTGCCGCCTGCGCGATGGTCATATGCAGAGCCTTATTCGTCTCTGACATCGCATTGAAGTCACCACTGTCGACCGCCTCCATGTAGACATCGTCTGCTTTCTGGATGCGCTTGAGGTCGGCCTCGGTCCTATGCAACGCGGCGAGCCGGGTGACAGCCCGTTGAATCAGGTCCAGCGCAGACACATACTTCGGGAACTCTTCAATCTCGAATGGCGTGACGAGCGTGGTCCGATTCGGAAGAATCGTCACCAGGCCTTCGCTAGTCAGCCTCGCGAGCGCGTCGCGCACAGGCGAACGGGACAGGCCAAATTGTTCTGCAAGCGAGACTTCGTCCAGTGGAGCGCCGGGCTTGAGTTGCAGCGTGAGGATTTGCTTGCGCAACTCTTCGTAAATGTACTTTCCGCCATGGCGGCGGCCACTGGCTTCAGTCTCCGTGGTAGCTTTGCTCATCGTTTCACCGCCATCATGATGGGCCCGAAAAGACGGGCGCGCATTCAAGTTTATCATTGTGCGCGCTCCTTCCCAGACATCTGCGGGAAACCCGAACCCCATGTGTCGGTCAACATGAAACCGGCAGCCAAGGGGTCGTCAGGGTCGACGCCAATTTGCTGAATTCCGAACACCCAGGCTCGCCCTTGCACTCGCGGAAGGATGGCCGGCTTCCCGCCAACTTCCGACTTCTCGAGCAACTCAACAACGAATTCCCCGCCGATAGTTGAACGGGACGTCAGTCGGCTGCCCACATCGACCAGACCACGTGCTGCCAGCGTCGCCAGGTTGGCTGAACTTCCGGTCCCACAGGGGGACCGGTCAATTCGCCCCGGAGGCAGCGTCGTGCACGTCTGATACAACTCATCGCTGACCCTGTTGCGAAACATCACGTAGGCAATCTCATTTATCTCTGGATGCAGTGGATGCCGTATCTGAATCTGGTCGTTGATGACGTTCTTCAATGCGACACCGACTTCCGCAAGTTCGCGAGCATTCTCCGGTGCAATAGCGAGGCCTACCTGTTGCACGTCGACGAGAGCGTAATAGACCCCACCGAACGCAACGTCTACCTTAAGGTTTCCGTATCGCTCCGTTTGGATACTGAAGTCCAGGTGCTCCACAAACGACGGCACCATGTCAAGCGAGACCGACGTGCAGCGACCGCTCTTGCAGGCGGCCCGGGCAGTCACGAGTCCGGCAGGGGTGTCGAGCACGACGATAGTCTCCGGCTCCTGCATTTCCAACATACCCAGTTCGAGCAACGCCGTAACGACACAAATTGCGTTGCTGCCCGACATCGGATGGGCCTTATCTGCTTGCAGGACGATGAAGCCTGCATGCGCGTCCGGCCTCGTCGGCGGCAACAGCAGATTGACTGACATCTGGAGGCAGCCTCGCGGCTCCAGGACGACCAACCTCCGAAGACTGTCATCCACTTCGTTGATGTAGTTCATCTTGTCGAGCATCGTCGCACCAGGGATGCCAACGACACCACCCGTGATGACTTTGCCTATCTCGCCTTCGCAGTGTACGTCTACAAGTTGGAGCGTCTTCTTCCACCGCATGATTGACCTACCTTACTTGATGTACCAGCCCCACGGCTTGTCGCTGTTGTACCGTGTAATTTGCTTCGTTTCCAGATAATTGTTCAGGCCCCATTCGCCGAGTTCCCGACCGATGCCGCTCTGCTTGTAGCCGCCCCAAGGCGCTTCGGTGAACGTTGGTTGCGAACAGTTAATCCAGACAATCCCCGCGCGGAGGGCTCGTGCAACGCGCTCGCATCGCTCGTTGTCTTTCGACATTACGGCAGCTGCCAGACCGAAACGGGAGTCGTTTGCAGAACGCACGGCTTGCGCCTCATCGTCAAACGGACGAATGCATACCACAGGTCCAAAAATCTCTTCATTCCAGACCCAGCTATCTTCAGGCACGTCGGCAAACACGACCGGCTCCATGAAGTAACCCTTGTCCAGATGCTCCGGACGGCTCCCGCCCACGACAAGTCGCGCCCCCTCCTCTTTCCCACGGGCAACGGCGTCCTGAACCTTGTTGTACTGCTCCCGACTGACAATCGGGCCGAGCAGCACACCGTCACTCAAGCCGCTGCCAATAGTGATTTTCTGCGTCTCTTCCTTCAAGCGAGCGAGCAGGCGGTCGTAGATTCCGCGTTGCACGAGAACGCGCGATGTTGCAGAGCAAACCTCGCCTTGGTTCCAGAAGATGCCGAACATAATCCATTCGACTGCCGCGTCTATGTCACTGTCGTCGAACACGATGAATGGCGACTTTCCACCAAGTTCCAGGCTTATGTTCTTGATGTCGCGCGCTGCGGCCTGCATGATGCGGCTGCCTGTCGGCACGCTGCCCGTGAAAGCAAGCTTGTCGATGCCAGGGTGCTCGCTCAACGGGGCGCCAGCATCTTTACCAAGGCCAGTCACGATATTCAGCACACCAGGTGGCAGGTCGGCCGCAGCAGCGATGCTTCCGAGTTCGAGCGCCGTAAGCGGCGTCAGCTCCGAAGGCTTCAGCACCATCGCACAGCCAGCCGCCAATGCCGGAGCGACCTTCCATGCAGCCATCAACATGGGGAAATTCCATGGAATGATGGCCCCCGCCACGCCAACCGGTTCCTTCCTTGCCACCGAAGTAAACCGGTCGTCGGACAGAGCCACGGGTGTTTCTGCAGTCTCATCGAGTTTTTCGGCAAGACCTGCGTAGAACTCAAAGCAGCCAGCGGCGTCGCCGAGGTCCCAGAGCGCTTCGGGGAGCGGCTTGCCGTTGTCGCAGACTTCGATTTCTGCCAGTTCCTGGAGGCGCTCGCGAATGCCTTTGCCGATACGACGAAGCACTGCTGCACGGTCCGCACCACTCATGCGCGGCCACGGACCTTCATCGAACGCCTTGCGCGCGGCCTTTACAGCGAGGTCAACGTCTTCCGCTGTCGCTGCGGCGACTTTGGCTATGACCTGCTCACTGCTGGGGTCGATGGTCTCAAAGCTTCCATTTTTGATGGGTGCGACCCATCGGCCGTCGATGAAAAGTCGTTCGTACGATTTCATGGATGTTCTCTCAGGCAAAGCGGTAGGCGCTGAATGGCGTGAGGTTTTGTTTGGTGGCGCGACCGGCGACCATGTCGCCAATCAATCTACCCGTCGTTGCTCCGAGCGTCAGTCCAAGCTGGCCGTGGCCAAAGGCCATCAACACGTTGGTCAGTCGGCGTGAGCGGTCGATAACCGGTTTCGTATCGGGCAGGAAAGGTCTGTATCCGACGCCGAACTCAACGTCGTCGGTTCGAAGCTCAGGCAGAATCCGCCTGGCTTTTTCAAGAATGATTTCTGCGCGCTGGAAATTTGGCTCAGCGTTACGACCTGCGAATTCGGTGGTGCCGCCAATTTGAAGACCACGAGTCATCGGCGTAAAGCAAAACCCGCCATCCGCATAAATGAGTGAGTGTCGGATGTCCACGTTCGGATTCGGAATGAGAGCCTGATAACCGGCAATCCCTTCGAGCGGAACCTTAACGCCCAACTGGTCAAAGAAGTGCCTTGAGCCAATGCCTGCTGCAACAACGACATGGTTTGCCGGAATCTGCTGCCCATTGCGAAGTGAAACTCCAGTAGCCAGGCCTCCCGACTCGTTGATTCCCGCGGCGCCCGACTGCACCCGTACGCCTCCACTGGAAACGAAGCTATCGGTCAACGCTGCAATGAAGCCTTCCGTGTCATTCACGAAACGCCAATCCGGGAAAAGCAGACCGTGTGCGAAGCGGCCCGAAAGCGCCGGCTCCAGGTCAGCAATTTCCTTAGCCGAAATACGTTGACAGGCAAAACCCAGTGATTCGCGTAACTCGAGATGCTCCTTGTCGCGTTCGATTGCGCTGGCGTGGTCAAACAGTTCAATCACCGGACGCTCACCAAGAAGGGCCTTATCGCCGCATTCTTCGAGAAGCGGCGCATAGTCGTCGTACACGTCGTGAGTCAATGTGGCCAATGCCTGTGCAATGTCCACAATCTTCGAATGGCGCGCAGACGCAACGAAGCGCGCAAACCACGGCAGAATTCCGGGCAATGCTCGAGGACGCAAAGCAAGTGGTCCTTTCTGGTCCATCAACCATCCAGGCACCTTTTTCAGAATGCCGGGTTTGGATAGCGGAATGACTTCGCTCACCGCCATCTGGCCGCAGCTCCATTTCGCGGTACTGTTGCCCGGGACCTCCGGGTCGACGAGCGTAACAGCATAACCTTCACGCAGAAGGTAGAGCGCGCAACATACGCCAACGATGCCGCCCCCGATGACCACTGCAGTCTCGCGCGGTACGGCCGCTGTTGCCCCCGGGAAATGCTGATGCAGAACGGCGTTCACTTTGCAAACTCCTGCAGGCTGAACCCGTATGCGTAGGGCTGTGCGTCATCAACATAGTGTTCGCCACGTCCCGTAATCCACGCTCGTCCTTCGATACTTGGAAACACCGCGTCCAGACCACTTTTGAGCTTAGTCGGCTCTTCGGCGCGGCCGATGAAGCGACTGCCGATAAGGCTCTCGTGCTTGAAAGGCTGACCTTGGTCAAGCAGTCCCCGGGCGAAACGTTGTGCGACTCGCGCGGAGCTCCCCGTTCCGCACGGCGAACGGTCAATCAGGCTATCTCCCGCAATGACCACCGCCCGTCCGTCGGATTCAGGAACGGTAGGTCGACCTGTCCACATGCAGTGTTTGACGCCGCGAATTTGCGCGTTGTCCGGATGGACGACGTCAATCGCGTCATTGACTAGCCTCTGCATATCACGTCCCCATTCAAGCAGTTGCTCCGGGGAGAAGTGCTCGCAACCGGGGTAGTTTTCCTGAACTTCGACGATGGGGTAAAAGTTCCCACCGTAGGCGATGTCCACAGCGAGCTTTCCAAATTGCGGATGCGAGATTTCGACGTCGCGATGCAGCAGGAAGCTTGGGACGTTCGTGAATCGAACTGAAGCAACGCGGTCGCCATCCATCTCATAGCGAGCGGTCACCTGACCGGCCGGCACATCGACGACGACGAGGCCCGGTTGCTTCGGCGAGATGAGGCCGGCTTCCAGCGCAAACGAAATTGAGCCAATCGTCGCATGCCCACACATGGGGAGGCAGCCCGACGTTTCGATGAAAAGCAGACTGAAGTCGGCGTTGTTACTCAACGGCGGATAGAAGATTGTTCCAGACATGTGGGAGTGGCCACGCGGTTCAAGCATCAATGCGCGACGAACCCAGTCATAGTTCTCAACGAAAAATAGCCGGCGGTCGTTCATCGTTGCGCCTTGAAGCTCAGGGCCGCCACTGACGACCATGCGCACGGGCATACCTTCGGTATGGCCCTCGATACAGGCAAAGGTGTGTCTAGACATGTTCCTCTTCTCTTTGCAATTGCGTCGCCCCACGGCTTGAGGCGACGCACCCTTCGAGATTACGCCTGCGACGTTTCGAAGACCTTGCGGAACTCAGCCTTCTCTTCATCGGTCAGCGGCTTGAGCGGCATACGCGCGTTGCCGACCTTGAAACCAGCAAGCTCGCAGCCGTACTTCACCTTCTGCACAAACTTTCCTGCTTCCATGCTCGCCATTACCGGGAACAGTGTGCGCATGACCTCCTGCGCGCCGAAGATGTCGCCCGCGGCGAACTTGTCATAGATTTCGACGGTCTTCTTCGCGAAGCAATTCGCGGGTCCGCAAATCCAGCTGCTTGCCCCCCAAAGGAAGAAATCGAGCGCCTGGTCGTCCGAGCCGCACGACAGCTGATAGTGGTCCTTGTACTTTGAACCGATTTCGATAGCACGCAGCAGATTGCCACTGCTTTCCTTGATGCCAATAACGCGCGGGTTGTCCTTAAATGCGTCGAGGACGTCGTAGCCGACTTCGACGTTGGTACGGACCGGATAGTTGTAGACGACCAAGTCGATTTCCGGCACAGCTTCAAGAATTGCCTCGTAGTGGCCGATGAGCTCTTCCTGCGACGGAAGCGCGTAGTACGGCGGCGCGATGAGCAGGTTGGTGTACCCGGCGTCACGCGTCTGCTTCACCTGCTCGATAACCTCGCGCGTGGATGAGCCATTGGCACCTGCAATCAGGATACCGCGGTCGCCGACGACTTCACGAACGGTCTTCAGGATGGCGCGGCGCTCTTCGTTATTGAGCGCGTAGTATTCGCCCGTCGAGCCCAGCGGCACGAAGCCCTTGACACCCGCCTTCAGTTGGAACTCGATGATGGATGCCAACGTGTCATGGTCGACAGCGCCCTTCGAATCGAACGGCGTAACCAGGGCGGGCAAGATACCTTTCATTTCCATGTGTTTTTCTCCGACTTAGCAAGTACAGGTAAGTTAGTAGGCGTATCGCCTAAGCATGCGCGTCTCGACCACGCCGACCAGACGCGTCAGCGGGAAAGCGACGAAGAAGTAAATCAGTGCGACTGTCGTCAGGAATTCGACCGGCTTGGCCGTGCTGTTCGAGATGTTCTGACCGACGAACATAAGGTCCGCAACGCCCACGGACGAGATGAGCGCGCTCTCCTTGAACAGACTGACGACGTTCGAAAGAAGCGGCGGAATGGCGCGCAACAAAGCTTGCGGGAAGATGACGTAGAGAATTTTTGCCTGAGGCGAAAGGCTCAACGCCGTGCACGCATCGTGCTGCTCCGCCGAAATGGATTTCAGTGCGCCGCGGAAGGTTTCGCTGGTAATAGCCGCCATGTAAAGCGTCAGTGAAATAACCACTGACACGTACGGTGGAATCGGAATCCGGAAGACAACCGGAAAGCAGAAGTAGACCCAGAAGAGCTGGATAAGCAACGGGGTTCCGCGGAAGAATTCGACGTAAAGAATCGTCGTCGCTTTCATCAACCGCGACGGGGACATCCGCAACAGGCTCAAAACAAATCCCGCAAGGCTTCCGATGACGGCGCAACTGCTCGTAAATGCAACCGTAAGCGCGAGGCCTTTAAGCAAAACCAGCCAATAAGGCAATACAGCGGAAAAGTCGAGATGCATGGTCTTCTCCTCAACGCTGAACAGCGAGGTCCTGACGACGCTCGATTACATGAACCAGCTTCGCAATCGGCAGCGAGAGAGCGAAGTAAATGAGCGCAACCACCGTGTATGTTTCGAGGGGGCGATACGCTTCAGTCGCGAGGCTCTTTCCGACATACATCAGGTCCGCTACAGCGACAATGGCAACGAGGGCGCTTTGTTGCAGACTTCCGATGCCATTGGTCATCAGGACCGGCATTGCGCTACGAAGCGCCTGCGGGAGAACAACGTAGATGGTGCGTTGCCATGATTTCAAGCCGAGCGCCACACAAGCGTCGAGATGCTCCTTCGGGACTGCCTGCACGCCGGCGCGGTAAGCCTCGGCGTTAAAGGCTGTCAGATTGAGGCCCAGTGCCAGTACACCCATCAGAATGGGGTCGATAAAAATATCGACCATCATCGGAATGCAATAAAAGAACCACACGATTTGCAACAGCGCCGGCGTGCAGCGGAAAAATTCGATGAACAGCTGAGCCGGCCACCGGAGGACGACCCAACGGCTCATGGCCAGAAGGCAGAGCAGAAAACCGAGTACGAGGCCCATGATGTTGGATGCAACGGCCAGCTCGGTGGTGACCCGGAGGCCATCGAGCAACGCACCGACACTTCCTTCTAGGAAGCGGAAGTCGAAGTGATAGTTCATAGTCAGCCTCAATCCAGATGCAGAACTTTCTCGAGGAACTCCCGGGTGCGGGATTCCTTCGGACATTTGAACATTTCTGCGGGCGCGCCCTGCTCCACGATTTTCCCGCCGGCGCAGAAAACAACACGCGTCGCAATGTCGCGTGCGAAATGCATATCGTGGGTCACGACAATCATCGCCATTTTCTGCTCGGCGAGCTTGAGCATCACGTTCTGCACTTCGATGACCATTTCCGGGTCAAGGGCCGAAGTTACTTCGTCGAAAAGCATCAGCTTCGGCTCAAGCATCAAGGCGCGCGCGATGGCAACCCGTTGCTTCTGACCACCGGAGAGCTGGCTGGGGTACGCGTGAAGTTTGCTTTCAAGGCCCAGTCGGGCGAGATACATGCGGGCCCGCTCTGCCGCCTCTGCTTTTGAGACACCGCCGACCTTGACTGGCGCCAGGACGAGGTTGCCAAGAACCGAGAGGTGAGGAAACAGGGTGTAGTGCTGAAACACCATGCCAATCTGCTTTTGCAGCTTCGCATCAATGCGCTTGGAACGACCCGAATCGGCGCCGTAAATATACGGCTTTCCTTGGAATCCAATCTGTCCACCCTGGATACCTTCCAGACCCATCATGACGCGCAGGAGTGAGCTTTTGCCGCTTCCGCTTGGGCCGATGATGACAAGGCGGTCGTCGGCGCGCATATCGAGGTTCATGTGGTCCATGACGACCAGGTTTTCGCCATAGGACTTATAGACGTCCTGGAACTTCACAAAGTCGCCAGTGGTCGAGGACGAGAAGTCAAAAGCTGCTGGCGAAGTGTGAGGTTGAGCAATCACGGTTTGGGGTGACAACATGAAATCTCTCCAGCGAGGCGCGCCCTCGGGCACGTGATGTGTGAATCGAATCTGACCTTTCTCGATGGAGCCGAACTGAATCCGGGAATCAGCCAGGAAATTCTTGCCATCAAGAGCCAGCCTGGCCTCCGAATCATCGCTGCCGCCGGGTCGTGCTGTCGGCCCGAGCAATACACAGTTTTGTGTGTTGCGATGTGTGCAACGTTGTATGCATAGTAGGCGGCCAAATTCCGACTCGTCAACAGCTGTTTTGCCCTTCCAGGGAAATTACTAGGGACGGGATGCGACCCCTGGTCGGGCTCCGGGTGGCTGCGGGAAGGGATAGCTTCTCGGCGACAGGAAGCCCAGCGTTGGCTTCCCGCCACGATTTAATCCAAGGGGTGGGTTAGAACTTATGACGAATAGCAGCGCGGAGGACGAATTGATTCGATGTGGATGAAACGGCGTCTGCGCCAGGCACATACGCTACGTCCAGAACGGTGCCTGTCTTGTCTCCACCCGCGTGCTGATACGCGCCTTGCACGTACACGTCCGTACGCTTGGACAGGTTGTAGTCGGCCATCAGGCCAGCGGAATGGAAGTTAGGATGGAGTTGGCCGCTTGTAGCGTTGAAACTGGTTCGTGTATAGGTGTAGGCGGCGCCCACGTACAGCGCTGGCGTAAATTGGTACTTGGCGTTCACTTCAAAGTTGTTGAATCGGAGCGACGAAAGCGTCGCTCCCCCAACCGGCGTTATTGCGCCCACGTACCCGGAACTGAGCGGCTGGTCCATGGCGGTATTCGTGTAGGCAAAGCCCACGGTCGCACTTCCAAACGTGTAGTTGATTCCGGCGCCAAGTACGCGTAGACGCTTGGCGACGAAGTTTTCGTCTCCACCGTTGTTGATTGCACCGCTTGCCGTTGCTGACGGATTGTTCGCCTGAAGGTAGGCCGCTGCAATGAGCAACCCACCTGTCGTGTACTGCGCGCCGACGCTGTACTGCCGGTTATTTGCGAAATTGGTGTCGTTGCTGAAGCTGTACGTACCGCCGAACTGAAGACCGGCAAAACTTGGGCTTGTGTACTTGACTGTGTTGTTGACGCGGAAAGTGTTGTCCGTGTTGTCGTTGTCGTATGGGTGAGAGAAGATGTAGCCGCCCCAGTTCCCGTTCGCAGTGGTCTGGGCGAGGTAGTCGACTAGCGCGTCATACTGGCGCCCCATAGTCACCGTACCGAGGCCGTCGCTAGCGACGCCTACGTACGCCTGGCGTCCAAAGCCAAGACCACCTTGCGCTAACTTTCCGTTGTTCACATTAAAACCGCTTTCAATCTGGAAGACCGCCTTTAGGCCGCCACCTAGGTCCTCGGTACCTTTTAGGCCCCAGCGACTACCTTGCACGTAGCCGCTCTGAAGCTCATAGACCTTGCCGCCCTTGACATTGTTGGTGTAGTCAATTCCTTCGTCGATGACGCCGTAGAGTGTGACCGTATTTTGCGCAAACGCTGGAGCACTGGCCGCAACAATGACAGCGGCCGCAATTGATTTTTTCATTAGTTATCCAAATCTTATTGTCGATTAAAATAGTTGCTTTATTTATTGCTGGTTGTGTCGAAGCCGAGGATGCGCCCCGGCGGGCGCAGAGAGGGCGAACATCCGTAAGCAAACAAAGACGATGAGCTGAGGAAGCCCTTAACCCCCGATTACTTGTCAGTGACAAGCATGGCCTGAACCGAGGTCTTGATGAGCCGGTTGACCGCCCCTGATTTCACCTGCTCACTCACATATTTGTTGAGCACGGCCATGTCGGCGGCAGACGTCTCTTTTCTTACGCCGAAGGCGACTTCCTGCTGCGCGAGGGGCGGATTGGGCTGGATGGCGACTGCCCATTCGGGGTGCGCTTCTGTGAGCAACATGTTGGTGATATTGGCGTCGGCGAGAAGGTCGGCGCGCTTTGACATGAGGGACAGACGCGTTTCATCGTTGCCAGGCAAACGCATGATTTGAGCGTGCTTGATAACGCCTGAAATCGCCTTATCTTGTGCAGTCCCCGACATGACGGCGATGGTCACGCCCGGTTTGTCAATTTCCGCGATGGTATGCGCGCCCTTTGGAATCTTGGGGTTGTTTTTGTTGTAGGCGAGCGAGACGTTGTAGTCCGTGGCTGGCGCCGAGAAGGAAATCGCCTTTTCACGTTCCGGGGTGTCGTTGAGTGCGAGCGACAGGTCCCATTTGTCGGACTGAAGGCCGGCGACGATATTATCCCAGGTGGTATCGACGAATTCGACCTTCACTTTCAACACGTTCTGCCCAAAGTTTCGGCACAACTCGGAGAAGAACCCGCTGTACTCCCCCGTCTTCGGGTCTCGCATTACATACGGAGGCGCAACAGCAGCGCCGCATCGAAGAACACCAGCTTTCTTAACGCTTTGCCAAGCATTGGAGTCTTCCGCTTGCGACGGTGCGCTGGCAACCACACAGCTTGCAGCAACCAGGCACATAAGAGCTTGACGAGTAAAACGAGACAGCCGAACCATGATGACCCCTCAGATAAGAGTAAACCGTAGACAACGAGCGCCTCCGGCACACATGCCTGTGTGTTTAAATGTGTGCAGCGCTGTATGCATGATAGGAAGCCAAAATTTAGGATGTCAACTAGGCGATTGCCCTAGATACGAGCTCGCGAGGTCGGAATTCGCGAAATGCAAATGGATCCGGAGGCAGCTCATCAATTTGAGATGGCGCGCGTGACTGCAGCGGTTGCGGAGTCTCGAGCTTGCAGTATTCAGTTCTGTAGCCCCGTTACTTCTCAGGGACTCGAACCCTTTTCGAGCAGCGCCGTTTCGGCACTGAGGGCGCATGCACAGTCGTCACACCCGTCAAGCAGTTAATCAGCCAATTAGTTTCGCTTAGATAATAAATAAAACGGTTTTTTCGCGGTTATCATCACCTCATCAACTGGCTTATCCCGGATATCAAGTATTTATTAACTCTCGCAACTTGGCAGCGGAGTAAGTCGTGTGAGAGTCGTCGTGCTGGGGAGTGGCGTTGCTGGTGTAACAAGTGCGTCTTACCTCGCGCGGGCTACCGGCGTGGACAATCCCGAGGTAACGCTGCTCTGCGCGTGAGCAGTACCCGCGGATGCAATCATTCCCACGAGTGCGACGAAGGTTCGTGTCATCCAGTGATCTCCAAATAATTATTCCCAACTTGACTCTCAAAAAACAGTAATTATTCGAAAGGATTACTCCACATCTTGTATTTGATTATGGGATCAATCGCGAGTGCCCCAATTGTTGGTGGCGTTGGAGCTACAGGTCCAGCACCAGCCGCGCTGACTTAGCCCGCGAAC
This sequence comes from Paraburkholderia rhynchosiae, assembly GCF_002879865.1. Taxonomy (GTDB): domain Bacteria; phylum Pseudomonadota; class Gammaproteobacteria; order Burkholderiales; family Burkholderiaceae; genus Paraburkholderia; species Paraburkholderia rhynchosiae. The sequence goes on from NZ_PNXY01000065.1 coordinate 15,813, forward strand.
AGCAGGGCGTAAACTGATCATTGGCCGCCTGCTGTTCTGGCGTGAGGAAAAGATCCCGATGATCCGGCTCTCCCTCCAGCACGCGCGTCAAGCACATGCCGCAAAGACCTTGTTCGCACGAGGTCGGGATGTCCACACCGATCTCCAGGAGTGCCTCCACGACGGTCTTGCTCTCTGAAACGGCAACAACTCGACCTGAACTCGCCAACATCACTTCGAACTCCTGGTTTACGTCGCCCTTCACCGGCTCCGAATTGAAGAACTCATAGTGGAGTTGCGCCTGTGGCCAGTTGGCTTTCCGCGCCGCGCCGAGCACGGCGTCAATGAAGCCCTTGGGACCACAAACATAGACGTGCACGCCCGGCTCCGGCCTAGCCAGGAGCGCGACGAGGTCTAGCCGCTGCTCTGGCGAGCCGTCGTCGAAGTGGAATCGGACGTTTGCCGCGAAGCTCGAGCGGCAGATCCGTTCTATGAACGCTGCTCTCTCTCTGGAGCGCGCGCAATAGTGCATCTCGAACGCGTCATCGGTGATCGCGAGTCGCTCGGCCATGCACAGGATCGGCGTGACGCCGATGCCACCGGCCAGAAGGACACTGCGCGCGGCCTCGTGCGCGAGCGTGAAGTGATTTTTAGGCGCGCTGATAGTCAACACATCGTCCTCATTCACCAGATCGTGCATCGCCGCCGAACCACCGCGCGACATTGGATCCTTCAGCACGCCGATCATGTACCGATGCCTCTCACCCGGGCTGTTGCACAGCGAGTACTGGCGCGTCAGTCCACGCCTCGAACGCGCAACGTTTTTACGTCGAAAAGCTATTTTTTGGTTGCTTGCATACCATATTGCTAGATACCATTATCCAAACAAGATTACCACCGTCGGTAGAACAAGGCACCGATAGCAGGCTCGACAACAACGCGGCGGCGGGAACGGCGTCTTATGGGCCGCCGATCGCCCGTTTCAGGAGACATACGTGACAAAATCCGCCTCTGGCCAACAAATCAGCTTCGCCGACCGCGACGTCTATGTCTGCCCGTTCTCGACATACGAGAAGCTCCGTGAGGAGTAGCCTGTCTATCGGGATCCAAAGTCAGGCAACTACATTCTCACTCGCTACGACGACGTCAAGAAAGCTCTGCTCAACGTCGCGGAACTGAGTAACAACACGGGCGTGCTAGGAGACCGCTGGGCGCCCGAGGCGAACCGGCTCGGGATGCAAGAACTGCAGAGTCTGATTCTGCAAATCCTCGTGGCTGGGAACGAGACCACGACAACGACGCTAGCCCTAGGGATGAAAACGCTCATTGAACGTCCAGATCTTGTCGAGGAGATCCGTTCCGCTCCTGAGCGGGTGAAGCCTTTCATCGAAGAAACGCTGCGCGTCACGGCTCCGCTGCAAACGCTGTTTCGCAGAGCGCTGACCGACATTGAGATTCATGGCACTACTATTCCTGCGGGTTCACTCGTGGAGGTTCGCTTTGGCGCGGCCAATCGCGATCCGCGTCAGTTTTCCTGTCCCGCGGCCATCGACCTATTGAGACTTCCATAATTCATGACGTCACCACAGCGTAGCCTGCATCCAGCAAGCGGCAATGATCGAAGGCCGCTTTTGAGCGCTCTTGAGCTTGTTGCGGGCGCTCGCGTGCAGTTCGCCGAGA
>NZ_PNXY01000066.1 GCF_002879865.1 Paraburkholderia rhynchosiae
CGCGTTCCGCCGCAGCCAGCAAATGAAGAAACGGGCGCGGTTGGCCGCTGCATTCGGAGAACTGGGAAACGGCTGCTGGTGCAGCCGGGGATGTGGATTGCTCACTTGACACCGGCCCGCTAATGGGCGTCAACAATCGGCTCAAAATTTGATGGCCGTTCCCATTTTTCGAGAAACCGCGATGAAGGTAACGATTGCATACATCGAGGAACCTCCGTTCGGCTGGACGGAGGAAGGCGGTACGATAACAGGCGCGGATATTGACCTGGCCGAAGTGGTTCTTCGGGCACTCGGAGCCACTAGGATCGAACATCGGCTGACGGCGTTCAGTGAGCTGTTGCACGGCGTTGAGGCCGGCCGTTGGGATATGAACGTTCCCTTGTTCGTTACGCCTGAACGCGCCAATCTGGTCGCGTTCAGCGTGCCCGTATGGGCGATAGGGGACGGGTTTCTGGTTCGGGCCGGAAATCCAAAAGCGCTCAACAGCTATGAGTCACTCGCCAAACGGCACGATGCACGCCTCGGGATCATTGCCGGACAGGTGCAACACGACTCGGCGACAGCGTCAGGCGTAAGTGAGCACCAGATAGCCATCTTCGAGCACCAGGCCGATGCTATCGAAGCGGTTCGCTCCGGAGGGATCGATGCGTACGCGAGCACCGCCGTGGGCAATCGCCTACTGGCGGATCGTATCGGCGGTTCGCTGCTAGAGGCTGTGGAGCACAAGCCGCAAACGAATGGAGAGCATCAAAAACAGCGATCTGCTCAACGCGGTAAACGCGCATCTGGGCTCACCAGACCATCGCGCTCGCATGGCAAAATTCGGCATCACACACAACGAGATCGATCCGACTCTTGCCTGTTGAGCATGGGGCGAGCTTCGGGCCAAATACGGTCATTGGAATAGAGGGTCGGCAGTACGCACTGACGACTGGCCGCTTCCAAGCAGCGGAATTGCACTGGCCGCTTTCCAGCGACGATTTCGAGGAGCGGACTGACGCGGCCCGACCCAACTGGGCCGTTCGGTCCACCTCCAGACGGAGGGCTGCTTTGAAGGTGCAACGGCCATTCGTGTTGTCGTGTTAGGCGGCCAGCCCCCGGCCTAAGCTGGTATCGGCGGACGATACGGCGCCCGGGTCAAGGCCGGCTTCCAGACGTGAAATGCGGCCGGACTAGTCAGGCGACTTTTGTGCCGCTGATCCACTTCAACAGGATGACAGGATTGAACGTCCCGCCAAACGGGGTTGAGGCCCGCCGACCGGCTAGATCGCCACCTCCGGCGGTGCCTGCTGGAACAGTCGCGTGATCCAGCATAGATACGCGAGCCCCATCACGAACCAGATGGCGCCGAGTACGAGGGCGGTTTTTTCCAGGCTCGCAAGCAGCCAGATATCCGAGACCGCGCCGATCAACGGAAAGATCAATCCGCCGACGATACCCATCCGTTCCCCTTTTGGCGCATCCTGCCGGCTTGCCAGATGGAGGCGGATCACGCATAGATTGACTGCGGTGAACGCGAGAAATGCACCGAAATTGATGAACGACGTCGACGTCGCGACATCGAGCTTCAGCGCGACAAGGCCGACGATGCCCGCAATCGCGATGTTGATCGCCGGGGTCTTGAACTTCGGGTGAGCGAAGCCGAAGATCCTGCGCGGCAGAATCTGATCGCGGCCCATCGCATAGAGCAGGCGCCCGACGCTCGCCTGCGCCGAGATGCCCGAAGCGAACTGCGCAAGAATCAGCCCGGCAAGAAACACGCTGACGAAAATATCGCCGCCGATCATCTTCGCGACTTCGAACGCAGCCGAATCGGCGTCCTTGAACTCGACGCCCGGATGCGCGAGCTGCATCGTGTACGCGGCCAGCACGAAGATAGCGCCGCCGATCAAGGCGATCCACAGGATCGCGCGCGGCATGTTCTTCTTCGGATCGATAGTTTCTTCAGTGAGCGTCGATACGGCGTCGAACCCGAGGTACGAATACGCGGCGATCGCCGCTCCGGCCATGGTCGCTGCGAACGGCACGTGCGGTTTGAAGAAAGGTTCGGCCATCGCGATGCCGCCTGGACCGGCGGCCGCTGTCGCGTAGTGCCAGCAGAGCGCGACAAACAGCGCGACGATCGCCAGTTGAACGACCATCAGTACGATGTTAAAGCGCGCTGCCAGTTCGATCCCGACGATGTTCAGCGCACTGGTCAGCACGATGAACGCGACGATCCAGATCCACGTCGGCACGTGCGGAAATGCGGAATTAAGATACGCGGCGCCGATTAGCCAGATCACCATCGGCAGGAAGAAGTAGTCGAGCAGCGTCGCCCAGCCGATCATGAAGCCGAGCTGCGCATTGAAGGTCTGCCGCGTGTAGGTATAGGCGGAACCCGCGACCGGATAGCGCCGGGCAAGCTTGCCGTAGCTTAGCGCTGTGAACGCGATCGCGACGAGGGCGAGCAGGTAGGCGAGAGCGGCGGTGTCGTGGCTGGCTTTCGCGAGCACGCCATACGTGCCGTACACGATCAGCGGCGCCATATAGGCGAGGCCGAACAGCAGCACGGACGGCAGGCCGAGTGTGCGTTTCAGGTGAGATTGCTCTTTTGCGTCTTCCATGATGTCTCCAGGCCCTGATACAGGTAGAACGGTCGCATGCGCAGCGGACGCTGCGCATGCGTGTCGTGCTAACGAACGTCGACGATGTCAATCGATACGGAGGCGCGGCGCTTCGATCTCCAAGGCGCGCGAGCCGTTCGCCATATCGACGCGCGTGAGCCCCAGCGGTACGCGCGCGTCGTGCAGATACCGATAGTGCTCACGGCTCGCTTCGAGCCGCGCCAGGTCGACGCGCGCGCGTACCAGCGCTTCCTGCGCGTCTGCTGACGCCACGACTTCGCCGAACGGATCGATGAGCGTGGATTCGCCTGGAAACGTCAGATTGTCGTCGCCTGAACCGCAGCGGTTCACCATCACCGCGAACAGCTGGTTTTCCATCGCGCGAGCGACGATCGCGCGCCGGTGCACCGGACCGAACGGATCCATGTTGCCGTTGGTGACAATCAGCAGGTCCGCGTCAAGCGCTGCGAGCGCGCGGGCCGTTTCAGGAAACTCGATGTCGTAGCAGATCAGCAGGCCCACCGTAATGCCGTTCCACACGCACGTCTCGAAGCGGTTGCCAGGCGTAAACACGCCGACATCCGACGCCCACAGATGCGTCTTTCGATAGCGCAGTGCGATTTCGCCGTATTCGTCCACCAGTACCGTCGTGTTGTAGAACCTTGCGCCGTCACGTTCAGCCAAGCCCACCGCAACCGAGACGCCAGCGCGGCGTGCGGCGTCGCGCACGGCGGTAAGCATTGGACCGTCGATCGGCTGCGCGACGTCGGTGATATTGTCGCGGGTCGGGAATCCCGACAGCGTGGCCTCCGGGAAGACGACGAGCTTCGTGCCGCCACCAGTATCGGCGCGGCCAATCATCTCGATCACTTTGCGCGCGTTGTGCTCGACGTTGCCGTCCGAGAGCGCGAGCTGCGCGAGTTCTACCTGCATATGAATTGTCTCCTTCTAGATACCGTGCAGTGGCGGGATGCCATGCCGCCGTGTTTTCGTCCGAAGGCATTATCAGGGTATTATTTTTGTCCAGAAATTACCCACAAGGGTTACCCCACCGGAGAATGAGATGGAATTCGAATGGCGCGATCTCGCGTTTCATCGGGAGATCGGCTCGGCCATCGACGCCCTCGATGGCCCGCATTTCTGGGCCCGTCTGACGCGCGTGCTGGAGCGGCATATCGGCTTCGACAGCTGGGTCGCGTTGCGCTTCGCGCGCGACGCGCCACCCCTCGTGTGCGCCGAGCAGGCGATGCCGGACGGTAAGGTCGACCTGATGTTTCAGGACTATCTCGCGGCGCTCTATCAACTCGATCCGTTCTATCTCGCCGCATTCGAGCAACGCGCGTCCGGCTTCTACACGCTCGCCGACGTGGCACCCGACAACTTCCGGATGACTGAGTATTATCAGCGCTACTTCAGGAAAAACATCATCGGCGACGAGGTGCATTTCAACGTCGTGATCGACGGCAATCACACGATGGGGTTTTCATTGGGCAACAGGCGCCGCTACGGCGAGCGCGAAATCGCGTTGCTCACGCTATTCTCGCCATGGGTCCTCGCGCTGATGCAGCAGCGGCTGCGTTACGAGGATTTTGGTGCAGGCCGCCACGATACACATGCAGCCGGGAGCGCACGGCCCGATTTTCCGGCGCGCTTCGGCGCGCTGACGGAAAAGAGCGGGCGAGCCGAGCTCACTGCCCGCGAGATCGAAGTGGCGATGCTGACGCTAAGCGGATTTTCGTCTCGCGCCATCGCGGAAAAGCTGTCGATTTCGTTCGAGACCGTACGCGCGCATAAAAAGCACATCTACGCAAAGCTCGGCATCGGGTCCCAGTCCGAACTGTTCGCGATGTTCTACGAGCCTGGGCGTACTGAGGTGGATACATCTTCGTGACGGCCATGCATGCGTGAATTCGCGTGAAACGCATGTCCGGCAACGCTTGCATCTGTTCGCCGCACGCCGTGCTCGCCCTTACTTGTCGACCTGGCGCGCCGCCCACAAGCGCCGGACCTCCGATCGAGGAGTTTTCGGCGCGGATGGTGTCGGGACCCTAGTTCCCGTTGGCCTCAGCGTCAGCTCGCCCACCTCGCGGATTAGGGTCGCGCGCGGGCGCCGCAGTTGCTCAACAGGTCGCGGAACTCATTGATGACGGGAAACACCCGTGATTCCTATCCGCGCCTGCTTGTCGTGGGCCTTCTGCTCGGCGTGCTGTGAACCAGACCAGCAGCGGCCATGCCAAGTTCGGCGCAAACGGAATGCCGGGCTTGCGGATGGAAAGCAGGCCACAAGTGCGGTCGGTGCCCAGCGCCGCATCCAGCGGCACATATCGATCCACAGCTCCATCACCAACGTGCCATCGCCCGAGCAGATCTGTAAGGTCTAGCTCGCAGCCCGACATACCCGATGAGGCCACCTACTTCGACAAACAAGCGCTTCGCCCCGCTTCTCTTAGGGCTGCGCTACCAGATGACCTATCGGATCGCGGCGCTGATTGAGCGCGCCGCTTGATTCAGGGCCGCTGCTGTTTCGAGCGGCGCTCGCGGGATCGCCCGGCCCCCTTCGGCACTGGTCGGTCGCGCGGCCTGATCGGGGGATGACGAGAACTTGACGATGGTGAGCTTCGTCTTCGGATCGACCAGGATCGATTGCCCGAACCGGCCGCCGGCCGCGAACGAGCCGTGCCCATCGTTCACCTGATACCAGTAGTCCCGATATGAGTAGCCCGGGCGGCCGGACGCAAGATTGCCCTTCGCGAAGGCGCCGGCGTTATCCGATGGCATCAATGTGATGTGGGCGGTAGAAGCCGGGAGCAAAGTCGTCCGTCCCGCTTCGCCCAACCGCACTAACTCACCGAAACGTGCCGCGTCGCGAAGCGTCGTGTTGAAACCACCGCTTGCCATCTCGGTACCTAAACGATCGACCACAACGTCGCCGTCGTCTTCGGCGATCTTCTGCCACATCGTGCGGGAGACCAGTCCGCTCCACGACAGCCCAGTCACGCGCCGTATCGCCCATGCCACAGCTTCGGGCGAGCCATTCTGATAGAACCACACGTTTCCCGCCGTCGCGCCGGGCGTGGCGCTTACCACTTTCAGGAAGTCGTAGATGCTGTCCGGCGCGCCGCTGCGGCGCGGAATGATGCCCACTGCGCCGAAGAGTCCCAGATCTGGTGGAAGATCGGCCGGGTAGCTGACCGGCACCTCCATATCCAGATTTTGCTGGACCGTCGCGTCGCCGAACGGCGTGCCCGCGAGTTCGGGAACGTACGTCGAGAGTGTCGCTTGTGGGTCCAGTCGGCCTTCGTCGATCAGTTGCGCCGCGACGAGCCCCGTTACGGATTTGGTCATCGATGCCCACGCGTGCGTCTGCCGGGGCGTAAAGGAATTGAAGTAGCGCTCAAGCACCACCCTGCCGTCGTGAACGACGATGAAACCGTCGGTATAAGTGCGTCGCAGATAGTCGGTCAGGGTTAGCGTCGTTCCGTCGACAGTGAACTGCACCTTGTCGGGGTCGAGCGCGGCACCGGCAGGTAGTGGCAACGGCGTGTGCGCGTGCTCGACTTTAGCAGTAGGGGTCATCAGACGGGTATTGCGTAGCGCCCAGGCAAGGTTCGGGTAGCGCAGCGAGTTGGCCTTGGTCACAAGCTTGTCCGCAGGCGGAGGAAAGCCCTGCATGATGCCGATTTCGACGGGGTCGCGAGATACCCCGACCTCCTGAGCATACGTGGCCAGCGGCAGCAGTGCGCCAATGACAAGCGCCACGGCGGTCGCGACAGGGCCAGTGGTGAGGTCACGATTTCGAGTATTTTTCATTTTTTTCCCGGAAAGCAGGCATTACAGAGATGGCCCGGACAGGTGGATAAAATTCTCAACGCTTGAGACGCCGACGACCTGCTTTGCCGCTTCGACGGCCAGTGGAATCTGCTCGTTATCCGACACCGAGCCGGAAAGCGTGACGTGGCCGCTTTGTGCCTTCACGAAGATGCGTGCGGCGTTGAGCCCTCGGGTGCGAGCTAGTGCAGTCGAAACCCGGCGAGCGAGCTTCCTGTCCGCGGCCTTCCTTGCCTTGACGGACGTCGCGTCAGCGGCGGTGGTGGCGCCGCCCGCGGATGCGGCCCCGGACTGGGCAAATGCGCCGGCGGACGCGCCGATAAGCGCACCCATGAGCAGAGCGCGGAGAATTCGAATACGGATCGTCATGCGATTTCTTCAATAGAGTGAACGGGTGGGATTGGCCAGGCGTAGGCTGGCGCCTCCCTTCTAGAAACGTGTCATGAGACCGAATGACACGCCGGTCATCGTATGGCCACCGGGATTCAGGCCGAGTGCCGTGATGTTGGCGGGATCGTAACGATAGGCGCCCGAAAATCCGTTCCGATCGAACTCCGCGTAGACTTCGGTCTGCTTCGACAGAAAATACTCGGCAATTGCAAACGTTGTGACTTTATGGCCGCTGGCCGACGCGACATTGCCAAGATTACTGGCAATATCATCAATGAAAGCGGCCGTGAGCTGTAACGCTGGCGTGACCGACCAGACGACTCCACCGCCCGGAATTCTGTCGCGACGCCGGGGCGCAGTGGGCTTAGCGCCAGTAACGGTGAGATCGGCATAGTTCAGGTAAAGGCGCGCTGGTCCGATCTGGAGCGTACCGCCAGTCTGGAACGTCTGCGCCCATTGTGTCGCCGTCGCGTTCCACGTCTTTTGATACGACACGCCGCCGAGCGCCGGTCCCCACTGGTACAAGGCCGCGCCCGAGAAATTCGTCGCCGCGCGGGAATTGCCCGCGACGCCGCCGGGAGAATAGCTCGCGGCCATGCGAAAGCCGCCTACCTGTCCGATATATTTGACCGTGTTATTGAAACGCGAGTCCAGTGTGAAATAGTTAGCGCTATATACCACGCCTGGTTCGATTGCAATGGACTGTCCGCGCCCACCCGCCGGATCGATGAGAATGCCGAGATCTTCGTTTGCGTTCAGTTGCCGGCCAAAGGTCAGCCGGCCAAAATTGCCAGTCAAACCGACGAACGCAGCCTGCGAAAACAAGTTGCCCGAGGTCTTCACCGCGCCGGTACCGCTGTTGAACGCGCCCTCCAGCTTAAAGATGGCCTTCAGGCCGCCACCCAGGTCTTCTTTGCCGGTGAAGCCGAACTGGTTGCCAGCAATGATGTTGTTGTTGTAACCGACCGCGCTGCCGGCCCTGGCGCCGTTCGTCCAGCGAAGACCGCCGCCGACATTGCCATACAACGTCACGCTTGACTGCGCACAGGCCACTCCCGAGAGCAGGCTTATCAGCGTCGCACCAAGTACCTTCTTCATACGTCTCCTTTGTTTTCTATTGGTATTATTACGGATAACTAATTGATGGCGTCCGTCCGGACGTGTCGCGGAACGTACTCAAAAACGATGATGCGCAGTGTTTTAGCTGGGATCGGCGACGCTACCCGGCACTGGGGCGCCGGACACTCCACCGGCGAGGCGCCGTTGCGAGCGCTGCGGGTCGAGGCAGAATGCGCAGAGCAGGCCGCATCCCAGCAGCACCACGCCGCAGGCGACGCTCGCCTGTTCGAACCCGCGTGCGGGCGACCGACCGGCGTCGTCGATCAACAGCCCGGTGACGATCGGCGCGGCGAGTCCGGCGAGCGATGAAAATCCGTTGCTCAATGCCAGGACGCCGCCCCGTTGTGAATCGGGGGTGACTTCGCCCAACATGGCAGGTCCGATCGAATACATGGCAAGCGTCATGCCACTGCCCAGCGTGAGCAGGATGAACTTCATCATGGGCGAGACGCCTGGCCACGCAAGCAAGGCAATCAGTGCGCCTGCCACGATCAGTGTGACGGCAAGGAAGCCGCCGCGACCGACTCTCGACGGCACCCCGTTCGCCAACAGGCGCTGCGACAGCCAGGCAAGCCCGAGGCTAAGGGGCGCAGTAATGGCGACGAATAACGCAAACATTCTGCCCGCGACATGCGCTTCATAACCCATTCCCTGTTGCAGCCAGGTTGGCGTCCAGGTGAGCGTCATGGCAAGAATCCAGTTGGCGGCGAAGTGCCCGGCAAAAACGCCCAGTACGGTCCGATCGGTCAGCAGCAGAGCGTACGGGACGCGCGCCGTGCGACCCGTACGCACGGGACTCGACAAACGACCTTCCGCGCCGAACACGAACCACGCGATGCACCAGAGGCAGCCAAGCGCGGACAGCACGAGAAAGTTTGCCCGCCAGCCCCAGTGTGCAGTGATGGCGGGAATACTCAGCCCGGCGACCAGCAGACCGAGCGCGCTCCCCTGATGCAGCACGGCGACGGGCAGGTTGCGCCTGGCGTCCGGAAACCACTTATAGAGCGCATGCACCGCGACCGGTGACGTGGGCCCCTCTCCCGCGCCAAGCAGCACACGGGATGCGATGATGCTCCAGATCGAACTTGCGACCAGCATCGGTAATTGCAGCAGGGTCCATGAGCCAGCCATCAGCAGCAACAGCCATTTTGTCGAAGCGCGATTCGCCGCGAGGCCGCCCAGCACGGCGGAAATCGAAAACAACCAGTTGAGGCTGCCGCCGATCAACCCGAACTGTGTGGGCGACAGGTGAAGCTCACGCATCATCGGGATGGACACGAGGCCGAGCACGACCTTGTCCAGAAAATTCACCAGCATCATCAGCGCGAGCATGATTGCGATAGACCATGCGCGCGCCGGTCGGTACCGGTTGTGTTCGTTTGTCATTCGGGTTGTCTCCGTGATGGTGGGGACGTCTTCCGCGTCCCTGCTATGGCTGTTGCTGTTGGACGGCTTCAGCTGTCGTGCTGACCGAGCAGCGGGACGGTGTCCCCGGCATCGGGCAACCCCGCCGAAAATTTCACGGGAAAGCGCACCGCCATGGTTGCCTCGTTAGCGAGTTCGCGGATCATGCCGCGTTCGCGCACGTGTGGATCGTCGAACAGTTCGTGCGCGTCGAGCAGCGGCGACACCGGTAGATCGAAAGACGTGAGCGTGTCGAGCCATTCCGCAAGCGTGCGCTGCAAGAAGATCCCCGTGAGCAGCGCGTTGACCTCGCGCTTGAACTGCTGCCTGCCAAGGCGTGACGCGAAGCGATCGTCAGTCAACGCGGGATAGTCGGCGCCGAGCGCTTCGCATAGGTTCAACCAGAACTTGTTCTCCAGAATCCCCAACGCAAGGTGCCGGCCGTCCCGCGTCGGGAAAAGATCGTTCTCGGGCATGACGTTGGGCGATGCCAGCGGGCGGTCCGCATATGCGCGCGAGGTCCACGCGGCCGATGCAGTCCACGCCAACACACAGTCGTGAATCGATACGTCAAGATGCTGGCCACGACCATTCTGGCGCGCACTCATGACTGCCACGGCCAGCGCGAGCGCGGCGTGGCTCGACGCGGCATAGTCCGCCAGCCGAACACGCGGACGCGTGACCGGTCGTCGACCTGAACCGGAATCGACCAGAAGCCCCCGAGCGCGAGGTAGTTGAGATCGTGGCCAGGCCGGGCCGCGTACGGGCCGGTCTGCCCGAATCCAGAAATCGAACACATGACGATGCGCGGATTCACTTCGGCGAGGGTCGCGTAGTCGAGTCCAAACCGTTTCATGACGCCGGGCCGGAAACCTTCGACCACCGCATCCGCGCCACGCACCAGTTCGAGCATGGCCGCCTTGCCGGCGGGACTCTTCAGGTCGAGCGCGACGGACCGTTTGCCTCGATTGAGTTGGGCGAATATCTCGCGCCCCAGCTGGCGCGCCGGATCGCCGGCGCCCGGCGGCTCGACCTTGACCACGTCCGCCCCCAGATGCATCAACATCGACGTGGCGTGCGGTCCCGGTAGCAGTTGGCTTAAATCGACAACCCTGACGCCGTTCAGACAGGACCATTCTGGTTTGATCGGAGTCGTTTCCTCTTCCAGGCCGCCAGTATTCGTGCGCATGTTGCCTCCCTCTTTCAGGCCGGCGAGCCGGCCGGGTCGAGAATGACGCGGGCGATCGTATTTCGTTGAATCTCGCTCGTGCCCGTGAAAACGCGGAACATGCGCAGTTTCCGGAACGTCTGCTCGATTGGGTGATGGCGCGTGACACCAACGTTGCCGTGAATCTGCACGGCCTTGTCCGCGACTTCGAAGCAGCGTTCCGACACAAACAGCTTGCAGGCCGCGGCCTTCATCCGAAGATCGGCGCCGGCGTCGGCGAGCGCGGCGGTCTGCGCGATCATGCTTTCGCAGGCCCATAGTGCGGCGGCCATGTCGGCGAGCATGTGCTGGATCGCCTGAAAGCGCGCGATCGGGCCGCCGAACTGCCGGCGCGTGCGCGCGTAGTCCAATGACGCCTCGTAGGCGGCTGTGGCGAGACCGAGCATCGTCGGGCAGTGCAGCAGGCGGTTTACGTTGATACGTGACATGCCGAGCTTGAAGCCGTTGCCCTCGCCGCCGAACACGTTTGCACGAGGCACGCGCACGTCGACGAAGCGGATGTCCGCGTCGATGTGCTGTCCCGACATCGGCACGTATTGCTGTTCGACCGTCACGCCAGGCAGGTCGAAGTCAACGAGTACCGCAGTAATGGCAGGTGGCGTCGTGCTGGCATCCGTCACGCACATGACAATCGCGAAATCGGCAAACGGCGCGCCGCTGATGTAGTGTTTGACGCCATTGATCACGAGGTCGTCGCCCTCCACCACGGCCGAGGTGGTGATGCTCTGCGCATCTGAGCCCGAATGGGGTTCGGTCAGCGCGAAGCAGGTCGATTTCTCACCACGGATCACCGGTTCGAAATAGCGCACGAGCTGATCCGGAGTCGCGTACTTGAGCATATTGCCGACGCGCGGCGGACCGCCCAGGTCGCCGAGCACGTGAGGCGCGAGTGCGGAACCTGAGGCGGCCAGATCAGCCTTGAGTGCGCACTGTTCAATGATCGACAGCCCCCGGCCGCCGAGCTTGACCGGCAGGCACGCCGCGTAGAAGCCGAGTTGCGCGGAGCGGCGCCAGACACGGCGCAGCGTGTCGCGCGGCCAGACGTCTTCGCTGCCGATGCCGAGTTCCTGCTCCATTGGCCGCAATTCTTCGGCGATGAAGCGGCGAATGCCTTCGCGCGTTTCGACAAACGCCGGATTGCTCAGGTGATCGAACATGGTTGTCCCCTTCAATTGACGCGACGCGAGATGCCTTGCCAGTACTGCTCGCGAACCAGCTTGCGAGCGACCTTGCCGCTCGCATTCTTGGGCAGATCGGCGACGAAGCTCACCGTGCGCGGGAGCTTGTAGTCGGCCAGCCGGGCGCGGCAATGCGCGATGATTTCTTCGGCAGATGTATTGCGTCCGGACTTCAGCACGACGACCGCCTTGACACTTTCGCCCCACTTCTCGTCGGGCACGCCGACCACGCATACTTCCATCACATCGGAATGCTGATACAGCGAGGCTTCGATTTCGGTGGGATACACATTGAAGCCGCCGGAAATGATCATGTCTTTCTGGCGATCGACGAGGTAGATAAAGCCATCTTCGTCGACACGCGCGAGATCGCCGGTGCGAAGCCAGCCGTCGACGAGCACTTCACGCGTGAGTTCCGGCTCGCCCCAGTAGCCTTGGAACACGTCGGCGCCGCGAATAACGACCTCACCGATCGCATCGCCCATGACCTCGCAGCCGTGCTCGTCAACCACCAGGACTTCGGTCTCGCCGGTCGGCCGGCCGCACGACGCCAGCCGCTCAGGACGGTGTGCGATTGCGTCGGCATGATCGGCGATGCTCAGGCGCGTGACGCCTGAAGTGGATTCGCTCGCGCCGTAACCTTGCGAGAGCACCGGTCCGATCCGCGTCCACGCTTCCTGGATGCGCGCCGGCGCCATCGGCGCGGCGCCGTAGCCGAGCATCTTCAGGCTCTTGAGATCGGCGGTGTCCAGCGTGGGATCGTTTAGCAGCATGTTGATCATCGCGGGCACCATGAACACGTGCGTAATGCGCAATCGCTCGATTTCCCGCAGGAAGTGCGCAGGCTCGAATGTGTCGAACAGCACGAGTGTGGCCCCCGAATAGAGGTACGGCTGCATCAACATGCCCGACGCATGCGTAACCGGTCCGATGAGCGCCAGGCGGTCGCCCGGTTTCGCGGGCGAATCCATGCCCAACAGGATTTTGCGCAGCGACGCGAGGCGATTGCCGTAGGTCTGCATGGCTGCCTTGATCGTGCCGGTCGAACCGGACGAGAAGTGCAGCACGGCGAGGTCGTCGGACGATAGGGTGACATCGGGCAGGTCCGCCGTGGCGCAAGAAATCAGCGTTTCGTAGTCGGCATATCCGTTCGCTGCTTCGCCAAGAGAAATGAATGCTTCGACCGAATTAAAACCCGGCGAGCTGCGATCGTAAGTCGCATATCCTGCTCCCGCGATCATCACGCGCGGCGCGCAATTCTCGACCACGTCGGCGGCCTCATGCACGGTAAAGCGTGGATTCAAAGCTGCCTTGACCAGTCCCGCCTTATAAAGCGCGCATTCGATTTCTACCAGCGCGGCGCAATTGCGAGCCTGAACTGCGACCCGATCGCCTTTAGTCAGTCCGAGGCCTAGTAACGCATTCGCGAGCCGGCTCGAGCGTTCGTCGAGTTGGCAGTACGTCAGCTCGCGCTCGCGATGCATGACCGCCACGGTGTCGCCCCAATAACGCGCGGCGCGGCGAAGAAAATAAGTAAAGCCCAATCGGTGTCTCCCGTTATCGATCTGGCTCTCAGTCTGTAAGATGCGCGGTATCACCACAATGAGGCGTTGGCTATAAAGCCATAGCCAATGGGAATGACATGGAGACGCGGGATCTGGAATATCTGCTTGCCGTCGAGAAGCACGGTGGCATTGGCCGGGCCGCCGAGGCGCTAGGCATGAGTCAGCCCGCTTTGACCAAGGCGATTCAACGCGTGGAGGCGCAGGTTGGGTTGGGACTGTTCGAACGCACGGCCAGCGGCATCGTGCCGACCCAGGCAGGGGCGCTGTTCATCGTACGTGCGCAGCGCATTGCGCTCGAATACGAAGACGCACTGAAGGAAATGCGCGCGATCCGGAGCGGCGAACAGGGTGTGCTTCGCATCGGTTATTCGCCGACTGTGCCGAATGCACTGGTACTGAGCGCTTGCCGGCAGTTGTTGAACGAACGCCCGGCCGCGCGTCTGCGGCTGCGGCGCCGGCTCGCGCGCGATCTTGTCGACCTGCTCATGGCAGGCGAGCTCGATCTGGTCGTGGCGCCCGAGCCGACTCGCAGCATGGGCGACGTGACCTTCGTCCAGCTCTTTCGCGACTCGCTTTCCGTCCTCGCCGACGAAACGCATGCACTGCATCGCAAGCGCAATCTGCGCCTTGCGGATCTGGCGGATCAGGAATGGTTACTGCCTGGACCGAACATTCTGCTGCGGCAGCAAGTCGATGCGGCTTTCGAGCGGCAGTGCCTCGGGCTGCCGAAGCTCCGCGTGGAAACTGATTTCGGCAGTACCTCGCTGCTGCATCTGCTTCGCGGCACGACGATGCTCTGTATAGCAGGCACCGAATCGTTCGAGAGCCTCGAGGGATTGCGTGCGCTCAATCTCGACACGGATGAACTCGACTTGCGCCGACGTGTCGGTGCGACTTTCCGGACTGGCGCTTACCTGTCTCCGCTCGCGCAGCGCGCGGTGTCGCTGCTACAGGAGCGGAGCGGGTGAATCGGGGCGCGGGGGACATCTCACATCAAGCGGACACCGCTACCGGGCAGCTTTCCGCTGCAAACCAGCCATTCGAGCGCCGGCTTCGTGGGTTGGGCGAACGGCAGAAACTGGCCGGACCCGGCCTGACGCGGCGGGCTCTGGTCGACCCAAATTGGTCATCAGATCCTGTATCCCTTCAATGTCAGCTCCCAGGGTAAAGCGGTCAATTTTCTCGACGCTCATCCGGCGCCGACAAGACGGATGACGGTCGGGTGCAAGTCAGATTGGCACTGCACCGCTCGCGGACGAGGCTGGACGGGCGCTAAGCGTACGGCGCCTGAGCATCCCGTATGTAAGTTGATCAAGGCGCCACGCTTACGCTCGTTGCCTTGCGAGGACGCCATGCGACCAGCAACAGCAGCAGCGCAGAAGCCGCGGCAGGTACTCCTACGGCAAGGAAGAGGTCGGCATTTGACCAGTTCCGCCGAATCAATTCGCCCCCGATCACCGGTCCGACGATGGAGCCGACTCGTCCGACACCCAGGCTCCAGCCCACGCCAGTGGATCGAAGCGCGGTCGGATAGTAGGTGGCCGCCACAGCATTCACCGCGGGCTGACCGCCGATGATGCACAACCCGGCGATGCCGACGACGATGAACAGGAACGCGAGCGGAAGCCCTGGCTGACCGATAGCAGCAATTGCGAGCGCCGCCAGCAGGAAGGCCGGTACAAGTACCTTGAAGAAACCGATGCGATCGATCACCGGCCCCATTGCCAGCGTTCCGGCCACGCCGCCTAGCTGTAGCGTCGTGCCGACCAGCACAGCCGTCGATGTCGGAAGTCCCGCGCTCTTGACGATGGTAGGTAGCCAGTTGGAGAGAAAGTACAGATTAAGCAAGTTCATGAAGTTGACTGCCCACAGCAGCACGGTCGTCTTCGCGCGACCGCCGCGGAACAACTCCAGCACCGGCGCACCACCGTGACCGGTGGCGGGCATGACAAAGCGCGTTTCTGGCGTGATCTGGAGAGAGGGGGCGATCCGATGCAGGCTCGCGGCGACCCGATCGACGCCTACGCCGCGCACCACCGAGAACAACATTGATTCCGGCATCTTGAAGACAATCAGGATTGCGAGCGCCAACGGCACAACGCCACCCACGATGAAAACGGACTGCCAGCCCATGGCTGGAATAAGGGCCGCCGAGATCAGGCCGCCGAGGAATGCGCCGACCGTGAAGCCGCAGGACACCAGCATCATGAGCGTCACGCGGCGGCGCTTGGGGCTGAACTCGCCCGCCAGGGCCATGGCATTGGGCATGATGGCGCCTAGGCCCAAGCCTGTAACGAACCGCAGGCACAACAACTGAGTAATGCTGGTCGCTTGCGAGGTGGCGAGCATGCATAGGGCAAAGGCAAGCGTGGCCCAGATCAACACCGGCCGGCGTCCGACCTTGTCTGCGACGACACTGAACGCTAGCGAGGCCACAAGCATGCCGAGCAGGCCCGCTCCGAATACCGGACCCAGCGCGGACTTATCCACGCCCCAGGTCTGGATGATGGCGGGCGCGACGAAGCCCATCGATTGCACATCGAATCCGTCGATGACGACTGTCAAGCCAATCAGCACGAGGATCCAGATTTGGAACGGGCTGACGCGGCTTGCGTCAACCACAGCCGAGATGTCAATGAGCGGTTGCGGTTTGAGAGTCACAGATGTCTCCATTACGGAATTTTTGGAATCTGGCAGGAGTGCCAGCTTTCACCTTGCCCCGGTTCACTTCACTGACTCGACTTCGTCTGTCGGAACGCTGACGTACCGATCCGGCGACGCCGGAAGAGATTGGCGTTTGTCCATGCCTGCCCCAGCAGAGTGAAGACCACGCCCACAACGCGCACTCTACGGGTAGACGCCACTTGCAAGAAGCCATCAGTTGGCATTTGATTTGTGCCTGCGGGGCACAAATAATCCGCTCGGCAAAGAACCAGCGCAGCGGCAGATTCCAACGCGGACAAACAGCATGAAAGATTCGGGCCCGAGCAGGCTAGGTACGGTGGAAGTATTCTGTGTCGCAGCGAAGGCGCAGAGTTTCACTGCGGCGGCAACATCGCTGGGTACCACGCCGTCCGCCATTAGTAAGGCGGTGCAGCGCCTGGAGAACCGGTTGGGCCTTACAAGCGTTAACAAAATGAGTTCTTCAGTTTTCGCCAGCAGATGATGCAGCAGGCGATTTTCATGAAGGCTTCATGGATGAATGCAAGACGTTCGAAGCGGATGCGCAGTCGTCGAAAGTTATG
>NZ_PNXY01000067.1 GCF_002879865.1 Paraburkholderia rhynchosiae
CATTCATCAACGTCAGATAGGGAGCCGCAAAGCTCCACTCTTCATCCGAGACATCTGTCGGGTATGGCTTGCGTTTTGTCATTCCGCCAGGGTACCAGGTCTGGAGGAAAGTTCCTAACACCCTCTAGCAAAACTGCATTTAATGCATCGAGTCTCGGAACTCCTTTGAGACAGGTCACCGTTAGGGCACCCGTCACCCGGTGACAAGCCTGAGCCGCAGTTAAGAGAACGGGCTCCCCTACCCCTGTACCTTTCCCCATGGCGCCCTCAAGTAGCCGCGCGACGCTGAGCGTTGCGATCCATCGCTCGAGCCGGTCTCGGTGGCACGGGCACGTCCTCTCACGGCGCTCAATGGTGATAAGCCTTATTGCACCACCAGTTCATGTTGCCCCGCCCTTTCGCCGCCTGTGACCCGATCCAGCAAGCGACCTCCCGAGGACACTCACCTATCGTCACGGCAAGGCCGCGTGCCGGAGCTCCGGCGTAATGGCTCTGACGCGATCGTCACAGTCTTTGCCCCTCCTCCAACAGGAAGCGTAGCGAGCCAGCAAACCGCGTCTCGGCGAACCGGACCTCGGGACGTCATTGACCGCGCTGCATGGCCCCGTTCAATCCTGATAAGTCGTATTATCAGGATTGGATTAAATCTCAAGCGGGCCGGACGCATATGGAGTGAAAACGCTATTTTTGTTATTCAACAAACTCCACGGGATACGGGAATCGCAATAGCTTTGAATAAACCTGCTGCCAGAAACATTATGAGGGACAGGCCAGCAGCCTCCGTCTGTGGGGACTTAGACGTCTGTCATTACCTCCGTTCGCCTTGTTCAGTAATAGAAGGTCGTGCATGGCGGTTCGATCAACCGGGCAATCCAGCGAAGCCCCGAACGAAAGAACCCTGAAGCTTGCCCAATTAGAAAAACTTAAATCACTTAAATTCGTCGTTGCTGCTGCGAGCCGAAACAAGACTTCTCATAACCGACAGCAATATTGCGCTGGAATGTCTGTCGTTTATATGGGCATTCGCGTATCAGGACCATTTTCCCCGGGAAAAATCAAGTCGCCTCAACGGAATAGTCTTGAAGACGAAAAATGGTGCCGCAGCCCGAGATCTCATCTGACGCGACACACACAGCAAGGTCGCCGCGCCACCCTGCGACGCGCGGAATGCAGGAGCAGGACCTAGCATTGCTGTCCTGCGCCGATAACCCCGTGGACAGCGGTGAATGAGATACAATGATGCATACGTTATCTCCCACTTAGGGGTGCATTCCAACGTGCTCGTTACTTCAAAACCAACGCGTAAGCGCGCGAAATCGTTAGTGGAGTCTGCTTACGACGAGATCAAACGTCGCATCTTAAATAGCGAATTTGCTCCAAATTTTCAGGCGACCGAAGGCGACCTGGCTGAATTGCTCGATATGAGCCGTACGCCTGTGCATGAAGCGTTAATTCGACTGGAAAAGGAACACCTGGTAGAGAACGTCCCCAGACGCGGCATGAGAGTATTGCCGGTATCAGCGACCGATATGCTCGAGATTTACCAGGTCCTGACGGCGCTCGAATGCCTGGCGGTGGAGTTAATCACCGCCAGGGCGGCGAAAGACAGGGGTGTCAACTCGCTGAACAAGCTCGTAGACAAAATGGACGCCGCGTTGGAAAGGCAGGACATGAAGGCTTGGGCCAGCGCTGACGCACAGTTTCATCGATCACTTTTCGAGCTGAGCGGGAACAGGCGACTCTCGGCTGCCGGACTGGCCTTTCGAGAACAGGTGGACAGAGCAAGGACCTGGACCTTGCCGTTGCGACAAGGACCGGTCACTTCTAACCGCGCGCATCGCGAACTCGTACAATTAATCGCGGATGGAAACGTTGAAGCGGCTTTCGATGCGCATCGAAAGCATCGCTTGCAGGTGACAAAAGAGCTAACCGAAATAATCGAGCGTTTTAGTTGGGTCACTCGCTAGAGCGCCGTAAGCCAGTTATCAGTCGGGCATCGCGTATCCCCCGCCGCGGCGCTTACGAACTTCTTGTCCGTGCGAAAGCTTGAATTACCTTTTCGAGATCAGTGCACCCCTCGAGCGTCGTGACCTGGTTTATCAAGTCATCGATTGACCGTTCCGATGATCCAAATCCGTAGCGCAAACAGTCCGCAAACTTGGCCCGGATCTCGTCAACCGTCAGCCTGTTTTCCGGAGACCCCTTAATTGTCCAAAGGACTTTCACAAGTTCATTCCCGTTCTTGAGCCGCAGCCGGACACGAGCAGGGGCCACAGCAGAAGGATTCATGTCCGCCGCAGGCACTGTGCTCACCTTGCTAGCCCATGCGACGGCCGGCCGTCTGACCGACTCAGCGGAAAAATCATCAATGCCGACCACCCCACGGTCCAGCGCGTTGGCGAATGTGTAAGCGGCATTGAATTGCGCGTGTACCGTAGGCTGCGGATGGTTCGGGTCAAATTGCGAGCCAACGATCCGTACGTTGGTATCGCTCAACTCGATAACGCCGCTCTCAATTTCATCAGCTCGCAAACCCTCACTCCGGAAGTTCTGGCCCAGTTCCGTAACGGTGTGCGTACAGCGACAACATGGAAAGGGCTTCATGCTCAGCCGGAGGGTTTCCCAGTCGAGGCCGAAGTTTTCCAGGATGTCCGCCCTGACATCGCCGTTCCCGTAGAGCTGGAAAAGCCCAGCGGTTCCCGTCAGATACCGGGTCGGTCCGGTAATTCCGCGCCTCGCCAGGAACGCTGCGGTGACCGCCGAACGTGCGGCAAAGCCCGGGCCAATCCGCTTCGCAAGTGCGCCGTCATGTATCGGCTGGTTTGTCCCGCTCGCCTGCGCATAGGCCAGCGCCATCGCATGATGTGTAGCGTCGGTATCGAGTCCTAGCACTGCGCTCGACGAAGCGGCGCCCGCTATGCAGCCTAGCAAAGTTGTAGGATGCCACCCCGTGTTCAGCAAGCCTGGACATGCAAGACCCAATCGACTGAAAATTTCGACGCCAAGTGCAGTGGCACGCAAGAAATCCGGTCCACTCACAGGTTGGTAAGCCGGGTGCGGATCCGATCCGTCCGACTGGTCCGTCGGCGAGCAGCCAGCGGCCTGAACAAGGAGCCGGTTCTTCGCCTGGGCTGTCGCCAGAACGGTTGGCAGCACGACGCAGAACGCATGGATGCGGGCGGGGTCGTGCTGATCATCGAAATCGAGGCTATGCGCGGCGGCGGCATTGACAAGGGCGGCCATTTCGGGACTTGCTAGGCTGCCATCGAGTAGGACCGTCGCGCAACCCGTGCTTCCGAGGTCGCCAAGTGCTAGCAGCAATTCGGAGATTCCAGGCGCTCTTGCCGCTCCACCGATCACGCCTAGTGTATCCAACGCAAACAGCTGAATTGTCGATACCAGCTCAGACGGCAGATCGGAAAATCGGACACTGGCAACGATCTCCGCCAAGCGATGCTCCAATGACGAGTCGTTCAATTTCGTTCCTGCTTGCATGATGGTCCCCGTCGATATCGGCTAGCGTTTAGCGGGATGAGTTTCGGGCGTCAGGAATATGGTGATCGTAGTAATCAAGCCCATCCCTGCGAGATAGATAGCAACAGGCCAGATACTTTGGTAGTACGACAGAAGCGCCGTCGCAACCCCCGGAGCAATACCTCCCCCGATCACCGAGGCAAGCTCCCGCGCAGTGCCCAGCCCTGAATACCGAACACTCGCCGACGGGAACAGTTCGCTAAAAAGCGCAGGCTGCGAGCCCTGGAGTGCACCGTACACGACAACAATCGCAAGGAAAAAGCCCAGCGCGATCGCCCAGGGTTCGGTCGTGCGCATGAGCCAGAAAAACGGAAACGCGACAACGATAATTCCAATCGAGCCAAAGCGGTAAATCGTGCGACGTCCCAGGCGGTCGGAAAGATTTCCGAAGAACAGAATCGACGGTATCAGAAGCGCCATGGCCCCGGTCATGATCGCCAGCATAACGCTATTCGATATGTGGAGGTATCTGCCATACACGAGCGAAAAAACTAATAGCATATAGGACGCAGAACCCTCACCAAGGCGGAGGCCCATGACCTGCAAAAAAGGTTTGGGATGGTGGCGAAAAACCTCGAGCAGCGGAGCCCGCACGGTTTTGCCAGTTGTGGCTGCTTTTTGGAACTCCGCCGTTTCTGCAAGCTTCAGGCGCATATAGACGCCCAACAGAACGATGAGAAAGCTCGCGAGGAACGGCAGGCGCCAACCCCACGCCATGAAATCGTCGTGTGGCAGTGACTGAGCCAGAAGAAATGCGGCAGAAGACAGGAGAAAGCCCAGCGCGGCTCCCGCAGGACTGAATGATGAAAAGAACGCTCTGCGCTCTGATCCAGCGCTCTCCGCAATCATCAACACACTGCCCGTCGTCTCACCACCGGCTGCGAGACCCTGCATGATCCGCAGCAGGACGAGCAGTATCGGTGCGGCCAGACCGATGGTTTGGTAAGTAGGCAGGACGCCCATGAGGAATGTGGCTACCCCCATGGTGAACAACGTAAGCGTGAGGACCTTCTTCCGCCCTATGCGATCTCCAAGGTGCCCGCAAAGGATGGCACCGACCGGTCTGGCAACGAAGCCCAGCGTGAAGCCTCCGAACGATGCGATGATTCCAATGAGCGGATTGTGGGAAATAGGAAAGAATGCCTGACCGAACACCAGCACGGCAGCGGTACCGTAGAGGTAAAAGTCATACCACTCGAGTGCCTGCCCGATCATGGCGGTCACGACGGTTCTCGCAAGCGGGCGCTCCCTCCGGGGTGCGGCTTTGACAGCAGTAGTGTCACTCATAATAACTATCCTTCTTCATCGACTGTTTGCTCACCAAAGGTGCGGTTCGTTAAGCCTGACCGGCTGACGACAGGTAGACCCGCGGAATAAACTGCCCGACATCCAGTGCCAGGTCCACGACACGGGCAGCGCCCTGTACTCGCATTACTTCCTGCGGGCTTATACGCTCGCTTCCCTGCTGTCCCACAATTACCACCTCATCGCCTACCAGTGCTTCCGGTACGTCAGAGAGGTCAATACGCACATACTCAAGCGACGCAGGTTTCAGGATCGGCACCCGCCGCCCCGCTACCAGAACGCATCCAGCATTCACTCGATGTATGTTGTCGCTATATCCGACAGGAAGGACACCGACTCGCATGCCTTTGCGAATGTCGAAGACTACCTCGTCCGGGAAAGGAACCTCCTCAACAGTCCGAATTTCAATGATGCGGCTCTTGAGCGCATGGAACGGATGCGGACTGTCTTCAGCGGGCTCGAGTGGATCGAATAGTGCGGCGCCTGGGTCCGCTGCGTTGGAGCGCATTGAGGCACCCATCATTCGCAGGACTTTGGAACTTGCCATCGGAAACCATTTGATCTGGGGCGACAGGTCGGCAAGACTTTGCCGTAAGGAAGTCATCTCCCTGTACTGCCGGATAAGAAATTCCCGCGAATGGGTCCCTCCTCTCACGTTCGGATGGCTATTAACGACGACGACCTTGAACATGGGGTTGGAGTGGACGTTACGGATGAACTTCTCTGCAGCAGAGAACGGCACGCCAATACGCTCAGAGCCGAGATCGACTTTGACCGCGACCTCCAGAGGTTTCGTCGCGAACCTCAAGAACTCATTGAGCACTACCTGGTTATGGACGGTGGGGATCAGGTCATATTCCTGAAACGCGTTGACCACTTCCTGGCTTGGAAGCACCCCCGCGTAGACAAGAATCGGTACCCGGATACCTGACTGCCGAAGAGCGATCGCGTCCTCAAGACTTGCCAACGACAAGGCGTCGGCCCCGCTCCTCAGAACGGTATGTGCGACCGGCAGCACCCCATAGCCATAGCCATTGGATTTCAGCGTTGCAAAGAACTGAACGTCCACGCCCAGTCGAAGGCGGATCTGCCGGGTGCATGCCGCCACCGCATCCAGATTGATCTCGAAACGGTTGGGCCGCGCGTAAACCGCTGGCGCGACGCTCGGGTTTTGCTCATTCTTCATACCAGCGGCCTCGCATTTGACATTGCATACGTTGTGACTTGATAACGTATACGTTCAAATTTTCAATCGCAATAGATATTTCCCAGAACCTCCCTCGCAACGCTTCCCTATCTTGGGCCTACGCCGCTTGCCCCGTGCACTTGACGGCGCCTTTTTCTCGACGTACCGTCTGTTTCTGTATGCAATATTGCATGGAACATCGCCGGGCTTTAACGGAATGGAGAGCGTCAGATGCGTATTGGAATAGATATCGGAGGGACCTTCACCGACGTGGTGGCAGTAGACGAGCGTGGCAGTATTACGACCGTCAAGTCGCTGTCAACTCCTCGAGATCCCAGTCAGGGCGTGCTGGACGGCCTTGAGTTGCTAGCGGGCCGCCTGCAAAAAACCCTGGGAGAACTGCTGGCGCACACGGAGTTGCTGATTCACGGCACGACTGTCGCGACGAACTGCCTCGCAGAACGACGGGGAGCGCGCGTCGGTATGATTACCACTGCTGGCTTCAGGGATCTGCTTGAGCTTCGGGACGGGACAAAAGCGAGTCGTTATGACCTCCACGCGGCGTATCCGCAACCGCTCGTTGCCCGACCCGACCGGATCGAAGTCGCGGAGCGTGTCCGATTCGACGGCACGGTCCAGACCCGCCTGGACGAGGACGCCGTGCTCAAGGCGCTTTCACAGCTACGAAACCGCGATGTCGAGGCAGTGGTAGTTGGTTTCCTGCACGCGCACGTTAATCCTGCCCACGAACTGCGGGTGCGCGAATTATTGGAAGGTACGGGTTGGCGCGTGTACACGGTTCTTTCGCACGAGATCCTGAACTCCGAAGGAGAATACGACCGGTTCTCGACGGCAGCGGTCAACGCCTATGTAGGCCCGCGGCTTAACGGCTATTTCAGCCGATTTGAGAATCGCATGCGTGAGGCGGGAGCCACGTTTCCGATCATGATCATGCAGTCGACCGGGGGTCTCCTGCCGATCGACCAGGCCGGAGCCTACGCAGTCGGATGCGTGACCAGCGGGCCCGCTGGTGGGGCGATGGCTAGCGCCTTGTATGCTCGCTTGATGGACGCCCCTCTGGTTGTCACCTATGACACCGGGGGTACCACAACCGACATCTCGCTGATCGAGGCCGGTACGCCTCTTGAGCGCCGCAAAACTGAGCACGAAGAATTGAAGATAGCAGTGCCTTCGATCGACATCAGCGTCGTGCCACTCGGCGGCGGGAGTATCGCGCGGCTCGATTCCGGCGGCATCCTGACGCTTGGTCCGCAAAGCGCTGGAGCCGATCCCGGGCCGGCCTGCTATGCACGAGGAGGCACCCTCCCCACCCTCACTGACGCGAACCTTGTGCTGGGCCTGCTCTCACCCAAGACTTTCCTCGGTGGCCGGATGGGGCTGAGCATGGAACTCGCCCGCGCGGCGGTCGAGACTCTCGCCAGGCCGTTGGAGCTGAGCATCGAACGAACGGCTCTGGCGATTCATGCGCTTGCCAATGTGCGCATCGCAGAGTCCGTACGAACCGCCACGCTTAAAAAGGGAATGGATCCCCGCGATATGACGCTCCTGTCGTTCGGAGGCGCCGGAGGTGTTCACGCAGCTTCCGTTGCGAGCGAGCTGTCCATCGGGCGGGTGGTCATTCCCCGCGAGGCGTCTGTTTTTTCCGCTTTGGGTTTTCTCTCAGCCGACGTGCGCCTCGACGAGCAGCTTCAGATCGGAGCGCAGCTCGGCGCCGATGCGATCCCCAGGGTCCTGGCTGCCCTGGATAAGCTGAAAGATGTTGCCGCCAGACGTCTTGAGGCTTGTGGCTTCGGGCCCGAACGGTCTCGCCTCACGCTTTTCGTAGACTGCCGCTACAAACGCCAGACCTCAACCCTTGAGGTTGCGATTCCTGCTGATGTTGCCGACGCGGACCTTGCCGAGTTGATCCGTCAGTCTTTCAGTCAGCGATATCAGCAGTACTTTGGCCACATCCATGCGGACGAGGAGCCGTTCATCGACGTGTGCCGGGTGTCCGCCTATGGTGTCGTTGGTCAGAACAATCGGCTGGACGAGGGAGGCAGTGCAGGAAACAGTCTGCCGCGTCCTGGCGGCTTTTCAGAAACGCGCGACATCTTCATGGACGGATGGTCTACCGTGCCCGCTCATTGGTTCGACGAACTCCTGGTCGGCACAAAGATCCCCGGACCGGCAATTATCGAGTCCGCTACAACGGCTATTCTTGTGCCGGCTTTCGTGGTTGCAAGCGTGGATCGTCTCGGCAGCCTGGTGATCGAACAAACAGCAAAGGGAGGTCGCTCCTAATGGATGCAAACTCGAATACGGTTGACCCGCTAACTCTCTCGGTCGTGCGACACAAACTGATCTCTGTCGCCGAAGAGGTCGTGGAAGTGATGACCCAGACCAGTTTTTCACCGATTCTCAATCAGTCGCGCGATTTTTCGTCCGCAGTCCTGAGCGGAAAAGGCGAAGTCCTGGCGCAGGCTGAGAGAGTGCCAATCCACATGGGTGCACTGTCATTCGCCGTGCAGGCGATGATTGAGGCCTTCGACGGCGACGTTCGCAACGGCGACGTTATCGTCTGCAACGACCCATATTTCGGTGGGAGCCATTTACCTGACGTCACACTTGCAGCTCCGGTCTTTGTCGACGGCGTGCTCACGATGTGGATTGCGAACCGGGCTCACCAGGGCGATATCGGCGGAATCTCTCCTGGCGGTTACAGCCCTTCCGCAACGGAAATCTGGCAGGAAGGGCTTCGGATCCCGCCAACAAAAATGGCAAGTGGCGGAGAACTCCGGGCCGATTTCGTGCGCATGCTTTGCGTCAACTCGCGCACCCCTGATGACATGCGTGGCGACATGATGGCCCAACTGGCGTCCGTACAGCGGGGTGCTACACGAGTGAGCGAGCTTTATGCGCGCTACGGTCTGCCGACAATGGAGGCAGTCTGCACTGAAATCCTGAACGCGGGCGAACGCTCCATGCGCCGCCAGTTCGGCGAATGGAAACGAGGCACATTCGAAGGAGTTAGCTATCTGGACCCGTTCACGTCGAACGATGATCCGGTGCCAGTTAAAGTAAAAGTGACTCTTGATGGAACGTCCGCTGTCGTAGATTTCAGCGAATGCCAGGACCAGTTCGGTAACTTCATCAACAGCCCCCTGGCCAACACCATTGCGGCAGTCAATGTTGCGTTCATGTATCTCAGCGAGGCGCGCGAATCGCTCAATGACGGCAGCGCCAGAGCTGTCTGCGTCAACACCCGCAAAGGAAGTTTCGTCGATCCAAAACCTCCCGCAGCAGTGGCCGCATGCACGACCCTGACTGCAAGCGTCATCATTGAAGCAGTGATGGATGCGATGGCCGAAGCTGTGCCTCACCGTGTCGTTTGTGGCTTTGCCCGAAGATTTCGAGTCGCCATCAGCGGAACAGACCGCGCCGGGCGTTCTTTCATCTGGCACAGCTTCGCGAACCGGGGTGGTGCAGGAGCCCACCAGGGCGGCGATGGCTGGTCCAACATTGGCGTTGTTCACAACCCGGGCGGCGCACCGTCTCCGAGCGTCGAGCGCACAGAATCGGCTTACCCATTTGTCGTCGAGGCCTATTCGCTGCGCCCCGACTCGGCAGGGACGGGGCAGTTCCGCGGCGGGCTGGGAGGTGTATATGCAATACGCTACGAGGGAACTACGCCAGCCCGCATCACGCCTACCGGAGACGGTGAAGTGATTGCACCGTACGGTCTTCGTGGTGGACAACCCGGCGCAGTGCATCACTACACCATCGAACAGGGCGGGAAGACGGCTATCCTAGGCAGCAAAGACGCCAACGCGACCCTGATGCCCGGAGCGGTGCTGACGCTGCGTTCAGCGGGAGGAGGAGGTTTTGGCGATCCGAAACTCCGTGAGCCGTCCCTGGTGAAACAGGATCTCGAATACGGCTATGTGACCGGTTAAGTCCTGGTCGAGATATATGCAGATGCCGGCCAGAGTATGGCCGGCTGTCTCCTTTTTTTGCGGCAGAGAATAACAGTCCGTCCGATTGCCTCATTGTCTGAACCCATCGTTCGTAGCGTCCATATAGCCTTTGAGCCAGAGATGCGCGCTTCGTGCACCAAAACAACATATAGCTATATACATAGTTGTCCGAATCAATACGTTTTTTTAACCTGGAGATCTCAAATGAAGAAGGTATTTTTCGTAGTCGCGATTGGGGCGCTAACAAACGTTGCGCATGCACAAAGCACCGTCACGCTATACGGCATAGTGGACGAAGGTATAAATTACAATTCCAATTCGGGGGGACACCCGTTGTTTAACATGTCGTCGGGCGTGTTATCCGGTAGCAGATTCGGTCTGCGCGGTTCAGAAGACCTCGGTGGTGGTCTGAAAGCACTTTTCAACGTCGAGAACGGCTTCGACGCGACCTCCGGGAAATTCAGTCAAGGTGGGCTTTTGTTTGGCCGGCAGGCCTATGTCGGGCTTTCAAACATTCGATGGGGTAGCGCGACCTTAGGTCGTCAGTACGATGCGCTCGTCGATTATGTCGGCGTACTCGGAGCCGCAGACCAGTGGGGCGGCTATATCGTCGCGCACGCGGGTGACATCGACAACTTCAACAACGCCTTCAGGTCGAACAATACCGTTAAGTTTTCGAGCGCAAACTTCGGGGGCCTGTCATTCGGCGGCACATATAGCTTTGGCGGGGTCGCTGGCCAATTTACCCAAAATCAGATCTGGTCGCTTGGCGCCGGGTATAACCGCGGACCCCTCGTATTGGGAGTCGGCTACCTCAATGCCAGAACGCCTTCAAACGCCGGCGGGTTGATGGGAAACAATACAACTACCGCAACCGCGTCAGTGGTATCAAATCCGATTTATGCCGGCTTTACATCCGCGAACACGTATCAGGTCGCTGGTGCTGGCGCCGCGTACAGATTCGGAGCAACGACTGTTGGGGCGACGTATTCGAATATCAAGTTCATGAACCTGGGGGCAAATGGCAACTCGAGCTTCCGTGCAGGGGAAACTGCGACGTTTAATAACGCAGAACTCAACTTCAAATACCAGATAACGCCTGCACTGCTGCTCGGGGCGGCCTTCGACTACACAAGGGGAAGCAGCGTGGTGCAAACTAATGGCGTTGAGAACCGTGGGTCTGACTACTACCAGGGGGCGCTCGCAGCTGATTATTTCCTGTCGAAGCGAACGGACGTCTACGTCGTCGGCGTCTACCAGAAGGCGTCCGGAACGAACTCTCGAAACCAGAACGCGGTCGCCGCGATTAATAGTTTGACGGCCTCGAATTCAGATCGTGCGACGAACGTGCGCATTGGTATACGGCATAAGTTCTGAGACAGAACTTGAGGAAGCCGCGGCGGCTGGTAAGTCTATTCTTCAGTAAGCTTTATTGCCGCGGTCCGGCCGGACCGGGACGCGCTGCGAGTATTCACCCGGACGTCAGTCCCAGACAGTTTGGCCAAAGATTCGCTCCCGCCTCCAAAGACGATCGGTGCACGGCGCTAGCCTATCGAATAGGAAAACAGATTATTGGGTGCTTGTAGCGGCCCGCGTTGTCCTGTAACGTCACGTGGTTCCGCGCATGCAGCACGGGAGAGATCGTTCAGTGAGCGACGCCGACGGAGCAACCGCCCCGGAAACTCTCAGGCAAAAGGACTGTGCTGCAGGAACATCTGGAGAGTGACGCTGCGTGCGTCCACCGAAGGGGAGCCTGACCGTTGTCGGCCGGGCGAAACTCTCAGGTACAGGGACAGATGGGGCATCAAACACCGGAGGCCGTCTCGCGCGAAGCAGCGCGATGGCAGCCAACCGGGGATGCTCAACTCGATCTGGACCATCTTATGTCACGAATCGCCATTATCGGCGCCGGGATCACCGGCGTCACGACCGCTTACGCCCTCGCCCGCCGCGGCTTCAATGTCACCGTCTACGAACGCCATCGTTATGCGGCGATGGAAACCTCGTTCGCGAACGGCGGACAGCTTTCGGTCAGCAATGCGGAGGTCTGGAACCATACGGCCACCGTCCTGAAAGGACTGCGCTGGATGCTCACGCGCCACGCCCCACTCCTGTTG
This sequence comes from Paraburkholderia rhynchosiae, assembly GCF_002879865.1. GTDB lineage: Bacteria > Pseudomonadota > Gammaproteobacteria > Burkholderiales > Burkholderiaceae > Paraburkholderia > Paraburkholderia rhynchosiae. The sequence continues at coordinate 12,120 of NZ_PNXY01000067.1, forward strand.
AACCCGTCTCCTTCTTGGCACAAGTATTCGTGGATGGGTGAATTCCTGCGTCAGATCCCGAACTACCGCGCGAATACCATCGAAACTGTACGCCTCGCACTGGCCGCGCGCGAGCATCTCTTTTCGATTGCGGAGCGAGAAGCCATCCAGTTCGATCTGGAACGCCGCGGCATTCTGCATATCTACGGGCATCGCAAGGACTATGACGCCGCCGGGCGAGTGAACGTGCTGCTGCGTGAAGGCGGCCTGGATCGGTATGCGGTCGGCGCGAACGAAATCGGCCTCATCGAACCGGCGTTGCAGGGTGAGTTTTACGGCGGCTTTTTCACACCGTCCGATTCGACTGGCGACATTCACAAGTTCACGCGCGGCTTGGCCGACGCGTGCGTGCGTCGCGGCGTCGCATTCCGTTACGACACGTCGATCGACTCGATCAAGCAAGGCGATGACGGGCACTTCACCATCGACGCGACGAACGCAGGTGCACGGAACGCGGACGTTTTCCAACAGATCGTCGTGTGCGCAGGTGTCGGCAGTCGCGCGTTCGGCGCCATGCTGGGCGACCACGTCAACGTCTATCCGGTGAAGGGCTATTCAATCACCGTCTGCCTCGACGACGAACAAAGCCAGCGCGCGGCGCCTTGGGTCAGCCTGCTCGACGACAAGGCCAAGATTGTCACGAGCCGCCTCGGCGTCGATCGCTTCCGCGTGGCGGGCACGGCTGAAATCAACGGCTTCAGTCGCGACATTCGTGCGGACCGCGTAACGCCGCTGGTCGAATGGACCCGCCGCCTGTTCCCTGAAGTCTCCACCGCGCGGGTCATTCCCTGGGCGGGTCTACGCCCTATGCTGCCACGCATGTTGCCCCGGGTCGGACGCGGCAAGCGCCGGGGCGTTTTCTACAATACGGGACATGGCCATCTCGGTTGGACCCTGTCCGCCGCGACTGCCGAATCGCTTGCGCAGGCAATCGAAACTTGAACTAACGAACGAGTCGATCTCGAAGCGGTCAATGTCCAATGACGGCCGCTTCGATCGCGCAGCGCTTCAATACGAGCGCTACCTCGTCGCCGCAGTGGTCTTTCGGACACCGCAGCAGCCCTTCCCCGGTATTCTTGCCGTCCGCAGCGGCGCCGTCGCTTCCGGCTATTTATCGCCGGCTAGGTGTACATTTTATTCAGCACTTCCATCTCTTCGCGGATAACCGGACGCGCTATCTGTGCAAACGCACTCACCAGCCGGGTCTGAGCCTGGTAGGGCGGGAACAGCAGCGCAACCTCGCTCGGTATATTCACCGCGAAGGGCCGCACCTCGATCCCTCCATTAACAGATTCATCGCGAG
>NZ_PNXY01000068.1 GCF_002879865.1 Paraburkholderia rhynchosiae
TGTTCGAATGCAGGTCTATGCCACAATAGTTCATGTCGGTCTCCGCAGGGTCAAAGTGCGTTCGCAAACTGACTTTAACCCTCGTCGCATAACCGCGGCGAGGAGGCCGGCTACATGATCATCATTCAGGTCTCGCTAAAGCGGCCGTCCAACTACCGGGGATCGCCAACGTGGCCGGACGGATTAGGCGACCAGTGATCCACTCCCAGGTGCTGTTTCCGGATACGTCTGCATCGGCAGGTCGCCGCCCTCTGGTCTGCGCTCGCCGCCTGCCTTCGTGGCGCGTGTCATCGCAGTGTCCCGGGGCCGGAAAATCCTCGTGGCCCTCGTCCAGCGCGTAGCCGCTGTAGTCGGCGTAAGACGCGTAGACAACCCGCCTCCAGGAGGGCGTGAAGCCAGCCTGACGCGAGCCCAGCTTCGCCTGGCAGGTGATCAGGCGGTGAGTGCCCGCGAGTTCGCCGAGGTACGCCCCATCCGGGGCATAGACGTCGCTACCGGCAAAACGGCCGACATGGCGCCCATCGTAAGTCCACAGATTGTCACCCTCGCGATAGCCGAAGCTGATGCCGCCCCACGTCCACAGCCAGTTCATTGTTTCGGTCCCGTTTCTGATGTTCACCGTCGCGGTATGGCCCCCCGCAGGGCCGCCAGCAGCACCTCGCCCCCCGCGCCAGCGCCTCTTGCGGTCGCCCCAGCATGAAAGCGAGCGCGCGACCTCCAGGGCAGGAAGAAATGGTCGCGCGGAGCGGCCGAGACCGCCGCGTCGATCAGTCGCCCGAGTTCAGCCTAAAGGTCCGCTCCGTACGCCAGCGCGGGATAGTCTAGCCGGTTGCGCGGCGCCGGAATGGACAGAGTCCCCTATGCCAGCGACGACTGCGACGTGATGGGGGCGGTTTTCCGTCAGCATCGTCTTCCGGAAGCCATTCGCCCGCGCACCGTGCGGCTGACGAGCAGCAGCGCAAGGGGATCGGATTCAGCGTTCCGCCGGAGCCGCCCACCCGTGCCAAGGTGGGGAAGAACCTCGTGGCCCATCCCGGCCAACCCTCGATTTACATTTCATTGCAGCACCCGAGCGATGACCCGGCCAGATATTCCTTAATAACGAGTAAGGCTTTCCCTACTCCGATCTAGTCAAATATTCGGTTCGTTAAAAACAATTGTTAATTCGCTGCTTTCGTTCAACGCGCCGTCTGGACAAAGGCGTTGCAATACTTAAGAATGCATTGAAATTTTTGGAAAGTGATTGCGGTTTGAATAGCACACGTTGAATGCAGGGAAAGGCGGCGATGGCAAGGGTTCGCGGGTCACGTCATGACTGATTCGCGCGGCGAGTCGCCACCGTCGAAACGATGGCGCCGCGTGCATGGTGTCACATCGCGCAACAGGCAAATTGTCACCGGGCACACCGACGAGACGATAACTATGAATATCCCGACAGGAAACATCTAGGTGAAGGCTTGGAACAAAGCGATTGCGTTCTACCGACCCATTCACGCAAGGCCTGGTTCGGCGATCCCGCTCCCCAAAACGCTCCGCCGTAAGCCGGCAGCAGCCCATCGTACGGGCTAGGCATCAAGCGACGTTTACCGACATAGAAAATAGTAATTCCAATTGGATTGGGCCGCGTACACGGAGGCCTGTGCTGGCGTTCGCCTATATCGAATGCCAGCAATTGGCGGATGCCGTGTATTGATTAAAACTCGAGATTCGCTGCGTTGGGGAAATCAAAAATGAATCGTATGTTCCGCGTAATCTGGTCCCAGGCGCTGGGTACCTGGGTGGTCGGCTCGGAATTGGCTACGCGACGTGGCAAGGGTGGCGGGAATAGCGGTCGATGCGAGGCGCTGCTCGCCAGCGTCGTCGCCAGTGCGCTGGCCATTGGCTGCTGGTCGTCGCCGGCCAGCGCGCAAGTATGGACGGGCACAACGAGTACCAACTGGATGACCGGAAGCAACTGGTCCACGGGCACGGTGCCGGCCGGCAATGTGACCATCAACACGCAAACTGCCAATCCGACCGTACTCGGTGTGTCCAGCTCGGCAACTGCGACAATCGGTAACCTGACAATGGGATCGGCGGCAGGTACAAGTGCGCTCACCATTCAGAACGGCAGCACCTTGTCGTCTAACGCTGCGGCAGCTAACAACGCTATTGGTAGCGTTGCGGGATCCAATGCCACCTTGACGATAACAGGCCCGGGGTCAACCTGGTCTACCACTGCCATAACCAACGTCGGTAACGCCGGTACTGGCACACTGAACATTGCCAACGGCGCCGCCGTCAGTGTGGCGAACGCCAACGGCATAGCTTTTGGGACTACCGCAAGCGGGACGCTGAATATAACGAGCGGCGGCACGCTCACGGCGACTACGAGCCTTGTGAGAAACGGTACCGCCAATGTTTCCGGCTCCGGGTCGCAGTGGAGTGCGGGAACATCTTTGAACGTTGGCACCGTCAACAACCTCACCGGCGCGCTGAACGTGCAAAGCGGCGGTACCGTGACCGCCGGCAATGTCAGTATCGGCGGCATAAACATCAGTAACCGGTTGTCGACCGGTACAGCCACGATCACGGGCGCGGGCTCGCAACTGACGAGCAGCGGGGCACTCAGCATCGGCCTGTGGGGCCAAGGCACGCTGACGGCGTCCAACGGCGCAGTGGTGACCGCCAACACGGTGGCCATGGCGACCGGCGTTGCCGGAAAAGCGACGTTCAATCTTTCAAGCGGCGGCACTTTGGCGACGCAGGCGCTCACAGCCGGGGCAGGCACGGCCCAGGCCAACTTCGATGGCGCCACATTGCGCGCGACCGCCAGCAATACGGGCTTCATCAGCGGCTTTACCGGCACCGGACTTAACATCGCCGCCGGCGGACTCACCCTCGACACTGTCGGTTTTGCTGTCACTGCAGCCTCGCCCTTCACCGGCGTTGGCGCGCTGACCAAGGTTGGCACCGGCATTGCGGTTCTGACCGGCAGCAACACGTACGCGGGTGGCACGGCGATCTCGGCGGGCACGCTGCAACTGGGCAATGGCGGCACGTCGGGCAGCATCGCGGGCGACGTGACGAACAACGGCACCCTGGCCTTCGACCGCTCAGACACCTACACGTTTGGTGGCCAGATTTCCGGTGCCGGCGCAGTCAGTCAGGCCGGCACCGGCACGACGGTGCTCACCGGCAACAACACCTACGCGGGTGGTACGGCGATCAATAGCGGCACGCTGCAAGTGGCCAGCGATGCCAACCTCGGCAATGCAAGCGGTGCGCTGTCGCTGAACGGTGGCACGCTGCAGAACACGGCGACCTTTGCTTCTGCGCGCGCAGTCACGCTCAATGGGGGCGGCGGCACCTTCCAGACCACCGGCGATCTCACGCTGACCGGCGCGATCGACGGCACTGGCGCGCTCACCAAGACCGATGCCGGCACCCTGCTGCTTACGGGCAACAACACCTACAGCGGCGGCACGGCGATCAATAGCGGCACGCTGCAGGTAGCCAGCGATGCCAACCTCGGCAATGCCAGCGGTGCGCTGTCGCTCAACGGTGGCACGCTGCAGAACACGGCGACCTTTGCGTCTGCGCGCGCAGTCACGCTCAACGCGGGCGGCGGTACCTTCCAGACCACCGGCGATCTCACGCTGACCGGCGCGATCGACGGCACTGGCGCGCTCACCAAGACCGATGCCGGCACCTTGCTGCTTGCCGCCAGCAACACCTACAGCGGCGGCACGGCGATCAACGGCGGCACGCTGCAGGTGGCCAGCGATGCCAACCTCGGCAATGCAAGCGGTGCGCTGTCGCTGAACGGTGGCGCGCTGCAGAACACGGCGACCTTTGCTTCTGCGCGCGCAGTCACACTCAATGGGGGCGGCGGCACCTTCCAGACCACCGGCGATCTCACGCTGACCGGCGCGATTGACGGCACTGGCGCGCTCACCAAGACCGATGCCGGCACCCTGCTGCTTACGGGCAACAACACCTACAGCGGCGGCACAGCGATCAATAGCGGCACGCTGCAGGTAGCCAGCGATGCCAACCTCGGCAATGCCAGCGGTGCGCTGTCGCTGAACGGTGGCACGCTGCAGAACACGGCGACCTTTGCGTCTGCGCGCGCAGTCACGCTCAACGCGGGCGGCGGTACCTTCCAGACCACCGGCGATCTCACGCTGACCGGCGCGATCGACGGCACTGGCGCGCTCACCAAGACGGGTACCGGCACCCTGCTGCTTGCCGCCAACAACACCTACAGCGGCGGCACCACCATCGCCGCTGGAGCGCTGGCAGTCGGCGACGCGTCACGCCCGCAAGCGACAAGCGGTTCGGGAGACGTTTCCGTCGCAGCGGGTGCAGCGCTTGGCGGATACGGACAGATCGCCGGCTCAGTGCAAAACATCGGCACGCTTGCCCCGGCCAATGCGTTGCCGTCGTTCGCGGCCGGCTCGACCGGCACCCTGCAGGTCGGCGGCTCTGTGACGAACAGCGGTACGCTTCAACTGGCTGCGGCCAACGGCACCGCAGGCAACGTGCTGCAGATTGCCGGCAATTACGCCGGTACCGGACGGCTGATCCTCAACACCTTGCTCAACGCGGGCGGCACCGCGTCACAGTCGGACCAGCTCGTCGTCGGCGGAAACGCGAGCGGCAATACGGCGATCTCGCTCAAGCAGTCGGGCACCGGCGCACGGACCGCCGGCGACGGCATCCAGCTAGTGCGCGTCGGCGGGACCTCGGCCGCTAACAGCTTCCGGTTGGCGCAGCCAGTCCAGGCCGGCGCCTATCAGTATCTGCTCTATCGGGGCGGATCGACGGACGCCAATAGCTGGTATCTGCGCTCCCAGCTTGAACAGACGACATCCACGACGACATCACCCACGACACCGACGACGACTTCGCCCACGACGTCAACGACGACATCGCCAACGACATCGCAGGTCAGCCCGGCCGCTGCAGCCGCGCCTGTCGCGTATCGCCCCGCGGTGGTCGGCTATTCGGTCACGCCGCTGCTCAACGCGGACTACGGTTTTTCGGTGCTCGGCCGCCTGCAGAAGCGCGTCGGCGATGCGGCCAGCACCGATGCGGTGCAGCCGGCGCACGGCAACAGCATCTGGGCGCGCATTGGCGGCGAGAACCTCGATGCCGACGCGGGCAGCCGCTTCTCGACCGACGAGCACATATTCTTCGCCCAGTTTGGCAAGGACTGGACGCTCACGCGCGACACGAACGGCGGCAGTACGCACGCGGGCGCGACACTGACGCTCGGCTCGACGTCCGCATCCTTCAGCGACAAACTGCGCAGCATCAACGGTCAACTATCGAATGCGACGGGCACCGTTGAAACGCAGGCCCAGTCGCTCGGCGGTTACTGGACGCGCTATCTGTCCGACGGCAGTTACATCGACGGGGTCGGGCAAGTGACCCACTATCGGAACCGGTACGGCGACGTCTACGGCGGCAGTGCGACCCAGAATGGCTTCAGCGCCGGCGTTTCCGGTGAAGCCGGGAAGCCACTCGAGCTCGGCGGGACGGGGCTGGTCATCGAACCGCAGGTCCAGTTGCTCTATCAGTACCTGCATCTGAACGGTTTCGACGACGGCATCTCGCAGGTCGGCGCGGATTCGACGAACGCGTTACGCGGCCGTCTCGGCTTCAGGTTGTTCAAGGCCAATCTGTCGAACGATTCGAAAACCTCGAGCGTGACCCCGTCGTTCACCGCCGACGTGCTGCACAATTTCTTCTCGCCCGGACAGACGAACGTCGGTGGCACGACGCTCGCCAACCAGTTGGGCAAGACCTGGTACGAACTCGGCGTTGGCCTGACCGGCAGCTTCGGCAAACGCTCGACGCTGTACGCGGAGTTTCGTTACGCGCATAGCATCGGCGGCGACTACCGGCGCACGTTGTTCGGACAGGCGGGGTACAGGTTCAACTGGTAGCGCTCGTGGTTTGCCCGTCCCGTCTCCTGTTCATAACGACGGACGGGCTTGAACCGAAGTTCATCCACCAATACCGCGACACCAAGGGCTTGGCTCTTGCGTGCGATCTTTTTCGCCCGGAAACTGATAGGCGACCCGTTGTTCCCCCGCTATTCGCCCTACGCCGCAAACCGGCACTCCCGATTGGCGTCGAGCACGAACTCGAGGCAGCGGTTCGCGGCGACCGGCCGGCTGAAGACGTGTAAGCGATCCACGAACGACGCCCCTCGCAGTAAGGTGGCAGAGCGCGTGAGGTGTAGTAGCGAAGCGGGTCAGCGGATATCTGTGGGATCTTCCAGGGAAGCAGCGCGTCGTAGTCATCAACGGTCTTCGCCAGAGGAAGGCGCCGGAACAACCAGTGAAGGTAACGATAGAGATCGATGCCCCCGGCCTTGCACGTTTCGATCAGGCTGTAGAGGTTTGCACTCGCGTTTGCCCCCCAACAGTGTCGCTAAAAAGCCATGAGCGGCGCCCAGCCTGAAGTCGTCATAGTTCCCGTCTTGAATAATCCATGCATTGAGACCAACAGTCAGCTCGTTCATTTGAGCAGTGATCAAAGGGTGCTGTCATCGGCCAAATCTGTTGGCTTCTCGAATTGCTGACGATCTCGACGGCCATGTCGACTGACCGTTCGTGGCCGTTCATGGCCGAACCCCGTCCGCTGACCCGTCGATCGTTGATCGTAGGGCGTATGCGAAAAGCAAAGCTATCGCAGCAACACGCTTTCGCGGATCTGGGCGGGTCGCCCAACTACCCATGACAGATTGCGCTCGCCATGTCCAACGGCGAGCCCCCCATAGATTGGGACGCCGAGCGGCGCCAGCACGTCCAGTAGCACGTCCGCGAGCGAGTAGTCGGCCCCGGCCGGCAACGGACAGCGGACGAATTCCCCGAGCACAATCGCACGCGCACCATCGAGGATGCCGGCGTGGCGCAGCGTCATGATGCTGCGGTCAATGCGGTATGCAAGTTCAGTAACGTCCTCCAGCACGACAATCGAGTCGCGAAAGTGCGGCTGCCAACGACTGCCGGCAGTACTCGCGAGTACCGTGAGGTTGCCGCCGACAAGCGGCCCTTTGATCGAATCAGCCGGCCCATGCAGACGTTCGAGTGGCAGCGGCGCCGGCGTAACCCCTGTGAGCGTATCGAGGATACTGTGGCGCGACACGTCGTCAACTTTTGTCGCGAGGCCGTTGAGCGTTGGCCCGTGAATCATGCCGATGCCAGGAATCTGCCGCAGCGCGTAGAAAAGTGCGGTCGCGTCGGAAAAGCCGATCACGGTTTTCTCGCATGGCACGGTAGTGGGCAGCGCTGGCAGCACATGTGCACAGCCATAGCCGGCGCGTGCGATCCAGACGATATCGACCGCAGGGTCCGACAACGCCGCAAGCAGATCGCCAGTGCGATGCTGATGGGATCCCGCGAGATAGCGGAACCGGTCAGCCACGTGCGCGCCTATGGAGACAGACAACCCCCAAGTCTCAAGCAGTGACACCGCCTGTGCGAGGTTGTCCATGTCAGGAACGCCTGCCGGCGCGACGACCGCTACCCGTTTGCCTTCCACTGTCACGTCGGTTGCTCCACTGTGTTGACCTGTCGACGGATGCCAACGTCCCATAGACAACGCTGAATACTCCACACAAGAGCCCGATTTCGGCCTGGAAATCAGACATCGTTGCGCTGAGCCTACTCCTTGTCACCAGTCAGAGTTCGTCCGGAATCGATTGTCAGAGATTCGGGCGACGAAGTCGATCGTCCCTTCCCCGTCGCTGCGCCTCACGCCGCTCTGGCGCAGCGATAGTCTCGAACCCCAGGTCGTATGCGGGAGACATGAGTCGACCCTCAAGGGAACTCAACTTCCCTCGAAACGGACGTTTCCCGGCGACCGCGACAAACACCGTCGCCTTGGCAGCTGGCCGCCTCCGCCGACTAATACACGGTCGCTCGCCTCGCATAAGTGACATCGTCTATTGCCCGCTCACCGTCATCTCTGAGGAGTCTCGGTGATGGACGGCTTGAGGTGAATCAGATTCCGCTAGAGAGGTTCGATGCGCTCAATTTGTTGCTGGCCGACCTGCCTGCGCTTCTTCCAGGAGACGTAAATCAGGGTAAGTGCGCCGACTGGAAACATCGTGAGCACCACGGATAACGTCAATACCACACCGTCACCGTTGCTGTTGCCGATCGTTCGCCGGTCCAGCACCGAGCGAGAGGGATCCGCAGGATCATAGTAGACCGCCACAACGCTACCGTCCGAGCGCGATTGGGCATTAAGCATGGCTTCGTTCCTGCTCGGATACCAGTGAGCGCTGAATCCACCCGCAAGGGCCATGCTCTGGCTCTGATAGGTCTGACCGTCAACTGAATAGGTGTACGCCCACACCGGTGACCAGGTCTGACCTCCGTTCTTGTGCTGCATTGATCGCAGCGAGTTGCCCACGATCGTCGCATTCGTCGCCAGCCAACGCTGTTCGTCCTGCGCAAGCTGCCGGGAATGAATCACCGTGTGAAAAAGCTGCCCGCCCAGGTATGCGACCCAGACCGCGATGCCCAACACATAGACCATGGCAAGCGTGGTCGGCTTCTTTGCTTGTACCCGACTTGGCGTGGCTCCTTCAGTGGACAGGCTTCCCTGCTGCTTTCTGCGCATCGCAAGTGCGATCGCCACGAGCGTCGCGAAGGCGAAAACGATCTCGAAAATATTAATGTGCCAGTGTTCTCTGAGCGCCAGCCTAACGACAGAAAGCACCAGTGCAAGACAGACAAGTACTACGCGCAGCGCGGACATGTTTCTCATGACCTTGTTATCCCTTCTTATATTTGTTAGATGCGTTGCCTAGTATCAGCTCAGCGCGGACGCACCGACACCGAGATTGTGGCCAATCTAAACGGATCGGTCCAACGACCGGTTGTGGCCGCACGCTGCCGGATGAGGATGGCGTCCGTTCGGCGGACTGGAAACCAGCGCCTCCGACAGAGGGCGCCCACCCTCGCCAGTGACACAGTTATTTCGCAACCTTCGAACCCTTATCGGGCAAAGCTCAGCAGCAAAGGTTACCGCGGATAGCAATCAACAGGTCCATGTGCTTTGCAACCAGCGTGGGAACCGGGCTTTTTCCTGTCGTCCACCAATATACCGTTTTGTATAGCCAGCGATTTCCGCGCCTGTGTCCAGCCCACACGGGGTGAGAACGTAGGATAGGTCGTTGCCATTCATCGCTTTTCAACAAAATGTTCATCGCGTCGGTTCGCCGTAATGAACATTGTGTATCGCCATTCAAGCCGGAGAAGTTGACGATCAAGAGTGCCCCGTTACGCGCAGTAGTCTGTCTTTGACTTTCGCTCCACCTTTACCTACAAATAGGCGAGCGCAAGGCTTTGTCGAACGCGATTTCTTAAACACCGAATCGCGATTGCGAACATTCCGCGAAATAGCCTGCTGAAATAGCAGTGGGGAGTGGGCTGGCGGAGCCAATTGTCATAAATTTGGCTGGTCGGCATATTTTGTCGCTTTCTGACGAGGCATCAGGAGTTCAACACATGGCCACCCTGACCGATAGCACGACAACAACGAAGATCCTGCCGCAGCGAGCTATCAATCGATATAGCAAACTGGACAACGAGTCTATCCATGTGTGGGTTGCGGGTCGTGCAGACCGGGCTCGGTTGGCCAAGCAATTTGGGCTTGCGGACGATATGGCCGCGCAGGTCGAGAGGCTCGCCGGGGCATCGCCACGGCCGGTTTCCGCCCTATCGGCGGTGAGTCAACTCGACGAGGCGAATCGGGACGCCGTTCGGCGTCTTGTCGTCTTCGCGCAGGATTCGCGCCTCGCGATCACGAATGTCGAACCGGTCGGCGATCGCGTCATGAGCAATGTCCCCTTCGTGCTGCGCGTTCACTTTGCCGCCAGTCCGCTGCATCCCCCAAGACTGGTCTCGGTCCGGGTCGATTGGATCGGCGAGCCGTTCGTCGTCGAGACCCTGGTGAGCTCTAGCGACCTGGAAGCAGGACATGTCGACGTGCACTTCGACAATCGGCAAACCCTACCGCCGGGTGCGGCCACGTTCAGAGTCAGCCTGTGGAACGGCGCCGGCAGCGAGGCGAAGTACCGGATTACCTGCGCCGTTCTCCCGTCGAATCCTTTCTCGCTCGGGCTGAGTCCGAACGGCGATGTCGTCACCGGCACCTGGAGTGCGAGGGGCGTGCGTCACGCCGAGGCCTACGACACGGGTGTTGCTGTGACGCTGAGCAACGGTGATGGTGCCAACGTCGCGGTTCATTCGCAGTTCATATGGAAGTTCTGGGGAAGCGGCGTCGGCAGCTATATCGTCGAACAGGGAAGCGGCGATTTCGGCGTGGCGATATCGGTCCCGGCACATGGGACGTGGGGCGGATGGATCAGCTTCCACTCGCCGAAGGGCAGCGGAATCTTTGGCTTCTACGACAGTAAGAAGGACATGACGATAGAGATTCAGATGACCACCGACGACGGGCGCACGGTGTCGGGTTCCATCACGGCGCGCACGATGTTCCGTTTCGGGGTGAACGTGACCGGCGTCGCTGGCGAGGATTTCACGGACCAGGAATGGGCCGACCTCGATGCCGCAGCCGGGGTTACCCGCACGATCTACGAGCGTCGGGACATCACGTTCGACGTTGATGATCGTTACATACCGGTCGCGAAGGTTGGCGGCTACGAGATTATCGACAGCTTCGACGAATTTCACCATCTGCTCAGCGACTGGTCCGGCCCCGGTACGAGCGACAACATCGATGCGTTCATCGTGCAGTCCATCAACGTCGGCGGAGGTGTCGACGGAATCGACGGCAGTGTTCCGGGGCCGACCTCGCATTCCGGCGACAACAGCGGGGTCATCGCCAGCAAGACCGGATACGTCGATGTCCATGGGAATCGCCGGCTTCACGCGGATTATCTGGGAATGCTCATAGGGCACGAACTTGGTCATTACCTGGGCCTGGAGCATGTCTCCGATGCTGGAAATCTCATGCTTCCGAGCAGCGGGACTACGGACACCAGTCTTGCCTATGCGCAGTACAAGACGATGATTAAACATGGCTGGATGGAGATCGACTAATGGAAGATCCTAAGCGCGGTCAGCCTGACCCAAAGATTCCGGGTGGGGGCAGTCGGCCCTCGACGATTGTGAGCCGCTCAGAGCTTCCGGCCTTGATTGCCCGAGAGAGGATCGTGAAAGTCCTGTTGATGCACGATGTTCAAGAGAAGAACGTTGCTCTACAGGCGCTTGGCGAGGCGGATTTCGGGATCGTCCGCGTCATTGCACAGGAGGGGGCCGCAGCCAATTCGGAGCCGGCGCTCCGGTACAACGCGATCGCGGCACTGGCTTACGGCCGATCACCTGACAACCTGAACCTGCTCCTGGATTTGGCCCAATACGGCGAGGATTTCTATGTTCGGGGGCACGCCTTGCTCGCACTGGGTACGACAGGCCTATACCTTGCGCTGGGTCCGGTTGCGTCGCATTTGGGGGCTCGTGAGAGATTCGAGCAGATCGCCGCCCGCCGTGCGATTCGGCTCGTGGCGCAACGCAGTTCAGTTGACGGTGTACGAGCCCATGTGATGTCACTGCCGAACGCAAAACTGCGTGCGGCGGTGGATCAGGTATTGGCGTCGGCTGGAGAGGTGCAACGCCAAGAGTCGCCACAAGTGACGCCATCGAGAAAACGGCCCAGTGAAAGTGGGCGGTGATGCAACGTCACGGCACAGATTAGCACTCGAAATGCGCCGGCTTGCGCCTCACCCGGGAAGGCAATGCTCTGTGGGAAGCCTTTGACGACGCTCACAAACGCGCGCAGCTGCTGGGGGAGCTGGAGATTCCGATGAAATTCTTCGCGCGCGCAGTCCAGCACATCATGCGCGAGTACGCGCAACATGACTGCGGGAACTTCGCCTTTTCCAAAGCGATCTGGGACGGAGGCGTCGACGAGTCCGGCTATGCACGCGCCAGAAAGTAACGACCTCCAACCGGGCGCGTGGCAACTGCCGTGGCAACACAACCAGGCTGGCGCCGTTCTTCCACCATCAACTTATACAACGCGCCCAGCCTGGACCTGCAGGCTCGAATCTGCGTGGTCGCGCATTTCCAAATTCCAGATGTTGAACTGCTTGAACTGGCAGCAGCTCAGCGAGGCCCTGCCGATGCTCTCAGCTACCACCGCCCACGCGGGCATTGATTTGCGGGCCGCCGATGCGTTCGACATCGGGACTCTGGCCGGAACATTGCGCGTCGAGCCACATGAGCTAGAAGGCGCATTCGGGGCGTGGTGCGTGCGCAGCTGACACGTGTGCGGCGCAAGGTCGAACGGGGTGACTATCTGTGGCGACTTGCATTTGAAGGAGGCCGTGCTTGCAATCGACGCGGTTTCCTGCTCGGATTAACTGCAACTGACGCGAGGCCCATGCTCGGATTGTCTGCAACTGTGCTTGCATTCAGCGCGGCGTGCTTGCATTCGATAGTCGCCTGCTCGCATTATCTGCAACTGACGGAACTCAGATCGGTAGCCCGGCAGCAAGCAGCGGTATCAGGCGATACCTCAAATTCTGCGCGGATACCGCTGAAAGCTCGTGGCTCGACCGTCTCCGCTCGACCCGGAACTGCCGTTCAGAGGTGGAGGCTGCAACGACAGCATTTAGTCGTACAACTGCCGTTCGCCGCCATTGCGCCAATTCACCTCGGTACTTGCTCGGGCGCAAGGGAAAGTAAATTCCATATCCTTGCTGGGTGCTGCACGCGTCCCATGCGGTTTTTGTGTTGCGTGGCACCGAAGATATCAAGCGGAAGGACTTGGTCTTTTGCAACTGAGCATCGCGACTGCATGTCACGGCGTTGAACTAACGCACCACCCCACAGGGCTTTGTCATGTTGGCGATTGTGGGGCAACGCGTCACCTGTTGAGGCGAACGCTCAAAGGCAGGAGGACAGAAAGATCTGCGTGCGTTCGGGCAAACGAAAGCTTCCGTGAACGTGACAAAGCCCGCGCAGGCCATCCGCACTGCGGAATCCGGTGATGGTCCGCGCATGCCGATCCTGGGCATTACCGGCGCCGCCACTCACAGCGAGTCTCTCATGTCGCATTGCTTGTGATAGCAGCGATCAATTCCCTGGTTGTCAATACTTCATGGGCGTAAGTGGGGCCATTATTGATATTTCCGTAAATCATGACAACCGTTGAGCGTCTCAAGCGTTATGTCTCCAGGGCGATCTCGGAGACAAGTTGGCATGGCGCAAAGGCGATTGAGCGAAGCAGCAAAGAAGCGATTGAAGGCGGGTCGGCTGCTGCTGGCGGGCAAGGGCTGCGCCGAGGTGGCGTTGGCTGTGGGCGTGGCTCGGCAG
>NZ_PNXY01000069.1 GCF_002879865.1 Paraburkholderia rhynchosiae
CGTTATCAGTCCGGTCGCAGCCATCAAAGCCTCCCGCGCCGGAACACCGGCGGCCGGTCAGCTTACGCTGCGAAAAAGCGGACATTTGAACTTGGCTAAAAGCGGACATTACAACTTAGCCTCTACAAAATTAATGTTCGATCATTTCTTTTATGTCAAAATTGTCGGTTTGGGACATTTTAAAATGGCTTTGACGCGAACGAACAAGCTTTTATCGCTCGCCCGAGTTTCCCGAGAAGGTACGACCGCGGCGCAGACCACACGAACGTTTGCTCGCAGATGCATGGTCCTTGTGCCGGTCATCGAGATAGGGCTCATCGCCCCGCCTGGCCAAACAACCGCGAATCGAGCGGCGCGCCTGTTTTCGCTCGCTTCGCGATCCCGATCAACGCCGCACGACAGCTTCAACTGAAACTAGCAACCAGTTGGACACGCGGGCGGAAGACGACGAACCGCCGGGGCATAACAAGCCGTTCGAGACAAGCTAGACCTAAACAAGCGGCGCGCTTGGTCGAGAAGCGCGGCCGCCGCGAGAACCTCCTCGGACTCAGCCATAGCGAGGGCTGCGGCCGCGGTTCTCGTGAGAGTTTTCTCGCTACGATACCCGCCATCTCATGTCGCTACGCAGAACGCGCGTGAACGTTCTGCCAAGGCGTGAACCCTCCTCCGCAAGTGCGCACTGGTCCCCCCGCGCAATAACTGTCAATACGCCGGTCTCTCTGTGTTCCGGACTCCTGTCGAATTTCGACACATTCGTTTCTGGCGCTTGGCGTCCCCTTTTCCGTTGCGACGACCACCGGGGTGGTGGTTTCAAAGAGGCATCCCCACCGGGTAGTCCATCGCACATTCCATGCGGCACCCCTTCCTGCTTGAATCGGTCAATCCTAGCATCTGGCGTGTCCGGCCGGCATCGTAAAACGCTCAGTTCAATCAAAATACGGGGTTTCCACTGATTGGTTTGCGCGATTCGCTTATCTAAACTGCACACAACGGTCATTAAATGAACTTCCAGCCCTAGATGTTCGATCAACGCCGAGAAAGTGGCCAAATCGGTCAATAGTTAAAATTGGAGACAATCTATGAAAAGGTCTTTTGCGCTACTTGGCATCCTGGGCATCGCAGCGTCCGCGCATGCACAAAGCAACGTAACGCTCTACGGTCTGATAGACACCTCGCTGGTGTACACGAACAACCAGAAAGGCGGTACGAATTATCAGATGTCAAGTGGAGTCGAGTCGGGAAGCCGCTGGGGTATGAAGGGCGCGGAAGACTTGGGCGGGGGCCTGAAAGCTATCTTCCAGCTGGAGAACGGTTTTAGCAGCACTGCAGGTACGCTCGGACAGAACGGCCGCATGTTTGGACGAGCAGCGTTCGTCGGCATCACTGCCCAGAGCTTGGGAAGTTTCACGGCGGGCCGGCAAAACGAGCCGTCTGCAGATTTCGTAGGGCCCCTGGTCGCATCAAATCAGTGGGCGGGAGGTATCGGTGCGCATCCCGGCGATACAGATAATCTTTACGTCAATTCCCGGATCAGCAACAGCATCAAATATCTGAGCCAGGACTTTGGCGGCTTCCGCGTCGGCGGTCTCTTCAGCTTGGGCGGCACCGCAGGCAACTTTAGCAACAACCGTATCTGGAGCGTCGCCGCTGGTTACAACCGTGGACCATTCGCTCTTGGGGCTTCATATATCAAGACCGCTCAACCGAACACGGCTCTATGGGACGGCACGGCGGGCGCCGCGGCGATTTCTCCCAACAACACGCCCATCTACGCGGGATATGCGTCGGCGCGGACCTTGAGCGTCGCTTCTATCGCGGCGAATTACACACTCGGGTACGCAAAGTTTGGCCTGGCATATTCAAACTCAAATTTCAGCGATCTTGGTTCGGCAGCCGCGTCCGCGCCCATTGGCAAGTACAGGGGAGCGACAGTTGTATTCGACAACTACGAAGCGAACTTCAACTATCAGGTAACGCCAGCTCTGCTGCTTGGCGTAGCCTACGACTACACCCATACGCGCGGCGCAGGCGACGCGCATTACAACCAGGCGAACGTCGGCGGAGATTATTTCCTGTCGAAGCGAACCGACGTCTATCTGACTATGGCCTACCAGAGAGCCAGCGGTGTCGACTCTACGGGCAAGGCGGCTGTCGCTGCGCTGTGGCCGGTCACGGCATCGAGCAACTCGCACCAGATTGTTGGGGCGCTGGGCTTGCGACACAGGTTCTAACTTAGACGACTGCGCAGCTCGCGCGGCCGGTGATATGCGGGTAGCAAACGCCGCCCGAAGCAAAGTGGAGAATTCGAGCATGTCAGTCACTTTCAAGGGAATTGTTCCCGCCCTCATCACTCCGATGACGCCGGCTGAAGATGTCGACGAAGCTGGTCTGCGTACGCTCATCGAACGTCTGATTGGCGCAGGCGTGCATGCACTCTTCGTCCTCGGCACAAATGGCGAATTCATCGCGTTGTCCGAAGAAGAGAAGCTTCGCGTCGCTACTATTGCTGTCGACCAGGCGCACGGGCGCGTTCCCGTTATCGCAGGTACGGGTGCTTACGCGACGCGCGACGTCATCGAGCTGAACGGGAAGATGCAGGAAACAGGCGTCGATGCCGTGTCCGTCATCACGCCGTATTTCAACGGCGCGACGCAGCAGGAACTGTTCGCACACTATGAGCGCATCGCACGCGGCACGTCGCTGCCTGTGATGCTCTACACCATTCCCGCCAAGGCGGGGATTACGCTTAACGTCGATACGGTACGCCGACTCTCGGAGATTCCAAATATCCGCGGTATCAAGGACAGCGGTGGCGACTTTGACCGCCTGCTGCAACTGATTAACCTGCGCCGAGACGACTTCGCTGTGTTTACCGGCACGGACTCGATGATTCTCTGGACGCTGATTGCTGGCGGCGACGGCGCGGTCGCGGCGACAACAAACGCAGTTCCGAGCGTAGTGATGTCTATCTGGAACAAGTTCCAGTCCGGCGACATCGAATCCGCGCGTCAGGCGCAGGAATCGCTGCGCGCGCTGCGCGACGCCTTCGCGCTCGGCACCATGCCAGTCGTCCTGAAAACGGCTGCGATGATGCTTGGCATGCCGGCCGGTCCTGCACGTTCACCGGCGCAGCCACTCGACGATGCTGCACGCGAGCGGCTCGCGAAAGCCATCGCGGTTTATCCACGCGTTGAGCAACGGTCTGCACTGACTAACTGATTCACAGAGATAGAGGGCTGAAATGAACACCGCTTACCACTTTCAGGGCGTCAAGCACATTGTGCACGGACCGAACAGCTTGGACCAGCTGCCGGAAAAACTTGCCCTGCTTGACCGTCCGGTCCGCCGCATTGCATTCATCACGCAGCCGGTCATGGAGGAAAACGGCGTGGTGAGTCGTGTCGTTGCGGCCTTGAAGGCGAAAGACATCGAAGCGCTGATTGTCCGGGACGTGCAACCTGAGCCGACAATCGAAAATGTCGAGTCGGTCTATCGCGACCAGATTGAGCCATTCGCGCCGGACGCCGTACTCGCTATTGGCGGGGGCAGCGTGCTGGACGCCGCAAAGCTTTTCGCTGTCCGGCTGACCAACCAGCAACCGTTGCGAGAATGGTTGGGCATTGACCTGATTCCGGCACCAGGCGTTCCACTTGTTCTGGTGCCGACGACGGCGGGTACGGGCTCTGAAGTCACCCCGAACGCTATCGTTACGATCCCCGACGAAGAGTTGAAGGTTGGCATCGTAAGTCGCCACTTGCTGCCGCAACTCATCATTCTGGACGCGACCCTGACGCTCGACCTGCCGAAGTCCATTACCGCGGCGACAGGCATGGATGCCTTTATCCACTCGCTAGAGTCGTACATTTCGACCAAGGCAAATCCCATCAGCGACATGTTCGCTATGGAATCAATGCGTTTGATTGGTGCAAACCTCGTCGAAGCTTACGAAAACGGACAGTCGCTAAAGGCCCGCGAAGCGATGCTGCTCGGTTCGATGTATGGCGGCCTGGCCTTGACGGCGGCGGGTACTGCCGCTGTGCACGCCTTGGCCTATCCGCTCGGAGGCATGTTCAACATCACGCACGGCGTCGCGAATTCCATGCTGCTGCCACATGTCATGGCCTTCAACCTGGATGCAATCGTCGACCGCCTTGCTAATGTCGCACGCGCCCTCGATATTGCTCAGCACGACGACAGCGACGAGTCAGCTGCGGACAAGTTGCTCGCACGCATTCACGAATGGACCGCGGCCATCGCCATCCCTCAGGACCTGCGCGTCTTCGGCGTATCGGTAGACCATCTTGACGCACTCGCTGTGGCTGCCTCCAAGGTGAAGCGGTTGCTCGGCAACAATCCCAAGCCTTTGAGCCTCGACGACATCAAGGCGATTTATAGCCGTCTGCTGCCATGAACGCCTCCGTCCGCGGCGACGTGCGGCTTCTCATCATCGGTGACGACCTGTCCGGCACCGCTGACTGCGCCGTCACCTGTACCCATCATGGACTTCGCAGCGTCGTCACTCTTGGCGCCGGGTCAGCGAACGCAGCGGGTGACGTCGATGTGCTAGCCGTCGATACCGACACGCGCCGTCACGCGCCTGAAGAAGCCATGCACGCAAATGTTCAGGCATGGCGCGTCTTCGCGGACGGACGACGCGTCTACAAGAAGATTGACTCGACCTTGCGCGGGAATGTCGCCGCAGAAGTCGCCGCCCTCGTACGCGTTGCAGGAATGGCTATTGTTGCGCCAGCGTTTCCTCAAGCCGGGCGGACGACGCGCAACGGACGACAGCTCATTTTCGGCGTACCCGTTGAAGCATCTGAGGTTTGGAAGAACGAACACATCACAGGAACTGCCGACCTGTGCGCGATGCTGACACAAGCAGGTCTGCGCGTCGCCCATGTGACATTGGATACGGTGCGCGCTGGCGTGGCCACGCTGCTTCTGAAACTCCTCGACTGCCAGCGAGGTCAGTTCCAGGCTGTAATTTGCGACAGCGAAACGGACGATGACCTCACCACCCTGGCTGCTGCGTCTGTCACTCTGAGCGGGGTGTTCTGGGTCGGCTCCGCCGGACTTGCATCGCCGTTAGCCAAAGTACTGGCTGAATCCGCCTTGCAATCATCCATCACTGGGAGCGCAACCGGCCGGCCCTCGATGAAAGAACTGTCGATTCGAGGTGGTGTCCTCGCCGTCGTCGGGAGCATGTCCAGTGTCTCGCATCAGCAAGTTGCGACACTGCGGCGGAATGCTCACGATGCTGTCGATTTTTTTGAAACCAACGCGCAATCGTTGCTCAATCCGGTCAGTTCTACGGCGCTTGCGCTCGCGGCTGGAGTCACTGAGGCGCTGAGAAATGGCCGTCATGCTGTCGTCGCGCTGAACCAGTCTGAACGCATTCCTGTCGGCGACAGTGCCTTGCTCGCGCAACGTCTCGCAGAAGTACTCGCTCCTGCGGCTAAACATGCAGGTGGCGTGATTGCAACCGGAGGTGAGACGGCCCGGGCGCTGCTTTCGACAATAGGCATCGTCTCACTCCAGGTCATTGAAGAGATTGAACGCGGTGTGCCCTTGCTTGTCGCCACACACGGCGGACGTACGTTGCCCGTCGTAACCAAGGCGGGCGGCTTTGGCCAGCCCGAAACACTGCATCGCGCATGGCAACGACTTGTCGCCATGCAGTCAGCGGACGCGCAAGCGCCGCGCCAACCAAGCGAAGAGGAAGCTATGACTTATCGTCCCGTTCTTGGCATCACCATGGGCGATGCCGCCGGCGTTGGTCCCGAAATCATCATGAAAAGCCTTGCGCACGCCTCGGTGTACGACCAGTGCCGCCCGGTTGTCATTGGCGACGCAGCGCGTTTGCGCGATGCAGGCCGCAGAGCCGGTGTCAGTCTCGAAGTTCGCACAATCAGCAAACCTGCAGACGGGGAGTTTCGCCAGGGTGTAGTCGATTGCATCGACCTCGCGTTGATTCCCGAAGACCTGCCCTATGGAAAACTTTCTGCCATTGCAGGAGACGCTGCGTATCGATACATCGCCCGCACGGTGGAACTGACGACCGCCGGTGAACTCGACGCCATCTGCACCGCGCCCCTCAACAAGGAAGCGTTGCACGCCGGCGGCCATATTTTCCCGGGACACACCGAAATGCTTGCGCATCTGACGGGCATCGAGGAAGTGTCGATGATGCTCGTGGCACCCAATCTGCGCGTGATTCATGTCACCACGCACATCGGTTTGCTCGACGCCATTCGCAAAATTGAACCCGGCCTTGTTCAGCGCACCATCGAACGTGCACATGACACGCTGGTTCGTGCCGGCATCTCTAATCCGCGCATCGGCGTTTGCGGAATCAATCCGCATGCCGGCGAGAACGGACTCTTCGGTTACGGCGAAGAAGAAGAAAAGATCGTTCCCGCCGTCAAGGTCCTTCAGGAGCGCGGATGGGATGTCGAAGGCCCCCTGCCGGCGGACACGCTGTTCTTCCGTGCAGGCCGAGGCGACTTCGACGTGGTGGTCGCGATGTATCACGACCAGGGTCACGGTCCAGTGAAGGTCATGGGTCTTGAAGCCGGAGTGAACGTTACCGTCGGCTTACCCGTTATCCGTACTTCAGTGGACCACGGTACGGCTTTCGACATCGCGGGCAAAGGTATCGCTGACGAACGCAGCATGCTCGAGGCGTTCCGGCAGGCACTGGACCTTGCGACGCGTCACAACGAGCAGTCGCCCGCAACCAACGCCGCTTAGGCATTCGGGCACTAGCAGCAACCAACTGGGTAAAGAGCGATACCGGCGGGCACATGCCGGGTGGCTCGACGCGCCTTAATGCAGCTCAACACGCATCAACCGAAGGTCATCTGGAGACAACGTCATGGCCACCTTCAGTTATCGGGACACTGCCACCATCATTGGGATGGTCGTAGCCTATATCATCGTTACCAGTCTGCTCAGCATTCGTTTGCGCAGCAAAAATTCCGAACAGTTCATGGTGGCCGGGCGTTCGATGCCTGCTGTGGTGGTCGCCATTCTGCTGATGTCCGAGTTTATCGGCGCAAAGTCGACCGTCGGTACGTCGCAAGAAGCGTTTACCGCGGGAATGGCCGCTGCATGGTCAGTAGTGGCGGCAGCGATCGGATTTCTCTTCTTTGGCCTTTTCATGGCCAAACGACTCTATGCGTCGGGCGAGTTCACCATCTCGGGCTTCATCGCCAAGAAATACGGAAACGGCGCCAAGCTTGCCGTGTCGGCCATCATGATTTATGCCCTGTTCCTCGTGAACGTGGGTAACTACGTGAGTGGCGCTGCGGCCATCTCAACGGTCATGCGAATCGACCTGCCGACGGCAGCCGTCATCACCGCAATCGTGAGCACCATCTACTTCGTCTGGGGTGGTCTGAAAAGCGTCGCCTACCTGACCATCGTTCATAGTGCCGTAAAGCTCATCGGAATTAGCATCCTCGTTGTCATGGCCTGGAAGCTGACAGGTGGCATCAAACCGATGGCGGCGAGCATGCCCCAGCACTTCTTCACATGGTCGGGTGCCCTGTCTGGCGGTACGATTGGCGCGTGGATTATCGGTACGGCTGGTGCGATTTTTTCGACGCAGTTCATCATCCAGGCTATCTCGGCTACCAGGAGTGCGGAGGCTGCGCGCGCTTCGTCGTTGATTGCGGCATTCCTGTGCGTACCGATTGGCCTGGCGCTGGGCTTCATCGGGGTGTCGGCGAGGTATCTGTATCCCAACATCAAGAGCCTGTACGCATTGCCGGTCTTCCTGCAGCATATGAACCCGATTCTTGCAGGTGTTGTCACGACATCGCTCGTGGCTTCTATCTTTGTAAGCGTCTGCACGGTCGCTCTGGCTATTGCCTCGCTGGTTGTGAAAGATTTTTATGTGCCGCGCTTCAACCCCACGCCCGAGGTCGAACTGCGAATGACGCGATGGATTTCTCTGGTGGTTGGATTTCTTCCGCTTATTTTTGTCTTGTTCGTACCGCAGATTCTCGCTTTGTCTTTCTTTACCCGTGCGTTACGCCTCTCCATTTCCGTCATTGCACTGATTGGCATTTATGTCCCGTTCTTCAGTGGCAAGCGTGGTGCGGTATCGGGCCTCGTTATCGCCACACTCGCAACGACGGCTTGGTATCTGCTCGGCAACCCGTTCGGAATCGACAACATGTACGTCGCGCTCGTCACGCCAGCGATTGTCCTCGTCGTCAGCAAGCTGCTGTTCCATGGCACGGGTTCGGACCTTCAAGACAAGGGACTGACTCACCGCGAGTCCCACTGACCTGTCCATACATCAGAGAGATTTTCATGAACACGAACTTCATTGAAACGGCGGGAGCCACCTCGGATAACTGCGTCCGCACCGCCTACGCAGATGCTGAACGGAAGGAAGCTTTCCTTCCCACCTTTTGCGTTCAGAACCACGCCGCAAATCTGCACGTCCTCGAAAACGGCGACCTGTTGTGCGTCTGGTTCGGCGGAACCCAGGAAGGCATTCCTGACGTGTCCATTTACATGTCACGCCTCACAGCGGGAACCGGCGAATGGTCCGCACCCGAGAAACTCTCGGACGACCCGACACGCTCAGAGCAAAATCCCGTACTTTTCACGGCACCGAACGGTCAGCTCTGGCTGATTTACACCGCACAGCTGTCCGGTCACCAGAACACCGCAATCGTTCGTCGACGGATTTCGATGGACAGCGGAAAGACGTGGGGAGCCGTCGAGACGCTATTCGACCGGCCGGGCACATTTGTTCGCCAACCGATGATTGTTCTGCAAGGCGGAGCATGGATTTGCCCGGTGTTCCTGTGCCGCACCGAAGCGGGCGAACGGTGGGTTGGCAACAATGACGTCAGCGCGGTCATGGTGTCGGACGACCACGGCGCATCGTGGGCACAGTACGAGGTCCCGGATAGCGTCGGTTGTGTGCATATGAACGTCCACGTTCTCCAGGATGGTTCGCTGCTCGCTCTCTACCGCAGTCGCTGGGCCGACTTCATTTATGCGAGTCGCTCGACGGATGGCCGTGAGTGGAGCGCGCCGCAGGCGACTGGCGTTCCGAACAACAATTCGTCGATTCAGTTCACGGTGCTGAAGAACGGTCATCTCGCGTTGGTATTCAACGAAAGCGACGCTTCACATAGCAAGGAGCGTCGCGCATCGCTTTACGATGACATCGAGGATTCGGAAGACAGCGGGGAACTGCGCGACCAGAAGGCTTCCGCGCGCGGTACAGCTTTCTGGGGCGCACCGCGCTCACCGATGTGTCTGGCGATGTCCGAGGACGATGGAAAAACATGGAATCGGCGTCGCAATCTGGAAATCGGGGACGGCTACTGCATGACAAACAACTCGGCCGACCAGCGGAATCGGGAATACTCATATCCGTCTATCGTGCAGTCAGCTGATGGCACGTTGCATGTCGCGTTCACGTGGTTCCGCCAGAAAATCAAATACGTGTGCGTCGACGAATCCTGGGTGCGCGGGCGATGACTCGTACCCCGACGATTTGTCGGTCAGTGCGGCAATTGGATAAACTTGGTGTCCTGAACGCGCGGAAAAAAGCGCGAACTTTACCGGACCAAGAATCTACGCACATGAAAGTGACCAGACGCCGTGAGGCGATGCTACAGGCGGTACTCGGCGGGATGACAGATGTTGCGACACTGTGCGAGCACTTCGGCATGTCGGAAGCAACCGTTCGGCGGGACTTGCGTGCTCTCGCGCGCGACAACCGGGTTCTTCGGACGTACGGCGGGGCCGCGGCGGTTGGCTCGCATGAACCGGAAGCGTCCCTGGAAGAGCGGCGAATAAGTTTGCGAGAGCAAAAGGAAGCAATAGCGCAGGAAGCAAGTACGTTCGTTGAAGACGGCGACACCGTGTTCCTGGACGGCGGTACAACCACTGCAGCGCTAGCCCGTCTTCTCGCAGGCCGTACAGCGGTACATGTGGTCACCAACAACCTGCTGGTTGTGAGCCCACTCGTATCGTCGGGGGTACAGGTGACGGTCATCGGTGGCGATGTCAGGCCAACGAGCATGAGCACACTCGGGCCGCTGGCGCAAATCGCTCTGAGTCGCCTGAGTGTCGACAAGGCGTTTCTGGGCGCCGACGGAGTGGTTGCCGAGCTTGGACTGTGCGAAGCAAGTAGCGACCAGTCGTATCTCAAGGAATGCGTGATGCGACAGGCAGCTCATGTGTTTGTGCTGGCAACTGCGGACAAGCTTGGGCGAGCCAGTCAGCAGCACTGGGCGCCCCTCGTGCGCGCCTGGACGCTTATCACCGATGACGCTGCGCAGCAGGAACAACTTGAGCCTTTCGATGCGCAGGAACAGGTTACCGTCCGGGCGGTAAGCGTAAAAGCAGCATCCGCGGCCAACTGGTCTTCACAGGTCCAATAGCAGCGGGAGGCGTCGTGGATACATTGGAGCGGTCGAACCCGCGTTTGCGTCATGCAGTAGTAACGGGAGGGTCATCCGGGATAGGACGAGCAATCGTCGACCGCCTGCTTTCCGACGGCTGGCGCGTCACCGGGCTGTGCCGCTCGGAAGTTGCACCGACGGACGGCTTGCTGCAAATCGTCCCAGTCGACGTCACAGATTTCGACGCGCTCGGACATGTCTGCGACCACTTGGGCTCGGTAGACGCAGTGGTGCATGCGGCCGGTTTCATGCGCACCGCGCCACTTGGTCAGCTTTCGCTCCATGACGGAATATCGATGTGGCGCCTGCACGTCGAATCGGCGATGTATCTCGCAAACCGTTTGACGCCGACGATGCCTGCAGGCGGAAGAATTGTGCTGGTGGGCAGCCGAACAGCCAACGGGGCTGCGACGCGTAGCCAGTACGCCGCGACGAAGTCGGCATTGATTGGTTTGGCAAGGTCATGGGCAGCGGAGCTCGCGCCAAGGGGCATCACCGTGAATGTCGTGGCTCCCGGGGCGACGGACACTCCGTTCCTTCGTGACCCGGGCGAGCGGCAACGCCGCCCAAGCTTCCCCCGATTGGCCGGTTCATCGCACCCGACGAAGTGGCAGCTCTGACGAGTTTTTTGTTGAGCGAAGGGGCCAGTTCTATCACTGGGCAGCAAATAGTCATGTGTGGCGGAGCTTCTCTTTAAGCCGGTCTCCGAATACGGTCTAGCGCATAGTTGCTTTACATGGGGTCGCTTGAGAAAACGGAAAATAAAGCACGTTAGCGACAGGCCAGCGTCGCAAGTCGACCTCAGGCCGTACTCTTCCGAAAGCACGTAGATCGCTTTGGCACGGAACAGCGCGCGCCGATTATCGTCGGAAAGTCGAAGCGACCTGCCGGGCCGGCAAGGGATAAATCGCGGCGTCACTCTGTTCCACTGCACCTTGAACCCCGACTGAAAGCGCGGTGCCCCCAACAAGTGCACGATCCGCAAAGCATCTGACCAAAACAATCGCAAGCAAGTGGATGGGCTCCGCCCAAAAACATAACAACACATTTTTTTGAAACCGTGTATGATGACCATCATGCGAAATACAAAACTCAACACCAGAACGGCAGCCAAGGAAGCCTCTCACGAGCGCATCGTGTGCGTCGCTGCGCGGGCGATCCGTCGCAGCGGCTACGACGGAACCGGAGTTGCCGACATCATGAAGGAGGCCGGCCTGACCCATGGCGCCTTCTACGCCCACTTCGCCTCGCGCGAGGCCATGCTGGCGGCAGCAGCGGGGCGGGCCTGTGCGGAGGCGGCGGCCGCAGCGGCAGACGGCGTTGCCAGCGTGCCCCCCGAACAGGCTTTGACCTACATGTTCCACGCCTATCTCTCGCGAGAGAACCTGGAGCAGGTGGAGCGGGGATGCCCCCTGGCCGCGCTGGCTTCGGAAACCGCGCGCCAAACGCCCGAAGTCCGGCGCGTGTCCACCCGGTACATCAAGGAAATGGTCGATCTGGTTGCCCGCCAGTCGCCAGATTGGGGGCAGCCCGGGTCCCACGAACGCGCCCTCGTGTCCGTCGCCACGATGGTTGGCACCCTGCTGTTGGCCCGCATCGCCGACGAGCCTGCGCTATCGGACAGCCTGCGCGCAGCTGCTTTGCAGCATCTGCCCATCGCCTGACGCCATTTAATCCCATCGATTTTTCGCTCGCACATTCATATGATGAGCATCATTCGATACTCAAGAACTAAAGGAATGACAGCGTGAACACGAAGAACAAAGTGGCCCTCGTAACAGGGGCCTCGTCGGGCATAGGCGAAGCCACTGCGCAGCAGCTGTCAAAAGCTGGTTACAAGGTATACGGCACCAGCCGGCGCGACGGCCGGGTGGGCCAGCGAGCGTTCGAGATGCTGCCGCTCGATGTGACCCAGGACGCGTCGGTCGATGCTTTGGTCCAGCAACTGATCCAGTTGGAGGGCCGCATCGACCTGCTGGTCAACAACGCTGGCTTCGGAGTCGCTCCAGCCGGCGCGGAAGAGAGTTCGATCGTGCAGGCCCAGGCTATCTTCGACACCAACTTCTTCGGCATGGTACGGATGATCCGGTCCGTCGTGCCGCATATGCGTCGCCAGGGGAGTGGTCGCATCATCAACATGGGCTCCGTGGTGGGGTTCCTACCCGCACCTTATATGGCGCTGTACTCCGCCACCAAGCACGCGGTCGCCGGCTATTCGGAATCGCTAGACCATGAACTGC
>NZ_PNXY01000006.1 GCF_002879865.1 Paraburkholderia rhynchosiae
TGAACAGGCCGCTCATGCCCACCCAATGGAACACGATCGGTGCGCCCACAATCGCCACCGCGAACGAAATGCCGATGCTGCCACCGACCATCGCCATGGCCTTCGTGCGATGCTCCTCGGCGGTGAGGTCGGCGATAAACGCGATCACTGCGGACGACACCGCGCCCATCCCCTGAATCACGCGGCCGACGATGATCCACGTCATGTCGTGCGCGCCCGCCGCGACAAAGCTGCCGAGCGCGAAGATCAGCAGGCCCGTCGCGATGACCGGTTTGCGGCCCACCTTGTCGGAAATCCAGCCGTAGAAAATGTAGAGCATGGACTGGGTGACACCGTACGCCCCCAGCGCGATACCGACGAGCAGCACGTTTTCGCCGCCGGGAATCGTCTTGGCGTATATCGAGAACACCGGCATGATCATGAAGAGACCGAGCATGCGCAGCGCGAAGATGGCGGCAAGCGACACGGTCGCGCGCAATTCAGGCGCGCTCATGCGTGAAGAGGTGGCAGACGGATTGGACATCGGAAGCGTTCTTTGAATGAGCTGGGTGACACACCGGGGACGCCACGACCGGACAGCTTTTCACGGGATGGCGGCGCGGTGTGCGAGCCGGCGGCCTTGCAGCTTTCCCGCTCGTGCCTCGCGGTGCCTGATGCAGCTCGTGCTGTATCGCGGCGCCTTGTACTCGCGGAAAACGGCCCCAGTTAGACCTCTTTCCCGCAGCGCTGAACCGCTGTCTTACAGCTTGCCTCAGGTCCTGTTCGGGCTGTCAGGAAGCCATAACGGCGGCCTTGAAAAGTCGTTATAGTAGCAGGTTTAGCCCCTTCCTCTTTCCGCCAGTTCATGGAATAAATCCGTGGAACAAATCCGTATTCGTGGGGCTCGCACCCACAACCTGAAGAACGTCAACCTGGACCTACCACGTCACAAGCTCGTCGTCATTACCGGCCTTTCCGGCTCGGGCAAATCGTCGCTCGCGTTCGACACGTTGTATGCGGAAGGACAGCGGCGCTACGTCGAAAGCCTCTCCGCTTACGCGCGCCAGTTCCTGCAGTTGATGGAAAAACCCGACGTCGATCTGATCGAAGGATTGTCGCCGGCAATCTCGATCGAGCAGAAGGCCACCTCGCATAATCCGCGTTCGACGGTCGGCACCGTCACTGAAATTCACGACTATTTGCGGCTGTTGTTCGCACGGGTCGGCACGCCTTACTGCCCGGATCACGAAATCCCGCTACAAGCGCAAAGCGTTTCGCAGATGGTGGACGCGGCGCTCGCGCTGCCCGAAGAGACAAAGCTGATGATCCTCGCGCCGGTCGTGGCCAACCGCAAAGGCGAGCACGTCGAGCTGTTCGAGGAAATGCAGGCGCAGGGCTTCATCCGTTTCCGCGTGTGTTCGGGCGGCGGCACAGCCAATGAAGGTGTCGCAAAGATCTATGAAGTCGACTCGCTGCCCAAGCTGAAGAAGAACGACAAGCACACGATCGACGTCGTCGTCGACCGGCTGAAAGTGCGACCCGACATGAAGCAGCGCCTCGCGGAATCGTTCGAAACCGCGTTGCGTCTCGCCGATGGCCGCGCCATCGCGCTCGAAATGGATACGGACAAGGAGCATCTGTTCAGCTCCAAATTCGCCTGCCCCATCTGCTCGTATTCGTTGCAGGAGCTCGAGCCGCGGCTATTTTCGTTCAATAATCCGATGGGCGCGTGCCCCGAATGCGACGGCCTGGGCCAGATTACGTTCTTCGATCCAAAGCGGGTGGTCGCGCATCCGTCGCTGTCGCTTGCGGCGGGTGCCGTGAAAGGCTGGGACCGGCGCAACCAGTTTTACTTCCAGATGCTGCAAAGCCTTGCGTCGTTCTACGACTTCGACATCGACACCGCCGTCGAAGATCTGCCGGAGAAGGTCCGCAAGATCCTGCTGTTTGGGTCGGGCAAGCAGGAGATTCCGTTCTCGTACATCAACGAGCGCGGCCGCACGTCGGTCCGCGAGCATGTGTTCGAAGGGATCATCCCCAATCTTGAGCGGCGTTATCGCGAGACCGACTCTGCAGCGGTGCGCGAAGAGCTCGCCAAGTACCAGAACAATCAGCCGTGCCCAGCCTGCGCGGGCACACGGCTGCGCCGCGAAGCGCGCTTCGTGCGGGTCGGGGCGGACGGCGACGCGCGCGGCATCTTCGAAATCAGCGGCTGGCCGTTGCGCGACGCGCTCGGCTACTTCCAGACCTTGCGCCTGGAGGGCTCCAAGCGCGAGATCGCCGATAAGGTGGTGAAGGAGATCGTCGCGCGGCTCATGTTCCTGAATAACGTCGGGCTCGATTATCTGTCGCTCGAACGCAGCGCCGAAACGCTGTCGGGTGGCGAGGCGCAGCGCATTCGCCTCGCGTCGCAGATCGGCTCGGGTCTTACAGGCGTGATGTACGTGCTCGACGAGCCGTCCATCGGTCTGCATCAGCGGGATAACGACCGGCTGATCTCCACGCTCAAGCATCTGCGCGATCTGGGCAACTCGGTCATCGTTGTCGAACACGATGAAGACATGATCCGCATGGCCGACTACGTGGTCGACATGGGCCCCGGCGCCGGCGAGCACGGCGGCATGGTGATCGCCGAGGGCACGCCCAAACAGGTGCAGGGCAACCCGGCCTCGATGACCGGGCAGTACATGTCCGGCACGCGCACCATCGAATATCCGGACGAGCGCAAGGATCCGGACGAGCGGCATCTGCGGATCGTGGAAGCGCACGGCAACAATCTGCGCCACGTGACGCTGGATCTGCCGGTCGGCCTGCTTACGTGCGTGACCGGCGTTTCAGGTTCGGGCAAGTCGACGCTCATCAACGACACGCTGTATCACGCGGTCTCGCATCATCTGTACGGCTCGTCCACGGAGCCGGCGCCGTATGAATCGATCGAGGGACTGGAGCACTTCGACAAGGTCATCAACGTCGACCAGTCGCCGATCGGCCGCACGCCGCGCTCGAATCCGGCCACGTACACGGGCCTTTTCACGCCGATCCGCGAGCTGTTCGCGGGCGTGCCGGCGGCCAAGGAGCGCGGCTACGACCCCGGCCGGTTCTCGTTCAACGTCAAGGGCGGGCGCTGCGAGTCCTGCCAGGGCGACGGCGTTCTAAAAGTCGAAATGCACTTTCTGCCGGACGTGTACGTGCCGTGCGACGTCTGCCACGGCAAGCGCTACAACCGCGAAACGCTCGACGTGCAGTACAAAGGCAAGAACATCAGCGAAGTGCTCGACATGACGGTGGAGCACGCGTACGAGTTCTTCAAACCCGTGCCGGTCGTCGCGCGCAAGCTGAAGACGTTGCTGGACGTGGGGCTTGGCTATATCCGGCTGGGCCAGTCGGCCACCACTCTGTCGGGCGGCGAGGCGCAGCGGGTCAAACTATCGCTGGAACTGAGCAAGCGCGACACCGGTCGCACGCTATACATTCTCGACGAACCCACCACCGGGTTGCACTTTCATGACATCGCGCTGTTGCTCGAAGTTATTCATCGATTACGCGACCAGGGTAATACCGTCGTGATCATCGAGCATAATCTCGATGTAATCAAAACTGCGGACTGGGTCATCGACATGGGTCCGGAGGGCGGCGCGGGCGGCGGCCAGATCGTCGCGCAAGGCACGCCGGAGCAGATTGCGAGGTCGAAAGCAAGTTTTACCGGTAAGTACCTGGCGCCTCTGCTGAAACGCGCGGCCAGTAAAAAGTAACGCTGCACAACACGGGTTGGAGACGGATAAGCCATGGCCAAGCGGAATCAGGCGCGCGACGACGGGCAAGTGCAGGACCTACGCCCACGCCCGGTCAGGCTGACCAGCGACATGAGCCTGCCGAAACTCTCGGCAGTCGAAATCGGCAGTTACGTGCTGATGCTGTTCGGCATGTGGGCGGTGATCGAACTCCGGCTGCTCGGCGCGCTGCTCGCCGGCCTGCTGGTGTTCCAGCTGGTGCACACCATCGCCCCGCGCATCGAGCGTCATATGTCGAGCAAGCGGGCGCGCTGGCTCGCGGTCGTGCTTCTGTCAGTGGTGATCGTGGGCGCGCTGACGGGCCTCACGCTCGGCATCATCGAGCACTTCGAGAACGACGTGCCGAGTGTGCAGAGGCTGCTCGACCAGGCCATGCAGTTGATCGATCAGGCGCGCGGCCGGATTCCGCAATTCATTGCGAATTCTCTGCCGGTCGATACAGAGCAGATGAAAGCCAAAGCCGCCGAACTCATGCAGACGCACGCCAATATGCTGCAGCAAAGCGGCAAAACCGCGGCGCGCGCGTTCACGCACATTCTGATCGGCATGATCATCGGCGCGATTATCGCGATCAGTGCGCAAAAGCACATGCATCGGCTCCCGCTGTCCACGGCGTTCGTCACGCGCGTGACCCGTTTTGCCGACGCATTCCGCCGCATCGTGTTTGCGCAGGTGAAAATCTCCGCGATCAACGCCGGGTTTACCGGCATCTTCCTGCTGGTCGTTCTGCCGATGTTTCATGACCAGTTGCCGCTGTCGAAAACACTGGTGCTGGTCACGTTCATCGTCGGCTTGCTGCCGGTCATCGGCAATCTGATCTCGAACACGATCATCGTCGCGGTGGCGCTGTCGGTCAGCTTTCCTGCCGCGGTTATGTCGCTCGCATTTCTGATTCTGATTCACAAGCTTGAGTACTTCCTGAACGCGCGGATCGTCGGCGGACAGATCGAGGCGCGCGCCTGGGAGCTGCTCGTGGCGATGCTCGTCATGGAAGCCGCGTTCGGCCTGCCCGGCGTGGTCGCGGCGCCGATTTTCTACGCGTATATCAAGCGCGAACTGATCTACTTGCGACTGGTTTGAGCCCTGTTGCACGGGCTGCAGGCAAAGAAAAACGGCACCGCGGTGCCGTTTTTTTATCCCAATAACGGCGGTTGAGCAGATTGGTGATTGCTGCGCACCGGCTTAAGCAGTTCGCCGCGATTCGCGTAGGTGTCGCCGACGCGGGTGCCCGCTTGCAGCGACTCAACATAGCTCGTGTACAACGTCGTGGTCGGCGCGAGCTTGAACATCAGCGCGATGGTCGGCGAGTAACCCTGCTGCTCAAGTTCGTGTAACGCACGCCGCCGAGCACCGACCAGCGTTGCGTCAACTGGATGGTATCGCTAGCGAACAACGCTTGTGTGATGTCGCTGCGGGGTTAGGTGTAGCAGTTCGAGGGGCTATCGGACGTATCGATGAATCGCCTGCGCCGTTCAGCAGGAAGCGTGTTGATCGCGTCCCACCGCCCGCGGTGCGCGTCCACGTTTTAAGGGACTTGCGGCTTACAACGTGATTCACATAAGATGCGAACAATTCCCATTCGCACCTCGGTTCTCGCTGTGACACGTCGTCCGCATTCCCAATTCGTCCTGCACGCCCTGCCGGCTCGTCCATGAGGCACCAACTCGTCCGTTTGCATCGCTGGTTCGGCGTTGCCACGGCGTTGTTCCTGTTCGTCGCGGGGCTGACCGGCGCAATCATCGCGTGGGATCACGAACTCGATGCAGCGCTCAACCCGTCGTTTTTCAAAGCGCGCACGGCGGGACCGGCGCTGTCCGGACTGGAACTCGCCCGCCGCGTCGAGGCTGCCGATGCGCGCATACAAGTGACGTATCTGCCACTCACGGCTGAGTCTGGCCATACGCTGCAGATGATGGTGCTGCCGCGTACCAACCCCGCCACGCGAGAACCGTATTCGCTCGACTTCAATCAGGTTGCCGTCGATCCCGCCACCGGCGAGATTCAAGGGCGCCGCGAATGGGGCGCCTTCTCGCTCGCGCGGATCAACCTGATCCCGTTCATCTACAAGCTGCACTACACGCTGCATTTGCCGGTCACCGGCGGCATCGACGTCGGCGTCTGGCTGATGGGCATCGTCGGGATGGTCTGGCTGTTGGACAGCGTGATCGCGCTGTGCCTGTCGTTTCCCAGCGTCAAAGCATGGCGCAAGTCGTTCGCGTTTCGCTTCGGGCGCGGCGGCCACGCGCTCACGTTCGACTTGCACCGCTCGGGCGGCGTATGGATCTGGGGCCTGTTGACGATCGTCGCGATGACGTCCGTGTCGATGAATCTGGCGGCGCCGGTGGTGCGTCCCATCGTCTCGTTGTTTTCGACTCTAACGCCGAACCCGGTCAACAACCCCGAGATTCTCCGCGCGCCGCAACCGGGCGACGGCGTGTTGAGCCGCGAGCAGGTCGTGCAACTGGCCGAGGAGGCCGGCAAAACGCAGAACATCAAGATGCCGCCGGGCGGTCTCTACTACGCGGAGTTCATGCATGCATACGGCGTCGGCTTCTATGAGACGGGCAACGATCACGGCGAGATCGGCTTGGGTAACCCATGGATGTACTGGGACGCGGCCACCGGCAAACTCCTCGGCATGCAGATTCCCGGCAAAGGCACAGCCGGCGACATCTTTATGCAGGTTCAATTTCCGCTGCACTCCGGACGCATTCTCGGTGTCGGCGGGCGGATTTTAATTAGCGCGGTGGGTATCGCAGTCGCCGTGCTGAGCGCGACGGGACTGCTGATCTGGCTGAAGAAACTGAACGCGCGCCGCCGTTCGGCGCAAAAGACGCAAAGCGCGCCCGTGACGCGAGACGCCGGCAGGACACCCGCGCGGCCTCACCGAGAGATTGCGCCGGAATAAACCGGCGCATCGAAGCAGTGGCAGATAAAGCGACAGTTCTTTGAGGTGAGCGCGGCTGCCCGCCACGAGCCGTTGCGAGCCGTTGCGAGCCTTCCCGGCGTGAGGCCGCCGCGAGAGCCCTTCACCGGTTCCTAACGAAACACCACCGTCTTGCTGCCGTTCAGCACGACACGATGCTCGACGTGCCACCTCACCGCACGGGCCAGCGTCACGCATTCGACGTCGCGGCCGATCGCCGTCAACTGCTCCGGCGTCATGCTGTGGTCCACACGCTCCACTTCCTGCTCGATAATCGGGCCTTCGTCGAGATCGGTGGTCACGTAGTGCGCGGTTGCGCCGATCAGCTTTACGCCGCGGTCGAACGCCTGGTAATACGGCTTCGCACCTTTGAAGCTCGGCAGGAACGAGTGATGAATGTTGATTGCGCGGCCGGCGAGCGCTTCGCAGAGCTTCGGCGACAGAATCTGCATATAGCGCGCGAGCACGACCAGATCCGCCTGATGTTCGTCGATCACTTCGAGCACGCGTGCTTCCTGCGCGGCCTTCGCTTCGGGCGTTGCGCCCAGCAGCGGAAAATGATGGAACGGGATGTCATAACTGGCCGCGAGCTGATAAAACTCCTTATGGTTCGAAATGATCGCCGGAATCTCGATGTTCAGCTGACCGGTGCGGTAGCGGAACAGCAAGTCGTTCAGGCAATGCCCGATTTTCGACACCATGATCACGACGCGCGGCTTCACCGATGCGTCGTGCAATTCCCAGCTCATGCCGAACTGTTCGGCGAGCGTCGCGAACGACGCGCGCAGCGCCTCGAGTCCGGGATCCCCGCCCACCTGCTGAAAATGCACGCGCATGAAAAACTCGCCGGTGCGGCTGTCGCCAAACTGCGCAGAGTCGAGAATATTGCTACCAAGCTCGAACAGAAAGCCCGACACGGCGTGGACAATGCCGGGCCGATCGGCGCACGACAGTTTGAGGATAAAGCTGTGATCGGTCGACATGACCTGGGTGACTCCCTTTCTTCAATGCGTGGTTTTTCGGTGTTGCCGTATGGCTGTATGGTGTGCGGTGCGGCGCGCTTTGGCAATGTTCGCGGGTTAGGGCGTTATGCGAGCGCCGGCTGCGCGAATAATGCCTCGATACCTGTGCACGCTTCTTCATCGATCCAGCGGCGGCGCAGCAGGCAATCCAGCGTGGCGAGACTCGCATCGACCGTCATTGCGCCTTCCTCGATCCAGCGCGCCACTTCGTCGATGCGCGCAAGCCGGTGCTCACCCACTTCGCCGTCCTGATTGCGCGGCGCGAAGTCGGCCGGCAGCGCGAGGTCGTAGATGAAAATCTGTTCAGCCTGCGTGCCTTCCGGCAACGATTGCAGCACATGCGCGGTGCGGCCCGCCACAGCACGCACGGCAATTTCTTCGGGAATGCCGGCTTCTTCCCAGCATTCCTTGACGATCGTCGCCTCGATGCTGAAGCCCCAACCGATTCCGCCCGCCACCACATTGTCGAGCATGCCTGGATCGGTCGCCTTCGTATGGCTGCGGCGCGCGATCCACAATCTGGGCGCGCCACGAGGCGCCCCACCGTCCGTGTATTCTACGACGCCGTTCAGATGCACCGCGTAGGTCATCGTGCCGAAGAAGCGCGACGCCGCGCGTTCAATGTACGCAAGCGGCCGGGCGTCGAACGCATTGCGGACCGCATAGGTCTCGTTGCGCCAGCCGGGAATGCGGCCCTCGGCGGCGAGTGCTCCGATCACGGAACCGAGCGCCGCGCTGCGCAGTTCCACGTTATTGAACGCGGAAGCCAGCGTGACACGTGCATCGTCGATGTCGAACACGTCGGGCCAGCGCGCGAGCAGGCGCACATCGCTCGAACGAATCCAGCCGACCTGCTCGGCGTCGATCCAGAACGGCAGGTGCGCATTGACGTCGAAGCGACGCGCGGCGGTGAGACAAGGCAAAGTCATTTAAAACTCCGAACTGTCGGGCGGCGACTGGCGATGAATCCAGCGTGCAATCGCTCATCTGCTGCGTCAATCACAGAATCAATCGCAGGTTCAATCGCGTAGTGCGACGCGAATCCCGATCGCGATAAACGTAGCGCCGGCAAGGCGGTCGAGCCACACGCCCACGCGCGGCCGGCGCTTCAACCACCCGCCGATGATCCCTGCACACACGCCGAACAGCGAAAACACGGCCACGGTCTGCAGCATGAACAGTGCGCCGAGTTCGAGCATCTGCACTGTGACGCTTTGCTCACCATGCGGCTGCACGAACTGCGGCAGAAACACGATGAAGAACAGCGTCACTTTCGGATTCAGCAGATTGCCGAACACGCTTTGGCGGAACACAGTCATCAACGGCTGCGGCGTGCGTTCGTGCGCGGTCGCGAGGCCGTGGCTGCGCAACGCCTTGATGCCGATCCAGACGAGATACGCGGCGCCTGCCAGTTTGATCGCCTGGAAGGCGAGCGGCGACGAGCGCAGCAACGCGGCGACGCCAAGTGCGGCCAACGTCGTATGAAACGTGATGCCCGCTGCAAAACCAAGTGCGGCAACGAGACCGGCCGCACGGCCCTGCGAGATGCCGCGCGCGAGCACTTGCAGATTGTCCGGACCGGGTGCCATCGTGATCGCAATCGACGTGGCAAGGAACAGCATGAAGTTGGGCATCTTTCCTACCTTCTTTATGCCAAAGGGTGAAGCGGTTGCAGCAGGTTTGCAGCGCGCTCAATGATCGTCGAAACTTGTCACCGTATAAAGCGGCAACCCGCCGCCCGCGAGCAGTTTCGAGCCGCCGAGTTCAGGCAGATCGATAATCGCCGCACCTTCCACGACGACCGCGCCGAGCCGCTCGAGCAGAATCTTGCCGGCCATCATCGTGCCTCCGGTCGCGATCAGATCGTCGATGATCACCACACGGTCGCCCGGCTTGCACGCATCCTCGTGAATCTCCACGGTGGCCGTGCCGTATTCGAGCTCGTAAGACTGCGACGCGCGCTTGTAGGGCAGTTTGCCCTCCTTACGGATCGGAATGAAGCCGAGATTCAGCTCATACGCGAGAATCGGCCCGATGATAAAACCGCGCGCGTCAAGTCCGGCTATGTAGTCGAGCTTCGCGTCGATATAACGCTGCACGAACAGGTCGATCAGCACGCGCAACGACCTGGGTTCCTGAAGCAGCGGCGTGATGTCGCGAAACTGCACACCGGCCTGCGGCCAGTCGGGCACAGTGCGGATGTGACTCTTGATGTAGTCGGCCGCATTAAGCGGCGCGCTCGCAAGCGCGTTGGACATGATGTCTCCGGACGGACCTCGACAGGTCCAATGAAAAGCTGGATCAGTGCGGCCGCACAGACCGTGCCGCACGTGCTACGCCGCGGCCGCGCCCGCCCGGCGGTGTTTCGAGAGCCGTTCCTCGGCCTGCGCCAACTGCTCGGGCAGACCGCGCAACACGACGATATCGCTCGCGCGCAACTTCGTAGACGGGTCCGGCTCAACGCCGCGAATGCCGTGCCGGCGAATCGCCGTTACTTCGACACCCAGCTCGTACAGGCCCAGGTCCGCCAGCGTGCGGCCGACGGCGTCGGCGTTTTCGTCGACCGGCACCGATTGTAGCCGCACCTGTTCGTGGCCGTCGTCGTCGTCCATGTCGTCGGCGCCGTGGAAATAGCCGCGCAGCAGCGCATAGCGTTCGTCGCGCATTTCCTCGACCCGGCGCACCACGCGGCGCATCGGCACGCCCATCACCACCAGCGTGTGTGAAGCGAGCATCAGGCTACCCTCGACGATCTCCGGAATCACCTCGGTCGCGCCCGCGGCCAGCAGCTTTTCCAGATCAGCGTCGTCGACGGTACGAACTATCACCGGCAAGGTCGGTTCCAGTTCGTGGATGTTGTGCAGCACGCGCAATGCCGACGGGGTGTTCGCATACGTGATCGCGATCGCCGCGGCGCGGTGAATGCCGGCCGCGAGCAGGGACTCGCGCCGCCCGGCATCGCCGAACACGACGGATTCGCCCGCGGTCGCAGCCGCCTGCACGCGATCCGGGTCGAGGTCCAACGCGACGTACGACAAACCTTCGTGTTCAAGCATGCGCGCGAGGTTCTGCCCGGCGCGCCCGTAGCCGCAAATGATCACATGACCGCTTTGCTTCAGGCTCTGCGTGGCGATGCGCGTCATTTGCAAGGACTGCATCATCCATTCAGTCGAAGACAGCCGCAGCACGATACGGTCGGCGTTCTGGATCAGGAACG
Source organism: Paraburkholderia rhynchosiae (assembly GCF_002879865.1). Lineage (GTDB taxonomy): Bacteria > Pseudomonadota > Gammaproteobacteria > Burkholderiales > Burkholderiaceae > Paraburkholderia > Paraburkholderia rhynchosiae. The sequence goes on from NZ_PNXY01000006.1 coordinate 10,936, forward strand.
GCGCGGCGAGCATCGACAGCAGCATCGCCGCGAGAATCGCCTGCAGCAACGTGGCGTCGACGAGATGTTTGTCGAGAATCAGATTCAGCAGCACGAAACCGAACTCGCCCGCTTGCGCGAGACCGATACCCGTGCGCATTGCGACGCCCGGCGACGCGCCGAACAGACGCGAGAGCCCCGTGATCATCACCGCCTTCAGCAGGATCGGGCCGATCAGGAAGCCAAGCACGATCAACGGATGCTCCCAGATCACGCGCGGGTTCAGCAACATGCCCGTCGTAACGAAGAAGAGCCCGAGCAGCACGTCGCGAAACGGCTTGATGTCCTCTTCGACCTGATGCCGGTACGGCGTCTCCGCGATCAACATACCGGCGATGAACGCGCCCAGTGCGAGCGACAAACCGAACTTGTCCGTGATGAACGCCGAGCCGAGCGTGACGAGCAGCAGGTTGAGAATGAACAGTTCCTGCGAGCGGCGCCGCGCGACCACGTTGAACCAGCGCGTCATGAAGCGCTGTCCGACGATCAGCAGCAGCGACAGTGCGACGACGATCTTGATGGCCGCGATGCCGAGCGCGTTGACGAGGTCTTTAGAATCGCCGCCCAGCGCCGAGATGATGATGAGGAGCGGCACCACCGCGAGATCCTGGAACAGCAGCACGCCGAAGATATTGCGGCCATGCTCGGTCTCGATCTCGAGCCGCTCCGCGAGCATCTTGCTGACGATCGCCGTCGACGACATCGCCAGCGCGCCGCCGAGCGCAACGCTCGCTTGCCATTTGATATGCACCCAGCGCTCGAACACGAAACCAAGCGTGACCGCAACCGCAATCGTGCCCAACACCTGCAACAGGCCAAGACCGAATACGAGGCGGCGCATGGAGCGCAGTTTCGCGAGCGAAAACTCGAGGCCGATCGAAAACATCAGAAACACGACGCCGAATTCCGCGAGGTTCTGCGCGCCCGCCGAATCCGGGATCAGACCGAGCGCATTCGGCCCGACGACGATGCCGACCGTCAGATAGCCGAGCATCGGCGGAAGGTTCAGAAAGCGAAAAATCACCACGCCTGCTACCGAAGCCAGCAGCAGGAACAGTGTCATTTCGAGCGGGGAAATCATCGGCAAAAACGCATCGGTAAAGCATCCTCGTTCGTCAGCGGAACCGCGCACGCAACACGCCGTGCGACAAGGTTAATGGGCCATAAAAAGGGGCGGTGAAGGCAGCGGCTTTGCACAGCAGGCCCGGCGCGGCGAACAAGCGCCTTTGCTATACTTCGCGAATGATAGCGAAAATCAATGGCGACCGGGCACTCGCGCTCGCTCGCGACGTGCTCGACATCGAAGCGGACGCCGTGCGCGCGCTTCGCGATCAACTCGACGGCGCTTTCGTCGGGGCGGTCGACTTCATCCTGGGTTGCCGTGGGCGCGTGGTCGTTTCCGGCATCGGCAAGTCGGGCCATGTGGCCCGCAAGCTCGCGGCCACGCTCGCGAGCACGGGCACACCGGCGTTTTTCGTGCATCCCGCGGAAGCAAGCCACGGCGACCTCGGCATGGTCACCGCAGACGACGTCTTTCTCGCGCTGTCCAATTCAGGCGAAACCGAAGAACTCGTGGCAATTCTGCCGCTCATCAAGCGGATCGGCGCAAAGCTGATTGCAATGACGGGACGCCCGTCGTCGAGTCTCGCGAAACTAGCTGACGTCCATCTGAACTCTGCTGTCGCGAAAGAAGCCTGTCCGATGAATCTTGCGCCCACCGCGAGCACCACCGCGGCGCTCGCGCTCGGCGACGCACTCGCGGTCGCAGTGCTCGACGCGCGTGGCTTCGGCCGCGACGATTTTGCGCGCTCGCATCCGGGCGGCGCGCTCGGCCGGCGCCTGCTCACTTATGTCAGCGACGTGATGCGCACGGGCGACCAGGTGCCGAAGGTCACGCCCGAAGCCACCGTGCGCGACGCGTTATTCCAATTGACGGCCAAGCGCATGGGCATGACGGCGATCGTCGATCAGGACGATCGCGTGAAGGGCATTTTCACCGACGGCGACTTGCGCCGCGTGCTCGAGCGCGACGGCGATTTCCGCGCGCTGTCGATCGCTTCGGTCATGACCGCCGACCCGCGCACCATCGGTCCGGATCATCTCGCAGTTGAAGCCGTGGAACTGATGGAGCGCCATCGCATCAATCAGATGCTGGTCGTCGACGAAGCAGGCAAGCTGATCGGCGCACTCAACATGCACGACCTGTTCTCGAAGAAGGTGATCTGATGGCCGTCGCGCCCCCTACCGCTACCGAACGCGCGAGCCGCGTGAAGCTGATGATTTTCGACGTCGACGGCGTCCTGACCGACGGCGCCCTGCTGTTCACGGCGGAAGGCGACACGATGAAGGGCTTCAATTCCATGGACGGCCACGGCATGAAGCTGTTGCGCCAGGCCGGCATTGAAACGGCGATCATCACCGGGCGCAAGTCGGGCATCGTCGCGGCGCGCGCGAAAGAAATGCATATCACGCACGTGTATCAGGGCATCGACAACAAGCCGCAGGCGTTCGCGGACCTGCTCGAAGCAACCGGCATGAGCGCGGAAGAATGCGGCTATATGGGCGACGACTGGGTCGATCTCGGCGTGATGCTGAAGGTTGGCTTCGCGGCGGCGCCAGCCAACTCCCATCCTGAAGTGATCGCGCGGGCGCACTGGGTCAGCGAGGCGCGCGGCGGCCACGGCGCCGCCCGCGAAGTCTGCGACACGCTGCTGCGCGCGCAACATAAGTACGAGGCGCTGCTCGCGGCCGCCTGTAGCGGCGAACAGCGGGGCCTCGTCGGATGAATCAGTTTCGCCTGACTTCGCTGATCCCGCTCGTTGCAATGGCCGCTCTCGCGGGTATTACGTGGTGGCTTCTGCAAGCCACGCTGCCGCGGCAAAACGAAGGCGCGGTGCGTCCCAAGGAGCACACGCCCGACTACTTCGCCGACAACTTCTCGGTTTCCGAACTCGATCAGTCGGGCTCCACGCAATATCGCCTGACCGCGCAGTCGCTGATTCATTATGAAGACGACGAACTGAGCGATCTCGTGAAGCCCGCGATGCGCGCGTTCCAGCCCGGCAAACCGATCGTCACCGCGACCGGCGACACCGGTAAGGTCAACGGCGACGCGTCCATCGTCGATCTGTATGGCAACGCGCGTATCCTGCGCGCGCCGGGCTATGGCGATCCCCAGATGCAAGCCGATTCCGAGCATTTCCGGGTGCTGGTCAACGACGATGTGATCGAGACTGAAAAGCCGGTTAAACTTCAGCGCGGCATGTCCGTGATGACTGCCAGCGGCATGAACTACAACAACGTCACCCGGGTGATGCAGCTCTTCGGCAATGTGAAAGGCGCGATCGCCGCGTCCGAGGCCGGCAGCAGCTCGCCCAAGCAACCCGGGTAATCCATTCCAGGCGTGACTGCATGAACGAATCGTTCCCCCGTTTTGATACCGGCCGCTCGCGCACTCTGTCCGCGTGCCGCGCCGGACTCGCTGCGCTGCTCGTCGCGTTGCCGCTCGCCGGCTTCGCGCCGCTCGCGCACGCCGACCGCGCCGACAAGGACAAGCCGCTGAACGTCGAAGCGGACAACATGACTTACGACGACCTGAAGCAGGTCAACATCTTCACCGGCCATGTGGTCGCCACCAAAGGCACGATCGTGATCAAGGCCGACCGTGTGGAAGTGACGCAAGACCCGCAGGGCTATCAGTACGCAACGGGCACGTCGAGTGGCGGCAATCTGTCGTATTTCCGCCAGAAGCGTGAAGGTCTCGACGAATACATCGAAGGCACGGCCATTCGTATCGACTACGACGGCAAGCAGGATCTGACCACGCTGACCACGAACGCGACCGTCAAGCGCCTGCAAGGGCTCTCCACGGTGATGGACCAGGTGCACGGCAGCGTCATCACGTATGACGGCCAGAAGGACTTCTATACCGCGAAGGCAGGCAAGGATGTCGCCGGCCCGGGCAATCCGACCGGCCGTGTGCGCGCGATGCTGTCGCCGCGCAATGGCGGCGCCGCGCCGCTGAACGGCGCATCGGCCACCCTCGCGCCGTCCGCCACGATCCAGGGAGCGCCGAATCAGTGAGCACCTCCGCGTCCCTCCCCAATCGCAAGCCAGCCGGCACCAGCAGTTCGCTTGTCGTACGTAACCTGAAGAAGCGTTACGGCTCGCGCACGGTCGTCAAAGACGTCTCGCTCGATGTGAAAAGCGGCGAAGTGGTCGGCCTGCTCGGCCCGAACGGCGCAGGCAAGACCACGTCGTTCTATATGATCGTCGGCCTCGTGCCGCTCGATGCAGGTGAAATCGATCTGGACGGCAAGTCCATCAGCCTGCTGCCGATCCACAAGCGCGCTTCGCTTGGGCTTTCGTATCTGCCGCAGGAAGCCTCGGTGTTCCGCAAGCTTTCGGTCGAACAAAATATTCGCGCCGTGCTGGAATTGCAGCACGAGGACAATGGCAAGCGTCTCACCAAAGATGCCATCACGAGCCGCGCGGAAGCCTTGCTCGACGAACTGCAAATTTCGCATTTGCGCGAAAACCCAGCGCTGTCGTTGTCAGGCGGCGAGCGCCGCCGCGTGGAAATCGCGCGGGCGCTGGCCACCAATCCGAGTTTCATTCTGCTCGACGAACCTTTTGCAGGCGTCGATCCGATCGCAGTGCTGGAAATCCAGAAGATCGTCAAATTCCTGAAGCAGCGCAATATTGGCGTGCTAATCACCGATCACAATGTGCGTGAAACGCTCGGCATCTGCGATCACGCGTACATCATCAGCGACGGCAGCGTGCTGGCCGCCGGTGCGCCGAGCGAAATCATCGAAAACGAAAGCGTGCGGCGCGTCTATCTGGGCGAGCACTTCCGCATGTAAGCGCACGCGGGAATCCGGCGGCGCGGCGTGCGTCTGCCGGCCCGTTCATAGTTGGCGCATCTAGCATTTTTGACCCGCGCGGCTCCCGCCCGGCGTCGCCGAAAATGGGCGCGCGCGTAATTGCGAATTCGCAAGGTATCGCGGTCGTGGCAAACTCTCTACAATGAATCTGAACTTGCCATGAAAGCCAGCCTCCAACTCCGCCTATCGCAGCATCTTGCGTTGACCCCGCAACTGCAGCAGTCCATCCGGCTGCTTCAGTTGTCCACGCTCGAACTGCAGCAGGAAGTCGCAACGGCGATCTCGCAGAATCCGCTCCTCGAAAACGAGGACGACTGGATCGCGAGCCCGCTTCGCGTGGCGGCCGACGGTTCGCTGATCACCCAGTCGCCCAACTCCTCGGCGCCGCCCGACCAGATGGGCGGCAACTCGTCGTCATCGTCCAGCAGCAGCGAGCGCGCCGAAAACGGCGAGCCGCAAGGCGTGGACGAGTACAACGGCCTTTCGGGCGACAGCAACGGCGACGCCTCGCAATGGAATCTCGACGACTACGGCCGTTCCGGCAACGCCTCGGACGACGACGACCTCCCGCCGCTGCAAATTCACGAATCGAGTACTTCGCTGCGCGATCACCTGATGGCGCAACTGCGCGTCACACAGGCCGGTCAGCGCGACCGGGCGCTCATCACCTTCCTGATTGAATCGCTCGACGACGACGGCTACCTGGCCGCCACGCTCGAAGAAGTGCTGGCCGATCTGCCCGACGAGCTTGAAGTCGACGAGGACGAACTAAACGCCGCACTCGCGCTGCTGCACAGCTTCGACCCAGCGGGCGTGGGTGCGCGCTCAGCGTCGGAGTGCCTTAAGCTGCAATTATTGCGGCTCCCGCCCTCGCCTACGCGAACGCTTGCGCTGGACATCGTTGCCCATCATCTGGAACTGCTGGCCGCGCGCGATTTCACGCGTCTGCGTAAGCATCTGAAAGCAAACGACGACGATCTGCGCGACGCGCACATGCTGATCCGCTCTCTCGAACCCTTTCCCGGCGCGGCCTACGGCAAGGCCGAAGCGGACTACGTGGTGCCGGACATCATGGTGCGCAAAACCGCGCAGGGCTGGCAGGCGGAGCTGAATCCTGAAGTGGTGCCGAAGCTGCGCATCAACCACCTGTACGCCAATATTCTCCGCAATAATCGGGGCGATCCGGGCAGCGGCTCGTTGCGCCAGCAACTGCAGGAAGCGCGCTGGCTGATCAAGAATATCCAGCAGCGTTTTGAGACGATTCTGCGAGTCGCGCAAGCTATTGTGGAGCGGCAAAAGAGCTTTTTCGTGCACGGCGAAATTGCCATGCGCCCCTTGGTTTTGCGGGAAATTGCTGATACGCTGGGCCTACACGAGTCAACTGTCTCGCGTGTGACAACCGGTAAGTACATGCTCACCCCATTCGGGACGCTTGAGTTCAAGTTCTTCTTCGGGTCGCATGTTTCGACAGACACGGGCGGCGCGGCCTCTTCCACGGCCATTCGCGCGCTCATCAAGCAACTGATAGGAGCGGAAAACGCAAAGACGCCTCTTTCAGACAGCCGCATAGCCGAACTGCTGGCGGAACAGGGCTTCGTGGTCGCGCGGCGCACCGTGGCGAAGTATCGCGAAGCACTGAGGATTCCGGCAGTCAACCTGCGCAAGTCTCTGTAGCCCGTCGCCTTCCGTGGCGGGCATTTACCGGCCGCTCCGCAAGTTGGCGGACAGGCCGGCCGATGCGACCTGCCAGAAGTCAGTCACCGGGGGGCGACTCAGGCAAGCCGACAGATCGACCGGACCTTCGTCATCGTGCGGAACAAGCGGCCATTAGCTTGGAGAAGCACTATGAATCTGCAGATCAGTGGACACCACCTCGAAGTAACGCCTGCGTTGCGCGAATACGTGATCACCAAACTGGATAGGGTGCTAAGACATTTCGATCAGGTCATCGACGGCAGTGTGGTCCTCTCGGTCGACAACCATAAGGAAAAGGACAAGCGTCAAAAGGTTGAAATCAACCTCCATCTGAAGGGCAAGGACATTTTTGTCGAGAGCTGCGACAGCGACCTTTACGCTGCGATCGATCTGATGATCGACAAGCTCGACCGGCAAGTGATACGTCACAAGGATCGCCTGCAAGGCCATCAGCACGATGCGATCAAGTATCAACCGGCGCCACAACTTGACGTGCCGCCGCAATAAGGGGAATTAGAAGGATTACTTCATTTCGCTTATCCTGAGCCGCCCGCAACCGGGCGGCTTTTCGTTGGGGCTTTCGTTTGGTTTTTCGCTTCAATACGCCGACGCGCAAGGCTTGCGCCGCGTGAACGATCCCGAAAAAAGAACCTATCCCGCATTGATGGCGCGCCGCACCATACGCCGCCGCGCTGTTCTATAATGTTCCGGTTACCATCGGGGTCGATCTCGCATGAAGGCGGTCTGCCGGAGTCCTGTGCTTTCGGACTCCAACGTACGCCGGTGTGAGCATCAAACGAATGGAACGCCAATCAATCGCCCCAGCGAGGAGAACCCAGGCCACGTTTTCGCCTGTCAACATGAATCGTTTAGCCAAATTTCTTCCCCTCGAGAACGTCGTCGTCGGACTATCGGTCACCAGCAAAAAGCGCGTGTTCGAGCAAGCGGGCCTGATTTTCGAGAACCAGAACGGCATCGCCCGTAGCACGGTCACAGACAATCTGTTTGCGCGAGAGCGCCTCGGATCGACGGGGCTCGGCGAAGGCGTCGCGATTCCGCACGGCCGAATCAAAGGACTCAAGCAGCCGCTCGCCGCGTTTGTCCGCCTGGCCGAACCCATTCCCTTCGAATCGCCCGACGGTCAGCCGGTCTCCCTGCTGATCTTCCTGCTCGTGCCCGAACAGGCCACGCAGCAGCACCTCGAAATCCTTTCGGAAATCGCGCAACTGCTGTCCGACCGCGAGGCACGCGAGCGCCTGCACACGGAAGAAGACCGCGAATCATTGCATCGCCTGCTAACTCAGTGGCAACCTTGATGCAGCGGCGGTTATCCGCACGCCGCCTATCCGCACGCCTAACCGCCCGCCTGCGGGTACAGCCAGGCTCGGCTCACGGCCCGCGTTAGCGCGGCCGTCGCTTTTGCCCGGCAAGCGGCCAACACTGGAGTCACTGACTCATGGATACGTCCAGCATCAACGCCCAGAGCATTTTCGACGACAACGCCGCCATGCTGAAACTGAGCTGGCTGACAGGGCATGAAGGCTGGGAACGCGGCTTTTCTTCGGAATCGGTCGCCAATGCCACGTCGAGCGCCGACCTCGTCGGCCACTTGAACCTGATCCACCCGAACCGGATTCAGGTGCTCGGCGACGCCGAAATCGACTACTACAAGCGCCAGACCGACGAAGACCGCTCGCGCCACATGGCCGAACTGATCGCGTTGGAACCGCCGTTTCTGGTGGTGGCGGGAGGCGTCGCCGCACCGCCGGAACTGGTGCTTCGCTGCACGCGCTCGTCCACGCCGCTCTTCACCACGCCGATGTCCGCGGCTGCGGTGATCGACAGCCTGCGCCTCTATATGTCGCGCATTCTCGCGCCGCGCGCCACGCTGCACGGCGTGTTTCTCGACATCCTCGGCATGGGCGTGTTGCTCACCGGCGACTCGGGCCTCGGCAAGAGCGAGCTTGGTCTCGAACTCATCAGCCGCGGTCACGGGCTCGTCGCTGACGACGCCGTGGACTTCGTGCGCCTCGGCCCCGACTTCGTCGAAGGACGCTGCCCGCCGCTGCTGCAAAATCTGCTGGAAGTGCGCGGCCTTGGCCTGCTCGACATCAAGACGATTTTCGGTGAAACCGCGGTGCGCCGGAAAATGAAGCTCAAGCTGATCGTGCAACTGGTACGCCGTCCTGACGGTGAATTTCAGCGGCTGCCGCTGGAAAGCCAAACCGTCGACGTGCTCGGTCTGCCAATCAGCAAGGTCACGATTCAGGTGGCGGCCGGCCGCAACCTCGCGGTGCTGGTCGAAGCGGCGGTGCGCAACACTATCCTGCAATTGCGCGGGATCGATACGCTGCGCGACTTCATGGATCGCCAGCGCCTCGCCATGCAGGACCCGGATAGCCAGTTTCCCGGCAAACTGATCTGAGTCAGTCGTTCCTGCCTCACTCACAGCCCCTCGTCAGTGTCCGGCTGCGGGTACGCACGCGAGGCCCAGATGCTATGATGAAACGGACCGATTTCACGACTCCATGCGCATAATCCTCATCACCGGCATATCTGGCTCCGGCAAGTCCGTCGCGCTAAACGCGCTTGAGGACGCGGGCTATTACTGCGTCGACAATCTGCCGCCGCGCTTCCTGCCTGAATTGGCGTCCTATCTTACGCAAGCCGGGCACGACCGTCTCGCGGTCGCGATCGACGCGCGTTCCAGTGCGTCGCTCGACGAGGTGCCCGCCATGATCCGCGACCTGTCGCGTGCTCACGACGTGCGCGTGCTGTTCCTCAACGCAAGCACGCAGTCGCTGATTCAACGGTTTTCCGAAACGCGCCGCCGCCATCCGCTGTCTGGCCCCACCGCGCATGATGCCGACGTCGGCCTGCTGACGTCGCTCGCGGAAGCGATCGAGCGTGAGCGTGAACTCGTCGCGGGCCTCGCTGAGTTCGGCCATCAGATCGACACCAGCAATCTGCGCGCGAACGTGCTGCGCCAATGGGTGAAGCGCTTTATCGAGCAGGAACATGCAGGACTCGTGCTGATGTTCGAGTCGTTCGGCTTCAAACGCGGCGTACCGCTCGACGCGGATTTTGTATTCGATGTACGCACGTTGCCAAACCCGTACTACGATCATGAATTGCGGCCCCTCACAGGGCTCGACAAACCGGTGGTCGATTTTCTCGACGCGTTGCCGGTCGTGCATGAAATGATCGACGATATTCAGCAGTTTCTCGCTAAATGGCTGCCGCATTTCCGCGACGACAATCGTAGTTATCTGACGGTCGCGATTGGTTGCACGGGTGGCCAGCACCGCTCGGTGTTCATTGCGGAGACGCTCGCCGCGCGTCTCGCAAATTCGGCGAATGTAATTGTGCGGCACCGCGATGCACCGGTCGACGCCGGCGCATCATCGAAGTTAGTGGCTTAACCGGCCGCATCGCGCGGCCTTAACTCGAAGCGTTGCGCCATGTCCTCTACTTCTACTGTGCTGGCCGATGTGCCGCTGTTTCCGCTACATACGGTTCTGTTTCCCGACGGAATACTGCCGCTGAAGATCTTCGAAGCGCGCTACCTCGACATGGCGCGCGACTGTCTGCGCGAGAAAACGCCGTTCGGCGTGTGCCTGCTGAAAAGCGGCGCCGAGGTCGCGCGAGAACACGAGCCTTCGGTGCCCGAATCAATCGGCTGTCTCGCCGAAATCGATGAATGCGACGTTGAAGCCTTCGGCATGCTGCTGATTCGCGCACGCGGCACGCGGCGCTTTCGCCTGCTGTCGCATCGCGTTGAAAGCAGCGGTTTGCTGGTCGGCATGGCCGAGCCGCTCGGCGAAGACCTGCCGCTAGAAGGTAATCAGCAGTGGGCCAAGTTCGGCGCGTGCGCGGAGGTGCTGGAGCGAATCATCGCGACGATCCGCGAACGCGATCCGGAAAGCTTACCGTTCGCCGAGCCTTTCAGACTCGAAGACCCGTCGTGGGTATCGAACCGTCTCGCCGAAGTGCTGCCGATCGCGCTGCGCGCACGTCAGAAACTGATGGAAATGCAGGATGCCGGCGCGCGCATCGACGTGGTCCATCACTATATGCAGCAACATCAACTGCTTTAGGCGACGCGACACCCGGCCGGTCCGGCGCAATTCGTCAGATCAGCGAGCCCTGCAGACCGTCCAGCAGTTTGCGCACGGGCGCAGGCACGCCGAACGAATCGAGATCGCTTAGCGCGACCCATGCGGTGTCCGCATCGCCGAGCGCGGCAAGTGCGCCGACGCCGCGATCACGTTCCGCGAGCCGCGGCTCGATATCCAGCTTGAAATGCGTGAATACGTGCGTGAGCGGCGCAAGCGGCGAAACCGCTCCGTCACCGCCGAACTCGCGAGCGCGCGCCGCGAGCGACGCTTCGTCAGCGGCTTCGGGCAGGCTCCATAGGCCGCCCCAGATACCGGAGGGCGGCCGCTTTTCTAGCATCACTGCATTGCCGTCGCGCAGCACAAGCATCCACGTGCGACGCGTCGGCACGGCCTTCTTTGGACGCGCCGTCGGCAGTTCGCGCTGACGCCCCGTTACATTGGCGACGCAGTCGGCGGCGAAGGGACAACGCAAACAGTCAGGCTTGCCCCGCCCACACAGTGTTGCGCCGAGGTCCATCAGACCTTGTGTGTAGGCGCTGACTTCGTCGTCCGATGCGTTCTGCGGCAGCAGCGATCCCGCCAGCGTCCACATCGCGTTCTCGATTTTCTTTTCACCGGGGAAACCTTCGACGCCGAAGACCCGCGCGAGCACGCGCTTCACGTTGCCGTCGAGAATCGTCGCGCGGGCACCGAACGCAAACGACGCGATCGCGGCCGCGGTCGAGCGGCCGATGCCCGGCAGTTCCGCGAGTTCGTCCACCGATGCCGGAAACGCGCCGCCGTGCTGGCCAACCACCGTCTGTGCGCAGCGATGCAGGTTGCGGGCACGCGTGTAGTAACCGAGGCCGGCCCAGAGCGCCATGACGTCGTCGACCGGAGCGGCGGCTAGCGCTGCGACATCCGGAAACCGCGCAAGAAATCTGGCGTAGTACGGAATCACCGTCGAGACTTGCGTCTGTTGCAGCATGATTTCCGACAGCCAGATGCGATAGGGATCGCGCGTGTTCTGCCACGGCAGATCGTGACGGCCGTGCTTGCGCTGCCACGCGACCAGCCGTGTAGAGAAGTCGGATATTGGCGCAGATGCGGATATGCCGGGCGCCGCAGACGGTGACGAACGCTGCGCAGAGCGCGGAGTTAAGCGGGAAGGCATTGAAAATTTAGCGCTGGCAGGTGGGACAAAAGTAAGTGGAGCGCTGACCTTGCACAATCTGTCTGATCGGCGTCCCGCACACGCGGCACGGCTGCCCCGCGCGATCATAGACGAAATAATCAAGCTGGAAGTAACCGCTTTCGCCATCGCTGCCGACGAAATCGCGCAGCGTGCTGCCGCCCTTCTCGATTGCGGCAGCGAGCGTCACGCGCACCGCGTCCGCCAACAGCCCATAGCGCACGAGCGAGACGCGGCCCGCCGCCGTGGTCGGTCGGATACCTGCGCGAAACAGGCTCTCCGACGCGTAGATATTTCCCACGCCGACGACGATTTCGCCGGCCAGCAACGCCTGTTTCACCGAAACCTTGCGCCCGCGTGTGAGCCGGTGCATCAGCGCGCCCGAGAATGCCGGCGAGAACGGCTCCACGCCAAGGCTTGCGAGCAAAGGATGCGCGAGCACGTCGCCCGCTTCACGCGGATGCCATAGCACCGCGCCGAAACGCCGGGGGTCGCGAAAGCGCAAAATGAAGTCGTCGAAAATCCAGTCGACGTGATCGTGTTTCGCCGCGGCCGGCGGATGCGGCACATGCCGCAACACACGCAGCGTCCCCGTCATGCCAAGATGAACGATGAACCAGCCCGCGTCGATTTCGAAAAGCAGGTACTTGCCGCGCCGTTCGACGTTGCGCACCACGCCGCCGCGCAATGTCTTTGCAAGGTCAGCCGGAATCGGCCACCGCAACGCGGGCGTACGGACATCGACGCGCTCGACCTTGCGTCCGGACACATACGGTTCGATTCCCCGTCGGGTAACCTCTACTTCTGGCAACTCTGGCATGTCTGACTGGTCTGCAACTTGCGTGAGTGGTTGTGCGCGTATTGTAGCGAGCGCGTTACAATCGTCCGAAACATTGAACGGATTTCCATGAACTTGTCCTTCGTGAAGCTGTTTTTGAAGCGCCCGGCTAGCGCATCCCGCGTGCCGCACGTAGTGTCCGCCCGGCGGGTGCTCGGTGCTGCCGCGCTCGCCTTGTGGGCGTTGGCTGCCGTGCCCGCGCATGCGCAGGACCCGGCGCCCGGCGCGGACGACACCACCGTCACGCTGGCCGACCCGCTCGGTCCCGCGTCTGCCGACGAACAGAAATCGCTGCCTAACGTGCAGCTGTCTAGCCAGATCGTATTCCAGGTGCTCGCCGCTGAAGTCGCGCTGCAACGCAATCAGCCGGCGCCCGCATACCAGACCTATCTCGCCCTCGCGCGCGACACGCACGATCCGCGCATGGCCCAGCGCGCCACGGAAATCGCGCTCGCCGCGCAAAGCCCGTCCGACGCATTGGCAGCTGCGCAATTGTGGCAGCAGTATGCGCCGGACTCCGAACGCGCCGCGCAACTGGATGCGTCGCTGCTCGTGCTGTCGGGCAAACCTGACGACGCAAAGCCGCTGCTCACGCGCGAACTCGCGAAGGTGCCCGCGGAAAATCGCGGCAGCGCGATTGTCGCGCTGCAGTTGCTTCTTTCGCGCGGACCAAACCGGATCGGCGGCCTGCATGTGTTGCAGGACATGCTGAAGGACGACATGAACCGCCCGGAAGCCCAGCTGGCAATCGCGCGTCAGCAACTCGTTTCCGACGACGCACCCGGCGCACGCAAATCGCTCGAACAGGCGCTTGCGCTGAAGCCCGACTATTTGCCGGCCGCGCTGACGTTGTCGCAAATGGGCCCGGAGGAGCGCAAGGAAGGCATTGCGTCGCTCGAAAAATATGTGCAGCAGAATCCGAAATCGCATGACGCGCGTCTCGCGCTCGCACAAATGTATCTCGCGAGCGATCGTCTGGACGACGCGCAAAAGCAGTTCGAGCTCATGCACAAGGCCAACGCGAACGAACTCACGCCGCTGATGGCGCTCGCGCTCATCAAGATCCAGCAGAAGAATTTCCGCGACGCGCAGACCTACCTCACGCAGTACGCGCAGCAGGCCGAAAAAACGCCCGGCGCCGATGCCGGCCAGGCGTACATCTATCTTGCGCAGTTGTCGCTCGAGCAGAAGAACGAAGCGGCCGCAGCGGACTGGCTCGACAAGATTTCGCCGTCGAGCCAGCAATACATGCCGGCGCAGATCACGCGCGCGCAACTGCTGGCCAAGCAGGGCAAGATTGACGACGCGCGCAGGCAGCTCGCCAACTTGCGGCCGGCCGATCCGCGCGACCAGGCACTGGTCGCACGCACCGACGCGGCGATCCTCTTCGACGCGAAGCGCTACCCCGAAGCAGAAACGCGCCTGCAACAGGCCACGGCCTCGTTCCCCGAAGATCCGGATCTGACCTACGATTACGCAATGGCCGCCGAAAAGAACGGCCACTTCGACGTGATGGAAGCGCAATTGCGCAAGCTGATCCAGACGCAGCCGGACAATCCCCAGGCTTACAACGCGCTCGGCTATTCGCTTGCCGATCGCAATCAGCGTCTCGCGGAAGCGGACAAGCTGGTCGAGAAGGCGTCGTCGCTTGCGCCGAACGACGCGTTCATCATGGACAGCGTCGGCTGGGTCAAGTACCGCATGGGCGACACGTCGGACGCGATCAAGGTGCTGCGCAAGGCCTACGAGATCCAGCCGAACGCCGAAATCGGCGCGCACCTCGGCGAAGTGTTGTGGAAATCCGGCAACCAGGACCAGGCGCGCGCCGCATTCCGCGAAGCGCGCAAGCTCGAACCGGACAACGAAACGCTCGTTAAAACGCTGCAACGTCTTCAGGTGAACGATCTTTGATGTGTCTTTCCCGTTTCATTTCTTCTCCGTGGGCGCCGCGTCGCGCGGCGCTCGGGTTCGCGGCCGCAGCCGCAGCCGTCGTCGCATTGGCCGGCTGCGCATCGGTGAAACCGCAAGGGCCGTCCACGTCGAATGCGGCGACCGCCGTTACCGCGCAGACAAGCCGGGCTTACCAGGGCCGTTTCGCGGTTCAGTACAACGACCAGAACGGCCAGCAGCGCAATGCCTATGGCAATTTCTCGTGGCAGGAAACCGGTGACACCGTCACGTTGCAATTGCGCAATCCGCTGGGGCAGACGCTCGCTATCGTGACGTCGTCGCCGGCCTCGGCCACGCTCGAGTTGCCGAACCGCCAGCCGCTCACGGCGGATAACGTGTCCACGCTGATGCAGAATGCGCTCGGGTTCGCGCTGCCCGTCGAGGGATTGCGTTACTGGCTGCAGCCTTCTCCCGCGCCCACTTCGCGCGCCAAAACGGAGAAAGATCCGGAGCAACCGTCCCGTTTGAAGGAAATTACACAGGACGGCTGGACGATCGACTATCTTGCGTACGCCGAAGCCCCGGCGACTGGCGTGAAACGCGTGAATTTGACCCGTTCCGAACCGCCGCTCGATATCAAACTCGTGCTGGACCAGTAACCGCACCTCGCGCGATTTTGCCGCTTAATCAGCGCCGCATTGGCGTATGCAGCCCGACTCATGATCGAAACAACTGATTCGCTGCGCGATTGCCTCGCGCCAGCGAAACTCAATCTCTTTCTGCACATCACCGGGCGCCGGCCGGACGGCTATCACACGCTGCAAACGGTTTTCCAGCTACTCGACTGGGGCGACACGCTGCACTTGAAGCGGCGCGACGACGGACTCATCACGCGCAGCACCGAAATCGCCGACGTGCCGCCGGAACACGACCTCACCGTGCGCGCCGCGAATCTTTTGAAGGCGCATACCGGCTCGCCCGAAGGCGTCGATATTGAAATCGAAAAGCGTCTGCCGATGGGCGCGGGCCTCGGCGGCGGCAGTTCCGACGCGGCGACCACGCTTCTCGCACTGAACCGGTTGTGGAAGCTGAATTTGCCACGGCTAGAATTGCAGGCGCTCGCATTGAAGCTCGGCGCAGACGTGCCGTTCTTCGTTTTTGGGAAAAATGCGTTTGCCCAGGGTGTTGGAGAAGCTTTAGACGTTGTACAATTGCCGCCGCGTCATTTCCTGGTAGTGACGCCAAGGGTTCATGTTCCGACTGCGGCGATTTTTTCCGAAAAAGCGTTGACAAGAGATTCAAAAGCCCTCACAATTACGGACTTTCCTGCAGAACTTAGCTGCAACACTGAATGGCCGGAAAGTTTTGGCCGGAATGACATGCAGCAGGTTGTCGTCGGAAAGTACGCGGAAGTAGCGCAAGTGCTGCGATGGTTTGAGAACGTCGCGCCGGCGCGGATGTCTGGATCAGGTGCAAGTGTCTTTGCAGCGTTCCGTAGCAAAGCTGAAGCTGAAGCGGCGCAAGCCAAACTGCCAGGCGAATGGAACAGTGCAGTGGCCGCCAGTCTAGAGCAGCATCCACTCTTTGCTTTCGCGTCATAAGTTTTGCATCGTCGAACGAAACTCCACGTTCGGCGGAGCTCAAAGTTAGTGTAGGGGAGTCGCCAAGCTGGTTAAGGCACCGGATTTTGATTCCGGCATGCAAAGGTTCGAATCCTTTCTCCCCTGCCAAATATTCTCGCATTTCCCTCGCCCCCAGCCTGAAGCAGGTGCACGATGAGCAGCCATGACGGCCTGATGGTTTTTACTGGCAACGCAAATCCGGCGCTTGCACAGGAAGTCGTCAAAATCCTCGGTATTCCCCTCGGCAAAGCAATGGTTAGCCGTTTCTCAGACGGCGAAATCCAGGTCGAGATTCAGGAAAACGTGCGTGGCAAGGACGTCTTCGTTCTGCAGTCCACATGCGCACCGGCGAACGACAACCTGATGGAACTGATGATCATGGTCGACGCGCTCAAGCGCGCATCGGCCGGTCGGATCACCGCAGCCATCCCCTACTTCGGTTATGCACGTCAGGATCGCCGCCCTCGTTCGGCGCGCGTCGCCATCTCGGCGAAAATCGTGGCGAACATGCTGGAAATCGCGGGCGTCGAGCGGATCATCACGATGGATCTGCACGCCGACCAGATTCAAGGCTTCTTCGACATCCCCGTAGACAACATCTACGCTACGCCCGTGCTGCTCGGCGATCTGCGCAAGCAGAACTACGAGAACCTGCTGGTCGTTTCGCCGGACGTCGGCGGCGTGGTGCGTGCGCGGGCCTTGGCGAAGCAGCTCAATTGCGACCTCGCGATCATCGACAAACGCCGCCCGAAGGCGAACGTTGCCGAAGTGATGAATATCATCGGCGAAGTTGACGGCCGGACCTGCGTGATCATGGACGACATGGTCGACACCGCCGGCACGCTCTGCAAGGCAGCACAGGTTTTGAAGGAACGTGGCGCGAAACAGGTTTTCGCTTATGCCACCCACCCGGTTCTGTCGGGCGGCGCTGGCGAGCGTATCGCCGCATCCGCACTCGACGAACTTGTTGTGACGGACACGATCCCGCTCGGCGAAGAAGCCCGCTCGTGCGCCAAGATCCGTTCGCTGACCAGCGCTGGCCTGCTGGCCGAAACGTTCTCGCGGATTCGTCGCGGCGATTCGGTCATGTCGCTGTTCGCTGAAAGTTAAGTATTTGCGAAGGCGCGGCGTCTGCATTCTTGCACGCCGCGCTTTTGCACAATCGGCGTGAACGAACGAAGGTTCATGCCGCAGTTCTGGGGCCTCAGCCATAACGGCTTGCGGGCCCCGTTTTTACTGCCTGGTCGCGGGTAGTGCATTGGAGATTCAAAATGAAAGTAGTCGCTTTCGAGCGTTCTTTGCAAGGTACGGGTGCGAGCCGCCGCCTGCGTAACTCGGGCAAGACCCCGGGCATCGTATATGGCGCTGGTGCTGAAACGCAATTGGTCGAACTGGACCACAACGCGCTGTGGCACGCGCTGAAGAAAGAAGTTTTCCACTCGTCGATCCTCGATCTGGAAATCGGTGACAAGTCGCAACAGGTTCTGCTGCGCGACGTGCAATACCACCCGTTCCGTCAGCTCGTGCTGCACGTGGACTTCCAGCGTGTCGACGCAACGAAGAAGCTGCACACCAAGGTGCCGCTGCACTTCCTGAACCAGGAAAGCAACCCGGCAGTGAAGCTGTCGAGCGCGGTGATCTCGCACGTCGTCAATGAACTGGAAATCGAGTGCCTGCCGTCGGCACTGCCGGAATTCATTGAAGTCGACCTGGCCAAGATCGAAGCGGGTCAATCGGTTCACGCCAAGGACATCCCGCTGCCGGCAGGCGTGTCGCTGGTTGCCCACGTCGAAGCAGAGAACCCGGTGGTCGCTGCTGCAACGATCCCTGCTGGTGCAGTGTCGGAAAGTGGCACTGCCGCTGGTGAAGGCGAAACGCCGGCTGCTTAAGTGCCCTTCAGGCACTGAGCAAGTAATCCTCTCGATCCGTTTCAATGAGACGGTCGATGTGACCCGCCGAGGTTCGCCCCGGCGGGTTTTTTTTCGGTTTTTTCGGCTCGGTCGCATTCGGCGTGCGAGCCAGATGGACCCACGCAATCATGATCAAGCTGATCGTCGGGCTCGGCAATCCGGGCGCCGAATACACCGCGACGCGCCATAACGCCGGCTTCTGGCTGGTCGATCAACTGGCGCGCGAAGCAGGCACGACCCTGCGCGACGAGCGGCGCTTTCACGGCTTTTACGGGAAGGCGCGGCTTCACGGCGAGGAAGTGCATCTGCTCGAGCCGCAGACTTATATGAACCGCTCGGGTCAGTCGGTTGTCGCAGTTGCGCAGTTCTTCAAGATTCTGCCGGACGAAATCCTGGTCGCGCACGACGAACTCGACATGCAACCCGGCAGCGTGAAGTTGAAGCTTGGCGGCGGCAGCGGCGGTCATAATGGCTTGAAGGACCTCACCGCGCATTTGTCGTCGCAGCAATACTGGCGGCTGCGCATCGGTATCGGGCATCCGCGCGACCTGATTCCCGAGAGCGCGCGTGTGGGTGCGAAGCCGGACGTGGCCAATTACGTGCTTAAACCGCCGCGGCGCGAAGAGCAGGAGTTGATCGACGCGTCCATCGAGCGCGCGCTCGCAGTGATGCCGCTGATCATCAAGGGCGAGCTTGAACGGGCGATGATGCAGTTGCATCGCAGTACGTAATTGATGCCGCTTGCAACGTGGGCCGGCTCGCGCCGATCGGATGCGGGTTAGTCATCGTGTCGCCATTGATGGCGAGCATCTGTGTGGGATCGGAGTAAGTGCTTTGCATGGGACCAGAGTAAGACGCTAAAGCGTCAACTCTGGATCGACAGCTAAAGCGCTAACTCCGATCGACCGCCTTGCATGGGATCGTAGTAAGCGCTAAAGCGCTAACTCCGATCGACAAAGGAGAATCGTTTGAGCCGCTATTGGAGTGACATTGTCCACCGTCTGACGCCGTATGTGCCGGGCGAACAGCCCGTGCTCGCGCATCCGGTCAAGCTGAATACCAACGAAAATCCCTACCCTCCGTCGCCGCGCGTCCTCGAAGCGATCCGCCAGGAACTCGGCGATGCGGGAGAGTCCTTGCGACGCTATCCCGACCCAACCGCGCTCAAGCTGCGCGAAACGGTCGCTGCCTACCACGGCATCCATGCCGACCAGATCTTCGCGGGCAACGGCTCCGATGAAGTGCTTGCGCTCACCTTCCAGGCATTGCTGAAACACGACAAGCCTTTGCTGTTCCCGGACATCACGTACAGCTTCTATCCGACTTACGCGCGGCTTTTCGCAGTCGGCTATCGGACGATTCCGCTCGACGACGCCTTCGCCATCAACGTGGACGACTATGCGGTGCCCAACGGCGGCATCCTCTTTCCGAACCCGAATGCGCCGACCGGGCGCCCTTTGCCGCTCGCCGACATTGAGCGCCTGGTAGCGAAAAACGCCGACTCCGTCGTGGTGATCGACGAAGCCTATGTGGATTTCGGCGCTGAATCGGCAATCGGGCTGATCGACCGCTATCCGAATCTGCTTGTCGTGCAGACGGCGTCCAAGTCGCGCTCGCTGGCAGGCATGCGCGTTGGCTTCGCTTTCGGCAATGCGGAACTGATCGGCGCGCTGAATCGCGTGAAGGATAGCTTCAACTCCTATCCGCTCGACCGCCTCGCTCAGGTTGCCGCCCGCGCGGCGTACGAAGACGACGGGTGGTTTCGCGACACATGCGCAAAGGTAATTGCGAGCCGCGAAAGACTGGCTGCAGGGCTGACGGCGCTGGGTTTCGACGTTGTGCCGTCCGCGGCGAATCTGCTGTTCGCGCGCCACGAGGCGTACGACGCAGCGACGCTCGTATCGCGGCTCCGTGAAAAGGAAATTATCGTACGCCACTTCAGGGCGCCGAGAATCGACCAGCACTTGCGCATCTCCGTCGGCACCGACGCGGAATGCGTGATTCTCCTTGACGCATTGCGCGACATTTTCGGCGCTTACGTGGGCTAATCGATCGGCCTTACCAAAAGAAAATGGCGAGGCCCGCGCCTCGCCGTTTTCGTTGAAACGCCCTGCTTCACGCGCTCTTTGCCGCCTGCAGCGCGTGGTACTTCGCCATCAAGCCTTCCGGCGTCTCCAGATGCTCTGGATCGCGCGGAATGCATTCGACCGGGCAGACCTGAATGCACTGCGGTTCATCGAAGTGGCCGACGCACTCGGTACATTTCTTCGGGTCGATCACGTAGATTTCCGGGCCCATCGAAATTGCGTCGTTCGGGCACTCAGGCTCGCACACATCGCAATTAATGCACTCGTCGGTAATCATCAAGGCCATACTTCTCTCACTTCGCGCCGGCCGCAGCCGGCTTTGATCCGTTAAACCGACAGTTTACGCCGGTTACGGTTGCCCCGCCGAGGCGCCGTCATCCGGGTCCAATGCCGCGACCTTTTCCTTCAGCCACTTTTCGACCGACGGGAAAACGAATTTGCTCACGTCGCCACCCAGTTGGGCGATCTCACGCACTATCGTGCCCGAGATGAACTGGTACTGGTCGGACGGCGTCATGAACATGGTCTCGACATCGGGCAGCAGGTACCGGTTCATGCCCGCCATCTGGAACTCATACTCGAAGTCCGACACGGCGCGCAGGCCCCGCACGATCACTCGCGCGTTATTCGTGCGCACGAAGTCCTTCAGCAGCCCCTTGAAGCTCATGACCTGAACGTTCGGATAATGACCTAGCACTTCATGAGCGATGTCGAGGCGCTCTTTCAGCGTGAAGAACGGCTTCTTGTTGCGGCTATCTGCAACGCCCACCACCAGCGTGTCGAAAATGCTCGACGCGCGCCGAACGAGGTCTTCGTGACCGCGCGTCAGCGGATCGAACGTGCCCGGGTACACGGCGACTACCATGAGATTTCTCCTCTCTTCAGACAGAAGGGCACGTCAAAGCGTCCACGCGACGCATTTGGCACCAGTCGCGCGCGTGACGGCAAACCGTCCGGCGCTTGTTTTCGAAGGCGCATTATTCCTCATTTTCGCGCTGCAGCAAATGGAAGTGGACGGCGCCCGCTTTGCCCTGCCTCACGATTTGCCAACCGGCGAGCGCTTCGTTCGCTACCGGCTCCAGCACCGCGCCGGCCTCGACGTACAGAAAACCGTCTTTGCTCACCAACGGAGCGGCCAGCCGGAGCGCTTTATCGAGCAGATCATCGCCAAAAGGCGGGTCGAGAAACACGACGTCGAATGAACCGGGCGGCAGGCTCCCGGCAAGGCGCAAACCGTCAGCCTCCGCAATTTCGATCATGCGCGCCGCGAGGCGTTCCTGATTCGCGCGCAACTGATTTGCGGCCCGCGCGTTGCGCTCGACCATCAGCACTCGCGCCGCGCCGCGCGACGCCGCTTCGAAACCGAGCGCACCGCTGCCGGCGAACAGGTCGAGGCAGCGCTGGCCATCCAGACGTTGCCCGAGCCAGTTGAACAGCGTTTCGCGGACCCGATCAGGCGTGGGACGCAGGCCGTCGAGGTCGAGCACGGGCAAGGGCGTGCGTTTCCAGTCGCCGCCGATGATCCGGATGGCGTGCGGCTTGCCGCCTTTGGATGAGGCGCCATGGGCGCGGGAAGTTGCTGAACGGGGCATGCAGATTCGATTACGTTATGAAAGCGTCCGCGTCGTCGACGTATGCGGACTGGAGCGCCAACGTTACCACAGGGGCGCCGCGCGTCTAGCCTGGCCGTTCGGCCGATACGACGGGCGACGGCGCGCCTGATAAAATGTGCGGCTTCCAGCGCCTTGCATCCCGCATCGCAACGCTGCCTGCCGCTCCCGCCGGTGCTGTACCGGCTGCGCGCATCGGCGCGCGCTCTCACCACGCCAGATCATGTTCAGCTTTTTCAAACGATTCAAGGGCTCGAAAGAGTCCGAAAACGCGCCGGACGAATCGCAAACCGCGCCTGAAGGCCTGGTCGAGGAACCGGCCGTCGAAGCGCCTGCCGCGCCGCGTACGAACGCGCCGGCCGGCATCGTGACGCCACCCGCAGCCGCGGCGCCCGCCATCGCGCCGCAATCCCAGCCCGAACCGGAACTGGAGCTGGAACCGGACTTCGAAGAATCGTCTCTCGAAACCGTCGAGATCGTGCCGCCGCCCGTGCAGGACGCGGGCGCTAAGCGCTCGTGGATGACGCGCCTGAAAACCGGCTTGTCGAAGACCAGTTCCAGCCTCACCGGCATTTTCGTCGGCACGAAGATCGACGAGGATCTTTACGAAGAACTCGAAACCGCGCTGTTGATGTCGGACGCGGGCGTGGACGCCACCGAATTCCTGCTCGAAGCGCTGCGCGAGAAAGTGCGCGTCGAGCGTCTCACCGATCCGCAACAGGTCAAGACGGCGCTGCGCACACTGCTCGTCGATCTGTTGAAACCGCTGGAAAAGTCGCTGATGCTCGGGCGCGCACAGCCGCTCGTCATGATGATCGCTGGCGTCAACGGCGCCGGCAAGACGACCAGCATCGGCAAGCTGGCCAAGCATCTGCAGAGTTTCAACCAGTCGGTGCTGCTGGCTGCGGGCGACACTTTCCGCGCCGCCGCGCGTGAGCAGCTGGCCATTTGGGGCCAGCGCAATAACG
The DNA here is from genome assembly GCF_002879865.1 of Paraburkholderia rhynchosiae. GTDB lineage: Bacteria > Pseudomonadota > Gammaproteobacteria > Burkholderiales > Burkholderiaceae > Paraburkholderia > Paraburkholderia rhynchosiae. Next base: position 33,770 of record NZ_PNXY01000006.1, read on the forward strand.
TCACGGTCGTGTCGCAGGAAAGCGGCGACCCGGCGGCGGTGATCTTCGACGCGGTCGGCGCCGCGCGGGCCCGCAAGGTCGATGTGATGATGGCGGACACCGCCGGCCGTCTGCCGACGCAACTGCATCTAATGGAAGAGCTGCGCAAGGTGAAGCGCGTGATCGGCAAGGCGCAAGACGGTGCTCCGCACGAGGTGCTGCTCGTGATCGACGCCAATACCGGCCAGAACGCGCTCGCGCAGGTCAAGGCTTTCGACGACGCGCTCGGCCTCACGGGCCTGATCGTCACCAAGCTGGACGGCACGGCGAAGGGCGGCATTCTCGCGGCCATTGCGCGGCAGCGTCCGATTCCCGTGTACTTCATCGGCGTCGGCGAAAAGGTCGAGGACTTGCAGCCTTTCAGCGCCGAAGAGTTTTCGGACGCGTTGCTGGGCGGCTAAACGCAGGCTAAACGCACGTTAGACGCAAGCTGGCGGCAAGCGCGACAGCCAGCCCCTTCCCGGCAAAGCACAAAAAGGGCGCTCCGCGGAGTGCCCTTTTTGTGTTCAACACCGCCGGATCATTCTGCGTCCGGCTGCACCCCCGGCGCTGCGCGGGCGAATGCATCGATTTGCATCGCGTGATCGTAGATGCGCTGAATCGTCGGAAACTTCGCTGTGTCGACCTTGAAGCGCTGTGCGTTGAACACCTGCGGAATCAGACACGCGTCGGCAAGCGTCGGCGCGTCGCCGAAACAGAGCTTGCCGGTGCGCGCGTCGCCGGCCAGGTGAGCCTCGAGCGTCGCGAAACCCGCTTCCACCCAATGCCGATACCAGGCGTCTTTTGCATCGTCGTCCACGCACAGCGTGTGCTTCAGATACTTGAGCACGCGCAGATTGTTCAGCGGATGAATCTCGCACGCGACCTGCAAGGCCACGGAACGCACATACGCTCGATCGGCGGGCGCCTTTGGCAAGAGCGGCGGCTCCCGATGTGTTTCCTCCAGATACTCGATGATCGCAAGCGACTGCGGCATCACCTCGTGGCCGTCAATCAGGGTGGGAACGATGCCGTCCACGTTGATCTTGCGGTAATCGGGCTTCAACTGCTCGCCGCCGTCGCGCACGAGATGCACGGGCACATATTCGTACGGCAGATTTTTAACGTTCAGCGCGATACGCACGCGATACGACGCCGAGCTGCGGAAATAGCTGTAGAGCTTCATGTCGTTGTCTCCTCCCAAACCGCGTCAGACGACGCGCACGCTGAACTCGCCGAGCCCGTCTACGCCGCCCTTCATCAGATCGCCCGGCGCCACCGCGCCGACGCCTTCGGGCGTGCCTGTGAAAATCAGATCGCCGGGTTGCAATTCGAACAGCGTCGACAGGTAGGCGATGGTTTCGCCGACCGACCAGATGAGTTGCGACACGTCCGAATTTTGCTTCTCTTCACCGTTTACGGACAGCCAGATCGCGCCCTTCTCGACATGGCCGACCGCAGGAACCGGATGAATCGGGCCGAGCGGCGCGGAGTGATCGAAGCCTTTTGCTGTGTCCCATGGACGCCCCAGCTTCTTCGCCTCAGCCTGAAGATCGCGGCGCGTCATGTCGAGACCAAGCGCGTAGCCATAGACGTGATCGAGCGCGCTCTCAGCCGGAATATTCTTGCCGCCTTTGCCGATCGCCGCCACTAGCTCCATCTCGAAGTGGACATTTTTTGACAGCGACGGATACGGAAATTCGCCCGTTTCGCCCGGTGCGACATATAGAACGGCGTCCGCCGGCTTGCTGAAGAAAAACGGCGGCTCGCGGTCGGGATCGTGTCCCATCTCGCGGGCGTGTGCCTCGTAGTTGCGGCCGACACAGTAGATGCGACGCACCGGGAACTGCTCGCTGGACCCTACGACCGGCACGGCGACCGCCTGTGCGGGTGCAAATACGTAACTCATCCCGTTCTCCGTTCTTCGATATGAGCCGCAGCGCGGCGATAAAACAACGAGTGTAACGCGCTGCAGATGGCCGCGCGCGCCAGTCCGGCATGGGTTCACGACAGCGGCACGCCGGCCGCGCGCCTGTGCCCGTGATTCGCCGGACGGCTATAGATGCGATACTCACACCAGATAACGTCCCTTGAATACCGTGGCGGCCGGCTCGACAGCAGCCCGCCAGCACGTCAAATCTGCTCGCCATGACCGACTCCGCCGACACCGCCAACTCGTTCCCCTGGGCCCGCTTCATCAAGGAGATCGGCCGCGGCCCGAACGGCGCGCGCGCGCTCACCGCCGACGACACCCGCGCGCTTTATACCGCCATGCTTGACGGCCGCGTCGGCGAACTGGAACTCGGCGCGATCCTGCTCGCTTATCGCGTGAAAGGCGAGACCGCCGACGAGCTCGCCGCGATGCTGGCGGGCGCTCATGCGTCGTTCGAGCCGGTTCACCTGCCGCCCGGCGAGTTCCGGCCCGTGTCGATACCCACGTATAACGGCGCGCGCAAGCAGCCGAACCTGGTGCCGCTGCTCGCACTGTTGCTGGCGCGCGAAGGCGTGCCGGTTCTCGTGCACGGCGTCACTGAAGATCCGGGCCGCGTGACGAGCGCTGAAATTTTCACGTATCTGCGCATTCCCCACGCAAGCTCGCACGACGATATTGAAGACGGCCTTGCCGAGCGCCGTCTCGCGTTTGCGCCGATCGACGTCCTCGCGCCGAAGCTCGCGCGTCTGCTCGCGCTGCGCCGGCGCATGGGTGTGCGCAATTCGACGCACACGCTCGTGAAGATCCTGCAGCCGTTCACGCCCGCGGGACTGCGCCTCGTCAACTACACACACCCGCCGTATCGCGACAGCCTCACGCAACTGTTCAACACGCATCCCGACGCGGCGGCCGGCGGCGCTTTGCTCGCGCGCGGCACGGAAGGCGAAGCCGTAGCCGACACGCGGCGTCAGGTGCAGGTCGACTGGCTGCACGACGGCATCTGCGAGACGCGCGTGCCGCATGAGCGTTCGTCGCGGGACGCGCCCGAAGTCGAGCTGCCCGAAGCGCGCGACGCCGAGACCACAGCGGCATGGATCGGCGCGGTGTTGCGCGGCGAGGCGCCGATACCGAGCGCGATCGAGCGGCAAGTCGAGCTGATCGTCGACGTCGCCAGAACGCCTGTGTAAAGAGTCTGGCGGCGCGCGCGGCGCATCGTTCGCTGCAGCCGTCCGCGCGAACGATGCGAACGCCGCGGATTGACACGCCGCTGCGGGCCGTCATACATTAGCCCGATGCGTTTCCTTCCGAACATCCTCCGCATTTCCTCCGGCCGCCTAGCGCGGCCTCTATCGCTACGTCTAGCGCTTCTAGCGTAAGTCAGACGTAGCGCCGCATCGGCACGTCGACTCGCACGCCGATTCCCCTGCCGCGCGCTCCTCAAAGCAGTTCAGCAGTTACTGCTTCATCCCCGACTGTAGTTCTTCACAAGCTGTAGCCGTCTGCATTCGTCCGTGTCCGCGCGGTCAATGCACGAGGATCGAATGCCCGTTGCATGCGCTTCATCCACGTCCACATTGGCTGGGGTCGTCGTCATGACGCTGTTCGTTCGCGCCCGTTCGCTGTTGCCGCTAGCGACCGGCTGGCGCGCCTCGCATTCGTGGCCGCGCGTCAGCCGCAGGAGGCGCACTGCCTGGCCGCCCCTTTTTGCATAAGAGACAATGAACGAGGTTCATGATGCTGCGCAATCCCGCTGAAAAATATCGCCCTTTTCCGCCCGTACGTCTCACCGGCCGCAAATGGCCGAGCCGCACGATCAACCATGCGCCGGCCTGGATGAGCACCGATCTGCGCGACGGCAACCAGGCGCTGATCGAGCCGATGAACGCGGCGCAAAAGCTCCAGTTCTTCGAGATGCTGGTGGCGATCGGCTTCAAGGAAATCGAAGTCGGCTTTCCGTCCGCCTCGCAGACCGATTTCGATTTCCTCCGCAAGCTGATCGAACAAAAACGCATTCCTGACGACTTCTGCGATATGGCGGCGGTTCGGCGCATTGTGGAGCGTTGCAACCAGATTCCGGTGCACCCGCGCCATCCGTATGCGGGCAATGCGGTCATACGGAGTGGAAAAGTGATGGGCGATGCCGGATCGAACGATCAGGATCAGCAGAACCTCGGCCCGCGGACGATACGGGATGCGGAGCCGCAACCGGGCGTCTGATAAAGAGCGGCATACGGCCCCCGCAACTCACGGCGTGACCCTTGGCAAGGTCACGCCGCTGTCCGAGGTCTCACGCGAGCAGCAACGGCCATCGCCGACCTCAGCGGCACAACCAACCGCGCCGCCTCACGCGCACCGACCGCCCACAAGGCCGCCGGCTAGCACGAGCGAACCCACAAGGCTTATTCGATTGCGCAACGCGTGGCCTGCCACGCAATCAGGCGCCATTGGCCGTCTTCCTGCGTGTGGATCGCCGTGTAGGCAATCGGGAACAGCAGCGCGCCGTTGTTCGCTTCCATCTCGATCAGCGCGCGGCCCGTGACGACACAAGTCTCGCGGCCCACCGGCAGCACATCTTGCGACTGCACCTCGATCTGCCGGTAGCGACGGCGCCCGGCAGTGATGCCGTCGATAAACTGCCGCTTCGTTTCACGCTTGCCGTTCGTATGCACATAGCTCACGTTCTCCGCGAGCAGCGTGTCGAGCGATTGCCCGTCACCGTCGACCATCGCACGGAAGCGCTCTCGCTCCAGCCCGCGAATCGCTTCGATCGTCTTTGCCGCCATTGCTCAGCCCCTTGCACCGGTGAGCCGGACGCGGCCACGGTCGTCAGAAGTTATATTGCAGATATAGCTGGTGGAAATTTATACCAGGATTCGGCTCTTTGATACCGCCATTCGAAACATGCTGGAAACGGTAGCCTGCCTGGTACTGCTGGTGACTGCCAAATTGCAGGCCCACGCCCGCCATGTCGGCGAACTGGAACGCGGTGGAAAGCGTGAAGGTCGAAGAAATTCTCGGACTCGACAGCAGACGAACGCCCGCGCCTACCTCGACGAAAGGCCGGATTGATCCCGAACCTTTAATGAGGCGAATGATAGGCGTCACACCGATTTCGCCGATGTTCCCGTGCACATTGCCTTCGTCCGTGTGCCACCAGGCCACGTGGGCTTCGCCGATCAGCGCGAAATGCCAGTCGCCGATCTGCCACCACGTGAGATTCGGATCCCACACGACGCCGAGGTCCAGCTTTCGGACATGATGATCGCCGAGACCGCCCGCGACCTGCACGCCGAACTCATCGGCTGCGGCCAAGCCGGAAAAACCGAGGAGCAGAGCCGCGCACGCACTTTTTAGAGCCAGACCGCGCACCGCATTCTTTTTGTTGTTCATCTAACACCCCGAGCTCAGCGAAGGTTGAACAATCTGTAACAGTCCTGCTTATTCTAAAGACAATCCAGAGTCGGCGGATCCTATTAAGAAACTTAAATTTTCGCAATTACTCACATCAAAAATGGAAAAAATCGGTCGAATGTGAGACCGAAGCCGCGCCATCAGGTAACTTCTACGGCCGACGCGCCGACTTCAAAACGCGCGTATCATGACTATTGGAATGTGCACTTCAATAGGAATTTGCGGAACTTCGATGCCCCTACGGCCTCTAAGTATTAGCACTCGGAAAACGAGAGTGCTAACATCCAACGCTGGAGTCGTTAACTGAACAAGCTTTTGCCTGATTCCAAAGGAGTTTTACACGTGAGCCATGCATTGACCCTTCCGAGTACTCTGAGCCCGTCGTCGGCTAAGGCCGCTCCGGCAGGTGCGCTGGCGCTCTCCCATTCCTCCCTGTTGCCCGGCCAACTGGGCAACATCGACGCCTACATCCAGGCCGTGAATCGGATTCCGATGCTGACGCCGGCAGAAGAACGCCAGTTCGCCACAGAATTCCGCGAGCACGACAACCTCGAGGCCGCACGCCGCCTCGTGCTGTCGCACCTGCGGCTGGTCGTCTCGATCGCGCGTAACTATCTCGGCTACGGGCTGCCGCACGCCGACCTGATCCAGGAAGGCAATATCGGCCTGATGAAAGCCGTGAAACGCTTCGATCCGGAGCAGAACGTGCGTCTCGTGTCGTACGCCATGCACTGGATCAAGGCCGAAATCCACGAATACATTCTGCGCAACTGGCGCATGGTCAAAGTCGCCACGACCAAGGCACAGCGCAAGCTGTTCTTCAACCTGCGCAGCCATAAGCAAGGCTTGGGCGCTTTCACGCCGGACGAGATCGAAGGTCTCGCCAAGGAGTTGAACGTCAAGCGCGAAGAAGTGGCCGAAATGGAAACGCGGCTCTCCGGCGGCGACATCGCGCTGGAAGGCCAGGTTGAAGACGGCGAAGAGTCGTATGCGCCAATCGCGTATCTCGCCGACTCGCACAGTGAGCCGACTGCCGTGCTGGCCTCGCGCCAACGCGACAAGCTGCAGAGCGACGGTATCGCGACGGCACTGGAGGCACTCGACGCCCGCAGCCGCCGCATCATCGAAGCTCGCTGGTTGAAGGTTGAAGACGACGGTTCGGGCGGCTCGACGCTGCACGAACTGGCCGACGAGTTCGGTGTGTCGGCTGAGCGTATTCGCCAGATCGAAGCCAGCGCCATGAAGAAGATGCGCGGCGCGCTGACAGAGTACGCGTAAGTCTCTGTCGGACAGCTTCGTCGGCGCGCTGCAAGCCGGCTAGCCCGGCGCGCGCGATGCAAGTCGCAAGGCCCTGCCCGTCGCAAGATAGGCAGGGCTTTTTTGTGCGCTTTCTTCGCGTGACGGCTCGCGCGCTCACCGCGCGTTCCAGGCCGCGTTTATGATGCGCCTCCCTGTGAGCAGCAATGCCGACCATGCGCGTTTCTTTGTTTGCGATGTGGTATTTCGCTTGGATTCCCGCTATCGGCGTGGTGCTGGCACTCGGCGTCATCAATGTAATGTGGCTCGAACCGCGCCGGTCCTGTGAAGCGGTTCATCTTAAGACTTGCTAACGAATACATTGGCCGGCATTGCGCCGGTAAACGTGAAAGCGGCACCTTGGGTCAAGGTGCCGCTTTTTAATTGCTGCGGCTCGGCCGTTCAGTTGGCAGCGTTACCGCATGAGGGCGCGGCAAACAAACAATGTGAATCGCCCTCGTTGCCTCGTCCGCTCCACTCCATCAGGCAGGCAGGGGCGTCGCGCCGCCGCTCGCCGGCATACGCGTCGCCAGCATATCTGCGTAACGCCGCGCGGCATCGCCGACGACGATATGGAACGTGTCCGCCGACACCCATGCCGTGTCGAGCGATGCAAGACGCTGACGATCGACCGCGGACGGATCGCGCACGACGATACGCAGACGCGTTGCCGCCACCGCATCGAGCGACAGCACGTTACCCGCGCCGCCAAACACCGCAAGCCAACGCAACGGATCGGGATCGAGCGGACCGCTTGCAGCGCCCGACGCTACCGCCGCCGAGGCAGAGGCCAAGGCCGCAGTCGAAGCAACGCCAACAGCAGCAGCACCAGCAACCACAGGCTTCGCCGCATCCGCATCGCTACCCGACCGCCCAATCGCAGTCCGAATCTCGTCAGCAATAATGTCCGCTTCGGGCCCAATGATCACCTGCACGTTGGTCGCGCCGCGCTTGAGCACGCCGCGCGCGCCAATGGTCTTCAACTCGTTCTCGGAGACCTTGCTCGAGTCCATCACGGACAGACGCAGACGTGTGGTGCACGCATCCACCACCGACAGATTCGATGCGCCGCCCAGCGCCGCGATATAACGCTGCGCGCGTGGCACGGCAGCGCCGGCGGCGGGCGAAACGAAACCACCGGCCGCGAACGAATCGACCTGTTCGTCGGCAGCGGCCGGTTCGCGGCCCGGCGTCGCCATGTTGAACTTGCGGATGAAGAAGCGGAACAGGCCGTAATACACCACCGAATACGCAATGCCGAGGGGAATCGCCAGCCAGCCCTTCGTCGAGAGTCCGTAGTTGAGCACGTAGTCGATCGCGCCCGCGGAGAACGTGAAGCCGAGGTGAATGCCGAGCGCCGAACAGATCGCAAGCGACAGCCCCGTCAACAGCGCATGGATCACGTACAGCACCGGTGCGAGGAACATGAAGCTGAACTCGATCGGCTCCGTGACGCCCGTGAGGAACGACGTGAGCGCCATTGAGAACAGCAGACCGCCGACCACTGCGCGGCGCTCTTTCGGCGCTTCATGGAACATCGCGAGACACGCGGCCGGCAGGCCGAACATCATCACCGGGAAGAAGCCCGTCATGAAGGTTCCGGCAGTCGGGTCGCCAGCGAAGAAGCGATGCAGATCGCCCGTCACCGCTGCGCCGCCCGTCGGCGTGAACGTGCCGAACACGAACCACGTCAGCGAATTGAGAATGTGATGCAAACCCGTCACAAGCAGTAGCCGGTTCAGCACGCCGAACACGAACGCACCGAGCGCACCCGCCGTGGTCAGCCAATGGCCGGCTGTATCGATCACGCTCTGCACCGGTTGCCAGACGTAGCCGAACAGAATGCCGAGTGCGAGACAGACCACGCCCGTGACAATCGGCACGAAGCGCTTCCCTCCGAAGAACGCGAGGTAGTCCGGCAGCTTGATGTCCTTGTACCGGTTGTACAGCAAGCCCGCGACGACACCCGCCACGATCCCCGACAGCACGCCCATATTGAGCTTGTCGTTGATGTCCTTCATCACCGCGACTTCGATCAGATAACCGATCGCGCCCGCGAGACCCGCGACGCCGTTGTTGTCCTTCGCGAAACCGACCGCCACGCCGATTGCGAACAGCAGCGGCAGGTTATCGAAGATCGCGCCGCCGGCGTCGGCGATCATCTTGATGTTGAACACATCGGGCTGGCCGAGGCGCAGCAGCAGGCCGGCAACCGGCAGCACCGCGATAGGCAGCATCAGCGCGCGTCCCAGGCGCTGAATCTTCAGAAACGGATTCCCATCCATTGATACCTCCAATCCTTGTCTCGTTGTCGACGGACGTCGTTGAGTGATGTAGCCAGCTTGCGGACGGTGTGGGGTTCAGTCCAACGGCCACGTTTCACGGCTTACTGCTCTTACCGCCTGCGCCGATTCGAGCGCCAGTGCATCCTGGGCGCGTTGACGGCACAGTTGATAATCCAGATTGCGCACTCGCGCCTTGATGCCCGGAACCGACACCGGATCCACCGAAAGCTCGATCACGCCGAGGCCGACGAGCAGCGGCATCGCGAGCGGATCGCCCGCCAGCGCACCGCAAACGCCGACCCATTTGCCATGCCGGTTCGCGCCTTGCACGGTCGCCGCGATCAGACGCAGCACAGCCGGATGCAGACCGTCGGCCTGTGCGGCGAGGTCGGCCTGGCAGCGGTCCATGGCGAGCGTGTATTGCGTCAGGTCGTTGGTGCCGATCGACAGGAAATCGGCGTGTCGCGACAGCTGGTCGGCAAGCAGAGCCGCGGACGGCACTTCGATCATCACTCCAACTTCAATCGGTTCGGTGCGGCCCAGCTCGCGAGCGAACTCGTCGATACGTTTGCGGATGCGGATGAGCTCGCCGACATCGGTCACCATCGGCAGCAGAACGCGCACGGCGCCGAATGGCTTCACCGCGAGCAGACCGCGCAACTGATCGTCGAGCAGATCGGGACGCACCTGCGCGAGGCGAATGCCGCGCAAGCCGAGCGCCGGATTCGGCTCCGGCGGCAACGTCAGGTAATCGACTTCCTTGTCCGCGCCGACGTCGAGCGTGCGGATGATCGCGGTGCGGCCACTCAACGCGTCGACAATGCCTTGGTAGCTCTGCCGATGCTCGTCCGTGGTCGGCGCGGCCGCGCGGTGAATGAACAGCAATTCGGTACGCAGCAGGCCAACCGAGTCGGCGCCGTTTTCGACGGCCGTTTTGGCGTCGTCGAGCGTGGCGATGTTCGCGGCAACTTCGATCGCGCGGCCATCCGCCGTCACCGCCGCTTGCTGCGACGTGCGGCGATTCGCTTCCCGCACGCCTGCGAGACGGCTGCGCTCCAGACGCGCGCGTTCGACGTCGAGCTCCGTCGGTGCAAATTCGAGGCGGCCCGTGGTCGCGTTCACCACCACCTGCGTGCCTTCGGGAATCGCATGCAGCGCGTCGCCGACGGCCACCAGGGCGGGAATTCCCGCCTGGCGCGCGAGAATCGCCGCGTGCGACGTCGCGCCGCCGCGCGCCATCACGAGAGCCGTGACACGCGAGCGATCCAATGCGGACAGATCGGACGGCGTGAATTCTTCCGCCGCGAGCACGGCTTCGTCCGGCAGCGTGCGCGCCGCGTCATTCGTATAGCCGAGCGTGCGCAGCACGCGCTTCTCGATGTCGCGCAGATCGGCGGCACGTTCGGCGAGCAATGCGTCTTGGATATTACTTAGGATAGCTATCTGTGCGCGTATCGCCTCGCGCCACGCAAAGCCCGCGCTTTTGCCGAGGCTGATCAGATCGCGCGCGGCGTCGAGCAGCGTCGGATCTTCGAGCAACACGCGATGCACCGCGAAAATGCCCGCTTCGCCGACCGCGCCGCGCTGCGACGCGTCGCGCACCGTGGTGCCGAGATCGGCATCGACGGTCGCAATCGCCTTGTCGAGCAGACGGCTTTCCGCCGCCGACGTCCCGCTCGCCTGTTCCGGCGGATCGATGTCCGCGTCGTCCCAGCGCACGAGCTTGCCGATAGCCACGCCCGGCGCCGCGCAGACGCCCGCGAGCGTATTCGGCTCAAGCGCTTCGCCTGCGGCAGGTGCCACCGTTTGCGGCGCCGGCGAGCTTTGCCGGGCCGGCGTTTCTTCGACTTCGCCGTGCGCTTCACGCGTCAATTCGTGGGCGATCGCGTCGACAGCGGCTTTGGCTTGCGGGCCGACGCCGAGCAATTCGACCGTCGCGCCTTGACCAGCGCCGAGCCCAAGCAGACCGACCACGCTTTCGATTGCCGCCTTGCGCCCGTCGTAGCGCACTTCGACACGCGCATCAAAAGCGCGCGCCGCCTCGCGCGCACGCGCTGCCGGCCGCGCGTGCAAGCCGCCCGCGTGGACCAGCCTGATTTGCGCGCGCGCTTCTTCCGTCACGCTCGTCGCGCTCATCTGACGCGACGCCGCGGCCGCGGCGCCGTCACGAGGACGCAGCAACAACAGCGGCGTTTCGCCCGCCTTCAGCATGCCGCCCTGCGCGCGCTCGACGATTTCGAACGCGTCCGAGTTGGCAATCGCGATGACAGAAACAAGGCTCGGCGCATGCAACGCAACCTGATCCTGATCGAATTCGATCAGCACGTCTCCGGCATGCACGTGGGCGCCCTGCTCGACCATCGGCGCAAAGCCCTTGCCGTTCAGTTCGACCGTGTCGATACCGATATGCAGCAGAATTTCGGCGCCTTCCGCGGTCGCGAGCGTCACGGCGTGGCCGGTTCGTGCGAGATGGGTGACGGTTCCGTCGCACGGCGCGACGAGTCGGCCCTCGAGCGGATCGACGCCAATGCCGTCGCCGAACATGCCGCCCGAAAACACCGGGTCGGGCACGTTCGCCAGCGGCACGACCGGACCGGTCATCGGCGCGAGCAAAACAATATGGCCTTCAGAATGGCTCATTAAACGGGACTCCTCGACACGTCGCATCTGATTTCTCGTCAGTGAGTTTCGGTGACTTTGTTTAGATGGCGCGGCGCGTCGGGATTGCGCCCGCGCGCGGCCGCAAGGCCCGCGGCCATCACGTAAAAGGACAGGATGGCGGCGATCGGATCGAGCGCCGCATGAGCGGTGGCAGCGAGCGGCAGCGTCGCTTCGGGTACATTGGACGGAGCAGCGAGTAACACGCGGGCGCCGCGCGCCTGCATGTCACGCGCGAGTTGCAGGAGGCCCGCCTGCTCCGGTCCGCGCGGTGCGAACACCAGCAGCGGATAGTCGCGGTCGATCAGTTCCATCGGACCGTGGCGCACTTCCGCGCTCGAAAACGCTTCGGCCTGAATGCCCGAGGTTTCCTTCAACTTCAGCGCGGCTTCCTGCGCGATGGCAAGACCGAGACCGCGTCCGATCACGATCATGCGTTCGACGTTGCGCAGTTCGTCGACAGCCTTCGACCAGTCGAGCCTGCCGGCGGTCCGCAATGCGTCGGGCAGCGTGTTCAACGCAGCAAGCAGTTCCGCATCGCGCTGCCAATGCGCGACCAGTTGCGCGGAAATCGACAACATCGCGATATAACTCTTGGTGGCTGCCACGCTCAGTTCCGCGCCGGCGACGAGAGGCAGATGCCACTCACACGCGTCGGCGAGCGGCGAACTCGGCGCGTTCACAGCGGCAACGGTCAGCGCGCCGGCCTCGCGCAGCGCTTGCATGGTGCCGACCAGATCAGGACTCCTGCCCGACTGAGAGAACGCTAGCGCAAGCTGATCACGCACTTGCAGCGGCGCCTGTTGCAGCGTCGCGACCGACATGGGCAGCGAGGCAACCGGCACGCCGAGGCGGCTCATCGTCAGGCTTGCGAAGTAACTCGCTGCATGATCGGAACTGCCGCGCGCGACCGTTAGGGCGACATGACGCGGTTGCTGTGCGAGCCGGGCCGCCAGTGCCTCGACGCACGAGGTGTCCGTGAGTTGCGCGGCAACCGTTTCTGCGGACGCCAGCGCCTCTTTAAGCATATTCGACAATTGCTTCTCCTTCGACGTATGTCGCGTTCAACGCCAATTCACGATCGAACACGACGACATCGGCCCACGCACCCCGCGCGATGCGGCCGCGGTCTTCGATGCCGAGGTAGTCGGCGGCATAGCGCGACAAACGGTTTGATACATCGGCGATCGGCAGACCGATCGACACCAGATTGCGCAGCGCCTGATCCATGGTCAGGGTGCTGCCGGCGAGCGTGCCGTCGGCGAGACGCACGCCGCCGAGACACTTCGTCACGTGTTGGCTGCCGAGGCGATATTCGCCGTCGGGCATGCCGGTCGCCGACGTGCTATCCGTCACCACGTACAGACGCGGAATCGCGCGTAATGCCGCGCGGATCGCGCCCGGATGGACGTGCAGCAAGTCGGGAATGATTTCGGCGAATTCGGCGTGCGCGAGCGCCGCGCCGACGAGGCCAGGATTGCGGTGATGCAGCGGCGACATCGCGTTGAACAGATGCGTGAAACCGCACGCGCCGTGCTTGAGCGCGGCGACCGCGTCGTCGTAAGTGCCGAGCGAATGGCCGAGCTGCACGCGCACGCCGCGCGCCGCCATCTCGGAGATGATGTCCATGTGGCCGGCGATTTCAGGCGCGAGCGTGACCACCCGAATCGGCGCGATGGACAGATACTTCAGCACTTCGTCCATCACCGCGGAGACCGCTGCGTCGGGTTGCGCGCCCAGCTTGCCGGGGTTGATGTAGGGTCCTTCCAGATGCACGCCGAGCACGCGCGAGCAGCCCTGAGTGCGCACGCGCGCGACGTCGCCGAGACCGGCGACCACGCTCATCAGCTCGTCGCGCGGCGCGGTCATGGTGGTGGCGAGCAGGCTCGTCGTGCCATAGCGCGCATGCGTGCGAGTGATGGTTTCGATGGCGTCACCGGCTTCCATCACGTCCGCGCCGCCGCCGCCATGCACGTGCAGATCGATGAAGCCTGGCAGGATGTACGGTGCGTCGTTCGTCGCGGGATCAACGCGCTCGCCGGTGAGCGCCGTGATGCGGCCGTTTTCGTATTCGAGCGTGCCGTGAATCCACCCGTCGGTGGTGAGTATGTTTCCGGTCAGCATGAGTCTCTCTTGCAAGGCGTGATACAAGGTGTGGCTGAATTGCGCTTGACGGCGCTGCATGGGAACGCAGCCGGCACGGCCCCGCTCAGGTGCAGCGCTCAGGTCCGCAATTCAGCGACGAAGTCGTAGTAGTCGTCGCGGCAATAAGTGTCGGTCAACTCGATTGCGCGCTGGTCGGCGCTATAACCGATACGGGTAATGACCAGCAGCGCCGAGCGCGGTTCGATATCCATGAGTGAGGCAATCTCGCTCGAAGCGTTGACCGCGCGAAAGTGCTGCAACGCGCGCACGACAGCCGCGCCGCGTTGCTCCAGATAGCTGTAGAGCGAGACGCCGATTGCCTGCGGGTCCGGAACAATCGCGACCGGAAGCGCTGAATGCTCGACCGCCATCACGATGCCGTCCGCGCGGCGCAAACGACGCAGGCTCGCCACCGCCGCGCCGGGCGACAGCCCGAGGTGCACGAGTTCGTCGCGATTGGCGGCGCGGATATCGCGCTCGAGCCATACGGAGTCAGGACGAAAGCCGCGCTGCTGCATCTTCTTGGTGAAGCCGGTGAGCCGCGAAAGAGGATCTTCGACGCGTGGCGTGATGAAGCTGCCCGCGCCCCGTGCGCGTCGGATCAGCCCCTGCTCGACGAGCAGTTCGATCGCCTTGCGCGCGGTGATGCGCGACACGCCGATTGCATCCGAGAGCGTGCGCTCGGAAGGTAGCGCCTCACCCGCGGACCACACGCCGCAATGGATCGCGGTCGCAAGATTGCGCGCGAGCTGCAAATACAGCGGCGTGACGTTGCGAGCGTCAGGCATCAGTGCGGACCAGCGAGTTTCCATGGCGCTCCAGCGGCCGTCGCGAAAGTGCGACCTGAAAAATGAGAGCCCATTATATAACCAACATAATACCAGTCAACGAATTGGTTCTATCTTGGTATCGATCGACGTCAAGCCTTGTGGAATAAGCCTCACAGACCAAAGAAGGCACTTGCGGAGCGCGTGTTTCGAGCCCAGGATTTACCCGTATTTAAGGCAAGTAGACCGTACCGATGCCCAAATTGCGGACTAGGTGCGGCGTCGCGAGTCGCGCGCGTCTGCAGCTTTTTGACACCAACCGATTTCACGCCAGGATGCGTGGCTTTGTTAATCAGGGCGCGTTCCAATATAGTGGTATGCAAATCCATAAAAATCCGGGAGAGCAGCAATTTGACCGATTCCGAGGCGCTGCGGCGGGCTCAGGCAGTCCGCCATTTCAATCGCTTTTACACCCGGCTTATCGGCGCTCTGCACGAGCACCTGGCTCACAGCACCTTCTCGTTGACAGAGGTGCGCGTGCTGCACGAGCTCTCGCGTGGACGCGCTCAAACAGCGTCGGTGCTTGGCCGCGCGCTTGGTCTCGACAGCGGCTATCTGAGCCGCCTACTGACCAATTTCGAACGACGCAATCTGATCACGCGGCGGCCGTCCGAAACGGACGCCCGACAGTCGCTGATCGCGCTCACCGATAAGGGTCACGCAGCTTATGCGCCGCTCGATGCCGCCGCCAGTCAGGAAGTGTTGAACCTCCTCGGCGGGCTCGGCGCGGGCTCTCAGGAGCAGTTGATCGCCGCGATGAAAATCATCGAGCGGCTGCTGGGCGACAAGCCGCAGCAACAGACGGTTGAACTGCGTGCGCCGCGACCCGGCGAATGCGGCTGGCTAGTGCATCGGCAGGCGCAGTGGTTCGCGGCGCAATATGGCTGGGATCAATCGTTCGAGGGATTACTTGCGCGCGTCGTCGCGGACTACACCCAACGCAACGATACGGTGCGGGAAATGTGCGTGGTCGCCGATCAGAACGGCGTGGCCGTCGGCGCCGTGTGCATCGTCGCAGTGTCGACGACGGTGGCCGGCGTGCGGCTATTGTGGGTCGAACCGGACGTGCAGCGTCTCGGTTTCGGCACGCGGTTGATAAGCGAAGCAACGCGGTTTGCGCGCCGCGCGGGTTATACGAGGCTGACGCTGACCACGGCCAGCGCGCTGGAAGAGCCGCGGCGCCTATGCAAGCGCGCCGGTTTCGAACTCGTCAGTCAGGCGCCGGAGCAGCGCTTCGGCAAAGACCTGACAATCGAGCGATGGGAGTTAGGCTTATAAGCGGCCACGTTAGAACGACGGCACGACAGAACCCTTGAACTGGGTCTTGATGAACTGGCGCACGTCTTCCGACTGATACGCGGCCACCAGCTTCTTCACCCACGGCTTATCCTTGTCCTGTGTGCGCACCGCGATCAGGTTCGCATACGGGCTGCGAATGTCTTCGAGTGCGATCGCGTCTTTGGTCGGCTGCAGGCCGGCGGCCAGCGCGAAGTTCGTGTTGATCGCGGCTGCATCGACATCTGCGAGCGAGCGCGGCAATTGCGCGGCATCGAGTTCGACGAGCTTGATCTTCTTCGGATTCTCGGCGACGTCGAGCGCGGTCGCGTTATTGCCGTTCGTGCCCGCGCCGACCTTCAGCTTGATCACGCCTTGCGTCTGCAGGAGCAGCAGCGCGCGGTTTTCGTTCGACGGATCATTCGGCACCGCGACCTTCGCGCCTTGCGGAAGATCCTTCAGCGACTTGAGCTTCTTCGAATAGATGCCGAGCGGCGAAATATAAGTAAGGCCCGCGTTGACGATCTTGTAGCCGCGTTGCTTGATCTGGCTGTCGAGATACGGTTGATGCTGGAAGCTGTTGGCGTCGAGATCGCCCGCGTCGAGCGCGGCGTTCGGCTGCACGTAGTCGTTGAATTCGACCACCTTCACGTTCAGGCCTTCCCGCTTGGCCACCTTCGTGACGACTTCCCAGATTTGCGCATCCGGGCCACCGATGGTGCCGACCTTGATGACTTTTTCATCGGCGTGGGCGTCGAAACTGGTGACAATCGCCGCGCCGGCGATCACTGCGGAGAGGGCTTTGAGGATGTTTCTGCGCTGCATGAATTCTCGCTGTTTCTAATCGAATCGACTTGAGGTCGGACTCGGGTGATAGCCGGCGACACATGCTGATGACACATGGATATCAGCGCGCCGCTGGCCGGACCGTAAATCCTCTCATATGGCTCGCAGGATGGGAAATATCGCGATCGCATATGGGTATGCACGAGCCGGCCGGCGGCAAAAAGCCGCGCTGTAGCCGATAATTCGAAACGTTGCCGCGCGTGTCCGCGGTTCGTTCAATTGCCAGCGAGAACGCCTATGTATGTAGTCAACCTCATCTATACCGCACCGCTCGAACGCATCGACGATGCGCTCGACGCACATCGAGCCTTCCTGACGACGCATTTCGAAGCGGGCGTATTCGTCGCGGCAGGACCGAAAGTGCCGCGCGACGGCGGCATCATTCTGGCGGTGCGTATCGACCGCGAGAAGCTCGATGAAATTCTCGCGAGCGACCCGTTCGCCGTGCAGAAGCTCGCGCGTTATGAGGTGACCGAGTTCAAGACTACGCGGCTCGCTCCGGGATTGAATTTGCCGATACCGGTTTGAGCGTTGGCTCGAGGTTCTGAGCCTGCCGCGTCAGTCGAGCAGCAGCTTGATGTCGTGGACCCACGGTGCGGCGCCCTGGCCGTCGCGCGCGAAGAGGCGCAGCTTGCCGTCGGTGTCGAGCACGTAGCTCGCCGCGGTGTGGTCCATCGTGTAGCTTTCGGGTGTCTTGCCCGGCACCTTGGCGTAGTAGACGCGGAAGTCTTTCGTCACCTTCTTGAGCTGCGCCTCGTTATCGGGGCGCAGGCCCACGAACGTCGGATTGAACGCGGGCACGTATTGCGCGAGCAGCGCAGCCGTATCGCGTTCCGGATCGACGGTGACGAAGAGCACCTGCACGCGCTTTGCATCCTCGGGGCCCAGTTGCTGCAGCGCTTGCGACAGCTCGGCCATGGTTGTCGGGCAAACGTCCGGGCAATGCGTGTAGCCGAAGAACAGCACCACCACCTTGCCTTTGTAGTCCGCCATTGTGCGTATCTTGCCGGACGTGTCGGGCAACGAGAAGTTGCTCGCGAATTGCGTGTTGC
This sequence comes from Paraburkholderia rhynchosiae, assembly GCF_002879865.1. GTDB lineage: Bacteria > Pseudomonadota > Gammaproteobacteria > Burkholderiales > Burkholderiaceae > Paraburkholderia > Paraburkholderia rhynchosiae. The sequence continues at coordinate 51,516 of NZ_PNXY01000006.1, forward strand.
CGGTGATGTCGAGATTCTGGAATGCCGGCGGTTGCTTGCCGCAGCCTGCCACGAGCAACGCGCCGCCAAGCGCGCAAGCAATCACAGCGGCACGCGCCGCGCGCGCGAAGCGGATAGTGTGCATGGTGTTATGCGCCGATCACGACGCGCGCATAGTGGTCGATCAACAGCGCGGCGAATAGCAGCGACAGATAGACGATCGAATAACGGAAGGTTCGGCGCGCCAGATCGTCCGAGTACTCGCGATAGATCTTCCACGCGTACGCGAGAAAAACGGCGCCGAGCAGTGCAGCCGCAGCGAGGTACACCACGCCGCTCATGCCGGAAATAAACGGCATCATGGTGACGGCGAAAAGGATCACCGTGTACAGCAGGATATGGAGCCGCGTGTACTTTTCGCCGTGCGTGTTCGGCAGCATCGGCAGGCCGGCGTTTTCATAGTCTTTGCGGCGATAGAGCGCGAGCGCCCAGAAGTGCGGCGGCGTCCACACGAAGATGATCAGCACGAGAATCCACGCGTCGCCCGGCACATGACCGGTGACGGCGGCCCAGCCGAGCGCCGGCGGCATGGCACCCGAAGCGCCGCCGATCACGATGTTCTGCGGCGTGGCCGGCTTGAGCAGCAGCGTATAAATGACCGCATAGCCGACGAACGTGGCAAGCGTGAGCCACATGGTCAGCGGATTGGCGAACGTGTAGAGAGCCCACATGCCGAGGCCGCCGAGCACGGCCGAGAACAGCAGAATCTGCGTGGTAGTGATTTCACCGCGCGCCGACGGACGCCACGAAGTGCGCCGCATCTTTGCGTCGATCTTCTGTTCGACAAGACAATTGATGGCGAACGCGGCGCCGGCCAGCAGCCAGATGCCGACCGTGCCGCCGATCAGAATGGTCCAGGGCACCATGCCGGGCGTCGACAGAAACATGCCGATGACGGCGCAGAACACGGCGAGTTGCGTGACGCGCGGCTTGGTCAGGGCAATGTACTGGGAGATCCGGCTGCCGGGCGTTTGGGAGAGTGTTGTGCTGTCCATGTGGAGTCACGCTGGCGCGGCATCGCGCGCGGGCAACACGGCGCGGCCGGGACGGCTATAAGCGATTCGAAAGTTTAACATAACGAGCAGAAGCAGCAGGATCGCCGCACCGCCGTTATGAGCTACCGCAATAGGCAGAGGCCATTGCAGCACGATGTTCGACAGCCCGGTGACGAACTGGATCAGCACCACCAGCAACACGCCGTTCGCCGGACGCCGCAGCGACTTGAAGCGGCGCAGTTTCAGCGCGAACCAAACGAGATAAGCGACGACCACAAGCGCGAACGTGCGATGCGTCCAGTGAATCGCCACCAGCGCGTCCTGCGTGATCATATCGCCGTCGACAGTCATGCCGAGCGCCCGCCACAAATGGAAGCCGTGGGCGAAGTCCATCGGCGGAACCCATTGGCCGTTGCAGGTCGGAAAATCCGTGCAGGCGAGCACCGCGTAGTTCGTGCTCACCCAGCCGCCCAACGCGATCTGCGCGATCAACAGCACGAGACCCGCAATCGCCGCGGCGCGCCAGCGCGCGGCTTTGGGCTCATATGCGGGCAGCGGCGTCTGCCGCGCGGCCAGCCAGCCGAGTGTGCCGAGCAGCGCGAGACCGAGCAGCAGATGCGTGGTCACGATAACCGGCTGCAGCTTCATCGTCACGGTCCATGCGCCAAACGCGCCTTGCACGAGAATCAGCAGCAACAGCGAAGTGGGCCACCACGGCGATACATGCAGCGGACGTCGCTTGATACGCGCGGTCCACGCAATGACCGTCTGCGCGATGATCAGCACGCCGATCGCCATCGCGAAGTAGCGGTGGATCATTTCTATCCATGCCTTCGTCATGCTGACGGGGCCGGTGGGCATCGCCTGATGCGCGGCGCTAATCGCCGCGTGCGCGATAAACGGCGACGACGTTCCGTAGCAACCCGGCCAGTCGGGACAGCCAAGCCCGGAATCCGTGAGACGCGTGAAGCCGCCGAACATCACGAGGTCCAGCGTGAGGAAAGTGGTGAGCCACACGAGCTTGCGGAATTTGTTGTCGTCGGCCTTAACCCACACGTAGGACAGCGGCAACAAAGCGATACACAAGCCGATCAGGCCCAATTGCAGTACAAACATCGTCTCTTACCCTGGTTTCGGCATCAGCCGATGCTCGACCATTTCAGCAGCCTGGTCACGTCGCCCTTGATCTTGCTCGGGTTCGGATCTTTCGGGAAACGCATCATCAGATTGCCATTCGGATCGACCATATAGATGTGGTCGGTAACCTGGGTGCCGTTGTCGGTCGGCAGCCACGCCGATACCTGCGCCGGATCGGCAAGCAGAATGTTGGTGTCGGGATAGGCCTTTTGTATCACGTCCGCGACGTTGCCCGCACCTGTGCGAAGCCACACTTCGACGACACGCTCGCGTTCCGGGCCTTGTGCCGCGCGGATTTGCCGCATGAAGTAGAGCTTCGTCACGCACGCTTTGTCGCATGCGCTGTTGTCGACGGAGATCAGCAGCCAGCGGCCACGCAGCGTGGCGAGCTTGAGCGGCTTGCCGTCTTCGCCGGTCACGACGAGCGATTCAGGAATCGGCCGTTGCGGTTCGACGAGCGTGCCATAGCTCGTGCTGCCGCCGCTTGGCTTAATCACGTAGTACGTGAAATACGAGACGGCGATTGGTGCGGCGCAGATGACCGCCAGCAGCAGCAGGACCCAGCGGCCGCGCTCCCAAGAGCCCTTGCCGTTAGGCTGGCCGGGCATCGGTTTGGCGGCAGCGGGTTTGCCGGTTTGCGGCGAACGGGGAGATGGCGTCGACACTACAGGACCTCTTTTCAATGATTGTGCGGCTCGCGCGGAGTCGCGCGGAAGCACGCGCTGCATTACATGCCCGGCGCGTGCTCTTTTTTGGCGGCGCGGCGCGCGGCGTACAGCCCGAAGGCCAGTGCCGCGGCCGCCATGCCCCACCACTGGAACATGTAGCCGTAGTTGCGTTCCACGCCAGTGGTGGGAGCCGGCCAGTCGCGCACGAGTTTGTCGCCGTCGTCGCTCAATTGCTGGATCACGAATGATTGCAACGGCAGTCCGGTTTCAGCGGCGTACGCGGCGACATCCAGATTCTGGCGGATCAACTGATGCGCGGCCGAACCGCCCTGACCAAGTTCGAACGCGCGCGACGCGTCAGCACGCGCTATGCCTTCGATCTCGATCTCGCCCTGCGGCGTGACATACGGCGCGATGGTCTCGCGATTGTTCATATTGCGCGGCAGCCAGCCGCGATTGATCAGCACGTAACCGCCGTCGGTGAGTTTAAAAGGCATCACGACGTAGAAGCCCGGCTGATCGTTATACGGACGATTATCGAGGTAGACCACCTTGTCCACGACAAACGTACCGCGCGCCTTCACACGATGAAATTCGATGTCCTTCAATGCCACCGGTGCGGCGGTTACCGGCTGCGCCGGCGCGTTCTCGAACTGCGTGACGCGCGCCTCGAGTGCCTCCTTCTGATGCGCGCGATCACGCTGCCAGAAACCGAGCCGCAACGTCACCGCGACCACCAGCAGGATCAACAGCGCGGGGACGAGCCGGAATGTCATCGACCACACTCCATGTCTGCTCGCCGCGCCGCTGGGAACGCAGGGCAAACGCCGGCGCGCGGTGAGATAATAACCATCTTGCCTCTGCGCTTTCCCGTTTCAGCAGGTTCCATGCACATTCTCGTTCCCATCGCCTTCGTCCTGATCATCGCCAGCATGGTGTCGGCGCTGTACTTCATGATGCATGACAAGGGCAAAACCAAGCGGATGGTCTGGTCGCTCGCCACGCGAGTCGGACTTTCGATCTCGCTGTTCCTCTTCATCCTGTTTGCATCCTGGATGGGCTGGATTCACTCGACCGGCATTCCGTACGGGCGCTAAGCCTGGCGGACCATCACTGCCCTAAACAAAACGCCGCCCTGACAGGGTCGAGGGCGGCGCATCAATCCTGCGTACTGCTCGCGCGCCGCGTCCCGGAGGACGCTGCGCGATGGCCTGCGCGTGTTCCGGCTGGCCGGTCGGCGCAGGCCTACCAGCCTTACAGCCAGTAGACGACGACGTACAGCCCCAGCCAGACCACGTCCACGAAGTGCCAGTACCAGGCCGCGCCTTCGAACGCGAAATGGTGTTCCGCCGTGAAGTGGCCGCGGATCATCCGCGCCAGCACCACCGCCAGCATCGTGCCACCGAGGAACACGTGGAAACCGTGGAAGCCGGTCAGCAGGAAGAACGTCGAGCCGTACACGCCGGAGGACAGCGTCAGATTCAGTTCGTTGTATGCGTGGAAATATTCAAAGCCCTGCAGGAACAGGAAGCAGACGCCGAGCACGAGCGTAGCCGCCAGCCAGACAATCGCCTTCTTGCGATGATCTTCACGCAGTGCGTGGTGCGAAACCGTCAGCGTGGCGCCGGAAGAAAGCAGCAACGCCGTGTTGATGGTCGGCACCGGCCACGGCGTCATCGACTTGAAGGTGGACACCAGCGCCGCGGGACCGTTGTTTGGCCACACCGACGAGAAATCCGGCCAGATCAGCTTGTAGTCGAGGCTTGAAAGCTCATGCAGTGCGATTGCGCGTGCGTAGAACAGTGCGCCGAAGAAAGCGCCGAAGAACATCACTTCGGAGAAGATGAACCAGCTCATGCTCCAGCGGTACGACTTGTCGACATTCTTGCCGTACATGCCGCCTTCGGACTCGGCAATCGCGTCGCCGAACCAGTGCCACAACGTAAAAAGCAGCCACAACAAACCGACGACAACGCCGATCGGCGCCCAGTCATGTTCGTTGATCCACGCCGCCAGCGATCCGAGCATGACCAGCAACCCGACGGCGGCGCTGATCGGATGCCGCGACGGATGCGGTACGAAATAGTACGGGCTCTCGTTTTGACCGCTCATTCTTGATTCTCCACTTCAGTCCAGTTGTTCCGGAAGCTCCGGCTGTATCTTCGGCGGCGCGTGTGTACCGCACCGCTTCGCTCTAATTCCTGGGCGCTGCTTCGCCCGATACCGCATGCATGCCCGTGCCTCGTCAGCCTGTCAACCAACCACCGCGCGCACCACCAGAATCAGCACGCCGATGAAAATGGCTGCACTGATCAGCGCCGCGATAACCACATGCAGCGGATTCAGTTGCGTGGCGTCGGCTTCCAGATCGCGCCGCTTGCGCACGCCGAAAAACGACCAGAACACCGCCCGCATCGACTGGCCAAAACTGCTTTTGCGCGGGCCGCCGCTGTTATCGCTCATTGTTGCTCATTTGTTGTCTTCCTTCGCCCGCGGCCCGAGCCGTCAGGTGGGATTCGCAGCGGTTGCCGCCGTCTCGGCCGGCAGCGCTGCGCTTCCGACCTTCGCCGTTGCCGGCGTATTCAACTCGAAGAACGTGTACGACAACGTGATGGTTTTCACGTCCTTCGGCAACTTCGGATCGACGACGAACACCACCGGCATCCGCTTCGTCTGATTCGCTGTCAACGTCTGCTGCGTAAAGCAAAAACATTCGATCTTCTTGAAGTACTCGGTCGCCTGCTTCGGCGCGTAGCTCGGAATGGCTTGCGCCTGAATCGTGCGCGCCTGTTCGTTGCTCACCTCGTACATGACGGTTGTCACTTCGCCCGGATGCACGTCCACACTGCGCTGTTCCGGTTTGAAACCCAGCGGGCCACGCGCGTTCGCATCGAACTCGATCGAAATCGTGCGGCTCATGTCGACCTGCGTGTTCTTCGCCTCGCGCGCCGTCGCATCACGCTGCACGAGGTTATTGATGCCGGTGATCTGACAGATCGCCCGATACATCGGCACGAGCGCAAAACCGAAACCGAACATCATCAACGCGACGACGAACAGTTTGATCAACATTGAACGGTTAAAAGAGCGATCGGCCTGAGCCGGCGGTTGCGTCGACATCTCAATCCTCAACAAACCTGCAAACCCGAGTTCGCCCGCTTTCGTCAGGAAAACCAACCCTGATTGATGATGACGCTCGCGAAAAATACCGCTGCGATCGCGAGCAGTACTAGGCCGATCCGCCTGTTGCTCGCTCGAATCTGCTCCGGTGTACGTCTTTCCTGTGGATTGCGCGTCATGCTCGAGATTCTTGATACTTTGTCACTGCCGTTGCAGCACTGTCGCCGCTGTCCGGTTCCGGCGACCACATCTTATGTCGCCCCAGAACCGATCATCTCGCTAAACGGCGATTACTCGACGGTCGGCGGGTTTTCAAACGTGTGGAACGGAGCCGGGCTCGGCACGGTCCATTCGAGGCCCGTTGCGCCGTCCCACGGCTTGTCGCCGGCCTTTTCGTGCTCGCCACCGCCACGATAGGCAGGCAACGCAACCGCGAACAGGAAGTAGACCTGAGCCAGACCAAAGCCGAACGCGCCGATGGAAATCACCTGGTTCCAGTCGGTGAACTGCGCCGGGTAATCAGCATAACGGCGCGGCATGCCCGCGAGGCCCACGAAGTGCATGGGCAGGAACGCGAGGTTGAAGAAGAACATCGACGCCCAGAAGTGGATCTTGCCGCGCGTTTCGTTGTACATCCACCCGGTCCACTTCGGCGCCCAGTAGTACCAGCCGGAGAACAGCGCGAACAACGAGCCCGCCACCAGCACGTAGTGGAAGTGCGCGACCACGAAGTAAGTGCCGTGATACTGGATGTCGAGCGGCGCCATGGCGAGCATCAGGCCCGACAGGCCGCCGAACGTGAACACCAGCAGGAAGCCGACCGCGAACAGCATCGGCGTTTCGAAGGAGAGCGAACCGCGCCACATCGTCGCGACCCAGTTAAAGACCTTCACGCCGGTAGGCACGGCGATCAGCATCGTCGCGTACATGAAGAACAGCTGGCCCGTCACCGGCATGCCGGTTGCGAACATGTGGTGCGCCCAAACCATGAACGACAGAATCGCGATCGACGACGTTGCGTACACCATAGAGCTATAGCCGAACAGCGGCTTGCGCGAGAACGCCGGAATCACCTGCGACACGATCCCGAACGCCGGCAAGATCATGATGTAGACCTCGGGGTGCCCGAAGAACCAGAAGATGTGCTGGTACATGACCGGGTCGCCGCCGCCTGCCGCGTTGAAGAACGACGTGCCGAAGTGACGGTCGAACAGCACCATGGTGATCGCGCCTGCCAGCACCGGCATCACGGCAATCAGCAGGTACGCGGTGATCAGCCACGTCCAGACGAACATCGGCATCTTCATGAGCGTGAGGCCCGGCGCGCGCATGTTCAGGATCGTCACGACGATGTTGATCCCGCCCATGATCGACGAAGCACCCATCAGGTGGACGGCGAAAATCGCGAAGTCCATGCCCGGGCCCATCTGCGTGGACAGCGGCGCGTAAAGCGTCCAGCCCGCGGCGGTCGCGCCGCCCGGCGAGAAAAACGAACCGACGAGTAGAACAGCCGCCACCGGCAGAAGCCAGAAGCTGAAGTTGTTCATGCGGGCGAAAGCCATGTCCGATGCGCCGATCTGCAGCGGCACCATCCAGTTCGCGAAGCCGACGAAGGCCGGCATGATCGCGCCGAACACCATGATCAGGCCGTGCATGGTGGTCAACTGGTTGAAGAACTCGGGGCGCATGATCTGCAGGCCCGGCTCGAACAGCTCGGCACGGATCATCAGCGCCATCACGCCTCCGGAGAGGAACATGGTGAACGAGAAGATCAGGTACAGCGTACCGATGTCCTTGTGGTTGGTTGCGAACAGCCAACGACGCCAGCCATGCGGCGTTTCGTGGGCATGGTCGCCGTGCACGTGCTCGTGGCCCGCGACTACATCGTGTCCGATGCTAGACATGACAATCTCCTAAAGCGAATACTGCGGTGCTGACCGTGACACGTCAGGCAGCCGGGCTGATCTGAACACGCCGGGCTTCTTTCGCGTCGCTGCCGCCCGTGATCGTTTCCGGCTTCTTCAAAATGATATGGTCTTCGGCGATGCCGGCTGCTTTCAACGCGTCGCGCACGGCTTCGGCGCGGCTCTTCGCGAGCTTCGCGTTGGTGTCGGCGGAACCGCTTGCATCGGTGAAGCCCGATAGCGTGAACTTCGCGTCGGGATGCGCCTTCGCGTAGGCCGCCGCTGCCTCGACCGCCGCTTTCGCGTCGGCCGGCAGCGTGCTCTTGCCGGCGTCGAAATAGACGCTGGCCGGCAATGCGGCTTGCGATGCCGCCGCGCTTTCGGAACCCGCCGCCGCTGCTTGCGCACCCGATGCTTCCGATGCCGCCGCGGCGCCGCTCGCTGCCGCGCCTGCGTCGGCCAGATGGTTGCCGCCTTCCGGCATCTTGCCGTTACGGGCGTCCGCGACCTGCTTCGGCTGGAGAATGTCGCCGGTGTGGTTGCCCCACGAGTTGCGTTCGAACGTGACCACCGAAGCGATCTCGACGTCGTTCAGCGTCGGCGCCCAGGCAGGCATTGCGTTCTTGCCCTTCAGCACGATGCTGACGTGCTGGGCAATCGCGCCGTTGGCGACCTTGCTGCCGTCGAGCGCCGGAAATGCGCCTGCGCCCTTGCCGGTCGGCTGATGGCAGACCGCGCAGTTCGCCGCGTACACCTTGCCGCCGCGCTCCGTCAGCTCGGCCAACGTGTAGGTCTTGTTCGGATCGTCCTGGCCTGCGGCCATTTTCTTCTTCTGCGTGTCGACCCACTTCGCGTAGTCGTCGGTGGAAAGCACTTCGACGACGACCGGCATGAACGCGTGTTCCTTGCCGCAGAGTTCGGTACAGAAGCCGCGGAAGGTGCCGACCTTCTCAGCCTTGAACCACGTGTCGCGCACGAAGCCGGGAATTGCGTCCTGCTTCACGCCGAAAGCCGGCACGTACCAGGAGTGCACCACGTCGTTCGCGGTAGTGATGATGCGGATTTTCTTGCCGACCGGCACGACGAGCGGATTGTCGACTTCCTGCAGATACGTAGTGGAAATCGGCTGGCGGCCGTCGGTTTCCGAGCGCGGCGTGGCCAGCGTGGAAAGGAAGCTGATGCCCTCGCCCGGCCCCTTCACGTAGTCGTAGCCCCACTTCCACTGGTAGCCCGTAACCTTGATGGTGACGTCGGCGTTCGTCGTGTCTTTCATCGCGACAACCGTCTTGGTGGCCGGCAGCGCCATCAGCACGACAATGACGAACGGCACGATCGTCCAGATGATTTCGACGGTGGTGCTTTCATGGAAATTCGAAGCCTTGTGCCCTTTCGATCTGCGGTGAGCGAAGATCGAATAGAACATCACAGCAAACACGCCGATGAAAATCACCGTGCAAAGAATCAGCATGAACGTGTGGAGGCTGTAGAGCTCCTCAGCGATTTTCGTCGCAGGCGGCTGGAGATTGATCTCGTTGACGGCGGGGCCGCCCGGAACATCGCCCACTGCCAGGGCGGCACCGGCGAAAAGCAGTCCGCTCATCGCCAGCACGCCCATGAGCGCTCGCTTGATTGTTTTCATAGCTTCCTTACCCAAAATTTCCATTCAAACCCTCGACCCCGCTGACCCCGATCACCCGCTACCGGGCTGCCTCGCGCTCCCCGTGAATGCCGCGTGCCTCGACACGTCTAACAACGTGCGAGCCACATACGCAATTCGCCGGCGAACTGCGCGCGCCGGTGCTGCGCGAGATGCTGCCCGATCATGATCGTCTCGCCGCGCGAGACCAGCCTGATCTGATCACGCGGCGTTGCGCCAGCCTCGATCCGCACCCAGCGCGGATTGAACTCGAACTGCGTGATCTGCTCCGCGCTAACCTGTTCGATCACGAGCCGGTTCTGAAACAACCGGATGCGCTCGTAATCGACAGCATGACGCGCATATATGGCAAACGCGATGGCCACCGCGAGCAACTCAATACCGGTGAACGGCAACACCAGCCAGGCGCCGACCAGAACCAGCATGAAAGCAATGGCCAACGAGAACAACGCAAGCGACACGTATAAACATACGAACTGCCGCGGCGACATCGAACAGTTGCGTTTCATGGTCCAGTCTTTCAGGACCGGTTCTGAATCCGCCAGCAGATCTGATGCTTGCATCGCTGCCTCCTGCCGATCGTCAACAACGACCGCCTGCGATGCCTGACCGCGGCCTGACGTTCCGGCCGCCGGTCATCACCGCGCCAACTCATCTTGCAGCCCTGTGCCTCGGGCCTGCCGCCCCAAATGTGGGAACTCCGGGCGACAAACTGACGCATTATAGGCGCGATCCAAAGCATCCACAAGCAAGCCCCGATTGCCCCACAAGCCAGGCGCGACAAGCCTCCGCGCCGTTTTGCCGCACCTTCCGCATGTGTTCCGAAACGGTAATTTCAGACATAACAGATGTCCTCTTTACCGCTTTAGCGATTCCTGGACGAACCTCGCCCAATGTCCTCTATTCGCACGATGCCATGCCCTTCCGCCGTCGTGCGCGGCACTGCTTTCCATGCGTGGCCGTAGATCACCTCGAAGGTCAGCGCGATCGTACCGTCGCCGCGCCGGCGGGCTTCGAGTGCCGACAGCAAGGCTTTGTGCAACCGGCGTGCCGCCGCGCCCGACGACATCTCGCGCTCGAACGGATACGCGCCCCAACGGCGCACATCCGCGAGCAGCGACTCGGGCGACTTATAGGTAATGGTGAGCGTTTCCTGGTCCATCACGGGAATTTCAAACCCGCTTTCGACCAGCATGTCGCCAAGATCATGCATGTCGACGAAGTCGATCACATGCTTGCGCGAACCGACGCCATGCGCCGCTTCGACTTCGGCGTATGCACCGCGCAGCTCCTTCAGCGTGTCGGGGCCGAGCGTGCTGAACATCAGCAGGCCGTTCACCTTCAACACCCGCTGCCACTCGGGGAACACCAGATCGGGCCGTGAGTGCCAGTGAAGCGCGAGATTCGACCAGATGAATTCGAAGGCGCCCGCCGCGAACGGCAGCGCGGCAAAGTCGGCTTGTGCGAAGCGCGGACCGCGTGCGCCAAGCGCCTTGCCGAGCGTGGCCGGCAAGAAGCGCCGCCAGCTCGTGTCGCCGGAATCGTGGCGCAGCGCGCGCGTGAGCATGCCGCGCGACAGATCAGAGCCGAATACTGGCGCTTCGGGAAAGCGCTCACGCAACGCAGGAATGTCTTCGCCCGCGCCACAGCCGGCGTCGAGCACGCTCGTCGGCGCAACCTTGATGTATTCGAGACGCTCGCGCATGCGCTGCGCTATTTCGCGCGGAAGGAAGGCGACGTCGTCGAAGGTCGCCGCGCGGCGGTCGAAAATCCGCCTGAGGCGCCGGGAATCATAGGCCGGACGGCCTGATTGAGCGGGAGTTGGGGGCATGAGTGTCGTACTGGCGTGGAGCCCGAAGTATACTCGTTCGCTTCCTTCGATTCAGAGTGAAAGGCCTTTGCGGGCGGTGCGTGCATGTCATTCCAGGCATTTTCTTCGTCTTGTGGCGACCGGTTCGCGCGATTCGCGCGCGACCTGCGTTCAGCGTGGCCGCATGCGGTGCAGGCCGTGCTGCCGAACGGGTGCGCCCTGTGTGGCAATTTGTCGCATGCCACGCTGTGCGCCTATTGCGAGGAAGCGTACTGGAATGAAGGCGCCCTGCGTTGCGGCGTGTGCGCGGTGCCTTTGCCGTTCACGCGAACTCAGAGCGACATGGCTTATCGCTGCGCGGACTGCATCGCCGAAAAGCCGCCGTTCGATGCAAGCTTCGCGCTCGCCGATTACCGCGCGCCGCTGGACACGCTCGCCGTGGGCCTGAAGTTTCGCGCCCAGTTGATGCTGGCGCGCGAATTTGCGCAGCGCCTCGCGCGTCTTGCGCAAGATGCCTGGCACGATGCGGCCGACCGTCCCGACCTGATCGCCCCCGTGCCGCTCGCGGACCGGCGTCTGGTCGAGCGTGGTTATAACCAGGCATGGCAGATCGCCAAACCGTTGGCTCGCGCGTTGCACGTGCCGGCCGACGCGACTTTGCTGCGCCGGGTGATCGATACGGCGCCGCAGTCGCGGCTCGATCTCGACGCGCGCCGGATGAACGTCGGCCGCGCGTTCGCGCTTGCGCGGAGCGTGCAAGGGCTGCACGTCGGCATCGTCGACGATGTGATGACGACCGGGGCAACGCTGGAAGCGCTGGCTCGCACGCTGAAGGCGGCCGGCGCGCGGCGGGTCACGAACTTCGTCGCGCTGCGCACACCGAAAAACTAGTTTCTACCTGGCCACTCTATGTTCAATGTCGTTCTCGTCGAACCGGAAATTCCGCCGAACACCGGCAACGTTATCCGCCTGTGCGCCAATACGGGCGCGCGTCTGCATCTGATAGAGCCGCTCGGTTTTCCGCTCGACGACGCCAAGCTGCGTCGCGCCGGCCTCGATTATCACGAGTACGCGAAGATGAACGTGCATGCCAACTGGGCTGAGTTCATCGCGAAGGAATCGCCGGACCCCGCGCGCATGTTCGCGTTCACCACGCGCGGCTCGGGCCGCTTTCACGACCACGCGTTTCAATCCGGCGACTGGTTCGTGTTCGGCGCGGAAACACGCGGCCTGCCCGACGCCGTGCTCGAGCAATTTGCCAACGAACAGCGCGTGCGCCTGCCGATGCGTCCGGGCAACCGCAGCCTTAACCTGTCGAATACCGTCGCGATCGTGGTCTTCGAAGCGTGGCGTCAGACGGGTTTCGAAGGCGGCGCCTGACGGCGCCTCAACTCCGCTTCATAGCGCTGGAACATGGCGTCGTCGAAACAGGCGAAGATCACCTGTTCGAGTTGCGGCATGCGCGGCAGATTTTCCAGTACGGTTTCGACTGCGATCAGCACTGCCTCATCGGCGGGAAAACGGTAGATGCCGCAACTGATCGCAGGAAACGCAATGCTCGCGCAATTCGCCTCGCGCGCCACTTCGAGCGAGCGCTGATAACACGAAGCCAGCAAGTCGGCCTCGCCGTGCCTGCCGCCTCGCCAGACCGGGCCGACTGCGTGGATCACATATCGCGCCGGCAAACGGTAGCCGCGTGTGAGCTTCGCGTCGCCGGTCGCGCAGCCGCCAAGCGTTTCGCAGTCGTGCAGCAACTCTTTGCCGGCCGCGCGATGAATCGCGCCGTCCACGCCACCTCCGCCCAATAGCGAAGTATTGGCTGCGTTGACGATCGCATCCACATCAAGCGTCGTTATGTCGGCCACGCGCGCTTCCAACGTGCAACGATCGATACTGAGCATATGAACCTCGCTGATCCGAAGCGTCGATAGACGGTGGACAGCAAGTGCAGGCAGCCGTTCAGCGTTGTTACACGCCGAACGGCTGATGAACAGGAGCGACGGGGACTTAAGAGAAGCTATTCAGCCTTGGAATCGCGCCGCAGCATGGCGCTGACGGCATCGCGAGGCGCTACGCCGTCGAACAGCACGGCACAGACCGCTTGGGTGATCGGCATTTCGATTGCATGAGCACGCGCGATGGAAAGCACCGCCTGCGCGCAACGCACGCCTTCGGCCACGTGGCCGAGGCCGTCGAGAATATCGTCGAGCGAACGGCCCGCGGCGAGTTGCACGCCGACCGTGCGGTTGCGCGACAGATCGCCCGTCGCGGTCAGAATCAGATCGCCAAGGCCGGTCAAACCGGTGAACGTCTCCGCGCGTCCGCCGAGCGTTACGCCGAGGCGCGACATTTCAGCGAGCCCGCGCGTGATCAATGCCGCGCGCGCGTTGAGGCCAAGACCCAGGCCATCCGCAATGCCTGTTGCAATCGCCAGCACGTTCTTCACCGCGCCGCCCACTTCGACGCCGACAATGTCGTCGCCGGTATAGATGCGCATCGCGCCGTGATGGAAGGCCGCAACGGTGCGTTCGCGGCACGCTGCCGAAACACTGGCGATGGTGAGCGCGACCGGCAAGCCCTGCCCGACTTCGCGCGCGAAGCTCGGGCCTGAGAGCACACCATTGCTGCCGTGCTCCGGCAACTCGGCCGCGACCACTTGATGCGGCAATAACTGCGAATCCGCCTCGAAGCCCTTGCAAAGCCACACGACGTGCGCCGGCACCTTGCCGGCGTCGCGCATCGACCGGAACAGACCGCGCAGGCCGGCCACGGGCGTGGCCACGACGCATAACGCATCGTCGGCAAGAGCGTGGTCGAGCGCTGCGCTCAGGTCGGCTTCATAGCGAAGCGCCGACGGCAAAGCAACGCCCGCCAGATAGCGGGCGTTTTCGTGCGAAGTGGAAATATCGGCGATCAACGCGGACTCGCGCGCCCACAACACCGTGTCGTGCCGAACGGCCAGATGGCCGGCGAGGGCTGTGCCCCATGCGCCGGCTCCAAGGACAGCAACCTTCATAGCCGGCACTGCTCGCGACACGTTAATGCGTGACGCCGTTTTGCGCCGCGCCGTCCTGGCCACCCATCTGCGCGAGACGTTGCTCGTACAGCGCCTGGAAGTTGATTTCGGCGAGGTGGATCGGCGGGAAGCCGGCGCGCGTGATCGCGTCGGCGATGTTCGAGCGCAGATACGGGAACAGGATCGTCGGGCACGCAATGCCGACGAGCGGATCGATCTGTTCGGCCGGAATGTTGCGGATGTCGAAAATGCCGGCTTGCTTGGCTTCGATCAGGAACGCAACCTTGTCCGATACCTTGGCCGTCACGGTGCCCGTCACGAGGATTTCGAACACGGTGTCGGCGAGGCGCTCGGCCTTCACGTCGACTTCCACTTCGACCGACGGCATATCCTGCTCGAGGAAAATGGCCGGCGAATTCGGCTGCTCGAGCGACATGTCCTTCAGGTAAATGCGCTGGATGTTGAAGAACGGCTGGTTATTCTCGTCGGACATGATTGAGTGATCCCTGATAGGTATGCGTAGCGGCGGCCCATGAGCTCACAGGCCGCCAGATAGTTGCGGCGCGCCGCCTGCCCTGTCAGGGCGACGATGCGCCGGCTTTGTCCTTCACCCGCCAGTTCGCGCGCCCACGGCGCGCGATTCAGGCGGCTTCGAGCAGAGGCATCAGACCGCCCGCGCGATCGAGCGCGGAAAGGTCGTCGTACCCGCCGACATGCGTCTCGCCGATGTACACCTGCGGCACCGTACGACGACCGGTCCTGGTCATCATTTCCTCGCGACGGGCCGGGTCTTTGTCGATCAGTACTTTTTCGATATTCTCGACGCCGCGCGACTTTAAAAGACGTTCGGCCATCTGGCAATACGGGCACACCTGCGTGCTGTACATGATCACTTTGTTCACTTGGCTACTCCTTGTTTCACAACCGGCATTCCGGCCTTCTGCCAGGCGTCGACGCCGCCTTCGAGAACGTGGACTTCCGCATATCCCGCATCCTGCACGAGACGCGCTGCCTTGTTCGACTGCTGGCCGGTCTGGCAGACCAACAGCACAGGGTTGTTCTTATTCTTCACGAGTTGCGCGACTTTTGCCTGCAACTCGGCGAACTCAAGATGCCGCGCCGCGGGCAGATGTCCCTTGGCGAAGTCGGCCGACGGACGCAGATCGATGACGGCCGCATTGCGCCGGTTGATCAGTTGCGTGGCCTCCGCGGCCGACAGGCCTCCGCGGCCGCGCCTGCTAAGGGTCGGCCACAGCAGCAGCCCACCGGAGATGAGGACGATTGCGATCAGGACAAGGTTTGTGTAATCAGTGAAAAACTTCACGGAAAATCCGCCGAAAAAGAGAGAAATCGGAAAGGGCAATCGAGCCATTATAAAATAACCGCCTGACGCGATGGCGGCGCTCCTCACGAGCACCTCGCAGCGCTTCACCGCTTCCTTACTACCGACCGGCAATCTTATGTACAAACTCGTTCTCATCCGCCACGGCGAATCGACGTGGAACAAGGAAAACCGCTTCACGGGCTGGGTCGACGTCGACCTCACCGAACAGGGCAACCGGGAAGCGCAGCAGGCAGGCGTGCTGCTGAAGGAATCCGGCTATACGTTCGACATCGCCTACACGTCCGTGCTCAAGCGCGCGATCCGAACGTTGTGGCACGTGCAGGACCAGATGGATCAGATGTATATCCCTGTCGTGCATTCGTGGCGTCTGAACGAGCGCCACTACGGCGCGCTGTCGGGTCTGAACAAGGCCGAAACGGCAGCGAAATTCGGCGACGAACAGGTGCTGGTCTGGCGCCGCAGCTACGACACGCCGCCGCCGGCACTCGAGCCGACGGACGAACGCGCGCCCTACGCGGATCCGCGCTACGCGAAAGTGCCGCGAGAACAGTTGCCGCTCACCGAGTGCCTGAAAGACACGGTCGCGCGCGTGCTGCCGCTGTGGAACGAGTCGATCGCGCCGGCAATCAAGTCGGGCCGCAAGGTGGTGATCGCGGCGCACGGCAACTCGATCCGCGCGCTGGTAAAGTATCTCGACAACATTTCGGACGACGACATCGTCGGGCTCAATATTCCAAACGGCGTGCCGCTCGTCTATGAACTCGACGAAAATCTGAAGCCTGTCACGCACTACTATCTGGGCGATCAGGAAGCGATCGCGAAGGCGCAAGCGGCCGTCGCCAAGCAGGGCAAAGCGGGCTGATTTCGCCCGAGCCGGGTTGCCGCCGCTTGTTCACTCGCTTGTTCACCCGCTTGTCCGCTCGCTCGTCCATTCGCTTGTTCAGTAGCTCTCCGCCGCGTTCCCGCACTTCATTGTTAAAGAAGGTGACGGCGAACGTGGCCACGACCCCAGCGGCGCAACGCCAACGGACCGCGCCGACCGGCAAGACATACCGGTTAGCGCCGTCCGTTTCTCCCAAGCACGCCATTACGGCCGCCCTCCGCCTGTTACGGCACATTACTTCCACGCTGCACGCATGTTCCGCCGAACCCGGCACGCTTCGCGCTGTCGAATCACGATTGCCTGCGCCGCGCCCTGACTGGGCGGGTGTGCAGTTATACTTGTCCGTCCCCATCTCTATCGACGCTGCCACGCGCTTCCGACCGCAACAGACTCTATGCGAAAGAACCTGAAAAATATCGGCCTGATCGCCGCGGGCCTTGCTACCGGTGTATTTGCCACTCTGCAACTTTCGGCCTCGGCCCAGCAGCCCGCCAGCGCCGCCACTCCGTTGCCGCTGGACCAGCTCAGGCTCTTTGCTGAAGTCTTCGGGCAGATCAAGCACGAATACGTCGAACCCGTCGACGATAAAAAGCTCCTCACCGCCGCGATCAAGGGCATGGTGTCGAGCCTCGACCCGCATTCGTCCTACCTAGACAAGACCGATTACGAGGAACTGCAGGAGCAGACCAAAGGTCGCTTCGCGGGCCTCGGCATTGAAATCTCGTCGGAAGACGGCCTGATCAAGGTGATTTCGCCGATCGAAGACACGCCCGCGTTCCGCGCCGGCATTCGTCCGGGCGACCTGATCACGCGCATCAACGACAAACCCGTGCGCGGCATGACGCTCGACCAGGCGGTCAAGCAGATGCGCGGCGAGCCGGGCACCAAGGTCACGCTCACGATCTTCCGCAAGACCGACGACCGCACGTTCCCGCTCACAGTTACGCGAGCCGTCATCAAGGTACAGTCGGTCAAGATGAAGATTCTCGCGCCGGGCTACGCGTACGTGCGTATCACGAGCTTCCAGGAGCGCACCACGCCCGATCTGGCCGCGAGGTTGCAGGACATCGCGCGTCAGCAGCCGAATCTGAAGGGCCTCGTGCTCGATCTGCGCAATAACGGCGGCGGTCTGCTGCAAAGCGCGGTCGGTGTAGCCGGCGCGTTCCTTCCGCCGAACTCGGTGGTCGTGTCCACCAACGGGCAGATCCCCGATTCGAAGCAGGTCTATCGCGACACTTACGACAACTACCGCCTGCAATCCTTCGACACCGATCCGCTGAAAGACGAAGCGCCGATCTTCAAGACGGTGCCGATGGTCGTGCTGACCAACGCGTATTCGGCGTCGGCATCTGAGATCGTCGCGGGCGCGCTGCAGGATCAGCACCGTGCGCTGATCGTCGGCAAGACCACTTTCGGCAAGGGCTCGGTGCAGACCGTGCGGCCCATGACCGCCGACACCGCACTGCGCCTGACCACGGCGTATTACTACACGCCGAGCGGCCGCTCGATCCAGAACAAGGGCATCCGTCCTGACATCGCGATCGATCAATACGCCGAAGGCGATCCGGACGACGCACTCGTCACGCGCGAAGTCGACTACTCGAATCACCTTGCCAACACGCAAGACCCGAACGAGAAGAAGGAAGCCGAGAAGCGCGAGCAGGATCGCATGGATCAGTTGCGCCAGCTCGAAGAGCAGAACGACAAGAAGACGCCGGAACAGCGCCAGAAGGATCGCGAGCGCAAGCCGGTCGAGTTCGGCTCCGCCGACGACTACATGCTGGCACAGGCTCTGAACAAGCTCGAAGGCAAGCCGGTGCAGGAATCGAAGTCGGTGACCGAGCGGCGTCTCGCGCAGAACAAGCCGGCTACGTCGGCGTCCGCGCCGGTCGCGGTGAAGCCGACGCAACCTGTGCCGGGCGCGTCGGGCCCTGCGCCGGCATCTGCTCCGGCTACCCAGGGCAAGTAAGCAGCACGAGCACACGTGTCTTCGCGGTGAAAGCCTGCCGCGAAGGCACGCAGCGAAGGCACGCAGCGAACATTGGCAGCGAAGATTCACAGCGAAGACAGGCTGGCCCCGCCATGAATGACGATCAACTCCTTCGCTATTCCCGCCACATTCTCGTCGACGAAATCGGCATCGAGGCGCAGCAGCGCTTTATCGACGCCCACGCGATCATCGTCGGCGCGGGTGGGCTGGGTTCGCCCGCTGCGATGTATCTCGCGGCGGCCGGCGTCGGACGCTTGACGCTGGTCGATGCCGATACGGTCGATCTCACCAATCTGCAACGGCAGATCCTGCATGTGAGTGCGTCGGTCGGACGCAAGAAGGTGGAGTCCGGCCGCGACACGCTCGCGCAAATCAATCCCGAAGTGAGCGTGAATGCGGTGGCCGAACGCGTTGACGATACGTGGCTCGACCGGGAAGTGCCAGGCGCCACAGTCGTGCTCGATTGCACGGACAATTTCGCCACGCGCCACGCGATCAATCGCGCGTGCGTGACGCATAGCGTACCGCTCGTGTCGGGCGCGGCGTTGCGCTTCGACGGCCAGATCAGCACGTTCGATTTCCGCGACGAAGCATCGCCGTGCTACGCGTGCGTGTTTCCCGAAGACCAGCCGTTCGAGGAAGTCGCGTGTTCGACCATGGGCGTGTTCGCGCCGACGGTAGGCATCATCGGCTCGATGCAGGCGGCTGAAGCGCTGAAGCTGATCGGCGGAATCGGCACGCCGCTGACAGGTCGCCTGACCATGCTCGATTCGCTGCGAATGGAGTGGAACACCATGCGCATTGCGCGTCAGCCGGATTGCCCGGTATGTGGACAACGCCACAACGACTGAGCGCAGACGAAGCCATAACGACAAACGCCGCACATTGTGCGGCGTTTGTCCTTCCACGCAAATCCCGTCGATCAGGCTTGAGCCACCCGTTTGAGCGCAGCCTGCACTTCTTCCGGTTCGAACGAAGCCAGCACATCGGCCACCGGCTTCTCCAACGTCTTCAGGTGCGAGCGCAAGACTTCCTGCTTGACCAGCAGCAATTGACTCGGATGCATCGAAAACTCGGTGAGGCCCATGCCGAGCAATAAGCGCGTCAACGTCGGATCGCCCGCCATCTCGCCGCAGACCGACACAGGCACGCCCGCCCGCTTCGCCTCGCGCAGCGTGAAAGCGATCAGATGCAGCACCGCCGGATGCAGCGGGTCGTACAGATGCGCGACCGAATTGTCCGCGCGGTCGATGGCCAGCGTGTACTGGATCAGATCGTTGGTGCCGATCGACAGAAAATCGAGCCGCTTGAGAAAGAGCGGCAACGCAATCGCGGCAGCCGGAATCTCAATCATCGCGCCGACCTGCACGTTCGAATCGTAGGCCATTCCGGCGTCGTCCAGCTGACGCTTGGCTTCGCGGATCAGATCGAGCGTTTGATCGATCTCCTGCGCGTGCGCGAGCATCGGCACCAGAATCTTTACCTTGCCGAAGGCCGATGCGCGAAGAATCGCGCGCAATTGCGTCAGGAACATCTGCGGCTCGGACAGGCTCCAGCGAATCGCCCTGAGCCCCAAGGCCGGGTTCGACGCGGATTCATAACCATCGCCACCGCTCATCGAATCGAGCGGTTTGTCCGCGCCCACGTCGATCGTACGGATCGTGACCGGCAGACCGTTCATCAACTCGACCGCGCGCCGATAGGCTCCGAACTGTTCCTCCTCTTCGGGCAAGCGGTGCTTGTGATTCATGAACAGGAACTCGGTGCGGAACAGGCCAACGCCGGTCGCGCCAGCGTCGAGCGCCGCGCGTGCGTCGTCCGGCAACTCGATGTTCGCGCACAGTTCGATGCGCGTGCCGCACAGCGTTTGCGTCGGCGAAAATTTCAGGCGCTGCAGCTTGCGCTGCTCGAGCGCTTTTTCGCTCTGCCGATAGGAGTATTCCTCCAGCACGATCGGCGCGGGATCGACGATCACGATGCCATGATCGCCATCGACAATGATCAGGTCGTCCTGGCGAATCAACGCACTAGCGTGCTGCACACCGACCGCCGCCGGAATGCCCAGGCTGCGCGCGACGATAGCCGTATGCGACGTGCGCCCGCCGAGATCCGTGACGAAACCCTGAAACGTTTGCGTTTTGAACTGCATCATGTCGGCCGGCGCGATGTCGTGAGCGACCACGATCATTTCGTCACAAGCGCCGTGCACGCCATCCACCAGCGCGGCCGATGCACCTGCCAGCGCCTTTAAAACGCGCTCCACCACCTGTTCGATGTCGGCTTTGCGTTCGCGCAGATATTCGTCCTCGATATCGTCGAAATGGCGCGACAGCCGTTCGAGCTGTTCCGTCAGCGCCCACTCCACGTTATAGCGACGCGTGCGGATCAGGTCGATGGTTTCCTGAACGAGCATCGCATCGTTCAGGATCATTGAATGAACGTTGATAAAAGCGCCCATTTCACTGGGCGCATCCGCGGCGAGGTCGGCGCGCAATGCGTCGAGTTCCTGATGCACACGTTGCTGGGCCGTGCGAAAGCGTTCGACCTCGCCCTCGATCTGGGCGGGTTCGATCAGATAGTGGTCTACGTCAAGTGCAGCCGGGGCGATCAGATAGGCTCGCCCGATGGCAATACCGCGTGACACGGGAATTCCATGCAGCGTGAAGGACACGCGCACCTCCTCTAGTTGTGTGATGCCGCGGCAAACCGCTGCAATGCTCTCAGACTGTCGTCGCCATTATAAATTCCATGTGCTCTCGCACGTGTGCCAATCCTATGTGCAGCGCAGCACGAAAGACTGGATCGTAAAAGCTCTGCGACGATGCGCGTCAAACTCGTGCTACTCGCTTTGGCATCGATGCATCGCGAGCAAGGTCCGCGCATTGTCACGCGCTAAAAAAAACGCCGCGGACAGCCGCGGCGTTCTCATTCATCGCAATGTCGATCCGCAAGCTTACTGGCCCTCGCCGAATTTATCGGCAATCAGTTTCAACAATGCGTCCATCGCTTCTTTTTCATCGGTGCCTTCGGTTTCAATCAGCACCGTGCTGCCGATACCCGCTGCCAGCATCATCACACCCATGATGCTTTTGGCATTGATACGGCGGCCATTTCGGCTCATCCAGATTTCCGCCTGGTAGTTGCCCGCGAGTTGCGTCAACTTGGCCGACGCGCGCGCGTGCAGCCCCAGCTTGTTCACAATAGTCGTTTCCTGTTGCAGCATGTGATGGTCCGAAGCGCGGGTAAATGTTGTTGTGAGAGATGAAACTGCAAACCAGTTGAAATTCGATTGCAATGCGATCGACTACAGCCCCGCCGGCCCGGTTTTCTGCGCGAGGTCCGCGTCGGCGGGCAACGCGGGCAAACAGTCGCCGGTGACAGTTGCGGCATCGACGGGCGCGGGCGTTGCCGGTCCGATTGCGTGCACGCCCTTTGTCGCGCCGGCGAGCGCTTTGTCCACCAGCGTGTCGAGCGGCGTTGCGCGATAACAGACGGCGCGTACCAGCATGGGCAAATTAACGCCGCAGAGCACGCGCACGTTTGGCACTGAGGCAAGCCGCCCCGCGATGTTCGCCGGCGTGGCGCCGAACATGTCGGTGAGCACGAGCGCGCCGTTCTCTTCCTTCAGACGCTCGATCTCCGACTGTGCGAAGGAAACCATTTGGGCGGGATCGCAGTCCGGCGATACGTCGATCACGCCGATGCGAGCCGGCAAGCCACCATAGATATGCGAAATACAGTCGCGCAACGCGGTGGCGAACGGAGCGTGCGCAATGATCAGAATGCCTGCCATGTCAGCCTTGCTGCAAAAAAACGGCCCCAAACGTGGATCGGAACCAGTCCGATTCACCAGCGCCCTCGACCGGCCGTGGGCCATGAGAGCCGGGAATGCACCATTTCACAAGCGGGCGGCGGCGCGCGCACGACGCCGTTCCGGCGTCCGCAAAAACCGCTCGTCACCCGCTCATTCAAGGGTCGACTATCCATGCTGATGGCTCCGTGCGGAGCCCATCGGTATAAATCGACGCGGAGAGCGGGCATTGTAGCAGGCCCATTTCCGCGCCAAAGGCGGCCTCTCGCTCCATGCGGACCTGCTGCTTAGCCTGCTGCTTAGCCTGATACTCAGTTTGGGGGTCGCGGCTCACATTCAAGGACAGCAGGTCAGCCCGCCGCGCGCTCGAGTGCGTCGATGAACATGGCCGCGACGTCGAAGCCCGTCTGATCCATGATCTCGCGGAAGCACGTCGGGCTCGTCACGTTGACCTCGGTGAGCCAATCGCCGATCGCATCTAGCCCGACGAGTAGCAGACCGCGTGCCGCCAGCACCGGGGCAAGCGTGTCGGCGATCTTGCGATCATGCGCGGTCAGCGGGCGCGCAACGCCGAGGCCGCCCGCAGCGAGATTGCCGCGCACCTCATTGCCTTGAGGAATGCGGGCGAGCGAATACGGCACGGCCTCACCGCCGATCAGCAGAATGCGCTTGTCGCCGTCCTTGATCTCTGGGATGAACTTTTGCGCCATCACCGAACGCGCGCCGTCGTGGCTCAGCATTTCGATGATCGACCCGAGGTTCATGCCGTCCGCTTTTACGCGAAACACGCCCATGCCGCCCATGCCGTCGAGCGGCTTGAGAATCACGTCGCCGTGCTGCTCGTGGAATGCGCGCAAGCGGGTCGGGTCGCGCGTAACCAGTGTGGGCGTGACAAATTCCCCGAATTCGCCGATTGCGAGCTTTTCCGAATGGTCGCGAATCGCCTGCGGCTTGTTGAAGATGCGTGCGCCGGCGCGCTCCGCCAATTCCAGCAGCCACGTGGACGTGACGTATTCCATGTCGAATGGCGGGTCTTTACGCATCACCACCGCGCTAAAGCTTTTCAGCGCGCGTGGCGCCGCGCCTTCAGCCGCGTACCAGACGTCGCGCTGCAGATCACTCACGTCGCCGGTAATCGCAAAGCGCCGCACGTTCGCTTCGACGTCGCCGCCCGTCCACGCCAGATGCTTCGGCTCACACGTGTACAGCGTATGGCCGCGGCGCGCGGCCTCGGCCATCATTGCGTAAGTGGAGTCTTTGTAGATCTTGAACTGCGTGAGCGGGTCAGCGATGAAAAGAATGTCCATGAAGGTCCCGTTGCGCCCTGCTGGGCCTGGCGTTGATCGTAAATGTCGTCGGTGAAAATGGCGCGGGCGGCATGCGCGCCGCCCGCGGCCCGATGTGGCTCGATGCGGTTCAGCTCAATTAGACCTGAATGGCTTCGGGGTCGGTCTTTTCCAGTTCGACCGATGCCGCCAGCAGCCCGAGCCGCGCCACCACACCGTACATGTAGAAGCGGTTCGGCGGCGCCGCGCCGGGCTTCGCGTGTGCATCCGGCAGCGCCGTATGCTCGAAGCCGAGCGGCACGAAGTGCATGCCCGGCGCGTTCAGATTCTGATCGCGCTCGCGGCTGCCGTGCACCCGGTAGAAACCGCCCACCACGTAGCGGTCGATCATATACACGACCGGCTCGGCCACTTCTTCGCCGATGCGCTCGAACGTGTACACGCCTTCCTGCACAATGACGTCGTGCACTTCCAGACCGTCTTTCGTGACCGCCATTTTCGTGCGCTCGCGCTTGGTGAGCGCGGCCACTTCCGACGCGTCGTGCACCGTCATCACGCCCATGCCGTACGTACCCGCGTCCGACTTGATGACGACATACGGTTTTTCGGAGATGCCGTACTCGCGGTACTTCCTGGCGATCTTCTTCAATACGCCGTCGATCGCGTCGGCCAGCGCCTGTTCGCCCGTGCGCTCCTGGAAGTCGACGCCTTCCACATGCGCGAAGTACGGGTTGATCATCCACGGATCGATCTCGACCATCTTCGAGAACTTCTTCGCGACGTCGTCATAGCACGAGAAGTGCGTCGATTTGCGGCGAACGGCCCAGCCCGCATGCAGCGGCGGCAGCAGGTACTGCTCGTGCAGATTTTCAAGCACGGGCGGAATGCCACCGGACAGATCGTTGTTCAGCAAGATCGAGCACGGATCGAAATTCTTCAGGCCAAGGCGCCGTTGCGAACGCTCGAGCGGTTCGAGCACGAGCTTCTGGCCGTCGGACAACGCGATGGTGACGGGCCCGTTGATGCTTTCGTCGAGCGTGCCGAAACGCACGTTCAAGCCGGCCTGGCGCATGATCGCGGCCAAGCGGGCGACATTTTCGAGGTAGAAGGCGTTGCGCGTGTGGCGCTCGGGAATCACGAGCAGATTCTTCGCGTCCGGGCAGATTTTTTCGATGGACGCCATGGCGGCCTGCACGGCAAGCGGCAGCACTTCCTGCGGCAGATTGTTGAAAGCGCCGGGAAACAGATTGGTGTCGACGGGCGCGAGCTTGAAACCCGCGTTGCGCAGGTCGACCGAACAGTAGAAAGGCGGCGTGTGCTCCTGCCACTCGAGCCGGAACCAGCGTTCGATAGCGGGAGTAGCGTCGAGGATCTTCCGCTCAAGATCGAGCAGCGGGCCGTTTAACGCCGTAACTAGGTGCGGAACCATTGATCACTCGCAGACTGGAGAAAAAAGATTGTAGAGCAAATGCTTTGCCCATTTGGGGACGCTTTCTCCATTCGCAAGCTAGCCGGAATGCATTGTCTCTATCGCCATGATAGGCAGGAAAAAGAACTGTTAACAAGATGGCCAGCAAGAAAAAAGCCCGCCATAAAGGCGGGCCAAATCGCTGCGCTTGTTGTTGCGTGTTCGGGCGTGTTCGTGCTTGTTGGTGCTGATCGAGCCCGGGAGCGCGGGCTCGCCAGACGTTTTCCTGCTTTATTCGACGTGTTCGCCGTGCAGGCTCACGTCCAGGCCTTCGCGTTCTTCCTCTTCCGTTACGCGGATGCCCATCGTCATGTCGATGATCTTCAGCAGGATGAAGCTCACCACGCCGCTGTAGACTAGCGTCGTCAGCACGCCCTTGGCTTGCAGCAGGACGCTGCCGTCGAAGCCGCCGATGTCCTTGACCGCGAACACGCCCGTCAGAAGCGCACCCACGATGCCGCCGACGCAATGCACACCGAACGCGTCGAGCGAGTCGTCGTAACCGAGCTTGTGCTTGAGCCACGTTGCCGACCAGAAGCAGACCACGCCGGCCACGATACCGATCACCAGCGAGCCGAGCGTACCGACGAAGCCCGAAGCCGGCGTAATCGCCACCAGACCCGCCACTGCGCCGGACACAATACCGAGCACGGACGGCTTACCCTTCGCCGCCCATTCGGCGAACATCCAGGCGAGTGCCGCGGCAGCCGTTGCCACTTGTGTTGCGAACATCGCGAAGCCGGCACGGCCGTCTGCCGCAACTGCCGAACCCGCGTTGAAGCCGAACCAGCCCACCCACAGCATCGCGCCGCCGATCAGCGTCAGCGTCAGGTTGTGCGGAGCCATCACTTCCTTGCCGTAGCCGACGCGCTTGCCGAGCACCAGGCAGCAGACCAGACCCGCGATACCGGCGTTGATGTGCACCACCGTGCCGCCCGCGAAGTCGAGAATGCCCGCGCTGGCCAGCCAGCCGGTCGGTTCCCAGACCATGTGCGCGATCGGCGAGTAGACGATGATCGACCAGAGCGTCATGAACACGAGCATTGCCGAGAACTTCATACGGTCGGCAAACGCGCCGGTGATCAGCGCCGGCGTGATGATCGCAAACGTCATCTGATAGACGAAGTAGACCGTTTCCGGGATCGTCGGGGCCAGGTGGCTGACGGTCAGCGTCGTGGCCTTGTCGCCCTTGATGTAGTTCATGCCCGCCATGAAGACGCGCGAGAAGCCGCCGATGAACGAGCCGCCAGGCGTGAACGCGATGCTGTAGCCCACCACCGTCCAGATGATCGTCACGAGGCAGGTGATCGCGAAGCTTTGCATCAGCGTCGCGAGAACGTTCTTTTTGCGCACCATGCCGCCGTAGAACAGCGCGAGACCCGGGATCGTCATGAACAGCACGAGCGCGGTGGAGGTCAGCATCCAGGCGGTGTCGCCCGAATTGATCTTCGATGAATCGACCGAGAACGGCGCGGTCGGTGCGGCCGGCGCGGCCTCCGATGCTGCCGGTGCGGCTGCCGCGGCGCTCGCTGCGGGTGCAGCCGATGCGTCAGCGGCGGGTGCCGAAGCTGGGGCGGCGGCCGAAGCCTCCGGTGCCGGCGCGCTTGCGGCCGTATCGGAAGCAGCGGCCGAGGCGGCTGCGGGGGCGGAAGCGTCGTCCGCGAGGGCGGCGCCGATACCGCCCGCGAGCAGCGAACCGGCCATCAGCAAGGACATCAATAATTTGCGCATCTTTCGTTTCCTCTTGTCGCTATCTGTGTCGCTATCTTTTGGTATTACAGAGCGTCCGCGCCGGTTTCCCCGGTGCGAATCCGGATCACCTGCTCAATTGGCGTGACGAAAATCTTGCCGTCGCCGATCTTGCCGGTGCGCGCCGCGCGTTCGAGCGCCTCGATCGCCTGGTCGACGATGTCGTCCGAGACAGCCGCCTCGATCTTCACCTTCGGCAGAAAATCGACGACGTATTCAGCGCCGCGATACAGCTCCGTATGGCCCTTCTGACGGCCGAAGCCCTTGACCTCGGTTACCGTGATGCCCGAGACGCCGATCGCCGACAAGGCTTCGCGCGCCTCATCGAGCTTGAACGGCTTGATGATTGCGGTGATGAGTTTCATGAAATCCCTCGCTTAGTTGCGTAACCCGTTGCGTATCCGTAACCCGTTTGTAACCCGTTTGCGTCAACCTGGTTGGTACCTGTAACCCTTCCGCATGGTCTCGTTGCACTGCCCGAAAAAGGCGCCGGCAGTGCGCGCGGGGCAGTAACAGCAACTCGCATGCCATGTTGTGTCAGACTGCGTCCAGGCGGGCCTCGCGAAGAGCGCAACCGCCCTTGTCCGGATGGCCAACGTTGGCTCGCGCAGTGGCGTGGCGCAGGGATCGTTGCTAGAGTGTCCGCAGGATGTGAACGCCGCGGCGCGCACCAAAGGGGCTCATGCCGCGCAGGGCGGCCCCGCGGTACGCACCAATACGGCGCATCGCCCGACGCCAGGCACAGACGTAACGAAACGCGCACAATTTTTGTGCACCAAGGGGAACACCATGAAACAACCGAACGATGTTTTTAACGACATTCAGGCCCGCATGAGCGAGCTGTTCAAAAACTCGCCGGCCAAAGACGTCGAACGCAATATGAAAGCCATGCTGTCGCAAGGCTTCTCAAGGCTCGATCTGGTCACGCGCGAGGAATTCGATACCCAGACGCAAGTGCTGGTGCGCACTCGCGCCCGGCTGGAAGAGCTGGAGCGCCGCGTCGCCGAGCTCGAGCAGAAGCTGCCCGTCACAAGCCAAACCTCCTGACGCTTCTGCTCGCAGCAGGAGCTGCGTAGAGCTGCACATCACAGGCAAGCGAGCCGTGACGTCATCAGCGTATTAGGGGATTCGAGCGCGCCCCCGGCGCGCCGTCCGACGGGAGAAAACATGTCGCTTGCCGTGGTGCGCAGTCGCGCGCCGGCCTCTGGCCGCGCGCCAGAAGTAACCGTCGAGGTTCACCTCGCCAACGGATTACCCTCTTTTTCGATCGTCGGGCTTCCTGATCTGGAAGTCCGCGAAAGCCGCGAGCGCGTACGCGCGGCGCTGCAAAACTGCGGCTTCGATTTTCCCGTGCGGCGCATCACTGTCAATCTCGCTCCGGCCGATTTGCCGAAGGAATCCGGCCGCTTCGATCTGCCGATCGCCTTGGGCATTCTCGCGTCGAGCGGCCAGATTCCAGCGGAGTCCCTGCTCAATCGCGAATTCGCAGGCGAACTTTCGCTGACCGGCGCGCTGCGTCCGATGCGCGGCGCTTTCGCGATGGCCTGCGGCACGGCGCGCAGCGCGGCAGCGTATGAGACACCCGTGGAATGCGCGACCGAGCAACCGCCGTCACATCGCAATCCGCAGCTTTACCTTCCCGCCGCGAGCGCAGCGGAAGCGGCGCTTGTGCCCGGTGTGGATGTGTATGGCGCGAGCGATCTGCCGTCGCTATGCGCGCATCTCGCCGAAGCGCCCGACGCCCGCCTCTATCCAGTCGCCGCGCCCGATCTCGCCGACGTCACGCCCGTCGCTGTGCCCGACATGGGCGATGTCATCGGCCAACGGGGTGCTCGTCGCGCACTGGAAGTCGCCGCGGCCGGCGGGCACCATGTCCTGCTGATCGGGCCGCCCGGCGCCGGCAAGTCAATGCTGGCCGCCCGTTTGCCAGGCCTGCTGCCTTCCATGACCGACGACGAAGCGCTCAGTTCGGCCGCGTTGCTGTCCGCGAGCCGGACGGGTTTCACGCCGGCGCAATGGCGCCAGCGGCCATTTCGGGCGCCGCATCATTCGTCGAGCGCGGCCGCGCTGGTCGGCGGGCGCAATCCGCCGCAACCGGGCGAGATCACGCTGGCTCACTTAGGCGTACTGTTCCTCGACGAGCTTCCCGAGTTCGACCGCGCCGTGCTCGAGACCCTGCGCGAGCCGTTGGAAGCGGGCCGCATCACGATCTCGCGCGCCGCGCTGCAAGCCGATTTTCCCGCTGCCTGCCAGTTGATCGCGGCGATGAACCCGTGTCCATGCGGATGGCGGGGCGATCCCAACGGACGTTGCCGCTGCACGCCGGAGATTGCGGCCCGCTATCTGCGCAAATTGTCGGGTCCGCTGCTCGATCGCATCGACATTCAACTTGAAGTGCCGGCGCTCACGTCGGCGGAATTGTCAGCGAGGTCGAAGGTTGCCGGCGAGACGAGCGCGGTCATCGCGTCCCGCGTGAATGCCGCGCGCGAGCGGCAATTGGCCCGGCAAGGCAAAACCAACCGGGAGTTGAGCGGGAAAGAGGTCGACGAGGTCTGCCGTCCCGACGCCGCGGGCGAAGCCCTGCTACGCGAGGCGGGTGAACGCTTCGGCTGGTCGGCACGCGCCTACTACCGGGTCCTGAAGGTGGCACGAACCATCGCGGACCTCGCGGGCGCCAGCATGCCGAGCGCCGCGCAGGTCGGCGAGGCAATCCAGTATCGGCGCGCTTTTGGCTCTCGGTAAGGAGAAAAATATGCTGTCAAGACTTGACTTATGCACACGTGCGCGTTCCAGACAGATTTAGAAACATCTGAAAGGCAAACCGTAAGGCGCATCGTGAGGGCCTTGATTTAAAACATTTTTTTATTCCCCCCAGCACCAGCGCCGACTGACAGAATGCCCGCAGGACGGGCATCTGCGCCAGAAAACGCGCAGTTCTCAACAGAGTTATCCACAGGAAGCAGACGCAAGCATAAAACGTCAACGTAAACCGCGAATTAGCTCATGAAGCTACGAAGGAACTTTCACTGCGTGTGCGGCTCCGCGCAGATCCGGAACCGGCCAAAACTACCGTTTTCAGTACAACTGGAACGACGAAAAAAACTGGTCGACCTGTTCCTGCTGTAGCGGCTTCGAAGCAATGATCGCCGCCTGATACGCATGCCGCCCTCGCGCCACTAGCCGCGCATACACAGTGCGCGCCTCATGATCTGACCCGGCTCGTCCGCTCAGTTTCATTTCCAGACCCAACACCTTGCCGCCGGCTGCGAGCGGAATCTGCACGGCGTGCGCGTCGGGGGCCGCGCCGACGTTCCGGGCAAGGCCGCTGCGCAGAAAGTCGAGCGCCTTGCGTTGCGTGGCGTCGTTCTCGTCCGGCAGCACGACCGTACCGACCGCGAACACGGCGTCGCCGGCTTCGGCCATCTGCATGGACATCTGCATGGGCGTGCCGTCGATCTGAACCGCCCGCTCGTCGTTGCGAGGCTTCGCCGGCAGATCGACGGTGTAGCCATTGTCGTTGTTCATGATGGTGCGCCAGTCAAACGTGGGCGAGCAGCCGCTCAGCGCGGCGCCAATAGCGAGTGCACAAGCCGCCGCGCGAATGGCTGAACGCGTGCGCCGCCGGCGGGACGCAGTGTCGCCCGCGCAATTGCGAGGTGAATAGAGACCGAAGGAAAGACACGAGGGATGTCGAGTGAACTGTAGAACAACGCGAAAAACTGTCTGGAGCATGGCAACGAGGCGCCGGATGACGTCAAGGTAAAACGCCATTATCCGCTGCCAGCCAACGGACTGCCCGCGGATGGACGCTCGCTGCCGCCTCGCCGGAATAGGGCTACAATAAGCAGGCCAAGCTGCGCCGGGCGCACAGCCCGAGCCGACGCACTGTTCCGCGCCGTTGCGCGACTCTCGAGGTTCCGTTCATGAGCACCACCACGTCCACCGCTGTCGCGCGCGCGAACCCGCTTCGCTACCTGATCATCGCCGCTGTGGCGATTGCGATCGGCGTCGCCGGCTATTTCGCTTTTGCCGGCCAGCAGCGCGTGCCCGACGCAACGTTCACGCTGCTCTCCGGCCAGAAGGTCACCACCGCCGATCTGAAAGGCAAGGTCTATCTCGTCAACTTCTGGGCGACGAGCTGCGACACCTGCATGAAGGAAATGCCGCAGATGGTCCAGACCTATAACCGCTTCAAAGGCAAAGGGCTTGAATTCGTCGCGGTGGCAATGAGCTACGACGCACCCATGTACGTGACCAACTACACGCAAACGCGCCAGTTGCCGTTCAAGGTCGCGATGGACGACGGCTCGGCTGCGAAGCAGTTCGGCAACGTCCAGCTCACACCGACCACCTTCCTGGTCGACAAGGACGGCAAAATTCTGAAGCGCTATGTCGGCGAGCCGCAGTTCGCTGAACTCGACCAGTTGCTGGAAAAGGCGCTAAACGCCGCTTGAGCGTAACGGCACCGCACGCGCGACCAAGCCCGAGCGAAACGGGCCGAAAGCTCGATCGAAAGCGCCGGCATTGCCGGCGTTTCTTGTTTCACTTCTCCCCTTCACCTTTGGCGGCCAGGCCATATCGCTTGATCTTCTCGTAAAGCGTGGCCTTGCCGAGTTGCAGCTTGTCCGCTGCGACGGCGACCGCGCCGCCGCTTTGCTCCAACGCCTCCGAGATCACCGCCCGCTCGAATTGCTCGACGCGTTCCTTGAGCGGCTGCGTCGGCGCGCCTTCGTCGCCGAAAGACATGACGGGATCCTCGGCGACGCCGAGCACGAAACGGTCCGCCGCATTGCGCAGTTCCCGCACGTTGCCCGGCCAATCGCGCTGCATCAGGCTCGCCCGCTGACGGTCGGTGAGAATCGGCGCGGGGCGCTGATAACGCACCGCCGCGTCCAGCAGAAAATGTTCGAAGAGCGGCACAATGTCCTCACGACGCTCGCCGAGCGGCGGCAGCGCGATCGTCACCACATTCAGCCGGTACAACAGGTCGCGACGGAACGAGCCGTCCGCGACATGTTCCGCCATGTCGCCTTTCGCCGCCGCGACCACGCGGCAATTCACGCGAATCGGCTGATTCGAGCCGAGGCGTTCGAGCACGCCGTCTTGCAGCACACGCAAAAGCTTGACCTGCAAGGCGAGCGGCATGCTTTCGATTTCGTCGAGAAACAACGTGCCGCCCGACGCGTGCTCGAGCTTGCCGATCCGGCGTTTGGCCGCGCCGGTGAACGCACCCGGCTCGTAGCCGAACATCTCGGACTCGAACATCGGCTCGGGCAACGCGCCGCAGTTCACCGCGATAAACGGCTTGTCACGGCGCGGCGACAACTCATGCAGACTGCGCGCGATCAATTCTTTGCCGGCGCCGGTGTCACCGTTGATCAGCACGGACGCGTCGGTCGGCGCGACATTCGCAATGAGACGCCGCACCTGTTCGATCGCCGGACTGCGGCCGATGATCCGCGGCGCGACCGTGTTTTGCCCAGCCAGCTCACGGCGCAGCGCGAGGTTTTCGAGCACGAGCTTGCGCCGCTCCAATGCGCGCCGCACGGTTTCGATCAGACGCTCCGAAGCAAACGGCTTTTCGATGAAGTCATATGCGCCGTCGCGCATCGCCTGCACCGCCATCGAAATATCGCCGTGACCGGTGACGAGAATCACCGGCACATCGGGCGCCCGTTCGTGGCACTGCGCGAGTAGATCGAGACCGCTTGCGCCGGGCAGCCGGATATCGCTGACGATGACGCCGGAAAAGTCCGCGCTGATCGACTTCGCCGCGGATTCCGCCGACGCATGGCCGATCACGTTAAAACCGGCCAGTTGCAAACTCTGAACGCTGGCGCGCCGCACGAGTTCGTCGTCTTCGATGTACAGCACTTGCAAGCCGTCGTTCAGCATGTTGTTCTCATCGATTCAGGAGCCCGTGGTGAGCGGGTCCGCAGTGTGACTCGTCTGCACGCGTGCGCGGCGCAGCGTCAACACAAATAATGCACCGCCTTCCGGCAAGTCGGTCCCGTTCGGCCCGTTCGACACGTTCCGCGCCACCAGCGTGCCGCCGCAATCGCGCGCGATCGACGACGAAATCGCCAGCCCGAGACCGAGCCCCTGACCCATCTCCTTCGTGGTGAAGAACGGTTCGAAAAGGCGCGGCAAGACGTCTTCGGGAATGCCGGGACCATTGTCGCTGACCGCGAACGACAGGCTCTCCGCGGCAACCTCGATCTGCACCGAAATGCGCGGCGGGCTCATGCCGGCAGTCGCATCGAGCGCATTGCCGAGCAGGTTGATCAGCACCTGTTCAAGGCGCAGGTCGTCGCAATGAGCGATCAGCTCGGGATGATCGTCGGCGAGATCCAGCGGCTCGCGCACGCCGCTGTCCACATCGAACACGGCGAGTTCGAGTTCGACGCCCTGCAAACGCTTTTGCAACAGCGCGACGGCATTGCGCAGCGCCCGCACGACGGGCGCACGGGCGCTGCGCGGCCGCGCGCGTCCGACGAACAGCTTTAGTTGATTGGTGATCTTGCCCATGCGCTCGGTGAGCGCCGCAATCGCTTCGAGATTTTCTCGCGCCGATGCCTGGTCACCGCGCTCCAGCAACACGCGCGTGTTGTCCGAAAAGCCCCGCAATGCGGCGAGCGGCTGATTCAACTCATGCGTGATGCCAGCCGCCATCTGACCGAGCGCCGCGAGCTTGCTCGCCTGGATCAGCTCGTCGTGCGCGGCGCGCAATTCCTGCTCGGCGCGCGTGCGTTCGGCGACTTCCTTCTGCAATTGCTCGTTCGCTTGCGACAGGTCGGCGGTGCGCTCCGCAACGCGCTGGTTCAGCTCAGCGTACGCCTTTTGCAGTAGCGACCGGCTGCGCATCACCTCGCGCACGCGCGCACGGCGCATTCGCCAGTAGAACGCAAGCAACACGAGCGACACATAACCGAACCCCGTGACGATGGTCGCGTTGCGCGCGTCGGCATCCACGGGACTGACGGGCGCCATCGTGATCAGATGCCAGTCCGGTTCGCCCATGCCGCGACGCGATGCGAGATAGCGCGGCGCATAGCGCCCGCCGCCGATGCGCACGATTTGCGCGTTGCCTTCGAGCGTGCGCTCGATCGTCACCGGCAGCGGCGCAATCGGCTGCTGCGCATATTGCCGCGCCTGATAGATGGAATCGGCGACCTGGCCCGATAACGGCCGTATCGTGTGATATTTCCACGCCGGCACGGAAGACAGAAAGATCACGCCGTGGTCGTCGGTGACGAGCAGCGGCTCGTATGCATCAGCGCCCTGGAACCATTCGAGATCGAGTTTGACGACGGCCACGCCGACGATCTTGCCTTCGCGGCGCACCGGCTGCGAGATGTAGTAGCCCGGCGCCTGCGAAATCGTGCCGATGCCGAAGAAGCGGCCCACGCCGCCTTTGATTGCATCGACGAAATACGGCCGGAACTGATAGCCTGCGCCGATGAAGCTGCCCGGCCCGTGCCAGTTGCTTGCGGCTACGCAATAGCCGTCGAGCGGAATGATGTAGGTGACCGTCGCGCGCGCGTGGCGGTTCAGGTCTTCGAGGTAGAGATTGGCACGCTCGACATTGGCGGGCGACGGATCGACCAGCACGTCCTGCACGATCGGATGTTCCGCGAGCAGATATGGCAGCGATTCATAGCGCTCGAGCGTGCTCTTGAGCGAACTGGCAGTGCGGTCGACGCGCCCCGCGGCATTGCGCCGCAAACTGTCGATTCCGCTTTGCCACGCGATGCTATAGGTGAGCCCGCACGCCGCAACGAGCCCGGCGACGAGCGCGAAGAGGATCAGCAGGCGGCGCGTCACGTTGGCAATATCCGGTCGGTTGTGATCGGATATTGTGGCATAAGGCGAAGCGCCGTCGGCGTGAGCTTCCTCGGCCGACGGCGCTTCAGTTGGGCGGGCGATCACCGGTTGCATGTGCTGGTGTCCGCGGCCGCAAACGTCACGCGTTTCAGACAATACGAGACGATGCGGGGCTCAGACGCCGGCCGGCTCTTTGACCGCCACGTCGCCGCGCAACGCGGCGTTCAGCTTGTTGCGGTCCAGTTCCTTTTCCCACGCCGACACGACCACAGTCGCCACGCCATTACCGACGATGTTCGTCAGCGCACGGCATTCGCTCATGAAGCGGTCGATGCCGAGAATCAGCACCATGCCCGACAGCGGAATGGTCGGCACCACAGCCAGCGTTGCGGCCAGCGTGATGAAGCCCGCGCCCGTCACGCCGCTTGCGCCCTTCGACGTCAGCATCGTCACCGCCAGCAGCGTGAGCTGCTGCGCCCACGTGAGGTCGGTGTTCGTCGCCTGGGCGATGAACAGCACGGCCATCGTCATGTAGATATTGGTGCCGTCGAGGTTGAACGAGTAACCGGTCGGCACGACGAGGCCTACCACCGAGCGCGAGCAGCCGAGCTTTTCGAGCTTCAGCATCAGTTGCGGCAGCGCGGCTTCCGACGAGCTCGTGCCGAGCACGATCAGCATCTCTTCCTTGATATACGCGACAAAACGCAGAATGTTGAAGCCCACCGCACGCGCGATGATGCCCAGCACGACCACCACGAACACGATCGACGTCAGATAGAACGTGCCGATCAGCTTGAGCATCGGCAGCAGCGAGCCGATGCCGTACTTGCCGATGGTGAACGCCATCGCGCCGAACGCGCCGATCGGCGCCAGCTTCGTGATGATGCGCACGATGCCGAACAGCACGTGCGAGAGTCCGTCGATGAAGTTCGTGACGACCTTGCCCCTCTCACCCGCCGTCGCGAGCACCGCACCGAACAGCAGCGCGATCAACAGGATCTGCAGGATCTCGCCCTGTGCAAACGCGGAGACGAGCGTATCCGGGATGAGGTGCATCAGGAAGTCGACCGTCGTCTGACCGTGCGCCTTGGCGGCGTACGAAGCGACTGCCTTGCCGTCCAGCGTGGCCGGGTCGATGTTGAAGCCGACGCCCGGCTTCAGCACGTGCGTGGCGATCAGGCCGAGCACCAGCGCAAACGTCGAGACGATTTCAAAGTACAGCAGCGCCTTGCCGCCGACGCGCCCGACCTTCTTCATGTCCTCCATGCCCGCGATGCCGGTCACGACCGTACAGAAGATGATCGGTCCGATCACCATCTTGATCAGCTTGATGAAGCCGTCGCCGAGGGGTTTCATGTCGACGGCGAGGTTCGGATAGTAATGTCCGAGCGCAATACCGATGATGATCGCCACGATCACCTGGACGTACAGCATTTTATGGATAGGTTTCTTCACGATGTTTCCTGCGATGTGGGTGAGCCCATGGCCTGCCACGCTGCGCATCATGCGAACGAATGATCGTCACGCCTGTGCACGGCATTAGGCCGCGACAAGACGACGAATTCAGAAATACCGGGAAGGGAAATCAGACATCGTTGTCTCCTTGCTTTAGTTGTCGGACCGTTGCGGCCGCGTTATCTAATTTGCAAGGTCGGTGCCAGCTTGATGCCCACCGCATGTCATTGATTCCAAAGCTATTTTTCTCGACGCATTGCGCGAGGCGTCCGGCATTCCGGAAATCCGGACGACGTGCGTCGGGAAAACCGGAATCCGCCGGCGCCGCCGCCCCGGGAAAACCCGAAGCCTTGACTGGCGGGCTTTTGCCAGTTTTTAAGCGCCGCCTTCTTCGAGCACCAGGAGATTTTCATGCGAGAAACCGAGCGACACCGGCTGCCCTCGCTCGGGTAAACCGCGGTTCGGATCGTTGAAGACGTCGAGCGAAATCACCGCGTCTTTCACGCGCGTTCTGATCCGCACCACCGCGCCGAGAAAATTCACGTCTTCGACGGTCGCGCTCAGCGTGTTGCGGCCAGGCGCCGCGGGTTCGAGCACGATCGCTTCCGGGCGCAACGCGAGCAGACGCTTCTTGCCCGCATCGCCGGCCGGCAGTTCCTGCGTGGTGATCAGTTCCTGACCGTCCACGATCATCTTGCCGGTCGCGGGATCGATCACATGTCCCGCCAGAATGTTCAGCGTGCCGACGAACGACGCGACAAAGCGCGTGCGCGGATAGTTGTAAATCTC
The DNA here is from genome assembly GCF_002879865.1 of Paraburkholderia rhynchosiae. Classification (GTDB taxonomy): domain Bacteria; phylum Pseudomonadota; class Gammaproteobacteria; order Burkholderiales; family Burkholderiaceae; genus Paraburkholderia; species Paraburkholderia rhynchosiae. Next base: position 88,462 of record NZ_PNXY01000006.1, read on the forward strand.
CGACGGCGAGCCGATCTGTTCGACCCGCCCTTCGTTCATCACGACGATGCGGTCGGAAATCGACAGCGCCTCTTCCTGATCGTGTGTGACGAAAATCGACGTGATGCCCAGCTCGCGCTGCAACGCTCGAATGTCCTGCCGCAACGAAATGCGGATCTTCGCGTCGAGCGCAGACAGCGGCTCGTCGAGCAGCAATACTTGCGGCTTGCCCGCCAACGCGCGCGCCAGCGCGACCCGTTGCTGCTGACCGCCGGACAGTTGCCACGGATAACGGCCACCGAGTTGCGGGAGCTTGATGAGGTGCAGCATCTCTTCGACGCGCTGGTCGATCTCCGCTTGTGGCCGATGCGTGATCTTCAGCCCAAAGCCGATGTTCTCGGCCACCGTCATGTTCGGAAACAGCGCATACGACTGAAACACCATGCCGACTTTGCGTTGCCGCGTGCGAAGGTGGGTGACGTCCTTGTTATCGAGCCGAATGACGCCGCGTGTCGCCGTTTCGAAGCCGGCAATCATCCGCAGCACGGTCGTCTTGCCGCAGCCCGACGGCCCGAGAAACGTGATGAACTCGCCGCGCTCGATCTTCATATCGAAGTGATGCAGTGCGATGTTCGCCCCGAAGGACTTATGCAGATTTTCGATCTCAAGGAATGCCATGATTCGCTGCCTCAGTGGGTCAAACTCGGTACGTCAAATTCAGCACGTCAAATCTGGTTCATCAGACTCGGCGCGTCGGGCTCAGCGGGTCAAACCTTCTGGCCGCTCAACGCGCGCGCCGAGCCGAACACCTGGATCAAGCCCATCGACGCCCAGGTAATCATGAACGCGATGATCGCAAGCGCCGACGGCTCATACGCGCGATTCGCGCCGATCAATTGCAGGTATGGGCCGAACGCGGGCCTATCGAGCAGGCTCGCCAGCGTGAACTCGCCGATCACCACCGCGAACGTGAGAAACGCGCCGGACAGAATGCCCGAGCGGATATTCGGGAAGATCACCTTGAAGAGAATCGTCGGCCAGTTCGCGCCCAGACATTCGGCGGCTTCGGTGAGCGAGCGCACGTCGACCGCGCGCAGACCGGCGTCCACCGCGCGGTACATGTACGGCAGCGCGAGTGTTACATAGCCGAACACCAGCAGCAGATCGGTCGCGCGCTCGTTGCCGGTGAGCGGCAGAATCGAACTGCTGTTATAGATGCGCAGATAGCCGAACACGATCACGATAGCCGGCACGACGAGCGGCAACAGTGTGATGAATTCGACGACCGGCCGCAGCTTCGGCAAGCGCAACTGCACCCAGTAAGCGGTCGGCACCACCAGCAACACGCCCACGACGATCGTCAACAGCGCCATCAGAATCGAATAGCCGAACGAGGCCTGAAAACGCGGATCGCTCAGCACGACGCTGTAAGCCTCGAAGCTGTATGTGCCGCGCTTCATCCGCAGACTGAATTCGACCGTGGCGATCAACGGGATCAGGAAGTACAGCGAACCGACCACCATCGCGGTCCACGCTCCCACACGCGATTGGCTTTTCATCGACGTCCCCTTTCAGCACGTGAGCGCAGCCAGATGTAGCCGCCATTCGAAAGACCTGTCACGAGCACCATGCCGAGCGCGAGCGCGTAGCCGAGATTCTGGTTGTGCATGACGTCGCCGCGAATCTGCGCGAACAGCAGGATGGGCACGATGTTCAACGAGCTGCCGGTCAGCGCGTAAGCCGTGGCCACCGCGCCGAACGCATTGGCGAACAGCAGCAGCGTCGCGCCGAGCACGCTCGGCCATAGCACCGGCAGCGCGACGTGGCGCCAGTACTGATACGCGGTGCCGCCGAGGCAATCGCATGCCTCGCGCCACTCGCGTTTCAGGCCGTCGAGCGCGGGCGTGACGATCAACACCATCAATGGAATCTGGAAGTACAGGTAGGTCAGCGTGAGCCCGGAGAAGCTGAGAATGCTGAAGCCTGTCGAATACAGATTGAAGCCGAGATACTTTTTCAGCAACACGGTAACGAGCCCGACGCGCCCGAGCGTGCAGATGAAAGCGAACGCGAGCGGCACGCCGGCAAAGTTCGACGCGACGCCGGAGAACGTCATCAACGTCGGACGAATCCAGCCGGGAAGTTTGCCCTGCACCGCCGCCCACGCGAGCAGCGAGCCGATCAGCGCGCCGCCGAGCGACGACGCCGCGCTCACCTTGAAGCTGATCCAGTAGGCGTCCATCACGGACGGCTGGAACAGGCCGCGCAGATTGGCGAGCGTGAAGTGGCCTTGCGAATCCTGAAACGCGCCGATCATCAGAAAGCCGGTCGGCAGAATCAGGAACAGCAGTGCGAAGGTAAAGAACGGCACGACGCCGATCCAGGTCAGCATCTGCGACGCGCGGCCCGGACCGTTGACGCGAGGCGTTGGAGTGGGCACAGGCGGAACCAGCAATTCCGGCTGCACCGACCCGGCATCCGATGAAGCGCTCATAGCTCACCCTTTGGGCATTCTGGCTAACGCCGCGCGCGGCCGTTCATAGTCTGTATTGAACGACGCACGCGGCGGCATGACTTCACGCTAGGAACTACCGTCGCGCTTACTTGACGTTCGCGCCGACCACTTCGTCCCAATGCTTCGTGATGGTTTCCTTGTACGCGTCCTGTTGCGAGAGCGTCGGGAACACCACGTTCTTATACGACGACGGCGGCGGCAGCTTGTCGAGTAGCGCTTGCGGCACCTTCTTGCCGGCCACGAGTTCGTTGTAGCGCATCGGGTGGCAATAGCCGGCCAACCAGCCGATCTGGCCTTCGTCGGAATAGAGATATTCCATCCACAGCTTGGCGGCGTTCGGATGCGGCGCGTAAGCGCTGATCGCCTGAACATAGACGCCGGCCACCACGCCCGTTTTCGGAATCACCACCTGAACCTTCGGATTGCCTTTCAGCGTATCGCGGTCGGCGAGCGCGTTGTAATCCCAACGGACGACGATCGGCGTTGTGCCTTGCGCGAGCGAAGCGGCCTTGCCGATCACCGGCACGAAGTTGCCGCTCTTGTTCAGGTCGCCGAAGAATTTGAGGCCGGCTTTGTCCGCCTTGGCGGCGTCGCCCTTGCTCTGCGACAGGCCGGCTGCATAGACCGCCTGGATCGCCTGGTTCGCCGAACGCGGGTCGCCTGCGAGCGAGACCGCGTTCTTATAGTCGGACTTGAGCAGGTCGCTCCAGTCGGACGGCGCTTTGTCGATCATGTCAGCGTTCACTTCGAACGCGAGCACGCCGTAGTAGTCGCCGTACCAGTAGCCGTCGGCATCCTTCGATTCCTTGGGAATCGAATTCCATGTCGAGACCTTGTAAGGCTGCAACAGCCCTTCCGCCTTCGCGGTCGGTCCGAACGACAGACCCACGTCGATCACGTCGGGCGCTTGCGGACCCTTGTTGCCCTTATTCGCCTTGATGGCTTCCACTTCGTCACCGGAACCGGCGTCCGGATTCAGCTCGTTGATCTTGATGCCGTATTTCTTCTGAAAGCCCGCGACGAGTTGCCCGTAGTTGCACCAGTCGTGCGGCAACGCGATCACGGTGAGCTGACCTTCCTGCTTCGCGGCGGCGACCAGTGCGTCGAGCGGCGCGGCGCAAGCGCTGCTCGCGCCAGCGGCGGCGACGCCCGCGGCGGCCGACATCGAAAGTATGCGAGCTAACACGGTGCGGTTCATAGTTTTCCCCATCCTCTGCCGAAATTGCTACGTTTGGAAAATTTCTAATTCGAGCCAAAGTGCGCGAGTCATCCGCAATTGCGTCCGCTTTTGCATCCCGCGTTTGCGTCCGTGCTTGCATCCATGCTTGCGCGCCCACGCCATGCTTTCGCCGGATCCGGCGCTCAGAGCATGTCGTGTTGCAGTCTATCTATGCGATCTGTACAAATCATGTCGACGCCCCATTGCGCGAGCAGTTGCGCACGCGCCGGGTCGTTCACCGTGTAGGCCAGCACATGCAGCCCGGCCGCGCGAATCCCGGCGACCAGCGGCTCGGTCAGATAACGATGGCTCGCATGCAGCGATACGCAGTCCAACTCGCGCACGATCCGCAGCCAGTCAGCAGGCACTTCTTCGAACAGCATGCCGCGCCGCAATGAAGGCGCCGCGTCGCGCGCGGCCGCAAGCGCATCGAACGAAAAGGATGACAACAGCGGCGGCGTTTGCCCTTGCCACAACGTCAGCGCCCCGCTCGCGACGAGGCGGCCGGTGACTTCGTCGCGGCCGGCGCAGGGCTTGATTTCGATGTTGGCCGCAATGCCGTCGCGCGCGCAACGCGCGGCCGCATCGGCTAGCGTCGGCAGACGTGTGCCGGCGAATTGCGGCGCGAACCGGGCGCCAGCGTCGAGCGCGGAAAGCTGCGCCCACGAGTAGATCGCCGCGGCGCCGTAGCCGTTGGTGGTGCGCTCCAGCGTGTCGTCGTGCAGCAGAAAGAGTTGGTTGTCGGCGGAGAGTTTGGCGTCGAACTCGACCATGCGGTAACCGTAGCGCACGCAGGCATCGAAACCGGCAAGCGTGTTCTCGGGCGCGAGCGTGCCGCCGCAGCGGTGCGCAACGAGCGGCGGATACGGCCACTCTGCAGATGATGCGCGATCGATCCCGTTTCCCACGTCTCGTAACCTTTCATTCAGATAGAGCAGGTTGATATGCGCCGACGTATGCGGTCTTGCCAGAAAACGCCGCGCAAATGCGCGGAAGCGGACATTAAACTTTCCATTCGAACATTCGATGTTCGGAACAGGCGCGGTACTTCAATTTGCGAAGGCTAAAGTCAAATACACAAAGTTGCAAGCTGCCAAAAAAATACAACACAATCGGACTAAAGTAGTACGCTTGACATCGGCTGGACACACATTCGTGTCCACGATGTCGTCGGTTAATCGTCCGTTAATACACGTTTCTTACACGTTCTGCGAGCGCATTCGCATCAAGGGAAAATGCATGTGGCAGGAAGACCGTCATCAGAGAATACGCGCGTTGTTGTCGACGTTGCATCGGGTGTCGACCGAACGGATCATGGCGGACCTTGGCGTGTCGCGCGAAACGGTGCGGCGCGATCTGCTCGACCTCGAAGCGCTCGGTGAATTGCGGCGCGTGCATGGCGGCGCGATAAAACCCGCCGACGAAGCACCGATCGCCGAGCGCGCGCACATGCGCGTGAAATCGAAAACGGCCATCGCGAAGGCAGCGACCGGCTTGATCGCGAGCGGACAAACGCTGTTTATCGACGCGGGCACCACGACCGCCGCGCTCGCCGAGGAGTTGGCGAAACTTGCGAACCTGACCATCGTGACGAATTCAATCGACGTCGCGTTGAAGTTGCGCGGCGCGACCGAGCAAGCCGACGCGGGCAACGAAGTCATTCTGCTCGGCGGCACGATCAGCGACCGCGCGATGGCAACCACCGGCGCGACCACCGTGCTCGATATTCAGCGCTATCGTGGGGACCTGGCGCTGCTGTCGCCGGTCGGCATCGACTACCGGCATGGCGCGACCAATTACGACCACGCCGAAACGGAAGTGGCGCGCGCGATGGTCGCGAATGCGGACCGCGTGGTGATCCTCGCCGACTACAGCAAGATTGGCCAGCGCAGCCGGATTTCCTACTGCCCGGTCGAGCGGATCGACGTGCTCGTGACCAACAAGAAGGCCGTCGACGCCGCCGATTTCGCCGCGTTGAAAAAGAAGCTGGAAGAAGTGGTTCTGGCGTGAAGCGTCAGGTTTTCGGCTTCCTGCGTCGTGCTCGACGTCTGGCGCCTGCCGCTCATTCCTTCACATGCATCGTGTCGAGCGCCCGCTTGCGCAAGCGCGTGTCGTGCAGCGCGCCGGCGGCATCGAGCACCGGATAAGCCGTCGAACAGAACAGCGAGTTGAGCCGCTTCATGTCGCTGATCAGATCCAGATGCAATGCGCTGGTCTCGATGCTGCGCAGCGTCTGCCCGGCGAGCCGGTCCAGATGCCGGTACGAATACGCCCGCTCAAGATCGCGGAAACGCTCTTTCTCGGCGAGCAGGCGTTCGGCGCAACGCAGATCGTTGTTCAGGAAAACGGACAGGCCGAGTTGCAGATTGCTGACGAGCCGCGTTTGCAGGTCGTCCAGTTCGCCCAGCCCTTCTTCCGAAAACGAGAGACGGTGAGCGATCTTCTTTTCCTCGATATCTCCAACTATCCGCTCGATGATGTCGCCCGCGTGTTCCAGGTTGATGGTCAGCGAAATAATGTCGGTCCAACGGCGGCTATCTGCTTCGTCGAGCTGCTCGCGCGAGATCAGCGTGAGGTAATTCTTGACAGCGGCGTAGAGCTCGTCGATGTCGTCGTCCATGCGGACCGTTTCGCGCGCCGTGTCCAGATGGTTATGATGAATCAGCTCGGCGACGTTGTCGAGCATGGCGCGCACGATATCGCCGATCCGCAGCACCTCGCGCGCGGCATTTGCAAGCGCGAGCGTCGGCGTTGACAGCGCGGCGGCGTCGAGATGCAGCGGCCGCAATTCGCCGTTCGGCATGGGCCTGTCCGGCAACACCCGCACGCAGATGCGCGCCACCGGATCGATCAGCGACAGGCACGCGCAGCAACGCAGCGTGTTGTAGATCAGGTGAAAGCCAACCGTGGCTTCGCGCGGATTCGCGATCAGCACTGGCAGTCCCCGCGCGAGCAGGGGCGCGAACGGCAGAATCAACAATGCGCCGGCCAGTTTGAAGGCGAAGCTGCCCAACGCGAGCCGTCGCGCCCCTCCATTCTGCGCGGCCGCGCCCAGCAGCGCCAGCAAGCCGCTGCCGAGATTTGCGCCGATCACGAGACACAGTGCCACCTTCAACGAAATCACGCCCGACGATGCAAGCGTGGCCGTCAGCAGCACCGCTGCGAGGCTCGAATACGACAGCATTGCGAAGGCAGCGCCGACCAGTGCATCGAGCATCGTGTCGCCGGTCAATGCGCCGAACATCACGCGCACGCCGGCGCCTTGCATCATCGGCTGGGCGGCCTGGACGATCAGATGAAGCGCGAGCAGGATCAGGCCGAGCCCGATCAAAGTGCGCCCGACCTGACCGAGACGCGTTTGCTTGCGCGACAGAAAGAGCGGCACGCCGAACAGAATAAGAATTGGCGACAGCCAGGACAGATCGAGTGTGAGAACCCGCGCCATCAACGCCGTGCCGACGTCGGCACCCAGCATGATCGCGAGACCACTGGTAAGCGGCAGGAGCCCTTGCGCCGCGAACGATGTGACGATCACCGCGGTGGCGTTACTGCTTTGCACGAGACTGGTGACGCCGACTCCCGACAGGAACGCACGCCCGCGGCTGCGGGTGCTGTGCCCGAGCACGCTGCGCAGATCGGCGCCGAGCACGCGGAGGATGCCGGTGCGCACGATATGCGAGCCCCACACGAGCAGTGCCACGCCGGCCAGAAGGTTAAGGAGGATCAACATAAGGCACTGCTCATTTATTCTCTGCTGCCATGACCCGAACCGCATGCCGCGCGTCCGACACCCGGGGCGTATATGACAGTAGTGTTGCACATTTTTGCCTTATTGTAATTTTGTGCTTTTAAATATACGCTCGCGCAACGATGTGAATCGCCACGTGCCCGTTTATGCCGGTCATAGGGCGTTTCGACCACCTGATCACAAGGACGACGGATGAGCCGCAATCTCGCGCTGTTCGACCTGGACCACACGTTGCTGCCGCTCGACAGCGACCAGGCGTGGGCTCACTTTATCGCCGGCCTCGGCATAGAAGGCGCGGCGCGCCATGCGCAAGACATCGACGAGTATTACCGGCAATACGTGGCCGGCACGCTCGACATGGCCTCCTACCTCGATTACACGCTGGCGCCGCTCGCGCGTCACTCACGCGAGCAACTCGACGCATGGCACGCGCAGTTCATGCAGGAAGTGATCGCGCCGGCAATCCTGCCAGCAGCGCGTGAGCTCGTGCAGCGTCACGTCGAAGCGGGCGACCTGTGCTGCATTGTCACGGCCACGAACGTGTTCGTGACAGCGCCGATCGGCAGGGCGCTCGGCTTCGAGCATCTTCTTGGAATTGAACTCGACACTGAAGGCGGTGATCCGCTGGCGCGTTTTACGGGCACGTCGATGGGTGTTCCGACGTTCCGCGAAGGCAAGATCACGCGCACGGAGACCTGGCTGAGCTCACTTGGTCACCGTTTGCAGGACTTTCCGCAGAGCTGGTTTTATAGCGATTCGATCAACGACGTTCCCTTGCTCGAACGCGTCACGCATCCGGTCGCGACAAATCCGGATGCGCGGTTACGTGCGATAGCGAATGAGCGCGGCTGGCCGGTCATCGAGCTTTTTGCGTAACGCGCGGCGCGGGGTAGAAGAAGCTGGCCATTCGGCCGATTGCCGATGGACTGGCGCTCGCCGGACGACGGGAAGGAATGCTGATGTGGCCGTCAGCGGTCACGACTGCGATGGTGGCCGCCTCGTTCGCCGCATCTAATTAACGCTTGCATCCCTCTGCATGCTGCTCGCACGGTACTACCGGTAGCGGGGTAAGCGCGTCGCCAACGCGCTGCGCTAACGCTCAGGCGCTTGGTCACCGTGACATAAAAAAGCCCGCAAATGCGGGCTTCCTTCAAGCTGGCGGATCAGATACTCAGACCACGCCGGCTCCGTGCGCCTGCAAATCGGCGTGATAGCTCGAACGAACCATTGCACCCACTGCGGCGTGCGTGAAGCCCATCTTGTAGGCCTCTTCCTCGTACATCTTGAACGTGTCGGGATGCACGTACGAGCGTACCGGCAGATGGTGTTCCGACGGCTGCAGATACTGCCCGATCGTCAACATGTCCACGTCGTGCTCGCGCAGGTCGCGCATGACTTGCAGAATCTCTTCTTCCGTTTCGCCGAGGCCCACCATGAGACCGGACTTGGTCGCGACGTCCGGATGCAGCGCCTTGAAGTCCTTGAGCAGTTTCAGCGAATGCGCGTAGTCTGAACCAGGACGCGCTTCCTTATACAGACGCGGCACCGTTTCGAGATTGTGGTTCATCACGTCGGGCGGTGCGGCGTTCAGAATGCCGAGCGCACGATCCAGACGGCCGCGGAAGTCCGGCGTCAAAATTTCGATGCGCGTGTCCGGCGACAGCTCGCGCGTCTGACGGATACATTCCACGAAGTGCGCCGCGCCGCCGTCGCGCAGATCATCGCGGTCCACGCTCGTAATCACCACGTACTTCAGCTTCAGCGCGGCAATGGTGCGGGCGAGATTCGCCGGCTCATCCGCGTCGAGCGGGTCCGGGCGGCCGTGGCCGACGTCGCAGAACGGGCAGCGCCGCGTGCACTTGTCGCCCATGATCATGAAGGTCGCCGTGCCCTTGCCGAAACATTCGCCGATGTTCGGGCAGCTCGCTTCTTCACAAACCGTATGCAGATTGTGCTCACGCAGAATCTGCTTGATTTCGTAGAAGCGCGAGTTGCCGGTCGCCGCTTTGACGCGGATCCAGTCCGGCTTCTTCAGCTTTTCAATCGGGACGATCTTGATCGGAATACGGGCGGTTTTGGCTTGCGCCTTCTGCTTCGCCGTGGCGTCGTAAGCAGCAGCGGATGCCGGCACGCCTTCCGGCGCGGGAGAAGCTGCGAGGTTCGCGGTAACGTCAGTCATTCGTTCGGTCCAGTCAGGCGGTGAGGGCACCGGCCTGTGGTTGGGCGACGGCCGCGGGACTGCCGTCGAGGTTTGCGGTCAGGCGTTCTGCAAGGGCGCGGGCCACATCGTCCCAGCCGGCCACAACGCCGAGCGTTGCCATGTCGACTGTTTCAAGCCCGGCGTAGCCGCAAGGGTTAATGGCCAGAAACGGCCGTAAATCCATTTTCACGTTCAGGCTGACGCCGTGATAGCTGCAGCCGTTACGGATCTTGAGGCCCAGCGCGGCAATCTTCGCGCCGGCATGCGATCCGGCGCCAGGCCCGGGCGCGACATAGATGCCGGGCGCGCCCGCCTTGCGTTCTCCGGCGAGATTATACGCCGCGAGGGTGTCGATCACGGCCTGCTCGATCCGCGTGACCAGCTCGCGCACCATCAGCTTGCGGCGCTTCAAGTCGAGCAGCAGGTATGCAACCACCTGCCCCGGGCCGTGATACGTGATCTGCCCGCCGCGATCGACCTTGACCAAGGGAATGGCGCTATCGGCAGCCAGCAGATGTGCCGGATCGCCGGCTTGGCCAAGCGTAAAGACGGGCGGATGTTCGACGAGCCAGATTTCGTCGGGCGTATCGGCGGTGCGCGCGTCGGTGAACGCGCGCATTGCTTCGAAACTGGCTTCGTAGAGTTCGCTGCCGCGCCAGCGCAGCGTGAGCGGCGCCGTTGGGGGCAATGGGGATGAAGGAACCGGAGGGGCGGACATGATCCCGGCAGTTTACCGAAATCTGGGAATCCCCGCCGGAAGTGGCTGCGGGCGAAGCGCCGTCGGGCGCGCCTCTAAACTGTGCGCCAGCCGCCGCGCACTCGCGCTGCAAAACGCTCGCCGACCCGCGCGAACCAGTTCAACGCGCGCTCGTCGCAACGCGTCGGCACCGAAAACGCGACCGTCGCGTGCGGCGTGCCCTCTGCGCTGATCCAGAGCCGTTCGCCACGCCGCAATCTCAGCGTGTGGCCCGGCTGCAGCCAGTAGTCTTCGGTATCGTCGCTACGCGTCACCCAGACCGCGCCGCCACGCACGACCAGCTTGGTGCTGCGCGCCACTCTCAGGGGAAGCGTTTCGCCACTACGGATTTCATACGCGATGCTAGAGGAAACTTCTCGCATAATGCCCTCGCCAAAAGTCGTTTGATGGCTACAATCGTAGGCGTGACAAGGGTTTACGCAAAACGATCAATTTTCACCTCTATGTGAGAAATACTACGATGGAGCTGCGCCATCTCCCGCCGTTGAATGCGATCAAGGCCTTCGAAGCCGCCGCACGCCACGAGAGCTTTTCGCGCGCCGCCGACGAACTCTTCGTCACTCATGGCGCCGTCAGCCATCAGATCCGCGCGCTGGAGGCCGAACTCGGCGTGTCGCTGTTCGCCCGCGACGGCAAGCGCGTGCGGCTAACAGAAACCGGCCGGCGCTACGCCAATCACGTGCGCTCCGCGCTGACCGCGCTCTCCGACGCCACGCGCGAACTCCGCGCCGGCGACCGCGAGCGGCGGCTGGTGGTGTCCATGTTGTCGTCGTTCGCGGCGCGCTGGGTGACGCCGCGCGTCGGCAGCTTTATCGAGGCACATCCGCAATGGGACCTCGAATTGCTGTCCACCAACGCGCTGACGGACTTCGCGCGCGACGACGTGGACGTGGCAATCCGTTTCGGCTTCGGCAAGTATCCGGGCCTGCACTCGGAGCTTCTGCTCGAAGAAATCTTTTTTCCGGCGTGCGCGCCGAATTTCAACGGCGGCAAGCTGCCGACAACGCCGGCCGACCTGGCCAAACTTCCGCTGCTGCGTTCCGACGACGAACTGTGGCGCCCGTGGTTCGACGCCGCCGGCCTCACGGATTGGCCCGAGCCGAAGCGCGGTGTGCTGTATCAGGATTCGTCGAACCTGTTGCAGGCGGCCATCGACGGTCAGGGGATCGCGCTCACACGCCGCTCACTCGCGATGCACGAGATCGCCGCGGGGCGCCTCGTGCGGCTATTCAATGTGGACGGCCCGAGCCCGTGGCAGTACTACTTCATCTGCCCGCCGCAGGCACTGGAAACAGCGCGGGTGAAGGCGTTCCGGGACTGGGTATTCGGGGAAGTGGGACGGTTCAAGCTGCTTTTCGACCGGGCTTGCGAGGCTGGGCCGGCCGCAAGCGCGGCTGGGGCGGCGGACGCGTTGCGCGTCGCGCCGTAATGTGACGTGATGCGACGTGACGCTTACAGCACCACTTTGACCATCGGGTGCCCGGTGAGCGCGCGATAAATATCGTCGAGATGTTCGCGGCTCGTGGCGCGCACCGTCACCGTCAGGCCGGTGTAATTGCCGCCGCTGGACGGGCGCGTTTCGACGCGCGAGGCATCGACTTCGCTATCGAACTGCCGGACCACCGTGATGATCGTCTCGGCGAACTCCGGATGCGATTTGCCCATGATCTTGATCGGGAAATCGCAGGGAAAATCAAACAGTGATTCGTTCGCGGGGGTCATTCTTTGCTCCTTGCTGCGCCTCTTGCGCCTCGTTTGCCTTGGCTCGCTGATACGCGTCATACAGCGCCGCAAACACCGCGCCCGGCTTGCCCTCGCCGACCGGCTGGCTGTCGAGCTGCGTGACGGGCAGCACTTCCTTGGTGGCAGAACTGAGAATGATCTCATCGGCCGCGCGCACTTCGGCTTCGTTCATCTCGCGCACTTCGAAACGGATGCCGCATTCGGCCGACAGCTCTTCGATGAGCCCGTAGCGAATGCCTTCGAGGATCTTCTGGCTGCGCGGCGGTGCTGACAACACGCCGTCCTTCACCACCCACACATTCGACGACGACCCTTCGGTCAGCATGCCGTCACGAAACTGGATCGTCTCGAATGCGTCGTTTTCCGCCGCGTATTGCGCCATCAGCACATTACCGAGCAGCGAGACCGACTTGATGTCGCAATTGAGCCAGCGGCGATCCTCGGCACTCACGCAACGCACGCCCTCTGCACGCAGCGCGGCGTCGGGCAGATTGAGCGGCGTGACCATCAGGAAAACGGTCGGCTGGATGCCGGCCGGAAACGCGTGGCCGCGCTTCGCGACGCCGCGCGTGACCTGGATGTACGCAATCGCGTCCTGACCTGCGGCGAGTCCGGCCTCGGCCTCGTTGGCCGCGACCACGCGCTCGATCAGCGCGCGCCAGCCGGCATTGTCGAACGGATTGGCGATGCCGACTTTCGCGAGCGAGCGCGCGAGGCGCGCCAGGTGCTGTTCGAAGCGGAAAGCCGTGCGGCCACCCGCATGCGCGTACAGCGGCGCGACTTCGTAGATACCGTCGCCGAAAATAAAGCCGCGGTCGAGAACCGGCACGCGCGCTTCGGACAAAGGCACCACTTCGCCGTTCAGATAAACGATCGGTTCCGGCGAAACATCGGGAAGAGCGGTCATCGCGATCAGGTCGTTACTTTTTCTTGTTGAACATGAGCATCAGCGAATCCCACACGCGGCCGACCACGCCCGCTTGCGGCACGGCCTGCAACGCGACCACCGGGAATTGCGCCAGCACCTTGCCATCTGCGACCAGCTTCGCGGTGCCGACCTGCTGACCGTTCGCGATCGGTGCGATCAGCGGATCGATCTGCTCGATCTGCGGCTTGACCTTGTCGGCCATGCCCTTCGGCACGGTGATGTACTGATCGCTCTTCACGCCGATCTGCACCGTGTCCTGCGCACCCTTGTAGACGCGCGGCGTGCCGACCACCTGGCTCGCCTTATAGAGACGCACCGTGTCGTATGCGGAGTAGCCGTAGTTCAGCATCTTCAGGCTGTCCTGCACGCGGTCGTGTTCCTTGGTCTCGCCCATCATCACCGAGACGAGGCGGCGCGATGCTTCCGGCGTGCCCGGCAGCGAACGCTTCGCGCTCGCGATCAGGCAGTAGCCGGCGGCTTGGGTATGACCGGTCTTGAGGCCGTCGACGGTCGGGTCGATCCACAGCAGACGGTTGCGGTTCGGCTGCTTGATCTTGTTGTACGTGAAGTCCTTGACCGAGAAGATGTTGTAGTAGTCGGGGAAGTCACGGATCAAACGCGCCGACAGCACCGCGAGGTCGCCCGCGGTCGTGTAGTGCTGCGGGTCGGGCATGCCGTTCACGTCGGCGAAATGCGTGTGCTTCATGCCGAGGCGCTGCGCTTCGGTGTTCATCATGTTGACGAACTGCGCTTCGCTGCCGCCCACCAGTTCGGCCAGCGCGATTGCCGCGTCGTTGCCCGACTGGACGATCATGCCGTACACCAGATCGTGCACCGTCACGGGCTTGTTAGCCTCGACGAACATGCGCGATTCGTCGGTGCGCACGCGGCGCACCGCTTCGCCCGGCGTGACCGTCTGGTCCATCGTGATCTTCTTCGTCTGCAGGGCTTCGAAGACGAGGTATGCCGTCATCAGCTTGGTGAGCGAAGCCGGTTCCACGCGTTCGTCGGGATTGCCCGAGGCGAGGACCTGATTGCTGGTCGCGTCGACGAGCACCCACGAGCGCGCGTTTACCGCCGGAGGCGGCACTTGCGCGAACGCCGTGCTGGTCACGAGCGTGGCGGGCAACACGACGCCAAGCGTCAATGCGCGGCTCAGCGCGGGGGAAACAAAGGAAGCAACGCAAGGGGAAGACGTGCGGCCGGAGTTGGAAAAACGCATAGGGTCGATTCGTGCAGAAAAATACAACGCGCGCAGAGCGCAGAGTTTGGAAGAGCCGGTCGGCGAGCGTCTAACCGCAATAACGGCTTGCGTAACAACGGCTTCGGCGCCCATTGGACCTCCGGCCACGCGATCGGTTTGCGCAGCACACTCGTAGCCGGCACCGCTGCGCGCGTGAAAGAAACTACGCGTCGCGCGAACTGCCGGACAGGCCGTGCTGCGCCCAAAAAAGAGCGCCCATTATACGCGTGCAATTCCCGGAACTTCGCGCAATGGCGGCCGATTAATGATGCGTTTGCGCGTACCTGTACCCCGGAAAACGCGCGCCGCGGTAAAAATCACCGCCACGCTTCGATGATGATCCGCTTAAGAATGTGCAGCTTGCGATGCAGGAAATGCTCGGCGCCCGGAATCACGACAACCGGCAATTCCTGCGGCCGCGCCCAATCGTAAACAGACTGAATGGGAACGGTGTCGTCGGTCTCGCCGTGAATCACCAGCGTGTTTTCCGGCACGGGCGCGACTTCCCAACGGCTCGCCGCCGTGCCGACGAACACCATTCGCTCGATCTCCTGACCTTCTTCGCGCAGCTTCGCGGCCACGTGCGACAGCACAAAGGTGCCGAACGAAAAGCCTGCCAGCACGAGCGGCAACTCGCCCTGCCCTGCTTGCTCGCGCATATGATCGAGCACCGCGCGCAAGTCGTCGCGCTCGCCGATGCCCGCGTCATGCTCACCTTGCGTTTCGCCGACGCCGCGAAAATTCGAGCGATACGTCACGTAGTTCAACTGCACGAGTGTGCGCGCGAGCGTCTGCGCGACCTTGTTGTCCATGGAGCCGCCGAAGAGCGGATGCGGATGCGCGACGAGCGCAATGCCGCGCGGCGCCGCGCCGTTTTCGCGCGCTTCGTCGGGCAGATCCAGTGCGACCTCGATCTTGCCGACCGGGCCGTCGATCAGATACTTCTTCGTATGTACGTTCATGGCGGCGCTTATTGATCGATTTTCAGACGCTCGACAACCTTGCCGTTCATAAGATGCGAGTCGACGATTTCGTCGATGTCGCTCTCGTCGACATACGTGTACCAGACGCCTTCCGGATAGACGACCAGCGCCGGACCGAGCTCGCAGCGATCGAGACAACCCGCCTTGTTGATACGCACCTGGCCGGGGCCGGCCAAGCCGAGCTTCTTGACGCGCTTTTTCGCGTGCTCCTGCATTGCCTGCGCGTTGCAGTTCGCGCAGCTTGGACGCTCCGCGCCCGGGTCACGCTGATTGAGGCAGAAGAAGACGTGGTACTTGTAGAAGGAGTCCATGATGTGCGGGAAGGGAGACTGTCAGAAGGGCAATAGTGCAGCAGAACGCGCTTACGCGCAGCGGCGCGCGGCTTTGGCGCACGGGGCGATAGCTGACGGCCGGTTGAGGCGCGCCAATATTTGACACAGCCAGAGCGACGCGCCCATAGCGCGCGGCCAGTAGCCGACGATTATAGCGAGCGGCAACCGGGGCCGCTGCCGCAGCAAGCGCGTCTACTGCGCGTTGGCCGCCGTGCTTCGTTCTTTCATCGCCGCACCTCGGATTAAAGCTTCAAGCGCGCCCGGTGCGCCGCCTCAGCCACACCCGTTCGACGACAAACGCCAGCCACACGAGCGCCGCATACGGCCAGACCCACGCGAGCCAGCGCGCGAGACCGTTGAAGTGCAGATAGCGCCCTTGCCGCCAGTCGGCCAGCACGACATCGAAATACGGGTTCACCGGCAGCAGGTTGACGAACACCAGCGTAACGACGAGCGCCCCCGCCGCCAGCGCCGCGCGCGACCTGCGCCGCAGAGGCAGCGCAATCAAACCGAGGGCAGCGCCGCATCCCAGACCCGCGAGCGCGCCAGGCGTCGCCCAGTCGAATGCGAGGCCGGATTGCGATTGCAGGAACGTCGCGCCAGCCTTCACGCTCAGGGCCACGACAATAAACAGCAGCAAAAGCCGCACACGCGGCGCGTGACGGCGCACCGACAACGACGCCAGCGCCAGCGCCGCGAACAGATTGAGCGTGGTGATCAGCGCTTCCCAGGCGTCGTCGGGCAGCCAGTTGGCGACCGAGGCGGACCATGCGCCGACGTGCCAGGCGGGCGGTGTCCACGCGAACAGCGCATCTTGCGTCGCCCAGTCGAAACGCGCCCATAACGCGCGCGGCCAGTTGCCGAGCCCGAACAGACGCGGCGACGGATACATCGTCGCAAACGGCCAGGTCGCGACGAGACACGCGAGCGCCCCGCTATCGCGCTCGAACCACATGAGCCGCAAGCGCCGCAGCAAACCGCGGTCGAGCAGCGCGCCGATGGCGGGCGACATGATCGCCGCGCCGAGCAGCGCGCCGAGCGCATTGGCCGCGAGATCGAGATTGGACGCGACGCGCGTCGGCAGGTACGTTTGCACCGCTTCCATTGCGCCCGACAGCAGCCCGCCGAGCACGAAAGCGAGCGCCACCGCCAGCGGCCCACGCCAGCGCGGATAAAGCGAGAGCACCATCAGCGCGCCGAACGGCATGTAGCCGAGCACATTGGTGACGACGTCGAACGCCGTCAGGTACTGCGGCATCGGATCGGACAGAAAGGCGAATGGCCCCAGGCCGAGCGAGCGCCAGCCCGAAAACGGATACCACGAACCGTAGACGATCAGCGCGGTGTACAGCAGCAGGGCTTGCCGCGAAAGCACCGATGGACGGCGCAGCCACGATCTTTCGCTCATGCAGCGCTCCGTTGCGTGCGCTGCGCGCCCGTCATTGCGCGGCGACCAGCGCCTGCACGCCGAGCCAGGCGCCGATTTGCGCGACGAGGTCGTCGCTGGCGGTGGCGAGCGCTTGCGCGCCGCCGGCGGCGTCGGCGGAACTCGACGGCGCGCGCGAGATGAAGGTGCGCTGGCCGATCACCTTGCCGTTCTGGGTCAGCGTGGCGCGCGCGGTCACCGCCGCATGGCTTTGCGCCTGACTGTCGAAGATCTGCTCGAACTCGCTCAGATCGACCTTCAGCACCGGCGCGGCGACACCGTCGGCGCCCGTCAGGACCGTGCCGCGCGAACTGAGCGCGCCGCGCAGACGCTGAGTGAGCAGCTGCGAAGGCGGCATCGTCCAATGGCTGTTCGCGTATGTGGCCATCTGCTGCGCGTCGGCATAACTGAGCCGGTACACGAGCTTGTCGGACTGGAGCACTTCGGGCGCGCTCACATCGAGCACTTTCACAGCCGCTTGCGTGCCCGCGGACGCTGCGGGCGTCGGCGGCCCGAAGTCGTAGCGGATGTCCGCGAGCGCGGCCGGCGTGCTGGTGCAGCCCGCCGCCAGCAGACCGAACGCGAGCAGCGCCGTGCACGCCGCGCCCGTGCGCGTGACTCGCGAGGACAACAACCGGGGGATGGAGCGTGACATGACAATCTTCCTTTCTTCAAACCTTCAGGTTCATTTTGCGGCGCGCGCGGCAGGCCACGTGAAACCGGTCTCGCCCGGCCCCGGCGCCGCGGCCGGCGCGCCAAAGAACACGCTGCGCGGACTGGTGCTGAACGTATCGGCGGCACGGTCCACCGAGCGCGCGGCGGAGCGCACGTCTTCGGCGAGCGAATTGACGCGCGGAAGCGTGTCGTAACCGACTCGCGCCGATAGCTCCTGCAATGAACCGTTCATTGCGGTGAGCGCGTCGCCGGCTTGCTGCGCCGCCGTGCCGACCTTGTTCAGATTGGTCTCGAACGGACCGTTCGCGCGGTTCAGGCTCGTGATCAACTGATTGGTCGACGCGAGCGTGTTATCCAGCTTGTCCATGGTGGCGGGCAGCTTGCCGGCCACCGGCGCCATCTGTTGCGTGAGCGTCGCAACGCCGTCCGCGGCTTTCTCGATGCTGGCCGCCGTGCCCTGCAACTGGTCGACCATTTCCTGCGACAACAGATTGTCGACGTCGTCCGTGACCTTTTCGAGTTTTCGCAGCAGCACGTCGCCGCGTTGCTGCAACTGATCGAGCAAGCCTGGACGCATCGGCAACTGCGCGACCTGTTTCGCCGACGAAGGCAGCGGCGACGGATCGCGTCCCGTGTCATCGAGCTGGATGAACGCAATGCCCGTCACGCCCTGGAAGCCGAGACTGCCGAACGTGGAATGCGTGATCGGCGCGTGCGTGTCGACGAGAATGCGGATCAGGATTTGCCCCGGATGATCGCGGTCGAATTTGATCGACTGCACCTTGCCGACGTCGAGCCCGCGATAGCGCACGGCGGCGTCGGTAAAAAGGCCCGTTACGTTGGTGCGCGCAATCAGATCGTACGGCACGCGCACGGCGCGGTCGACATTGAACAAAAAAGCCGCCATGGCGATTGCAGCCAGCAGGACGACCGTGAAGAGTCCAGCCCAGAACGCATGTGATCTGTTTTCCATTACCAGGTTCCCTAGTTTCCCTGATTCACAGCGGCAATTCGGACGATGCCGGCTCGAGCGCCGCGCGCGGCAGCTTTGCGCGGCGCTCGGGCGGCAGCGCCTGCAACGCGCGGCGCCCACGCAAGCCGAGAAAATACTCGCGGATAAAAGGATGATCGACCGCCGCCGCCTCTTCGACCGGCGCGGCGACCAGCACCTTGCGATCGGCCAGCACGGCCACGCGCGTCGAGAGCGCGACCATCGTGTCGAGATCGTGCGTGACCATCACCACAGTCAAACCCAGCGCGCGATGCAGCGCCGAAATCAGTTCCACGAATTCATCGGAGGCCTGCGGATCGAGGCCGGCCGTCGGTTCGTCGAGAAACAGCAGTTCGGGTTCCAGCGCGATCGCGCGCGCAATGCCCACGCGCTTGATCATCCCGCCCGACAGCGCCGACGGCATTTTCGACGCGTGCTTGCACGGCAGGCCGACCATCTCCAGTTTCAGCATCACGATGTCGCGCAGGAGATCTTCGGGCACCTTGCCGAGCTCACGCACCGGCTGCGCGACGTTGTCGAACACCGACAGCGACGAGAATAGCGCGCCGCGCTGAAAGAGCATGCCGGAACGGCTGCGCATCAGCAGCGCGGTTTCCGGCGAAATGGTCGCGAGATCCTCGCCGAACAGCTTGATGGTTCCCGACGACGGCCGCTCCAACCCGAGAATCTGCCGCACCAGCGTGGTCTTTCCGGAACCGGAGCCGCCGACGATCGACACGATCTCGCCGCGCCGCACGTCCAGATTCACATGCTGATGCACGATGTTGCGGCCATAGCGCTTGGTCACGTCGATCACTTCGATCACCGGCTCGGCAATCGAAGGCATCGGCTGGCCGCGCACGGCCTGGGTGAGCGGCGCGATCATCCGAGCCCCACGTTCTGGAACAGGATGGCGAACACGGCGTCGGCAAGAATCACGATCGTGATCGACGTGACCACCGAAGTCGTCGTGCCTTCCCCGAGACTCTGCGAATTCGCCTTGATACGGAACCCGAAGTGACAGCCGACGATCGCGATCAGCATGCCAAAGACAACGCCCTTGCCAAGACCGATCCACAGATTCGCAGCCGGCACCACGCCGGGCAACGCGCGTGCAAAGTAGCTCATGTCGATGCCGAGCACGATCTTGGCGGCGAGCGCTCCACCGCTCAGCGCGATGATGTTGGTCCACATCACGAGCAGCGGCATCGCCACGCCGAGCGCAATCACGCGTGGCAGGATCAGCCGCAAGCCGTGCGGAATCCCCATCACGCGCATGGCGTCGAGTTCCTCGGTCACGCGCATCACGCCGATCTGCGCGGTGATCGCCGAACCGGAGCGGCCCGCCACGAGAATCGCCGAGAGCACCGGTCCGAGTTCGCGAATCACCGACAGCCCGAGAATATTGACGATGTACTGATTCGCGCCGAAGAGCCGCAATTGCTGCGCGGACAGATAGCTCAGCACAATGCCGATCAGAAACGCGACCAGCGCGGTGATCGGCAACGCCCTGGTGCCCGCGTTGTAGACGTTCGCGGAGATTTCGGTCCACGGCGTGATGGCCGGCTTGCGCGCAATGGCCAGCAGATCCAGCACCACGCGCCCAAGCATCGCCACGCCGCCGTACAGATGCTCGAAGAACGAGAAGAGCCCGAGGCCGAGCCGCGTGAAGGGATCGAATCTGACCACCGGCTCGGCCGTCTCGCGGACGGTGTCGAGCAACGCGATGCGCTCGAAAATATCGCGCTGTGTGTCGTTGAGTTCGGTGTCCGGCGGCATTCTGTGCCCCCACACGCGCCACAGCGCCTGGCCGCCGACGTGGTCCATCCGGTCGATGCGCGAAAGATCCCATCGGCCGATGCCTTCGGCGCCCTCCAGCGAGCGCAATTGCGGGATCACGTGTCCGGTTGCGCGGTCGCGCGCGAGCGCGAGCGCCGTCCACTGGCCCGAGAGCCGGACGATCTTGCCTTGGCTGCCGGCCGCGACTTCAAGGCCGGGCGGAGTGTCGTAGTTCAAGGATCGCTGCAATCTGGTTATCGGATTAGCGGCCATTGTAACGAAGGCGCGGCGGATCAACCGTGCTGGCGGACTTACGCGGTTCGCTGTCGCTACAATATGCGACATGAACGCTTCCAGGACTCCGCCCCAAGGCCCGGCCGCTGCCGCGAACGCAGCTGACTGGCGCATCGACCGTGAACGCGCCGTCGCTCTTTTCGGCGCGCATGCGCATGACTGGCCGATCGAAATCGTCGAGGAAACCGGCTCGACCAACGCCGACCTCATGTCGCGCGTGAAGGCACTGCCGCGCAAGGCAGGCGCGCTGCCTCAGCCGATCGTGCGGGTTGCCTACCTGCAAACCGCCGGACGCGGCCGCCGCGGCCGGCCGTGGTACGCGGAGCCGGGCAATGCGCTGCTGTTTTCGGTGGCCTGCGTGCTGCCGCGTCCGCTCGAAGGACTGGCGGGATTGAGTCTCGCGGTGGGTGTCGCGCTCGTTGACGGACTGCGCTCGCTGCCTGTTAGCGGGCCCGGCCAGATCGCGCTGAAGTGGCCGAACGACATCTTGCTCGAAGGCGACAAGCTCGCGGGCATCCTGATCGAAACCGCGTGGAGCACCGACGACGCGAGCGCGGTGGTGATCGGCATCGGCACCAACGTGAAGGGCGCCGACGAACTCGCCGCGAAGATCGGTGCATTGAACGCCGACGTGCCGCCGCAGGCGCGCGGCACAGTGCCGACCGCGTTGCAACGCGCGCTGCCCAACGCCAATCTCACCGATACGCTCTCGGCCGAACTCAGTGCGCTCGAGCCCGCGTTGCAGCGCTTCGGCGCGGAAGGCTTCGCGCCGTTCCAGCCGCGCT
Source organism: Paraburkholderia rhynchosiae (assembly GCF_002879865.1). Lineage (GTDB taxonomy): Bacteria > Pseudomonadota > Gammaproteobacteria > Burkholderiales > Burkholderiaceae > Paraburkholderia > Paraburkholderia rhynchosiae. The sequence goes on from NZ_PNXY01000006.1 coordinate 110,059, forward strand.
GGAACGCAATGCATGCGTACGCGGGCCGCGAGGTCGTCCTGCTCGAACAGGGGCAGGAAGTCGCGCGCGGCGTGGCTGCAGGCGCCGATGAGCGCGGCCAGTTGTTGCTCGATACGGCTGCGGGCCGGCAGAGCATCGCGACCGGCGACGTGTCCCTGCGTCTCGCCGACGGTGCTGCATGACAAGCGGCGCGCCTCAACTTCTGATCGACGCGGGCAATAGCCGAATCAAGTGGGCGATGGTGACGGCGAACGGTGTGCAGATCGCAGCCGGCGCGCTTGCGCACGGCGGCACGGATCAGGCTCAGCGGGCGACGCAGTGGGCAAACTTGCCGGCGCCGGGCGGCGCCTGGTTATCGAATGTCGCCGGCGATACGGTCGCGGCGCGGATCGCCGCGCTCCTCGACGCGCATTGGCCAAAGCTGCCGCTCATCACCATCCGCGCGCGCGAGCGGCAATGCGGCGTGACCAATAGCTACACGACGCCACATGCGCTCGGCAGCGATCGCTGGGCCGGCATGATCGGCGCGCACGCCGCGTTTCCCGGCGAGCATCTGCTGATTGCGACTTTCGGGACCGCGACCACGCTCGAGGCATTGCGCGCCGATGGCTGCTTTGTCGGCGGACTTATCGCGCCAGGCTGGACCTTGATGATGCGCTCGCTCGGCGAGCATACGGCGCAATTACCCACTCTCGACGCCAACGCCGCGCGGGGCCTTCTCGGCACCGCTGGCACGCAGGACGCGGCCCGCCACGGCCCATTCTTCGCGACGGACACGCCCCGTTCGCTATCCGCTGGTTGCACATTGGCGCAAGCCGGTCTAGTCGAGCGGACATGGCGCGACTTGCAGGATGAATGGCAGGTGTCCATACGTCTGGTGGTGGGCGGCGGCGCGGCCGACGAAGTGGCAAGCGCGTTGAAAGTGCCGCATACTCGCCACGATTCACTGGTCTTGTCCGGGCTTGCGCTGATAGCCTCACAGCGCGCTTCGGAAGACGGCGCATAAAGCATGGCCGCATGGCCGAACGATATCGGCTACTCAACTTCTGGATGGGAAAATAAAACGATGCTGCGCTGGCTGATCGCCATACTGTTTTTTGCCAACCTGCTGGCATTCGTCGCAGTGCGCGGCGCGTTCGGCCCGACGCCCACCGCGAGCGGACGCGAACCGAATCACCTGGGCGGGGAAGTCCATCCTGACGCGCTGAAAGTGCGCCCGGTCAATGCCGCCGAAGCCGCCGATCAGGCGGTCGTGGGCGCGCCCGCACCAGCCACGCCGATCGCGGCGTCTGCGTTACCGCAGTAAAGCAGCCAACGTCTGGCGGCGCTATACGCCACACGCGCCCGCCTACGCTTAGCCGTGCGTGCGAACCTTTTTCAGCAGCGCCGTGGTGGAGCGATCATGCTCGAACGGAATCGCCAACGCCTTGCCGCCCCAGCTTCGCACGACGGCCGACTCCGGCAGCGCATCCATGTCGTAGTCGCCACCCTTGACGAGTACGTCGGGGCGCAGCGCCGAAATCAGTTCGACCGGCGTTTTCTCGCCAAAGCAAACCACGTAGTCGACGCTTTCCAGCGCCGCGAGCAAAGCCATCCGGTCAGCTTCGTTGTTGATCGGCCGATCGTCGCCCTTGCCCAGCATGCGAACCGACGCGTCGCTATTCACGCCGACAATCAGGCAAGCGCCCAGCGCTTTTGCATCGGCGAGATAGGTCACATGCCCGCGATGCAGGATGTCGAAGACACCGTTGGTGAACACGACCGGTGCCTCCAGCGAAGGGCGCAGCGCCGCGAGTGCGTCGCGCGTGAAAATCTTGCGTTCGAAAATAGCAGCCATGAGGGACGTGGAAGAAACAGGAGAAATGCCGTCACGATACCGCGTGAACGGCATCAAGCGAAACGGCCCGACAAGCTTTCGCCTGCCGGACCGTTCTTAAGCGTAGAACCGGTTCGCGGCGCCAGCATCGCATCATGCATGCTCAGAGCCGCGAATCTGCATTCACAAAACTGAAATCATCAAGCAGGCTGTTCGGCCGACTTCTGATCGGCCTGCAGACGCGCGACCACTTCCTTGCGATAGCGGTTCAGTTCCTGCGCCGTATTGAACGTGCGCTCGAATAGCAGCGACAGGTTGTGCAGAATGCGCTCGACCACCTTCTTTTCCCAACCGTCGTCGAAACGGATCTGCTCGTCGAGCCAGCGTTCGAGCCATTCCGGGTCCGGCAGACGCGACTGGATGGTGTCGCGCGGGAACAGCGCCTGATTCACGTGCAGATTGGTGGGATGCAGCGGCTTTTCGGTGCGGCGCGCCGACGCCATCAGCACGCCGATCTTTGCAAAAGCGGCCCGTGCGATGTCGCCGGTTTGCGACATGGCTTTCTTCATGTAGCGCAGATACGCGCCGCCATGCCGCGCTTCGTCGCGCGAAATGGTTTCGTAGATGTGCTTGATGACCGGCTCGGTGTGCCATTCGGCAGCGCGACGATACCAGTGATTCAGGCGAATTTCGCCGCAGAAGTGCAGCATCAGCGTTTCAAGCGGCGGCGCCGGATCGAATTCGAAGCGCACGGCGTGCAGCTCTTCTTCGGTGGGGCACATTTCGGGTTTGAAGCGGCGCAGGTATTCCATCAGCACCAGCGAATGCTTCTGCTCCTCGAAGAACCACACGCTCATGAACGCGGAGAAATCGCTGTCGTGATGGTTGTCACGCAGAAACATTTCCGTGGCGGGCAACGCGGACCATTCGGTGATCGCGTTCATCTTGATCGTCGCGGCCTGCTCGTCGGTCAATAGCGATGCATCGAACTTGTCCCAGGGAATGTCTTTCTCCATGTCCCATCGAACGGATTCGAGCGATTTATAAAGTTCCGGATAAAGCATGGTGTTCATAGTCCCGCCCCTGTTCTGCACATACTGTGTGTGTCTGTCACTACTACGTGTAGCACTTTTGCCGACCGCGAACGAAGCGCACCGGGTCTGCCCGAGTGTCCGCCGTTCGCTGGCCAAGCCGTCAATTTTACGCGGTAACCGGCCGCCTGGATGCACCGGCGGCGTAGAAGTCCGGGCGCTTGCGCAGACGCGACTAACCTGAGGTTACACGCTCGAAGTTACGCCCTGCGCGGCCAACCGTGGGTGAGGGATACCCTATGCCTGAGGTCGAGCCAGTTTGCGATGAAAACCGCACCGTCCAGCCCTGCGCCGATCGTGCCGGCGATGAATGGAGCCAGGGCGGCTGGATTGGTTGTTTTCAGCGCACGCCCAAAAGCCAAACAAAGACCTTCCAATGATAGCACGCTGACTTCTCTAAACCCGCGCAGCGACGGACGCAATTCGGGTGCCTGGTTGACCTGTCTCAACGAATTGCACGATCCGCGGAGTGTGGCGGGCGATCGAGGTCAAAACGGTGACAGTCGGCGATTTCGTGTTTGTTGTTTGCCGCCGACAGTCGAATCGCACCGCCGCTTCCCGCGCGCCGTCACAGCGATTTTTTCGGGGGCTTCGAGCCGGCGGGTGCCGTGCGTGCGCCCGTGGCTGCGCGCTTCGTCGAGGCAGGCGCCCGCTTCGCCGCTGGGCGCCTCGTGGTGAACGCAGCGGCTGCAACGTCTGCAGGGGATGCTCGCGGCACATCTGTCGCCCCGCCCGCCGCCTCGACTGCGTCGTCCGCCCCATCCGCCTCTTCCGCTGCGCCTCTCGCAGCATCCGGCTGCGCGCCGCCAGTCGCGGATGCATCAGTTGGGCCGGCCGTCGGCTGCGTCATTGCAAATTGCGCGATCTGGTTGAATTGCGATTGCAACAGATTCCACCAGGCCGATGCATCGAACGGCGGCGTGGCCGACGCGGCTTCCTCGTCGCTCGCAGGTTCGGCGCTAGTCGAACTCTCAGCCGAAGCCGCCGGCTCCCGATGCGGCCAGCCGCTTGGCGGCGACGGACTCGGCGCGGGCGCGGGCGACTCCGCAGCCGGCTGTGCCATCGACTGTTGCGCGAATGCGCCGAACGCGCGCAGCGTCGCAAGCGTCGCGCGCTGTACCTCCAGTGCCTGAATCGCGGACTGCAGCATGCTCAGATTCAGCTTGAGCCATTGCTCGACCGCGCGCATGTCGGTGATCCGCTTGTCGAGTTCTTCGACGTTGGTAAGCGGCGCCATCATGTCGGACATCATCGAGAGCGACGGTCCGATGCCCGCGCCCGGCTGAGCGCCGGAAAACGCGGAGCCGAACGGCGAGAGCCGCATCATGCCCCACATGCGGTCGAGCATTTCAGCAGGCGGAAAACCAGGAAAGCCGGGAAACGGCGGCGTTGAGCCAGGTGTGTCGGTCATGCTTGTCGCCTCGCTGCATTGAACGAAAGAAAAAGCGCAAAAGAAAGCGCGCGCCAGGAACAGCGCTTTGCGCGCGTCTGAATTCGATCATACCGCGCGATACGCCGGGAACGCGCACCGCGCGCTGCATCGAATTGCATCGCGCCGCATCGTTATCGTGCGCGCCACGGGTCGGCGCCGCCGAAGTCCGGCGCGCGCCGCTCGCGCAGCGAGTTCACGCCTTCGCGCACGTCCGGCCCGGCGAAGCCCATGAACTCGAGCGCAAGCGATGTATCGAATGCGGGCCCCGCCGAGCGCAGCCAGTTGTTCAACGCGTACTTGGTCCAACGGATCGCCGTTTGCGAGCCATTGGCGAGCTTCTGCGCGACTTCGACTGCTTTGGGCAGCAGATCGTTTTCGTCGACGGCAAGCGACACGAGGCCGATGCGCTCCGCCTCCGCGCCGCTCACCGGCTCGCACAGCATCAGGTAATACTTGGCTTTTGCCATCCCGCACAGCAGCGGCCAGACGATCGCCGCATGGTCGCCGGCGGCCACGCCGAGCCGCGTATGACCGTCGATGATGCGCGCCGTCTTCGCCGCAATAGAGATATCGGCGAGCAACCCCGCGACGAGACCCGCGCCGACCGCGGGACCATGCATCGCCGAGACGATCGGCTTGCTGCAATTGATCACGTTGTAGACGAGGTCGCGCGCCTCGCGCCACACGCGCGCGCGCACCTCGAAATCCGTTGCCATGTCCTCGACCAGTTGCAGATCGCCGCCCGCCGAAAAGCCCTTGCCCTCGCCGCGAATGATGGCGACGCGCGTATCCGGATCGCGGTCGATATCGCGCCAGATTTCCGCGAGCTCATAGTGCATACGCGCGTTTGCGGTGGCGAGCCCGCTTTTGTTCGCGCCTTCGCCGCTCATCACCACTTCGAGCACGCCGTGCGGACGGCGATGCAACTGAAGCGACTGATAATGCGCGTAAAACGCGTCGTTACTGTGGGGTTGCTGAGGCATGGTGAGCGATCCGGTGTGTCCGTAAATCCGCGCGTCGTTCAACGCGGCTGATAAACCCATTTCCCGTTTTTTATTTCGACCATCACGCGCGCCCGTTGATCGAGCCCGAGGTGGTCGGTTGCGCTCATGTTGACGACGCCATTCGTATCGGCGAGACCACGGGTGGCTTCCAGCGCATCGCGCAACGCGCGGCGAAATTCCGGCGTGCCCGGCGCGGCCGCTTTCAACGCAACCGGCACGGCATGGTTGAGCAGCATGCCCGCGTCCCACGTGTACGAGCCGAATGCGGACACACTGCCCGGTCCGCGCAGCGCTTCAAAGCGCGCGATGTAATCGAGCGCGAGGCGCTTCGCCGGATGGTCGGCGGGCAATTGCGCCGCGACCAGCACCGGGCTCGCGGGCAGGAACGTGCCAGTGCAATCGGCGCCGCACACACGCAGAAAGTCGTTATTGCCCACGCCGTGATTATGATAGATCAGCCCTTTGTAGCCGCGTTCCCTGAGTGTCTTCGGCGATAGTGCGGCGGGCGTGCCGGCCGCGCCGACCACCACCGCATCGGGATGCGTCGCGAGGATCTTCAGCACCTGGCCAGTCACGCTCGGATCAGTGCGATTGAAGCGCTCGCTGGCCACCATCTGCATGTGATGCAGTTGCGCGAACTTCGCGACTTCGGCGTAAAAGGTCTCGCCGAGCGCATCGGCCTGGCCGATAAACGCGACGGTCTTCACGCCGCGCGTGCTCGCGTGCTCGGCAATCGCCGAGGCCATCATCGCGTCCGTTTGCGGAGTCTTGAATACCCAATGACGTTTAGCATCCACGGGCTCGATGATTTTCGCCGACGACGCCAGCGAGATCATCGGCGTTGTTCCATCGGCGACCACGTCGATCATCGCAAGGGAATTCGGCGTGATCGACGAACCGATGATCGCGTCGACGTGATTTTCGGAGATCAGCTTCTTGGTGTCCTGCACGGCTTGCGTGGTGTCGGACGCATCGTCGAGCACGATGTATTCGACGCTCTGGCCGCCGATCTGTTTCGGCAGCAACGTGGCCGTGTCGCGTGCGGGAATGCCGAGCGACGCAGCCGGCCCGGTCAGTGACAGCACGAGGCCAATCCTTACCTGAGCCAATGCGATGGCGGGCGACAGGCATGCAAGCGTCGCGCATACAAGGGCGGGACGACGCGCCATACGCTTGAACTTCTCAAGCGGGGTTATCAGCTCTAACCGCTCACGCCACATGCCCGCATCCCCGTTCCGCACGCAAACAGCGCTTGCCATTCCCGCTCCAAACGATTCACGTCGCATGGTGTCTCCTCGCACGAGTTTTTCATTCTGATGTACCGCCGATGCCGCCGCGCCAGTCAGTGTAGCGGCGCGCGGCAACAGCGGCATCGGGCGAAACCCTTTCGGACCGTGCAAGACAATCGCGTCAATCCAGCGGTGCAATGCCCTGTTCGATGGAACCGAAAATCGACTTGCCCGCTTCATCGAACATTTCGATCTTCACCGTGTCGCCGTACTTCATGAACTCCGTCTGCGGCGCGCCATGCTCGATGGTCTCGAGGCAGCGCTTCTCGGCGATACAGCAATAGCCGCGCTTAGCGTCCTTGTTCGACACGGTGCCCGATCCGACAATCGCGCCCGCACGCAAGTTGCGCGTTTTCGCGGCGTGCGCGATTAGTTGGCCAAAGTGAAACACCATGTCGGTGCCAGCGTCTGGCTGACCGACCTTCTTGCCGTTCCAATGGACGATCATCGGCCGGTGCACGCGGCCTTCGCGCCACTGCTCGCCGAGTTCGTCAGGCGTCACGGCGACGGGCGCAAACGACGTGGCCGGCTTGCTCTGGAAGAAGCCGAAGCCCTTCGCAAGTTCGGCGGGAATCAGATTGCGCAGCGAGACGTCGTTGATGAGCGTGATCAGACGCACGCTTCTGAGCGCCTGTTCGGGCGTGGCGCCCATCGGCACGTCGGTGGTGATCACGGCCACTTCCGCCTCGAAGTCGATGCCGAACGCTTCCGACGCGCAAATGACATCGTCTTTCGGGCCGATGAAGTCGTCGCTGCCGCCCTGGTACATCAGCGGATCGGTCCAGAATTCGGGCGGCATTTCCGCGCCGCGCGCGCGCCGCACGAGTTCGACGTGATTCACATATGACGACCCGTCGGCCCATTGAAACGCGCGCGGCAGCGGCGCCATGCAGTCCTTGGCGTCGAACGAAAATGTGTTGCGCGCGCGGCCCTGATTGAGCGCGTCGTACAGATCGTGCAGTTGCGGTGCGTAGAACGTCCAGTCGTCGAGCACGCGCTGCAACGTGGGCGCGATCGCGTCGGCAACGGCCGCGGTATGCAGGTCGCGGGACACGACGATCAATTGGCCGTCGCGCGTGCCGTCCTTCAGCGTGGCAAGTTTCATGGAGGAATGAACCGTGTTAGTGACGATAGAGGGAATCTATTCTACGATGGTGAATCGGCGCGGCCCAAGCTTAGCTTGCCGCACGCGTCGCTGCGGGGGTACTGCGAGCCGCTGCGGGCTGCTGTGAGCCTCTTTGTAAGCTCTGCCGCCGGTTCTTCCTACATTGTCTTTGAATGCGCTACGCGCGCCTTGCTCATGCCGCACACTGCCCGCTCAGGCGTCATCACCAACGACGCCGAGTCCGCCGAAGCACTCGGCGCGTCTGAAATCGACGACGAAACCGCCGAAGCCGGCGAGGAAAAATTGCGCTCGGGTATTCAGTCGATCGAGGTCGGCTTCAGATTGCTCGACGTCCTGACGCACGAGCCGCGCGCGATGATGCTGCGCGATCTCGCGCAACGCGCCGGTATGAGTCCGGCGAAAGCGCACCGCTATCTGGTGAGCTTTCTGCGCCTCGGTGTCGTGGCGCAAGACCCTCTGTCGGGGCGCTACGAACTGGGCGGCTTCGCGTTGCAACTGGGACTCGCGCGGCTTGCACGCGTCGACGGGGTGAAGCTCGCGCGTATTGCGCTCGCCGAATTGCGCGACCGTCTCGACCTTACGGTCGGCATTGCAGTGTGGGGCAATCAGGGGCCGACCATGGTTCACTGGATGGAGTCCAGTCACCCGGCCAAGGCGTCCCTGAAACTCGGCGATGTCATGCCGCTTCTCAGTTCCGCTACCGGCTTGCTGTTTGCTGCGTATCTGCCTGCGGGCAAGACCGCGGCGATGCTCGAGCGCGAACTGGCCGAACTGGCCGACACGCGCCGCTCATCGCATATCGGCGTGCCGCGCACGCGGGAAGAGGTCGAACGGGCGTTGGCGGAAGTGCGCGAGCGCGAAGCGGCGCGCGTGGAAGGCATGTTGCTGCCGACCATTCACGCGTTCTCCATGCCGGTGTTCGACTCGACCGGCGAGCTCTCGCTCGGCCTCGTCGCGCTCGGTCACGAAGGCGCATTCGACATTCGCTGGGGCGGCGAGATCGATACAGCGCTGCGTGAATGCGCGCAAAAGCTGTCGTATGAACTCGGATATAGTCCGACGCCCCGTTAAAGGCCCAGGCGCCAACGCGCCGCCTACATCAACTTCGAACTGCCGCCCTCATTCGCCGATGGCCTTACCTTCCGCCGCACGCCATTCCGATCTCCCGCCGCCCGGCGCGCCGCGCGCCCGTTGGCGTACGTGGCGATGGATCGTCGTGTTGGTCGTCGTGGGCATTCTTCACTGGATCGCCGCGCAGTGGGTCGAGCGCAACCGCGCCACGCTGAATCCTCCGAATGACGATCACGTGCCCGTGCAGGTGGCGCTATTAAAGCCGGAACGTGTCGAGCGCAATCCGGCGGCGGCCTCCGCCTCGCCCGCGCAGGAACAGAAACGCAAGCCCGCCGCCAGCAAGCCGCGCGAACATGTGCTGACCGCGCTGCAACCGGCCGAAAAACCCACCGCGCAACCGGCAAACGCCGCATCGGACGCCGCTGCGAGCGCGCCCGCCGCAGCCAGCGCGGAATCGGTGGGCTCGACGGGCTCGGTGGGCTCGGCTGCCAGCGCATCTGCGAACATAAACGCAACCGCAACCGCGAGCGCCCAGCAGGCGTCGCCCGGCGCGAAGTTTTCGGTCCCGCCATCCGGCGATCTTCAGTACGACACGTTCTACAACGGCGTGCGCAATCAGCCCGGCACGATCCACTGGATGAGCAGCGCGCAGAACTACGAAATGGTGGTTTCGGTGCCATTGCCTTTCGTGGGCACATTCGTCTATTCGAGCCATGGCCGTATCGATGCATTCGGCCTCGCGCCGGAGCAATACATCGAAAAGCGCGGCCATCGCGCGGAAGACGTTTCCATCTTCAATCGCACCGACAAGAAGATCGCCTTCACGCGCACACCGACCACGCTGCCACTGCCCGAGGGCGCGCAGGACCGTTTCAGCATGGTGATGCAACTCGCGAGCCTCGTGCGCGGGGACCCGGCTGCGTATAAACCGGGCGTCACGCGGCAGTTCTTCGTGGTGGATAGCGACAGCGGCGAGAACTGGCCAGTCGAGACGATCGGCGACGAAACCATCCGCACGGCGCAAGGCTACGTGCAAACGCGTCACTTCAAACGCCTGCCTCGTCGCGACGGCGATCAACGCCGCATCGACGTGTGGCTTGCGCCCTCCCTCGGCTGGCTGCCCGCGCGACTCGTGCAGACGGAGCCGAACGGCACACAATTCGAACTCGTGTGGCGCGGCAAGCTCAATGCGGATAACGACGCTGGCGCGGCTTCATCAGATACTTCGGCAAATACTTCGCCTTCTGGTGCGCCGGCGGTTGTGCCCGGACCTGCACCAACTTCGCCTGTCGATTCGCCCGGGCTCGACGACAATTCCGGCAACATCAAGCCGTAAGCAACAACTGACTCGCAAGTGGGCCACAATGGTCCCACAGGCAAGCTCTGCACTCGAATAGTGCCTCGCACGTCTCGTGAAACTTCCGTCTCGACGCTGACTCAGCATCATCTGATGCAACCGTTCGGCGAGCCACAGCGTACAAGCGATAAGCGCCGGCGAATTCTTCCACTGCGTTCCCTTGAAGGAGCCCGCATGCAAGTGAACATCAATGGTATCGAGACGCGCTATGTGCTCGCCAACGAAGGCGGCGGCCCTTGGCTGACATTCATTCATCAGCTTGGTGGCGATCTGTCCATCTGGGACCAGCTCGCCGGCTATTTCCGCGACGACTACACCGTGCTGCGCTACGACGTGCGCGGCCACGGCGAGACGGCGGTATCGAATGAGCCGTTTGCGGTTGCCGATCTCGCGGGCGACCTCGCCGCGCTGCTCGACGCGTTGGGCGCGCCGAGCACGCATCTGGTGGGCATGTCGATGGGCGGCATGATCGCGCAGCAGTTCGCGCTGGATCACCTCTCGCGCGTGGACACGCTGACGATTGCCGACAGCACCGCCGCCAATCTGCCCGAGGCCCGCGCGACATGGGATCAACGGGCCGCCAGCGCGCGCAAGGACGGCATGGAGGCGCTTGCGCCGGCCACGCTGAACCGTTGGCTGACGGAGACTTTTCGGGCCGCGCATCCCGAAGCCGTCGAGCCGATACGCGAGGCGCTGACCCGCACGTTGCCAGAAGGCTACGCAATGGCGTGCGAAGCGCTGCGCGATTTCGATGTACGCAGTAAGCTGGGAACCATTCGCTGCCCCACCCTGGTCGTGGCCGGGCACCACGACACGGGCACGCCGCCTGCTGCTAGTCAGGCGATAGCAGATGCCATTGAGGGCGCTCAGTTCGAATTGCTCGACGCCGCGCATCTTGCGCCTGTCGAACAGTCTCAACGTTTTGCCGCACTGCTTGAAACGTTTCTTGAAAGGCCGGTCTAACCGGTAGGTTCGGAACTTTTACAAGCGTCAATCCGGACCCACCCCTTGAATTCCAAACCACAAGCTCCACGTATGGCGCAGGAACGGCCAGGAGCCAACGGAAATAAGGAGTGTCGCCATGCAAATGATCTACAACAGCCCAAACTATTGTGTCGTCGAGTTTCCGCCACAGGAAGGTCCGCTGGCCATGAAGTCGGGTGGCTATGAGATCGTCGACAAAAACATGCAGCGCGAGATCTACATCGACGGTGCAATGGCGGCGCGCTTTCGTGAGAACGTGCAAAAGCTGATTGAAGAGGAGCCGTCGCTGGATGAAGTGGACGAATTCCTCGGCCAATTCGACAGTTTGATGCATCAACCGGTAATTCTTCACTGAGCACAAGGTCACGCTCGACGTTTTTGGCGTTTGGAATCTTTTCAGCGTTTTTGGCGACATATATCGACCGCGCCGTCCGGCCCTACCGGCGGCTTTCATAAGACGGTCGGCAATGATAGAAGCGGTCCGGCGGGCTTTGGCCTGTTGGACCGTTTTCTTTTGCAGCGTGCTGCATCCAGAGTTCACTTGTTTCGTCCGCCGGGGCCACGCTTGCCTCCGCCCCGCCCGCGCCCGGCGAAGTCGCCCGGCTGCGGCTACAATGACAGGTTTCCTGCAAAAGCCGGCGCAAGCCCTCATCCGCCATGAACCAGCCTGCTCAAACCACCAAGCCAGTCCGTCCCGAGCCCGCCTACACGCGTGGCACGGCGCTGTCCACACTGCTCAAGTCACGCATCCTGATTCTGGACGGCGCAATGGGCACGATGATCCAGCGCTACAAGCTCGACGAGGCAGGCTATCGCGGCGAACGCTTCAAGGACTATGGGCGCGACATCAAGGGCAACAACGAACTGTTGTCCATCACGCAGCCGCAGATCATCAGCGAAATTCACGAGCAGTATCTGGCGGCGGGCGCGGACATCATCGAGACGAATACGTTCGGCGCAACTACGGTCGCGCAGGCGGACTACGGCATGGAAGCGCTTGCAGTCGAGATGAATCTGGAGTCGGCGAAACTGGCGCGCGCCGCGTGCGACAAGTATTCGACGCCCGACAAGCCGCGCTTCGTCGCTGGCGCCATCGGACCGACGCCGAAGACCGCGAGCATTTCGCCCGACGTGAACGATCCCGGCGCGCGCAACGTCACGTTCGACGAACTGCGTGCCGCTTACTATGAGCAGGCGAAGGCGTTGCTCGACGGCGGCGCCGATCTGTTCCTCGTCGAAACGATCTTCGATACGCTCAATGCGAAGGCCGCGCTGTTCGCGCTCGACGAGTTGTTCGAAAACACCGGCGAGCGTCTGCCGATCATGATCTCGGGCACGGTTACGGATGCGTCGGGGCGCATTCTCTCGGGGCAAACCGTCGAGGCATTCTGGAACTCGCTGCGTCACGCCAAGCCGCTCACGTTCGGTCTGAACTGCGCGTTGGGCGCGGCGTTGATGCGTCCGTACATCGCCGAACTGGCGAAGCTCTGCGACACTTATGTGTCGTGCTACCCGAACGCGGGTTTGCCGAATCCGATGAGCGATACGGGTTTTGATGAATTACCGGCCGATACGTCCGGACTGCTCAAGGAATTTGCGCAGGCAGGTCTGGTGAATATTGCCGGCGGCTGCTGCGGTACGACGCCGGAGCATATTGCGGCAATTGCCAAGGCGCTCGCCGAAGTGAAGCCGCGCCAATGGCCGACGCAATATCGCGACGCCGCGTAAACGGCGTCGAAGCAGACGCACTTCAGACGCATCTGAGACGCATCTGAGACGCATCTGAGACGCATCCAGGCCGCACCCAAGCGACACCTAAACGCACGCAATCGACTCGCACATACGCCATGACCGATCACACCATGCGCCTTGCCGGCCTCGAGCCGTTCAACGTCACGTCCGGGACGCTCTTCATCAACGTCGGTGAACGCACCAACGTGACCGGCTCAAAGGCGTTCGCGCGAATGATCCTGAACGACCAGTTCGACGAAGCAATCGCCGTCGCGCGTCAGCAGGTCGAAAACGGCGCGCAGGTGATCGACGTCAACATGGACGAAGCGATGCTCGACTCCAAAGCGGCGATGGTCCGCTTCATGAACCTGATCGCGTCGGAACCGGACATCGCGCGGGTGCCGATCATGATCGACTCTTCGAAGTGGGAAGTGATCGAGGCCGGCTTGAAGTGCGTGCAAGGCAAGGCAATCGTCAACTCGATCTCGCTGAAGGAAGGCGAGGAGGCGTTCCGCCATCACGCGAATCTGATTCGCCGCTACGGCGCGGCGGCTGTGGTCATGGCGTTCGACGAGCAAGGCCAGGCCGACACGTTCGAGCGCAAGACGCAGATCTGCAAGCGCTCGTACGACTTTCTCGTGAACGAAGTGGGCTTCCCGCCGGAAGACATCATCTTCGATCCGAACATCTTCGCCATCGCAACCGGCATTGAAGAGCACAACAACTACGCCGTCGACTTCATCAACGCGACGCGCTGGATCAAGGAAAACCTGCCGTACGCGAAGGTGAGCGGCGGCGTCTCGAACGTGTCGTTCTCGTTTCGCGGCAACGATCCGGTGCGCGAGGCGATTCACACGGTGTTCCTCTATCACGCGATTCAGGCGGGCATGGACATGGGCATCGCCAACGCGGGGCAGCTCGGCGTGTATGCCGATCTCGACACCGAGTTGCGCGAACGTGTTGAAGACGTCGTGCTGAACCGTCGCGAAGACGGCACCGACCGTCTGCTCGAAATCGCCGACAAGTTCAAGACCGGCGCTGCGAAGAAGGAAGAAAATCTCGAGTGGCGCAATCAGCCGGTCGAAAAACGCCTGTCGCACGCGCTCGTGCACGGCATCACGAACTTCATCGTCGAAGATACCGAAGAAGTGCGCGCGAAAATCGCCGCCCAAGGTGGCCGCCCGATCAACGTGATCGAAGGCCCGCTGATGGACGGCATGAATATCGTCGGCGACCTGTTCGGCCAGGGCAAGATGTTCCTGCCGCAAGTCGTGAAGTCGGCGCGCGTGATGAAGCAGGCGGTCGCGCATCTGATCCCGTTCATCGAAGAAGAAAAGAAGCAGCTCGCAGCCGCGGGCGGCGACGTGCGCGCGAAGGGCAAGATCGTCATCGCCACCGTGAAGGGCGACGTGCACGACATCGGCAAGAACATCGTGTCGGTGGTGCTTCAGTGCAATAACTTCGAAGTGGTCAACATGGGCGTGATGGTTCCGTGCAACGACATTCTCGCGAAGGCGAAAGTCGAAGGCGCGGACATCATCGGACTGTCGGGTCTGATTACGCCGAGTCTTGAAGAGATGGCCTACGTCGCATCGGAAATGCAGCGCGACGATTATTTCCGCGTGAAGAAGATTCCGCTGCTGATCGGGGGCGCGACGACCTCGCGCGTGCATACCGCGGTGAAGATCGCGCCGCATTACGAAGGCCCGGTGGTGTATGTGCCGGACGCGTCGCGCTCGGTGTCGGTCGCCTCCAGCCTGCTGTCCGACGAAGGCGCGACGAAGTACCTCGACGAACTGAAGGCCGACTACGACCGTATCCGCACTCAGCACGCAAACAAAAAGGCGCTGCCGATGGTCACGCTCGCCGAAGCCCGCGCGAACAGGACGCCGATCGACTGGAAGGGCTACGAGCCGGTCAAGCCCAAGTTCATCGGCCGCCGCGTGTTCAAGAACTTCGATCTGAACGAGTTGGCGAAGTACATCGACTGGGGTCCGTTCTTCCAGACGTGGGACCTGGCCGGCCCGTATCCGGCGATTCTGAACGACGAGGTGGTCGGTGAATCGGCGCGGCGTGTGTTCTCCGACGGCAAGTCGATGCTCGCGCGCCTCATTCAGGGCCGCTGGCTGCAAGCCAACGGCGTGATCGCGCTCTTGCCGGCGAATACCGTCAACGACGACGACATCGAAATCTACACGGACGAATCGCGCAGCGAAGTCGCGCTCACATGGCGCAACCTGCGTCAGCAAAGCGTGCGGCCGGTGGTCGACGGCGTGATGCGGCCGAACCGGTCGCTCGCCGACTTCATTGCGCCGAAAGATTCGGGCGTGGCCGATTACATCGGCATGTTCGCGGTCACGGCGGGTCTCGGAGTCGACGTAAAGGAAAAGCAGTTCGAAAAGGATAACGACGACTACAGCGCGATCATGCTGAAGGCGCTCGCGGACCGTTTCGCCGAAGCCTTCGCGGAAGCACTGCATGCGCGCGTGCGGCGCGACCTGTGGGGCTACGCGAACGCCGAAAATCTCACGAACGACGACCTCATCGCTGAAAAGTATCGCGGCATTCGCCCCGCGCCCGGCTATCCGGCGTGCCCGGATCACCTGGTGAAACGCGACATGTTCGAGGTGTTGCTAGCGGGCGAGATCGGCATGAGCGTGACCGAATCGCTCGCGATGCTGCCCGCGGCGAGCGTCTCGGGCTTCTATCTCGCGCATCCGGACAGCACGTATTTCTCGGTGGGCAAGATCGGCCAGGACCAACTGGAAGACTACGCGAAGCGCATGTCACTCTCGAAGGCGGATGCCGAGCGGGCGTTGGCGCCGTTGCTATAAGCCGATAACAGCCGACGAGCCGGCATAGCGGGAAACCGACTATATCGCGCGACAAAGACTGAATATTTGCGGCAACGTAATTTTCGGCTTTGTAGACTGAGGCGGCTTGACCCGCCAGACGCGGCCAAAACGCGTCGGCTTATCTAACTGCAATCGTCAACGGAGAGAATCCTATGAAGAAGCTGACGCTGTTATTGACTGCTGTCTCGCTTGCCGCAGGCGCTACGGCAGCGCTCGCGCAAACCGCCGCTCCGTCCGGCTCGAGCTCAGTCAGCTCCTACTCGCCGCCCACGGCGAAACACGTCAAGAAACCGAAGAAGCAAAAAATGAAAAAAGGTGCGTCAGCTCCCGCAGTCGCTCCGGAAGCCGCCAGCCAGTAAGCAACTGAACGGCGCAAGCCGCTTCAGGCCGTGCAACGAAAAAGAGCCCGCGTTGCGGGCTCTTTTCATGGGCGCGTCATACTCGCGCCGCCGGGCATCGAAGCCGCGGCAAATATCACGCGACAGTTCGGGCCCCGTTGACCGGCCCGGCTTGCGGGAATCACAGCCCCCAAACGATATCCGCGTTTTCTTTCTGCGCGGCGCGCAGCATGTCGAGGAACGGATAAGCGCGCTGCGCGAGTCCGGGCGGAATCTCATGATGCTCGTGGCCCTCTTCGCCTTCATGGAAGTGGCCGTCGTGTTCGGCCCGTTCCTGCTTGTCCACGGTGATGGCCGCCTCGAGTTTGGTGATCGCCTCGTCGAGTTCGTCGTGCGTAATGACGCCTCGTTCACCGAGACGCTTGCCGACAATGCCGACCAGGTACTGTGCCAGATTCTCGAGCATCATCACGTCTGGGCAAGCGCGGCATTTGAAAGTAATCAGCATGACTGTTCCCTTTTTCGTTATGTTGGATTGACGCGCGAACGGTGCTCAACGCCGCCGCCAGCGCGCGCTCCGTTAGCTCGCCAAAGAGACGCGGCGGCCTCGGCCCTTGCTGGGCATCTCATTGAACATATTAGCACCTGCTAAAATCCGTCTGGACGGAAAAGCGCGCCGCGCGCGGCAATGCGCAAGCGGCGCGGCTGGCCCGGCTGGCTGGCCTCGCGGCCGCAGCAGCCATGCCTCTGCAGGTCGCCGCGCACCGCGCTCATTGCGTTGCAGGCAACGTGCCCGATGGCGCGCCCGCCATGCCGATGCGTGATAACGGGGGCCGCGGGCGAACCGCCGCTGTCCACGCTTCTGACGAATCGGCCAAGCCTGACGCGCGGCCGACGCCTCTTCCGCATCACCGGATTGCCTCACTGGACTCGCAACAAGCATGCTGCCCGCACATAAACATACTCTCGAAACACTGCTCGCCGACACGGTGAAGCAGGTAGCCCTTGCTTCACAAGGCGCGACCGAAGCTGCGTTCGTGTCGCCCACCATCGCGCTGGAGCGTCCCAAGGTCGCCGCGCACGGCGACGTCGCGTGCAATGTGGCAATGCAGCTGGCCAAGCCGCTGCGCGCCAATCCGCGCCAGTTGGCGCAACAGATCGTCGACACGCTGCTGGCTCACCCACAAGCGCAGCGGCTCATTGAATCCGCCGAAGTCGCGGGCCCCGGCTTCATCAACCTGCGCCTCGCCGCCGCCGCCAAGCAGGCGGTAATCGGCGCCGTGCTCGCGGAGAAAGACATGTATGGCCGCTCGCAACGCGACGCCGGCAAGCATGTGCTGATCGAATTCGTGTCGGCTAACCCGACAGGGCCGCTGCACGTCGGCCATGGCCGCCAGGCCGCGCTCGGCGACGCGCTCTCGAACGTGCTCGCCTCGCAAGGCTGGGACGTGCATCGCGAGTTCTATTACAACGACGCCGGCGTGCAGATCGGCACGCTCGCGCTGTCCACTCAGGCGCGCGCGCGCGGCCTCGCTCCCGGCGATGCGGGCTGGCCGGCTTCGGCGTACAACGGCGAGTACATTGCCGACATCGCGAAAGACTATCTGAACGGCGTCACGGTATCCGCCAGCGACGGCGAGCCGGTCACCGGCGCGGGCGACGTCGAAGACCTCGAGGCGATCCGCCGCTTTGCGGTCGCGTACCTGCGCCGCGAGCAGGACATGGACTTGCAGGCGTTCGGCGTGAAGTTCGACCAGTACTATCTGGAGTCGTCTCTTTATAAGGAAGGCCGCGTCGAGAAGACGGTGGAAGCGCTTGTTGCCGCCGGCAAGACCTACGAGCAGGAAGGCGCGCTCTGGCTGCGCACCACCGACGACGGCGACGACAAAGACCGCGTGATGCGCAAGAGCGACGGCACATACACGTACTTCGTGCCGGACGTCGCGTATCACGTCGCGAAGTGGGAACGCGGCTTTACGAAGGTCATCAACATTCAGGGCTCCGACCACCACGGCACGATCGCGCGTGTGCGCGCCGGCCTGCAAGGTCTCGGCGTCGGCATTCCGAAGGGCTATCCGGACTACATCCTGCACAAGATGGTCACAGTCATGCGCAACGGCGAAGAGGTGAAGATCTCCAAGCGCGCGGGCAGCTATGTGACCGTGCGCGACCTGATCGAATGGTCGGGCGGCGCGACGCCCGGCTCGGAAGCCGCCGTCGATCTGATCGACGAAGAGACGATCCGCCGCGGCCGCGACGCCGTGCGCTTCTTCCTGATCTCTCGCAAGGCCGACACCGAATTCGTCTTCGACATCGATCTTGCGTTGAAACAAAATGACGAAAACCCCGTGCACTACGTGCAATATGCGCACGCACGCATCTGCTCGGTCATCGCCGAGTGCAAGGCACGCTATGGCATGGACCAGGATGCGAACGAAAGCACGCTTAGCGGTGTCGACCTCGCGCCGCTTGCGAGCGAACGCTCAATGGCCCTGCTGAACAAGCTCGCCGAGTTCCCGGACATGCTTCAACATGCCGCCGACGAACTCGCCCCGCACGCGGTCGCGTTCTATCTGCGCGACCTCGCCGGGGAATTCCACTCGTTCTACAATGACAGAGCCGAGCGCGTGCTGGTCGACGATGCAGCCGAACGCAATGCACGCGTCGCGCTGCTCGCCGCCACGCGTCAGGTGCTCGCCAACGGTCTCGCGACCATCGGCGTCTCCGCTCCCGTCAAGATGTAAGTCCTCCGACGCAACATGCATGCGGCCGTCGTTATAATCGACGGCCGTTCCAGGATTCTTTTTGCAGGTGATTCATACGATGGCAAAACCACGCCGCACAACAAAGCAATCGAAACAAACCGGGGGCACTTTTCTCGGCATCGTGCTCGGCCTGATCGTTGGCCTTGCGATCGCGGTAGTGGTGGCGCTGTATATCACCCGTGCGCCCACGCCGTTCGTCTCGAAGGTCGCGCCGCCCGCCGCATCCGATTCGAGCGCGAGCCAGGCGCAATACGATCCGAACCGTCCGCTGCAAGGCAAGACGCCTGGCCTACCGGTGCCGCAAGCGGCGCAACCCGCGCCGCCGAACACCGCGCCCGGCCAGACCAACTCGCAGACGCAATCGGGCATGCTGGAACAGCCGCAGATCATCGAAGTGCCGCCGACCATCGGCAACGCGAACAACAATGCAGGCGGCAATGCCAACGGCACGGCGGTCGCGCCGAAGCCCGCGCCGGATAACGGCAGCAGCGCCACGGCCGCCGCGAAGAAGCCGCAAGGCACGAGCGCGCCGGCCGCCACCGCGGCAGGTTCCGTGCCGAAGAGCACGTCATCGGCCACGGTTGCGAACGTCAAGCCAGGTTCAGGGGCGGCACCGGCGCCGGGCGACGCAAACACCGGCTACTTCCTGCAAGTGGGCGCCTACAAGACTGCCGCCGACGCCGAACAGCAACGCGCGCGTCTCGCGTTCCAGGGCTTCGAATCGAAGGTCACGCAGCGCGATGCGGGCGGCGTCACGTACTACCGCGTGCGTATCGGACCTTTCTCGAAGTTCGAGGACATGAACGCGAACCGTCAGCGCCTGTCCGACGCGGGCGTCGATACAGCCGTCATCCGCTTCACCAAACAATAGATAGCCAGTGATTCGCCGACACGCGCCGCCGCCGAACTATCGGTGCGCGGCGCCTGTCACAAGAATCGCAAGCATGATAAGCATGATTGAGCACGACAGACGATAGAACCGTGCAAGCCGATTTTGAAAACAGTGACGGGCATTTGCGTGGCGCCACTGTTTTTACCGCCTACCTGGGTCAACACAACATGAAAAAGCTGCTGAGTATTCTGTTCCTCTCGCTGGGCCTGGTTGCCGCCACGGCTCATGCATCGCCGTCCGCGCCGGTCTCGGGCAAGGACTACACGGTGTTGTCCAGCACGCAGCCTACCGACGTACCGACCGGCAAGATCGAAGTCACCGAGTTCTTCTGGTACGGCTGCCCGCACTGCAACGAATTCGAGCCGTACCTCGAAGCATGGGTCAAGAAGCAGGGTCCGGACATCGTGTTCAAGCGCGTGCCGGTCGCCTTCCGCGACGACTTCATTCCACACTCGAAGATGTACCACGCGCTCGACGCGCTCGGTGTCGTCTCGCAGCTCACGCCGAAGGTCTTCAACGAAATTCACGTCAACAAGAACTACCTGCTGACGCCGGAAGATCAGGCCAAGTTCCTCGCCAGGAACGGCGTCGATCCGAAGAAGTATATGGAAGCGTACAACTCGTTCTCGACGCAAAGCGCGTTGCAGAAAGACAAGAAGCTGCTGGAAGATTACAAGATTGACGGCGTGCCGACGCTCGCCGTGCAGGGCAAGTATGAGACCGGCCCGGCCGCGACCAACAGCCTGCCGGGCACGCTCCAGGTGCTCGACTACCTGGTCCAGCAGGTTCGCGCCAAGAAGATGTAAAGCTGAGGCGCCGGAATGAGCTCACCGCTAAAAGTTTTCATTACCGGCGCTTCGAGTGGGATCGGCCTCGCGCTCGCCGCCGAATATGCGCGGCGCGGCGCGATTCTCGGCCTCGTTGCCCGCCGCGGCGACGCCCTCGCCGCCTTCCAGCGGTCTCATCCGCAAAATTCCATTTCCATTCATTCCGTCGACGTCCGCGATGCCGAGGCGCTCGCCGAAGCGGCCGCGCAGTTCATCGCGCAGCATGGCTTGCCGGACGTCGTGATTGCGAATGCCGGCGTCAGCCGCGGCGCCGTCACAGGACAGGGCGACCTGCGCACCTTCCGCGAAGTGATGGACATCAACTACTTCGGCATGGTCGCCACGTTCGAGCCGTTCGCCGCCGCCATGATCGCGGCCAAACACGGCGCGCTGGTCGGCATTGCCAGCGTCGCGAGCGTGCGCGGCTTGCCGGGCTCGGGCGCCTATAGCGCGTCGAAGTCGGCGGCGCTCAAGTATCTCGAAGCGTTGCGCGTCGAAATGCGCCCGCATGGCGTAGGCGTGATCACCATCGCGCCCGGCTATATCCGCACGCCGATGACCGAGCACAATCCGTACACCATGCCCTTCCTGATGGACGCGGACCGCTTCGCGGCGAAGGTCGCGCAGGCAATCGAGCGCGGTACGGCGTTCGCGGTATTCCCGTGGCAGATGCGCGTGGTGGCCATGCTGCTGCATGTGGCGCCGCGCTGGCTTTACGACCGGGTATTCGAACGCGCGCCGCGCAAGCCGCGCGCTGCCGCCGAGTAAATCATGCAGCCGCGTGCGGTCGATGCAACCGGCGTCGCGCACGAGAAAGCGGGCGCCGACGCCCGCATCGTTTCGCTGGTGCCGAGCGTCACCGAGCTGTTGTTCGCTCTGGGCCTCGAGAGGCAGATCGTCGGACGTACCGGCTTCTGCGTGCATCCGCGCGACAAGGTTCGCAATGTGCCCAAGGTCGGCGGCACCAAAGCGGTCAATATCCACGCAATTCGCGCGCTACAACCCACGCATCTGATCGTCAATATGGACGAGAACGAGCGCGATACCGTCGAGCAACTGCGCGCGTTCGTGCCGCATGTCGTCGTGACGCATCCACAGACACCGCAAGACAACCATTCGCTATACGCGCTGCTGGGCGCGATTTTCGAGCGTGAGCAGGAAGCGCGACGCCTCAGCGACGCCTTCCAGGCGCGTCTCGATGAAGCCGCCTCGCATGCGTTCGCCGCGCAAAACGTGCTGTACGTGATCTGGCGCGAACCGTGGATGACGGTCGCGCGCGACACCTACATCTCCGCGATGCTGCGCCTCGTGAACTGGCAAACCCTGCCCGACGTGCAAGGCGGAGCGGCAGGCGCCGCGCGCTATCCCACCTTCGATTTCGACCACGCGCCGTGGCTTGCCGGCGTCGATCGGATTCTGCTTTCGAGCGAGCCGTATCGCTTCACGCAGGCTCATTGCGATGCGCTGAAACGCGATGCGCGCGTGGCCGGCAAGCGCATCGAGTTGATCGATGGAGAAATGGTCTCATGGTACGGCGTGCGCGCGATCGAAGGCATCGCTTATCTGCTGAAGCGCGCCGCGGGCGAATGAACGCGCGGCGTCTGGCCGCACGCGTGCATTCCATATGAATATGCGGATTATGTTGTTGTCGCCGTAACGGCCCTTCGATAAGCTTTCGCCAAGGCCGACGTGCGCGTGGCCGCGATTAATGGCGACCATGCGCGAGCGCTGGAAACGTATCAAAATGAAGACGACGGCCACGCCACGGCTGCCCGTCGCCGGTCGCTCGTCAACGGAACATAACCACAAACCAGACGCACTGCCTGACTGCGCTTGTTAACGGAGATCTTATGCGCTTCAAACTGCTCGCAGCCGCCGTACTGTTCACGGCGCCCGCGCTCGTGCTCGCCAAACCGCTGACCGTCTGCACCGAGTCGAGCCCCGACGGCTTCGATGTCGTGCAGTTCAACTCGCTCGTCACGACCAATGCGTCGGCTGACGTGATTTTCAATTCGCTGGTCTCATACGACGAGGCCGCCAAAAAAGTGGCGCCATCGCTAGCCGACAAGTGGGACGTGAGCGCGGACGGCCTCACCTACACGTTCCATCTGCGCCCGAACGTACAGTTTCAGACCACCGACTACTTCAAGCCAACCCGGCCGCTGAATGCCGACGACGTCGTGTTCACGTTCGACCGCATGCTCAACGACAGCAACCCGTGGCACAAGGTGACGGGGGCGAGCGGCTTCCCGCATGCGCAGTCGATGGGCTTGCCGAAGCTCATCAAGTCGATCAGCAAGGTCGACGACAACACCGTCAAGTTCGAACTGAACGCGCCTGATGCGACCTTCGTATCGATCCTGACGATGGGCTTTGCATCCATCTATTCGGCTGAGTATGCCGATCAGTTGCTGAAGGCCGGCAAGCAGGTCGACCTGAACTCGAAGCCGGTCGGCACGGGTCCGTTCGAACTGAAGAGCTATACGAAAGACGCGGTCATTCGCTACGACGTGAACCCGACCTACTGGGGCCCGAAACCGAAGATCGACCGCCTGATCTACGCGATCACGCCGGACGCGACGGTGCGCGCGCAGAAGGTGAAAGCGGGCGAGTGCCAGATTGCGTTGTCGCCCAAGCCGCAGGATCTTGCCGACGCCAAAAGCGACAAGTCACTCGCCATCGTGCAGACGCCCGCGTTCATGACCGCGTTCGTCGCGTTGAACACGCAGAAGAAGCCACTCGACAACCAGAAAGTGCGCGCCGCGCTGAACATGGCGTTCGATCGCGGCACGTATCTGAAGACCGTCTTCGACAACACCGCGACGCCGGCCGTGAATCCGTATCCGCCGAACACGTGGAGCTACGACAAGGCAGTGAAGGCGTGGCCGTACGATCCGGCGAAGGCAAAGAAGCTGCTTACGGACGCGGGCTTTCCGAACGGCTTCGAAACGACGATCTGGGTGCGCCCCAACGGCAGTGTGCTGAATCCGAATCCGAAGGCCGGCGCCGAACTGCTGCAAGCGGACTTCGCGAAGATCGGCGTGAAGGCGGACGTGAAAGTGATCGAATGGGGCGAACTGATCAAGCAGGCCAAGCAGGGCCAGCACGACTCCCTGTTCATGGGCTGGGCCGGCGACAACGGCGATCCGGACAACTATCTGTCGCCGCTCTTCAGTTGCAACGCGGTGAAGTCGGGCATCAACTTTGCGCGCTTCTGCAATGAAGACCTCGACAAGCTGATCGCCGACGGCAAGTCCACGCCGGACCAGGCTAAGCGCGCGAAAGCGTATCAGGCCGCGCAGCAGATCATCCACGATCAGGCGCTGTGGATTCCGCTCGGCTATCCGACCGCCGCGGCCATCACGCGGACCAACGTGAGCGGCTATCACGTGAGTCCGTTTGGACGGCAGAATTTTGGGGCGGTGGCGGTGCAGTAATAGCGCTGGAGTCTTTAAGGCGTATCACGAAGCCCGGTTGCGAAAGCACGCACCGGGCTTTTTTATCGGCACATCAAATCAGCAGTCGGTCACGCCGTAAACCGGATCACCCCATCCCCATCCTGCGTGCGCTTCAATGCACCCGCCAGCCACAGCAGATGCAAATGCGCGAGGGCCTCGCCCATCGCAAAAGTCATCTGGTGAATATCGAGTTGGCGCTTGAACATCAGCGGCACGATATCCGCTGCGCTTTGCGGTTTTAACGCACACGCCTCGCGCACTTCGGCGAGACGTGCGTCGTGATGCTCGCGCAATTGCCTCACGCGCGTGCGCACGCCGCGAAACGGCTTGCCATGCGACGGCAACACGAGCGTGTCGGCGGGCATCGCCTCATAGCGAGCAAGCGACTCAAGATAAAGCGCTAGCGGCGAGCCCTCCGGTTCCATGTCGAACACCGACACGTTCGTCGAAATGCGCGGCAGCACCATGTCGCCGGAAATCAGCACACCACTTTCTTCGCAATGCAGCGCGCAGTGCTCCGGCGAATGGCCGAAGCCCGTCACCACGCGCCACGTCTTGCCGCCGATCCTCACGCCGTCCGCTTCGCGCAAGCGACGATACTGGCCCGGAATCGCCGGCACGAGGTTCGAGTAGTAGCTCTGGCGATTGCGCAGTTTCTCCAGCGATTCCTCGTCGGTCACGCCGTGCCGCGCGAAGTGCCGCGCCGCGCCCTCGCCGCCCGCGTTGGAGCCGTCGCCGGCGGCCATCACGCGAGCCTGCATGTATTCGCCGAGGGTCATCCACAGCCGCGCGTCCCAGCGCTTCTTATCGCCGCCGCCGCACACCCAGTGCGCGAGCCCGATGTGATCCGGATGGCAATGCGTGACGATCACGCGCAGCACCGGCAAACCGTCGAGCACCGACTCGAACACTTTCTCCCAGTTCTCCTTGATCGCGTCCGACGCGATCCCGCAGTCGACCACCGTCCAGCCCTGCTGACCGTCGATCTGATCGCGCAGCAGCCACAGGTTGATATGGTCGAGCGCAAAGGGCAGCGGCATGCGTAGCCAGAACACGCCGGGCGTGACTTCCATCGCGTGGCCCGGTTCCGGCAACGTGTCGTTGAACGGATAGTCGAGTTGATGTTCGAGTGCATTCATTTGGGATGTCTTCCTCCACGTTTTTCCGCGTATTTGCCGCAGGTTGCATTCAACCCAGGTTGACGATAACGTAAACGTCGATTCTATCGTTCAATCCGATTTTCTGCCCGGCCACGGAATGCCCCGATGAACACGCAATACACGATCACCGAGCTCGCGCGGGAATTCGACGTCACGCCGCGCGCAATCCGTTTCTACGAAGACCAGGGTTTACTCTCACCGAGCCGCGAAGGTTCGAGCGGCTTGCGGCGCGTTTATTCGGGCCGCGACCGCACGCGTCTGAAGCTGACGTTGCGCGGCAAGCGGCTCGGCTTCACGCTCTCGGAGATTCGCGATCTGCTGGATGTGTATGAATCGCCGACCGACACCGTGCCGCAACTGCATGCGTTTCTCGCCACGGTCGCGCGTCATCGTGAGGTGCTGGAGCGTCAACTGGAAGACCTGAACGCGACGCTCGAAGACCTCGCGCAATACGAAACTCAGGCGCGCTCGCTGCTCGATAAGAGCACGCGCGAGGCCAAGCCCGCGTGAGCAGGAACGAACAACCGGGCGGAGCGACAAACGAACAGATTTTTTGCTGAAAGATGAGTTGTTTAAGGCGTGCCAAACTGAGGATTGAGCGGAGTTAGCCGGAAAAGTCGGCAAACGCCGGGTAGCGCCGATGAGGCGCGAGAACACGAGTCGAGCGGCGCAATGCGTCGCGGGCCCACCCGAACGATACAATCACGGGTGTCTTCACGACATGGGACGAATGCACGGTCGACATGAATCACTTTCCCAAACTGCTGTCGTCGCAAATCGGCTTTGACGTCGCACAGACGATGCTCGAAGGATTCAACCGGCACTACCGGATCTTTCGCGACGCGGCGATTCACGCCAAGACGCTGTTCGAAAGCGGCGACTGGCATGGTCTGCAAAAGCTCGCGCGCGAGCGCATTACGTCATACGACGATCGCGTGGAAGAATGCGTCGAGCTGCTCGAAGACGAATACGACGCGGAAAACATCGACAGCGAAGTGTGGCAGCAGATCAAGCTGCACTACATTGGCCTCTTGACCACGCACCGTCAGCCCGAGTGCGCGGAAACGTTTTTCAATTCGGTGTGCTGCAAGATCCTGCACCGCTCGTATTTCAACAACGCCTTCATTTTCGTGCGCCCGGCGATCTCGACGGAATACATCGAGAACGACGAACCCGCCGCGAAGCCAACGTATCGTGCGTACTATCCCGGCAAGGACGGTCTCGCCGCTACCCTCGAACGCATCGTCACGAACTTCCAGCTCGAGCCGCCGTTCGAAGATTTGACCCGCGACGTCGGCTGCGTGATGCAAGCGCTTCACGACGCGTTCGGCACATTCGACGAGGCGCCCAACTTCCAGATTCATGTGCTGTCGTCGCTGTTCTTCCGGAACAAGTCGGCGTATATCGTCGGGCGAATCATCAACGGCGATCTGCTGCTGCCGTTTGCCGTGCCGCTGCGTCACGCGAGGCCTGGCGTGCTCGCACTCGACACCGTGCTGCTCAAGCGCGAGCAGTTGCTGATCATCTTCAGCTTTTCGCACTCGTATTTTCTGGTTGATATGGAAGTGCCGTCTGCTCACGTCGAATTTCTCGGCACGATCATGCCGGGCAAACCGAAGGCGGAAATCTACACCTCCGTGGGTCTGCAAAAGCAGGGCAAAAATCTGTTTTATCGCGACTTGCTGCATCACCTCTCGCATTCGAGCGATCAGTTCATCGTCGCGCCGGGTATCAAGGGGCTCGTGATGCTGGTGTTCACGCTGCCCTCTTTCCCGTACGTGTTCAAGCTCATCAAAGACAACTTTCCGCCGCCGAAGGAAACCACGCGCGCGAAGATCCAGGAGAAGTATCAACTCGTCAAACGGCATGATCGCCTGGGTCGCATGGCCGACACGCTCGAGTATTCAAGCGTCGCGCTGCCCATCTCGCGGCTCGACGAAGCGCTTGTGCGCGAACTCGAAAAAGAGGTGCCGTCGCTGCTCGAATACGACGGCGAGAGTCTCGTGATTCGCCATATGTATATCGAGCGCCGGATGGTGCCGCTGAACCTGTTCCTGCAAAACGGCAACGACAGCGACGTCGATCACGGCATCAAGGAATACGGCAACGCGGTGAAAGAGCTGATGCAGGCGAACATCTTCCCCGGCGACATGCTCTACAAGAACTTCGGCGTGACGCGCCATGGCCGCGTCGTGTTTTACGACTACGACGAAATCGAATATCTGACCGACTGCAACGTGCGCGCGGTGCCGGCGCCGCGCAATGAGGAAGACGAAATGTCGGGCGAGCCGTGGTACTCGGTCGGCGTGCACGACATTTTCCCGGAGACGTATGGCACTTTTCTGCTCGGCGATCCACGCGTGCGCCGCTCATTCATGCAGCATCACGCCGACTTCTTCGACCCGGCGCTATGGCAACGGCACAAGGACCATCTACTGAAAGGCGAATTGCCCGATTTTTTTCCGTATGACAGCAACGTGCGCTTCTGCATCCGCTATCCGGAACGGTTTGTCGAGGCTGCATCGGATGCATTGGATGCGTCCGATGCTCAAGCGGACGAGCGCAGCGTAAAAGTCGCATAGTTGCTTACACGCCGCTCATACGCCACCTGCATGCTGCCTACATCACCCGAACCCAACGTAACGAGACCGGCCGCTCAAACGGTCGACTAACCGCCCAGACGCATCATGAACACGAACGCTTCCAACTCTGCCCATCCGCTCGCGCATCTGTTCGACAACAACGACGCGTGGGTCGCCCGCAAATTGTCCGAAGATCCGGAGTACTTCTCGCGCCTCGCGCACCAGCAGACGCCCGAATATCTGTGGATCGGCTGCTCCGATTCTCGCGTGCCTGCGAACCAGATCATCGGCCTGCCGCCGGGCGAAGTATTCGTGCATAGAAACATCGCGAACGTGGTCGTGCATACGGATCTTAACTGCCTGTCGGTGATCCAGTTCGCCGTCGATCTGCTGAAGGTCAAGCACATCATGGTGGTCGGCCACTATGGCTGCTCGGGCGTGGGCGCGGCGCTGCACGGCCGTCGCGTGGGTCTCGCGGATAACTGGCTGCATCACGTGCAGGACGTGCGGACCAAACATGCGGCGCTGCTCGACGAATGGCCGCTTGGCGAAGCGCGTCACCGGCGTCTCGTCGAATTGAATGCTCTCGAGCAAGTGGTGAACGTGTGCCGCACGACCATCATCAACGATGCATGGGCGCGCGGCCAGGAGCTGACCGTGCACGGCTGGGCATATGGCGTGCACGACGGCAAGGTGCGCGACCTCGGCATGACGATCAACAATGCGGCCGCGCTCGATGCGACGTACCGCAATTGCGTGGCGGCGGTGTCGGCGAGCCGCGCGCATCAGGCGGACAACGACGTGGTCGCTTCCGATGCGGCCCAGCTGGGCGACGTGCCGGCTATCGTCGAAGGTGTGATCAAGGAGCTAAAACATGAGTGAGGCAAACATGAGCGAGACAAAAGCTGATCCCATTGTGATCGTGAGCGTTGCGCGCACGCCGATGGCTGCGTTCCAAGGCGATTTCGCGTCGCTGACCGCGCCGCAACTCGGCTCGGTCGCCATTGAGGCCGCGGTGCGGCGCGCGGGCCTGAAGCCAGAACAGATCGACGAAGTGGTGATGGGTTGCGTGCTGCCCGCCGGCCTCGGCCAGGCGCCCGCGCGGCAGGCTGCGCTCGGCGCCGGCTTGCCGCTTGGCACGGGCAGCACCACGGTGAACAAGATGTGCGGCTCCGGCATGCGCGCGGCCATGTTCGCGCACGACATGCTGGCCGCCGGCTCGGTCGACGTGATCGTCGCGGGCGGCATGGAGAGTATGACGAACGCGCCGTATCTGTTGCCCAAAGCGCGTGGCGGCATGCGCATGGGCCATGGCCAGGTGATCGACCATATGTTCTACGACGGCCTCGAAGACGCCTATGAAACAGGCCGCCTGATGGGCACGTTCGCGGAAGAATGCGCGGCCTCGTTCGACTTCACGCGCGACGCGCAGGATGCGTTCGCCATCGAGTCGCTCAACCGTGCGAAGCGCGCGAACGAAGACGGTTCGTTCGCATGGGAAATCGCGCCGGTGAAAGTGGCAAGCCGCAAGGGCGAAGTGACCATTGATCACGACGAGCAACCGTACAAGGCCAACCTCGAAAAGATTCCCACACTCAAACCCGCGTTCAGCAAAACCGGCACGGTGACGGCGGCGAACTCGTCGTCGATTTCGGACGGCGCCGCGGCGCTCGTGATGATGCGCGAATCGACGGCGAAGCGTCTTGGCGTCGAGCCCATTGCACGCGTGGTCGGCCATTCGACTTTCGCGCAGGAACCGGCGAGGTTCACCACGGCGCCGGTCGGCGCGATTCGCAAGCTGTTCGACAAAAACGGCTGGCGCGCGGACGAAGTCGATCTGTATGAGGTCAACGAGGCGTTTGCCGTGGTGACTATGGCCGCTATGAAGGAGCACAAGTTGCCGCACGAGAAGGTCAACGTGAACGGCGGCGCGTGTGCGCTCGGCCATCCGATTGGCGCATCGGGCGCGCGCATTCTCGTCACGCTGATCGGCGCGCTGAAACAGCGCGGCGGCAAACGCGGCGTCGCGACGTTGTGCATCGGCGGCGGCGAAGCGACCGCCATGGGTATCGAACTGGTTTGACGCGTCGTCTGTGAGGTGGCGCGTTCTAACGTCCGAGGTGATTCCATGAAGACAGTGCTGATCGTCGGTGCATCGCGCGGCATCGGTCAGGAGTTTGTCCGGCAGTACAAAAGTAGTGGCTGGCGTGTGCTCGCCACCGCGCGCGACGGCGCCGCGCTCGACGCGCTGACCCAGCTCGGCGCGCAAACCTATTCCGTCGACGTGACCGAACCCGAGGACATCGCCGCGCTCGGCTGGAAGCTCGACGGTGAACACGTCGATGTGGCTATCGTCGTCTCCGGCGTGTACGGCCCGCGCACGGAAGGCATCGAAACCATCACCGCCGAAGACTTCGATCACGTGATGCACACCAACGTGCGCGGCCCGATGCAACTGATGCCGATCCTGCTGCCGCTCGTCGAAGAAACGGGCGGTGTGCTGGCGGTGATCTCGAGCAGGATGGGCAGCATCGGCGACACGAGCGGCACTCGCGGCACGAGCGGCTGGCTGTATCGGGTGAGCAAGGCGGCGCTGAACGATGCGCTGAAGCTCGCGTCGCTGGAAGCACAGCGCGCCACGTGCGTGTCGTTGCATCCCGGCTGGGTGCAAACGGACATGGGCGGCGCGCAGGCCGCGATCGATCCCACGCGCAGCGTTGCCGGCATGCGTGAAGTGCTCGCGCAGGCCGCTGCCTCGCGCGAAGCGTTCAATGGCCGCTTCTATCAATACGACGGCACGCAGCTTGACTGGTAAGGCCGAATAACGACAACTTCGCATGGAGACACGCTCATGGTGCTTGATCAGGATCACCTGATGGTCCGCGATGCGCTGCGCACCTTCGTGCGCGAAGCCGTCACGCCGTACGCGGCAGCGTGGGACCGCGAGCGCACTTTCCCGAAGGACGTTCACCGGCAACTCGCGGAACTCGGCGCGTACGGCGTGCTGGTGCCCGAAGCCCACGGCGGCGCCGGCATGGACGCGCTTGCGCTCGCGCTGATTCTCGAGGAAATCGCCGCGGGCGACGGTGGTACATCCACGGCAATCTCCGTGAATAACTGTCCCGTATGCAGCATCCTGCTGACTTACGGTAACGACGCGCAAAAGCGCGACTGGCTCACGCCGCTCGCGCGCGGCGACATGCTCGGCGCGTTCTGCCTGACCGAACCGCAAGCCGGCTCCGATGCTTCGGCGCTGCGCACGACAGCGACACGCGACGGCGACGCGTACGTGCTGAACGGCGTCAAACAGTTCATCACGAGCGGCAAGAACGGCAACGTCGCGATCGTGATGGCCGTCACGGAGAAGGCCGCGGGTAAGCGCGGCATCAGCGCGTTTATCGTGCCCACCGACAGCAAGGGTTACGTCGTCGCGCGAGTCGAAGATAAGCTCGGCCAGCATTCGTCGGACACCGCACAGATCATTTTCGAGGAGTGCCGCGTGCCGGCCGCGAACCTGATCGGCGCCGAGGGTGAGGGATATCGCATTGCTCTGTCCGGACTCGAAGGCGGGCGCATCGGCATCGCGGCGCAAAGCGTCGGCATGGCGCGCGCCGCGTTCGAAGCAGCGTTGAGCTACGCGAAGGAGCGCGAGAGCTTCGGCGAACCGCTCTTTTCGCACCAGGCCGTGCAATTCCGTCTCGCCGACATGGCGACGCAACTCGAAGCCGCGCGTCAGTTGATCTGGCACGCGGCTTCGCTAAAAGACGCGGGCCAGCCCTGTCTCACCGAAGCCGCAATGGCGAAGCTGTTTGCCTCGGAAGCCGCGGAGCGCATTTGTTCGGCGGCGCTGCAAATTCATGGCGGCTATGGGTATCTGAGCGACTTCCCCGTCGAACGCATTTATCGCGATGTGCGGGTGTGCCAGATCTACGAAGGCACCAGCGACATCCAGAAAATATTGATCGCTCGCGGTCTTGGCTAGGAATCCGATGAGTCAGCACACGTCATCCACGCAGCGACCCGCCGACTGTCCATGCGGCGGCGCTGTTCCCGGTCAACCCAGTGCCGCAAAAGCGCCGCGTTTCGCGCAGTGCTGCGGCCGTTATATCGACGGCGGCGAAGCAGCGCCGCGCGCGCTCGAACTGATGCGCTCGCGTTACAGCGCGTATGTTGTCGGCGCAACGGATTATTTGCGCGCCACCTGGGCGCCGCAGACCTGCCCCGCCGATCTCGACGCGGACCCGGCCGCGCCCGACGCACCGCGTTGGCTCGGACTGCAAATCAAGGCGTTTGCGGAAACAGATCCACATCACGCGACGGTCGAGTTCGTCGCGCGGTATAAGGTTGCCGGCCGTGCGCATCGGTTGCACGAGTTGAGCCGCTTCATTCGCGATGACACCGGGCGCTGGCTGTATGCCGACGGCGACGTCAGCGATAGTGTCTAGTTGCCTTCGCACCGCGTTTCGTCGGCTTACATCGCGCGGTGTCGGACAACGTGCCGCGGTCACATTTGGCCCTATAGCTGGGCCATTTTCTCTTGTTGGCTCGACGCCACAGCCGCGATCTCGCTAATCGTGCGATAGCTCCTGATTCACGTCCCCCCTTCACGAACGCATGCACGCCCCATGGCGGCCCGCGCCGGGCGCACGGCGTGCCGGCGGCACGCGGCAATTTTTTCGTCGCGGGTTCTCCTTGATTGCACAAAACAAAATTGTCGTGCCAAGATGAGGCCGTAGCTTCATGACGTCACGATGCGAGGGCCAGCCGGTAAAGGGCTCCGCAAGTTGCGCCGGCACCTGCCGATAACCAGATAGTGAGAGTTTCGGCAACGGCTTCCGGCTGCAGACGTGGCGTTCATCATCGGCGCGTGGGGTCGCGTCGGCCGTTGGGTTTATCCCGTGCGATCTCGTTTGGCGTGCGTGCGCTTCGCGCAATGCGTACGTGAGCATGTTTTTGTTTGTCGCAACGTGGCCGAAAGGCAAATGTCAGCCGCGTGTTTCGACGAACGGACATGAGGTGTTCAGGCGGTTTTTTCAGGCAGGTGCGTGAATGGTGTTGAGCAAGGTTCTGACAACGTGTGCGGGGATTTGTGCAGCGGCCACGTGCGCTGTCGCAATCGCGCAGGCGAAGCCGCTCGCGGAAGCCCCGCCGGGACCGCTGGCGCGCGCTCAGGTGCCGCGCATCGCACTCCAGGACGACGTCTATCTGCCTAATGCGCGCATGAACGAGCAGATCATTCGCATTCCCGTCGATGCCGGCGGCGAGATCGCTCTTCAAACGACGATCTATAAACCGGACGGCGCAGGCCCGTTTCCGATGATCGTTTTCAATCACGGCAAGATTCCCGGCGATCCGCGTACGCAGGAGCGCAGCGACCCGCTGCCGTTCGCGCGCGAATTCGTGCGCCGCGGCTACGTGGTGGTGGCGCCGAACCGCCAGGGCTTCGGCCAGTCGGGCGGCGTCTATCAGCAGGACGGTTGCGACGTCGAACGCAACGGCATGTCGCAGGCCAGCGATGTCGCGGCCACTATCGGCTACATGTCGAAGCAGCCTTACGTCGATGCCGCGCACATCGTGGTGGCCGGCACGTCGCATGGCGGTCTTGCGACGATGGCCTACGGCACCGAGGCCGCGCCGGGCGTGCGGGCGCTGATCAATTTTTCGGGCGGCTTGCGGCAGGACTCATGTGCCGACTGGCAAGGCAATCTGACGCGCGCATTCGGCGAGTACGGCGACAAGACGAAGGTGCCGTCGCTGTGGATGTACGGCGACAACGATTCGGTATGGAACGCACCGCTGGTGACCGGCATGTATGCGGCGTACGTTGCACATGGCGCGAGCGCGAAGATGGTGGACTACGGCAGCTACAAGAACGACGCACACCGATTGGTCGGCGACCGCGATGGCGTGCATGTGTGGTGGCCGGCCGTCGAAGCGTTCCTCGCGCGCGTGGGCATGCCTACGGGCTTGCAATACCGGGTGTCAGATCCGTCGTCGCCGAAAGCGAGCGGCTTTGCTTCAGTCGATGCCGTCGACTCTGTGCCCTACGTCGACGAAGCCGGGCGCAATGGATATCGGAACTTCCTGCATCAGTATCCGAGCCGGGCGTTCGCGGTGTCGGATACGGGCGCATGGTCGTGGGCCGAAGGCGGCGACGATCCGATGTCGGTGGCGATCGCCAATTGCCAGAAGCAGAGTTCGGCGCCTTGCCGGTTGTATGCGGTTGATAACTCGGTTGTTTGGGGGGATCAGGGGGCGCGGACGGCTGATAGTGGTGAGCCTGGGGTTTCTTCCGTTTCTTCCGTTTCTTCCGTTTCTTCCGTTTCTTCCGTTTCTTCTCTTTCTTCTTCCGATGAAGTGCGGCGGGCTGTTGCTAGTCGGGAATAGGGTTCGGGATTTTTGGCTTTTGCTGTGGGGTGGTGGGCTCTTTCGTGTTTTTGGCCTTTCCTTGAATTCGTAGTGGTCTATTGGGGTTGCCCCTGTGCGGGGCGGCACTTACTTTCTTTGCCGCCGCAAAGAAAGATAAGCAAAGAAAGCGGCTCGCACCGCGAGCTCATAAGCGGGTCCCCTGGCTTGGAGGGGGTAGTGGTGCATCTGGAATCGGGTCTGTCAGTAATTTCGTGTTCAAGGCATATGATGCTCCGCAGGAGAAAATATGCCTCGCAAACCCAAGACCCCACCGGTAGAGCTGCCGGCGATTCCAGCCGAACTGCTTGAGCAGTTCGGCAACGGCCCGATGACGGCCGAATCCATCAACGCCGCGACAATGGCTCTGAAGAAGGCGTTGATCGAGCGCGCGCTCGGCGGCGAGATGAACCATCATCTGGGCTATGCATCGGGCGCTGCCAAGCCGCCCAGCGTCATGAACCAGCGCAACGGCCGTGGTGCCAAGACTGTGCTGACCGAAGATGGCCCGATTCGCATCGAGGTGCCGCGCGACCGCGATGGCAGCTTCGAACCCATTCTGATTCCCAAACACGAACGCCGCTTCACGGGCTTCGACGACAAGATCGTCGCCATGTATGCCCGCGGCATGACCGTGCGCGAGATTCAGGGCTTCCTGCTGGAGCAGTACGGTACCGAGGTCTCGCCCGATTTCATCAGCTCCGTGACGGACGAGGTCATGGCCGAAGTGACTGCCTGGCAGGCCCGGCCGCTTGAACCGATGTATCCGGTCGTGTTCTTCGACGCACTGCGGGTCAAGATTCGCGAAGACGCCGTCGTGCGCAACAAGGCGGTGTATCTGGCGCTGGGCGTACTACCCGACGGGACTCGGGATATCCTGGGCCTGTGGATCGAGAATACCGAAGGTGCCAAGTTCTGGATGAAGGTGTTCAACGACTTGAAGACGCGTGGCGTTCACGACATCCTGATCGCTGTCACCGACGGTCTCAAGGGCATGCCCGAGGCCCTGGCGGCGGTGTTTCCGGCGACCACGCTGCAAACCTGCGTCGTCCACCTGATTCGCAACAGCCTGGATTACGCCAGTTGGAAGGATCGTCGAGGATTGGCCGCTGCGATCAAACCAATCTACGCAGCCCCAAGCGCCGAAGCGGCTCAGGCCGAACTCGATGCGTTTGCGGATGGGCCGTGGGGCCAGAAATTCCCGACCGTCAGTAGCGCGTGGCGCAACGCATGGGATCGCGTGATCCCGTTCTTTGCGTTTCCGCCGGGTGTACGCAAGATCATCTACACGACAAACGCGATTGAAAATATCAACTCGCAACTGCGCAAGATCATCAAGACCCGTGGGCACTTCCCGACCGACGAGGCCGCCACTAAACTCATCTGGCTGGCCCTGCGCAACATCACGGCGAACTGGGGCAGTGCCGCTCATGACTGGAAGACGGCCATGAACCAATTCGCTATCCTTTACGCAGATCGATTCGTTCGGCCTTCCGTGTGATTCTCAACCCGCCTTGAACACGGAAATGCTGACACCCCCCTGGAATCAGTGCCTTCGCACACTCCGCGTCAGTGACAAGGCAGTCATTCCTCCGGCGGCGCTTCGCTCGCCGAAGCGGTACTTCTTTCAACCGCCGGCTTTTTTCTTTCTCTCCCAGCGCTCGTCATCCGTGAGTGTTGTGTTTGCTCCGTCGTGCTTATCAAATCGCCGGCGTCACATTGCCTTGGGTACCGCCACTCAGTCCGTTTCTTCGAGTGCATGGCATTGCCAAGCCGCCTCCTCCTGGACAAACGCTCACCGCACGACAGCAGGCGGCCTCCCGCTGCGACGCAAAGAATCACGCGCCATTGCAGCGCTTCGCCGAGGCAAAGCCGACGGCCCCTCGGCGCGAAACGCGAGCGCGTGGTTCCACAGCGGACCATTCCGGCGAGCGCACGGCGCGAGGCGGGAAGTATGACTGCCTTGTCACGAGGGCAGAGTGCGCGAGAACACAGATTCCAGATGCACCACTGCCCCCTGCAAGCCGGGGGACCCACTTATGAGCTGGCGGTGTGAGCCGCTTTCTTTGCTTATCTTTCTTTGCGGCGGCAAAGAAAGTAAGTGCCGCCCCGCACAGGGGCAACCCCAATAGACCAGTACGAATTCAAGGAAAGGCCAAAAACACCAAAGAAAGCCCCCACCCCAAGCGCAATTCCCGCCCACCACCCACCAATACTTTTCCGTCGTCAACTCCGCCGATCCGCGACCTTCGGCCGCAAACACAAACCACCTGCCGCGAACACCGCCAAACCCCTCGACCGCAAGCGAAATCCGCCCGGACAGCCCTAGTGCAAAGCCCGAAATAAACAGCTAATCTCGACCCCGCACGCTAGCCGAGGGGCCGCGCGCAGCGCAAAAAGCAACCACGCGCCGCGCCCCAAAAACCCATAAAAAGACCACACGGCGGCGGCAGAAAAGCACCCCGGAGCACCCCTTGAAAAACTCAGCAACATCATCGAAATCGACTGAAGACTGGATCGCCCGCAGCCTGCGCGCGGTCTGGCATCCCTGCACGCAGATGAAGCATCACGAGCGCCTGCCGCTCTTGCCCATCGCGCGCGGTCAAGGCGCATGGCTCTACGACCGCGCCGGTCATCGCTATCTCGATGCGATCAGCTCGTGGTGGGTCAATCTGTTCGGCCACGCGAACCCGCGCATCAACGCGGCCCTCAAGGATCAGCTCGATACGCTCGAGCACGCCATGCTCGCCGGTTGCGCGCACGAACCCGCTATCGAACTCGCGGAGCGCCTCGGCGCGCTCACTCATAACACCTTGGGTCACGCGTTCTTCGCCTCGGACGGCGCATCCGCCGTCGAAATCGCGCTGAAAATGAGCTTCCACTCGTGGCGCAATCGGGGCTTCGCCGACAAGCAGGAATTCGTCTGCATAGCGAACAGCTACCACGGCGAAACCATCGGCGCACTCGGCGTTACGGACGTCGCGCTGTTCAAGGACGCCTACGATCCGCTGATCCGCAACGCCCACGTCGTCGCGTCGCCCGACGCGCGTCTCGCCGAAGCGGGCGAAACCGCTGCGGACGTCGCCCGTCGCGCGCTCCAACACGTGCGCTCACTCTTTGAAACACGCGCGACAAAAATCGCCGCGCTGATCGTCGAGCCGCTCGTGCAATGCGCGGCCGGCATGGCCATGCACGACGCGTCATATATCGCCGGTTTGCGCGCGCTCTGCGACCAGTACGGCGTGCATCTGATCGCAGATGAAATAGCCGTCGGCTGCGGGCGCACGGGCACCTTCTTCGCGTGCGAGCAAGCGGGCATCTGGCCGGACTTTCTGTGTCTGTCGAAAGGCATTAGCGGCGGCTATCTGCCGCTTTCCATCGTGCTCTCGCGCGATGAAATCTTCGACGCCTTCTATCACGACGACACCGCTCGCGGCTTCCTGCACTCGCATTCGTACACCGGCAATCCGCTCGCGTGCCGCGCGGCGCTCGCCACGCTCGATCTGTTCGCGAGTGACAACGTTCTGGCAGTCAACGCGCAAAAGTCGGCAAAGCTGAAAGCCGCGCTCGCGCCGCTCGCGGAGCACGCGCACGTGCGCAATCTGCGTCAGTGCGGCACAATCTTCGCCTTCGACGCAGCGATAGAAAACCTTCAGCATGCCAAAACATTCTCGCGCCGCTTCTTCGAAAACGCGTTGCAACGCGAGCTGCTGCTGCGCCCTATTTCGACCACGGTGTATCTGATGCCGCCATACATTCTCGACGACGAAGAACTCGCGCTACTCGCCTCGCGCACGCGCGAAACGTTCGACGCAACGCTCGCGGAGATCCGCTAATGCATCTTCTCGACAAGCTCGCGCAAGGCCTGAAGGAAATCGACGAACGCGGTCTGCGCCGCCGACGCCGCACGGCCGACACGCCCTGCGCCGCCCACACGACGGTCGACGGCCGCGAGATCATCGGCTTCGCGAGCAATGACTATCTTGGGCTCGCCGCGCATCCGCAACTGATCGCGGCCATCGCCGAAGGCGCACAACGTTATGGCGCGGGCAGCGGCGGTTCGCATCTGCTCGGTGGCCACTCGCGCGCGCATGCGCAACTCGAAGAAGACCTGGCTGAATTCGTCGGCGGGTTCGTGGATGCACCACGCGCGCTCTACTTCAGCACCGGCTACATGGCGAATCTCGCGACGCTCACCGCGCTCGCGGGCCGCGGCACCACGCTTTTCTCCGATGCGCTGAATCATGCGTCGTTGATCGACGGCGCGCGTTTGTCGCGAGCGGATGTGCAGATCTATCCGCACTGCGACACCGAAGCATTGAGCGCGATGCTCGACGCGTCGGACGCGAATGTCAAAGCGATCGTCTCCGACACGGTGTTCAGCAT
Source organism: Paraburkholderia rhynchosiae (assembly GCF_002879865.1). Taxonomy (GTDB): domain Bacteria; phylum Pseudomonadota; class Gammaproteobacteria; order Burkholderiales; family Burkholderiaceae; genus Paraburkholderia; species Paraburkholderia rhynchosiae. The sequence goes on from NZ_PNXY01000006.1 coordinate 148,628, forward strand.
GGACGGCGATATTGCGCCACTGCCGCGTCTCGTCGAACTCGCGGAACAGCATGGCGCATGGCTGATCGTCGACGACGCGCACGGATTCGGCGTGCTCGGTCCGCAAGGCCGCGGCGCGGTCGCAGAAGCCGCGTTGCGCTCGCCGAATCTCATTTCAATCGGTACGCTCGGCAAAGCGGCAGGCGTCTCCGGCGCATTCGTTGCTGCGCATGAGACGGTGATCGAATGGCTCGTGCAGCGCGCGCGTCCTTATATTTTCACCACGGCTTCCGTGCCCGCTGCCGCGCATGCGGTGTCGGCGAGTCTGCGCATTATCGGGGGCGATGAAGGCGATGAACGTCGCGCGCACCTTCGGCAATTGATCGAACGCACGCGCACGATGCTCAGGAGCACGCCGTGGATTCCGGTCGATTCGCATACCGCCGTGCAGCCGCTCATCATCGGCGCGAACGAGGCTACGCTCGACATCGCGGCTTCGCTTGATCGCGCAGGTCTCTGGGTGCCGGCGATCCGTCCGCCGACCGTGCCCACCGGCACATCGCGTTTGCGCATATCGCTGTCGGCCGCGCATTCGCATGCGGATCTCGACCGGCTCCAGGCGGGCTTGCAACAGGCAGGAGCGCAAGCCGCATGACGTCCACGAATTCCGCACTGTCCCTGTTCGTCACTGGCACCGACACGGAAATCGGCAAGACGTTCGTCTCTTCCGCATTGTTGCGCGGCTTCGTTCGCGAGGGCCTGCAAGCCGCCGCGATGAAGCCCATCGCCGCGGGCGCGTTCGAGCTGAACGGCGAACTGCACAATGAAGACGCGGATCAACTCGACGCGGCATCGAACGTGTTGCTGCCGCCGGCGATCCGCACGCCGTATCTGCTGAAGGAGCCCGCGGCGCCGCATATCGCGGCGGCGCTGGAGAACGTCACATTCGATATCGAGCATATCGTCGCTTGCCATGCGCAGGCGCTGAAGCGCGCGGACGTCGTCGTAGTGGAAGGCGTCGGTGGTTTTCGCGTGCCGCTGACTGCTACGCACGACACCGCCGATCTCGCCGTCGCGCTGAAGCTGCCGGTGGTGCTGGTGGTCGGCATGCGCCTCGGCTGCATCAGCCACGCATTGCTCACCGCCGAAGCCATCGCCGCGCGCGGGCTCACGCTCGCCGGCTGGGTCGCGAATCGCATCGATCCGGACATGACTTTCCCCGACGAAAACATCGCGTCGATCCGCGAGCATCTCGCGCGTGAACATGACGCACCTTTGCTCGGCATCGTGCCGAATCTGAGCCCGGCATCGCCGGAACTCGCGGCTGATCAGCTCGACATCAACCAGCTATTGCAGACGCTGCGTCACGCGCAGCGCTGAATCGACCATCACATCCACTCATGAGGATTGACGACATGACGCAACTGAACATCGCTGTGGCGCCTGCCGATACGGCCGTCGCAAACAACAATGCCAATGCCAACCCACACGCAGCAGCGGGCAAGCAGGTCGCGCGCTGGCGCGTTGCCGACATCGTCGCGTTGTACGAGCTTCCGTTCAACGACCTGATGTTCCGCGCGCAGCAAACGCATCGCGAGCATTTCGACGCGAACACCGTGCAGTTGTCGACGCTGCTGTCGATCAAGACCGGCGGCTGCGAGGAAGATTGCGCGTACTGTCCGCAGTCGGTGCATCACGATACAGGCTTGCAAGCCGACAAGCTGATGCCCGTCAACGAAGTGCTCGCCGCCGCGAAGGTCGCGAAGGACAATGGCGCGACGCGCTTCTGCATGGGCGCCGCGTGGCGCAATCCGAAAGACCGACATCTCGAGCCGATCAAGGACATGATCCGCGGCGTGAAGGCGATGGGTCTCGAAACCTGTGTGACCCTTGGCATGCTCGAAACGCATCAGGCGCAACAACTGCGCGAAGCGGGCCTCGACTACTACAACCACAACCTCGACACGTCGCCCGAGTTCTACGGTCAGATCATTTCGACGCGCACGTATCAGGACCGTCTCGACACCCTCGAACGCGTGCGCGACGCGGGCATCAACGTGTGCTGCGGCGGGATTGTCGGACTGGGCGAGTCGCGCCGCGAACGCGCGGGCCTGATCGCGCAGCTGGCGAACATGGAGCCGTATCCGGAATCGGTGCCGATCAACAATCTGGTGCAAGTGGAAGGCACGCCGCTCACGGGCACAGAAGCGATCGACCCGTTCGAGTTCGTCCGCACGATCGCGATTGCACGCATTACGATGCCGCGTGCGATGGTGCGCCTCTCAGCCGGCCGCGAACAGATGGACGAAGCATTGCAGGCAATGTGCTTTCTCGCCGGCGCGAACTCGATTTTCTACGGTGATCAGTTGCTCACCACGAGCAACCCGCAAGCGGAAGCGGACCGCAAGCTGCTCGAACGTCTAGGAATTCGCGCCGAGGCCGCGCAGCAAATGCCGCTCGATAACAGCGGCTGCGAGCATGGTTGCGAACATGGGAAAAGCGCACCCGCTGCTGCGCCGAACTGAGCGCATGCATCGCGCGCAGTGAAATGCACGCAATAGAAAAGGCCGCTTCGAAGTTGAAGCGGCTTTTTAACTGGTGACCGTCGAAAATCACTTCCTGTCGACGATGATCTGATCGAACGTTCCGCCATCGGAGAAATGCGTTTGCTGCGCTTTCTGCCAGTTGCCGAACATCTCTTCGACGGTGAACGTCCTGATCGGCTTGAACTCCGCCGCGTGCTTCGCGAGCACGTTCTTGTCGCGCGGACGAAGATGATGCTGCGCGATGATCTCCTGGGCGGCCGGCGACCACAGGTAGTCGAGATACGCCTGCGCTTCCTTACGCGTGCCGCGTTTGTCGACCACCTTATCGACAATCGACACCGGCGGCGCCGCGAGCAGACTCACCGACGGATACACCGCTTCAAAATTACCCGCGCCCACGCCGGTATTCATCAGCGCGACTTCGTTCTCGAACGTGACGAGCACGTCGCCGATGCCGCGCTGCGTGAAGGTCGTCGTCGCGCCGCGGCCGCCCGTGTCGAGCACCGGCACATTTCTGAAGATGGCTTTTTCGAAGTCAAGCGCCTGCGCGTCGGTGCCGCCGTGCTGCTTGCGATAACCCCACGCGGCGAGATACGTGTAGCGTCCGTTGCCCGAGGTCTTCGGATTCGCGATCACCACTTGCACGCCAGGCTTGGCGAGATCGTCCCAGTCCTTGATGTGCTTGGGATTACCCTTACGCACGAGGAACACCATCGTGGTGGTGTACGGCGCGCTATCGTCGGGCAGACGCGTGCGCCAGTTCGTGGGTACCAGTTGGCCTTTTTCCGCGAGAAGGTCGATGTCGTTCGGCTGGTTCATCGTCACGACGTCGGCCTGCAAGCCTTGCAATACCGACAGCGCCTGCGCGCTCGACGCGCCATGCGACTGGCGGATCGACACGCTCTCGCCGCTCTTCTGCTTGTATGCGGCGATGAAGCCGGCGTTGATGTCCTTGTATAGCTCGCGCGTCACGTCGTACGACACGTTCAACAGCGACGCATCCGCGTGAGCCGTGGACATGCCGCCGAGCGCGAATGTGATTGCCGTAAAGCCGACCGCCAGCCAGCGCGATGTCCCGGTCTTGCCTGCCATGTTGTCCCCGCTATCGATGAATAACCTGTGGCCGCGCAATCGCGCAGCGTGAAGCGGGATTCTAGCGGACCGCCGGTTTTACGCCGGCTGCGCCGCGCGGTTGAGGACCCATGCGCAAGTATTGACCCGCGCGGGCAACCAACGCGTCAAACCAACGCGTCAAACGAATGCGTGCTGCGCAATCTCGAACGCTTCGTCGCGAAAACGCAGCGGCGCCGCGCAGTGCACCAGCGTGTCGATGAAATACTTGGCCCGCGGCCACGGTCCGAATCCGGCCGCGGTATTGATATGCCCCGCGTCGCCCAGATTGACGAACGCGCTGCCGAAACGCTGCGCGAGTTCGCGCGAACCGGCGAGCGGCATCCACGGATCGGTTTCGCTGCCGATCAGAATGGACGGCACGCCCAGGCGGCGCGCTTCGAACGGTCCCGCGAAGGCGAATTTTTGCGGGCTGGCGGGCGCGACGAACAGCACGCCGACCACATCGTTTGCGTACGATGCATGCTGCAGCGCATGTGCGGCCGCGAGGCAACCGAAGCTGTGTGCGGCCAGCACGAACGGCCCCCGTTCGCGCGCGAGCAAATCACGCAGCGACTTCGCCCAACGCGCGACGTCCGGCGCGTCCCAGTCCGCCTGTTCGACGCGCAGCGAGCGCGCGAACTGGCGCTCGAGCCATGTTTGCCAATGTGCGCCCTCGCTGCCGTGCAGGCCGGGAACCGTCACGAGCCGCGGCGGCCAGGGCGATCTGGTGCATGAAAGCATGTCTGTCCCTCGCAACGGGAAACCGGATGGCCATTGTCTCGCCGTGCTTCGCGTCTACGAACCAAGTTTTTGTGCTTTGTTTATGGGTTGAATGCGTGAGGGTTGCCAACGGCAACGCGCGAGCCGCATCGGGGTATGAAGCGCATAACATGCACGGTCGTGCGCAATCGCGCGAGATTTCTGGCGAAAAAGTAGAATGAAGCCTACCCAGAAAAGGAGGAGGCCTCATGTCGTCAGCGCCGTGCGCCGCGCCGCAGCCGTCGAAACTCTCGCAGCCGCCATGCCGCGCCTGTTGCGCCTGTTGCGCCTGTTGCGCGAACGGGCACGAGCGTGCACGCATCTGCGGGGCAGCATGAAAATCCTCTTCTACATGCCGAACGCCGAAGCCGCTGTCTGGTTGCACGACTTCGCCCGTGCGCTGCCCGAAGCCGACCTCCGTGAATGGCAGCCGGGCGACACGGCACCCGCCGATTTCGCCGTCGTATGGCGGCCGCCGCGTGAAATGCTCGCCGGCCGCAGCGACCTGCGCGCGATCTTCAATCTCGGCGCGGGCGTGGACGCGATTCTCGCGCTCGAACGCGAGCAACCCGGCACGTTGCCGCGCAATGCGCAGTTGATCCGGCTCGAAGACACCGGCATGGCGCCGCAAATGGCCGAGTATGTGACGCATGCAGTGCTGCGCTATCTGCGTCGCTTCGACGAATATCAGACGCTCCAAAGCGAGCGCCGCTGGCAAGTGCTCGACCCGCATCCGCGCGAGACATTCACGGTTGGGGTGCTGGGACTCGGTGTGCTCGGCGCACACGTCGCGCAAACGCTCGCGGCATTCGGCCTGCCGGTGCGTGGTTATAGCCGTAGCGCGCGGCAAGTCGAAGGTATCGTCACGTTTGCCGGTGAAGCGCAGTTCGATGCGTTTCTCGATGGCGTGAAGGTGCTCGTGAATCTGCTGCCGCATACGCCGGATACCGCCGACGTGCTGAACGCGCGCGCGTTTTCGAAGCTCGCGCGTGGCGCGTATCTCGTCAACGTTGCGCGTGGCGGGCATCTTGTCGAAGGTGATCTGCTCGATGCATTCGCGAGCGGCCAGCTCGCCGCGGCCACGCTCGACGTTTTCCGCGAGGAGCCGCTGCCGCAGGATCATCCGTTCTGGCAGGAGCCGCGCATTACGATCACGCCGCACACGTCCGCGCTGACGTTGCGCGAAGAAAGCGTCGCGCAGGTCGCGGCGAAGATCGTTGCGCTGAAACGCGGTGGGACTGTCAGCGGTGTGGTGAATGTCGAACGCGGGTATTGACATCGTCGGTTACATTGACGGAGCACCGCGATGGTGAGTTTATATGGGACCGGAGTAAGCGCTGAAGCGCTAACTCTGGTCGACTACGTTGTATGGGACCAGAGTAAGCGCTGAAGCGCTAACTCTGGTCGACACTGGAGGCAATCATGGTTCTGCCGCAGCAAGTCAAAATCGTCGAAGTCGGCCCGCGCGACGGCCTGCAAAACGAGAAGGAATTGGTCCCGACAGCCACCAAGGTCGAACTGATCAACCGGCTGTCCGCGGCCGGCTTTCGCAACGTCGAAGCGGCCTCATTCGTGTCGCCCAAATGGGTGCCGCAGATGGCCGACGGCGCCGACGTGATGGCTGGCATCGAGCGCCGGGCCGGCACGATCTATTCGGTGCTCACGCCGAACCTGCGCGGCTTCGAAGGCGCACTCGCCGCGCGCGCCGACGAGATCGTGATCTTCGGCGCAGCGAGCGAAGCGTTCTCGCAGAAGAACATCAATTGCAGCATCGCGGAAAGCATCGATCGATTCGCGCCGGTCGTGCAAGCGGCCAAGGAGCATGGCCTGAGGATTCGCGGCAGCGTCTCCTGCGCGCTCGGCTGTCCATATCAAGGCGACGTGCCAGTCTCGTCGGTGGTCGATGTAGTGCAGCGCTTCGCAGCGCTCGGCTGCGACGAGATCGACATCGCGGATACGATCGGCGTCGGCACGCCGAAGCGCACGCGCGAAGTGTTCGAAGCCGTGACCGCCGTGTTTCCCCGTGAACGTCTGTCGGGCCACTTTCACGACACCTACGGCCAGGCGCTCGCGAACATCTACGCGGCGTTGTTAGAAGGCATCGAGATTTATCACGCTTCGGTGGCGGGGCTCGGCGGTTGCCCGTATGCGAAGGGCGCGACCGGCAATGTCGCGACCGAAGACGTGCTGTATCTGATGAACGGCCTCGGCATCGAGACCGGCATCGACCTCGCGCAAGTCGTGGCAATCGGCGATTTTATTTCGACGGCAATCGGCCGGCCGAATGTCTCGCGCGCCGGCAAGGCGCTGCTCGCCAAGGCGCGCAGCGAGGCGGCCAACTGCGTGTGAGCTTGCTTCGAACGCCTCGCTCAAGACAATGGCTAGACATTCAGACAATCAGGATCTGACACGATGACGGACCACGCATTCCTCGACTCGGACGACTTCACCGCATTGCCGGACTCCGCACGCCGCGTCGCGCTGTTGCTACGCGAGCGCGGTCACGCGGGGCGGATCGTGATGCTGCCGGAAACCGGCAAGACTTCCGCCGAAGCCGCCGCCGGGCTCGGCTGCTCGGTCGCGCAGATCGCGAAATCGATCCTGTTTCGCCGACGCGAAGACGATGCGCCGGTGCTCGTGGTCGCGAGCGGCGCGAATCGCGTCGATGAAAAGAAGGTGGCCGCGCAAGTCGGTGAAATTGGGCGGGCCGACGCGAAGTTCGTCCGCGAAAAAACCGGCTATGCGATTGGCGGCGTGTGCCCGGTCGGTCATGCGGTCGAACCGGTCACACTGATCGATGAAGACCTGCTCGCACTCGACAGCCTGTGGGCCGCCGCGGGCCATCCGCATGCGGTGTTCAATCTGACCGCGCAGGAGTTGCTGGCATTGACGGGCGCGCCGGTGGTCGATGTGGCGCTGCGTGAGACGGCTTGACGCGATGACAGCGGGCGCTAACAAGACAACAGGGGCAACGGCGAGTGCAACGGCGAATGCGTCGGATGGCGGCGTGCCGTCGCCTTGCATCAACGTGTGCCGGATGGATGCGTCGACGGGATGGTGCGAAGGTTGCCTGCGCACCATCGACGAAATCGCGGGCTGGTCGATGTTCGACGACGACGCCAAGCGCGCGGTCTGGGACGCGCTCGACGCGCGTCATGCCGAGTTCACGTTAAAGCAGGCGAAGGTGCAACGATGAACGCGCCGCCGCGCATTGTCCGCATCGGCGAGACCTTCAGCGCGACGCTCGGGTTGTCGGCGGATTCTGTGAAATCGTTCGCCACGCTCGTCAACGATCTGAACCCGCTGCATCACGACGAAGCGTATGCCGCGCAAAGCCGCTTCGGCGGTCTCATTGCGTCCGGCACGCAGCCCACAGCGCACTTCATGGCGCTGCTCGCCACGCATTTTTCGACTTACGCGCAGCCGCTCGGGCTCGAGTTCGATATCAAGCTGAAGAAGGCCGCGCACGCAAACGACACGCTCACCATCACCTGGCACGTGCGCGATGCCTACTGGAAGCCGAGCTTGAACGGCGATCTGACGCGTCTCGAAGGAACGGTGGTGAACCAGCGCGGCGAACTCGCGTTGATCGGCACGTCGACCATTCTCGTGATGCCGAAACCCGAAGCATCGGTGGAAACGCCCGCGGGCGCCGATGCAGGCACCGGCACGCTATGACGCCGCTCCCGGAATCGATCCGTGTCTTCGAGCGCGGCTGGCTTTCGTCGAACAATGTGCTGCTGATCGACGACGAGTACACGGCCATCGTCGATACCGGTTATGCGACGCATGCGCATCAAACGCTTGCGCTTGTGCGGCAGGCGCTCGGCGACCGGCCGCTCGATCTGATCGTCAACACGCATCTGCATTCGGACCATTGCGGCGGCAATGCGCTCTTGCAGTCGGCCTGGCCGTGCCGCACCGTCATTCCCGCCTCTGAAGCCGATGCCGTACGAGCTTGGGACGAAGCGCGCCTGACGTTTCGCGCGACCGGGCAGACCTGCGAGCGCTTCGGGTTCACCGGAACGATTGCCCCAGGCGCGACGCTGCGGCTCGGCGCGCTCGACTGGCAGGTGCTGGGCGCACCCGGCCATGATCCACATTCGCTGATGCTCTACTGTGCGGACCAACGCGTGTTGATCAGCGCGGACGCATTGTGGGAAAACGGCTTCGGCGTGATTTTCCCGGAACTGGAAGGCGAAAGCGGTTTTGCCGAAGAACAGGCGGTGCTCGAAACCATTGCAGCGCTGGACGTGCGCGTCGTGATTCCCGGCCATGGCGCGCCTTTTACGAATGTCGAACAGGCGCTGGAGCGGGCTTTTTCGCGCGTGGCTTGGCTGCGCGCCGATCCCGCGCGCAACGCGAAGAACGCACTCAAGGTGCTGATCGTCTTCAAGCTGCTCGAAGTCCGCGAGATGAGTTTCGCCACACTGCTGCAAATGCTCGACGACGCCGCGGCGATGCGCGCGGCTGCTTCCATGCTCAAACCGCGGGCAGATTGGCCCGCGTTGCTGCAAGCAATTGTTGAGGAACTGGCCGCCGGGAAAGGGCCGCTAACGGTGGACGGCTCACGTGTCGTCGCGCGGGACGCGGTGCAACGGGCTTGAGCGATCAGGCTGGAAGCGGAGCGGGCAAATCGTCGCCGCAAAAAGAAAGCCGCTCGACCTGTCAAGGCGAGCGGCGGAAATTCTGTCGGACGTGATCAGCGTCTGCTTGAATGATACGCGCGCGCGATTTTTGACCGCATCAGTGATTTCCCTACAGATGCTTGACGGCGGCTGTTAACCCGCATAAACGCCAGCGTGATAGAGGCGGCGTGAGCCAGGCGTCTGCCCCACCATTAATCCGCTGATATGAACAAACCGCGCGCCAGTTGCTTTGCAATCCGTAGCATTGGAACCCGCCACATCGACGGGAAATGCAGCGCCTAGACCGACGGCACGCGCTTTTGCGGGACGATCCGCCAGCCGAGATTCACGCCGGCTGCGGCAATCAGAATCAGCACCGCGCCCAGTACCTGAATCCAGGCAAGCGTCTGCCCAAACGCAATCCGGTCGACAATGATCGCCACCACCGGATAGATGAACGACAGCGCGCCGGTCATCGAAGTGGGCAGCTTCTGGATCGCGCCGTACAGCAGCACGTACATGATGCCGGTATTGACCACGCCCAGCACGATGAGCTCGAGCCATTGCATGCCAGTGGCGGGCAGCGCGTCGAAGCGCACGAGCGGCGCGAGCATTACCACGCCGAGCGACACCTGAATCAACGCGATCAGATGCGGCGGCGTGCCCTTCAATCGCTTGGTGATGATCGACGACACCGCATACATTGCCGCGGCGCCGACCGCATACGCGACGCCGACCAGGTATTGACCCGGCACCGCCAGCACCGCCGGCTCGACCTTCACGACAAACACGAGGCCGACGAAAGCGACGAGCAGCCAGACCACCGTCGACGCGCTAATGCGCTCGCGAAACACCAGCGCGCCGAGGGCGACGAGCATGAACGGCTGCGTGTTGTAGACCGCCGTCGCCATCGAGATCGACGCGCGCGAATACGCCGCGAACAGCAGCACCCAGTTGATGACAATCGCCGCGCCGCCGAGCAGCGCGAGCCCGAGCATCTTCCATGAGAAGAGCTTGCGCCTGAAGAGGCCGAGCACGGCACACACGAGTGCGAGCGTCGCGCCGCCGAAAATGCAGCGGAAGAACACCACGTTGAACTCACTTTGCTGCGACGACACCACCAGCCAGCCGATGGTGCCCGACATCAGCATCGCCATGCTCATCTCCGCCGCGCCGCGTCGAATTTCGTTTGAAGCCATGATTCGATCCTCGAATTGATTCCTGCATGCGAAGCAGTGTAATTAATCCAATGGCGCGAATACATGGCTAAACTGAAGCGTTACTGCGACCAAACCTCATAATCGAAGGCCGTTATGACGAAACGCCTTGCCCCCTCAGCGCCTGCGTCGCTCGATGAAACCGACCGCGCGCTCCTCGCCGCGCTCGCCGAAGACGCGCGCCGCCCGGTCAGCGAACTGGCGCGCCTGATTGGGCTATCCGCACCGAGCACGGCCGAGCGCATCCGGAAGCTCGAAGCGCAAGGCGTGATCGAGCGCTTCACGGTGCAGCTCGATCCGCGCGCGCTCGGCTTCACGCTGCAAGCCATCGTGCGCGTGAAGCCGTTGCCCGGCCAGTTGCATCTGGTGGAAGAAGTGATCCGGCGGATTCCGGAGTTTGTCGAATGCGACAAAGTGACGGGCGACGATTGCTTCATCTGCCGCCTCTATCTGCATTCGATCGAACAACTCGACGAGATTCTGTCGAAGGTGACGGAGCGCGCGGAGACCAGCAGCGCGATCGTCAAGTCGACGCCGGTCGCGCGCCGCCTGCCGCCCCTCGCTTAAGCGCGCAACGCTTACCGTTCGAGCGCTTCGAAAAAGGACAGCATTTCGGCGACCAGTTCGTCCGGCGCCTCTTCGGGTATGTAGTGCCCGCAAGACAGCGAACGGCCGCTCACGTCGCGCGCCACGTGACGCCATTCGGTCAGCGCGTCGAAGCATTTTTCGATCACGCCTTTGTCGCCCCACAGCACGCGCAAAGGGCAACCGATCTTGTGCCCACGCTCGATGTCCGCGCGATCGTGCTCCAGGTCGATGCTCGCCGACGCGCGGTAGTCCTCGCACATTGCATGCACGGCGCCCGGTTGCGCGAGCGCCGCGCGGTAGGCATCGAGCGCGGCCGGATCGAACGGCGCGAGGCCCGCGTGACGGCCGCCGATCACCGCATCCACGTAAGCGGCCGGGTTCGCGCCGATCAGCGTTTCGGGCAGCGGCTCGGGCTGGATCAGGAAGAACCAGTGGAAATAATGCGTGGCGAACGCGCGGTTGGTCGCTTCGTACATGGCTAGCGTCGGCGCAATGTCGAGCAGCATCAAACGTTCGACGGCGTCGGCATGATCGAGCGCCATGCGGTGCGCGACGCGCGCGCCGCGATCGTGCGCGCAGACAAGAAAACGCTCGAAGCCGAAGTGGCGCATCACGGCGACCTGATCCGCGGCCATCGCGCGTTTCGAATACGGCATGTGCTGCGCGTCGCTCGGCGGCTTGCCCGATGCGCCGTAGCCGCGCAGGTCGGTGGCGATGACCGTGAAGTGCCGGGCCAATTCCGCCGCGCATCGCGCCCAGATCAGATGCGACTGCGGATGACCGTGCAGCAGCAGAAGCGGCGGCCCTGCTCCGCCCTTCACTCCGAAGATATCCGCATCGCCCGCGACGACGCGAAAGGGCGTGAAATTCTCGAAGGACATAGCAGGGTCTCGTGTCGTTTGCAGTCAGTGCATTGTAAAAGCCCAATGTGTCCGCACCGGGTGGGATAACCCACGCAAGCATAGAAGCTGAACACTCCTTCCAACCGTTCAAGGCGAACCGGCGAATGTCAGCCGTATGCTTCGCCTATAATCGAACGACCGTTCTTAAACGTTCGAGCGGCCCTGTCCGGCTGCCCGCTTCAACGCGGCGCGAGCCGCATGTCGCTAAACTCATCAATAGCCGGGCGCTTCGCATGCACCGGTTCGTCAATCAGGAGACCCGCACTATGGCATTGCCCGCCGTCCTGCAAAATCTGGCGCTGCCTGTCGTCGCCTCGCCGATGTTCATCGTCAGCTATCCCGAACTCGTGCTGGCGCAGTGCAAGGCCGGTATCGTCGGATCGTTTCCCGCGCTGAACGCGCGCCCCGCCGAACTGCTCGACGAGTGGCTTACGCAGATCCAGGCGCAGCTCGCCGAATACAAGGCGGCGCATCCTGATGCGGTCGTCGGACCGATTGCCGTCAACCAGATCGTCCATCAATCGAATACGCGGCTCGAACACGACGTGCGCGTGTGCGTCGAGCACAAGGTGCCGATTTTCATCACGAGCCTGCGCGCGCCGGCGCGCGAGATCGTCGATGCGGTGCATAGCTACGGCGGCATCGTGCTGCATGACGTGATCAATCTGCGTCACGCGCAGAAGGCGCTCGAAGCGGGCGTCGACGGTTTGATCCTGGTGGCGTCGGGCGCGGGCGGCCACGCGGGCACGACTTCGCCGTTCGCGCTGGTCGGCGAAGTGCGGCGCATTTTCGACGGCCCGATCGTGCTGTCGGGCTCGATTGCGAACGGCGGCTCGATTCTCGCCGCCCAAGCGATGGGCGCGGACCTCGCCTACATGGGCACGCGCTTCATTGCGACGAAAGAGGCGCATGCGGTCGATAGTTACAAGCAGGCAATCGTCGACTCGACCGCATCGGACATCATCTACACGAACCTGTTCACCGGCGTGCACGGCAATTACATTCGCGAGAGCATCGTCAATGCCGGGCTCGATCCAGAAGCGCTGCCCGAATCCGACAAGACCAGGATGAACTTCGCCAGTGACAAGGCGAAGGCATGGAAAGACATCTGGGGCGCGGGCCAGGGCGTCGGCCTGATGGACGACGTGCCGAGCGTGAGCGAACTGGTCAAGCGTCTGTCGAAGGAATACGACGACGCGAAGGCGCGACTGGGCATCGCGCGCTGAGGGTTTCGGACGTTTGCAAAGGCGAGCCTTGCTCGCCTGCTTGCGCCTCCCGTTTGCACGTCCTGCTTGCACCTCCTGCTTCTACCTACATATTGCGGCGATACTGCCCGCCCACTTCAAACAGCGCGTGCGTGATCTGTCCGAGCGAACACACGCGCACCGCATCCATCAACACCGCAAAGACGTTTTCGTCGTCGATCACCGCGCGTTGCAGACGCTCGAGCGCGGCAGGCGCGGCTTTGCGATGCCGCGCCTGAAAATCGCGCAGACGTTTCAACTGGCTTTGCTTTTCCTGTTCGGTGGAGCGGGCAAGCGCAATTGGTTGCGGCGCTTCATGCGGATGCGTGCTCAGAAACGTGTTCACGCCGACAATCGGATACGAGCCGTCATGCTTGCGATGCTCATACAGCATCGACTCATCCTGGATGCGCCCGCGCTGATAGCCCGTCTCCATCGCGCCAAGCACGCCGCCGCGCTCGGTTAGCCGGTCGAATTCGGCGAGCACGGCTTCTTCGACGAGATCTGTTAGTTCCTCGATCACGAAGCTACCCTGATTCGGATTCTGGTTCTTCGCGAGCCCCCATTCACGGTTGATGATCAATTGAATCGCCACTGCGCGGCGCACCGATTCCTCGGTGGGCGTGGTGATCGCTTCGTCGAACGCATTGGTGTGCAGCGAGTTGCAGTTGTCGTAGATCGCGATGAGGGCTTGCAGCGTCGTACGGATGTCGTTGAAGTCGATCTCCTGCGCGTGCAGGCTGCGCCCCGACGTCTGCACGTGATACTTCAGCTTCTGGCTGCGTTCGTTCGCGCCGTAGCGCTCGCGCATCGCGATGGCCCAGATGCGCCGTGCCACACGGCCGAGCACCGTGTACTCCGGGTCCATGCCGTTAGAAAAGAAGAACGACAGGTTCGGCGCGAAATCGTCGATCGACATGCCGCGCGCCAGATACGCCTCGACATAGGTGAAGCCGTTCGCGAGCGTATAAGCGAGTTGCGAGATCGGATTCGCGCCGGCTTCGGCAATGTGATAGCCCGAGATCGACACCGAATAAAAATTGCGCACGCTGTGCTCGACGAAGTACGCCTGAATATCGCCCATCACTTTGAGGCTGAACTCGGTCGAAAAGATGCACGTGTTCTGGCCTTGATCTTCTTTCAGGATGTCGGCCTGCACTGTGCCGCGCACGTTTTGCAATGCCATGCGGCGAGTCGCGGCGAATTCGTCTTCGGTCAGGGGACGCGCTAGTTGCTGCTCCTTGCGTGCGATCTGCTGATCAATAGCCACATTGAAGAACATCGCGAGGATGGTCGGCGCGGGGCCGTTGATCGTCATCGACACCGATGTTTCCGGCGCGCACAGGTCGAAGCAGTCATAGAGCGCGTGCATATCGTCGAGCGTCGCGACCGATACGCCCGAGTTGCCCACCTTGCCGTAGATGTCCGGGCGCTCATGCGGCTCTTCGCCGTACAGCGTGACTGAATCGAACGCGGTCGAAAGACGTTTGGCCGGCATGCCTTCGGACAGCAGCTTGAAACGCCGGTTGGTGCGTGAAGGATCGCCTTCGCCGGCGAACATCCGCGTCGGGTCTTCGTTCTCGCGGCGGAATGGGAACACGCCTGCGGTGAACGGGAAGTAACCGGGCAAATTGTCGAGCATCAGCCAGCGCAGAATTTCACCGTGATCGGCGAATTTCGGCAGCGCGACTTTGCGGACCTCGGAGCCGGATAAGGTCGTGACCGTGAGCGCGGTGCGAATTTCGCGGTCGCGAATACGGACCACGTGTTCAGCGCCGGAATAAGCGGCTACGGTTTGCGGCCACGCGTCGAGCAGTTTGCGCTCACGCTCGCCGAGGGCGGCGGTGCGGTCGGCGATGAGCGCGTCAAGCTGGGATTCGGTGGATTGCGCGCGGTGCGTTGAAGCAGTGGTGGGGGCGGCTTCCTGGTCTGCGCCAATCGCGCCGGTTGCATGCGCAACTGTGACGCTTGAGCTCGGGTTTGCACCGACGCCTGGACTGGGACCTGGGCCCGAGCTAGCTCGTGCCTCTGTGCTCGCCTCCGCAAGCATCCGGCGCGCTTCGACAAGTTGCCAGCGCTCGCGCGCGATCCGCGCTTGCTCATCGGCTCGCTCGCGATAAGCGTGGATGGTCAGCGCGATCTCCGCCAGATAGCGCACGCGTGCGGGCGGCACGATTGCATGACGGCTGCTGGAAAACCGCGCGTCGGCGGACACGGACAGACGGCCGCCGCCCGCGCGCAGGCCGTGCTTGCGCAGCGCTTCGGTGACATGCAGGTAAAGCGCGGTCACGCCGTCGTCGTTGAAGCGCGAAGCGATCGTGCCGAACACCGGCATCGCGTCCGGCGACTTCGCGAAGTCCGCGCGATTACGCTGCACCTGCTTCGCGACGTCGCGCAAAGCATCGGGCGCGCCCTTGCGGTCGAACTTGTTGATCGCGACGAAGTCGGCGAAATCGAGCATGTCGATCTTCTCCAACTGACTCGCCGCGCCGAACTCGGGCGTCATCACATACAACGATACGTCGACGAACGGCGCTATCGCCGCGTCGCCCTGACCGATGCCGGACGTCTCGACGACGATCAGATCGAAGCCGGCCGCCTTGCACAGCATCAGCGCGTCGGGCAACGCGTCGGAGATTTCGCTCGACGCCTCGCGCGTCGCCATCGAGCGCATATAGACGCGCGCGCCGCCGCCCCAATCGCCGATCGCGTTCATGCGGATGCGGTCGCCGAGCAGCGCGCCGCCCGACTTGCGGCGCGACGGGTCGATGGCGAGCACCGCGATGGTCAGCGCGTCGCCGTAATCGAGCCGAAAGCGGCGGATGAGTTCGTCGGTCAACGACGATTTGCCCGCGCCGCCCGTGCCAGTAATGCCGAGCACGGGGACATCGACCGCCTTCGACAAGACGGAAAGCCTGTCGCGCTCGGACGACGCAATGCTGCCTGCTTCGAACGCGCTGATCAGTTGTGCGAGCCGGCGGAAAGCGAGGGAGGTTGGGTCCTGGGAATCTGCGGCGCCCGATTTGCTCAAAATATCTCGCGCACCGCTCGCTTCGTCGCGGATGACGGTGCCTGTGCCTGTGCCTGTGCCTGTGCCTGTGCCGACGCCGACGCCGACGCCGTGTTCCGCGTTTAACTCCAGACGCGACAGCGGTTGCACGTTCAATCCGTCGATCCATTCGCCGACCGCACCGACCCGCGCTGCCGCGCTCTCATGCGCCACCGATGCACAGCGCGCGATCATGTCGTCGATCATCCCTTGCAGACCGAGCCGCTGACCGTCGTGCGGCGAATAGATTTTTTCGACGCCGTACCGCTCGAGTTCGACGATTTCTTCCGGGACGATCACGCCGCCGCCGCCGCCGAATACCTTGATGCGCTCGCCGCCGCGCGCTCGCAACAGATCGACCAGATAGCGGAAATATTCGTTGTGGCCGCCCTGGTAACTCGACACCGCGACGCCGTCCGCGTCTTCCTGCAACGCGGCGGTCGCGACTTCATCGACGGAACGGTTGTGGCCCAGGTGAATGACCTCGACGCCGCTCGCTTGCAGGATGCGCCGCATGATGTTGATCGATGCATCGTGCCCGTCGAACAGGGCCGCGGCGGTGACGAAGCGCAGTCGCCGGCCCGCGGGCAGCTTGTGGCTGACGGCGCGCCGCGGCGTGGACAGATCGGTCATGTCTCCCCCAGATCGTTACGCTGTATGCGTGTATGGGTGCTGGCAACCAGTATAGCGAAATGGGTCGCGGCGGCTTACGCGCACCGCCGCACGGGGAGTGGGCTTGGGGCTAGTGGGACGCTTTGGCCGCTTAGCCGCCTGAACAGCTGTTCGAGTCGCCTGGGCTGTTTCGGCTGTTTGGGCTGTTTGGGCTGTTTGGGCCGCCTCTCACACGCCGGACGCTCGCTAGGCTCCGACGCCCTTTTGTGCCTACCGTCCCGCCAGCGCCTTGATCTGTTCGAGCGACGGCCACAGCGATTCGTTCGCGAACCGGTCAGCAAGGAAATCCACGAACGAACGCACCTTCGCCGACAGATGACGGCGGCTCGCGTAGACCACATGGATCGGTAGCTCGCGCGGCGGCACTTCATCGACGAGTATCGGCACGAGACGCCCCTGGGCCAGATCGGCGCCAATCACTTCCGTGCCGAGCAGCGCGACGCCCGCGCCTTGCAGCACCATCACGCGTTGCGCTTCCAGGTGATTCACGATCAGATTGCCCGACAGACGCACGCGCGCGGCGTCGCCGGTCGCCTGAACGACGTCGAGCGCCGACACGCCCGCGTATTGCAGAAAGTTGTGGCGCGCGAGATCGGCGGCCGTCTTCGGCGTGCCGCGCCGGCGCAGATAGTCCGGCGACGCGCACAGCAGCAGATGCGCCATCGCGATCTGCCGCGCGATCAGCGAAGACGACTTCAAGCCGCTCGGCGAAGCGCGGATCGCGACATCGAAGCCCTCGTCGATCAACTCGACCACGCGGTCCGACAACGTTATATCGACGGTGACCTGTGGATACTGCGCTGCGTAGTCGGCGACGGCAGCCATGACGTGACTCAATCCGAACGCCGATAGCGACGACACCCGCAAACGCCCTTGCGGCACGACGCTCGCCGCGCCAACCACCTGCTCGGCTTCCTCGAGTTCGGTGAGCACCTGGCTCAGACGCTCATAGTATTCGCGGCCCGCCTCGGTCGGCGCGACGCGGCGCGTCGTGCGGTTCAGCAAGCGGGCGCCGAGCTGCTGTTCGAGATGCATCACATGCTTGCTCGCCATCGCCGCCGACATCTCCATCCGGTCAGCCGCGCCGACGAAGCTGCCCACTTCGACCACTTGCCGAAACACTTTCATGCTGACGAGGGTGTCCATCCGAATCGCTCGCTCAAGGATTTAATCGGCGTCATTTTGCACGGTTTATCAAGAGCCGGTAGGCAAAGGTAGCGTGCGAGCGTGGCGGAATGTCGGAACGCAAAAGCCCGCGTTCAAGAGGAAGCGGGCTTGCGGTTCTGGCGGAGTTTGTTGCGAAGGGTTGGCGAAGTCTGTTGCGGCAGTCGTTGCGACATACCTTGCGGTTGCCCTTGCCGCATACCTCGCGGCACGGCTGGGCTGCGACTGCGACTGCTGCTGGACCGCGGCACGGCTGCAGTTGGCGACTGCGGCACCGCTTGCGGCCACTGTCCCGCACGCTCGCATCCAGCCGTCAAACGCGGCGCCCCGGCAAGCCGGGCCGCCGCGCGGCATGTCGAGCGACGCAGCGACGCCTAGAACTTCGCGCGCAAGCCGACGCCATAAGTGTTGCCGCTCGACTGGCTGCTGATGTGGTCGTACAGATAAGCCGCGTAGACGTCCGTGCGCTTGGACAGCGGGTAGTCGTAGCCGATCGCCGCCGTCTGACGCGTCTGGTCGAAGCCGCCGCCGTCGCGCGAGTATGCATAGGACGCCATCACCGTGCCCGGACCCGCCGGCACCGAGACGCCGCCCTGCGCCGTGTTCACGTGCCAGCTCGTCAATGTCTGGTCGTTGTGGGTGTACATGTACTGGCCGAACAGTTTCACGTACTTCAGGTCGTACGACACACCGACCTGCGCCACGCTCTGCGCCTTCAGGCCAGGCACGCCCGACGAGTCGAAGCTGCCCAGATCGCCCGGTGTGTTGTTGAAGTTCACGTACTGATACACCGCGGTCGCTGCGAACGGGCCGTGGAAATACAGCACCTGGCCGCTCCATTTCTTCGCGCCGTTCTGCGTCGTGTTGCCGAGCGCGTACATCGCGCTCGCCGACAGACCGTTGAAGTTCGGCGACTGATACTGCACCGCATTGTTCCAGCCGGAGTCGCCGGTCACACCCTGATCGGTCGAATACGTCGGGAACGTACCGAGGCCGAGGTACACGTGATAGACCATCGGCGAAAAGACGTACGAGTCGATGAACGGGTTGAACAGAATCGTCGACACGAACAGTTCGGTGGTCAGACGGCCGGCCGTGACCGTGCCGTACGGCGATTCGATACCGACGTACGCGTTGCGCGAGAACGTCGTATCGCCCGTGAATCGGCCGTACTGACCGTTCTGCGCGCGGAAGAAACCTTCCAGCGTGAAGATCGCCTTGTAGCCGTTGCCCAGATCCTCGGCCCCTTTCAAACCCCAGTACGACGTCGACATCCCGCCGCCGGACACCTGCACCGCGTTCTTGCCGCCGGGGAATTTCTGCGCGCCGACCCATTCGTCGACCTGACCGTAAAGTTGCACGCTCGATTGCGCAAAAGCAGACGATGCACTGGCCAGCAAAGCGGCACACGCGGTTGCCTTGACGGCGGTTTTCAGCGCACGGCTGATGCTTGTTTTCATGGGTTCTCCTGTCTTTGTCAAAAGGGTGTGGCTGTGCGAAAGGGGGAACTCGCGCGAACTATTGTTGTTGTCCGGTTGTTGTTGTCGGTTCTTGTCAGTTCAGTCATCGAGCTAATCTGGGCGGGATCATCTTTGCGGACCATTTTTATAAACAAAAATAACGCTGGTTATTGCCGGTATATCGGTCTGATTAGTTTTGTCGCTTATCGGCCTGCTAAAGACTGTGTGGTCAGCCTGTTCGCGGTGCCGCCGCGAAAGCCACGATGTCGCGCGAAGCCACGCTCGCGCGGCGCCTGTCGGTTCATAACGCTTCAAACGACGCGCCGCTGACGCGCCGCCGCATACACATTCAAATTTGACGACGGGACGCGGCGCGCTGCCGAATGTTTTCAAAAAAGTGTGGCGTCGAAACGTCAGATTGCGCGCCTGCTTTCGAAGCGCGCTAGCGCGTGATGCCGGTGTCAAGCGGATTGAAAGATACGAAGGTGAAAAGCGCCGCGAGCAACGAGCGTTGCCCGGTATTGAGCACAAGCGAAAAACGCCGCGCGCGAATCAAGCTTAATTGCGGTAGGGAGAACCTTCGGGCGGACGAGCGTCGTCGCCTTGGCGCTGAATCGCGCGCATCGAGCCGCGTTCTTCGTTATAACGAGCGACGTCGGCGCGGATCGAACCGGAGCGAACTGGCGCATTGCCTTGGGGCCGCGGTCCTGGGCGCGACTCCGCGCTAACCGGCGTCAACGCGCCGGCATACGACGGGATGCCGCCGCGGCCGTCGCCGGGATAAGCACCCGGTCCGGCGACACGATGCAGGCCTACGCTCGGCGCGCCGTCGCGGCCGACGTCGCGGTTGACGTAATTGCCATGGCCATAGCTGTCCGCGATGAACTGCGCGCCGCCGTGGGGCAGGCCCGGCCCTTTCGCGTAGGCGAACGAGCACAGCGCGACGATAAACGCGCCCCACGCCCAGTGCTTCGTTCTCGACAACCCGTCCACCAGTGACTCACTTGCCCGAAGACTTGCCTGAAGCCCACCGTTCGAGCTGCGATGGACTTGTTGTGGGACTGGCACGGGCGCTGCGCACAAGTCGCGGCGCGGGGGCATCCCGACGGCCTCTGAAACGGTAATTTATGGGCACTGGCAAAGGGTGTCGAGCCAAAAAGTGTTAGGCCTCGACCGCCGTTGTAACACCTTGTTACTGCGACGTTTTTCTACGACATAACCCTTGCGTAAACCGCCTGAAGCCGCTCGTTGACCGGGACTCCTCGCGTTCGCGGAACGCGTAGCGGACAAGGCCGGGAGCCGAGCTGCCGACGTGGCGGCTGGCCGACTGTCAGAGAGCGAAAACGCAAGAGCTCGGGACAGCTGAATGCGGGACCATCCGCGCACTGCTCCCATTCGCGCAGTTCCTCCGGAATGCGCGCCGGTCATCAATCGATTCAGTAAATGAATTTGCGTTTTTAATCGCTTTGGCAGGACAATAGTCGTTTTCCCTGGCATGAAGCGACGGCACGCAAAGCGACGCGGCGCTTCGCGCACGCGCCTTGCGTGCCATTCCGCATCACCGATTTGAGACCCCGACATGGCCCGTCCGAAACTGCTTCCCGACAACTTCACCTTGTGCCTCGTCGGCACCGTGATACTCGCCAGCTTGCTGCCGGTTCGGGGGCAGGCCGCCGTGGGGTTCGACTGGGTGACGAACGTGGCGGTCGGCCTGCTGTTCTTTCTACACGGCGCGAAGCTTTCGCGGGAAGCGATTGTTGCGGGCGCGACGCATTGGCGCCTGCATGTAGTCGTGCTGCTCAGCACGTTCGCGCTGTTTCCGCTGCTCGGCCTCGCGCTTAAACCGCTCCTTTCGCCACTTGTCACGCCTGCGCTCTATGCCGGGATCCTCTTCCTCTGCACCTTGCCATCGACGGTTCAGTCCTCTATCGCGTTCACGTCCATTGCCAAAGGCAATGTGCCGGCCGCCGTATGCAGCGCGTCGGCCTCCAGCCTGCTCGGCATCTTCATAACGCCCGCACTCGTCAGCGTTCTCGTCACGAATCAGGCGGCGGGCGGTAGCTCCCCTTGGCACACCGTGGGCAATATCGTGCTGCAATTGCTGGTGCCGTTCGTGGCCGGCCAACTGCTGCGCCCGTTGATCGGCAAGTGGATCGAGCGGCATCGCGGCGTGCTGAAATTCGTGGATCAAGGCTCCATTCTGCTGGTGGTGTACGGCGCCTTCAGCGAGTCCGTGACCGAAGGCCTGTGGCATCAGATTCCGCTCTCCGCGCTCGGCGGGATCGTGCTGATCAGCGTCGTGCTGCTCGCGCTCGCGCTGGCCGTCACGATTTTTGTGAGCAAGCGGCTCGGCTTCAGCCGCGCGGACCAGATCACCATCATCTTTTGCGGCTCGAAGAAAAGCCTTGCCGCCGGCGTGCCCATGGCCAAAGTCATCTTTGCCTCGCAGGCGGTGGGCGCCGTCGTTCTCCCGCTGATGCTGTTCCACCAGATCCAGCTGATGGTATGCGCCGCGCTCGCGCAGCGCTGGGGCGCCCGCGACACCACCGGGGAGACTCGCGCCGCGCGCGAGCGGACTGCCGCCGCCGTCGCTCGCCGTTGAATACGCGCGCAATGCAAATAGGACATTCATAAGCGCCCTCCCTGAGCGTCGTTTTCGAAAAGCCGCCTTGCGCGGCTTTTTGTTATTTCACGCGCAAACGCCGCCGTTGTCGCCTCGGCCGGATGGCATAAGCCGGTTCCTGGTAGCACTGAAGGACGCGCACCACGCACCATCTCGGTGCAACGCTTCACCAAAAGTTCACTTAATTCTCGGCACGGCAGGTCGATAAGCCGAAGGTCCATCGCTACGCCGACCTGCCATGCAACCTCGCTTGCCCTCCCGATCCGCCGCGCCGCGCGTCGAAGAGTTGATTGCCCGGCGCGACCTGTCCGCCGTGTTCCAGCCAATCGTCGACTTCGAAGACGGCGCGATTCTCGGCTACGAAGGCCTGATTCGCGGGCCAGCCGGCACGTCACTGGAGGCGCCGTTCGCGCTGTTCTCGCAAGCGCTCGCCGAAGGCTGCACGATCGAACTCGAACAGGCCGCCGCGCGCGCCTGCATCGACGCGTTCGCGCGGCTTGGCTACGACGGCAAGCTGTTCCTCAACTTCAGCGCGGGCGCGCTCCGGCGTCTGGCCGAGGCGCCCGACGACACGCTCGCGCTGCTGCGCCATCGCGGCGTCGAGCCGCAGCGCATCGTGATCGAGTTGACGGAGCAAAGCACGATTCCCGATGTCGGCAGCTTTCTGCCGGTGATCGCGGCGCTGCGCGCGGCAGGTGCGCAGTTCGCACTCGACGATTACGGCACCGCGAACGCCAGCATGAATCTGTGGGTGCGGCTGCAACCGGACGTCGTGAAGATCGACCGCTTCTTCATTCACGACATCGCCTGCGATCCGCTCAAGTTCGAAGCCGTCCGCGCGATGCAGCACTTCGCCAGCGCTAGCGGCGCGCGTCTCGTGGCAGAAGGCATCGAAAACGAGGCGGATCTGATCGTGGTGCGCGACATGGGAATCGGCTGCGGGCAAGGCTTTTTCTTCGGCCGTCCGCATGCGCAGCCGGCACGTAAAGTCACCGACGACGCCCGCGACGCGCTGCGAGCCGGCCACATCGCCGTGTTTCCCGAGGCAACGCGCACGCTCGGCGGCGCATCGCCGTCGGGCGGCATGGCCTCAGAAAAGATGCTCGTGCACGCGCCAGCACTACCGCGCCAGGCGACCAACAACGACGTGCTCGAACTCTTCAACCGTCTCCCAGATCTGCACGCGGTCGCGGTGGTCGAACATAACGAGCCGGTTGCGCTGATCAACCGTCGCAGCTTCATGGACCGCTACGCGTTGCCGTATCACCGCGAGCTGTTCGGCAAGCGGCCCTGTTTGCTGTTCGCCAACGCCTCGCCGGTCGTGATCGAGAAATCGATGACCGTCGAACAGATGGCCAAGCTCCTCGCGAGCGACGATCAGCGTTATCTCGCCGATGGCTTCGTCATCACCGAAAACGGCAAGTATGCCGGCCTCGGCACCGGCGAGAATCTGGTGCGCGCGGTGACAGAAGTGCGCATCGAAGCGGCGCGCTACGCGAACCCGCTGACTTTCCTGCCGGGCAACATTCCAATCAGTTCGCACATTGCGCGGCTCGTCGGCAATCACGCCGGTTTCTACGCCTGCTATGTCGACCTGAACCACTTCAAGCCCTTCAACGATCAGTACGGCTACTGGCAAGGCGACGAGGTGCTGAAGTTCGCGGCCGCAGTGCTCGCCGACGTGTGCGATCCGATGCGCGATTTTCTTGGCCACGTAGGCGGCGACGATTTCCTGATCCTGTTTCAGAGCGACGATTGGCGCGAGCGCGTGCTGCGCGCGATTCACGTGTTCAACGAAGGCGCGCAACGCTTCTATGCGCCTGCCGACCGTCTCGCTGGCGGCATCCACGGTGAGGACCGGCGCGGCAATCCGACCTTCTTCGGTTTCGTGACAATGGCGATCGGCTGCGTGCGCGTGGAGCCGGAGCCGGCCGACGGCGCGTCGCTCTACAACAGCGAGGAAATCGCCACCGTCGCGGCGCTGGCGAAGCGGCGCGCGAAGCTGGAGACGGGCGGCTTCGTGCTGATCGACGCGGATGAAAGCGTGGCCTTGCTGCGCGGGCAATCAGAAGCGGCGGCGCTGCCCGTCGACTGAGGACCTCCGCCAAACACCGGTGCCGGCGCATGTTTAGTCGTTTTTACTAAACGTCTAAATCGCATAAATAACCTGCATCTACGGGTATTTACGGGTGCTTGACGCGTCTTTTGCAGGCTGTTTCTGAGCGGTTTTACTATACAATCGCCCGAACCCAAACACCGTGCGGTCGCCCTCCCGTGGCCGCCTGCTTAGATGGCCACAACCATCCGCGACGTCGCCCGCGCGGCCAGCGTGTCGATCGGCACCGTCTCACGCGCACTGAAAAACCAGCCGGGCCTTTCCGAGGCTACGCGCGTGCGCGTGGTCGAAGCCGCGCGGCAACTCGGCTACGACGCGGCTCAACTGCGTCCACGCATCCGCCGTCTCACGTTCCTGCTGCACCGTCAGCACAATAACTTCGCGGTCAGCCCGTTCTTCTCGCACGTGCTGCATGGTGTCGAAGACGCGTGCCGCGAGCGCGGCATCGTGCCGTCCGTGCTGACCGCAGGCCCCACTGAAGACGTGATCCAGCAGATGCGCGTGCATGCGCCCGACGCCGTCGCGATCGCCGGTTTCGTCGAACCAGAGACGCTCGCCACGCTCGTCGCCATGCAGCGCCCGCTCGTGCTGATCGACCTGTGGGCGCCAGGTCTGCGTTCCGTGAATCTCGATAACGCCGCCGGCGCTACGCTTGCGATGCGGCATCTGTTCGAGCAGGGACGCAAGCGGGTCGCGTTCATCGGCGGATCGCTGGCGCATTTCAGCATCGCGCAGCGCGCGCTCGGTTATCGGCGCGCTTTTTTTGAAGCCGGGCTGCTGTTCGATCCTTCGCTGGAAGTGACGATCGACGCCGGACTCGATCCGGACACCGGCGCCGCGCGCGCGATGCAGCAATTGCTCGATGCGCCGGGCCCGCGCCCCGACGCCGTGTTCGCCTACAACGACGCCGCCGCGCTCGCGGCGCTGCGCGCCTGCTTCGCGCGCGGCGTGCGTGTGCCCGAGGACATCGCGGTCATCGGCTTCGACGACATTCCCGCTGCCGCTCACGCCACGCCGCCGCTGTCCACCATCTCGGTCGACAAGGAAGCGCTCGGCCGACGCGGCGTCGAGTTACTGCTCGAAGACGCCCCCGCTGAAGCAGAAGTCCGATTGCCCGTTCATCTCATTGCCCGTGCCAGTACTTTGGTGAAAACGCCATGACGCAATCCGCTACGCCCAATTCCGCCAACGGCGCCGTTGCCGTGCCGCCCGTCGCGAGTTTTCGCAGCCCCGAGTTTCTGCTCTCGCATATCCAGGACACGCTGCGCTTTTACGCGCCGAACGTGCTTGATCCGAGCGGCGGCTTCTTCCACTTTTTTCGCGACGACGGTTCCGTCTACGACAAAACCACGCGGCATCTGGTAAGCAGTTGCCGCTACGTCTTCAACTACGCGATGGCCTATCGCCAGTTCGGCGACCCGCGGCATCTCGAGTACGCGCGCCACGGCTTGCGCTTTCTGCGCGACGCGCATTGGGACGCGCAACAGGAAGGCTATGACTGGGAAATTGAATGGCGCGACGGCAAAAAGCGCACGCTCGACGCCACGCGCCACTGCTACGGCCTCGCGTTCCTGCTACTCGCGTATTCGCATGCGGCGATGGCGGGCATCGAAGAAGCCAAGCCGATGATTGGCGCGACCTTCGAGTTGATGGAACACCGCTTCTGGGACGCCGCCGCGGGTCTCTATGCCGACGAAGCATCGCCGGAGTGGCGCGTGAGTTCGTATCGCGGGCAGAACGCGAACATGCACACCACTGAGGCCCTGCTCGCCGCACACGAAGCGACCAGCCACCTCGTCTATCTGGATCGCGCCGAACGTGTGGCGTCGAATATCACGCTGCGTCAGGCGAAATTGTCGCAAGGGCTCGTGTGGGAGCACTTTCACGCGGACTGGTCGGTCGACTGGCACTACAACGAAGAGGACAGTTCGAACATTTTCCGTCCGTGGGGTTTTCAGCCGGGGCATCAAACGGAATGGGCGAAGCTGCTGCTGATTCTCGAGCGCTATCGTCCGTTGCCGTGGCTGTTGCCGCGCGCAATTGAACTGTTCGACGCCGCGATGGCGCACGCGTGGGACGAAGACCACGGCGGCCTCTATTACGGCTTCGGCCCCGACGGCACCGTGTGCGATCACGACAAGTACTTCTGGGTCCAGGCCGAGACCTTCGCGACTGCCGCGCTGCTCGGTAGGCGCACGGGCAACGAACGTTTCTGGGACTGGTACGACGAGATCTGGCGCTATAGCTGGGCGCACTTCGTCGATCACAAATACGGCGCGTGGTATCGCATCCTCACGTGCGACAACCGCAAGTACAGCGACGAAAAGAGTCCGGCCGGCAAGACCGACTATCACACGATGGGCGCGTGCTACGAGGTGCTGGCGCACGCGCTGCCCGACGGTGCGACCGCCGCAGCCGTCTCCGCGGAGCAGGCAAAATGAGTCCAATCAGCGCGAACAATGAACTGCCCGTCTTCGTTTCGGCGGGCGATATCCTCACCGATCTCGTGCGCACAGGCCCATCCCAATGGCTGTCGCGTCCTGGCGGCGCCGGCTGGAATGTGGCGCGCTGCGTGGCACGGCTTGGCCTGCCTACCGCGTGCGCGGGTTCGCTCGGCACCGACAATTTCTCCGATGAGCTATGGGACGCGAGCGTCGCGGCAGGCCTCGACATGCGCTTCATGCAGCGCGTGGAGCGGCCGCCGTTGCTGGCGATCGTTCATCGCACGCATCCGCCTGCTTACTTTTTCATGGGCGAGAACGGCGCCGATCTGGCCTTCGATCCCGCGCGTCTGCCGGCTGGCTGGATGCAACAGGTGAAGTGGGCGCACTTCGGCTGCATCAGCCTCGTGCGGCAACCGCTCGGGGACACGCTCGCCGCGCTGGCCGCCGACTTGCGCGCACATGGCGTGAAGATCAGTTTCGATCCGAACTATCGGAACCTGATGGAGCACCGCTACGAACCGACGCTGCGCAAAATGGCCGCGCTCGCCGACCTGATCAAGGTCTCCGACGAAGACCTGCGCCTGCTCTTCAAAACCGACGACGAAGCGCACGCGCTCACCCAGTTGCGCTCAATGAATCCGGCCGCCACCGTGCTCGTCACGCGCGGACCGGAGACGGCGTTGCTGATCGACGGCGCGATGACGGCCGAAGCGCGGCCGCCGCGCGTCGAGGTCGTGGATACGGTCGGCGCGGGCGACGCTTCGATCGGCGGCTTGCTGTTCAGCCTGATGACCGCTTCGCAGCGCGCGTGGCCGGAACATCTGGCGTTTGCGCTCGCGGCCGGCGCGGCGGCATGCCGGCACGCGGGCGCGCACGCACCATCGCTCGATGAAGTCGTCGCACTGCTGTAACGCTGCCGCTTTATCTTCGCCGTGCTGGCGCGCGCATCGTCATAACGCTGTCGCGCCGCCGGTGGCTGTGAGCCGAAGCGCCGTCACCGTGCTAGCATGAAAAGACCTCAACCTTTGGAACGAGGAGCGACGCCATGGAGGACATCACCTACACCAAAGGCATCTATACGGCCACCGCGTCGGTAAGAGAGCTCGATCGCGACACGTGGCAAGGTGTGGTCACACTGGCGCGCGACGAAGGCGAAGCAAGCCAGGACCAGGAAACCACCGTCTACGAAGTCGAAGCCACGTCATCCACGCCGGAAGAAGCGCTCGAAGAAGCTAAGGCGCTCGCTCATCGCATACTCGGGGAAATCGAACTGTAGGCAGACCGGCGCCGCGCCGTCGCGCCGCGCCACCTGAACGCAATGGTCGGAGGCGATCATGGTTGAACAGCTCTTCCTTTACGGCGTGTACTCGATTCACGTCCGCCCACTCGAACTCAGCGGCGCGCGCTGGGACGCGGAATACGAAATCCGGCATCGGGAGAAAGCGGTCAAGCCGTGGACGACCGTCGGCGGCGACGACGGTTATACCGACGAAGCAGAAGCGATCGCCGCGGCACACCAGCAAGCCGTCGACGACATTGAACACGGCGCGGGCATCCCGAAGCCGCGAGCCTTCCCGTAAAGCAAGACCCAGCAAGACCCAGCAAGACCCTGGTCGTCCACTACGGCGCGTGACCGTCCTTTTAGCGATTACCGCCTGGCGATTAACGACACGGAAGCGCACCGCTTCCGGTTCCCTTTGAAGCGCTGGGAATCGCTCTTCGCGAGTGACGCCGCGTGCTACGCTTTCGCCGTTTTCATTTCCATGAGCACGCGATGGCCAACGAACCGTCAGACCGTTTTCCCGGCATCGGCGATGCTGAACTCAGCCCGCCAAAGGGCCGCTCGCGCGGCAGCCGCGAACTGCGTCTGGACGATCGCGTGGTGATTGCGCATGGCATGCCCACGCGGTTCTGGCAGGATCTCTATCACCGCGCGCTGGTGGTTCGCTGGCCGATGTTTTTCGTCTCGCTCGCGGTGCTCTTCGTGCTTCTCAACACCACGTTCGCCGCGCTTTATATGCTCGGCGACGCGCCGATTGCGAATCAGTATCCGCCGGGTTTCAACGGCGCGTTCTTCTTCAGCGTCGAAACGCTCGCCACCGTCGGTTATGGCGACATGCATCCGCAGACGATCTACGCGCACTGGATAGCGACGCTGGAAATCTTCGTCGGCATGTCGGGCATTGCGCTGGCGACGGGGCTCATTTTTGCGCGCTTCTCGCGGCCGCACGCGAAGATCATGTTCGCGCGCTACGCGATTGTCCGGCCGCTCGACGGCCACATGACGCTGATGGTGCGTTCGGCCAACGGCCGTCAGAACGTGATTGCCGAAGCGCATGCAAGGCTGCGTATTCTGCGCCGGGAAACCACAGCAGAAGGCTATACGCTGCGCAGGCTTCATGACCTCAGGCTGCTGCGCGATCAGCATCCGGTATTCAAGCTCGGCTGGAGCCTGATGCACGTGATCGACGAAAACAGTCCGCTGTTCGGCGAGACCGCTGAGACACTGAAAGCGCGCGATACGTCGCTGCTCCTCACGCTCGAAGGGGTCGATGAATCGACCTCGCAAACCATGCACGCGCGCCACATGTGGACGTGCGATCAGATCTATTGGCAGCACCGTTTCGTCGACATCATGAGCGAGCGCGACGGCGTGAGTCACATCGACTATTCGCATTTCCACGAGATCGTGCCGCTCGATGAAGCGCCGGTCACCGACTCCGTGCCGAACGCACACATGGCGCAGACCGCGCGGTAACCCATCGCTTCTGCCACGGCCACGTGGAAACGCACCAGGGCATACCCGAATCCGCTCTTCGCGTGGCATATCCATCTCAAAACTCAGCGAAAACGCGTCGCTCTTCGCGCTCATTCGCTGACGTGCCGGCAAACTAGAAAAAATCCACTCTGATTGGCGCTAAAAAATAGAGTCTCTTTCGCTGCGTCACCTTCGTGGTCCCCACAGCGCGCGAATGCGAAACAATGGAGACTCACCCATGACCGCTCGCCTGCCCATCGACGGCACGCCCGCTCTCGCCGACTACAAGCTGTCCGACAATCTCACCGCGACGCGCGGCCGGATCTTCCTGACCGGCACGCAGGCGCTGGTGCGCCTGCCTCTGATGCAGCGCTCGCTTGACCGAGCGCGCGGCATGAACACCGCCGGTTTCATCAGCGGCTATCGCGGCTCGCCGCTCGGCATGGTCGATCAGCAATTGTGGAAAGCGAAGAAACTGCTCACCGCAAGCGACGTCCGCTTCCTGCCCGCCATCAACGAAGAACTCGGCGGCACGGCCGTGCTCGGCACACAGCGCGTGGAAGCGGATCCCGAGCGCACTGTCGAAGGCGTGTTCGCGATGTGGTACGGCAAAGGCCCCGGCGTGGACCGTGCGGGCGACGCGCTGAAACACGGCAACGCGTACGGTTCGTCGCCGCATGGGGGCGTGCTTGTCGTGGCCGGCGACGACCACGGCTGCGTGTCGTCGTCGATGCCGCATCAGAGCGACTTCGCGTTGATGGCGTGGCACATGCCGGTCGTGAATCCGTCGAACATCGCCGATATGCTCGAATTCGGGCTGTACGGCTGGGCGTTGTCGCGCTTCTCGGGCGCATGGGTCGGCTACAAGGCGATTTCCGAAACAGTCGAATCCGGCTCGACCGTCGATCTCGATGCGCTCCGAACCGAATGGAGCATGCCCGACGATTTCGAAGCACCCGCGGGCGGCTTGCATAATCGCTGGCCCGATCTGCCAAGCCTCACCATCGAATCGCGGATGCACGCGAAACTCGACGCTGTGCGTCACTTCGCGCGGACCAACAGCATCGACAAATGGATTGCGCCAAGCCCGCATGCGAACGTGGGTATCGTTACGTGCGGCAAGGCGCATCTGGATCTGATGGAAACGCTGCGCCGACTCGATCTGACTGTCGCCGATCTGGACGCGGCCGGCGTGCGTATCTACAAAGTGGGCTTGTCGTTTCCACTGGAAATGACGCGCATCGACGCGTTTGTGTCCGGCCTCTCGGAAGTGCTGGTGGTCGAAGAAAAAGGCCCGGTCATCGAACAGCAGATCAAGGACTATCTGTACAACCGCACGCAAGGCGCGCGGCCGGTCGTGATCGGCAAGCATGCGCAAGACGGCAGCATGCTGCTGTCGTCGCTCGGTGAATTGCGGCCCTCGCGCATTTTGCCCGTGTTCGCGAACTGGCTTGCAAAGCACAAGCCGGAGCTCGATCGCCGCGAACGCGTGGTCGATCTGGTCGCGCCGCAGATTCTCTCGAACGCCGCGGACAGCGTGAAGCGCACGCCATACTTCTGCTCGGGCTGCCCGCACAACACGTCGACGAAAGTACCGGAAGGTTCCATCGCGCAGGCGGGCATCGGCTGTCACTTCATGGCTTCGTGGATGGAGCGCGACACGACCGGACTCATCCAGATGGGTGGCGAAGGTGTGGACTGGGCGTCGCATTCGATGTTCACGAAAACGCGTCACGTATTCCAGAATCTCGGCGACGGCACGTATTTTCACTCCGGCATTCTCGCGATCCGTCAGGCGGTCGCCGCGAATGCCACCATCACCTACAAGATTCTCTATAACGATGCGGTCGCGATGACCGGCGGCCAGCCGGTCGACGGCAGCATCTCCGTGCCGCAGATCGCGCGGCAGGTGGAAGCCGAAGGCGTGTCGCGCTTCGTCGTGGTCAGCGACGAGCCGGAGAAATACGACGGCCATCACGATCTTTTCCCGAAGGGCACGACGTTCCATCACCGCAGCGAATTGGACGCTGTGCAGCGCGAATTGCGCGACACCGACGGCGTGACCGTGCTGATCTACGACCAGACGTGCGCCGCCGAAAAACGGCGTCGCCGCAAAAAAGGCGAATTCCCCGATCCGGACAAGCGCCTCTTTATCAACGAGGAAGTCTGCGAAGGCTGCGGCGATTGCGGCGTGCAGTCAAACTGTTTGTCGGTGGAACCGGTTGAAACAGCCTTGGGACGCAAGCGCCGCATCGATCAATCGTCGTGCAACAAAGACTACTCATGCGTGAACGGTTTCTGCCCGAGCTTCGTGACGGTCGAAGGCGGCAAGCTGAAAAAAGCCGCGGGCGTCGCGTTCGATCCGCAAGCGTTGGCTGAGCGCGTCAACGCGTTGCGGCTTCCCGCCACGCATCTCGATGCCGCGCCGTACGACATTCTGGTGACAGGCGTCGGCGGCACGGGCGTCGTGACGGTCGGCGCATTGATCAGCATGGCTGCGCATCTTGAAGGCAAGAGCGCGTCGGTGCTCGACTTCATGGGCTTTGCGCAAAAGGGCGGCTCGGTGTTGTCGTTCGTGCGCTTCGCGGCGCGCGACGAGTGGCTCAACCAGGTGCGCATCGACACGCAACAGGCCGACGTGCTGCTTGCGTGCGACATGGTGGTGGGCGCCAGCGCCGACGCATTGCAAACGGTGCGTCATGGCCGCACGCGCATCGTCGTCAACACGCATGCGATTCCGAACGCCACATTCGTGCAGAACCCGGACGCAACGCTGCATGCCGACGCGTTGATCGACAAGATGCGCCATGCTGCCGGCGCTGAACGCATGTCGACTTGCGACGCTCAGGCGCTCGCGACGCGTTTTCTAGGCGATACCATCGGCGCGAACATTCTGATGCTCGGCTACGCGTGGCAGCTTGGTCTCGTGCCCGTGTCGTTCGGCGCGTTGATGCGCGCGATCGAACTTAATAACGTCGCCGTGCAGATGAATCAACTGGCGTTTTCGATCGGCCGACTCGCTGCGGAAGATCCAGCCTCGCTTGAAGCGCTGTGGCAGGCGCGGCATGTCGCGAAGCAAGCGGTGCGCGTCGATACGCTCGACGAACTCATCGCGCACCGCGAAGGCCGTCTGCAAACTTATGGCGGCGCGAGCTATGTGAAGCGTTATCGCGCGCTGGTCGATGCGGCGCGCTGTGCGGAACGCGCGGTCGACGCCAACAGCGAACGCGTGACGCGTGCGGTGGCCACAACGTTCTATCGCCTGCTCGCGGTGAAGGACGAATACGAAGTCGCGCGTCTGCATACGGATGCCGCGTTCCGCGAAGCACTCGAGGCGCAATTCGAAGGCGTAGCGGGCAAGGACTTCGGCATCAAGTTCAACCTCGCGCCGCCGACGCTCACCCGTCCCCATGCCGGCGTGAATCCGACCAAGAAAACGTTCGGTCAATGGATGTGGCCGGTCCTCGGCGTGCTCGCGAAGGTGCGCGGCTTACGCGGCACGATGCTCGATCCGTTTAGCCGTACACTCGAACGCAAGATGGAGCGTGAACTCGCCGACGATTATGAAACCACGTTGCAGCGCGCGCTAACGAAGCTCGACGCTGACAATCTCGAAGACGTCGCGAAGCTCGCCGATCTGCATGCCCGTGTGCGCGGTTACGGTCATGTGAAGCTTGCGAATCTGGCTGGCGTGAAGCGCGGCGAGCGCGATCTCGCTGCGCGCTTGCAGATTGAAGCGGCTACGGGGGCGTCGGTGAAGAAATCGCTGGAGGAAGTGAAAGGCGCCGGACAGTTACGCGGGATTCCGGTGGTTGTCGCGAAGTAGTCGCAATCGCGCGTTTCAGTGTGCAGCTTGAATAAGCAAAGCCGCTTCGTATTTATTGCACGAAGCGGCTTTTTCTTTGGCTGCCGATTCAAACGGTTGGCGTGATGGTCTCGTCCAGCAATGCCCTGACTCGCGCCACCTTTTTACTATCGACCGGCGCGAGGCCGTTGCCCCCCACACGAACGCCCGAACCGAAATGCACGGCTCCGACCTGCGTTCTGCTCACGAAGCCGGCGACTGCCTCGACCGTCAAACCCGCGCCGGCCAGCACCGTGCATGGCGATCCCGATGCTTGCCGCACCAGTTCGCCGATCGTCGCCTCCGCCTGCAGCACCGACGGCTTTCCGCCCGACGTCAGTACATTCGCCACCGCATCGAAACCAAGCAGCACGTCTAGCGCTTTTTGCAGATCGCGCGCTTCATCGAACGCACGATGGAAGGTGATGGCGAGACCCTCGGCAACGTCGATTGCACGCGCGAGCTGTTCGCGGTCGATCTCGCCCGCAGGGTTCAGCATGCCGATCACCACGCCGTTCGCGCCCGCCGCTTTCACGGCTCGCACGTCGCGCAGCATCACCGCGTAATCGTCGGCGTCATAGACGAAAGAACGGCTGTGCGGGCGCACGATCACGTTCACCGGAATCTTGACAGCGTCCACCACGGCTTCTATCAAACCGATGCTGGGCGTAAGCCCGCCCTCGCCCATCGCGGTCACGAGTTCGAGACGATCGGCGCCCGCTTGCGCGGCGAGCCGCGCGTCGGCAACGGTAGTGGCAATGACTTCGAGCAGAACGGACATGAGGGCAACCGGGTGTCGTTGAAAACGACATCATCTCAGAAGCGCTATTCATCGATCCAGTCGATGTCGCCGCACAGCACGCAAGTCTGCGGGCCCACGCGCGTCGCCACCGACAACGTCACGCACGGCAACGCCTCGTTGATCGACAGGTACGGGCGCGTCACATGCACGCGCTCCGGCGAGTTGATCGCATCGCGAAAGTACGGACGACGCAGCCAGTTCGCGCCTTGCGCGTCGGCGAGCGGCAAAAAGCGCGTTTCATGCGCTGCGCGGTCGGCGCGCAGCACGACGTTGCGGCCCGCCTGCCGCCCTTTAGCGTCGAGCAGGAAACAGCGCGCGGCGTGATCGAGCGCGAGAAAGTTCCAGCACACTTCTTCCAGCGGCTCGCCGGCCGCAAGCCGTTCGGCCGCGCGTTCGAAGGCGCGCAGATAGGGCGCGAGGCGGCTCGCATTGCGGCGCTCGCGCGCTTCGGCCTGATCGCGGTACCGCTCGGTGAGTTCGCTGATGCAGGCTGTCGCGTGCGTCGCGTCCGCGGCGCCCGGGTTCGGGCGTCCGAAGAAAAAGCCTTGTACGAAGTCGGCGTTGCAGGCAAGCGCCATCTGCGCTTCATGCTCGGTTTCCACGCCTTCGATCAGCACCAGCTTGCCCGCTTCGTGCAGCAACGCGACGAGGCCCGGCAGGATCGTTCCCATGTCGGCGCGATGCGCGGCGTGCGACAGCATGATGCGGTCGAGCTTCACAATGTCCGGACTCAGCTGCCAGATCCGCTCGACGTTCGAGTGGCCGGCGCCGAAATCGTCGAGTGCGATCAGGAAGCCGCGCTCTCGGAATTGACGCACGGCATCCGCGAGACGTTCGAGGTCTTCCGCGCGCTGTTCGAGCACTTCGAGTACGATGCGCCGCGGCGGCAAGTCGAGCCGCTTGAGCGTAGCCAGCAATGCGGCGGACAAATACGGATCGGTCAGCGCGCCCGGATGCACGTTGAGAAACAGCCACTCGCGCTCGGCGCCGAGCACCTTGAAGTTTTCCAGATGCAGCGTCTGCGCGAGCCGGTCGACCTGCAATACATCGCCGACGCGCGCGGCCTCGCCGAATACGTCGAGCGGCGACACGGGCCGGTCGAGCAGGTCGTGCGCGCGCAGCAGGCCCTCGTAGCCGACGGCCCGCATATGCGACAGGCTGAAGATGGGTTGAAACACGCTCGTCAGCGTCAGCTCGCCATGCTGCGCCGAGAAGCGTTCGAGGCCCGACGTCACTTCGACCTCGAAGCCGTGCGGCACGGTGGCCGTCCTTTCCTGTTGCGCAATCGTCATGCAATCCTCTCACGCGAGAGCCGGGCCGGTCCGAACGCGGATGCGAACAACCACGGCGCCATCGCTCCAAAATGTGCGTCATCGATATGTCTTAAGCAAGCTCCATGCGCACGCTCGCGCACATAGCGATGTAACTCGCGCGAAAGATTGCACCGGCGGCACAGCGTGTGCGCCACGTCGGGGCGCACACGCACTGATACCGTGCATCGCACTGCGATCGACGGTGGCTGCGCGCGTCGCGGCCCTGCCGGGTTCGCTGAAGCGCCGCGCATGATCGGGCTACACTTCGCGGTTCAGCTTCGCCGCTGAACTTCGTGTTCGCGCGCATCCCGCATCCGTCTGATAGGCCTTATGCTGCTGATGCACCCTATGCACCTTATGCACCTGGTGCGCGAGAGACGAGGCGGCATCGCGAAACCTTGCCAGCATCCTGGTTACCTCCCTAGCCTTGAACCGATGGACATTGTCTTTACCGTATTGATCCTCCTGCTTGCCGTGGCCGCGTCGGGCGTCGTGACGCGCCTGCTGCCCTTGCCTTTGCCGCTGGTGCAGATCGCAATCGGCGCGATGCTGGCGTTGCCCAGGCTCGGATTGCACGTCACCTTCGATCCGGAAATCTTCATGATGCTGTTCATTCCGCCGCTGCTGTTCGCGGACGGATGGCGCATTCCCAAGCGCGAATTCTTCATGGCGCGCCGCTCGATCCTGATGCTCGCGCTCGGCCTCGTTTTCATGACGGTGCTCGCCGTCGGCCACTTCGTGCACGCGCTCGTGCCGTCGATCCCGCTGCCGGTCGCTTTCGCGCTCGCGGCGGTCCTGTCGCCGACCGATGCGGTGGCGCTCGGCGGCATCGCAGGCAAAGGCAAAATCCCCGGCCGGCTGATGCATATCCTCCAAGGCGAGGCGTTGATGAACGACGCGTCGGGGCTCGTCGCGCTGAAGTTTGCGATCGCCGCCGCGCTGACCGGCGTGTTTTCATTGCGCGACGCGTCGATCAGCTTCGTGATCATCGCCGCGGGCGGTCTCGCGACGGGCGCGGCCGTGAGCTGCCTGTTCAGTTTCGTGTCCGTGCGCTTTCTGAATCTCGCGGAAGAAGGCGACCCCGCGCCCGGCGTCATCATGACCTTGCTGATTCCGTTCGCCGCTTATCTGATCGCGGAACGGCTCGAACTTTCGGGCATTCTCGCGGCGGTCGCCGCCGGCATGATGATGAACTACACCACGCTCGCGACCGCCGGGCCCGTGGCGTCGCGAGTGGGTGCGAGCAACACGTGGATGATGATCGAGTTCGTCTTCAACGGCATGGTGTTCATTCTGCTGGGACTGCAATTCCCGCATATTCTTGGCCGCGCGCTGCTCGACGCGCACGAAACCAGCGACGCGCAAGTGGGCCGGCTGATCGGCTATATCGCGGCCGTTGCGGCGGCGCTGTACGCGATGCGGTTCGTCTGGGTGTGGCTGCTGCGCTGGTTCGCGAGCCGGGGCGCGGCAAGACAGGGCGTGGCCAATGCCGTGCCGGGATTGCGCACCGTAGGTGTCACGACAGTGGCGGGCGTGCGCGGTGCGGTGACGCTCGCAGGCGTCTTGTCGTTGCCTGAGACCTTGCCGGGCGGCGCACCGTTGCCGGGGCGCGATCTCGCGATATTCATCGCATCGGGCGTGATTCTCTTGTCGCTGCTCGTGGCGGTGGTCGGGTTGCCGTTGCTGTTGCGCGGATGGCGCCGCGGCAAGGATCCGCACGCCGCGGAAGAAGCGCTCGCGCGCACGATGGCGGCACAAGCCGCGATTCGCGCCGTCGACGACCTGCACGACAAGGAGTGCATGCATCTCGACGAATCGGCGTCGGCGTATGCGGCCGATGTGACTGCGCGCGTGATGGACATCTATCGCCGCAGGCTGACGGCGCTCGGCGAAGATCGCGAACCGCGCGAGATGGCGCGCCGCGCGGACGCATTGGAATTTCGCATGAAGGTCGCCGCAATGCGCGCCGAGCGCGAGATACTGCTCGGCTTGCGGAGCAGCCAGGCAATCAACGACGAAACCTTCAACAAGCTCATGCGCGAAGTCGATCTGACCGAGACGGCGCTGACCGCGCGCAAAAAATAGCGCGCGTTTGTTCTACGGTTGCGGCGGCGGGCTCTATATCTCAAGCAGGCACGCCGCCCTGCGAAAGCATCAGGCCACCGGGCCTTGCGCCGGCTTCCTTCTCAGGAGCGCGTAAAGGATGATCGCGCCGAAGGTCGCGGTGCCGATGCCGCCAAGCCCGAAGCCGCCGAGCTTCAGCGAGAAATCACCGGCGCCGAGCACGAGTGTCACAGCGGCCACGATCAGATTGCGGTTGTCGGAGAAGTCGACTTTGTTGACGACCCAGATGCGCGCGCCGGTCACCGCGATCAGCCCGAACACGACAATCGACACGCCGCCGAGCACAGGACCCGGAATGGTCTGGATGACCGCGCCGAACTTCGGGGAAAAACCGAGCACGAGCGCGATCAAGGCGGCGATGACGAACACCAGCGTCGAATAGATTTTGGTCACGGCCATCACGCCGATGTTTTCCGCGTACGTCGTCACGCCCGTGCCGCCGGCGAAGCCCGAGGCGACTGTGGCGAGTCCGTCTCCGAGAAAGGCGCGGCCAATGTAGCGGTCGAGGTTCTGCCCGGTCATTGCGCTTACGGCTTTGATGTGCCCGAGATTTTCGGCGACGAGAATCACCGCGACGGGCGCGAGCAAAGTCATGGCCTGCATGTTGAACACTGGCGCCGTGAAGTGCGGCATGCCGAACCACGCCGCGTTCGCAACGATCGAGAAGTCGACGGGCTTGCCCATGCCGAGGCCGTTCGTGACGATCGCGTAGATCACATACGCCATCAGGAGGCCGACCAGGATCAGCAGGCGTTGCAGCATGCCACGCGCGAACACCGCAACCGCGCCGACGCACAGGACGGTGACGAGCGCCATCCACGAATCGAAGTTGCTGCCGCTCACGCCGCGCACCGCAATCGGCGCGAGATTCAAACCGATCACGCAGACGATCGCGCCGGTCACGACCGGCGGCATCAGCGTTTCGATCCAGCGCGTGCCGACCGCCGACACGATCAGGCCGATGATCGCGTACACCACGCCACACGCAATGATGCCGCCCAATGCGACCGGAATGTTCATGTTCGGCCCGTGGCCGCCGTAGCCCGTGACCGCGATCACGAGACCGATGAACGCAAAGCTCGACCCGAGATAGCTCGGCACGCGCCCGCCGACCAGCACGAAGAACAGCAGCGTGCCGATACCCGACATGAAGATGCAGAGGTTCGGATCGAAGCCCATCAGCAACGGCGCGAGCACCGTCGAACCGAACATGGCGACGACGTGCTGAACGCCCATCGCGAACATCTGCGGCCAGGCGAGGCGTTCGTCGGTACCGACGATGCGCCCCTCGACGGCGTCAGGCTGCACGCGCCAGCGGGGAAAATAGGAATCGGCCATCGCGGGGAGTTCTCCTCTATTCGGCGTTATTCGTGGACGACGGCGCGAGTCCAATAGAACGCGCCGTCCGGGAATTACGCGCGAGTGTACGGAGTGCCATTAGACGTGGCAAGGGCGAACAGCCGTCACGGCGAGACTGCTTCGACGGCTGCGTTCAGCGCCTCATTTCACCAACCTTCACAAGTCTCAACGGAACGCTCGCGACCGCATCAGGCAAAACATTTCACGATTCCTTGCGAGTGGCTCGTGCGCGTGGAGACGCGGACACGTCGCGTGTGCTTACTTCGCTTTACGGCGTTGACGGCGCGTACTTGAAGCGATAAATGCGGGAAATAACCAGGACAGGACGATGCAAGAATGCCTGGCAGCCCGAACCGCATGCAAGCGCGTTTGAGATTCGTCTGATAGGAGAGCGCTGATCCGGCTCTTAGACTTCTTTGCCTGCGTTGACCTCTTGTAGCGCAGGCGATGTTGTTGTAACTCTCCGACTTTCCGCTCACGCTTCCCCAGTGTGAGCGGTTTTTTTTGCCTATCGTTGCGTTCGGTTGCGCTCAATTGCATTCAGCCGGATTCACGTTGGCGTTTCGAACGCGTTGCCGGCAAGCTCCAATGTGTAGGCGCGAACGTCTTCGGGCCATCGCGCGATTTTCTCTTCGAAGCGCGGCCGGTCGCCGGCATAAAGCGCGCGGGTGGCATCCTCATAATCCGGTAGATTGCCGGCCAACGCGGTCATGAAGCGATACACCGCTTCCTGCGCCGCGCGTTTGCGATCCTGCTGCTCGCCGGTGGCGCGCGCCGTCTCCACGAGTTTGCGCAGCGCGACCGACGCGCCACCTGGTTGCGCGTTCAACCAGTTCCAATGACGTGGCAACAAGGTCACCTCTCTCGCGACGACGCCAAGCCTGGGCCGTCCGCGGCCGCGCGGCGCGCCGGCTTCGGTCGCAGCCGCATCGTTGCCCGAATCGCGGGCCGAATCGTTGGTGGAT
The DNA here is from genome assembly GCF_002879865.1 of Paraburkholderia rhynchosiae. Taxonomy (GTDB): domain Bacteria; phylum Pseudomonadota; class Gammaproteobacteria; order Burkholderiales; family Burkholderiaceae; genus Paraburkholderia; species Paraburkholderia rhynchosiae. The sequence goes on from NZ_PNXY01000006.1 coordinate 188,297, forward strand.
TCGTTCTCGGACTCGGTGTTGGACTCGGTGTTCGACTCGGTCCGGGTCAAGCGCGCGACGATCTCCTCCGAAGTGCCACGCAGGTCAAGTTCGACCGGGGCCGCCGTGGCATCGTCGAAAATCAGGACCGGTGCCTGTTCGCCGCGCTTTATCACTTCTTTCACCGCGAGGGCGACTGCGGGCAACGCGCCCGATGCGATGAGGCGGTGCCCTTCGAAGGCGCTGCAGGTAGCGGAATGAGCGGTCACGACAAACTCCAGTTCGAGAAGTTGTCGAATTATACCCGGGTTAAATATCGGCGCAAGTTATTATCCGGGTAAATATATGCGACGTACGCTAAGACCCCGGCACGACCACGACGGTGTTGCCCGCCGCACCGGCCATGGCCCGATACGCGAGCACGCGATTGCGGCCGGCGTCCTTTGCGCCGTAGAGCGCCTGATCGGCGGCGTTGACGAGCGCGCGGCTCGTAGCGAATGCGTCGCCCTGCGCGGTCGCGACGCCAATGCTAACCGTCAGCACGTGATGCGAGCTGGCCACGTGACCCAGCCCGAGCACGTGGACCGACGCGCGAATTTTCTCGGCAATGCAAGTCGCGCCAGCTTGGTCGGTGTCCGGCAGCAGGACCGCGAACTCTTCGCCGCCGTAGCGCGCCGCCGTGTCGCCCGGACGCCGCACGTTCTGGGTGATGCAGCGAGCCACGTCGATGAGCGCGTCGTCGCCGGCGGAATGGCCGTAAAGGTCGTTGAAGCCCTTGAAACTGTCGACATCGATCAGCAGCAAGGAAAGCGGCCCGCCGTTGCGCTGCGCGCGGCGCCACTCGTTCTCCGCGGATTCCTCGAAGCTGCGGCGGTTGTCGACGCCAGTGAGACCATCCGTGCGCGCAAGCATGCGCAACTCTTCTTCAGCTGCGAGGCGCCGCCGCATCTGCTGCGAAAACAGCACGGCCAGCGCGATCATCGTCAGGTCGAGCGCGCCGATCAGCGAGCCGATGATCCATGCGCGCCGCCGCCACTCCACATAGATGTCGCGTGTGGAGAGCGCGACATCGAGGATCAGCGGATACATGTCGATATGGCGGAACGCGTACCAGCGCTCGACGCCGTCGATCGCCGCCGTGCCGAAGAAGTCCCCGCTCGGCTGCTCGAGAAAGCGCGAATAGTTGGACGTGCCGGTCAGATTGATGCCGATGGTCTTAGGGTCGTACGGACGCCGCATCAGCATCGTCCCGTCGCTGAGCATCAGCGCCATCGATCCGCCGGCGCCGAGGTTCATCCCTTCGAACAGGCTGCGAAAGTACTTCAGGCGCATGGTGCCGACCACCACGCCGCCGAAGCTGCCGTCCGGCCGCGAGATGCGCCGGCTCAAGCCGATGCTGATGTCCGCGCCCGTCGCTCGCGGCATGAACGGGTGACTGACGTACAAACCGACGTTGGGAGAATCGCGATGAACCTTGAAGTAGTCGCGGTCGCCGAGGTAGACACGGCGCGGCGGGACAGACTGCGAATCGAACTTGATTTTGCCGGCTTCGTCGATCACGAGGATCGAGCCCATGTCTTTCGCGGATGCGGAACCGTCGAACAGCAGCATCTGGCGCAGCGAGGGCTCCAGCTCCAGCACGCCCGGCCGCTTCAGCCCTTCGATGACTGCTCGTATCGACAGGTCGTAAATCTCGAGATTGCGCGATACGTCGCGTTCGACCAGCAGCGAGACATTGAACACGGAATCTTGCGCGCGCCGCAAGGCGTCGTCGTGCATCTGCGCCAGCACCCACACCGCAATGGCCAGGATCGCGCTGGCCAGGATGCCACTGATCGCAATGATGAAGTTGGGACGACGCGTGACCATTGTGTTCGATTCGGGCATGCGCGGTCTTCGCGCGCGAGCAAGTGGACGCACCCGCCGGGGCGCGTATGGCAAACCGGTAGCGTACCAGAGGTGCTCCTCGTCCGAATGCTGGAAAAGACGGGTCTTTACCGGCTTATGCGGGAGCTACGCGCCCTGTTGAAGCACCCGCGTTTGCTGAGGACGGGTTGCATGCCGCTGTCTGTTGCTAACACCAGCGGTGATGATGGGTGGGATAAGTTTTGTGTTGCGAGGCGTGTAATGAAAAACCCCGGGAGCGTTAGGCTGCCGGGGTTTTGATTGAAGCTGGTGTTGTTGCGTGGAATCCGTTTGGTGGGAGGAGGACTACCAAACTGTGGATAAAAACGCAGTTAAATCAACTACAATTTCGGGAATTCCAAAACAGTTGCCCCCAAAGTTGCCCCACCAACCCTCACCCCAACATGCGCCAGACATAAACGGAGCCGTAAGGACGACCACAGACGGCTCGCCAGAAGCAGTGACGCTTCTCGTCGATCTAAGCTCACTTATGGTCGGCTTCGACTCTTCTGTCCGCGTCACCGAACGTCGCAACAAGGCAGCAGCCCGAGGCTTTGGAGCACCTCGCGACTGCAATTGCAGATCAATCCAAATCCAAAAACTCGAATGCGCCTGCAAGCCAAACAATCGACGGACTGGGCTCGCCGCGCGAACGGACCACTAGCGGAATACGGCTTTACGCGTTTCAGCCTCAAAAGTACTAAATTTCGACGCAGAATTGACGATATACGAGTGGTGCGCCCACGACAAAACCATATGCCACCGGGGAAGTGTACTTCTAGTTGAAAGCAAAATCGGACGAAATTTGCGCTACCTGTCTATGACCGATGCAAATTAAGCTCCGCTGCTGCTATCACCTCGCAGACGTCCGATGCGCGCACAGTGCCCGAAGAGACAAATAGTCGATTCGGTCGTCAGAAAAATCTAAACCTTAATTTGCCTCCAATGGACAACAGCGATCTTGACCGCACAATTAAATTACTTGCCAACATGGTAAAGCAAGTGCCAAACATGTTCGATATGGCGAAGCGTAATCCGTCATTCCCGGAGATCGAACGGATCGTTGTCGCATCGATTGCAAATGCTGATTCATTGCCCGAGGCAATAGGCGCATATGATGACTATGCTGGGCTTATTCCCGACTGGAAATTTGTCTTCGCCTCGGATGGCGGTGCAATGCCGGGACTTTCGACACACCGCACTTTCTCGGACGGGTCGGTCGTGCGCGGATTATTTTCCAAGAAATCAGTCATCGTTCTTGACCCAGAAACTAGAGAGGATATGAATGGCGGTCGAAAAGCAGTCTTTCCTATCGATTACTCCATTTCTCTAGATACTCAGGCGCTCAGTTACCTCGCACCATTTATCGATGGGAAATCGTCCAAGCTCCCGGACGACTTCCAAGAAATTTTCTCTTTTATCGCAGACGATCGCGTCTTCGTGGATGCGGTTCCCTACATGCTGGAAAATTTACCAAACATAGCGCACACGGAGAACATAGGACCAGTTAAGAAGCGACTTGAAGGTTATGAAACACTGCGCACGATCGATCTGCCCCACTTTCGTACCACAGGCGAAATACGTTCGGCTTCAACTAAGGCTGAGCAAAGTCAAAATGTTGATGAGTTACTGTCTCAGATGATCCACGATGCATCTGACCCAGACGTAAGAAATTATCTGGATGCACAGCTTGCGCGCCAATACGCAGTGCTGCTCAAAATGGCGACGATTCAACTCCGGAATCCCAAGATGGCTTTGGTGGACAAACTCTATGAGTTCACTGAATTTCTCGATAAAACGCTATGCACCATACATGCCAGAGAGACGGTAGTTGCTGCAGAATACTTTGCAAAGGGACAAAAACTTAATTTCTTTAGCAGATTGCATAAATCGCCATCGAACCACCTTCCAAGGCTATTCAAAGCTCTGAAAAACATGGCATGGGACTTTTTTCACGTTCGATATGTGGAAGGTGCCGCGACATTAGAGGGGGCAATATCTAAAAATGCCAAGCAGACGCCCCGCTACTTCTTTCCGAGTTTGCTCACGTGCGACAAAGATTTGGTCGAGGTGATTGATTTATATCCGCTGAAGTCATATGCATATAAGAAGGGCGCACGGCAACTGATTCCGTTCCCAGCGATAGACTGGATTGCTAGGGTAGCTACCGATGTCAACGGAGAGGCAAGCCTAATGGATCGCCTGTTTTCCCGCGCAGCGATCGCGAAGCGGGAGTCATGCCGGGAAAACGCGTTGGATGAAATTCATGGCATTGTCCAACGGCTGGAAAGCGAGTTTTCTCACGCCGCAGTACATGGATAGCCCGCTTTCCCAAGTATTGAAAATCATTTCCTCTGACCGCTGAGCTCGAGCAGCTGTACTATTGGGCATTTATCGCGCGTTTCTTGATTGTTGGCGGCGCACTAACATTCGACATCCAAGCCTGAAAGCAGCTATCACCGCGATCGAAATAATTTCTTTTTCGATCGCGGCACACGTCTGACCTAGCAGGATGCTGAAATACACGTCGTCATAAGCAGCCGTTTTGCGCTTGCGCCGCTCCTGCCTGCAGCTTTATCGCATTGTGCAATTTCAACGCGAATTCAACGTCTTCTCAGCGGTTTGAGGCCAATTTCCGGCCTCATTGCGGCGTTTTTCGCCACTATGGACGGACTTGTGCCAATGAGCGCATGCGCACGAGGTTGTAGGCGGCCATGTTTAACACGAACAGCTGGTCCACCTTCTTCAACCCGCGCACCATCACCTGGCGCATGCGCCCCACGGTCTTCGCCCACCCGAAGCCTTGTTCGATCAGCTTGCGCTTCTGCTGCGAGATGGCGTAGCCCACGCTCGAGGCAATCGTATCGGGTACGGACGAACGCCGCCCCGAGGTATTTTGCGCAACGTGCGGTGCGACCTTCATCTGCTGGCACGCCTCGATGAATTCCTGTGCGTCGTAACCCTTGTCTGCACCTAGCGTGATCTCCGCGCTCGCATCGTCTGCCGCTTGCCGCGCGTCGTCGATCATGATCTTGGCCGCATCTCGCTCGGCATGTCCGTCTGCACGTGTCACGCGCGCGTTGACCACCAGGCCATGCCGATTGTCGGTCAGCGTATGGCCTATGTAACGCAACTCGCTGGCTGTCTTGCCTTTACGATAGAGCCGCGCATCGGGATCGGTCCTGGACTCATGCGTCTCGTTGCTGCGTTTCTCGCCCTTGAAATCATCGGCGCTGCCGCCGTCGCTCCCTTGATCGTCGCTGTCCTTGCCCTTGCGCACGAAGCTCTTGTGTCCCGCCCACGCCTGGATCAGCGTGCCGTCCACGCTAAAGTGCTCGCCTGAGAGCAGGCACTTCTTCTCCGCGATCGCCACCACTTCGTTGAAAAATTCGATCACCGCATCGTGCTTGATCAGACGCTCGCGGTTCTTCGTGAAGACTGTGGGAACCCACACTTCGTCATCCATGGCCAAGCCAATGAACCAGCGAAACAACAGGTTATATTGCACCTGCTCCATCAGCTGGCGCTCCGAGCGGATGCTGTAGAGCACCTGGATCAGCATGGCTCGCAGCAACTTCTCCGGCGCGATGCTCGGCCGCCCACCCTTGAGGTCCGCCTCGTACATCCCGGCAAACAGCCGATCCATCTTGGCCAGCGCTTCGTTCGCCATCACGCGGATCGAACGCAACGGATGCGACTTCGGAACGAAGTCATCCAGCTTGCGCATCGAAAATAAACTCTCGGTGAACGTGTCGGCGCCTCGCATGATCTCCAGGGGGCAAGTAAGGTCCTTCTATCAACGCTTCAGGGGCCTTCCGCGATGACATTGCCCGGTCGGTACTTCAGCAGCCTGCTAGGCCGCTTCTTACACTCGATTATAGTAATCGATCATTTCTGCAATGAAATCTCTTCCCGGTACGCCGCTCGTAAGCCCACCAAGAATATCGAGGTATTTCCTATGGGTGTCCGTCCTCATCGTAGCCGGGTTGATACGATTTCTCTTACACCACACATGAAAGTGATGCAACAATTCGTATTCTCCGATGTGGTTTTCGACGAGATGTTTATCTACCGCGTTAGCGACCTTAGATAGCGTGTTAAGCCAATCTTTGAAATTTGTCTCAGATATAGGGTTCATCGATTCGGGCGCAATGCTTAGCAGATTGGGTTCTTCATTTAATTTCCGCCCAAAGGCATGCCCGACCGAGTTCCGAAATATCCGAATTTTATCAAGCTCTTCAATATGAATAGACAGCCCAGGCACCTCGCCAAACAACCCAGCTATCGCGCTGGTTCGCTGCTGCCACGTGCCCTTTTCAAACGCCTTTAACTCCTCCTTGTAAAGTGGCTTGATATCAAGCTTGAGCCAAGAAATTCCGTCAATTGCACGTGATTTACCATGTTGCGCAGCGGGATCAGATCGCAGGGCGGTAAGTACAGCACGTTGAATATACGTTTCCAATGCCCCGGTAGCGCCCACAATAAGTGTTGACCGAGCCCAGACTTGAAATGATTTAATTGAGCGCTGCCATGATGCAACCGTCGCGGGGATGCGCTTTGCATCAGGTCCCGTCGCGTTAAGTACATTTGCTGGAGAAACTGGTGTTGATGAAGACCGCGATTGACGAACCAAGTATGAGGCGTTGTGGTAAGCGGGGGCATTTGACCAATACAAGTCGTTTACCTCGGTCTCATGCTTTCGAAACGTTCGCATTGCCCAAGAGAGCTTGTCATATTTTTTGAATCGCTCAAACTTCATTTTGATATCTGCCTCGCTGGAAATTGCATTTAGAAAACACAAACTCAATCCTTACGCAAATCAACCTGCTGAACCGCATTTATAGTGCAGCCGCGCATCTCGCGTCGGTTGTTGTGTGAATTGTCTCGATCAAGTCCGTCGTCGCGATACCGAGAACTGCTACACAATGGCGCGCAGCCGCTCCGAAGAGCGGCATCATGACCCTCACTCATAGCTAAATGGCCTTACCTCTGTTTACGGCCAAATCTTTGGCGGCTTGACCCGTATTTGACTCGAATGTTTTGTCGCAACACACAATCTGCGCAGTGGCGGGTGCGTTGGACACGGTTACCACCATTGGAAATCAATCGTCCGATTTCTTGCCGCCCGGAACATCGGCCTGCCAGCGGTAGTCAAGTGCAGGTAAAAGAGATGACTACCGTTTGAAATGATTTCCACGTTTACCTACCGCGAGGAAAGCAGATTCGCATGTCTATACCTCGCGCCCTCGACCAAGCTGACGTCGCCGACCGGGTGGCTGCGCGATCTCCGCCACATGATGGGATCGCGGCAGGCTGGGACCGGCGCGAGTCTGTCGGTAGTCGGCCGACCGCTGAATCCCAAGTCGACGCAGACTAGCGCAATCTATGTACGTCTCTTGATAGAGCCTTCTCGTAGCTCGATGGAGACGGCCGCCACTGCGATGTTACAGTTGGCTGGTTTGGCTACGGCCGATGACGCGAAGCTGGAGAGCAGGCGATTGCAGGGGAAGCACTTCGAGCGATTTCCGCCTGCCTCGAAGTCATGTCCGATATAAAAACAGCCCGTCAAGCATGTCTGACGGGCTGGCACTTCGGGCGGGTTAGCCTTCGGCAGCGTCTGCCTCGGGCGGCGGTTCGTCCCCGCCCAACCAGTAATCTTCGTCTCCCCAGGGGCCTTCAAGTTCCAATTCGGCAGCGACGCTCTCGATCAGATCGAAAGGAAACCGGTGGTCGAATTCCTCTTGCAGCAAGTTGTTGATATCCTCGCTCGGAAGCGAGAAACCATTCTCGGACTCGTTGTCATAGAAGGCGAATTCGATGAGCGGTGTGTAGTTCGCCCGAACCCATTCTTCCATTTCGACTTTCGCGGCCGCCAGAAAGCGCGGCGAAGCGAAAAGAATCGCTTGAACTTCCGGGTGTGCCTCGACTCGCTCCTTAAACAGGGCAAACTGGTGCTGCGCCATAGCTGCTACATTTTTATGCATCACCGACCAGTTGGGATAGCCGAACTCCTTCGCAATCTCATCCTGATACACGGACAACGGCTGTTCAGGACCCTGCGTCTTGAGGCGCTTCGCAACGCGTTTAAGGAGCTCAACAGATTCCGCACGATCGTGCGGTAAACCCGAATTAATAGACATGGCTTAACCTTAAACGAGCACACGCGTGACAGGACAGCCCGCAATCCCGAGGTGCTCGGAAAAGTTAAACACAAGTAAGACGTTTGATTTTGAGGAGATGCCATGGGCTTCGCCAATGCGGGCTGGCTGGCGCTCTCGCACGCCAGCTTCCACACTACCTAAAAAGGGGGCAGATTGTCAATACATACCCCTCAGACGTGGTTCTGGTCGAGCCCCACGCCACCCTCTCCAGTCCGCACCGACCGAACCGACGACCACATCAACATTGTTGATTGAGTGGAAACAGGGTGGTGATGCCAAACGACTGCACGTAGTGGCGGGGCCACTCCTGTATACTCAGCGCAGCATCCACCTTACACATATGGTCATGGCCCGGGCCGATCTTCTCGTTAATCTTGTCCGCGCAGGCACTCAGGGCGATCAAAAACTTTTCCGCTCGACGGTCGAGGCGCTCGCTGCCGACGAGCGCGCCAAACGCCACACGCAGCTTGCGGAAAAGTTGGAAGAGAATTTGCGAGCCGCAGTGACTCCGCAGCGTGCGGCGGAGGTAGTTCGCAGCTTTGATGGTGGTCACGGCGGCCTGTTGTACGAAATCGAACCACGTCGCCCGCTCGAGGCAATGCTCCTGCCCGAGGATGTTGATCAGGCCGCGCGCGAGTTGATCGAAGAGCAGCACCGTCGCGATCTACTGCGCTCTTACGGACTGGAGCCGCGACACCGCGTGCTTCTTTCCGGCCCGCCGGGGAATGGAAAGACTACTCTCGCCGAAGCTATCGCATACGAGCTGATGGTCCCGCTCTTTGTCGTTCGTTATGAGGCCGTGGTGGGGAGTTTTTTAGGGGAAACGAGCGGTCGCCTCAAACGGCTTTTCGACTTCACAAGAACCCACAATTGCGTGCTGTTTTTTGATGAGTTCGATACGCTAGGAAAGGAGCGCGGAGACACGCACGAAACCGGCGAGATCAAGCGCGTAGTCAGCTCCTTGCTGCTGCAAATCGACGCCCTACCGAGCCATGTAGTTGTCGTCACTGCGACGAACCATGCCGAGCTACTAGATCGTGCGGTATGGCGTCGCTTCCAGTTGCGCTTGGAGTTGCCCATACCAACGCACGCCCAGCGCACTGCATGGTTCGAAAAATTTCAAGAGCGAATCGGTACATCGTTAGGCGTGTCGCCTAAAACGCTCGCCACGCGCCTGAAAGCGAACAGTTTTTCAGAATTGGAGCAGTTTTGCCAAGACGTTCATAGGCGTTACGTGCTTTCTTTACCATCTGGTAATATCAAGGACATTGTGGCGACGCGAATCGAGCAATGGGCGCATCGCCTTTCTGGCGAGTAGCCTAAAGCTATCAAAAACAACGCGACCACATGAGTACGGGACCGCTTCCGTTACTTCTCTTTCCAAATCCAGCTCCGATTCGGCGAGAACCAGGATCATCGGTTCCGCCCACTCTGCATGTGCCCGGCGGCCCGCGTCAAGGGCAACGACTGGCACCGAAGTTTCAGTTGCTACAGGAGGCGTTTGCGGCCCGCCGATTGGAACTGCAGGCTGCGGTGTTGAACGATGACCCGGATTTAGTCGTCGTGTTCGAAACCGTCGGCAGCATCAACGATTTTATTTCAACGGCTCAACGTATTACCGGCATGGAATGGCTGACCGGCATGCTGGACGTTGAGTTCGCCCCGGACGAGGACTTCTACCATACGGACGACCACGATCGATCAATCAAGGGAAAGCTGTTCTTGGTTGGTATGAACCGTCAGGCGCTTGATGAGCTGGTACGGCTATGGACTCGCTACCAGGAAGATCGTTCTGCAAACCTCGGGGCCGGCCTTAGTGCTTGGAAGCAGCTGTTCGCACACCTCCGAGACGTGCGTTTCTGGGGGCCAGCGGACCGGCTGGACGCGAGCCTCCGACATATCTGGGAGGAGCGGCTTGCACACGACGCTCAGACCATTCGCTTTGAGGTGGAAGTTTGGTGTTTTCAGTCCGCCGCCAAAAATGCGCAGGCCGCAGAGGAGGTTCGCGCCGTCGTTCGGGAAATGAACGGGGCGATATTGAGCGCGCGACTGATTTCGGAAATCGCCTATCACGGTTTCTTAGTGGAAATGCCCGCGGCAAGCGTACAGCTGTTGCTGAACGATACGCGTTCGCCTCTCCTGATGTCGGAGTGCGTGATGTTTTTGCGCCCTCAAGGCCAAAGCTACTCCGTCGGTATTGACGTCGACACGCGCGTCCCCGATACCCGCCTGCCAGCCACTCAAACCTTTGGGACACCTATAGTCGCCTTGCTCGACGGACTCCCGATGGAAAATCATCCGCGATTACAGGGGCGGGTGCAGATCGAAGACCCGGATGGTTGGGCTGCGGATTACTCCGTGAATGAGCGGTTGCACGGAACGGCAATGGCTTCCCTTATTGCATGGGGCGATCTCGATTCTAGTTCCATTGCGCTGCCAAATCCGATTTACGTGCGGCCAATTTTGCGCCCAGATGGAGCCGCGCATCCGAACGGCGAACTGAGGGAAGAGCGTACTCCGGGCGACCGGCTATTGATTGACGTTGTTCATGAAGCGGTGCGGCGCATGTTTGAACGCTCGCCGACCGCTGCCCCTTCCGCTCCGACCGTCAAGGTGATTAACCTGTCTGTTGGAGATGGTACGCGCCCCTTCAACGGTGCGCTATCGCCCTGGGCGCGGCTCATAGATTGGTTGGCATATCGCTACCGGGTGCTTTTCGTCGTCAGCACAGGAAATCGAGCAGACGATCTCGTACTCGACGTACCCCGAGGGACACTCTCGGATGCTACGCCCGCAGCGCGCGAATCGGCCGCGATGAACGCTTTGCTCAGAGCCGATGGTCATCGCAGGCTGATTTCGCCAGCCGAGTCGGTTAACGCGTTAACGGTAGGCGCAAGCTATAGTGACGACGCAAATTTCGCAGGGATTCCCACTCGCTATACGTTGTTCCCGCAGCAAGGTGTCGCGCCGTATTCTTCGATCGGACCGGGGTATCGACGGTCTGTAAAACCTGACATCTTGCTGCCCGGTGGCCGCGGATTGTATGGCGAGCGCCCGATGTCTTTGCCCAACGAGACTGAAGTCACGGGTTACTGGCGGACTCCGAGGGCTCCGGGGCAACGTACGGCTCTGCCAGGAGAGGCGGGAGATACCGCTTATACGAGGGGTACCAGTAACGCGGCTGCGTTGGGTACGAGGGGGGCCGCTCTCGCACATTCGATTATTGAGCAGTTACGTGCAGCTGACGCAACTTCCCTGCCGTCGCGCTTCGACGCTGTTTTGATCAAGGCTCTTCTTGCGCACGGGGCTCGCTGGCATGATCTCGGGAATCCGATACTTAGAGCCCGGCCGGATGTTGACCATTGGCACTCGCAGAGGCGCTTGATAAGCCGCTACATCGGTTACGGCACGGCGGATATTGTCCGCGCGCTGACATGCACCGAACAGCGCGCGACCCTCCTCGGGGTGGGCCAACTGCGCAACGAAAAAGCGTTGGAGTTTCGCGTTCCGCTTCCGGAAGCACTCAACGCGCGCGTGGTAATGAGACGGCTGACCGTGACCCTCGCATGGCTGTCCCCGGTGAATCCACGTCATTCCCACTACCGAACGGCCCGACTATGGGTCGACCTACCCGACGATCCGCTGAGACTCGAGCGACTCGACATAGAGGCTCGACAAGCCCGGCTGGGAACACTTCAACATGAGATATTTGAAGGTGGGGGCGCGGTCCCGATTGTTGCCGATCAGGACATGGTACTGCGGGTAAACTGTTTGGCCGACGCCGGGCCACTGACCGAGCCCGTAGACTTTGCGCTCTGCGTCTCGTTGGAAGTCGCAGAAGGTATCGATGTTCCTGTCTATCAACAAATTCGTGAGCGAGTTCAACAACGAATTGCTGTTGCTTCTGCGGCGGAGTAACTCCCCTCGTTATGCGTCTTTCGTGCTTTCGGAGCAGGCTCTCTTGACTGTAGCCGTTCCAACGCCGAATTTTTCGGCGGTCTCCCGAATGCTCGCACCGTGCTCCGCTCGCCAGGCCTTGATCGCTGTGTAGTCGTGTGAGCGCGTGCGCCCCTTGTACTTCCCTTCGGCTTTCGCGATTGCCACACCGCGCCGCTGCATCTCGGCGCGGTTTAGATAGTCCGCTTCTCCCTGCGCGGCCATAAATGCCAGAATCGCGTCGCGCGTGGCTTTCGCGATCGGGTCTTTGGCTTTTCCGTCGAAGGTCATCCCGTTGAGCGTGCATTCAACGCGCACACCCAGTTCCAATAACCGGCGCATGGTCGCGTGCAGCTCGTCATAGCGACGGCTGATGCGGTCGAGCCAGCGCACGATGAGAACGCCGCCGTGCCGCAGATCGTGTTCGGCTTTGCGCCACTGCTCACGGGCATCGGGGGCCACGTGGTAGCCGCTTACGCCCTCGTCAATAAAAACGTCGCTATCCTGCACGCCGTGGGCACGCGCATCCTCGTACTGACTCGCGGCTGACTGGCCGTCCGTGGTAGAAATCCGCCCGTAATAGAGTTTGCGCATGATTTTGTGTGGATCATTTGAATTTGTGGATCGATTTTACCACCGATCAGATAAACGGTTGATCCTGTTGATCCACCCTCAGACGACCCGGCGCGTGGCCCGTTACGGTGTACCCATGTGATCCATCCTGACACGAGGGCAACGATCGAACCCCGTGATCGAGCGACACCATGAGCATGTTTTCGGACCGTCGCCGCTAGACGCGGCTTGGGGCATCGCCCAACCCGCCATCTGCGCAGTCGGGTTGGCGTGAAGTAACCGTCCCGATCGAGAGGCTGAGTTCGTCTCGACCCATGGCAGGTCATCATCATTTTGCGCTTGGATTGAGTTGCATTAAGCAACGGTTGACTCTGCTTCTTGAGCTGCATACACTCCGCGACACCATGCAGATAGATATTCAAAGCCAAAGCAAGTGTCCAGCCGCCAACTTTCACAGCTGACTCAAGCACAACGCGACCGTCTCGCCTTCATCGAGATGCGCCTGCGCTTCATCGGGGAGATTAGTCGCCAGGACCTGGTGACGCGCTTTGGCATCCAGGCTGCCGCTGCGACGCGCGATTTGGGTACGTACAAAGAGATTGGCCCGCGAAACCTCGACTACGATACCAAGGGCAAGGTGTATGTCCGTGGCGAGTGGTTCCGCCCAGTGTTTGACTTCCCTGCCCAAAGGGTGCTCACGTGGTTGTCGCAGGGCTTCGGAGACAGCGAACCTTTGCGGCTTCGCTCATTGGTCGCCTGTGAGCAATCGACCCTGTCGGCGAAGCTCGATCTCGAGATGTTGTCCGTGCTGACGCGCGCCATCCACAAGAAGGCAGCAGTCGAAATCTCATACCGCGCGTTATCTAGCGGATTGACAACCCGGGAGATCGTTCCCTTCGCGCTGGCTGACAACGGCCAGCGCTGGCACGTCCGGGGCTACGACCGCCGCAGCGGCGACTTTCGTGATTTCGCACTGCCCCGGATTGCGGACGCAAGGCTGCTCGCCAGTGCCGTGGAGGAGTGCGAGGCTGCCGATCAGGACATTCAATGGAACCGGGTCGCGGAAATCGAGTTGGTTCCTCACCCGGCCAACGTACAACATCCCGATACCATTGAAGCCGAATACGGGATGGACAGCGGCGTGTTGCGGATGCGCGTGCGCGCTGCAATGGCTGGGTACCTAATGCGTCACTGGAATGTGGACTGCACGGAAGACCATAGCCTCAAGGGCGCAGAGTTCCACCTCTGGTTGCGGAATCGGCAAGCGCTCTACGGCGTAACCAATCTCGTGCTCGCTCCGGGATACGAGCCTCAGGAAAAGGCCTAAGCGCTTGGCGCGGAGAGGTTTACATGCTCAAACTTGAAGAAATCAAGAACAACGCAGTCATCTCAGGCATTGAACCCGGGCATGTGGTGAGAATTGTCACAACGGAGCCCGTTGGCGACAATGCACTCACGGTCTATTACAAGACCTCGGACGGTAAGCTGATGGAGCGGATGCTGTTCCGTACCGACGAGGCGAATTTGTCGCTGGCCGAGGCAGGCCGTCCGTGGGCGTTTGATGCCCCAGGCGAAGAATTCAAACTCGCGGCCGAAGCCTACCGGATCAGTCTGGCTCACCTGTTTGATCCGATGATGGCCGTCCACACGTCCAACGTCGAGCCGCTTCCGCACCAGATCACGGCGGTGTACGAGTCGATGCTGCCACGTCAACCGCTGCGATATGTGTTGGCCGACGACCCGGGGGCAGGCAAGACCATTATGGCAGGGTTATTCATTCGCGAGCTGCTTATGCGGGCCGACGCTAAGCGTGTGCTGATCGTTGCACCCGGCAGTCTGGTCGAGCAGTGGCAAGACGAAATGTTCGAGAAATTCGGCCTGTCCTTCACGCTGTTTTCGCGCGATCAGGTCGAGCAGTCGCGCAGCGGCAACCCTTTCGACGACATCGACCTTATGGTTGCCCGGGTCGATCAGTTGTCCCGCAACGAAGACCTCCAAGAAAAACTGCGCCTCTCGCGCTGGGACCTGATCGTCGTAGATGAAGCGCACAAGCTCTCGGCTAGTTACTTCGGCAACAAGGTCAACAAGACAAGGCGCTTCCAGCTTGGTGAATTGCTGGGTTCGACTACCCGCCACTTCCTGCTGATGACCGCTACCCCACACAACGGCAAGGAGGAGGATTTCCAGCTGTTCATGTCCTTGCTGGACTCCGACCGCTTCTACGGCAAGTTTCGCGATGGCGCGCACAAGGTCGATGTCTCCGATCTGATGCGCCGGATGGTCAAGGAAGACATGCTGCGCTTCGACGGCACGCGTCTTTTTCCGGAGCGCCGTGCCTACACGCTCAATTACAAACTGTCTGATCTTGAGGGCGCCCTGTACGCCGCCGTCACCGAGTACGTGAAGGAGGAAATGAACCGCGCGGATCAACTCCAGGACGGAGCACGCAAGGGCACGGTGGGTTTCGCGCTGACTACGTTACAGCGCCGTCTGGCCTCCAGCCCGGAAGCCATTTATCAGTCACTCAAGCGTCGTCGTCACAAACTCAAACGCCGCGTCGAAGAGGAAAAACTGCGCCAGCGCGGCCAGTCTCTGGCCGAGACCCTAAGCCCTAACAGCTCGAACAACATCCCTGAAGACATTTGGGAGTCGGCCGACGTGCTCTCGCCGGAAGACTACGAGAATTTCGAAGAGTCCGTGGTTGATCAGGCCACCGCAGCACAGACGATCCAGGAGCTCGAGGCTGAAATTATCAGTCTCGAAGCCTTGGAGGAACAGGCGCGGCAGGTTGTCCACTCCGAGCAAGACCGCAAATGGGACGAACTGTCCAAACTGCTGCAGAACACACCCGAGATGCATGACGCCGATGGCCGTCAGCGCAAGCTCATCATCTTCACCGAGCACAGAGACACGCTGAATTACCTTGCCGTCAAAATCCGCGGCCTGATTGGCAACGACGAGTCCGTGGTCGTGATCCATGGCGGCGTCAAGCGTGAGGAGCGGCGCAAGGCGCAGGAGCTGTTCCGCAACGATCCCGCCGTCCGTGTGTTGCTGGCCACCGATGCGGCGGGCGAAGGTGTGAACCTCCAAAACGCAAACCTGATGGTCAACTACGACCTACCCTGGAATCCCAACCGCCTGGAGCAGCGCTTCGGCCGGATTCATCGCATTGGCCAGACAGAGGTATGCCATTTGTGGAATATGGTGGCCTCCGAGACCCGCGAGGGTGACGTGTTTCAGCGCCTGTTCGAAAAGCTGGAAGTGGAACGTGATGCGCTGGGTGGACGCGTGTTCGATATCCTGGGCGAGGTGTTCGAAGAGAGGAGCCTGAAGGACTTACTGATCGAAGCCATCCGCTATGGTGCAGACCCAGAGGTCCGTGCCCGGCTCTTGCACCGAGTGGAGGGCGCGCTTGACACTCAACACCTCGAAACCATTATCAAGCGCAATGCTCTATGCGAAGAGGTGATGGACGAGCGCCGCCTGTTCGCCGTCAAGGAAGAAATGGAAAAGGCCGAAGCCCGCAAGCTTCAACCGTACTTCATGCGATCCTTCTTCAATCAAGCATTCCAGCAACTTGGTGGCGATCTGCGCCCCCGCGAACAGGGCCGCTACGAGATTACCCACGTTCCGGCCAATATCCGCGAGCGTGACCGCCAGATCACAGGACGCGATCGCCGCAATGCAGACCCTGTCCTGCGCCGCTACGAGCGTGTTTGCTTCGAGAAGCAGTACGTGCGTCTCACTGACCGCATTGGTGCCCCGATGGCCAGTCTGATGCATCCGGGCCATCCGCTGATGCAGTCGGTCACTGACCTCGTGATGGAGCAGCACCGAAGCAAGCTTAAACAGGGCGCGGTTCTGGTCGACCTCGGCGACATGGGCATCACACCCAAGGTGATGTTGATCATCGACCATTCAGTGAAGGAAGGTGCCGACTCGACCCATGTCGTCTCCCGCCGAATGCAATTTGTCGAGATCGACCCGCAGGGCTGCGCTATCAATGCAGGCTGGGCTCCTCATCTTGATCTGGAACCAATCGGGAAGCCCGACGCGGCCTTGATCGAGGACGTTCTGGACGCGCCGTGGATCACGCAGAACCTTGAGCAGGTTGCTCTGGCCCACGCCTCTATGCACCTTGTTCCGGAACACTTCGATGAGGTACGCAGTCGGCGTGAAAAAAACGTGGACAAGACGCTTGCCGCTGTTCATGAACGTCTGGTCAAGGAGATTAACTACTGGTCGGACCGCTACATAAAGTTAAAGGAGGACATTGCGGCGGGCAAGGACGTCCGTCTCACGCTGGAAAACGTTCGCCGCACGATTGACGACCTGACCGCGCGCCGCGAGTCACGCGAGAAAGAACTGCTGGCGATGCGCCACGTCATCTCGGCCACGCCGGTAGTGGTCGGCGGTGCGCTGGTGATTCCGGCTGGTCTGCTGGCACAGCGCAAGGGCGCGCCGGGCTGGACTGCCAACGCGGACGCGCGGGCGCGCGTGGAGTGGGTAGCGATGAAGGCGGTGATGGACGCCGAGCGCGCTCTTGGCCATGAAGTCATCGATGTCTCTGCGCAGAAATGCGGATGGGACGTGACCAGTCAGCCGAAAGCGCTGGACGGAAAGATTCCGCCGTCGCGCCATATCGAGGTCAAAGGCCGCGCCAAGGGCAACAGAACAGTCACCGTCACCCGCAACGAAATCCTTTACGGACTGAACCAGCAGGACAAGTTCATTCTAGCCCTTGTTTTGGTCGACGGCGATCAGCACGAGGGGCCGTTCTACGTGACCAAGCCTTTTACCCAAGAGCCGGATTGGGCCGTCACCAGCATCAATCTTGATCTCGACCAGTTGCTTGCAAGGGCGGAGCGTGCACTATGAATCAACAGGACATCTTCGACTCGCTGGCCCGAAATGCGTTCGATTTTCTGGAACGCGGAATCGAAGAGTTCGACAAGGCGCCCAAGTACTCTGTAATCCATTTCTGCGCTGCGGTGGAGATGCTGCTTAAGGCTCGGCTGATGAGGGAGCACTGGTCGCTGATCGTCTCCAAGCCCGAACAAGCCAACCTCGCCAAGTTCATGGCTGGGGACTTTGCCTCGGTCACTATGGATGAGGCCCGAGCGCGCATTCGTGATATCGCGGGCGAGGACATCGCGGACGATGCGTTCAATAGCTTTCGAACCCTAGCGAATCATCGCAACAAGATGATCCATTTCTTCCACGCCGACGTCGACGGCGACGGCCAAGCCAAAGCGCAGATCGTTGCCGAGCACTGCCGCTCTTGGTTTCACCTCCACAGACTGTTGAATCGGTGGGACGCCTACTTTCATGGCTTCAGTGCGGAAATCACACGAGCTGACCGCTCGATGAAGGGGCATCGAAAGTACCTGAGCACGAAATTCAAGGCCCTCAAGCCCGAGTTGGACGCAGCGCGTAGCGCTGGCAGCAAGCCGAAAGCCTGCAGCGCTTGCGGTTTCAAGGCGGCGATACCCGATGCCTTCGACGACCAGATTGCATCGCTACTCTGTTTGGTGTGCGATCACACCGAGACCCAAGTCGAGATCGATTGCCCGCACTGCAATCAACCTGTCGTCATCGCGAACGAAGGCTACGCGGTGTGTGAGCACTGTGGTGGCGCAATCGAACCCGAACACTTGGCGGATACTTTGACCGATCACGCTGCGGTGCACATCGGTATCGCAGACGGGGACGACCGCTGGGAACCTGCCAACTGCGGAACCTGCGATGGATACCACACCGTCGTCAGACGCGGCGACATCTACTTTTGCGTCAACTGCTTCGATACGAGCGATCACGTCGAGCAGTGCGAGTGGTGCAACGAGCCGAACACCGGCGATATGGAACACAGTTACTCGACAGGCTGCAGCCATTGTGATGGCAAGGTGGGCTGGGAGAAGGACGATTAAATGAACATCAAAACACCAAAAAAGCTGATTGAAGTTGCACTACCTCTTGATGCCATCAATACCGCCGCGGCCCGGGAAAAGTCGATCCGCCACGGCCATCCTTCGACTCTGCATCTGTGGTGGGCGCGCCGTCCATTGGCAGCGGCGCGGGCGGTCATCTTTGCGCAGATGGTCAATGACCCGGGCTACCAGCAAGGTAGCGGTTTCCGGTACGGTGTGAATAAGGAAAAGGCCGCCATCGAGCGCGAACGGCTGTTCAAGATCATCGAAGACCTCGTGCAATGGGAGAACACCAACAACGAGGAGGTGCTCGCGCGTGCGCGGGCGGAAATTCGGCGCAGTTGGCGCGAAACCTGCGAGCTCAACAAGGGACACCCGCAAGCAGCTGAACTATTCGACCCTGAAAGGCTGCCTGCATCCCACGATCCGTTTGCCGGGGGAGGCGCGATTCCTCTTGAGGCACAGCGCTTGGGGCTGGAAAGCTACGCCTCAGACCTCAACCCCGTGGCGGTGACGATCAACAAGGCCATGATCGAGATTCCGCCGAAGTTCGCGGGACGACCACCAGTCGGGCCGATTCCTTCTGATCAAAAACAACAGGAACTCCACCAGGATTGGTCAGCAACCAGGGGGCTTGCTGAAGACATTCGGCGCTACGGCGCATGGATGCGAGCCGAAGCGGCGAAACGCATTGGGCATCTCTATCCGAAAGTAAGGATAACAGAGGAGATGGCCGCCGAACGACCCGATCTGAAAGAGTTGGTTGATCGGGAGCTTACCGTAATCGCATGGTTGTGGACACGGACTATTAAGTGTGCGAACCCGGCATGTGGCGAAACAATGCCTCTACTATCTTCTTTCGTGCTCTCGTCAAAAGAAGGGGCTGAAGCTTACTTGGTACCAAGCGTACAGCGCCAGGGGCAGCTCAACCTTGACGTTTCGCGGACGTTTCCGACTGAACTTGGGGACCCGGCTAAAGGTTTCAAGCGCGGAATGTCTGGAATATTTGAATGCGCACACTGCAAGACTGTCACAACGCGCAATTACACGGCCGAGCAGAGTCTGGAAGTCGGTCTGGGGTCGATGCCTACCGCCCTTGTTTGTGAAGGCAAGAATGGCCGAATCTACCTTCCAGCTCGTTATTCGAATGGAGTCCAAGCGATCCCGGATGTTGATCTCGCAGGACTTGATATCAAACTCGCTGAGAATCCGCGCGATGTATGGTGTAGGAATTTCGGGCTGCTGACACCTTCGCAACTTTTCACGCCTCGCCAGCTCTATGCCCTTGTTACCTTCTCGAGTCTAGTGGACGAAGCAATTGCGAAATGTAGAGGAGACGCTCGTGATGCAGGTGTTCCTGGCGATGAAAGTGGACTCGAGGCGGGAGGTTCGGGTGCTAACGCATACGCGGAGGCAGTCGGGGTTTATCTTGCATTGGCAGTTGGCAAGTTCGCCGATAACGCGTCGTCGTTGTGCTCGTGGCACTCGGGTGCAGCACACCAAAAAATCCGCGCTACATTCGGCCGACAAGCTCTTCCAATGACATGGGATTACGCTGAAGGCAATCCTCTTTCTGATTCAACAGGCAATTTCTTCCGGCAGATCGAGCTGATCCAAACCGTTTGCGAAAAATCTCTTGGAAATGCAAGTGCAGAAGGGATTGCGATACAGGCAGATGCCCAGAGCCAAGCAATTAGCAGTGGCAAGGTGATCTCAACTGATCCGCCGTACTATGACAATATCGGATATGCCGATCTTTCGGACTATTTCTACGTCTGGCTCCGCCGAAGCCTAAGGCCGGTATTCCCTGCTCTCTATGCAACGCTTGCAGCCCCGAAAGGGGAAGAACTGATAGCCGCTCCGTATCGCCATGGCGGCAAAGAGCAAGCCGAGGCATTCTTCTTAGAGGGGATGACCCGTGCGATGCACAACTTGGCTGAACAAGCGCATCCAGCCTTCCCAGTCACGATCTACTATGCCTTCAAGCAGAGCGAGACCAAAGGTGATGCCGGTACTTCAAGCACGGGCTGGGAAACCTTCCTCGAAGCGGTAATCAAGGCCGGTTTTGGGCTTACAGGCACATGGCCGATCCGGACCGAACTTGGAAATCGGATGGTCGGCGCTGGAACTAACGCTCTCGCATCCAGCATCGTTCTCGTCTGCCGAAAACGTGCATCAGATGCACCTACGGTAAGCCGGCGTGAATTCATCCGCGAGTTGAACTCGGTGCTACCTGAAGCGCTCGACGAGATGACCCGTGGAGGGGTGAACTCGCCGGTAGCGCCTGTGGATTTGTCGCAAGCCATCATTGGCCCGGGCATGGCGATCTTTAGTCAGTATGCCGCTGTGCTGGAGGCAGACGGAGCACCGATGCGCGTGAAGACCGCGCTGCAACTAATCAACCGCTTCTTGGGCGAAGACGATTTTGACCACGACACCCAGTTTTGTCTCCATTGGTTTGAGCAGCAAGGCTGGGCGATAGGCAAGTTCGGGGAGGCGGACGTGCTTGCCCGCGCGAAGGGGACCAGCGTTGGCGGACTGCAGGTCTCCGGTGTTGTGGAGTCAAGTAAGGGCCAGGTACGTCTGCTACGTTGGGCGGAATTGCCAAAAGATTGGTCGCCCGAGACCGACATCCGCACGCCCGAGTGGGAGGCTCTGCATCAAATGATTCGCGCGCTTAATCAGGATGGGGAGTTCGCCGCTGGCGCTCTCCTCGCTCGCATGCCCGCCCGCGCCGAATCGATTCGCGCGCTGGCTTACCGCCTCTACACCCTTTGCGAACGCAAGGGCTGGGCTGAAGATGCACGTGCCTATAACGAGCTCGTTGCAGCGTGGTCTGGCATCGAACAAGCATCGGCAGATGCGGGCATTGTTGGCTCGCAACCGCAACTGGACATTTGAACGGGGGAATATAAGATGAGTCTCAAACCGTGGCGTGAGATTGCCGTCCCGCATGAAGATGTCCTGAAGGGTACATTTCAGCAAGCCGAGTTCGCAGCCGACCTATCTCGAGTTCATGAGGGTTCGGCAACGGTCGAGTACCAGAATCCGACGCTGTTCTTCCAGCGCACTTTCATCACCGAAGGAATGCGCCTCCTGCTCGATTCGGTGGTCAAGCGCTTGTCTGGCAAGGGGGGCGACCCGGTGATTCAGCTGCAGACCGCTTTCGGCGGGGGCAAGACTCATACGATGCTGGCCGTCTATCACATAGCTAACGGTGAATCTCCGGCCAGTAATCTGCCCGGAATCCCCGCCATTCTTGATGCTGCGGGCGTCACGGAACTGCCACGCGCACGGATCGCTGTGCTGGACGGCATCAAGTCGTCGCCGAACCAACCTGTAATTCGCAATGGGCAACCCATTCGTACCCTGTGGGGCGATCTCGCATGGCAGTTGGGCAGCGCCGAAGGCTACTCCTTGGTCGCCGACGCCGATGCATCGGGCACATCACCGGGCAAGGCGGTGTTGGAAACGCTGCTCAGTCGGTACGCGCCCTGCGTAATCCTGATCGACGAGTTGGTGGCCTATGTACGCCAGTTCGAGGAGGGCAAGACGCTGACCGGCGGCAGCTTTGATTCGAATCTGAGCTTTGTGCAGGCGCTGACCGAAGCGTTGAAGGCTGTGCCTACGGCTGTACTGCTGGCCTCGTTGCCCGAATCTGACAAAGAAGCGGGCAGCCAGCGCGGCGTCAAAGCACTTGCCTCCCTGTCACATTATTTTGGTCGCATTCAGTCGCTATGGAAGCCAGTGGGCACAGATGAAGCATTTGAGATCGTCCGCCGCCGCCTATTCACGAGCATCAACGACAAGCTGGCAGCGGAATCCGTATGTCGGGCGTTCGCCGACTACTACACGGCGAATAGCGAAGACTTCCCGCGTGAGACGCAGGAGAGCCGCTACTTTGAGCGCTTGATGCATGCCTACCCGATCCACCCGGAGGTGTTTAACCGTCTTTACGAAGACTGGTCGTCGCTCGACAACTTCCAGCGCACCCGTGGCGTGCTGAAGTTGATGGCGAAGGTCATCCATCGGCTATGGAAGGACAACGACAAAGACCCGTTGATCATGCCGGGCAGTTTCCCACTGCAGGACGCCGACACGCGGAACGAGATGATCTACTACCTGCCACAGGGCTGGGACCCGGTCGTCGAGCGTGATGTTGATGGCGAGCGGGCCGAAACCACAGAGATCGAGAACCGCGACACACGCCTTGGTAGCGTGCAAGCCTGCCGCCGCTCAGCACGAGCGATCTTTCTGGGCAGCGCGCCAAGCACCGCCAACCAGATGGTGCGTGGCATTGAGCTGGAGCGCATCGCTCTGGGTGTCGCGCAGCCGGGACAGCAGGTTGGCATCTACAAGGATGCCCTGCGTCGTTTGGGCGACCGCCTTCACTATTTGAACAGTGGCAACAATCGCTTCTGGTTCGATACTCGACCAAACCTGCGCCGCGAGATGGAGGATCGCAAACGCCGCTTCCAAGACAAGGAGGACGTGTTCCCCGCCATCCGTGACCGTGTGCAAAAGACCTTTGCCAGCGGAGTTTTCGGCGGCATCCACATTTTCACGGCGAGCAGCGACGTCCCCGACGACTGGCAATTGCGCCTAGTGGTGCTGCCGCCCGACTCGGCGTTCAGCCGGAGCGGCCAAAGCCTTGCCATCGATCGCGCCGCCGAGATTCTGAAGACCCGCGGCGACCAGCCGCGCTTCAAACAGAACCGGTTGATCTTCCTAGCCGCCGACTACGATAGCGTGAGCCGACTGAAGGATCAGGTGCGTTCGACCCTTGCATGGCAGTCTATCGTGAGTGACATCAAGGAGATGAAGCTCAATCTCGATCAGTTCCAGTCGCGGCAGGCAAGCAAGAGCCTTGATGATGCCAACGAGGCCCTGCGTCGGATGATCCGTGAGACGTACAAGTGGATGGTCGCGCCAATGCAGGAAGCGCGTCCAGGCAAGGGGCTGTCCGACATCCAATGGGAGCATTTCCCGGTCAACTCGGGAGCCCAGAATCTGTCTCAGGAAATCGAGCGCGTGCTTAAGGAGAACGAACTCCTGATTACGCAATGGGCTCCCATTCACTTGGCCACTGTTCTCAAGAACTGGTTCTGGAAAGACGAAGTTAAGGAAGCCAATGCAATCAACGTGTGGCAACAGAGTTGCCAGCAGCTATACCTGCCGCGGCTGAAAGATGACACGGTATTTCAAGCGACGTTGGCGGCAGGCGCTGTTAGTCGAGATTTTTTCGGCTTTGCGTACGGCAAGGAAGGTGACAACTATCTTGGCTTCAGCTACGGCAAGAACACTTCGCTGATCATGGATTCCTCGCTGCAGCTGATCGAACCCATTACTGCGGCAGCATATCTGGAAGTTGAGCGAGCTACCGAGGAAGCCGCGCGAGCGAATCCGAGTGATGCGGCCACAGGTACCACTGAGCCCGGCCGCGGTGAGACACCGCGCGCCTTCGATTCGGCCAAGCCAACCTACCGACCTGGCGGAGACGCCGCTCCGCA
This sequence comes from Paraburkholderia rhynchosiae, assembly GCF_002879865.1. Taxonomy (GTDB): domain Bacteria; phylum Pseudomonadota; class Gammaproteobacteria; order Burkholderiales; family Burkholderiaceae; genus Paraburkholderia; species Paraburkholderia rhynchosiae. Next base: position 212,288 of record NZ_PNXY01000006.1, read on the forward strand.
GGTTGTCAAGAAGCAGTTCTACGGCAGCATTGAGCTTGACGCCATCCAAGCCAAGAAGCAGTTTGCCGATCTCGTCGATGAAGTAGTCCTGCAATTTACTTCCCGTCCCGGCGTGAAGGTCAAGATCGCTATCGAGATTCAGGCAGACGCGACCATCGGCTTTGACGATAGCTTGCAGCGTGCTGTGAAAGAGAACTGCAACGTGCTTCGGTTTAAGAGCGCGGAATTCGAGGAGTAGGCGCGGTGGCCGCATACAACATTGGGCTCGGCAGATTACAGTCGGCGAAGATATTCCGAATAATTGTGTGACCGTCTGGTCGCTCACCCCGCCGACGCCAAGTGTCAACTGCAAATCGGCGCCCGGCGGCGTCGCGCCACAAGTTTCGGAGTGCCAAGCGCCTGAAATAACCAATCCGCTTAAGAAATGAGCAAAATACACCGGTCCGGACCCCGCAACGCCACGGAAACGCCAATGTTGCGGTGCAACGTACATTACAAAACTTTCTGCTTGAGACGTGTGGCCCTGATGGCGACCGACGGGTCGGGGCCGTTTTATTCCCTGCCCGGATCGCAAGAACCCGTCAGCGGGCCGGAAAATGGGCAGGAAAGGGATTCCCGGTGTCGGGAGAGCGGGCGAAAGCCACTGATAAGGGCAAGCGGGTAGAAATTACCGATTTGTATTTCAATCTGCCCCTTTGTACAGTCCGGCCGGTCTGTGCTATATTTTTTCCACCATATCGGTGTTTTCGGGTGATTCTCGCCCATTTTCGGATCAGATTCCGCTCCAAGACGTCGGCCTCGCCCTTACCTGCGTGATTTTCTCCACGGCCTAAGTGCTACGCACCAACGCGCCTCGCAAATCGTACTCGCAGCATATTGACGTTCCTGAAACGCATAGCGGTAACCCCGCGTTTCGATTTTTGCCACCTGCTTAGCTTTCACCGGATATCCATCCGGGATGGTACTCGCCTCAATAATTTCGGATACCTGATCATGAATACGACAAATCCTGCACCACTGTTCTCTCTCGGACGAACGGTAGCAACGCCCGGCGCGCTCGACCTTCTGGATCGAACCAGTACCGATAGCTCTGGCCTCTTGAACCGGCATCAGTGGGGTGATTGGGGCATCGTCTGTCCCGCCGACGCGAAGTCGAACAATCGGGCGATTACTGACGGAACTCGCATTCTCAGCGCCTACGAACTGGGCGCGGGCAAGGAAAAAATCTGGGTCATTACAGAGTCGGATAGAAGCATCAGCACGATCCTCCTGCCAAGCGAGTACTGACCCGTGAGCTTCGTCGTCCAGCGATTTGATCCCCGCATCCGTCCCGGACTCAACCTCGGGTCTGTCAGTTCGAAGCGCGCCGTTCATAGTCAGCAAAGCCATTGGGATTCGACATGTGCGCTGCACTGCCTCGCGATGGCGCTGCAGATTTGCGGTCTGATTGCCGACACATCGCGCGTTGCCACGTACCGGCGGCGGCTTGAAGCCGCATTCTGGAAGAGAGCGGTCCACTACTTCTTCACAGGAGTGACGTTCCGGGAACTTGCAACGCTCATAGCAGAGCTTGAGTGCGGTCTGCGGACGAAGGTCGCAGAAAATGGTTCGCACCGGGAAGTCATAGCATTCATTGAGCGCGAACTGGCGAGAAAGCGGCTGGTGATCTGCAGTTGGCGCGCAGTTGGTGAATCGCATAGCCACGCCGTGCTGGCGATTGGTGTCGAAGGTACCCAGCGCACTCGTCACATAGACGCCCATACCCTGCTAGTTATCGATCCGGCGGAGGGGCCACCGGCGACGATGACCCTGTGCAACGCGCGGCTCCGATACGCGGGCAGGGAACCAGGCAAGTGGCCGCGGTACGCGAAGTACGCCACGGCCAGCGCGACATATGCGGTGGTCCTGAACGGCGCAATCTCGATTGCCTCAAGCACGCCGCGAAAGTCGCCGTAGCTAGCGTAATGGCCGACGTTTAGGTGGCGGCGTACCCGTACGGTGTTCATCCGACGGTTTGAGCGAAACAGTCAATGGTTCAAACAGGTTCGAAAGTGTGATGCCAAGTACGTAGCAGATGGTCGCCAGTGTTTCCACCGTGGGGTTGCCGATACCCCGTTCAATGACGCTGACGCGGGTTCTATCCAGACATGCCTCGTACGCCAGTTCCTCTTGGGATTTGCCCGCCTCAATCCGGCATGCCTTGACCCGCTTGCCCACGGCTGTTGCCACCGCGTTTCGCCGGTCATGGATTTTCGGTTTTGTGCTCATGGCGCACAGAATGCTTCCGTGACGCCTAAACAACCACGGTTTATAAGCTTATTTATACGACGCTTATAAACATCATGTTTACGATAAACTCACCGCGCTTAAAGTTGCTACGAAGGCAACTGGCAGAAAGCGGGGATCAAAAAACCTGTCGCATATCCAGCGATGGTCAAACGCTGGATATGCAAATGCAATCGACGGAGATCACACGTTATGAGAATTGCTCGAATTTCAATCATTGCTTTAGCAGTGCTATCGCCTGTTGTTGCGAATGCCCAGATAAACCAGATTCTTGGCGTGCTCCATTCGGCTCAAAGCGCTGTCACGCAAGCGACGCAGGCGCCACCCCAGCAGTCGGGACAGGATTCCATGCAGGATGACCAGCGACTCGTGACCCAGCAACGCGACCAGCAGCAGGGGCAGCAGCAACTCAATGCTGCAAGGACGATTGTGGGCATGTGTCCCGACCTGACGAACTCTAAGTTCAATACTGCGGAGCGCATCATCCGCTGCCGGAACAAGGGTATGACGGAGGCGCAACAAATGACGGTCGTGGGTGGTTTGCCGCTGCTGGCGCAGGCGTACGCGGCTTCGATGGTGCAGGACATCTACGAGGACGACATCACTAATCCGGGCAGGGGCAAGGCAATTTCAGACTACTACGATGCGTGCTACAAGCGCGGTGCGCCGTGTGCCCGCCCGAAGTGGTAACTGTGCACAAGGGATATGCCTATGCCGATGACATTACTCCGTAGTCCGGACCCCGCAGAAAAGCTTCAATTGCGAAGTGTCGCCCGCGCAGAAATGAACGGGCCGCCGGATGAGTATCTCGCGATGAAGGTCATCGGCGTCGGTGACGTTGGCGCAGACATCCTCGATGTCCTAGTGGCAAGCGAGCAGATTCAGGGGAACGTCGAGTTCGCCCATGCGTTGACTAGCCCTCAATGCCTGCCGCAAGAACCCGCCTCGCCGGGGGGAGAAGCTCAGATCGTCGAGACTTTCTCCGACACGGCACTTGTCGTCATTGTCTGCGGACAAGAAGTGACGGACGGACGTGTCGCGGAGGCAATTGCTCAAGCGGCACGCACTACAGGTGCGCTGACGATCGTCATGATTGTGGCGCCACAGACGTCGCGAGCGGGGACAATGAACGCTTCTCTCCGCCTCGCCGGTTGTACGGACGCGCTCATCCCGTTGCCGCACTTGCCGCCCGAAGTGCCAGTGCGTAAGGCAGTCGCGGAATACCTCGTCCCGATCATCGCGGCGTTGTCCAGCGCATTCAGTCCGATGGCTCCAGTTTGCCTCGATTTCGAAGACGTTCGCTCAATTCTCGGGCAATGCGGACGGGCACGCCTTGGGTTCGGGCAGTCGTCAGATCAAGACCGGGCGGTAAAAGCCGCGACGCAGGCCATGGACGACATAGGCGTTGAGCACCTGACACGCGCCTCTGGCGTACTGGTCTTAATATCCGGGGGCCGAAAGATGCGGCTTCGCGAATTCGCAAAAGCCATGCACACCGTCAGAGCCGAAACCGCCGCAGGCGCTACCCTCGCCTTGGGCGTGGGCTACGATGATCAGGCTGACGATGTAATGAAGATCATGCTGATTGCCGCCAACTCGTACAACTAGGTTTCACGTTTGTGAGCTCGCGGTTCAGGGGTATCCACACTTGAACCTGCAACAATTTACAATGGCATTCACCGTCAGCTCCCGGCAGGCGGGCCGCGTCTATTGCATATTAGTCGCAGGATAAATCCGTTAAAGACTCCGGTGTTTTCCACTAACAACCTTGGAGCCAGGCCTTGGCAGCACGTCAAATAAGAAAATCCCCTCCACCTCCTCCACTTGATGAGCGTCGGTATGACGGGCACGCGGAGTGGAACAATAAGCGATGGGCCTGGGAATTTTTATGCCGCAACGTAAAATTCAGGGAAGCATGTGACGCCCTAGCACATGATGCGACGCCCCGCCAACGGCGCGCCATCGCAAAAAAATTCCACCTTGCTCGCTTCAAACACTATAACGACCCTTACGAATCCGATGACGGAACTTCTCCCCCTCCAATGTTCCGCTCAAAGGCTGTTGTGCCGATCAGACCTAAGCGTTCTGATGACAAAAGTTGGTTTCAGCCCGTCAATATCCGACCCGGCCAGATCGCAATCCGCTTTGATCTAGGGTTAGCCGTCCAAGACGATCTGATTCTAAAAGGGCAAATTGACGCCGCAGCAGCAGTCCTGGAAAGGCAACTTAGCAAATTTCGCAAAGCCAAGGGCATATCGGAGAAGGCGGGACGCAATCGCAAGAGGGCGCAGGTTCTCCTGCAGCTGAGAATCCTCGACGCCCTCGCAATTGAAGCTACGCACGCCCATCACGCAAACCTTGTCTGGGGTCCCGATACATCCGAGAAAAAATTCGTTGACGCAATGAAGAGCGCGTTGGACATGGCTCAAGAAGGATACCTTTCGCTTGCGGCAATCGGCAACAAGGTTCCGACAGTGAAGTGAAGCGTCGTCACGCATGTAAAGGATCGGGGTTAGCAGCGCGAGTTAACTTCGATACTGAGCTAACGCCTACAACTAAATCCGATTTTCAACAATCTCGGCGACGCCAATAATCCTTACCAGTCCGCTGCCGTAGCGGAATGTCCAAAAGGAGAATGTCATGGCGTACCCGCAGTCCCTACCGACCTCGAACGATCAGCCCCACGGCAATCGCACTTACCGCCGCTTACTGAAGCGCAAGCAGGTACTCGACCGCACGAGCCTGTCGAACACCGTCATGTACCAGCTCATCGCGGAAGGCCGCTTCCCGCAGCCCGTCAAACCCACCGGTGGCCGCGCTTCCGCATGGGTTGAGGAGGAAGTCGATCAGTACATCGCGTCGTGCATCGCGCTGCGTGACGCGAACGAGGTGAACGCCTAACCGCGGTCCCGTCTCACCTCCTACCCCAAACCGCGCCCCTCCCGGTAGTGGAAGCAGTGGAACCGTTTTTCTATTTCTGATCAGAAAAAAGCATAGCTTTCCTTCGATCAATATCGAAATATCCTCCACTTCTTCCCAAGCCCTTCCTGTTTTTTTGTCGAAGGGAGAGGTGCTATCGCTTGTACAAAGGATACCTAAATATGAATGTTATCAGGGAAGATGCAAGTGCGCATAAACGACTGTTGCACGATCAAGCTCCCGCGATATTTCAACTCTTCGCGGAAAAAGGCACTAGCGCAACAGCACGCGCGCTTTCCGGCACCTTAAAACAACATGGTCGAGAAATCGATCAACATGTTCGTTCTGGTGGTGCGGTGGGTATTGCGATCAATACGTTCCGCAACGGCAAACGCTCTAGCGACAACCTGGATCGCATCAACGGCTTCTTTCTGGATTGCGACGGCGGCGTCACGCTCGAAGACATTAAGAACTTTGTCATCCAGCCGCATCTGGTGACCGAGACGTCGCCTGGCCACTTCCACGTGCTCTGGCTGATCGCGGGCTGCCCCGCCAAGGCATACCGTGCAATACAGAAGATTTTGGCCGCGAAATTTGGCGGCGACCCCAACGTATGCGACGTGACGCGCACCATGCGCCTCGCTGGCACCATTAACCGGAAGAACGGTCAGCAGCACCGCGTACGCATCGTGTCAATCAAGACAGGCGATGATGCAAAGCCGATCGAATTCAAAGCGTTTGTTCGCGCGTTCGGCATCAAGCCTAAGCAGAAGGCCGCGCTACCCCGTCCGGCTTCGCCTGCGGCTCCTGTGCCGGTCGATCTTGCGGACATCAACGACGCACTGGCGAAAATTCCGGCAGATGAACGTATGGTCTGGCTGCGTGTTGGTATGGCACTGCACTCGATCTATCCGGGCTGTGTCGGCAAGGACCTCTGGGACCAGTGGTCACGGAAGGCGCACGACGTATTCGACCAGAAGGATCAGGATCGCGCGTGGCGCGGCTTCAGGCCTAACCGCGGCATCACGAAAGGAACGCTGTTCCACCTGGCGGCAACCTACGCATCGACCAAGAAGGCCGAAACCCCGACGACCGAATCTGACTTCGCGAAGCTGTTCGTCGCAACTTACAAGAACGAGATTGCGTACGATCACACCGCCTCAGCATGGTGGGTGTGGGACGACATCTGGAAGAAAGCGCCTCATCTAGCAATGCGGCGTTGCAAAGCAATGGTTGAGGCCATCGTTGAGACCGTCAGTTCTTGCAATCCGGACGCACGCAATGACTTGCTGAAAATTGTGCAGCGGCATATGACGACATCCAGCCTAGGCAACATCTTGCGCCAGGCATCGATTGACGAGGCAATCGAAATTGCTACATCAAAGTTCGACAGCAATCCCGAACTGCTCGGCGTACAAAATGGCGTCGTGGAACTGGCCAGCGGCACGCATCGCCTTGGCCGGGCGGAAGACTTCGTCACACTCCAGTGCGGCACCAGCCACGATCCTGCGGCAAAGTGTCCCGAGTTCCGCAAATTCATCGCCAGCATCACGGAGGAAGATGCCCCGTTCGCCGATATCATTCAGCGCGCACTGGGGTATAGCGCATTCGGCCACACGAAAGAGCAGGTATTTTTCGTGATTTTGGGGCCTGGAGCGAACGGCAAGGGCGTATTGTTGCGCACCATTATCAAGGCACTCGGCGACTACGCGAAAACTGTAGCGCCGAATCTCCTGCAAAGTGCGTATGCAAGCAATCCGAACGCACCGAGCCCGGCTGTCATGACGCTGAAGGGTTCACGGTTGTATGCCTGTACGGAGTTTGACGGCAAGAAGCGCTTCGACGACGCCTTCATCAAGCAAATCAGCGGCAGCGACGCTCTCACGGCTCGCAGCAACTTCGGCGAACAGGAGACGTTTACGCCGGTAGGTAAGCTCTGGCTGTCGTTAAATTCCGATCCGGAGATCGCGTACGACAACGCTGCAATGTGGCGTCGCTTGCGCGTCATTCCGCTGATGCGTAGCTTTACGGGAAGCGAGCGCGACAACGATCTTGATGCAAAGCTCGCAGCCGAACTGCCGGGTATTCTGAACTGGCTAATCGAGGGCGCACGCATGTATCACAAAGACGGTCTCGGCGACTGCGAGAAGGTGCACGAGGCGACCAGTAAGCTTCGCGAGCGCTCCGATACGGTGCGGACCTGGTTCCGTCATTGCTGCACTAAACGCGATGGCGCTGCAATTCAGGGAGCCAACGACGTGTACCGTAATTATGTGACTTACACCCGGAGTAGCAACCGCACTCCGTTACCGATGCCGAAATTCAATGCGAGGCTCGTAACGCTTGGTGGCCGCCATGTTCGCCGCAGCACGTTCAACGGCTGGACGGGTTTCGTTCTGCGCGGTGACTAAAATGCCTGCATGCCGGGTCGGAGGCAATCCAACCCGGCTCATCGCTATCAATCCGACCTTAGGCGTGTCGCGCCATCGTAATTCGCGGAAGCAAATATCCGAGCAGTGTCACTTCCTAATACGCGGATGCCCGAACTCCGAGGAAACCACGCTCGCCCCCCGCACAGCGGAGTCGAAGCAGTCCACTCGTTCCCACTGCGCTTTGCTACCCCGTCAACATCTACGTGCACTTATCAATCGACGTGACTTGCCCTCCGGCCTTGAGCGCTACGAGATAGTCTGCCCATCGCTGCATCATAACGCGTCTGTCTTTCAGGAATTTAGTGCGGTTGTAGGCGGAACCGAGGGAGTCTGGAACCTTGTGTGCAAGCTGATGCTCGATCACCTCAGGCCGGAAATGCAGTTCCTCGTGCAAGATTGTGCGAGCCATCGCCCGGAATCCGTGCCCCGTGATCTCAGTTTTTGTGTCATAACCCATTCGCCGCAAAGCAGCATTGACGGCTGCCTCGCTCATCGGCTTCTTCGGGTCTCGCCCAGGGAATACATAGGTCCCGTGCCCGGTGAGCGCATGCAGCTCTCTTAGAATCTCCACGGCCTGTACGGCTAGCGGTACGAGATGCTCCGTTTTCGTCTTGGTCACGAGATAACGCCATTCAGCCTTTTCGAGATCAAAACCCGACCACTGAGCCTTGCGCAATTCACCGGGGCGCACAAATATGAGAGGAGCCAACAGCAATGCGCTCTTCACTACAAACGTACCGCGAAAGCCATCGATCGCGCGAAGAAGCTCTGCGACCTTCGCTGGCTCCGTGATGGATGCGAAGTTCTCGCGTCTAACGGGAGGGAGAGCGCCTCTCAAGTCGGCAGAAGGATCACGTTCTGCTCGCCCTGTGGCCACAGCGTAGCGGAACACCTGTCCGCAGTTCTGCATCGCTCGATGCGCCGTGTCTTTCGCCCCACGTTCTTCGATTCGCCGAATGACCGTCAACAGCTCGGGAGCTCCTACTTCCTCGATGGGTCGGCCGCCGAGCCACGGGAAGATGTCCTTTTCCAGACGCTGGACGACCTTATCTGCGTGACTTTGAGCCCAGCCCGGCGACTGGCGGGCAAACCACTCGCGAGCGACTACTTCGAACGAGTTGGTGGCCCGCTCGAGCGTTGCCGCCTTTTTTGCCTTTTTGTGCTCACCGGGATCGACGCCCTTCGCGAGAAGTTTGCGCATCTCATCTCGTTGCTCGCGCGCGTCCTTGAGCCCGATGTCCGGATAGACCCCGAGCGATAACCGCTTCTCTTTGCCCTGGAAACGGTATTTAAAGCGCCACCACTTGCCTCCAGTAGCGGAAACCTCAAGATACATTCCCCGCTCATCGAACAAACGATAGAGCTTGCCGGTCGGCTTCGCGCTACGAACTCCTACGTCAGTCAGTGCCATGCTTGCTACTCCTTGAGAAGCACGGCGCGCGTTTCGTCCAGAAAGGCGCGAAGCTGGGCCGTCTCCGATGGATTCAGATGCACGCTGCCTGCGCCAAGTCGGATCGACAGTGCGCCGTCACTGCCCACGGAAAAGCGCATTTCCGCTTTTAAGCGAACGGCTTCGTGTCGTCGGGTGGCACGCCTCTCCTTTCGTAAATCTCCGGGGTCGACTCCTGCGGCAAGTTGCGCTCGGGCTTCATCCCGGAAATTCCGCGCATCAGCCAACGTCACGCTGGAATAGACGCCGAACGGCAGAGTTTTCTCCTTGCCGCCGAACCTGTATTTGAGTCGCCAGTATTTCCCTCGGTTCGGGGAGACGAGCAAATACAAGCCGCCGCCGTCGAAGAGCTTTCGGGGCTTGTCGGCAGGCATCGCTTTCCTGATGGTGGGCTCGGTCAACGCCATTTGGGGAATACTGGAGAGACTGTTTGGACAGTTGCCCCGAAAGTTATCCCTCTTTACGCCCGGATGTCAACGGATATGCCGGGACGTTACCGGCAATAAAAAACCCCGCAAGCGTTGATCTTACGGGGTTTTTCGGAATTTTCCGGACGTCTGCGAATTTCGTCGCATAAAGAATTGGTGGAGAGGAAGGGGATCGAACCCTCGACCTTCGCATTGCGAACGCGACGCTCTCCCAGCTGAGCTACCCCCCCAACGTGCAAATAATTCTAGCACAAGCATTTTCCGTTTTGCCAAGCCACACTGCCCGGCAAAACCTCACTTCGACGGCGCCCCAGCAAGCACCCAATCGACCACCGCGCGAATATCCGCATCGCTCATCGATTGATGCGCGGGCATTGGAATCATGCCCCACACACCAGCGCCGCCGTCCTTCACCTTGCGCGACAACTTCACCGACGCTTGAGCGTCGCCCTTATACCTGGCGGCGATCTGCTGAAACGATGGACCCACCAGCTTGCGGTCAACCGCATGACACCCCATGCAGGCATTCGCGTTGGCGATTATCCGGCCACGAGGCGCATCGGCGGCATATGCCATCGATGCAAACCAGGCCGCCGACGCCCCCAACATCAGAGCGATAACAACACCGGCAACCCCACGCTTCATTGCGTCGCCTTCGGGTTGCCCGGATGCACCGCGTTCGAGTTCGTGACCGGCGCTGGCGACTGTTGTTCGAGCGGCCGCGCGCTCACCGACGAATCCGGAATCGCGCCCACCGTCGCCGCACCTGCATCCGGCTGCGAAGCGGCAACCGGCGCCGTCGCCGCCGCAGCGGCCGCCGCCGCGGCTTCTTGCGGCTGGATATACTGGAACACCTTCACGACCTGCGTCACACCCGGCACACGGCTCGCGACGTCCGCGCCGCGATTCCCTTCGTCCATCGTGACGAGACCCATCAGGTACACCGAACCGCGCTCTGCCACGACCTTGAAATCGTTCGCCGAAATGTTCTTCTCGGCGATCAGCGCGGTTTTGACGCGCGTCTCGAGGTAAGTGTCATTCGTGCGCGACGAGAACGAGCTCGCCGGCATGATCGCCAGTTCGTTGACGATCGTATTCACGTTGTTCAAGCCACGCACGATGCTCTCCGCGCGCTGCTTCGACGCATTCCCCGCGACTTCGCCGGTCAGCAGCACGCGGCGGTTGAACACCGTCACGTTGACGTGCGCCGAATCCGGCAGATTCTGGCTAATCTGCGCGAGCGCCTTCACCTGGATCTCGCGGTCTTCCGTCTGCGCGCCGAGTGTGCGTCGGTCGGTCGCCATCAACGCGCTACCGCCCGCCGCGCCGGCAACGGCGAGAAAGCAACCCTGCAACGTCGCGGACAACCCCGCCGCAAAACCAACCACCAGCACGGTTCTCACCAGTGTCTTCTTGACGCGTAATGCGCTCATCAACTAGCTCTCCTTCGGATCGGTCTCAGTCTTCGCCCAGCAACATGGCATCGATGCCGTCGCACAGACAATGGATGGTCAGCAAATGCACTTCCTGGATACGCGCAGTGCGATCGGACGGCACGCACACGTGGATGTCGGTATCGCTCAATACTTCCTGCATGCGTCCGCCGCCCTTTCCGCTCAGCGCAACGACGATCATTTCGCGCTCGTGCGCGGCCTCGATTGCGGCAACCACATTCGCCGAATTGCCCGACGTGCTGATCGCGAGCAGCACGTCGCCGGGCTGGCCCAGCGCCAACACCTGCTTGGCGAAAATCTGCTCGAACGAATAATCGTTGGCGATCGCGGTGAGCACAGACGTGTCGGTGCTGAGCGCAATCGCGGGCAAGCCTGGCCGCTCGCGTTCGAAGCGGCCCATCAGTTCGGCAGCGAAATGCTGCGCGTCCGCCGCCGAGCCGCCATTGCCGCACGCCAGAATACGATTGCCGTTGGCAAGCGCGGCGAACATCGTGTCGATCGCTGCGGCAATCGGCATCGACAAGGTTTCCAGAGCTTCGAGTTTGACTGCCGCGCTGTCGCGGAAGTGTTGTTGAATGCGTTCGACTGACATCGAGTCTCTATCTTTTACCGCGAGTGGGCCGCAGTGTGCGGCCGTGTTGTGAAGTCATGTTAATGAAGTCGTGCTGCGAGCCGTGCCACTCAAAGGGCAATGCCGTGCGTGAGCGCGAACACCTCACAAAATGCGCTTTCGGGCGTTCTGTCTTCATCGACGCTCGCCCCGTAGCCCGGTAACCCGCATGCGAGCGCAAGTTTATCGCACTCACACGCGTTCTCCGCGCATTGCGTCAGACTTCGTCGGCACGGAAAGCATCGCGTAACCAGACGAGCCGCCCTGCTTCGAACGCGATCACGTCAAACCGACAAGCGGGCTGTTCGCGCGAATGCGAACGCTGGGTCGCGAGATAGTGCTGCGCGGCGCGCACGATTCGCTGCCGCTTTTGCCACCCAATGCTCGCCGCCGCTCCGCCGTAGTTGCATTGGGCGCGCGCACGAACTTCGACGAATACCAGCGCGCCGTCGCGCTCGCGCATGACGAGATCGATCTCGCCGCCGCGGCACGACACATTGCGCGCGACGAACCGCAAACGCTGGCGCTGCAAAAACTCCTGCGCGCGCGCCTCGAAAGCCGCGCCGACGAGTTTGGACCCGGCTTGCCCAGAAAAGTTGTCGAAGGTGGCGCCTCCCAGCTTGGATCTCGCACGAGGCGAATTCGCGCTTCGCGCGTCGACCGGACCGCATGGCGCTGCGTGGCACAATGACGGCCTCATTCCGTCCGTTTGCGATTTCTGCCTCATGACTCCTCTCTCTGAACTCGCGCAAGGACAGCAGTACCCCGCCGCCGCGCTGTATGTGGTGGCCACGCCGATCGGCAACGTTGCCGACATCACGCTGCGCGCGTTGCATGTTCTCGGACTCGTGGATCGTATCGCCGCGGAAGACACGCGCAACACCGGCCAGTTGCTCGCGCGCTATGGCATCTCGAAGCCGCTCATTGCGGTTCATCAACACAATGAGCGAGCCGCCGCGCAACGCATCGTCGAACATCTGCAGGCGGGCGAGCGCGTGGCCTATGTGTCGGACGCAGGCACGCCCGGTATCTCGGACCCCGGCGCGAAGCTCGTCGATGCCGTGCGCGAAGCGGGCTTTGCCGTCGTCCCGCTACCCGGCGCGAGCGCGCTCGCGACCGCGTTGAGCGCGGCCGGCGATTGGGTCGCGACCTTCTCGTTCATCGGCTTTCTTCCGCCGAAAGCAAAAGCCCGCGCCGCCGCGCTGCAAACGCTCGCGAAGCATCCGCACGCATTGGTGTTCTATGAAGCGCCGCACCGGATCGTCGAAACCGTGCAGGCGCTGGCCGATGCGTTGGGCGGCGAGCGCAAGCTGCTGATCGCGCGCGAATTGACGAAGTTACACGAAGCCTTGCATTGCGGCACCCTGGCCGAAGGGCCAACGTGGCTCGCCGCCGATCCCAACCGGCAACGCGGTGAATTCGTGCTGGTGGTGGAAGGCGCGCAGCAGGAAACGGCCGGCGACCACGATCACGACGCGCTGCTCGAAATCCTGCTGGAAGAGTTGACGGTGAGCAGCGCGGCGAGGATCGCGGCCACGATTACGGGCGCGTCGCGCAACGCGCTGTACACGCGTGCGCTGGCGCTCAAAAAAGAAGAGGAGTGAAGGGAAGCGGTGACCCGGTGCATAGAGCCGCGCAAAAGCAAAAGGGCCGCCCATGCAGATGAGCGGCCCTTCATTTTTCCGGCGGACAAGGCATGACATTCCACCATGCCGAACGACGCTACACGCGCCGCCAATTCATTACCTCTGAGCGGTCGATCCCGAGTTGGACGCCAGCGTTTCGTCACGGGCAGCGCGCGCTTCTTCCTGCGTCAAACCTTCAATCTTGACGCGCGCCGTGCCGGCGTGACGCATGTCAAGCACATTCGCAGCGGCCATGGACAGGTCGATCACGCGGCCACGCGCGTACGGGCCGCGGTCGTTGATTCGCACGACGACCGAGCGAGAAGTCGCGGGGTTCGTCACGCGCACATACGAGCCGAGCGGCAGCGTCCGATGCGCCGCGGTCAACGCGTGCATGTCGTAACGTTCGCCGTTGGCGGTGCGGCGGCCATGAAAGCCCCGGCCGTACCAAGAGGCGCGACCGATCTGATGGAAGTCCGAGACGCCAGAACCGTCATCCGAGAGCGGCTTTGCATCGGCCAGCGAGGGGCCCTTGGCGGCGGCGTCGGAGGCCGGTGCGCTGCCGTAGGCTTGCGGTCCGAAGGAGCCTGCCTGCGCATTCTTCGTGCGAAGCGGCACAGCGCTTGCGACATTGCTGTCGGCGCCCGGCGGTGTGGCGCAGCCGGCCAGCACAAAAAAGGCAAAAAGAGTCCCCAGACCACGGGATAACCGAGTTTTCATAGACGTGCAATCACATTGTCGAGCCGCATCACGCGTAAGTTGAGCGTGTTGCCTGCGACTCCGGCGGCAATGGACGACAGCGCGCCGCGCAGACGAGCGCAGTACGTCGAAGCCCGGATGCGGCTCATTCAGCCGCTACCGCACGGTTAATTTTCACGTCTGGCGCAACCTGTCCCCGGCAGCCTGACCAGACCCCACATGCCGCCATCGAACGTGGCAAACACGTTCTTGCGCGCGAAGATCAGGGCGCAGGAACGGCGGCGTAGGCCCCACCCAGCGTCACGACCGTTAAAGTCGTAGCAGGCGCGCGGCGCCTGGCTGGGCAAGACGTGTGCATCGAATGCATCGATACCTGATGGCCGTCCAAAAGTGCGACAGCCCATACTTGAGTGGCGATCCGCGCTCCCATTTTTGATGGGGACGCATCGCCTTGTGGCAGCACGATTCCTCGTGCATGGGGTCCATTATACCTAAAACAGAATTCTGGGTTGCTAAGCGACTGAAAACCTTGATGAATCTTCACCTTTGCTGCAAAAATCGCCAGACGAAACGCCGTGGCTCAAGCGCTTGGCCATCTGCAGCGAGCCTCGGCGCACGCGGCTAAGACGCCGGTACAATCAACGTTTTCCCCGCGGCGCCGTCACCCATGAAAGTCACCTTGATCCCCGTCACGCCGTTTCAGCAGAACAGTTCCCTGCTCGTTTGCCAGGCGACTGGACGTGCGGCCGTCGTCGATCCGGGCGGCGATCTGGACATCATTCAAGGCGAGATCGCGCGCCAGAACGTGAGCGTCGAAAAAGTGCTACTGACGCACGGCCATATCGACCACTGCGCCGGCGCAAAGACGCTCGCCACGCACTATGGCGTGCCGATCGAAGGCCCGCATCCGGACGAACGCTTCTGGCTCGACAAGCTGCCAGATCAAAGCACGCGCTTCGGCTTTCCGGCAGCTGAAGCGTTTGAACCGGACCGCTGGCTGCAGAATGGCGACACCGTGCAATTCGGCGACGAAACGCTCGAGGTCTATCACTGTCCGGGGCACACGCCGGGCCACCTGGTGTTCTTCAGTCGCGCGCATCGGCTCGCGCTCGTCGGCGACGTGCTGTTCGCCGGCTCGATCGGCCGCACGGATTTTCCGCGCGGCAACCACGCGGATCTGGTGCGTTCGATTCGCGAAAAGCTCTGGCCTCTCGGCGACGACGTCACGTTCGTGCCCGGCCACGGCCCCACTTCGACGTTCGGTGCCGAGCGGCTCAGCAATCCGTACGTTGCCGACGGAGTCGAGGCATGAGTAGCGAAATCTACGTGAGCACCGACGTGGAAGCGGACGGCCCGATTCCTGGCCCGCATTCGATGCTCAGCTTCGCCTCGGCCGCTTACACGGAAGACAAGCAGCTCATCGCCACTTTTTCCGCGAATCTGGAATTGCTCGACGGCGCGGCGCCGCATCCCGTGCAGGAAGCGTGGTGGAAGACGCAGCCCGAAGCGTGGGCGGCTTGCCGCAAAGACCTGCAGCGTCCTGAGACGGCGTTGGCGGCTTACGTCGACTGGGTCGAGGCGCTGCCCGGCAAGCCCGTGTTCGTCGCGATGCCGGCCGGCTTCGACTTCACCCATATGTTCTGGTACATGATGCGCTTCGTCGGCCGCTGCCCGTTCTCGTGGTCCGCGCTCGACATCAAGACGCTCGCCTTCGCGATGACCGGCCTGCCGTATCGCAAGAACATCAAGCCGCGCTTCCCGAAACACTGGTTCGACGAGCATCCGCATACGCATGTCGCGCTGGACGACGCGATCGAACAGGGCGCGCTTTTTTGCAACATGCTGAAGGATTTGCGCACCATGCAGGCGGCCGGCCTCGCCGCAAGCCAGGAAAGGGACGACTCAGGACAAAATCCCGCTGAGGAACCGGCAAATTAGGTAATCTCCCTCGCCTGAGGCGTTTTTGATTGCGTTTCGTTTTCGCGCCCTCTACCATGCGGTGATATGGCGACGCAAACGGAGGCGCAGTTGACACTCGATACGTTCTCTCAAAAAATTCTGCGCCTTCTGCAGTTGGACGCACGCCGTTCGGTGCAGGAAATTTCCGATCAGGTAGGCCTCTCGAGCACGCCTTGCTGGCGGCGCATCAAGGACATGGAGCAATCGGGAGTGATCCAGCGCTACACGGCGTTGCTGGATCGCGAGAAGCTGGGGCTGCACGTGTGCGCGCTCGCGCACATCCATCTCACCCGTCACACGGAAGGCGGCGTCGAACAGTTCGAACGGGAAATCACCACCTGCCC
This sequence comes from Paraburkholderia rhynchosiae, assembly GCF_002879865.1. Lineage (GTDB taxonomy): Bacteria > Pseudomonadota > Gammaproteobacteria > Burkholderiales > Burkholderiaceae > Paraburkholderia > Paraburkholderia rhynchosiae. Next base: position 228,494 of record NZ_PNXY01000006.1, read on the forward strand.
GGAAGTCACCGAGTGCTACAGCACGACCGGCGAGTCGGACTACATCCTGAAAATCGTCGCGCCCGACATCAAGGCGTACGACACTTTTCTGCACGAACGCATCTTCAAGATTCCGGCCGTCGCTCAGGTCCGCACAAGCGTCGTGCTGCGCGAAATCAAATTCGATACGCAATTGCCGCTGTGATCCGTTGATCGCCGGTTGCCGTCACGCGCAGAACCGGCGCGCGCGCCGCTGTGCGCAATCAGGTGGCGCTGTGCGGGGCCGTGGCCTTGCGCGGATCGTCTGCAGCGCGGGATGGCGCCGAGGTCGCATTCAGTTCGCGCAAGACATCGAGCTTACGGGCACCCAGGCGGCGCTTCAGCGCGGCGAAATCGATGCGCGCGAGCCCTTGCGCGTCGTTGTCCGGAACCTGCGACGACTGTGCCGGCAGTACGACTTCGACGTCGAGTCCTGTACTCAGATAATGGATGTTCACCGCCGCGGCCTTCACGCCGCCTGCCGCCAATGCAGCGTTGACTTCCGCGACGACCCGCTCACGAAGAGGCAGACCAACGGGTGGATGAGCCACCGCATCGTTCTCCGGGTCGACGTGGATCAGCGCGTCGAGCACCCGGTTGTCGCTCAGCACGCGTAAGCGCGCCGTTTCCGCAATGTAGTGCCCCTCCGACACTGAAATCAGCGGATCGACCAGAATGTGCGCGTCGACGAGCGCGAAGTCACCCATCTTTCTCGTGCGCATTTCATGAACGTCGCGCACGCCAGGCGTCGACAGCAGCAGCGCACGCATGTCGGCGGTGGCGGCTTCGTCGAGCGCGCGGTCGGACAGATCCTGCAGCGCGTCCCATCCGAACATCCAGCCCATGCGCGCCACCATGAAACCGACAATCGCGGCGGCGATCGGATCGAGCAGCCGCACGCCCGCAAGACTGCCGAGAATACCGAGCGCGACCACCAGTGACGACGCCGCGTCCGAACGCGCATGCCACGCGTTCGCAATCAGCATGGCTGAACGCACGCGTTGCGCTTCGCGCAGCATATAGCGGAACAGGCTCTCTTTCGAAATCAGCACGAGCACGGCCACAACGAGCGCGCTCAAATGGACAGCCGGGATGCTGTGGAGATCGGCGAGGCGCGTGCCGGCACGCCACAACATGCCGAAGCCGACCGCGATCAGCAGCGCGCCTAGAAATAACGAAGCGACCGTCTCGTAACGGCTATGTCCGTAATTGTGATCGGCGTCCGGCTTCGCGCCGCTGTGCCGATTGGCAAACAGCACGACAAGATCGGAAATCAGATCGGCAAGCGAATGGATGCCGTCGGCCACCAGTGCCTGCGAGTGCGCAAACACGCCGATGATGATTTGCAGCGCCATCAATACCGTATTCAGCGCAATACTGACAAACGTACTTTTGCGCGCAACGCGGTGTTTCTCGGCGGACTCGATGGCAGCGGAAGGCATCTGGGAAGAAGAAGCAGAAGTTCGATTCCTCTATTCTACCCGCCACGTCTCGAAAACGAGCGCGCGAATTTGCAAAACATCTTTTAAATCAGGTGGTTATGAAAACGAAAAGCATTCGCATTCGAGTTACACCGAACGTCCGATGCGAAGGCTCCCGCGAGATGGGTGCCGCAATGAAAAAGCCGCGTCCGAAACGGTACGCGGCCTTCAAGGTGACGTGAGCGCGCTCACGCGACTGAGGCCAGCATTCATATTACCTTTAATGCGAGAGGCATTACAGCGCCTGAGAAAATTCCCACGCGAATTACTTTTGAATCAGAAACTTCTCGCGATCCAAGCCGGCAATCCACCGCGGCGGTTTGCCGCGCCCCGACCACGTGCTGCCGCTTTCCGGATCGCGGTATTTCGGCGCGACGCCCGCACGCGGACGAGCGGCCTTGGCGCCTTTGGGAGCACGGCCGCCGCCCAGCTCGTTTAGGGAAATGCCGTAGTCGGCCATTTTCTGTTTGATTTCGTTCAGCACTTCCGCGTATTCGCGCGACTTCGCTTCTTCGATCTGCTTTTCCAGCTTCTCTCGCTGCGCGAGTAGTTCCTTGTAGGAAGACATAGGTTCCCTTGTGGTTTGGATTAATGACTGCCAGTCTCAAGCCGGCTTGCCCTTTGAAGATGTTCATGCCTCGGAATTTGAACGCGAGATTAACACAAAATAGAAAGACTACAAATGCGTCGGCGTAAAACTAATACGAGCGTGTTTCGAAAACTTCGTTGAGCGGCGCTGTCACGCGTTGCCTTTCATTTGGCTGCTTCCGCCATTTGCGGAAAGATCGGAGTTTGGATCGGTAAATATGGGATTAATTATCAGCGCATGAAAATTAAGACAGACTTGGGAAGCCAACATTTCATTTCATGAGAGGTTTCACATGAAACGTCGTAACATATTGCAACCGCGCTTTCGCCATGGGCTTCCGCGATAAGGTTTTCCCCAATCGGCAATAAACGCCTAATTGGTTTGGCTCCAGATGCAATCTCCTAGCGTGGCGTGCAAGCTTTCCATGTCCGGCTTGGCACTATCGAAGGCAAGACGTTTGCGCGCGCCGTTCAGCCTCAGATCGGCGCCATACCGATCCACGCCAATGAGCTGATATCCGCCGGATTTTGAAGCCGCGTCGGCGAACTTAGCAATGAGCGCCTCTTCTTCACCGGAGTCGAGCGCAGGCAGAGGATCTAGCTCGTCGCCGTCGAGCCATCCCATTGCACCGAAGCCACCGATATATCGCAGGCGGTCCAGCTTCATCGTCCAGAACGTGAAGTCGCCGAGCGCCAGATAGCGCTCGGCGTCCGGCTGATAGCGCAAATAACGCGCGACCAGTTCCGGCGTGGGATCGACCGGTTCGAAGGTGCCCAGCAACGTGACGCGCTGACCATTCAGCACGTCGCCGTCGGGCGCATCGACAACCAGAAACCCGGCGCGCGGATCCGCGTGCAAATTATGCGTATGCTCGGCGAGCCGGCTCACCAGAATGGTCGGCCGATGCAGCGGGTCGGGCGCAAAGGGCAGCACGGACGGATACGGAAAGCCTTCCGGCTGACGCGCGTGCGTGGCGAGCGTGCCGACGGCGGTGCTGTGCAGCAGGTGCAATGGAGCGTGAGCGGGAATGTTCAACTGCGCCCTCCTTGTGAATGAATTCTGATCGGCGGAGATTGCCGGAACAAAACAAGCTCCGCGCACCCCGTCTCCGAGGTGCGATTCCACGCCTTCAAGCATAAGACAGCGCGCTTCGTTAGAATCGGAAATTCGCTTTCAGTGCGCTTTCTTTCGCACCTTCCTCACGAGACTTCCGTGTCCGATCGTTCTTCCGACTTCGCCGCCATCCCCGCCGCTCACCGGGACCTGTCCGACACCGCTCGTCAGCGAGCCCGCATCGCCACGATGGCGGTGTTCTTCATCGCAGGGATGGTGTACGGGTCGTGGGGCGTGCACGTGCCGACCGTGCGCGACCGCTTCCACCTTAGCCCGGCGCTGCTGTCCCTTGCGCTGCTGGCCGTCGCTGGCGGCTCGATCGGCGCGATGGCGGCCAATGCTTCGTGGATTGCACGCGTCGGCACGCGCCGCGCCTGCCTGACCGGCGGCCTCGTGATGGCGGCCTGCGCCTCGTTGATTCTCGTGGTCCCGTTTTACTGGCTCTTGCTGATCGTGCTGGCCATCTTCGGCGCGGGCATGGCCACGCTCGATGTCGCGATGAACGCCGAAGCGAGCGCCGTCGAGAAAGCGCTGGCGAAACCGATTATGTCGTCGTTGCACGGCATGTTCAGCGTCGGCGGGATGGCTGGCGCGGCGGCCGGCGGCGCGCTGCTCGCGCATGGTATGGCGCCGGCCGTGCATCTTGCGTTGGCCGGCGCGGTTAGCGCGCTCGTGTTGATCGCCGCGTGCCCGGCCGTGCTGCCGCACGTGCCGCATGATGAACACCCAGACTCCGCAACGCCGCGCGCCAACCGCTGGCGCTCGCCGGCGTTGTGGGCGCTCGGCACCGTAGCTCTCGTCGCGCTGATCGCGGAAGGTGCGATGTATGACTGGGCGACTGTCTATATGCGCGACGTCGTCCTCGCTACGCCGGCTCTCGCCAGCGCCGCCTATGCGGCGTTTTCCGGCGGCATGGCCGCTGCGCGTTTCGCCGGCGATGCCGTGCGCGCCCGCTTCGGCGCGCCGCAGCTGGTAATGGCGAGCGCAACGCTTGCACTGGCGGGAATGATCGGCGCGCTTCTGCTGCCGAATCCAGTCACGGCGCTCATCGGCTTCACGCTGATGGGCCTCGGCCTCGCCAACATGATGCCAGTGCTGTTCGCGGCGGCGGCAAGCGTGAAGGGCATTCACGCGGCCGAGGGCCTTGCGCACGTCGCGGGGCTCGCGTACTTCGGGATGTTGTTCGGGCCGGTGATCATCGGCGCGGTGGCGCAGGTGACCAATCTGTCGATCGGACTCTCCTTGGTCGCCCTGTGCTGTGCGTTGATTGCGATCGCCGGTCCGAAGGTGTTGCGGCGATTGAAGATCTAGCGGCAAGCCACCGCGGCCTGCCGGGCAACTTCGTCCGCACATCACGGTCCATGATGTGTAGGAATTCGTCCGCGACCCATGCAATCCGACTCACCATACACGGACCCGATCGGTCCGCACGTCCGCAACGATTGCGCGAGCACACCAGAACACACTGCACTGCAACGCTCAAAAGAAAAGGCACGCGACCCAAGGTACGCGTGCCTTTTTAACCATGCGATTCGCGGACAGCGCGACGCTGTCCGCACACATGCGGTTTTACATCTTCACTACGTCAAGCAGCGTCTTCTTGCCCGACTTGTAGTTGTACAGCGAGATCACGCCGTGCTGAAGGTCACCCTTCGAGTCGAATGTCGTTTCACCGATCACACCCTTGTAGTCGGTCGCCGGCATGGCTGCCAGGATCTTCGCCGGATCGGTCGAGTTAGCGCGCTTCATAGCGTCGACGATGATGTACACAGCGTCATACGTGAACGGAGCGTAAATCTGGATCGGCTGACCGAAACGCTTCTGATACTTGGCGAGGAACGCCGCGCCGCCAGCCATCTTCTCGAGCGCCATACCGGCTTCCGAGCAGACGATGTTGTCGGTTGCGTCGCCGGCCAGATCGGACAGCTTGTCGGTACAGACGCCGTCGCCTGCCAGCACCTTCGCGCGCAGGCCAAGTTGCTTGGCTTGCTTTGCGAACGGGCCGCCGGTGGCGTCCATGCCGCCGTACATGATCGCGTCCGGGTTTTCGCCCTTGATCTTCGTCAGAATCGCGCGGAAGTCGACAGCCTTGTCGTTCGTCGCGTCATGCGACATCACGTTCAGGCCCAGCGACTTTGCCGTCTTTTCGAATTCGTTCGCGAGACCCTGGCCATAAGCGGTCGAGTCGTCGACGATCGCGACGCTCTTCACTTTCAGACCCTTGGCTGCGTAATTCGCCAGTGCCGGACCTTGCTGCGCATCGGTCGCGACGACGCGGTACGTCGTCTTGAAACCTTGTTGCGTGTAGGCCGGGTTCGTTGCCGACGGCGAGATCTGCACGATGCCTGCGTCGCTATAGATCTTCGAAGCCGGAATCGACGTACCCGAGTTCAGGTGGCCGACCACTGCGACGACTTTATCGTCGACCAGCTTCTGCGCGACTTGCGTAGCGGTACGCGGGTCGGCCGCGTCGTCTTGCGCGTCGAGTTGCAGCGTGACTTTCTGGCCGCCGATCGTCAGGCCTTTCGCGTTGATTTCCTCAACTGCCAGGCGTGCGCCGTTTTCGTTGTCTTTCCCCAGGTGAGCGATACCGCCAGTCAGCGGTGCAACGTGACCGATCTTGACTACCGTATCGGCCGCGGCCGTTGTTGCCAACGTTGCGAACAGCATCGCCGCAGCGCTGATCGGCAACAGCTTTTGAATCTTGATGTTCATGTAAGTCTCCAGTTTCGGTCCCAAAAACAACGTAATCGCCCTGTGCCCCCGCTTCCCCAACACGTGTCGCTCAGTCCCGTGGACGACCACGCCGGTTGCATCGTTCATGCACTTGGCCAGTACGTCCGCCGGACTGTTTGTGGCAGGCGGCGACCCGTACTTGCGCGCAAGTGTAGGCTATCAAATTAATTTGTGGGACTTTTTTGAGGAAGTGGGATGAACACTAATAGCGTTTATCCAGCAGCGACCAATTCCGGCTTGGACGACGCCTCGGAGAACACCAGCCCATGCGGGTTTCCGCTATGTGCGGCGTTCGTTCAGGAAGAAAAACCCGAAGCTTTTAGCGGGTTAAACCGTTAATGGTTCGAATGGGGTTTAAGCGGGGTTTGATGGTGAAAACGACGCGCGCCGCAAGCGGGGGCGAGGCGTGCCTGACTTACGCGCAATCAGCGCTTGAACGCGGCGATGCGTGCGCTTGCCGCAAGCCATTCCTGCTCGAGTTGTCCCATCAATTCCGCGGCGCCGAAGTCTTCGCGCCGCACGCGTCCGAGAGGCGCGCCCTGGCCCGACCACAGTGAGAGATAGTCGCCGTTCTGCGCGCGGCCCGCGGTTTGACGCAGCTCCTGCGTCAATGCGTTTTGCACGGGATACGGCGCGATGTTTTGCGGCGCTTCGCTCAAACGCTGCATCAATGGATTGCGTATGCCGCGAGCATGGCGGCCGGTGATCGCGCGCGTCACCGAGGTCGACGTATCAGAGATGGAGCGCAGACGGTCTTTCCACGCCTGCGGTATTGCGCTCTCGTGACAGCTCAGAAACGCGGTGCCCATGACGACGGCTTGCGCGCCAAGGGCGAGCGCCGCGACGATCCCGCGTCCGTCCATGATGCCGCCCGCGGCCAGCACCGGAAGCCCGGTCGCGTCGACGAGCTGCGGCACGAGCGCCATCGTGCCGACCAACGCCTCTTCGAACGAACCGATGAACGTGCCGCGATGCGCGCCCGCCTCCGAGCCTTGCGCGGCGATCGCATCGGCGCCGGCATCGCGCCACGCGACGCCTTCGGCGACATGCGTCGCTGTGCCGATTACATATTGGCCGTTGGCATGCAGCCGCGCGATGTCCTCGCGTGCGAGCAGCCCAAACGTGAAGCTCACCACCGGTACGCGCAGCTCGATCAGCGCCTCCAGTTGCGCGCGGAAGTCAGGCGCGTAGCGTTCGAGCGGCCGGCCCGGCGGCAAGCCGAGGTCGGCTCGCAGCGGGTCAATCGCTTCTAGCGCGCGGCTCACGGTGGCGTCATCCGGCGTGGCGGGCTCCAGCACGAACAGATTGACGCCGAACGGACGATCCGTCAGCGCACGAATCGCCGCGACCTCCGTTCCAATTTTCTCGGGCGACAGCGCCGCGCCCGCCAGCGTACCCAGGCCGCCGCTATTCGACACCGCAGCCACCAGTTCGGGCGTGGTGGCGCCCGCCATTGGCGCCTGCACGACCGGCACTCGCAATTCAAAACGCTCGGCAAACGGCGTCACACAATTGCCTTCACTCATAATCGATTCTCCTTCGCGCAACCGTTCGCCGTCCCGACGAACTATTACGGTGGACTGTACCGGTGCGCTGCGCAACGGAAAAATGAATTATCGAGAACGTTTCAATCGTCCTACGAGATTGCTTGGGTTGTCTTGCATCGCCTTGCTCACGCGTGCCGGACGGGCTTTGGAAGCTGCACGCAAGCTTCAAGGGGCCTCGCTGCAATACCTTTCTTTTGATGGCACACTGACCGCCCGCCAGGCACTGTAGCCTCTGGCCTTCATTCAGACTGAAACTCGCGCAGCCGCGCGCGACTATGGAGAACACCATGAGCACGACGTCCCGATGGATCGACATCCCTGCCGGCAACGACACGTTCGGCGGCTATCTCGCGCTGCCCAAAGGCGGCAAGGGGCCGGCCGTCATCATCATTCAGGAAATCTTCGGCGTGAACAGCCATATCCGCTCGGTCGCGGATCAATACGCGCAAGACGGCTACGTCGCGCTCGCACCGGACGTGTTCTGGCGTGTGCAGCCGCGCGTCGAACTCACGTATGAAGGCGCTGACCGCACGAAGGGCGTCGAACTGATGCAGAAGCTCGACGCGAATCAAGCCGCCAGCGACATTGGTGCCGCGGCCGCCGCATTGCGCGCAATGCCCGAAGTCACCGGCAAAGTCGCCGCGATTGGCTTTTGCTTCGGCGGACGGCTCGCGTACATGGCGGCGGCGCTAGGCAGCGTCGACGCCGCGGTCGCGTATTACGGCGGCGGCATCCAGAACCAGCTCGATGAAGCCGCAAAGATCAAGGTGCCGATGCAGTTTCACTACGGCGAACTCGACCAGCATATTCCGCTGTCGGCCGTCGGTCAGATTCAGGAACGCTTTGCCGGACGCACGGACGCCGAGTTCCACATCTACCCCAACGCCGATCACGGCTTCAACTGCTCGGACCGCGCGTCGTATAACCAGCGTGCTTCCGCTCTCGCGCACGGCCGCACGCTGACTTTCCTCGGCGAGCGTTTGTAAGTGACCGTGACTTACGCGTCTCGTCACGCGTGCGCGTAAGTCAGTTACCCTGTCAAAGACGGCGTGCCGCCAGCGCGCTGTCTTCTTTCATGCACGCCGATAGACGCGGCTCGACGATCACGGCGTGCCCGTGCCATAACGCCGTTCGTCGCGCGCATGAACAACCGGCATTCCACACCCCGCACCGAGGGCTCCTCCGTCGTGCTATCAGACTATCTCGCCCATGACGCCATCGGCCTCGCCGAACTGGTGCGAACGCGCGAAGCCAGCGCTCGCGAGTTGCTCGACATCGCGATCTCGCGCACCGAAGCGGTCAATCCCGCGATCAACGCAATCGTGCTGAAGGACTACGAAGCCGCCCGCGAACGCGCGTCGCGTTATGACGCGAGCCAGGCGAACGGCGCCAACCGCGCGACTGGCGCGAATGCCGACGGTGCTTTCGTCGCGCAAACAGCGCTTGCCGGCGTGCCGTATCTGATCAAGGATCTCGGCGCGCCGATTGCCGGACTGCGCATGACGATGGGCAGCCGCCACTATCGTCATTTCATTCCCGGCGAAGACGCGCCCGTGGTCGCGCTCGCGAAAGCGGCCGGCCTCAATATCTTCGCAAAAACCAGCACGTCCGAACTCGGGCAGATGCCTTATACGGAGCCCGAACTATTCGGTGCGTGCCGCAATCCGTGGAATCTGGACCATACGCCCGGCGGATCCAGCGGCGGCGCGGCGGCGGCAGTGGCGGCCGGCATTGTGCCGCTCGCGCATGCGTCGGATGGCGGCGGCTCAATCCGCATTCCGGCTTCGTGTTGCGGATTATTCGGCCTCAAGCCTTCGCGCGGACGCGTGCCGCGCGTGAGCGCCGCCGTTGCGGCCGGTGAACTCGGTGTCGATCACGCGGTATCACGCAGCGTGCGTGACAGCGCGTTGCTGCTCGATCTGCTGGCGGGCAACGCGGACCGTCCGGTCGGCGCGCCGGGAACGTTTCTCGGCGCGAGCCGCGAGCCGTGCAAGCCGTTGAACATCGCTTACATTACCGAACCAATGCTCGCGCCGTCCCTTTCCGCCGACGCGCGCGCCGCGCTCGACGACGCGGCGCAGCTCGTGAGTTCGCTCGGCCACAACATCGAGCCGATTTCGCTTGGCATCGATTTCGCGGCGGTCCGGCATGCGTTTCTCACGCTGTGGTCCGTGACCGCGGAAGACCTCGTGCTGAACGCCGAGCGCATCACCGGACGCAAACCGCTTCGCGACGAGTTCGAAATCGCGACATGGGCGATGGCGCATGTAGGCCGCAAACTGGGTGAGCGCGGCTTGCCCGCCGCGCTTGAAGAACAGCGCCGCATCACCCAACGTCTCACAGATCTGTTGCAGCGCTACGACGTGATTCTGTGCGCGACGCTCGCGGGCGCGCCCCTCAAGATTGGCGAGATGCAGCCGACGTCGACGGAACGCATGCAAATGCGCGCCGTGACCGCGATGCCGCTCGAGCCGCTGCTGAAGAAGCTGCTTGCGCAAGCGTCGAACAAAGCGTTCGCTTGGGCCGGTTGCACGGAACTGTTCAATCTGAGCGGTCAACCCGCCATGTCGATACCGCTTTACTGGAACGCGCGCGGACTTCCGATCGGCGTCCAGTTTGCGGCGCGCGACGGCGGCGAAGCGACGCTGTTGTGCCTTGCCGCGCAACTCGAAGCGGCGCGGCCGTGGTTCGACAAACGGCCGCCGCTGATGAATGCGCGCAGTTAGGCGAGCCATGATGTGGACGGCTCAAGCGCCTTGCGAGACGCGTCGGGATCGACCTGGAGCGTAAAGACCGCGCCGGCCGTTTTAAGGCCGCAAAAGGGCGCCTGTCGCGCGTGGCGGCAGACACCCGGCCATTGCCCTTCAAATGAACGCTGCAATGTTGCAGCGCTTTTCGCGCAACACACAAGGGCGGCGCCCTCGGGACACGATCAGGCCTTCTTGTTATAGGCGCTGCACCAACCCTTGGCTGCGACCTGCTTGCCGGCGAACATCGGGCACGGTGCGTAGGGATCAGTCGCCTTTCCCTGATAGAAGCTGCAATTGCCGCAGTCCTGGCCCGGCGCGTACTTGGCGAACTTCGCCTTGTCGACCTTGCTGGCGTCTTCCTTGTAGCCGAGCGCTTGTGCGGTGGGATCGCTTTCGGCGACCTTCGGTGCATCGGCGAAGGCCTGGCGCGACAGCGCGAGCGACGAGGCAACACCAATGCTCGTAATCAAAAATGTGCGACGGGAAGATTTCATGGGGACTCACTCCATTTATATTGAACTGATCGCCGTTCTGATGACAGCGGTCCCCAAGCATAGCAATGAAGCCGTCGCGCGTGACGGCTCAAATGCTAGAGATAAGCGAATTGGTACAACTTCGCGCACTGTCGAGTCGGGCCGAAACCAGCTCCCTCACGCGCGCCCGCTAAGTTCGCAGACACGCTGTGCGATTGCAAGCGACGCCGTCAATCCCGGCGATTCGATACCGAACAGATTCACGAGTCCGCGCACGCCATGGGCGGCCGGTCCTTGAATCACGAAGTCGGCGGCGGGTTCACCAGGACCGGAAAGCTTCGGACGAATTCCCGCATAAGCAGGTTGCAACGCATGGTCCGGAAGCGCGGGCCAGTAGGCGCGAATCGCCGCGTAAAAAGATTCTGCGCGCCGCGGATCGACGTCGTAATTGATCGTATCGACCCATTCGACGTCGGGACCGAAGCGCGTCTGGCCACCGAGATCGATGGTGAGATGCACGCCGAGTCCCGCTTCGTTCGGCATCGGATAGATCAGGCGGCTGAACGGCGCGCGTCCGGAGATGCTGAAATAGTTGCCGCGCGCGAGATAGAGCGGCGGCACGTGGCGCGCGTCAAGTCCGCGAATGGTGCGAGCCAGAGCGTTCGCATGCAGGCCGGCGCTGTTGATCACGCAAGCCGAGCTGATTGTAGTGGGCGCGTCGCCGCCGACCTTGATGATGAAGCGGCCGTTGCCTGCTTCGATCGCTTCGACCGGCGAGTGAAACGCGAACACCACGCCATCGCGTTCGGCATCGCCTTGCAACGCGAGCATCAACTGATGACTGTCGACGATACCCGTCTGCGGCGAGAACACGGCCGCCACACATTCGAGCGCCGGCTCCAGCGCCTGCGCCTGGTCGCCGGTGACGCGCATCAGGTCGAGCACGCCGTTTTCACGGCCCTTCGCCAGGATACTTTCGAGCTGCGGAATCTGATTGGTCGACGTCGCCACCAGCAGTTTGCCGCAGCGCGAATGCGGCACGTGGCGCTCGACGCAATAGTCGTAAAGCATCTCGCGGCCCCGCACGCACAGCGTTGCCTTCAGCGAGCCGCGCGGATAGTAAATGCCCGCGTGAATCACCTCGCTGTTGCGCGAACTGGTGCCAACGCCGATCGCCTCGGCCGCTTCCAGCACGATCACTTCGCGCCCGCGCGCGGCCAGCGCGCGCGCCACCGCGAGCCCGACCACGCCCGCGCCGATCACGACACATTCGATTTGGTCCATGTCCCTTGACGCGGCCGACTTCGCCGCGCACTGCCTCGTCCACCAATATAGATGACGACAGCATGCAGCCAACGAACTCCCTACACCGCTCGCTGCCGAACGCACTGCCGTTTCGCAACCCGCTGCGTGGAATTGTACGACGCCGCACAGACAGCCATGCCCGCCGTCGTTGCCGGCGGCGGGAATGGCCAGATAAAGGGCAGCTCCGGGGAGCTTAAAAGCAGCTCAGCGGGCGCCGCAAGAACGGACAGGAGCGCTCAGAAGCCGATGGGTCTGCGCCGGTTGCCGTAGTCGAGCCGAATATCAGCCGCGCCGATCTGGTCGCGTCCATCGATCCGCGCCGCGCCGAATCCATTCAGAATCGAGCGGCGCATTTCGCGGGGCGACGCGTGTTTGAGCGCATCGAGCGCGTCGTCGCCGAGCAGTTCGGGAAACCGCAGACCCCAGTTGTGCGCGCCGCGAATCTCCGCGTAAATGGATTGTGCGATGCGGCGCGCGCCGTCGCGATCCGGCGGCGGAATCTCGTACACGTTCATCCGGTTGAGGATCGGCTCGGGAATTGCACGCTCGTCGTTGGCCGTGGCGATCCAGATCACGTGGCCGGCGTTGATGGGAATCTCGGCGAATTCGTCGATGAAAGTCTGCGCGGTGTCGTGCTCCAGCAGCGCGTACAACGCACCCAGCGGATCGTATTGCGAGTCACCCGTGGCCTTGTCGATTTCATCGACGGTGATGACCGGGTTCGCATAGCTGCCGTTCACGAGCGCGTCGAACACCTTCCCCGGCTTCGCGTTTTTCCATTGCGACGACGCACCCGAAAGAATCCACCCGGCCGTCAACGAACTCATCGCGACGTACTGATAGGCCGTGCCGAGCAGGCGCGCTAACTGCTTCGCAAAGTGCGTCTTGCCGATGCCGGGATCGCCGAGCAGCAGAATCGGCATCAGCTCGAGCCGGTCTTCCGTCTCGAGACAGAGGGCGACCTGCTTGCGGATGTCGTCGAGCGGACCGGCAAAGTTGGGTAGCGCGTCGATCAGATCGTCGATCGACGGCATCCGGTTCGGCTTGACGCAGAAGCGCAGATTGCCGGTTTTCAGCATCTTTTCGTAGGTTGTGCGCAACGCCTCGTTCGCGCCTTCGCCGAGATCGTTCAGTGCGGTCTCGACCTGATCGAGGTCGTACACCCGACTGAAAGACGCCACGGCGATTTCCTGTTTGACCATTGCAGTTGTCATTGCTCACCCCGTCTGACTGGCCTTGCCTGGCGGCACCTGATGGGCGCCGTTTCAGGTCCAGTTTAACGAGGACAGAACCGCACGCAAGCCAGCAGTCCTGTGGCTCTGCTGCTAACAATCGCTCGCCAACGGGGGAATAACCGGTCGTTTTCGACAACGCCTGCGAGAAGTTCCGTCGCGATTACCGACCCAGTCCGAAATGGATTGTTGCAGAACCCGGCCCCGTTTAACGTGTCAGAAAAGCGTTCAGCGTATCAGGCGTAAGATGGCCATCTGACTACGCCGCCGGATGCAGTCACCGGAGATTCGCTCTATGTGGAAAACCAGTATCGTGGCCGTGCTGCTTGGCACTTCGTTGCTTGCACACGCACAACAACGACCCCCGCAGGTCGTGCAGTGGGAATTGCAAGTGTTGCGCGACGGCCAGCAAATCGATGCGTTCGACGGCACGACCACGGTCGGCCAGGCGCGCACGGATACGCATCACAAGGTGGTCCAGCATAACGTCGGCTGCAAGGATCAGCCGGCCGGCAGCATTGACCTGGCGCGCACGCTGACGGTGTCGCCGCTGCAGGCGGACGGCAACGAAATCACCCTGTCGATCGACGCACAGGAGACTTTCGAGGACGACGCCGCACGGCAAACCGACACCGGCTGCAAGCTCCCGCCGCAGCCGCGCAAAGTAAGCGCGAGCCATCCGGGTTTGAAGATGGCGTCGGGTCAATGGACGAGCTGGACGATCGTCGACAAAAATCCGGTGCTGGTCTATCGCGTGCGCGCAAGTCTCACGAACGGCAGCAACGCTGCGAATTGAGCTGAAAGCGGAGGGTTGAAAAGCGAAGCGGAAGAGCCAACCTGAACGACGCGCGAACGATGCAGGAACCACGCACGAACAACGCACGAAAAATCGAAGCCCCGAAAACAGAACACGTGGATAACGCGGCATGCGAAACCCCGAAGAATTGATCCGCGAAAGCGCAGCACCCAAGGATTTTGTGGCGGTCAGCTGGAACCTGCACAAAGGCCGAACGCCGCTTGGCTTCCAAGCCTGGCAGGCCATGCAGCGCTGGGTTCAGTCGACCCACGCGGACGCCTACTTTTTGCAGGAAGCAATGGCGCGGCGCATGCCGTCGCCGGTACTGGCAAGCAATTTCGGCGCGCCGGTTGCCGATCCTGTGAGCGATGTCTGGCATTGCCAGGCCACTGAAATCGCGCGCGCGCTCGAACTGGAAATCGCGCTCGGGCCCAACGTATTCAAGCCGTCCTGGCGGCACGGCAATGCAATCCTGTCGCCGCATCCGCTCGATCTCGGCGGACGCTGGGACATCTCAGCGCATCGCTTCGAGAAACGCGGTTTGCTGGTCGCGCGCGCGACCTTCGGCGGACACTCGGTCACGCTGTTGTGCGCGCACCTCGCGCTGACGCGCTCGGCGCGCTTGCGTCAGATGCATTGGATCGCGCACTGGATCGCGAAGGAAGCGCCCGACGGTCCGCTCGTGCTGGCCGGCGACTTCAACGACTGGCGCAACGATTCGGTGCCGCTTTTCGGCGAGCATGGACTGCATGAAGTGGCCACGCTGCTTGGCGAATCCGGCCGCACGTTTCCGGCGTTCTCGCCCGCCCTCGCGCTCGACAAGATGTTCATCCGCGGGATGAAGCCCGTCGAATGGATCCAGCCGACGCAGGAGACGGCGTGGCTCTCCGATCATCTGCCGTATATGGCTCGCTTGCGCGTTGAGTGAGGCGCGTGCATGCCGATGATGCAGGGGCGGCGTGACCGCCCTTATTTGTGGGCTACGTCAGGGCTTGAACTGAAGCGACGCCGCTAGCTTCGCTTCGGCGTCCACGTCAGCGTGGCGGCAATCTCCTCGCCCGGTTGCAACACGCAGCCGCCCACATGCTCATGCGGGCCCTCCGCGTTGAAGCAATCGGTGGTGTTCGTCACGGGCTCGACACATAGCTGCGCGTCGTCGGCGGGCGCGAATATCACCATATGATCGAACGGCGCCTCCGCGGTCATCGTCAATTGACGATGTTCGTCGGGCCACGCAATCGTCGCTCCACGCGCCCAGTTTGCGAAGTTGTTGTCCAGCTCGAAAGCGTCCGGCGACAGGCCCTCGCGCAACGCATCGACTGCGGGATGCGGGCCGAGATGCGTCGGCAGTACGTCGGCGTCGGCGTGCCACATTGCTTGTACTTCGGCATAGACGCGCGTTTGCGGCGTGCGCGGATAGTACGGGTGATGACCCATGCCGAAAGGCATCGGCCGCTCGCCAAGGTTTTGCGCGGATAGCGTGATGCGCAACGCTTCGCCACTCAACTCGATGCGCTGCCGCGCGCGGTAGCGGAACGGCCAGTCGCCGGGTATTTGCGAATCGGGCTCATGTTCGAAGTGCAAGTCCACCGAGCTTGGCGTGAGCGCTGCCGCTTGCCACGGACGCCGCCACGCGTTGCCATGCAGCGCGTGTGCAAAGCGAAGGTCATTGCCGCTGAGATCGACGGTAGCGCCGTCGAATGCGAAGCGCGCATCGCGGATCCGGTTGCAATACGGAAAGAGCGGAAAGCTCGCCATGCGCAAGGGGTCGCGCTCGCTGAATGCGGCGGATGAAGCCGGACGCAGCCAGTGCATCGGGCCATCCGGCGTGCTCTCGTAGAAAGCCGCCAGCGCGCCGCCTATCCCGGGCGCGATGACGAGCCGCAACGCGCCCGCCGTCAGCGTCACAAGCTGCGGCGCGATGGAAGGATCGTCGAGCCACGTAAGCTCCGCTGCAACGGGCGATGTCAGATTCGGAAAAGCGTCGGGCATGGTCAGAAAACGTGTGTCAGGCAGAGGGCGGCGGCGATGCGCATGCAGTCTCCGTCGATGTGCCGCACAAGGCGCGCGGTCCTGGCCGGTCGTAAGGTCCGCGCGTCGCAGAATCGCACGCCAAAGGTTGCGGGTCAATATTATTAGTAATAATTGCATGTGGTGGCGCCGACATAAAAGCCCGGCGAGCGCAGTCAGTGACGGGTTAGCGCGCGTTGCCGCGCGCATATTATTAGTGGTACCGTCAGCAGCAGGATGCCACGGCATGTCTTTGTTTTAACGCCGCTGCAGCGCGGCCCGCACAATGAAAAAATCGACTCAACGCCGTCCCACCATGACCGACATCGCCAAGTTCACGGGCGTGTCGCAATCGACTGTCTCTCTCGTCCTGAACAACGCGACCGGCGCGAAGTTTTCCGAGAACACCCGCAAGAAAGTGCTGAAGGCGGCGCACGACCTCGGCTACCACCTTTCGCCGCGCGCGCCGGTGGCGGCGTCGAGCGACGAGCGAAATCTGATCGTCTATCTCGCCGACGAAATCTCGACTAGCCCGCATCCAGTGGTCAATGTCGATGGCGCTCGCGACGCGGCCTACGCGAGCGGCAAAATGCTGGCGGTGTATTCGACGCACGGCAACGCCGAGATCGAAAAGCAGGTGCTCGACACGACTCTGTCGAACCCGCATGTGCTCGGCGTGATTTACGCGACCGTCTATACGCGCAAGGTGACGCCGCCCGCGGCGCTCTCGCGCGTGCCGACCGTGCTGCTGAACTGCTACACGGGCGAGAGCGGCTTTTCGTCGGTGGTGCCAGCGGAAGTCGCAGGCGGTCATCTGGCGACCGATTATCTGCTGCAAGCCGGGCATCGGCGGATCGGTTATATCAACGGCGAGCCCTGGCAGGATGCGTCGAAAGACCGGCTCAAGGGCTACCGCACCGCACTCGCCACCGCCGACCTGCCGTACGCGCCCGAGCTCGTGCGCGACGGCGACTGGAGTTCGGGACTCGGATTCGAACTCACGCTTTCGCTGATGCGCGAACCGAATCCGCCAACCGCGATTTTCTGTGCGAACGACCTGACGGCGATCGGCGCGATCGAAGCGCTGAAGCAGCTTGGACTTCGCGTTCCCGAAGATGTATCGGTGCTCGGCTACGACGACCAGGAAATTGCGCGCCACACGCATCCGCCGCTTTCCACGGTCGTGCTGCCGAACTATGAACTGGGACGCTGGGCCGTCGAAACCCTGCTTCAGGAAGACCATAACCGCGCGGCGGGCGCGCCTGTCCGGCATCGAATGGTGAAGCTCGACGGGCCCCTCGTGGAGCGCGCCTCGGTGCGGGTAATTACCGAGGCAAAAAACCCAATGACTAATATTATTAGTGATTGACCGATAATAATTAGCGATGAAATAATCGGCACGTCCGGCCCTTGTGAAGTGCCGGCTGGCAGGAGAAATCAAAAAGCAAATACATCTCACCAGGTACTGGAGGAAGACATGGCGTTGCTCAACAACGAGGCGCGCGGGCACGCGCGCACGCGGCAGATTCGTCCGCTGGCGGGTTCGCTGCTGGCTCTGGCAATGGGTCTCGGCGCGGGGCTTGGTGCGCTCGCGGCCCACGCGGACGACGGCCTGCCGAAGCTGGTAACCAAGACTCCGCTGAAGGTCGGCTTTGCGCAGACCGAAAGCAATAACCCCTGGCGTCTTGCAGAAACGCGCAGCTTCAAGGAAGTGGCCGCGAAGTGCGGCTGGCAGCTCGTGATGACCGACGCCAACGGCTCCAATTCCAAGCAGGTCTCCGACATCCAAAGCATGATCGCGCAGCATGTCGATCTGCTGGTGTTCCCGCCACGTGAGGAAAAGCCGCTGGCGCCCGTCGTTCTTCAGGCGAAAAAGGCCGGCATTCCCGTGATTCTGGTCGACCGCAACGTCGATCAATCGGTGGCCGTGGCGGGCCGCGACTACATCACGTTCATCGGCTCGGACTTCATCGATCAGGGGCATCGCGCGGCGAACTGGCTAATCAAGGCAACGGGCGGCAAGGCGAAGATCATCGAACTCGAAGGCACCACGGGCGCGTCGGCGGCGAACGATCGCAAGAAGGGCTTCGACGAAATCATCGCGAAGAATCCGGGCATGACGATCATCGCGTCGCAAAGCGGCGACTTCGCGCGCGACAAGGGCCGTCAGGTGATGGAAACGTTGCTGCAAGCGCACCCGGACGTCACCGCCGTCTATGCGCATAACGACGAAATGGCGCTCGGCGCGATCGCCGCGATCAAGGCGGCGGGCAAGCAGCCCGGCAAAGACATCCAGATTGTCACGATCGACGGCACCAAGGGCGGGCTCGAGGCAATTGCCGCCGGCGAACTCGGCGCGAGCGTGCAGTCGAGCCCGTTCTTCGGCCCACTCGCCTGCGACGTCGCGCAGCGTTTCGCGAAGGGTGAAAAGATCCCGACGTGGGTCAAGGTGTCGGACCGTTTCTACGACAAGAGCAACGTGCAGCAGAGCATGCAATACGGTTACTGAGCGGCTATCGAGAGGCTATTGAGCGGAACCGCGCAACCATGGCAGCAGGAAGTCTCCGCCTTGAAAACAGTCTCCTGTGAAGGCGGATGACGGGCAGGGTTCGAAGCGACGCGCCCGTGAATCCACGGACCGTCGCTTCGCTTTTATGCGGCGTAATATGGTCAACCGCAGATGCTCAACCTCATGGTCAACTGCAGATGGTCGACCGCAGCACGCGCATCAGGAGGACACCTGTGACGCAATCCGGCATGCACACGCCCCACTCCGCGCAGAGTGCGCAATCTCCTGGTACCCGTGCGGTTCTGCTCGAGATGCAGGACATCGGCATTAGCTTCGGCGGCGTACCCGCGTTGCGCGGCGCGAATCTGAGCGTCGCGGCCGGCGAGGTGCATGCGCTGATCGGCCAGAACGGCGCGGGCAAATCGACCATGATCAAGATCCTGACCGGCGCCTATCGGCGCAGCTCGGGCAGCGTGCGCTTCGAGGGGCGCGACGTCGATTTCCGCACGCCGAAACAGGCGCGCGAAGCCGGCATCAGCACGATCTATCAGGAGATCAATCTCGTACCGTTCCGCTCGGTGGCCGAGAACATTTTTCTTGGCCGCGAGCCGCGCCGCTTCGGTCTGATCGATTGGCGCACGGTGCAGCAACGCGCTGGCGCGCTGCTCGAATCGTTCGGCTTGCATATCGATGTGAAGAAACCGGTGGGCCGCTATTCGACTGCGATCCAGCAGATGGTCGCGCTCGCGCGCGCCGTTTCGTCCGACGCGAAGATGGTCATCATGGACGAGTCGACCTCGTCGCTCGATGAACGCGAAGTCGAGTTGCTGTTCACCGTGGTGCGCAAACTACGCGACGATGGCCGCGCGGTGATCTTCGTGTCGCATCGGCTGGACGAACTGTATGCGCTGTGCGACCGCGTCACGGTGATGCGCGACGGGCAGACCGTCGCGCAAAGCACGATGGCCGAGATGGACAAGCTGCAACTCGTCACGACGATGCTGGGCCGCACGCTCGCCGCCGTCGTGCACGACGATCCCGCTGCACGTGAAGCGAATCTCGCGCGTCGAGGCAAGCAGGCGATCGCTGCGCACGATCTGGCCGCACATCCCAAAGTGAGCGACGTGTCGCTCGAAGTGCACGCGGGCGAAGCCGTGGGTCTCGCCGGCCTGCTCGGCTCGGGTCGCACGGAAACCATGCGGCTGATGTTCGGCGCCGATCCGCTGGAACGAGGTTCGCTCTCCATCGGCGGTGAAGCCGTGGCGCTGAAATCGCCTCAGGACGCGATCGCGCGCGGCCTCGCGTATCTCACCGAGGATCGCAAGGCCGAAGGCATCGTCCCCGAACTGTCCGTGCGCGACAATCTCACACTCGTCTGTCTGCGCACGCTCGCGAAAAATGGCGTGGTCGATGTGAAGAAGCAGCAGGCGATTGTCGAGCGTTTCATTGCGTCGCTTGGCATCAAGCTGAGCTCCGCCGATCAACCGATCCGCGAGCTCTCGGGCGGCAATCAACAGAAGGTGCTGCTCGCGCGGTGGCTGGCCGCCGAGCCGGCCCTGCTGCTGCTTGACGAACCGACGCGCGGCATCGACGTGGGCGCGAAAGCGGACGTCGCGAAGATCGTGCGCGAACTGCGCGACGCGGGCCTCGCCGTGCTCATGTCCGCGTCCGAACTGGAAGAACTGACGGCGGTCGCTGACCGCGCGGTCGTGATCCGCGACGGCCGGACGGTCGCCGAACTGAATGGCGCGGACATGAGCGAGAGCGCGATCATGGACGCGATCGCCTACGGCGGCGACGGCCGTTCGGAACTGGCCGAGGCCGCGCAGACAGCGAGCGCCGCACATATCGAAGACGCGTTGGAGGGCGACCGTCATGGCGTTTAAGCTGCACACGGAGTCGTTGCAAAGCGAACCCCAGCGCGAGCCGCAATCCAGCAGCGAAGTCGCGCCCGGATCGGCAAACGCGCCGCGCCCTTCGCAAGCGACGACAGTACGCAACTGGCGGCGCCTCGCGATGCAACGCGAAATTATCGTGCTGCTCGCCATGGTCCTGTTCAATCTGATCTTCACGCCGCATTTCTGGTCGCTGCAAACCTTCAACGTGAATCTCACGCAGGTGGTGACGATCGTGATCGTCGGCATCGGCATGACGCTGGTGGTGGCGACGGGCGGCATCGATCTGTCGGTCGGCGCGTCGATGGCGATCTCAGGCGCGCTCGCGCCGATGCTGTTCCTGAATATCCCCGGACCTGGCGGCATTGCGTTGGCGTTCGTGCTTCCCGTGCTGGCCGCCGCCTTGTGCGGCGTCTTCAACGGCCTGCTCGTAACGAGGCTCGCCGTTCAGCCGATTGTCGCGACACTCGTGCTTTTCATCGCCGGACGAGGCATTGCTCAGGTCGTCACCGATGGCAGCCTGCAAGCGTTCAACACGCCCGCTTTCCAGTGGATCGCGCTCGGCAAGATCGCGGGCGTGCCGTTTCAGGTGCTGTTGATGTTGGCGCTGGTCGCTGTGTTCGCGTGGGTAGTGCGCAAGACGCTGTTTGGCCAGTATCTGCTGATCACCGGCGGCAACGAGAAGGCGGCTTATCTGTCCGGCGTGCCGACGGCCACCGTGAAGCTCATCGCCTACACGCTCTGTGCGGCGCTCGCGGGACTGGCGGGGCTGATCTCGATTTCGGTGAATTCGTCGTCCGATGCGAACGTGGTCGGGCTGGGCATCGAGCTGGATGCGATCGCCGCGGTCGCCGTCGGCGGCACTGCGCTAACGGGCGGCAAGGCGTTTATCGGCGGCACGCTGATCGGCGCGTTGATCATCCAGTTGCTGCGCTACACGTTGCTCGCGCACGGCATTCCGGATGCGGCGGCACTCGTCGTGAAGGCCGGCATTATCGTCGCGGCGGTGTACGTGCAGCGGAGCTCGCGCTAACGCCCAAAGGAGCTTTCCCGCGATGAAAAAGAATCTCCCTATCCTGTTCGCGCTGGTTGGCCTCGTCGTGCTCGGCCTCGTGCGCTACGAGCACTTTGCGTCGGCGTACAACATCACTTCGTTCTGGCGCTACAACTCGATGTTCGCGCTAATCTCGGTCGGCATGGCGTTCGTGATCATCACCGGCGGCATCGATCTGTCGGTCGGCACGGTTGCAGCCATGTCGAGCGTCGTCGCAGCGCTGGCGAGCGCGCACGGTGGTTGGGTCGCCGTGGTCGCCGGATGCACGGCTGGGCTCGCCGTCGGCGTGCTCAATGGGCTCATCATCACGCGGCTGAAAATCCTGCCCTTCATCGTGACGCTCGCGACCAGCCTCGGCGCCCACGGCGTAGCGCTGCTGCTCGGCAGGAACGATGCAGTGTCGATCGCGTCGGATTCGAATTTCGCCAACTTCGGCCAGGGCGACCTGTTCGGCTTGCCGATTCCGGGGATCGTCGCCGCGGTCGCCGCCGTCGCCGGCTGGCTGGCGCTGCGCAGCACACGCTTTGGACGCCACTCGCTCGCCATTGGCGGGAGCGAGGAAGCGGCGCGGCTGATGGGCCTGAACGTCGACCGCACGCTGGTGACGGCCTATGCGGTCAGCGGACTGCTGGCCGGCATGGCAGGCGTGATCCTCGCGGCGCAGTTCGGCGCGGGGCAGCCGAACGAAGGCGTCGGCTGGGAGCTCTTCGCAATTTCAGCAGTGGTGCTCGGCGGCACCCTGCTCACGGGCGGCGAAGGCTCGATTGCCATGACCATTGCCGGCGTGTTGCTGCTCGGTCTGGTTTTTAATCTGCTCAACTTTGAAAATGGCCTCGGCTTCATCAGCCTGTCGGCGTACTGGCAATCGGTAATTCGAGGTGTGTTCCTGCTACTGGTAATCGTTCTGCAAGCCAGAGTGCTCAAGCAGCGCGGCAATAAGCGGATGACGGCGCAGGCGTAGGCGTGGGCGTAGGCGCAGGCGTCGCGGGGCGCAAAGGTCGCTCGCCGGCTGCGCCTACCTGCTTTTTATTTTGCATCGCACGCCGTTTCCAGGCGTTTTCGTCGCGCTTCTGCCTGAATCTTTGCCTGCTTTAATGGCAGGGTCTATGCTGCACCGCACGGCAGGTTTGGGTATCATCTCGAAAATGTTGCCCTGCGGCGCGCCTACCCGGCGCAAGCCGGACAGCCGATGCCAGCTGCGCTGCGCGGCTTTCGCCCGCCGCCGCACCCTTGCTGAAGCCCGGCCGCAACCACGCCAGGTATTCCCCGTCGCGGATCATGATCAGATCCGGCGCCGGCGTTTCCAGGTCGGTAACCTGTTTGATGACCGCCGGTTCATCACCGCCGCTCGACCGCTTTATTTGCCCGCTTTAATTGCGTTTGTCGCCGCGTTTTCGTCGCGTTTCTCGCGCCCAATCGCCGCGCTTCGGCCCATCGGCAGCAGGCGCGGTAAAATGACCGATTGCGCGCGGTTCCCGCCCGCGGGTTAGCGCAGCATTGCCCTTGCCGTGCCGGCCGGCTTGAACGACTGGCCACCTTTGTTTCCGCACTATCCAAGAAGCCATGAGCAACCTGAATTCACAAACCGTCCTGAGCGTCCACCACTGGACCGATACGCTTTTCAGCTTCACTTGCACGCGCGATCCGTCGTTCCGTTTCGAAAACGGCCAGTTCACGATGGTGGGCCTCGAAGTCGACGGCAAGCCGCTGATCCGCGCTTACAGCCTTGCGAGTGCGAACTACGAAGAACATCTCGAATTCCTGAGCATCAAGGTGCAGGACGGCCCGCTCACCTCGCGTTTGCAGCACCTGAAGGTGGGCGACCAGGTGCTGATCGGCAAGAAGCCGGTCGGCACGCTGATGGCCGACAACCTGCTGCCGGGCAAAACGCTGTGGCTGCTGTCCACCGGCACGGGCCTCGCGCCGTTCATGTCGATCATTAAAGATCCGGACATTTACGACCGCTACGAGCGCGTGGTCCTCACGCATACCTGCCGCTTCGTCGACGAGCTCGCGTACAAGGAATACATCACCGACCACCTGCCGGCGCACGAGCACCTGGGTGAACTGGTGCAGGAAAAGCTGCTGTATTACCCGACGGTCACGCGCGAAGCGTTCCAGAACCGTGGCCGCATCACCGAGCTGATCGAAACGGAAAAGCTGTTCGCTGACCTCGGTGTGCCGGGCTTTTCGCTCGAAGACGACCGTGTGATGCTGTGCGGCAGCCCGCACATGCTGCGCGACACGCGCAAGCTGCTCGACGATCTGGGCTTTCAGGAAGGCAGCAACAATGCGCCGGGCCATTACGTTGTCGAAAAGGCGTTCGTCGGTTAGGCCGCGTTCCCGTTCGGGGCCCGCACCGCGAGCCGAGTAAAAGGAGCCTTCCGGCTCCTTTTTTTTGGCCGTTACAAACCGGCGTCGTATGTTTGACATTTGGCGTCAGCGTTCTTCCTACAGGAAGCTGCTGTCGACCTGAACCATTGCGCGAACTATTGGCGCTAACCCTTGGTGGGCCTGTATTTTTTCTTTTTTTGAGATATGATCGCGGCGCACCGTCAGCCGAGTTCGCAGCCGCTCACGGTACGACCCAATTGTTACTGAATGTAAATTTCGTTACGTTGCTTCGTAGTGATTTGCCCGTCGTACCTATCTGACACGGCCAATACATGGAGGCCAGAGACCCTTATGCGTTCTTTCGTCTTCGCGGCGCCGCTGCGTCACCGTTTCGCTGTCCGCGCCGCTTTCTGAGAGGAAAGCCATGGATACGTCGACTGTCGTCCCATTTACCGCCCCGGGTCCCGCGCCGTTGCCGCGCGACGGTTCCGAGGCGGCCGGCTCTCCGGCGTCACCTGCGTCACCCTGTGAGCGCGAGCTTGCACGGCTGCGCGCGCGGGTGCGCGAACTGTCCGCCGAAGTGGTTCAGGCACAGGAAGCGGCCTGCCGCCACGTCGCGCGTGAGTTGCATGACGGCATGGGCGCCGAGCTGACCGCGACGCGTTTCGCGCTCGCCGGCGTCGAAACATGGCTGCCCGCCGACGCCCCAGCGCAATGCTCGGCGGCGCTCGCTGTCGCCAACCGCTCGCTCCATGCCGTTTGCACCGCGGCCCGCCAGGCCGTGGCGGAACTGCACGCGCCGTCGCTCGACGCGGGCATTGTCGGCGCGTTGGCACAGTGGACCGGCGACTTCGCGGCGCGCACCCAGTTGCGCACGAGTTTCGTCTGCGCGGCCGATGTGCGCCTCACGCGCCTGCCCGCCGAGGCCGCGCTGGCCATATTCCGCGTCGCGCAGGAAGCGCTGAACAACATTGCCAAACACGCGCGCGCCGAATCGGCCGACGTGCGGATCGAGACAAGCCGGCGCCACCTCACGCTGCTCGTCAGCGACGACGGCATCGGCGTTTCGCGCAACGCGTATCGGCGCCGTGGCCATTTCGGCCTGAGCGGCATGAAGGCGCGCTGCGCCGCGTTCGACGGCACACTGCGCGTGAGCGCCCGGCGCGCCCTGACTCAGACCCAGACCCTGACCGTGTCCCGCCGTGGCGATATCGGCGACGGCGCGCGAGGCACGCTCGTGCGCGCCCGCTTCGCCTGGGACGCAATGCTCGCCGGCTCGCAGCCCGCTGGACTGCGCGCAGTGCGCTTGTGAGCGAGCCGTCATGAGCCTGCGCATCCTGCTCGCCGACGATCACGCCGTGGTTCGCCAGGGCGTCCGTCAATTGCTGCTCGATCGCGGCGTGGCGCGTGAAGTCACCGAGGCGCAAACCGGCGCCGAAGCGCTCGACGCAGTCGTGAAACACAGCTACGACGTGGTGCTGCTGGACATTTCGCTGCCCGACATGAACGGCGTGGAAGTGCTCAAGCGCCTGAAGCGCAAGGCGCCGCGCGTGGCGGTACTGATGTTCTCGATGTACCGCGAGGATCAGTACGCGGTACGCGCGCTGAAGGCCGGCGCCGCAGGCTATCTGTCGAAAACCGTCGACACCGCGCAGATGATCGGCGCGATCCAGCAGGTCGCGGCCGGCCGTAAATACGTGAGCCCGGCGATGGCCGAAGCGTTGGCCGACTACGTCTCATTCGACGGCGAGCAATTGCCGCACGAAAAGCTCTCCGACCGCGAATATCAGACGCTGTGCATGCTGGCATCGGGCAAGCGCCTGACCGACATTGCCCAAGCGCTGTCGCTGTCGGTGAAAACGGTAAGCGTGTACCGCACGCGCCTGCTCGAGAAGATGAAGCTGCGCAACAACGCCGAACTCACCTTCTATGTGATGAGCAACCGTCTCGTCGACCTGAATCCGGCGATGGCCGGTTAAGGTCCGCGCTGTTGCCGCTTCGCTGCGGCTTGGGTCCTGCCGCTCTGTCGCCACCGCGCGACATCCGTTGATTACATCAGTCCAATAGCGCGTCCCAAAAAGGTGCACGCGCTCGCATCCGCTAAAATCGCGGGTTTCCCGACATTCGGCGCGCGACACGCGTGCACTACTGGAGACCCCCGCCAATGTCCCTGTTCCGCAAGAAAAGCGTCGAGCACATGATCGCGACGAGCGCTCAGAACGCCGGCCTGAAGAAGGCGCTCGGTGCGCTCGATCTGACGTTTCTCGGCGTCGGCGCCATTATCGGCACCGGCATTTTCGTGCTGACCGGCACGGGCGCGGTTCAGGCTGGCCCGGCGCTGATGGTCTCCTTCCTGATCGCGGCCGTCGCGTGCGGCTTTGCGGCGCTGGCATATGCGGAATTTGCGTCGACGATTCCTGTCGCGGGTTCCATCTACACCTACTCGTACGCGACGCTTGGCGAACTGGCCGCATGGATCATCGGCTGGGATTTGATGCTCGAATATGGGCTCGCGACCTCGGCGGTTTCCGTTGGCTGGTCGGGCTATCTGCAATCGCTGCTGTCCGGTTTCGGCGTTTCGTTGCCGGTCGCGCTGACGGCTGCGCCCGGCGCATTACCCGGCTATGAAACTCTCTTCAATCTGCCCGCGTTCCTCGTGATGATGGCGATCACCGCTCTGTTGTCGGTCGGCGTGCGCGAATCCGCGCGGATCAACAACATCATGGTCGCGATCAAGGTGGTTGTGGTGCTGCTGGTGATCGCCGTGGGCGTGTTCCACGTGACGCCAGCGAACTGGCATCCGTTCATGCCGAACGGCTGGAATGGCGTGTTCGGCGCGGCTGCGGTGATGTTTTTCGCGTTCATTGGCTTCGACTCGGTGTCGTCCGCTGCGGAGGAGGTCAAGGACCCGAAGCGCGATCTGCCGATCGGGATCATTGCGTCGCTCGGCGTGTGCGCGGTGTTGTACGTGGCGGTCGCGGCGGTGGTGACAGGCATTGTGCCGTCGGCGCAGTTCGCAAATGTTTCGCACCCGGTGTCGTACGCATTGCAGGTCGCGGGGCAGAAGTGGGTGGCGGGCTTCATCGACCTTGGGGCGGTGCTGGGCATGCTGACCGTGATCCTGGTGATGGCGTATGGCCAGACGCGAGTGATCTTCGCCATGTCGCGCGATGGCTTGTTGCCGGCGCGGCTTTCGCGGGTGCATCCGCGATTTGCGACGCCGTTTTTCACCACGTGGCTCGTCGGCATTTTCTTCGGGCTGATTGGGGCACTCGTGCCGCTGAATGTGTTGGCTGAACTGATCAACATCGGCACGTTGGCGGCGTTCTCGATGGTGTCGATTGCGGTTCTCGTTTTGCGTAAGACGCATCCGGAATTGCCTCGCGCGTTCCGGTGCCCTGGTGTGCCGGTGGTGCCGGTGCTCGCTGTCGCGTCGTGTCTGTTTTTGATGGCGAATCTTCAGGCTGTGACGTGGGTCGCGTTTGTGGTTTGGCTTCTGGTTGGGATGGTGGTTTATTTTGGGTATTCGCGGCGGCGATCGCATTTGGCTAAGTAGGGGGTTTTTCGGCTGCGGCGGGTTTTCTTGATTCGTTGGCCTTTTCTTGAATTCGTGGTGGTCTATTGGGTTGCCCTTTGCGGGGCAACACCAACAGACCACTACGAATTGAAGGAAAGGCCAACAACAACCCGCAACCAGACAAACAAAAAAACCCCGCCGCAGGCAAAAACCCCTCATAGCGCGCCCGCCCAATTTGTGCTTTACTTTTCGGCAGACTCATAAAAACCGCAGCACCCTAATCGGGCCCACGAACAGGCAGGCTGAAGGCAAAAGCAAAACGGTCCGGTTTCACCCCATAAGGAGACAACTTCATGGCGATCAGCATAAGTCTGACGGTGAACGGCGCGCCCATCAGCGCTTCAGTCGAGCCCGGCACCCTGCTTGTCCAGTTCCTTCGCGATCAACTCCGGCTCACCGGCACGCACATCGGCTGCGATACGGCCCAATGCGGCGCATGCACCGTCCACCTCGACGGCCGCGCGATCAAGTCGTGCAACATCCTCGCCGTGCAGGCTGAAGGCGCGCAGATCACCACCATCGAAGGACTCGCCAAAGACGGCGCGCTGCATCCCATGCAAGCCGCCTTCAAACACTGCCACGGCCTGCAATGCGGCTTCTGCACGCCGGGCATGGTAATGAGCGCGATCTCGCTCGTGCAGCGCCAACCCAACCTCACCGGCGACGACGTGCGCGCCCAACTCGACGGCAATCTGTGCCGCTGCACCGGCTATCACAACATCGTCAAAGCAGTGCTCGAAGGCGCCGAAGGCATGAAGTCCTCCGGCACTGCCAATGGGAACGCAAACGCAAACGCAGCGGCCACCGCCTGAGGAGCCGACGATGAACGCACCCGAAACTCACGGCCTGATCGGCGCTTCCGTCGAACGTAAGGAAGACTATCGGTTTCTCACTGGCAACGGCCAATACACCGACGACATCCTGCTGCCCCAGCAAACTTACGCGGTGTTCGTGCGCTCGCCCCACGCGCACGCGAAGATCAACAGCATCGACACGACTGCGGCCAAACAGTCGCCCGGCGTAGTCGCGATCTTCACCGGCGCGGACATGGCCGCGGAAAACGTCGGCGGCCTGCCGTGCGGCTGGCTGATCCACAGCACCGACGGCAAGCCGATGAACGAGCCGCCGCATCCGATCATCGCGCATACGAAAGTGCGTCACGTCGGCGATCAGGTCGCGCTCGTGATCGCCGATTCGATCAAGGCCGCGAAAGATGCCGCCGAGTTGATCGAAGTCGATTACGACGTGCTGCCGGCCGTGGTCGATACCGCGCATGCAGCTGACGCCGGGCAACCGGCCGTTCATGACGAAGTGCCGGACAACGTCTGCTACAACTGGGGCCACGGCGACAAAGCCGCCACCGACGCCGCCTTCGCCAAAGCCGCGCATGTCACCACGCTCGACATCGTCAATAACCGCCTCGTGCCGAACGCGATCGAACCGCGCGCGGTCAATGCAAGCTATTCGTCGCAGGACGACAGCTACACGCTCTACGTCGCGAATCAGAATCCGCATGTCGAGCGCCTCTTGATGGCCGCCTTCGTGCTGTCCTTGCCGGAGTCGAAATTGCGCGTGATCGCGCCGGATGTCGGCGGCGGCTTCGGTTCGAAAATTTTCCTCTACGCCGAAGACGTCGCGCTGACGTGGGCATCGAAAAAGATTCGCCGGCCGGTGAAATGGACCGCGGAGCGCTCAGAAGCTTTCCTTTCAGACGCGCATGGCCGCGATCACGTGACGAAAGCCGAGCTTGCCCTCGACGCCGACGGCAAATTCCTCGGCATGCGCATTCACACCATCGCGAACATGGGCGCGTATCTGTCCACGTTCGCCTCGAGCGTGCCGACCATCCTCTACGCGACCCTGCTCGCCGGCCAATACGCAACGCCCGCCATTTACGCCGAAGTGAAAGCCGTTTTCACCAACACCGTTCCCGTCGATGCCTATCGCGGCGCGGGCCGGCCAGAAGCGACCTACGTGGTCGAGCGTCTGGTGGAAACCGCCGCGCGCGAGATGAAGCTCGACCCGGCGGAAATCCGTCGCCGCAATTTCATCCGCGAATTCCCGTATGCGACGCCGGTCGGCCTCACCTACGACACCGGCGACTACGAGACGATCCTCGCGCGCTCGCTCGAACTCGCCGATGTCAAAGGCTTCGAAGCGCGCAGGCAGCAATCGGAGAAGAACGGCAAGCGGCGCGGCCTCGGTTACTCGTGCTACATCGAAGCGTGCGGTCTCGCGCCGTCGAATATTGCCGGCGCGTTGGGCGCCCGCGCGGGTCTCTTCGAAGTCGGCCAGATCCGCGTGCATCCGACAGGTTCAGTCACCGTGTTCACGGGTTCGCATAGTCACGGCCAGGGGCACGAAACGACCTTCGCGCAAGTAGTCGCGGATCGGCTGGGCCTTCCACTCGAAAGCGTCGAGATCGTGCATGGCGACACCGGGCGCATTCCGTTCGGCATGGGAACATATGGCTCGCGCTCGATTGCGGTTGGCGGCTCGGCGATCATGAAGGCGCTCGACAAGATCGAAACCAAGGCGAAGAAAATCGCCGCGCATCTGCTTGAAGCCGCAGCGGAAGACATCGAGTTCAAAGACGGCGTGTTCCGCGTCGCGGGCACCGATCGCACGAAGGCTTTCGCCGAAATTTCGCTGGCCGCGTATGTACCGCACAACTATCCGCTCGACGTGCTCGAACCGGGTCTGGAGGAAAGTGCGTTCTATGATCCGAGCAACTTCACATATCCCTCAGGCGCGTACATCTGCGAGATCGAAGTCGATCCGGATACGGGCGTGTGCCAGATCCAGCAGTTCACGGCCGTGGATGACTTTGGCAACGTGATCAATCCGATGATCGTCGAAGGGCAGGTTCATGGCGGCCTCGGCCAAGGCATCGGACAAGCCATGCTGGAGCGCTGCGTGTACGACAACGGAAGCGGCCAGTTGCTGTCGGGCTCCTATATGGACTACGCGATGCCGCATGCGTCGGACCTGCCGGACTTCACCGTGGAAACCGCGAAAGGCACGCCCTGCACGCATAACCCGCTCGGCGTCAAAGGCTGCGGTGAAGCGGGCGCGATCGGCTCGCCGCCGGCGGTGATCAACGCGATCATCGACGCGCTCGCGCCACTTGGCGTGACCGATCTGCAAATGCCGGCGACGCCGCATCGCGTGTGGTCGGCGATTCACGCGGCCAGGCAGGCAGCCCACTGAGACCCTGAGCGGAGCATTCGACATGTATTCATTCGAGTATCAACGCGCGACGGATCCGCAAACGGCCGCCGCAGCCATCACCGCCGACAGCGACGCCAAGTTCCTCGCCGGCGGACAAAGCCTGTTGCCGACCATGCGGCTGCGTCTCGCGCAGCCATCGCAGCTGATCGACGTAACACGTATTCCCGCGCTCAAATCGATCACCGTCGACGCGAAAACGGTGACCATCGGCGCGGCTGTCTGTCATGCCGATGTCGCGGAACACGCGGAATTGCGGCGCGTGTCGCCAGCGCTCGCGGAACTGGCCGCGCATATCGGCGACCGGCAGGTGCGCGCGCTCGGCACGCTGGGCGGCTCGCTCGCCAACAACGATCCGGCCGCCTGCTATCCGGCAGCGGCGATGGGGCTGGACGCGACCATCGTCACGCAGCGGCGGCGCATTGCATCGAGCGATTTCTTCGTGGGCATGTATGAGACCGCGCTGGAACCGGACGAACTGATCGTCGCCGTCGAGTTTCCCGTGCCCGAGCGCGCCGCCTACGAGAAATTCCGCAATCCTGCATCGCATTTCGCGCTCGTCGGCGTGTTCGTCGCGAAGTTCGCGAGCGGCGTGCGCGTCGCGGTGACGGGCGCCGCGGCTTCCGTGTTTCGCGTACCCGAACTGGAAAGCGCGTTGTCGGCGAATTTCACACCTGAAGCCGCGCGGGCGGTCAGTCTGTCGGCGGCAAATCTGAATACCGACATGCACGCAAGCGCCGAGTACCGAGCGCATCTGATTCCCGTTCTGGCCGCGCGAGCGGTGGCGAAGGCGAACGGTTAGCGATGCTTGCTATTGGCGGCTGACATGTCGTGTTTTTTGCATGAACACGCCAGTCAGTCGTCGCGTTCGCCGATACACGCAGTGCGGTGCAACGGGCCCGTTCCCGCTTCACCGTCATTGGCGCCGCATTCCATGACGCCCCACCTCACGGTCAGACAGCGCGGAGTTTCAGGAACGCCATGCAACCCGTTTCTATCGACGACACCCTTGCGCAACTCGCTGCCCAACGCTATTTCGCCAGCCGCGAACTCGCGACCGCGTTGTACCTGGCGCTGCGCATGGAGCGGCCCTTGTTCGTCGAGGGAGAGCCGGGCGTCGGCAAGACCGAACTCGCGAAAGCCGCAGCGGGGATGCTCGGCACGTCGATGTTGCGGCTGCAATGTTATGAAGGACTCGATACGGCGAGCGCGCTGTACGAATGGGACTATCCGCGGCAGATCATGGCGCTGCGTCTTGCTGAAGCCGCTGGCGAACGGCCTGACAACGACACGTTGTATCGCGGTGAATTTCTGCTTAAGCGCCCGCTGTTGCAAGCGCTGATGCCCGACGAAAATTATCCTGGCGCACGGCGTGTATTGCTGATCGACGAGATCGATCGCGCCGATGAGCCGTTCGAAGCATTCCTGCTCGAATTGCTTTCCGACTTCCAGGTGTCGATTCCCGAATATGGCACGGTGCGCGCGATGCAGCCGCCGCTCGTCGTGATGACGTCGAATCGCACGCGCGAAGTGCACGATGCGTTGAAGCGCCGTTGCCTGTATCAATGGATCGGCTATCCCGAGCGCGATCGCGAACTCGAGATTGTCGCGGCGCGCGCGCCGCAGACGTCGGCGGAATTGCAGCGGCGCGCGGTCGATTTCGTGCATCGGCTGCGCGGCATGGATCTGTTCAAGGCGCCGGGCATCGCCGAAACAATCGACTGGTGCCGCGCACTCGAAGCGTTGTCCGTGACGGAACTCGATCCGCAATCGGTGCAGAACACGCTGGGCGTGCTGCTCAAGTATCAAGACGATCTGGCGCGTCTCGACGCCGGGCAGATCGCGCAGTGTCTCGCCGCGCCGGGGTAGCGAGCATGACGACGCCAGGCAGCGAGGGCCGTGTGGACGGCGCCGACCCAACGGGCCCCGCCTCACGTGTCA
Source organism: Paraburkholderia rhynchosiae (assembly GCF_002879865.1). Taxonomy (GTDB): domain Bacteria; phylum Pseudomonadota; class Gammaproteobacteria; order Burkholderiales; family Burkholderiaceae; genus Paraburkholderia; species Paraburkholderia rhynchosiae. The sequence continues at coordinate 261,082 of NZ_PNXY01000006.1, forward strand.
GCTTGCCGCGCACTCAACGCATGACAGCCGCCGGGGCAGAACCAGTCGCGCCGCTTTCCACCGACACGCCCACACTCGCCCGCAACGTCGTGCACTTTGTGCGCGTGCTGCGCGGCGCGGGGTTGCCGATGTCGCCGGCGCAAGCCGTCGATGCGCTCGCCGCCTTGCATTGGATCGACCTCGGCCGCCGCGACGACGTGCGCGCGGCGCTGGCCGCATCGCTCGTCTCCGCGCCCGATGAACGCGAGCTGTTCAATGCCGCGTTCGAGCTTTTCTGGCGCGATCCGGATTGGGAGGGCAAGCTGCGCGCGCTGCTTCTGCCGAAAGTCCGCGACGGCCTTCCGCCGCCCAGACGCAACAACCGTCTCGCCGATGCGCTTGCGGTGCGCGCGCCGCCCTCGCCGCGCACGCAGACGCCGCGAGAAACCGAACAGCATGAATTGCGCGCGCACATCACTTTCAGCGCCGAAGAGCGGCTGCGTCATCGCGATTTCGACACCCTTTCCGCCGATGAATGGCGCACGCTGCGTCATCTGATTCGCGGCCAGCGTCTGCCGCTCGCAAAGGAGCCGACGCGGCGCCTCAAGGCCGCTTCGCACGGCACGCATGCGGATTTGCGCGCGAGCGCGCGGCAAGCGGTGCGCGCGGGCGGCGACTGGACCGTGTGGAAATATCGCGCGGTGGTTGAACGCAAGCCGCCGCTCGTTCTGATGCTCGACATCTCCGGCTCGATGAGCAGTTATTCGCGCGCGGTGCTGTACTTTTGCCACGCGCTCGTGCAGTCGCGTGAACGCTTGCAGGTTTTTCTGTTCGGCACGCGACTCACCAACGCGACGCGCGCGCTGCGCGAGCGTGACCCGGACGTGGCGATTGCCGCGCTCACCGAACAGGTTGTCGACTGGTCGGGCGGAACGCGAATCGGCGCAGCGCTCGCCGAATTCAACCGGCGTTGGGCGCGGCGCGTGCTCACTGGCCGCGCGACGGTGCTGCTCGTGACCGACGGCCTCGATCACGAAGCGATCGACGTGCTCGACGCCGAAATGGCCCGCCTGCGCCGCTTTGCGCACCGTATCGTGTGGCTCAATCCGCTGCTGCGTTTCAGCGGTTTCTCTCCGAAGGCGCGCGGCGTGCAGGCGATCCTGCCGTATGTCGACGCGCATCGTCCGGTTCATAATCTAGACAGCCTGGCCGCGTTCGGCCGCGATCTCGCGCAACTCACGCGCGCGCCTCGTCCGAAAGCCTCTGCCACGCCAACCGCAGGAGCAAGTCCATGGAACTGACCGAAACTCATACGCTGCCGGTTTCGCAACAGCGTACGTGGGATGCGCTGAACGACACTGAGATTCTGCGCGCCTGCATTCCCGGCTGTGAAAGCATCGACCCGGACGGTGACAATGCCTATCTCGTCGCGTTGAGCGCCGCGGTCGGTCCGGTCAAGGCGCGCTTCAAAGGGCGCATGCAACTGACCGACATCGACGCGCCGAACGCCTACAACATCGTGTTCGAAGGCCAGGGTGGCGCGGCCGGCTTCGCCAAGGGCAACGCGCGCGTCATGCTCGAAGCCGACGGCGAAGCTGCGACAAAACTGAGCTATACCGCGAACGCGCAAGTCGGTGGCAAGCTCGCGCAGATCGGCTCGCGGCTCGTCGACGGCGCGGCACGCAAGATTGCCAGCGAGTTTTTCAAGCGCTTCGGCGCGCAGGTCGGTGAAGGCGCCGGTGCCGTCGAGGATGAGAGCGCTGAAGATGTCACCGACGCTGCAGCCGCCGACGCGGCGGGGCACAATACGGCATCGACCGAGGCCGCGGACGACGTGTCCGGCGGCGATGCAACGAAGAGGAAGAAATCATGGACAGCGTGGATCTCGAAGTCCTGAAGTCCAGCGCACGTTGGCTGGAAGAAGGACATCGCGCGCTACTGGTGACGGTGGTGAAAACGTGGGGCTCGTCCCCGCGCCCCGAAGGCGCGATGCTCGCGGTACGCGACGACGGACTCGTGGTCGGCTCCGTTTCGGGCGGCTGCATCGAAGACGACCTGATTGATCGCGTGCGGCAACGGGGCATCGAACAGACGCGTCCCGAGGCGGTGAAATATGGCATCTCGGCGGAAGAGGCGCATCGCTTCGGACTGCCTTGCGGCGGCACCATCCAACTGGTACTCGAACCGCTGACGCCGCGAAGCGGTATCGCCGAACTCTGCAACGCGGTGGAAGAAGGCCGGCTGGTCGCGCGCGAACTCGACATGAACTCGGGCGAGGCGCGGCTCGACAAGGCGCTGGCAACGGACGGCGTGCATTTCGACGGCGAGCGTCTGTTGACCATTCACGGCCCGCGTTATCGGATGCTCGTGATCGGCGCGGGGCAGTTGTCGCGCTATCTGTGCAACATCGCCGTGGGACTCGACTATCAGGTGACGGTTTGCGACCCGCGCGAGGAGTACACGGAAGAGTGGAACATTCCCGGCACGAAGATCGTGCGGACCATGCCGGACGATACGGTGCTCGACATGAAGCTCGACGAGCGCTGCGCAGTGATCGCACTTACGCACGACCCCAAGCTCGACGATCTGGCCTTGATGGAAGCGCTCAAGACGCCGGCGTTCTACGTCGGCGCATTAGGTTCCAGGCGCAATAACCAGGCGCGCCGCGAGCGGCTCAGAGAGTTCGATCTGAGCGAGACCGAGTTGGCCCGCTTGCACGGGCCGGTCGGCATTTATATCGGTAGCCGGACGCCGCCTGAAATCGCCGTGTCCATTCTCGCCGAAGTGACCGCGGCCAAGAATGGCGTTTCGTTGCCGACGCTGCTTCAGGTTGAGGGCGCGAAGGCGGCGCGGGAAATCGCGGCTTCCGGCGGAGCGGCTTGCAGCGCCTAAATGTTTGAGCGCTGGACGGGCTTACATCAACCCGCAAACCACCGCTGCAATCACCGATCCGCCCACCAGCACCACGCCCACCACCCGGCGTTTGTTCAACTCGGTCCACAGCAGCACGCCGGTCAGCGAGAGCAGGATCATCGCGCCGGCGATCGTGTCGACCAGCAGCATCCATCCGATGCTCAAGCCCACGCCTTTGTGAAAATTGGTCATCGTCGCGAGGAAGGAATTCTGCGTGCTTTTCACCGCGACGAAGCCGTTGCCGACCCAGTACTCGGCTTGCACGTTCTGCGTCGGTGCGGCGAATCCGATCTGCCAGAACTCCGGCTGCACCGTGCTGCGATCGCCCCACGCCACCGGATGCGCCGGCTCGCGCTTCACCCTGCCCGGCTTGCCGTCGATTTTCAGTTCACCCTGGAGCCACTTCGCCATGTCCATCGGCGAATGAAACGGCTTTTCCGGCACGGCCATCTGCAATTCCTCGACCTGCGGTTGGCCCGTGGGGACCTTCATCGGGCCCGCGCGATGGTTCAGCAGGAAACCGGTCGCGCCGAACATCAGTCCGAGCACCGCGCCCCATAGGCCGACCCATCCGTGCACGTTGCGCAGCCACTTGATGAAGTTCGCGCGCCGCGAACGCTGACGCCGCGCCGCCTGCTCGGCGCCGTCCATCAAATGATGGCCGGGCGGCTGTTCGTGCGCGACATAGCGCGTCGCGCCATCGGCGGCGGGTTTCATATCGATCCAATCAGGCGCGTTCACATCCAGCTCCAGGCACATGAGTTAGACCGCCGCCCGCGCCGCGACGAAGGGGGCGCTCAGAGACCGGCGGCGAAGAAATATCGAAACGAGAGAGCGGACGGGTCCGGCCTGCGGTCCAGAGCCGTCCTGTTGAAAGGTTGGCTGGCAGTCACAGAGGAGGAGACAGGTGACAGGAAGCTGGCGATGCCCTTCAATTGAGAATGGCTATCATTACACAACTGGCACGTTTGCTCAATCGCGGCGTGGCGGGAAGTGCCGCTTTCAGATCAGTGTGGTTCGGGCCGGCGCCGGCATGGACGAGCGCAAGCCGCGCCGTAACGCTTAGACCGCCGTTCAACGCGCTTGCGCGAGCGGCCGGTCATGCGCTCAACGTGTGCAGCAAAAACTCAGACCGGCCACAGCGGCCCTTCCTGCATCGCGCCGAGTTGCTCACGCATTTCGAGGATGCGCTCTTCCCAATAACGCTGTGTGTTGAACCAGGGAAACGCAGCGGGAAACGCGGGATCGTCCCAACGGCGCGCGAGCCACGCCTGATAGTGAATCAGCCGCAGCGTGCGCAGTGCTTCAACAAGATGAAGTTCGCGCGGCTCGAAGTCGCAGAAGTCTTCGTAACCGGCGAGCAGATCCGCCAGCGCGCGCGATGCCTCGACGCGCTCGCCCGGCAGTAGCAGCCACAAATCCTGCACGGCGGGGCCCATGCGGCTATCGTCGAAGTCGACGAAATGCGGGCCCGCGTCGGTCCACAAGACATTGCTCGGATGACAGTCGCCGTGCATTCGCAGCATGCGGATGTCGCCGGCGCGCTCGAATGCGCGCTCCACGCCTTCCAGCGCGAGGTTCACCACGGTTTCCCAGGCGGCTCGCACATCGTCCGGTATGAAGCGGTGCTCGAGCAGAAAGTCGCGCGGTTCATAGCCGAAGGTTTGAATGTCCAGCGTGGGACGCTCCGCGTAGTTCTGCGTCTGCCCAACCGCGTGAATGCGGCCGATGAAACGCCCGAGCCACTCCAGCGTATCGCGCCGGTCGATATCCGGCGCCCGTCCGCCACGGCGCTCGAAGATCGAAAAGCGGAAGCCGTCGAAGGTATGCAGTGTGCGGCCCTCGAATGCACGCGCCGGCACTGCCGGGATCTCGCGCGCGGCAAGCTCGGCGACGAACGCGTGTTCTTCGAGAATGGCGAAGTCGCTCCAACGCTCGGGACGATAGAACTTCGCGACTACAGGCGGGCCGTCTTCGACGCCCACCTGATACACGCGGTTTTCGTAGCTGTTCAGCGGCAGCATGCGCCCGTCGGTGCGCACGCCGACTGTGTCGAGCACGCTGTCGAGCGCGTCGAGCACGATTTCCGGCCGGAGCCGGGCGAAAGGCACGGCGCGGTCTGCGCCGTCCTGTGGATCGAGAATGTCGTTCATGCCGGCATTGTGCGCCGCGCCGCCGTCAAAGACGAGCGCGAGTCAAACATGCGGCTCGCGTCTGCTGGCAAGCCGCAGACGCGCCAAACCGCACCGCTTCAATGCATCTGCGCGCTTGACGGGCGTACGAATTCGCCCGTGTCGATCAGGTCTTCCAGGAAAAAGGGTTCAGTGTTCAGTTGCGGCGAAGCGCCGGGCTCGCCGGCATACCACGCCACCATGGCCATGTCGCCGAGAATGCGCATGACGATTCCGCGCGCGCCTTGCGGCACGGCGATATGCACCGATCGGACAATGGAACCGATTTGCATGATGTTTCCCCGTTCTCCCATAGCCGGCTTTATGGACTCGTGCCGGTCAAGGTGATGATAAAAGCGCCGCTTCGCCGGTAACGTTGCGTACGCACCCAATCTGCTGCGCGTGATACGCGTGAGAGCTTCGACTCATTCTTCCCGTTTTACGGGGCCATGCAAAGCGGGAACTAAAGGCGCTTCACCCGTCGTTTCGCTTTGTTCATTACGATGCGCGGCATCGCAACCAGACCATCATAAACCCTGCCGGGCAGAGATATCAAAAAGGTGGACCGTCAGCGCGATTCGCCTGTTCCAGCGCGCGTGGACGCCATTTTCAGCGTATCCTTAACTGCTTTGCATGCGTGACGTCTCGTGGATGCCGGTCCTGATCGCGGCGTGCCGGATAGATCGCCACGAGCGGTTCATCTGCTTCGTTCCGCCTTTCTGCTCTTTGCTCCTTTTCCGTGCCCAACGTCTCCGACACGCCCTATCTCGAACGCGGCACCCGCGCCTATTGGCGCGCCAGCATCGCGTTGCTTTTCGCCGGCTACGCCACGTTCTCACTGCTCTACTGCGTGCAGCCGTTGCTGCCGTCGTTTTCTTCGGCGTTTAACGTAACGCCTGCGCAAAGCAGCCTCACCGTCTCGCTGACGACAGCCGCGCTCGCGCTCGCGATCTTCGTGGCCGGCTTTGTCTCCGAAGGCTGGAGCCGTCACAAGCTGATGACCATGTCGCTTACCGTCTCCGCGTTGCTCACCATCGGTGTCTCCATTGCGCCGCAGTGGCATCAGTTGCTGTTGCTGCGCGCGCTCGAAGGTCTCGCGCTCGGCGGCGTGCCGGCCGTCGCCATGGCTTATCTCGCGGAAGAAGTGCATCCGGACGGGCTCGGTCTCGCGATGGGCCTGTATGTCGGCGGCACGGCAATCGGCGGAATGGCGGGGCGCGTAATCACCGGCGTCGTCGCGGATCTGTTTTCGTGGCGCGTCGCCATCGGCACGATCGGCGCGCTCGGCATTCTGTCGATGCTCGCGTTTCGCGCGCTGTTGCCGCCGTCGCGTCATTTCGTGCCGCGGCGCGGGCTCGGTTTCATGCATCACCGCAGCGCGCTGCTCCGGCAATTCACGCGGCCCGGCCTGCCTTTGCTGTTCCTGCTAGGTTTCGCGCTGATGGGGAGCTTCGTCACGCTATATAACTACATCGGCTACCGGCTACTCGCGCCGCCGTACCGGTTGAGTCAAACGGAGATTGGCGCGATCTTCGTCGTGTATCTGACAGGCGTCGTGGCGTCGCCATGGTCGGGACGCATGGCCGATACGTTCGGGCGCGCTCGCGTGCTAACCGCGAGCTTGCTGTTGATGGCCTTCGGTCTCGCGCTCACCATGTCGAGTCCGCTCGCGGCGATTGTCGGCGGCATCGCGTGCGTGACGTTCGGCTTCTTCGCGGGGCACGCTGTCGCAAGCGGCTGGGTAGGACGTCTTGCGAAAGAAGCCAAAGGTCAGGCCGCCGCGCTCTATCTGCTTGCGTATTACATCGGCTCGAGTGTGATCGGTTCGTATGGCGGTCACATGTGGGCCGGTTACGGATGGAACGGCGTCGCGGGATTGGTAAGTGCGTTGCTCGCGATAGGCGTGCTCGCGACCTTCAGATTGCGTCGATATGACCAGGTTTGAGCGCGAACGGCGAATCGGCGGCTGTGTCTTTCACACCGCTCGCGGCAATTGACCCCGCATCGGAGAAGCGAGCAAAGTAAGGCGTGCGTAAGCAAATGCTTCACACTTTTGTGCGCGTTTGCTGCGTCGCCGCGAACGCTTCAAGCCTTGCAGGGAATGGCTTCTGCGGCTTGCGAATAAGCGTCCAGAAGCTACTGTAAGCGGCTACGTCGATTGAACCGTCATCTATACTCAAAGCGAGCGTTTGCAGCGCATGACTCTGAAAACAGAGCCGCTGCTTTCGCGGCTGATACAAATGGAGACGGGTATGACGACCTATTTCACGATCGGCGATTTCATTCTGGTCATTCCGATGGCGCTGGCCGGGGCATTGTTCGTAGGCGCACTCCCTTGCAAAACGGAATTGCGGCACAACGCGCTGCGCGTGCTTGGCGCGCTGCTCGGCGTGGTGTTCGCGGTCGTGCTGGTCGAAGGCTTGCCGGCGCTGGTATAGCGAAAAAAGCCGCCTGACGGGCGGCTTTCGTTTGTCCTTTGCATGGCGGCAGCAGCGTCGCCGGAATCAGATCGCCTGATCCGTCGACGGCTTTTCCCACAGGTTGACGCCGCCTTCGGTCGCATAGCGGTCGATCTCCGCCAGTTCATCTTTCGAGAACGCGAGGTTCTTCAACGCGCCGACGTTCTCGCGCACCTGTTCAGCACGGCTCGCGCCGATCAGCACCGACGTCACGCGCGGATCGCGCAGCGCCCACGCGAGCGCCATCTGCGCAAGGCTTTGTCCGCGACGCTGCGCGATGTCATTCAGCTTGCGCACGTGCTCGATATTCTCCGCGCTCAAATGCTCCTGCTTCAGCGAACCGCCGCCCGGCTTGTTGACGCGCGCGTCTTCCGGTACGCCGTTCAGGTACTTGCCGGTGAGGAGACCCTGCGCGAGCGGCGTGAAGGCAATCGTGCCCGCGCCGACCTGTTCGAGCGTGTCGAGCAGCTCACGTTCGATCCAGCGATTGAGCATGTTGTACGCGGGCTGATGAATCAACAGCGGCACCTTGTATTCGGCGAGCAGCTTCGCCATTTCAAGCGTCTTGCTTGCCGAGTACGACGAAATACCGATGTACAACGCCTTGCCCTGTTGCACGGCGCTCGCCAATGCGCCGGCGGTTTCTTCGAGCGGCGTGTTCGCATCGAAGCGATGCGAATAGAAAATATCGACGTAGTCCAGACCCATGCGCTTCAAGCTCTGATCGAGACTCGCGAGCACATACTTGCGCGAACCGCCGCCTTGTCCGTACGGCCCGGGCCACATATCCCAACCGGCCTTGGATGAAATCAGCAGCTCGTCGCGATACGGCTTGAAGTCGTCCTTGAAGTGACGGCCGAAGTTCGTTTCGGCGCTGCCGTAAGGCGGCCCATAGTTGTTCGCGAGATCGAAGTGGGTGATGCCCAGGTCGAACGCCGTATGCAGAATTTCGCGTTGAGTCGAGAGCGGCGTGGTATCGCCGAAGTTGTGCCACAAGCCGAGCGACAGTGCGGGAAGTTTGAGACCCGTCTTGCCGCACACGCGGTATTGCATGTCCGAATAGCGTTCTGAAGCTGCTTCGTAAGCCATTGCTAGAGTCCTTGATGATGATGTCGCCCGATGATCACAGGCGTGGGCAATTGCATGCTGCGGGAGGCGCGCTGCTGTGGGTTTGGTTTATTTGTCCGGCCAGACCGCTATGGTAGCCAATCGACGTAATGCTTGCAGACGCCCACTATGCAGGATGGACGAGTGCTTGCCGGTCCCCTACACTTTGGCCGATCGAGCTTAATGGAGCGTTAAATGACGAAGGCGATTTCAATCGCGCTGCTTGTCGGCGGCATTGTGTTGCTGTATTTCGGCGGACAGGCATTCAATTCGGTAAGCAGCGACGTCTCACGCGTCTTTACCGGCTCGCCTTCGAACAAGGCGATCATGCTTATCGTAGGCGGCGTGGTTGCGACGCTCGCGGGAATTACGGGCATCGCTTTGTCCAGACCCAAGCGTTAAGCACCGAAGCGGCGCGGGCGTCGGCGGTGTCGAAAAGTATCGAAAAATCAGAAGGCGATTTCAGGCTTCGCCGCCGAACGTGTGCCTGGTAGCGGCACGTTGCTCGCGCCGTGATACGTGTACACAAGCGAGAACTTCACCTGGTCGCTGAGGTTCTTGCCCGCCGAATGCAGCGTATTGCAGTGGAAGAACACCACGTCCCCGACTTTGAGTTCGGGCGATACGGCGGCACGAATCCATGCCTGATTTTCTTCGAGATCGGAGCGGAAGAACTTGGCCTCGTCAAAACGCTCGCCTGTAAATGCGGCGCTGTGCGAGCCCGGCACAAACCATAGCGCGCCGTTGTCGATGGTTTCATTGCCCAGCGCGAGCCATACCGAAACCAGATCGTCGCGCTCGAACGACCAGTAACGCACGTCGCGATGCCAGCCGGTCAGGCTGCCGTACGCCGGATGCTTGGTCATCATGCAGTTGTGATGCGCGCGCGACAGGCGCGGTTCTTCACCGAAGTACAACTCCATCCAGCCGCGAATCTCCGGCGCCGTCGCCCAACGCGCAAAGCTCGGGTCACGGGCATACGCGTCCAGGAGCCGCCGCACGGTATGACCGCCGGGCGCCTGTTTCGAAGGCGGCGCGCCGGGATACTGCAAGTCCGCTTCAAACTCGATCGGCGCCGCGGCTTCCTGCAACTGACGCTGCGCGAGCTGTTTCATGTCCTCGCAACGCTCGGGCGACACCAGGCCCGGCACGACGACAAAGCCCTGCTCCCGCAACGTATGAATCTGCTCTTTCTTCGAATGGAGTGACATGGTGTTCCGTGACCGTCGACTAACCGATGTTCGATTGTAAAACGGGCGCGATCATACCGCGTGCTGTTTCACCCCCGCGCATTGAAACGAAGCTTGATTCAGGTCTGTGCGCTGCGCACTATTTTCATGCGGCACGCGAATTGCGCAGCACGCTCAGTGGGCAGATACGCACGACAATCGTTAGCCGCGGGACGTAGCGCGCAATCGCGCTAGAACCGCGACGCGTCCGTGAAAACCCGTATTCGCAGGGTAAAAACGGACTTTCTGACGTCACGAATCACGTGTAGCCTGCATGCATGTTGATCGTTACTCCCGCCTGTTTGCGCGCCGCACGGGCCATCAAGGCCGGCTCCGCTGTCCGCCGCGCAATTTTCCATCGAATCCCGGGCTCCCGCGCCGTCTATCGCGATACCGCCATTGGCACGTTTGGTGCTGCCATTGGCGCACCTTTCGTCGCGTGACACGCTGCCTACTTGTGAAGCCATGCACACTCTTCTGAATACCCGTTTTACCCGCGCCGCACTCAAAGCCGCGCGTCCGGCGCGCCGCCATGTGGTTCGCGCGCTGCGCCACCACGCCACGCGCACGCGCGCATTGGGCGAACAATGGCGCGATACCAAAGCGGTCGACGGCATCCGCACCTGGTTCAACACTTTCTTCTCGGCATTGCGCACGCGAGGCGGTTCGCGCCGCTTTTCGCTGCGCACGCTGCTGCGCAAACCGACGCCGCTGCGTCTAACCGCGATACAGCGCGCACCGGTCGCCGTGCCTGCACAAAGTGCCAGCCGCCGTCCGCGTCGCATGTCGACGAACGGCAGCACGGGCTGGTTTGCGTTCGCATTCGCGAGCCGTTAAGCGGCTTTGCCACCGGCGCACGATGTCGATGCGTTGACTTTGCGCCTTTTAGAGCGTGGCGTGTCAGCGCTGAAGCGACGCGTGATGCGAGCGCCTCGTGCGCTGTCCGCCCAAAACAGACGGCCATAAAAAACCCCGCCGGCTTGCGCCGCGCGGGGTTTTTTCACACTGAAGAAGCCAACCGCTAGCGTTAATCGGCCAGCGCGGCAACCGGTTCAGTGCCGGCAGCTTCGGCGAGTGCCAGAGCTTTATCAGTGGCTTCCCACGTGAATTCCGGCTCTTCGCGACCAAAGTGTCCATAGGCCGCGCTCTTCTCGTAGATGGGGCGCAGCAGGTCGAGCATCTGAATGATGCCCTTCGGACGCAGATCGAAATGCTCCTGCACGAGGCGCGTGATCGTTGCATCCGACACGCGGCCAGTGCCGAACGTATTGACCATCACCGAAGTCGGCTGAGCAACGCCGATTGCGTACGACACCTGGATCAGGCAGCGCGACGCGAGGCCGGCGGCCACGATATTTTTCGCGACATAACGGCCGGCATAAGCGGCCGAACGGTCGACCTTCGACGGATCCTTGCCCGAGAACGCGCCGCCGCCGTGCGGCGCCGCGCCGCCGTACGTATCGACGATGATCTTGCGGCCCGTGAGACCGCAATCGCCTTGCGGGCCGCCGATCACGAACCGGCCCGTCGGGTTCACCAGGAACTTGATGTCGCCCTTGATGAGTTCCGCCGGCAGCGTCGGCTTGATGACTTCTTCGATCACGGCTTCGCGCAGCAGGTCGAGCTCGATGTCCGGCGAATGCTGCGTGGACAGCACCACGGTGTCGATGGAGTGCGGCTTGCCGTCGACATAACGCACGGTGACTTGCGACTTCGCGTCCGGACGCAGCCAGGGCAAACGGCCGTCACGGCGCAGATTCGCTTGACGCTCGACAAGACGATGCGACAGGTGGATCGGCAACGGCATCAGTTCGGGCGTTTCTTCGCACGCGTAACCGAACATCAAGCCTTGGTCCCCGGCGCCCTGGTCGAGGTTGTTGTCGTGCGCGCGGTCCACGCCTTGCGCGATGTCCGGCGACTGCTTGTCATACGCGACAAGCACCGCGCAACCGCGGTAGTCGATACCGTAGTCGGTGTTGTCGTAACCGATGCGCTTGATCGTGTTGCGCGCAACCTGAATGTAGTCGACATTCGCGGTCGTGGTGATTTCGCCCGCGAGCACGACCAGGCCGGTGTTGCACAGCGTTTCGGCCGCGACACGCGAGTATTTGTCCTGCGTCAGGATGGCGTCGAGAATCGCGTCGGAAATCTGATCCGCGACTTTGTCGGGATGGCCTTCCGAAACGGATTCGGAGGTAAAGAGATAGTCGTTTGCCACGTTGCAGACTCCTGTTTGGTGGTTACGGTTGAGTTTCACGTAGCCAGCTTCGGGAGCCTTGAAGCGGCGACGCTTTAGCGGATTACCTTGCCAGCAAGCGCTTATCACGTGACTTATCACGTGGATCGCACCGCCCGGCTTCGCCCCGCAAGTTGTCTATTAACTCGGCGAAGCCCTTATTATAGCGACTTCCATTGATTGTCACAGAGTGTCCACGAGTGCGGTATTACGTCAACTTCTCCGCTTTCCTGAACCCCGTCACGGGAAGCGCCTCCGCGGAGGCCACATGCTGACCCGCTATGGAGCCCGGCTCGCGATCGGCCTGTTGAAACTGTTTGCGCTGTTGCCCTATGGTCTTATCGCCCGTCTCGGCGACGGCCTCGGCTGGCTGCTGTACCAGATTCCGAGCCGGCGCAAGCATATCGTCCATATCAACCTCACGCTGTGCTTCCCTGAGTGGAGCGACGCGCGCCGCAAAGACGTCGCGCAGAAGCATTTCCGTCACGCGATCCGCAGCTACCTCGAACGCAGCGTGCAATGGTTCGGCTCGGCGAAGAAGCTGGAGAAGCTGATTGAGCTCGATAGCGCGATCGATCTGACCGACCCGAATCTGCCGCCTACGCTGTTTCTCGGCTTTCACTTCGTCGGCATCGAGGCGGGCTCGATCTTTCTCAATTACTCGCTCAAGCGCCGTTGCGGCTCGCTCTATCAGCCGATGTCGAACCCTGAGTTCGAGGACGTCGCCAAGGCGGCGCGCGCGCGTTTTGGTGCGGACATGGCGAGCCGCGCCGACAGTGCGCGCGTCGTGCTGCGCTGGCTGCGCGAACGCAAGCCGGTCATGCTCGGCGCCGACATGGACTACGGCGCGCGCAATTCGACCTTCGTGCCGTTCTTCGACGTGCCGACGTGCACGCTGACGGCGGTCGGCCGTCTTGCGAAAGTCGGTCATGCGCAGGTGGTACCGTTCATCGGCGAAGTGCTGCCGAACTACAAGGGTTATCGCCTGAGAGTGTTCGAGCCGTGGGACAACTACCCAACCGGCGACGACGACGCGGATGCACGGCGCATGAATGCCTTCCTGGAAAAACAGATTCCGTCGATGCCCGAGCAGTATTACTGGGTGCACAAACGTTTCAAGACGCGGCCGCCTGGCATGCCGAGCGTGTATTGAAGCTGATGCCTGAACGTGGAGCGCCTTCGGCCGCACGCCATGCGCCAGGCATGCGAGCGTGGAATTAACGCCCCGTTCGGCTCACCTGTGGGCGCGTCACTTACAATAGCGTGATGAAACTGAAATTCACCAAAATGCACGGCGCGGGCAACGACTTCGTCGTGCTCGACGGCTACACCCAACCGGTCAACCTGACGCCGGCGCAGGTGCGCGCGCTCGCGGACCGGCATTTCGGCGTGGGCGCCGACCAATTGCTGCTGGTCGAAAAGCCCACGGTGGACGGCGTCGATTTCAGGTATCGCATCTTCAATTGCGACGGCGGGGAAGTCGAGCATTGCGGCAATGGCGCGCGCTGCTTCGTGAAGTTCGTGCGCGACCGCGGCCTGACAGATCAGCGCAGCGTCCGCGTGCAAGTGCAGAATGGCACGATCACGCTGACCATGCAGGAAAACGGCGAAGTGCTGGTCAATATGGGCGCGCCGGTGTTCGACCCGGAGCGCGTGCCCTTCGCCACCAAAGGTCTGGAAGGACGCCGGGAAGGCGACGATACACTTTGGCCGCTCGACGTGAACGGCACCACGCGCTGGATTTCGGTGGTATCGATGGGCAATCCGCACGCGGTGCAAGTGGTCGATGACGTCGAGGAGTTTGCTGTGCTCGTCGAAGGTCCGGTGATCGAGCGGCATGCGCGTTTCCCGCAGCGAGTGAACGCGGGTTTCATGCAGATCGTCGGCCGTAGCGAAATCAAACTGCGCGTGTATGAGCGCGGCGCTGGTGAAACGCTGGCGTGCGGCACGGGCGCATGTGCGGCAGTTGCAGCGGGCATCCGCCGCGGACTGCTGGAGGCGCCGGTGCTCGTCCATACGCATGGCGGCAAGCTCACTATCTCGTGGGACAGCAAGCACGAAGACGAACCGTTGCTGATGGCAGGCCCCGCCACGACCGTCTTCGAAGGCGAGATCGAACTGGCCGATTGAAGGTGTCCAGCTCAATGGCGCATGAATGATCCATTAACTCATTGACCGACTGACCGACGTGCCGCATCGAGGCGTCGTCTGTAGTCCTCTAGCCGAAACCATGAACGATCGCGAAGTCGCCGAATACCTGCTCGCCAACCCCGATTTTTTCGCGGAACACGCGGAAATGCTCGCGACCATCCGGCTTGCGAACCCGCACGGCAAGGCCGCAGTGTCGCTGCAGGAGCGGCAGATGGAAATGTTGCGCGACAAGAACAAGCATCTTGAACGCCGGCTCGCCGAACTGCTGCGCTACGGCCACGAGAACGACAGCATCGCCTCCAAGTTCAACCGCTGGACGATGCGCGTGATGGCCGAGCGCGATCCCTACGCGCTGCCCCGCACGATCGCCAATGGTTTGCGCGACATTTTCGACGTGCCGCAAGCCGCGCTGCGCGTGTGGGACGTGGCGGAGCCGTTTGCTCAGGCCGACTTCGCGCGCCACGTCGGCGAAGAAGTGCGTATCTTCGCGAACAGCCTCACGGCACCTTACTGCGGCGCGAACACCGGCTTCGAGGCAGCGCAGTGGCTCGTGCCGGCGGTCAGTGTTGCCGACGAAAGCGCGTCCGGCGGCGCAGCGCCCGAGTCGGCGCATGTCACGGAGTCGATTGCGCTGCTTGCGCTGCGCGATCCCGAAGGCAAGGAAGAAGCATCGGCGTTCGGCCTGCTGGTCATGGGCTCAGCCGACGCGCGCCGTTTCCACGAGGGCATGGCGACCGACTTCCTTACGCAGATCGGCGGCCTCGCGAGCGCCGCGCTCAGCCGTCTTCTGCCGCGCTGATCCAGCGAGCGCCACGCGTTAGCCGCCAGCCAAAGCCAGCGATCAAGCCCACCGTGACCGAAGCCGATCCCATCGCCGCCTATCTGTCGAATCTCGAACATGAGCGGCGACTGTCGGCGCATACCTTGCGCGGCTACACGCACGAACTGGAAGAACTCCGGCTGCTGGCCAAAGGCCGGCCGCTCGAAAGCCTCAGCGCCGTCGATATTCGCGGCGCCGTTTCGCGCGCGCATGCGGGCGGACTGACGGCGCGTTCGATCAGCCACCGCTTGTCGGCGTGGCGCGCGTTTTACCGCTGGCTCGCCGGCCGCGTCGATTTGCCGGCCAATCCGGTCGCGACGGTGCGCGCGCCCAAGCAGCCCAAGACGCTGCCAAAAGCACTGTCCGTCGACGACGCCAACCGCCTGATGGAAAGCCCGGCAGCTGAATCGGCTGAAGGTTTGCGCGATCACGCGATGCTCGAACTGTTCTACTCGTCCGGGCTGCGTCTGGCGGAGCTGGTCGGTCTCGACGCCCGTTTCGCCGATGCCGGCGGCTATCGCTCGGCAGGCTGGCTCAAGCTCGATTCCGCAGAAGTTGAAGTGCTCGGCAAGGGCAACCGGCGCCGCATCGTGCCGGTCGGCAGCAAAGCGCTCGACGCGCTGAACGCGTGGCTCGCGGTGCGGGACCAGATGGTGAAGCACGACCCGCATCCACTCTTTCTGTCGGCCCGCGGCAATCGCCTGTCGCCGAATGCGGTGCGCGAGCGCGTCAAGCGCGCGGCCCTCGTCGCCGGCATTCCCGCCAATGTGCATCCGCACGTACTGCGGCATTCGTTCGCCACGCACGTGCTGCAGTCGAGCGGCGATCTGCGCGCCGTGCAGGAATTACTCGGGCACGCGAGCATCACGGCCACGCAGGTGTACACCGGGCTCGACTTTCAGCATCTCGCGCACGTCTACGACCAGGCGCATCCACGCGCCAAAAAACGCGACTGACGCCGCTTTTGCGGATTTTTGGTCTCCGCCTTCGCTTCATCCGCCGCACGTGCGCAGCAAGCCGCGCGGCCCTTTGCTCTCGCTGACATCCTGATGAATACCGTTACGCTCAAACCGTCGAAAGAAAAATCGCTGCTGCGCCGCCATCCGTGGGTCTATGCGAACGCAATCGACCGGATCGACGGCAATCCCGCGCCCGGCGTGACCGTGCTGGTGCGCACGCACGACGGCCGGTTTCTCGCGCGTGCCGCCTACAGTCCGCACTCGCAGATTCGCGCCCGCGTGTGGAGCTTCGACGAAAGCGAGCCGATCGATCACGCGTTCTTCAAGCGCCGCGTGCAGCGGGCGCTTGCGCACCGTCGAACCATGGTTCACGACACCGGCGCCGTGCGGCTGATTTTCGGCGAAGCGGACGGCCTCCCAGGCCTGATTGTCGATCACTACATCGCCGAGGACGAAGGCCAGCGCAGCCAGCTCGTGTGCCAGTTCATGGCGGCGGGCGTCGAAGCGTGGAAGGAAGCGATCGTCGCGGCGCTGGTCGACGCCACGCGCTGCCCGAACGTCTACGAGCGTTCGGACGTGTCGATTCGTCAGAAGGAAGGGCTCGAACAGATCACCGGCGTGCTGGCGGGCGAGCCGCCTTCGGAAGCGCTGATCGCAAGCGAGAACGGCGTGCGCTATCACGTGGACGTGCGCAACGGCCACAAGACCGGCTTTTATGTCGACCAGCGCGACAACCGCCTGCTCGTGCAGCAGCTCGCGCAGGATCGTGACGTGCTGAACTGCTTCTGCTACACCGGCGGTTTCTCGCTGGCGGCGCTCAAAGGCGGCGCAAAGCGAGTCGTTTCTATCGATTCGTCCGGCGAGGCGTTGGCGCTCGCGCAGCAGAACGTGGCGGCGAACGGCTTCGACGCCGAACGCGCCACATGGCTCGACGCCGACGCGTTCAAGACGCTGCGCCGCCTTTACGACGAGGGCGAGCGCTTCGATCTGATCGTGCTCGATCCGCCGAAATTCGCACCTTCTCGCGAACATGTGGACCGCGCGTCGCGTGCTTATAAAGACATCAACCTGACCGGCCTGAAGCTGCTGCGCCCGGGCGGCCTGCTGTTCACCTATTCGTGCTCCGGCGCAATCGATTCCGAACTGTTCCAGAAGATCGTGGCCAGCGCGGCCGCGGACGCGCGCGTCGATGCGCGGATTCTCAAGCGCCTTGGCGCCGGGGTGGATCATCCATTGCTGACGGCATTTCCGGAAGGCGAATACCTGAAGGGCCTGCTGTTGCAAATTGCCTGATCGCCTATAACTTCACGGTTATTTCGCATCGACGCATGCGCCGCGGCGGCTTCGGAATACCGCTCGCCAGCGCCGGCTTGACAGATATGTTTCAATATCCGGCTAGACAGGGCTGCGCGCCGTGAGCCAGCCGCGCCCGCTTATGCATGCGCTTATGCATGCCATTACGCATTCGATCACGCATCGTTTCACGACCTATAGGCGAACAACATGATCCCAGTCACGATCCTGACCGGCTTTCTCGGCAGCGGCAAAACCACCCTGCTCAAGCGCATCCTGAACGAAAAGCACGGCATGAAGATCGCCGTGATCGAGAACGAGTTCGGCGAAGAGAACATCGACAACGAAATTCTCGTGCAGGACACGAGCGAGCAGATCATCCAGATGAGCAACGGCTGCATCTGCTGCACGATCCGCGGCGATCTCTCGCGTGTGCTCGGCGACCTGGCCGCGCAGAAACAGTCGGGCAAGCTCGATTTCGACCGCGTGGTGATCGAGACCACCGGGCTCGCGAACCCAGGCCCCGTCGCCCAGACGTTCTTCATGGACGATCAGATCGCCAGCGAATTCCTGCTCGACGCGATCATCACGCTGGTGGACGCAAAGCATGCGAACCATCAACTGGACGAGCATGAAGTCGTGCAGCGCCAGGTCGGTTTCGCGGACCGCCTGTTCATCACCAAGGCCGATCTCGTCGACGAACAACAGCTGGCCGATTTGCGCCACCGTCTGCTGCATATGAATCCGAAGGCGGCGATCAGGATGGTCAACTTCGGCGAAGCGGACATCAAGGAAATCTTCGACCTGCGCGGCTTCAACCTGAATTCGAAGCTCGAGATCGATCCGGACTTCCTCGCCGAAGACGAACACGCGCACAGCCACGCGCACGCGCACGACGAGCACGGCCATACGCACGACGAGGATCACGATCACGCGAGCTGCGATCACGACCATGGTCATTGCGATCACGAAGGCCATGACCACGCGCACCACCATCACGCGCATCACGACGACAAGATCAAGTCGTTCGTGTATCGCAACGACCGCCCGTTCGATCCGAACAAGCTCGAAGATTTCCTCGGCGGCATCTTGCAGATTTACGGCGAACGCCTGCTTCGCTATAAGGGCGTGCTGTACATGAAGGGCGTCGACCGCAAAGTCGTGTTCCAGGGCGTGCATCAGATGATGGGCAGCGACCTCGCGGCGAAATGGCAGCCGGTCGAGAAAAAGACCAACAAGATGGTGTTTATCGGCATTGAACTGCCGCAAGACCTGATTACCGACGGCCTGGACGCCTGTCTCGCCTGAGCGCGACGTTCGCCGCGCGGTAATCTTCTGCCGAAAAAGCATCGCGCGGCGGCCGAATAGCCCCAGCGTTATGTGCGGTGGCGCACGTGTGTGAAAAACGCGTGAAAACCCTGCTGTATTAATGCGTGTACGACCATCGCTTTTTGACCGTTCGCGCGTTATATTTTCGGGATACCGGGACGCCGCAGAGGGATTTCCACCAGTTGCGGTGCCGGATTGTGATTCAGTTACAATACGTGCCCACTGGAGAATGAGAACGATTTGCCCGGTCAGTGCGCGGTGATCACGTACTGCGCGCCGGGCTTGAAGCGGCGCCGGAAAATCTTATCCGGGAACACGCCGACAATGCCCGCCGCCGCAGCCTGACAAGGCCTGCTGCCCGGGAGCAATACCTCAGGAGCATTTGAGAATCGGTTTCCAGAGGAGTTCGGCCCCGCATTGGCGTCGCGACGCCCGACGTGGGCGCCAGGCGCTTCGGCGTCACGACAGTCCATCGTCCGTGCCCGCCCTGCGCTCAGCGTCCCGAGGCGCCTTGCGGGCAATA
Source organism: Paraburkholderia rhynchosiae (assembly GCF_002879865.1). Lineage (GTDB taxonomy): Bacteria > Pseudomonadota > Gammaproteobacteria > Burkholderiales > Burkholderiaceae > Paraburkholderia > Paraburkholderia rhynchosiae. The sequence goes on from NZ_PNXY01000006.1 coordinate 280,251, forward strand.
CGAAAGTGCGGGCACTATGCAGAGTTTTGCCTCACATTGAAGAAGTAAGCCAGATGACGACGAAACGACTCTTGACCGAAGCCGAAATCCTGAAGATGAGCGACAAGGATTACATGAATGAGGATCAGCTCGCTTTCTTCAAGAACAAGCTCGAACAGCTGCAGGCGGACATTCTCCGCAATGCCGGCCAGACGACCGAGAACTTGCGCGAAACCGTAATCGTGCCGGACCCGGCCGACCGCGCAACGATCGAGGAAGAGCATGCACTTGAGCTGCGCACGCGCGACCGCGAGCGCAAGCTGCTGAAGAAGGTGCAGCAGTCGATCGCGCGTATCGACTCTGGCGACTATGGCTGGTGCGAAGAAACCGGTGAGCCGATCGGCATTCCGCGTCTGCTCGCGCGGCCCACGGCCACCCTGTCGCTCGAGGCGCAGGAGCGCCGCGAACTGCGCCAGAAGCTGTTCGGCGACTGAACGCCGGCGGCGCGGCTTCGGCGCTGCGCCCAAAAAACGCTGCTTCGTCGAGAGGCGCACGGTGATCCGTGCGCCTTTTTTCTTTTGCGCGCCGCTGCGCCGCGGATCGCGGGCATCGCCCCTGCCGAACCACGTTTTTTGTCTTATGCCATTTGCCGGCTCTTGATATGCCCGCGCACGCCCTAAAATAATTCCGACATGCGCTGCACGAGCGCGCGAGGTGGCTCACTTTTCGCGTCGCGCGCCGTCCGCTTCCCAGGATTCATGCGGTAGTGCATCGCGCTGCCGCGTCCTACCCGCTTTGCAAAGAGGAACGCATATGGAGCAATTTCACGGCACGACGATCGTCTCCGTGCGCCGCGGCGACAAGGTCGCGCTAGGCGGCGACGGCCAGGTGACGCTCGGCAACATCGTCATGAAAGGCGGTGCGAAGAAGGTCCGGCGCATTTATAACGGCAAGGTGCTGGTCGGCTTCGCCGGTGGCACGGCGGACGCCTTTTCGCTGCTCGACCGCTTCGAGGCGAAGCTGGAGAAGCACCAGGGCAACCTCACGCGAGCCGCGGTCGAACTCGCGAAAGACTGGCGCACGGACCGCATGCTGCGTCGCCTGGAAGCCATGCTGATCGCGGCCGACGCGACCACCACGCTCGTCATCACCGGCAACGGCGACGTGCTCGATCCGGAAGGTGGCATTTGCGCGATCGGTTCGGGCGGCGCTTATGCACAAGCCGCCGCGAAAGCCCTCGCCGACAACACCGCGTTGTCGCCTCGCGAAATCGTGGAGAAGTCGCTGGAGATTGCCGGCGACATGTGCATCTACACGAACCATAACCGCGTCATCGAGACGATCGAGTAAGGACCCACGATGAGCACCATGACCCCTGCCGAGATCGTCTCGGAACTCGACAAACACATCATCGGCCAAGGCCGCGCGAAAAAAGCGGTGGCCGTAGCGCTGCGCAATCGCTGGCGCCGTCAGCAGGTTGAAGACCCGCTGCGCCAGGAAATTACGCCGAAAAACATTCTGATGATCGGACCGACCGGCGTCGGCAAGACCGAGATCGCGCGGCGCCTGGCCAAGCTCGCCGATGCGCCGTTCATCAAGATCGAAGCCACCAAATTCACCGAAGTGGGCTACGTGGGCCGCGACGTCGACAGCATCGTGCGCGATCTGATCGAAATCTCGGTCAAGCAGACGCGCGAATCGGAAATGCGCAAAGTGCGAACCAAGGCCGAAGACCAGGCCGAAGACCGCATTCTCGACATTCTGCTGCCGAGCGCGCGTCCGGTCGGTTTCGGCTCGAGTTCGAGCGCCGTGGATACCGCCGATGAAGGCGGCACCACGCGCCAGACGTTCCGCAAGCGTCTGCGCGAAGGTTTGCTCGATGACAAGGAAATCGAACTCGACGTCGAGCAGCCGCAAGTCGGCATGGACATCATGGGGCCGCCTGGCATGGAAGACATGACCGAGCAGATCCGTTCAATGTTCGCGAACATCGGCGGCGGCAAGAAAACGCGCCGCAAGCTGAAGGTGAAGGAAGCGCTGAAGGTTCTCACCGACGAAGAAGCCGGCAAGATGCTGAACGACGAAGAGGTGAAAGCCAAGGCGGTGCAGAACGTCGAGCAGAACGGCATTGTGTTCCTCGACGAAATAGACAAGATCGCGTCGCGCAATGAAGCCGGCGGCGGTGAAGTGTCCCGTCAAGGCGTGCAACGCGATCTGCTGCCGCTCGTGGAAGGCACCACGATCAACACCAAGTACGGCATGGTGAAGACGGACCACATTCTGTTTATCGCGAGCGGCGCGTTTCATCTCGCCAGGCCGAGCGATCTGATTCCAGAACTGCAAGGCCGCTTCCCGATCCGCGTAGAACTGGATTCGCTGTCGGTGAACGACTTCGAATCGATCCTGGTGTCGACGGACGCGAGTCTCGTCAAGCAATACCAGGCATTGCTGGCCACCGAAGACGTGCAGCTCCAATTCGCCGACGACGGCATTCGGCGTCTGGCCGAAATCGCTTATTCGGTGAACGAAAAAACCGAGAATATCGGCGCACGCCGGCTGTACACGGTCATCGAAAAGCTGCTCGAGGAAGTCTCGTTCGCTGCCGGCAATCACTCCGGTAAAACGGTGCAGATCGACGCGGCATATGTGGATCGCGCGCTGAACGAAGTCGCGGAAGACGAAGATCTGTCGCGTTACGTGCTGTGACGTAAAGCGTAGCAAGACGCAAAAAAACGGGCTGCCTATAACAGAGGCGGCCCGTTTTCTTTTCCGCGATGCGTAGCGATAAAGCGGCGCTTACTGCTTGACCGGACGCTTGGCGAGTTTGCGCTGCAAGGTCCGGCGATGCATGTTCAGCGCCCGGGCGGTGGCCGAGATATTGCCGCCATGTTCCGAAAGCACCCGTTGAATATGCTCCCACTCGAGACGTGCAACCGAAAGCGGCGTGGGATGCTCGATCGCCTCTTCCGCTTGCAACGCACTCGCCTCGCTTTGCAGCGCCGACAAAATCGTTTCGACGTTGGCAGGCTTCGCCAGGTAATTGTCCGCGCCGTCTTTCACCGCTTGCACCGCGGTGGCGATGCTCGCATAGCCGGTCAGCACCAGCATGCGCGCGTCGGGCTGCAAATCGCGCAACGGCGCGACGAGCGTGAGGCCCGAGTCGTTGCCAAGGTGCAGATCCACCGTGATCTGGCTGAACTTCTGCTGATTGGCCAGCTTGATCGCCTCGTCTGCGTTGTGGGCTTCGCTCACCGTATAGCCGCGCCGCGTCAGGCCGCGCGCGAGGATGCCGGAGAACACCTCGTCGTCGTCGATCACCAGAAAATTCATTTCGCTCATGCCTGTTTCTCCGTGTTGGATGGCGCGGCGCCTTGACGGTCCGTGCCGGAAATTTCGCGCGCGGTAAGCGGCAACCGTAAAACGGCGCGCGTGCCACGCGGCTTGATTGCACTGACGTCGGTCAGTTCGATCGACCCTTTCAGACGCGCCGCCGCCGAAAAAGCCAGATACAAGCCGACGCCATGCCCACCCTGCGTGCTCTCCACCGGCATCGCGCCGAGCGAGCCGCGCAACGCGGCCGGAATGCCAGGGCCTGCATCGCATACTTCAAATTCGACCTGATCGCCGCGCGCCGCCAACGTACAAGACAGCGTGACGTGATCGCGGCTCGCGCGCGCGGCGTTGTCGAGCAGAATCGTCAGAATCTGACTCACGGCAACCGTGTCGTCAAGACTGACATCCGCGGGCGGCGCACCGATCCGCTCGAACTTCACATGCGGATGACGCAAGCGCCACTGCTCGGCAAACGATTCGAGCCACTCGTCGACCGGCTGACGATTGGTGGTGGTCGATGCGCGGCTGCGCAATCTGGCAAGCGCCGACGTGCATAAGCCCATCTGTTGTTCGAGCAATTCGAGATCGGCCCTGTACGGCGCGAGCCCTTTGTCGGTGCGCGCCGCGTCGCGCAATTCTTCGGACAGCATCGCAATTGTAGACAGAGGCGTGCCGATTTCGTGAGCGACGGTAGCTGCCTGAACACCGAGCGCGACCGCGCGTTCGTCGTGAAGCAAGCGCTGCTGTGCATCTCCGAGCGCTGCGTCACGTAGCCGCAGGGCTCGCGACATACGCGCGACGAACCACGCGATCAGGCCGACGCTCACCATGAAGTTGACCCACATGCCGGCGCGGTAGTAGTCGAACAGATTCGCGGGATTGTCGAGATTCAGCGGCACCGAATCGAAGCCGAGCACTGCATAGCAGGCGACGGCGAACGCGGCGAGCCACGCCATCAGTTGCCACGGCAACACCGCAGCGGCAATGGCAAGCGATGGCAGATAGAGCGAAACAAATGGATTGGTGGTGCCGCCAGACAGAAACAACAGCGCCGACAATGCGCCGAGGTCGACCCATATCTGGCCGAACAACTCCATGTTCGATTCGGGCCGCTGTTGCGTCACGCGCCACCCCGTGAGCCCGTTGAAGACCACTTCGAGCGCGATGACGAGTAGCATGGCCGGCAACGGCAAATGCACGCCGATGAATATCTGCACAAAAGCGATCGTCAATAACTGCCCGATGATCGCTAGACTGCGCAGCCAGAACAGATGACCGAGATTAACGCGGCCGGTGTTGGTTATACGATGCATGGCTTCAGTTTACCCGTTGGGAATCGTCCCAATTACGTCGTCGCCATACGGCGATACCATGGACGTTTTCCTGACAGCGAAAGCAGGCTGGTCCGTTACGCCCGGCCTGCGGCCTCAATTATCCATGGACACCTCTGACATCTCGTCAGCTTTCCTTAACTTTATGCGGCATGCCGCCACCGCCCGTCGGAACAGTGCAGCGGAATCCGAGGCGCAATCACTCCGTGCCGCCGCGCAACTCCATCCTCTGGACGACGAGTCGCTGGCATCGCTGGTCCACACCCTGGTTCAACAGCAACGCCATGACGACGCGATCGAACTGGCCGCCATTATTGCGCAACTCGACAACGGGAACGTGCATGCGCACTTTCGTCTCGGCTACGCGCTGCAGATGGCGGACCGCCATGCAGAGGCCGTCGGTCCATATCGCCGCGCGCTGGAACTGGACGCGGCATTGCCGTCGCTACGCTGTAATCTCGCTGGCGCTCTTGCGTTCACCGACGGCGACGTGAGCGAACAGATTGCGCTTCTCGAAGACGCCGTCCAGGACCAACCCAGCGATGGCAATGGCTGGATCAATCTCGCAAGCGCTTACCGCAAGAATCTGGATTTGCCCCGCGCGGTCGAAGCCGGTGCGCGAGCTGTCCAGTGCGCGCCGCTAAACCCGCTGGCTCATAACAACTATGCGCTGACGCTACGTGAAGCGCAACGCTGGGCCGAGGCGGCGCAAGCCGCGCAAACAGCTTGCGCGCTGGCGCCCACTGACGCCACCATGCGTTCGAACCTCGCGATGCTGCAACTCATGAGCGGCGATTATGCTAATGGCTGGCTGTCGCACGAAGCGCGCTGGACAGGCTCCTCGGAATTGCGCGGCAACCGGCCGGAGATGCCCGCGCCCACATGGAACGGCGAGCCGCTAACCGGCAAAACGCTGCTTGTGTGGGGCGAGCAAGGCATGGGCGATGTGCTGCAGTTCAGCCGCTATATCCCGATGCTGGCCGAGCGTGTGCATCGCGAAGGCGGCCGCCTCGCTTGGAACTCGTTCCCGCCGATGGGCGCATTGCTCGCACGCAGTCTTGGCGGTTATGTAGACGACTACTCCGCGGGCGGTGGAGTCGAATCGCTTCCGCCGTTCGATTTGGAAGTTCCGTTGTTGAGCCTGCCGCTGATCTTCGGCACACGCGAGGCGACGATTCCCGGGAGCACGCCGTACCTGCACGCGGACGCAGCGGCAGTGAAGCGCTGGCAACAGCGGCTTGCCGGCGAGTCGCGGCTCAAAGTCGGACTGACATGGACCGGCAGCCACGGTCATCAACGCAATCCGTTCCGGCGCGTCGGCTGGGAACGTTATGCGAAGCATTTCGGCGGCATGCGCGACGTGGCGTTCTATTCGCTGCAACCGGGCGCGAGCGCAGATGTGAGCGCGGCCCACGCAGCCGGCCTGCCGATAACCGACTACACGGCGGAATTCGCGACCTTCGACGACACCGCCGCGTTTGTCGGCGCGCTCGACCTGGTAATCACTGTGTGCACGTCGGCGGCACATCTCAGCGGCGCGCTTGGACAGCGCACCTGGGTGTTGCTCGACGTCAATCCGCACTGGGTCTGGCTGATCGACCGCAACGACAGCCCGTGGTATCCGAGCGCGACGCTGTGCCGGCAGGCGCAGTTCGGCGAGTGGGAGCCGGCGCTCGAGGCCGTCGCCCACGATCTCGGCGCACTCGCGGCCCGGCACAGGGCGGCCTCGCCTGGCGGCGACGCTAGCTAAACTTCAGCGGCAACTGAACGGTCCGCACGGCCTTCACGGTGAATTCGCGCCGGGCTCCGGCTGGGCCGCTCGCGCGATTTCCGCAGCAAGGCATTCGGGACAAAGACAACGGCCGGTCGGGTCGAGTCGCTCCGGCGGCAAAGCCGGCATCTCGCGGCACCAGCAGTCGAACGGCTGCGCATGCATCGCGCAATCGAACGCATTGCCGCAGCGCGGGCAGCGCGCGCTGCCTTGTGGGCGGGAGGCGGACGGTTTCATGACGGGCGGACGGTCTCGCGAGGCATCGACGAGGAAATGATGCCACGGCTAGCGCGCCGCCGTTAGTCATCCATTCGGCTAGTTCACAGGCACGCGGCAAGCGCGGTACGCTTCACCGTCTACTGGCGCTGCACGCAGCGATCGCGCGGTGCGGAAAACGGCTGTTGCGCGCCGCCCGCGCATATGTTGAAAACCCTGTTGCAGCGCGCCAGTCCTGTACAATTCGCCCTGTTTTAACTGTTCCGTGCCCGAGCCAGCCGCCATGTCCGAGCTTCCCGACCTTTCGCAGATTGCGCCCACCCTGAAGGCTGAAATCCTGGCCGAGGCGCTGCCCTACATTCGCCAGTATCACGGTAAGACCGTGGTCATCAAATACGGCGGCAACGCCATGACGGAGGAGCGGCTGAAACAGGGCTTCGCGCGCGACGTGATTCTGCTGAAGCTGGTCGGCATCAATCCGGTCATCGTGCACGGCGGCGGTCCGCAAATCGACCAGGCGCTGAAGAAGATCGGCAAGCAGGGCACGTTCATTCAAGGCATGCGCGTCACCGACGAAGAAACGATGGAAGTCGTCGAATGGGTGCTCGGCGGCGAAGTGCAGCAGGACATCGTCACGCTGATCAATCATTTCGGCGGTCACGCAGTCGGGCTGACCGGCAAGGACGGCGGCCTCATCCATGCGCGCAAGATGCTGATGCCGGACCGTGACAATCCCGGCCAATACGTGGACATCGGTCAGGTCGGCGAAGTGGAAGCGATCAATCCGGCCGTTGTGAAGGCGCTGCAAGACGATGCGTTCATTCCGGTGATTTCGCCGATCGGTTTCGGCGAAGACGGCCTGTCATACAACATCAACGCCGATCTCGTCGCGGGCAAGCTGGCGGTCGTGCTGAATGCGGAAAAGCTCGTGATGATGACGAACATTCCCGGCGTGATGGATAAGGAAGGCAATCTGCTGACCGACCTGTCCGCGCGAGAAATCGACGGGCTCTTCGCGGACGGCACGATCTCCGGCGGCATGTTGCCGAAAATCTCGTCGGCGCTGGACGCGGCCAAGAGCGGCGTGCGCTCGGTACACATCATCGACGGCCGTATCGAACATTCGGTGCTGCTCGAAATTCTCACCGAACAGCCGTTCGGCACAATGATCCGCTCGCATTGATCCCTGTCGCAAATCCGGCACATAAGGCGCGCAGCTTTGAGGCGCCTCATGTGCCCGTCACGCCGGATATACTGCATCTGCCGTGCGGCCTCGTTGCGGCGCACGGCGCCTGAACGGCCTTTCCATCATGCGCACCCCCACTTCCCGACGCCGCCGTCCGCAGATTGCTGGTGGTGGTCCGGTCTGGCTGTTCGATCTCGACAATACGCTGCATCACGCGTCGCACGCCATTTTCCCTGCGATCAATCAGGCGATGACGCAGTACATCATCGACGCGCTGCAAGTGGAGCTCGACGAAGCCAACCGTCTGCGCACCGGCTACACACAGCGCTATGGCGCGGCGCTGCTGGGCCTGACGCGCCACCATCCGCTCGACGCAAACGACTTTCTGAAAGTCGTGCACACTTTCCCCGATCTCGGCTCGATGATCCGCCACGAGCGCGGAGTCGCGCGTCTCGTCGCGGCGCTGCCCGGCCGCAAGATAGTGCTGACCAACGCGCCCGAGGCGTATGCGCGCGCGGTGCTGGCGGAACTGCACATCGAGGGTCTGTTCGAGCAGGTGATCGCCATCGAGCATATGCGCGACCGGCGCCGCTGGCGCGCGAAACCCGATCATGCGATGCTGCGCAAGGCCATGCGCGATGCTCACGTCTCACTGAAGGACGTGATCCTCGTCGAAGATACGCGCTCGCATCTGAAGAACTACCGCCGACTCGGCATCCGCACGGTGTGGATCACCGGGCATCTGCCGCGCAAGCCGCACGCGGACGGTGTGCCCACGCGGCTGCCAGGCACGGGGCGACCGCATTATGTCGATCGCAACATTCGTTCGTTAAAATCGCTACGACTGGGCACCCGCTCGGTTCGATTGAAGGGACAGCAGACGGGACGACAGCCATGCAGCCGATCGACAAGCCTGACGAAGCCGTAGCCGAACACGAAGCCGCCGCGCCGGCTGTCCCGCGCGCGCAGCGTCTGAAGCCGGGCGAGCGCCGCGTGCATATTCTGCAGACGCTCGCCGTCATGCTCGAAGCGCCGAAGGGCGAAAAGATCACCACGGCGGCGCTTGCTGCGCGGCTCGGTGTGTCGGAAGCCGCGCTGTACCGTCACTTCGCGAGCAAAGCGCAAATGTTCGAAGGCCTAATCGAGTTCATCGAACAGACCATTTTCGGGCTGATCAACCAGATCGTCGACAAAGAGAACAACGGTGTGCTGCAGGCGCGCGCGATCGCGTTGATGCTGCTGAATTTTTCGGCGAAGAATCCCGGCATGACGCGCGTGCTGACCTGCGAAGCGCTAGTCGGCGAGCATGAGCGGCTGACCGACCGTGTCAACCAGATGCTCGAGCGCGTCGAAGCTTCACTGAAGCAATGTCTGCGGCTAGGGGCGATGAATGATGATGTATCCGCGCAGGATACATCAGTGCCGGTCCCGGTTCCGGCGGACTACGATCCTGCCGTGAGGGCTAGCCTGCTGTTGAGCTATATCATCGGCCGCTGGCATCGCTTCGTTCGCAGCGGCTTTGTCCGCATGCCGGCCGACGAGGCCGACCCACAATTGCGAGTGATCCTTCAGTAGTCCGCTCGAAGAAGGCACGCCAGCCGGGCAGTCTAACGCTGCCGCGCGCATTTTTCCGCTATACTTTGCGCCTGACTGCGGCACTCGAACAAGAACCTCCCAGGTTCCGAACACCGCAATCCAGAACACGTTTGAAAACGTGCTTGAAAACATATTACGCGCCGATTTGCTGACTCGATTGCGGGCGCGCGAACCACTGGAACACTTCCGCGGTTCACTATAAATGCGGCTAAAGAGGTCGTCAGCCGCGCACAAGTCGTTCTCCCCGTGCTTTGCCGACGCCATCTAGCCGCCCTGTCTTTGTCAAATGGCGGAATGAATGGAATCGATCGGTATCGTCGCTCCACAAAAAATGCATTTCACCGAGCCGCTGCGTCTGCAGAACGGCAGCTCGCTGGCCGGCTACGACCTGATGGTCGAGACCTACGGCACGCTCAACGCCGGGCGCAGCAATGCGGTATTGGTGTGTCACGCGTTGAACGCCTCGCATCACGTCGCAGGCGTCTATGCGGACAATCCGAAGGACATCGGCTGGTGGGACAACATGGTCGGTCCCGGCAAGCCGCTCGACACTAACAAATTCTTCGTGATCGGCGTGAACAATCTGGGCTCTTGCTTCGGCTCGACAGGGCCCATGAGCATCGACCCTGCCACCGGCAATCCGTACGGTGCGACGTTCCCCGTGGTGACGGTGGAAGATTGGGTCCACGCGCAGGCGCGCGTCGCCGATGAATTCGGCATCGAACGCTTCGCTGCGGTCATGGGCGGCAGCCTCGGCGGCATGCAGGCGCTCGCGTGGAGCATGATGTATCCGGCGCGCGTCGCGCACTGCATCGTCGTCGCGTCGACGCCTAAGTTGTCCGCGCAAAACATCGCGTTCAACGAGGTGGCGCGCTCGGCGATTCTTTCGGACCCCGACTTCCACGGCGGCAACTACTACGCGCATAACGTGAAGCCGAGGCGTGGCTTGCGCGTCGCGCGGATGATCGGCCACATCACGTACCTGTCGGACGACGACATGGCCGAGAAATTCGGCCGCTCACTGCGCCGCGCGGAAGGTGCGCTCGACGCGTACAACTTCAACTTCGACGTGGAGTTCGAAGTGGAGTCGTATCTGCGCTATCAGGGCGACAAGTTCGCCGACTACTTCGATGCGAACACGTATCTGCTGATCACGCGCGCGCTCGATTACTTCGATCCGGCCAAAGCCTTCGACGGCGATCTGACAGCAGCTGTTGCGCACACCACCGCCAAATATCTGATTGCGAGCTTCACGACCGACTGGCGTTTCGCGCCGGCCCGCTCGCGCGAACTCGTAAAGGCGCTGCTCGATCACAAGCGCACCGTGACGTATGCGGAAATCGACGCGCCGCACGGCCACGACGCCTTCCTGCTCGACGACGCGCGCTATCACAACGTGATGCGCGCCTACTACGACCGTATTGCGAACGAGGTGAACGCATGAACCAGCGAGCACTCGATTATCTGGCGCTGCGCCCCGACTTTCGTGCGATCGCCCGCTGGGTGGAACCGCGCGCCACTGTGCTGGATCTGGGCTGCGGCGACGGCTCGCTGCTGTCGCTGCTCACCGAGGAACTCGACGTGCTCGGCTACGGCATCGAGATCAACGACGCGGGCGTGCTGGCCGCGACGCAAAACGGCGTCAACGTGATCCAGCAGAATCTCGAAGACGGCCTGCGCCTTTTCGAAGACGGCAGCTTCGATTTCGCCGTTCTATCGCAGACACTGCAAACCATTCATCAGACCGCCGCGATTTTGCGCGAAACCGTGCGGGTCGGCCGGGAATGCATCGTGTCGTTCCCGAACTTCGGCTACTGGGCGCACCGGCTTTCGGTGCTGCAAGGGCGCATGCCGGTGTCGAAGTCGCTGCCCTATCAATGGCACAACACCCCGAACGTTCGGGTGCTCACCATCAAGGATTTCGAAGCGCTCGCGCCTGAGGTCGGCATCGAAATTCTCGACCGCGTCGTGCTGCACGACGGTCAGACGGTGCGGTGGGGGGTGAACTGGCGTGGTAGTCTTGCGGTCTATCGCGTCAAGAAAAGCTAACGCAAGTTATCCACATGTCGAACCCGCCGCACGAGGCGCCTGCACTTACCGCTCACGAAGAACATCCCGGCTGGCGCGCGTTTCTGAATACGCGCATGCTGATCTGCGTCTTTCTCGGCTTTACGTCCGGATTGCCGCTGTTCACGCTCGTCTACCTGGTGCAGGCGTGGTTACGCTCCGAAGGCGTCAATCTGAAGGAGATCGGCCTCTTTGCGCTGATCCAGTTTCCGTACACCTGGAAGTTCATCTGGGCGCCGCTGATGGACCGCTACGTCCCGCGCTTTCCGGGCTGGCGTCCAGGCAGGCGGCGCGGCTGGATGCTCGTCACGCAGATTCTGGTTGCGGGCGCCATTGCCACGCTAGGTTTCGTGTCGCCGCGCGATGCAATCTGGTCGGTCGCGGCGTTGACGGCTCTGGTCGCGTTTTTCGGCGCAAGCCAGGACATTTCGATCGATGCATACCGGCGCGAATTGCTAAGCGATACGCAGCAAGGGCTCGGCAATGCGGTGCATGTGAATGCCTATAAGATCGCTGCGCTGGTGCCTGGTTCGCTCGCGCTGATTCTGTCGGATCATTTACCGTGGACCACTGTTTTTATGGTGACCGCTGCGTTCATGCTGCCGGGCATGGTGATGACGCTGGTAGTGCGTGAACCCGAGGTGCACGGCACGCCGCCGAAAAATTTGCGCGAAGCGATCGTGCAACCATTCCGCGAATTCCTCGAACGCGACGGTTGGCGCGGCGCGTTGTTCGTGCTCGGCTTCATCTTTCTGTACAAGCTCGGCGACACGATGGCGACAACGTTGTCCACGTCGTTCTTCCTCGACATCGGTTTTTCGCGCACGCAGATCGGCGTGATCGCGAAGACCACGGCGTTCGGCGCAAGTCTCGCGGGCGGGATTGTCGGCGGCATCTGGCTGATGAAAATTGGCATCGGACGAGGCTTGTGGATTTTCGGCATCCTGCAGATGGTGTCGACGCTCGGCTTCGCCTGGCTCGCGCATCTCGGACCGGCGTCGCCCGGTCTGACGGCGCTTTACGACATCGCCGTGTGGCTGAGCGAAGGCACGACGAAGCTGCTCGCGCTAGTCGGCATCGATTGGGCGGTGCAGCTCGAGCCGCGCTCGGTCGCGCTCGCGCTCGTCTACGGTTTCGAAACCTTCTCCACCGGTCTGACGATGGCGGCTTTCACCGCGTATATCGCCAGCACTACCGATCCGCGTTACACGGCCACGCAGTTCGCGCTCTTCACGAGCCTCGCTTCGGTGCCGCGCACGCTCGCGTCTGCGGCGAGCGGCTATGTGGTCGCGAAAATCGGCTGGTTCGACTACTTCATTGTGTGCACCGCGTTGGCCTTGCCCGGCATGTTGCTGCTAGTGCGCATCGCGCCGTGGAGAACCCGGTCGTGAAGGCGTTTATTCCGACGCGCCCGCTGGCGCCCGGCGCCTCGCCCGCCCGGTTACGCACGCTCGGACGAAGCGCGCTGCGTGCTGCGTTAGTCATCGGCTGCGTGAGCTTCGTGAGTGCCGCCATGCCGTCCAGGACATATGCGGCCGCGGCGCCGGCTGTCGGTAACAGTGCGCCGGGAAGCGCTACTGCGAACGCAACGGCGGCCGCATCGCCGCAATCGCCTGCGCCGGTCGCAAAGTCCGCTGCAGCCCTGGCGAATTCAGACAGCGCGACTTCGGCTGCACCGGCCGCGAACAGCGCGACGAGCCCCGGCAGCGCGCCGGCCGCAGGCACGCCGCCCGCTCCATCGACGCCACCGCCGGTCACGGCGAAAACACCGGCGGCAACGTCGGCGCCCGCTGGCGCGGCAAAAGCGCCCGGCGCCACGTCAGCGTCAGCAACGCCGGCCACCATGCCCGCACCCGCGTCATACAGTCCTAACAACCAGTTGCGCTACGGCGGTTATCTGGTGTTCCGCAATCTGATTCCATCGCCGATGCTAGAGGCGCAAGCCGCCGAAGAGTTCAGCCAGATCGCGTACGGCGCGGAGCACGCAAACCGTCTGTATGGCGACACCGACGCGCACGTCACGCGGGTGCGCTCGATCGTCGACAAGATGATGCCGTACTCGCTCAAATGGAACGAGCGGGCCAAGAGCTGGAAGTGGGATGTGGCCGTGGTGCGTTCGCCCGACATTCGCATGTATTGCCTGCCGGGCGGCAAGATCGTGGTGTACGGCGGGCTGCTCGACCGCGCGCATCTGAACGACAACGAACTGGGCATGCTGATAGGCCACGAGATCGCGCATGCGCTGCGTGAGCATGCGCGCGAGCGGCTTGGCCAGTTGCAGGCAAGTCAGCTCGATTCGTCCGGCACGATCCCGCAGCTATTCGGTCTTGCGGATCTTGGCGCGGCGCCGCTCGGCATCGGCTCGCGGCTGCTCGAAATGAAGTACGAAAACACTGACGAGACGGAAGCCGATGTGATCGGCAGCGATATTGCGTCTCGCGCCGGCTTCGATCCGCGAGCGGCGATCACGCTGTGGGACAAGCTCGCACAGGCCACGCACAGCAACCGCGATCAGGGCTTCATCTACGTGCACCCGTACACGCCGGCGCGCCGCCAGGACATCATCAAGCGCTTGCCCGATATGCTGCCGCTCTACGCGAAGGCCATCGGCAAAAGCGTCGACGCGCTGCCGGACTATGCCGGCATCGGCCGCCCACGCCGCAAGCTGGTGCGCGATTAAGGCGGCTTGGGCGACCTGAGCGCATGGCGTTAGAAGCCGCTCAAGATCCGCTACCGGCTTCCAAGCCGCTTAAAGAAAGGCGAAGTCACTTCTTTACGTCGTGGTCGTAGTCGATCGTCAGCGGTGCATGGTCGCTAAACTTGATGTCGCGAAACACGTCAGTGCGTTTCGCCTTGCTCGCGATGCCCGGCGTCGCGATCTGATAATCGATCCGCCACCCCACGTTCTTCGCATACGCTTGGCCGCGATTGCTCCACCACGTGTATTGCTCGGGCCGCTGATCGAGCGTACGGAACACGTCGACGTAACCGACTTCGTCGAAAAGCTTCGTCAGCCACGCGCGCTCTTCCGGCAGGCAACCCGAATTCTTCTGGTTGCTCTTCCAGTTCTTGATGTCGATTTCCTTGTGGACGATATTCACATCGCCGCACAGGATCACTTCACGCTCGCGCGCGAGTTCCGCGAGATGCGGCATGAACTCGTCCATGAAACGGTACTTGGCCTGCTGACGCTCTTCACCGCTCGACCCCGACGGCACATACACCGACACGATCGAGAGCTTGCCGAAGCGCAGTTCGACATAGCGCCCTTCGGGATCGAACTCCTCGCTGCCAAAGCCGATCACCACTTCGTCCGGCTCGTGACGCGTATAGACGCCCGCGCCGCTATAGCCCTTCTTCACAGCGTGCTGGAAATAGCCGGTGAAATCGTGCGGCGCCATAAATTCCGGCGTCATATCGTCTTGCGAACATTTGATTTCCTGCACGCACAGCACGTCGGCATTCTGCTCGCCGAACCAGTCGAAAAAACCCTTCTTGGCTGCTGAGCGGATGCCGTTCAGGTTGGCGGTAATCACACGCAACATGTCGTTCCTTTGTCTTCGATCGTTATGGGATTCGTTCCTGAGTTCAGGGCAAAGGTCATTCGACCTCGACGCCCTTCAGCGATTCTTTCGCGGGCGGATATTCGAGCTTCAACGCTCCGAAGGTTCGCAGCAGCAACTCTGCGACCATCACGTTGCGATGCGTTTTCGAATCCGCGGGAATCACGTACCACGGCGCGTATTCGGTGGAAGTCGCGGCCAAGGCGTCGCGATAGGCGGCCTGATACTTGTCCCACTGCTTGCGCGCGTCGAGATCGGACACGTCGAATTTCCAGTGCTTGGTCGGATCGTCGATCCGCGCTTGCAGGCGCGCGCGCTGTTCGTCTTTCGAAATATGCAGCATGCACTTGATGATCGTCGTGCCGCTGTCGGCAAGCAACTCCTCGAACTGGCGAATGTGGCGGCAGCGCACGTCGAAGGCCGGCGCATCGAGCGCGCCGAGCACGGTCGGCACCAGCAAATCTTCGTAGTGGCTGCGGTTGAAGATCGTCAGCTCGCCGGCCGCGGGCGCTTGCGAATGCACGCGCCACAGGAAATCGTGCGCGAGTTCGCCTTGCGTCGGCGCCTTGAATGGCACGATGCGTAAGCCGAGCGGATCCACTTCGTGAAACACCGCGCGGATCGTGCCGTCTTTGCCGCTCGTATCCATGCCTTGCAGCACCAGCAACACGCGGCGCTTCTGCTGCGCATGCAGGCACTCCTGCAAGTTGTCGAGCTTCGCGCCGATCTCCGAGAGACGCGCGCGGTCGGAGTCTTTCGCACCCGTGGAAAATGGCTTCGCGGCCGGATCGAAATCGTCGAGCGAAAATTTGCTTTTCTTCCTGCCGTCGAAATATGGCACGCGGAAATCGTCGAGTTCGGGTTGCTTCGCCATCCACACACTCCGTGATCTGCGTTCAGCGGTTCGCAAAAGCGGGGCCGCAAAATAAAACGGGCCGTTGCCCCACTTTCGTTTCCGGCAACAGCCCGCTGTCGCCAAAGCGCGAACACTTCAGCCGTAATTCTTCAACCGCACTTCAATCTGGCTTTAACCCGGCTCCGGCTCAGGACAGCTTTTTCTTTAGCAGTTCGTTCACCTGCGCCGGATTTGCCTTGCCCTTGGTCGCTTTCATTGCCTGGCCGATCAGCGCGTTGAACGCCTTTTCCTTGCCCGCGCGGAATTCCTCTACCGACTTCTGATTCGCGGCGAGCACTTCGTCGATGATCGCTTCCAGCGCGCCCGTATCCGAAATCTGCTTCAAACCCTTCGCTTCGATGATGCGGTCCGCGGCGGCTTCGTCGGTGGCCTTCTCTTCCCAGATCGCGAGGAAAATTTCCTTCGCAATCTTGTTCGAGATCGTGCCGTCGGCAATACGCTGCAGCAGCAACGCCAGTTGCGCGGACGACACCGGGCAGTCGACCATATCGAGACCTTCGCGATTCAGTTGCGACGACACCTCGCCCATCAGCCAGTTCGCCGCGACCTTCGCGTTCGCCGCACCGAGCTTGACGACCACCGCTTCGTAGTACGCGGCCATCGCCTTGCTCGACGTCAGCACGTTGGCGTCGTACGGCGTCAAACCGTATTGCGACACGAAGCGCTGCTGAATCGCTTCCGGCAGTTCCGGCAGTTCGCTCTTCACGCGCGCGACCCACGCCGCGTCGATCATGAGCGGCATCAGATCGGGATCGGGGAAATAGCGGTAATCGTGCGCGTCTTCCTTGCTGCGCATGGAGCGCGTTTCACGCCGGTCCGGATCGTACAGACGCGTTTCCTGCACCACCGTGCCGCCGTCTTCAATCAGTTCGATCTGACGGCGCACCTCGTACTGGATCGCTTCCTCAAGGAAGCGGAACGAGTTCAGGTTCTTGATCTCGGCGCGCGTGCCGAATTCCGCCTGACCGACCGGACGCACCGACACGTTGGCGTCGCACCGGAACGAACCTTCCTGCATGTTGCCGTCGCAAATACCGAGCCACGTTACAAGCGTGTGCAGCGTTTTCGCGTACGCGACCGCCTCGGCCGCGCTGCGCATTTCCGGCTCGGTGACGATTTCGAGCAGCGGCGTGCCCGCGCGGTTCAGGTCGATGCCCGTCATGCCCGCGAAGTCTTCGTGCAGTGACTTGCCCGCGTCTTCTTCAAGGTGAGCGCGCGTGAGGTTGACGACTTTCTCGTACGCTGGATTGCCCGCCTTTTCATTGGCCGGCACCTGAATCGTCACCTGGCCGCCCTGCACGACGGGAATTTCGTACTGGCTGATCTGATAGCCCTTCGGCAGATCGGGGTAGAAATAGTTTTTACGCGCGAAGATGCTGCGCGGCGCGACGGTTGCGCCGATTGCGAGACCGAACTGGATCGCGCGCTCGACAGCGCCGCGGTTCATTACCGGCAAGGTGCCGGGCAAGGCCAGATCGACGGGGCACGCCTGAGTGTTCGGCGCGGCGCCGAATTGCGTCGGGGCGCCCGAGAAAATCTTCGATTGCGTGGACAGTTGCGCGTGGGTCTCCAGACCGATCACGACTTCCCATTGCTTGGTCATGGTGCTCACACTCCTGCGGGTGCTTTGCGGTGCCAGTCGGTCGCACGCTGGAACGCGTCGGCCACCTGCAGCATCCGGGCTTCATTGAAATAATTGCCGATGATCTGCAATCCCACCGGACGCCGCGCGTTCGCGCCGGCGCCGAAGCCGCACGGCACGCTCATGCCAGGCAGACCCGCAAGGCTCACGGACAACGTGTACACGTCGGCGAGATACATCTGTACCGGATCGTCGCCTTTCGCGCCCAGGTCCCACGCCACCGAAGGCGCGACCGGTCCCATGATCACGTCGCACTGCTTGAACGCTTCCTGGAAGTCCTGCGCGATGATGCGGCGGATCTTTTGCGCCTGCAGGTAGTACGCGTCGTAGTAGCCGTGCGACAGCACGTAAGCACCGACCATGATGCGGCGCTTCACTTCGGGACCGAAACCTTCGGCACGCGACTTCTTGTACATGTCGAGCAGATCGCCATATTCCGCGGCGCGATGACCAAAGCGCACGCCGTCGAAACGCGACAGATTCGACGACGCCTCCGCCGGTGCGATCACGTAGTAGACCGGGATCGACAGTTCGGTTTTCGGCAGCGTCACTTCGACCAGCGTCGCGCCGAGCGCTTCGTATTGCTTCAACGCGGCGTCGATCGAGGCACGCACGTCGTCGGCGAGACCCGCGCCGAAATACTCTTTCGGCAAGCCGATGCGCAGGCCGGCGAGCGGCTTGCCGGCGCCGTCCTCTTTCCAGGGCTGGCCGAGGTAGCGCGTGTAGTCTTCATCGTCGCGCACGAGGCTCGTCGAATCGCGCTCGTCAAAGCCGGCCATGGCGTTGAGCAGCGTGGCGCAGTCGGCGGCGCTTTGCGCCATCGGGCCGCCCTGATCCAGCGACGACGCGAACGCGATCATGCCGTAGCGCGACACGCGACCGTACGTCGGCTTGATGCCGGTGATGCCCGAGAACGACGCCGGCTGACGGATCGATCCGCCCGTATCGGTTCCGGTCGCAGCAGGCGCGAGGCGCGCGGCGACAGCCGCTGCGGAGCCGCCCGACGAACCGCCCGGCACTGCCTGACGATCCCACGGATTCTGCACCGGACCAAAGTACGAATTTTCGTTGGATGAGCCCATGGCGAACTCGTCCATGTTGGTTTTGCCGACGCACACCATGCCGGCCTTCTGCAGACGCTCGACCACGGTTGCGTCGAATGGGCTCTCGTAGTTCGACAGCATTTTCGAGCCGGCAGTGGAGCGCCAGCCCTTGGTCACGAACACGTCCTTGTGCGCGATCGGCACGCCGGTCAGCGGACCGCCGTGGCCCGCATGAAGCAGCGCGTCCGCGGCTTTCGCCTGCGCGAGCGTCAGGTCCGGATCGACCTGGATGAACGCGTTCAGGCTGTTGGCCGCGTCGATGCGCTTGAGATAGAGTTGCGCCAGCTCGACGGCTGAGCATTCCTTAGCCGTCAGTGCGGCGCGCAGTTCGGTCAAACTTTTTTCATGCATTGCGTTTTATCCTGGAGAGCGCGGCAGCGCGGATCGCGCTGCCGTGGAGGCGTCCGGTTGCCCGCCGGCAAGCCGAACCGAGGAATCCGGCTAAAAAAGAATCACGCGAAAGAACCACGCGATAGGCTCGTGCAACGGCAAGCCGCTCTACGGCTTGCTGCTCGCAGGCCGCGCCGGGAGCCGCTGCGCGAGCGTTACTCGATCACCTTGGGCACGAGGTAGAGGCCGTCCTGCACGGCCGGCGCAGGACGCTGGAAAGCTTCGCGTTCGATCGTTTCGGTTACCGCGTCGTCGCGCAAACGCAGCGCCACGTCTTCGATCTGCTCGATCGGATGGGCAAGCGGCGCGATACCCGCGGTGTCGACCGCCTGCATCTGCTCGACGAGGCCGAAAAAGTCGTTGAGCTGGACAAGCGTGTGTTCGGCGTCGGCGTCGGCCAGTTCGAGCCGCGCGAGATGCGCGATACGCTTTACATCGGTCAGGGTCAAAGCCATGCAGTCACCGGAAAAAGTGGCGGACCGCCGCAGCGGGAAAAGCGCGCTGCGACAGCGGGTTACGACGCTGAAGGAAGACCTGGAAAAAGGGGCCAGCGGCGGCAAAAAGTGCCGTCCGTTTCCTTCAAAACATCCAAAATTATAAGGTATCATTACGCGTTCGACCCAAACCCGGACCGACTTACCAAGGCCTTTCTGGACAATTCGTAAAGATAGTTCGGATATTTCTGGCGTGGCTTTGCACCGGCCTCCGGTAGACTCCCCCGCAGCTTCAAGCTCCTGTGGCGCCGCATCGCCCGGTTGAAGCTGTTATTTTTTTCCGCTGCCGCCCTGCGCAACGTTGCGAGGCCCGGCCCCAAGCGAGACAGGATTTTGAATGTTCGGTTTTTTGCGCAGCTACTTCTCCAACGATCTGGCGATTGATCTAGGCACCGCCAACACGCTCATCTACATGCGTGGCAAGGGCATCGTTCTTGATGAACCGTCGGTGGTTTCGATCCGCCAGGAAGGCGGTCCCAACGGCAAGAAAACCATTCAGGCAGTCGGCAAGGAAGCCAAGCAGATGCTTGGCAAGGTGCCGGGCAATATCGAAGCGATCCGCCCCATGAAAGACGGCGTGATTGCCGACTTCACGGTAACGGAGCAGATGATCAAGCAGTTCATCAAAACTGCTCACGAATCGCGCATGTTCTCGCCGTCGCCGCGCATCATCATCTGCGTGCCATGCGGTTCGACCCAGGTCGAGCGCCGCGCCATCAAGGAAGCCGCGCACGGTGCGGGCGCTTCGCAGGTGTATCTCATTGAAGAACCCATGGCCGCCGCAATCGGCGCGGGCCTGCCTGTGTCGGAAGCTACCGGCTCCATGGTCGTGGACATCGGCGGCGGCACGACCGAAGTCGGCGTGATCTCGCTCGGCGGCATCGTGTACAAGGGCTCGGTGCGCGTAGGCGGCGACAAGTTCGACGAAGCCATCGTCAACTACATCCGCCGCAACTACGGCATGTTGATCGGCGAGCAAACCGCCGAAGCCATCAAGAAAGAAATCGGCTCGGCCTTCCCGGGTTCAGAAGTCAAGGAAATGGAAGTGAAGGGCCGCAATCTGTCGGAAGGCATTCCGCGCAGCTTCACCATCTCCAGCAACGAAATTCTCGAAGCGCTCACAGACCCGCTGAACCAGATCGTGTCGTCGGTGAAGATCGCGCTCGAACAAACGCCGCCGGAACTCGGCGCGGACATCGCCGAGCGCGGCATGATGCTGACGGGCGGTGGCGCGCTGCTGCGCGATCTGGACCGTCTGCTGGCCGAAGAAACCGGCCTGCCGGTGCTCGTCGCCGAAGACCCGCTGACTTGCGTCGTCCGCGGCTCGGGCATGGCGCTCGAACGCATGGACAAGCTCGGCAGCATCTTCTCGTACGAGTAAGCGAGCGAGTTCATGTCAGTAGCACGGATCTGGCAAACGGCCCCTTGCGGGCCGGTTTGCCGTTGGCTGGTACAACCAGCCTCCGTGCGCTGAACCCGCGTTTCCAGCGCGCCGCCGCCTCACCCAACCGCTTACGCCCCCGGCGCCGACCATGGAATACAGTCCGCCGCCCCTGTTCAAGCAAGGCCCATCCGCCCTCGCACGATTGGTGTTCTTCGTCGTGCTCGCGCTCGCCTTGCTGATCTCCGACGCACGCTTCAAAACGCTCGAAATCGTTCGCGGCGTGCTCGGCGCGGGTCTTTATCCGTTGCAACGCGCGGCGCTCGTGCCGCGCGACGTCTTCATGGGCGCAGCCGATCTGGCTGTGACCAGCGCAACGCTGCGCGGCGACAACGACAAACTGCGCACGAAGAACCTTCAGCTTTCGCAGCAAGCCAACACGGCCGCCGAACTCTCCGCTGAAAACGTCCATTTGCGCGCGTTGCTGCAACTGTCGCAGCGCTCCACCACGCAATCGCTGCCTGCGGAAATCCAGTACGACACGCGCGATCCGTTCACGCAGAAGGTGGTGATTAGCCGCGGTGCGCAGCAAGGCATCCAGAATGGCTCCCCAGTCGTCAATGAAGACGGCGTGATCGGCCAGGTTACACGCGTGTTCCCGCTGCAAGCCGAAGTAACGCTGCTCACCGACAAGGACCAGGCGGTGCCTGTTCAGATCGTGCGCACGGGCCTGCGCAGCGTGATCTACGGCACGCCGAAGGGCGATACGCTCGATCTGCGCTTCGTGCCGATCAGCGCCGACGTCCAGACGGGCGACGAACTCGTCACGAGCGGGCTCGACGGTGTGTATCCGCCGGGGCTGCCGGTAGCGAAGGTGGTGCGGGTCGACAAACAGGCCGACACGGCATTTGCGCGCGTCATCTGCTTGCCGATAGCACCGGTGCGCGGCGCGCGCCAGTTGCTGGTGCTGCACTACGTGAACGACGTGCCGCCGCGTCCCGCCGAAGAGCCCGACGCCGCAAAGGAAGCCAAAGCCAAGAAAAGCGCGAAGTCAGCCGAGAGCAAGGCCGCAGCCGACAAATCCGCAAAGTCGACGGAAAAGCCCGCCGCTGACAAGAACGCCGCGCCTAAGCCCGCCGAAAATGCGCCTGGCAAACCGGCCGCCGCCGATCAGAAATCCGCTGCGCCGAGGAAGCCCGCCGACGAAAAGGCGAAGCCGCCAGCCAAGCCGGGGGCAAAACCGTGAACCGCCCGCAATACATTCTGCAGCCGGTCAATCCGTACTTCATCGCGTTCAGCCTCGCCGCGGCGTTCCTGCTGAACCTGATGCCGTGGGGGCGCCTCATCGGCGTGCCTGACTTCGTCGCGCTCGTGCTGCTGTTCTGGAATGTGCATCAGCCGCGCAAAGTCGGCATGGGCATCGCGTTTTTCCTCGGCCTGCTGATGGACGTGCACAACGCCAGCCTCCTCGGCGAGCACGCGCTGGCGTATACGCTGCTGTCGTATGGCGCGATTACCATCCACCGCCGCGTGCTGTGGATGTCGCTCGGCGTGCAAACTTTCGCGGTCATGCCGCTGCTGGTCATCGCGCAACTGGTGCCGTTCGTGATCCGTCTGCTGACGGGCGCGGCGTTTCCCGGTTGGGGTTATCTGATCGACGGGTTTGTGGAAGCCGCGCTGTGGCCGGTCGCCAGCGTCTTACTGTTGATGCCGCAACGCCGCCCTGCCGACCCCGACGATACGCGGCCGATTTAAACGCGCATCGAGCCCGCCGGCCATTCCGACGGAGTGCAAGTTTGCGGCCCGCTCGACGCGCGTCGCCGTTCATGCCTTCCGGTCCAGGCCGGATCAGGCGCACACTCATGATGGCCGTGACACGGCCTTTTGCAGAATCGCATGACCGAATTCAAGGACACTCAGCAACAGCTCTCCAAGTTCCGCCTGCGGGTCGCGGCGGCGGGCCTGTTCGTGTTCGTCTGCTTCGGGCTGATCGGCTTCCGCTTCCTGTTCCTGCAAGTCTGGCACTACAGCAAATACTCGCTGCAGGCGGACGAAAACCGCATTTCCGTCGCGCCGATCGTGCCGAACCGCGGCATCATCACCGACCGTAACGGCGTGGTGCTGGCCAAGAACTACTCGGCCTACACGCTCGAAATCACGCCGTCGAAGCTGAACGACTCGCTCGAAAACGTCATCGACAGTCTGGCCACGGTCGTGTCGATCGACGCACGCGACCGCCGCCGTTTCAAGAAGCTGCAGGAAGACTCGAAAAACTTCGAGAGCCTACCGATCCGCACACGCCTGACCGACGACGAAGTCGCGCGCTTCACCGCGCAGCGCTTCCGTTTTCCCGGCGTGGAAGTGCGCGCGCGCCTGTTCCGCCAATATCCGCTCGGGCCGACGGCCGCGCACGTGATCGGTTACATTGGCCGGATTTCTCAGCGCGATCAGGATCGTATCGACGACGCCAGCGACCACAACGACAGCGATTCCGATCACTACGATCCGCGGCTCGATGCGAATAACTACAAGGGCACCGACTACATCGGCAAGATCGGCGTCGAGCAGAATTACGAGACGGAGCTGCACGGCCAGACCGGTTTCGAGGAAGTGGAAGTCACGGCCGGCGGCCGGCCCGTGCGCACGCTGTCGCGCACCCAGGCAACGCCCGGCAACAACCTCGTGCTGTCGCTGGATATCGGCTTGCAGCAGGTCGCCGAGCAGGCCTTCGCGGGCCGCCGCGGCGCGCTGGTCGCAATCGAGCCGGCCACCGGCGACGTGCTCGCGTTCGTATCTGCGCCGAGCTTCGATCCGAATTCGTTCGTCGACGGCATCGATCAGCAGACCTGGGACGAGCTCAACAACTCGCCCGACCACCCGCTGTTGAACCGTCCGCTGCACGGCACCTATCCGCCCGGTTCGACCTATAAGCCGTTCATGGCGCTCGCCGCGCTGACGCTGCACAAGCGCACACCGGGCTGGGGCTTCCAGGATCCGGGCTCCTACACGTTCGGCGGTCACACATTCCGCAACGACGTGCGCTCGGGCCAGGGCTGGGTCGACATGAACCGCGCGATCGTCGTGTCGAACGACACGTACTTCTACATGCTCGCGCACGATCTCGGCGTGAACGCCATCGCCGGCTTCATGAAGCCATGGGGCTTCGGGCAGATCACCGGTATCGACATTGCGGGCGAAGCGCGCGGCATCCTGCCGTCGACCGAATGGAAACGCAAGGCATACCGCAAGCCCGAGCAACAGCGTTGGTACGAAGGGGAAACGATCAGCCTGGGCATCGGTCAGGGCTACAACTCGTTCACGATTCTCCAGCTTGCGCACGCCACAGCCACGCTCGCGAACAACGGCGTAGTGATGAAGCCGCACCTCGTGCGCGACATCGAAAATCCGATCACGAAAGACACGCGCGCGGTCGTGCGCGACCCGAGCGACAAGATCCCCGTCAAGCAGTCAGACATAGACATCATCAAGCATGCGATGGAGGGCGTCGTCACCAACGGTACGGCGTCGAAAGTGTTCATCGGCGCACCGTATCAGGCGGCGGGCAAGACGGGCACGGCGCAGGTCTACTCGCTGCAGGGCGCGAACTACAAGGGCCACGCGATTGCGGAGCATCTGCGCGACCACGCGCTGTTCATCGCTTTCGCGCCGGTCGAGCAACCGAAGATTGCGCTGGCGCTGGTGGTCGAAAACGGCGGCTGGGGCGCGGAGGCTGCGGGACCGATCGCGCGCAAGGTTCTCGACTACTACCTCGTCGGCAAAAGCAAGCCGGGTGCCGAGGCGGCGGCTGTCGAGGCGGCGGCATCGGCGACACAGGATGCGTCCGCGCCGGAAGTCGGTGGCGCGCCGGAACCTCAGGAAGCAGGGCAACCAGTCAGGATCGCCGCGGGCTTTACCGCGTTGCCGATGCCTGGCGCGGCATCGGCAGCGGCAGCGGCGTCGGCTGCTGCGGCCGCCTCTGCGGCGAATGCGGCATCGGCGGCAGCGACATCATCGGGGGCGGCTTCGGCTCCCGCTACGGCAACATCGAAGTCGCCCGCATCCGCCACGCTGACGGCGGCAGCGCCAAAGCTGCCCGCATCGGCCACAGCGGCGATGGCCGCGTCAGCATCAAAAAATCCGACGACGCGCAAATCCGGCGCCCCGCGTCAGCCGCGACCGGCCAGCGAGCCGGCGCCAGGTGCCGCCGCACGCCCCGGAGGCAATTCCCCTCGGGAACCATCGCGCGACAACGGCCCTCAGGCCGCGTCGCCACGCCAGCCGGTTTCCGGCGGCATCGACGAGTAAGGAGAAAGGCATGCAATTCGACAAGCGCGCCTGGCTCGACCGCATCAAGCGGATGTTCGCGGGTTTCGACCGTCCGCTCGCGCTGATCGTGTTTCTGCTGCTGTGCGTGGGCATCGTCACGTTGTACAGCGCGAGTCTCGATGTGCCCGGCCGCGTGGAAGACCAGTTGCGCAACATCTTGCTGACGTTCGTGCTGATGTGGGCGCTCGCCAACGTCCCGCCTACCACGCTGATGCGCTTCGCAGTTCCGCTCTACACATTTGGGATCGCGTTGCTCGTGGCGGTCGCGCTATTCGGGCTCACGCGCAAGGGCGCGAAGCGCTGGATTAACGTGGGCGTGGTCATTCAGCCGTCGGAGATTCTGAAGATCGCCACGCCGCTGATGCTCGCCTGGTACTACCAGCGACGCGAAGGCGTAATGCGTTGGTACGACTACCTGGTCGGTCTGCTGATCCTCGCCGTGCCCGTCGGCCTGATCGCCAAACAGCCCGACCTCGGCACCGCCGTGCTGGTGTTCGCAGCCGGTCTCTTCGTGATCTACTTCGCGGGCTTGAGCTTTAAACTGATCGTGCCGGTGTTGATTGCCGGCGTGATCGCTGTCGGATCGGTCGCGGCCTTCCAGGACAAGATCTGCCAGCCGGAAGTGCAATGGCCGCTGATGCACGACTATCAGAAGCACCGCATCTGCACGCTGCTCGATCCGACTTCCGATCCGCTTGGCAAAGGCTTCCACACCATTCAGGCGGTGATCGCGATCGGCTCCGGCGGCCCGCTCGGCAAGGGTTGGCTGAAGGGCACGCAGGCGCATCTGGAGTTCATCCCCGAGAAGCACACCGACTTCATTTTCGCGGTGTTCTCCGAGGAATTCGGGCTTGCGGGTGGCGTCGTGCTGCTCACGCTCTACATGCTGCTGATCGCGCGCGGACTTTATATCGCGGCAAATGGCGCGACACTGTTCGGACGCTTGCTGGCCGGATCGTTGACGATGGCGTTCTTCACCTACGCGTTCGTCAATATCGGCATGGTGAGCGGAATCTTGCCAGTGGTCGGCGTGCCCCTGCCATTCATGAGTTATGGCGGCACGGCATTGACGACGCTCGGCGTGGCAATCGGCCTCATCATGAGCGTCGCGCGGCAGAAGCGGTTGATGCAGAGCTAGCTGCCGGGGCGGCAAGACAAGTGGCCAAAAAGCGGCAAACAAGCCGCACAGCAAGAACTGAAAAACAGATGGGGCGCATCGTTGAGTGCGCCCCTTTCGCTTACTGCGGCTTCACTTCCTTGTGATCCCGCAACTGCGTGCTGAGTTGCTGATACTTCAGCCGCGCCGCCGGATCGCCTTGCGCCGCCGCCGCGGCATAATAAGCCCGCGCTACGTTCAGATTCTTGTCGACGCCGTCGCCGCCGCGCTCGTAGAAAGAGCCGGTCACGTACTGCGCGGTCATGTCGCCGCCCTCCGCCGCCTTCTTGTACCAGACGAACGCCTGCTTGTTGTCGCGATCGGTGCCGCGGCCATCGAGGAACTGATTCGCCAGCGCGAGTTCCGCCTGCACGTGTCCCTGCTGCGCGGCCTTCAGAAACCAGCGGTGTGCCTCGACCGGATCGCGCCCGACAAACTCGCCATCGTCGTACATCTTGCCGTACACATATTGCGCGTGCGACATGTTGGCGTCGGCGGCCTTGCGCAGCCATTTCTTGCCTTCGTCGACGTTGACCGCGGTGCCTTCGCCGTTGAGCAGCATCATCGCGTAATTGAACTGTGCGAGCCGGCTGCCGCGCTCGGCGGCCTTACGGAATTCGGCAAGCGCCGCGCTCAGATTGCCGGCGTTGTAATCGGCAACCGCGCTTTGCGTCTCGGGATCGTTCGGCTTTGCGAGGCGGTCCTGCGCATGCGCTGCCGCACCCGTCATCAACGTAGCCGTAACCACCATGCGTGCGACGACGCCTTGCACCATCCACTTCATGACCTGACCTCCTGCAACGCCTGGCGGGTTGCGCGCAACATCCACATGACGTCGGCGGCCAGAGCGATAAAACGAAAACCGGCATCGCGATGCTGTTTTGCACTCGCGACGTCCATAGAAAAAATGCCGGCGGCAATGCCCGCCTTGTCCGCGGCGCTGACGATCCGCGCCATCGCCGCTTGAACATCGGCATGCTTCGAATCGCCGAGATGACCGAGGCTCGCGGCGAGATCGGCGGGTCCGACGAACAGGCAATCGACGCCCGGCGTCGCCGCGATTTTTTCGGCTTCGTCGAGGCCGCGCGCCGACTCGATCTGCACGATGGTCGAGATCTGCGCGTTGGCCGTTTGCACGTAGTCGCGCCGCATGCCGTACGCCGCGGCCCGAACAGCGCCGGCGACGCCGCGCAGACCATTGAGCGCCTCCGTGCTCGGATATTGCGTGAGGCGCACCGCGTGGGCCGCTTCTTCCGCGGATTCGATGTTCGGGAACATCAGCGTGCGCGCGCCGGCGTCCATCACACGCTTGACCAGCCAGGCCTCGCTCGCCGGCAAGCGCACCACGGGTTCGCTCGGCAGGTGCGCGGCGGCAATCGCGCGCAATTGCGAGGTGACGTCGCCGCTGTCGTTAGGCGCGTGTTCCATGTCGATCAGCAGCCAGTCGAAGCCGGCGTGCGCGAGCGCCTCCGCGGCGGCCTCGCTGCCGAGGGACAGCCATAGCCCGAACAACGGATCGGCTTCTTTCAGACGTTGCTTGAGGGGATTGGTAAAGGTGCTCATCGCCGGGGTCCTTGACGATGGCCAACTTCATTGCCTGACTGGCGGAAAAGCGTGCTTGTCAGGCGTGTCCGGCAAAGAGCCCGGCGCGGACGCTGACGGCCCGAGTGCCTGCTGCGATGCAATGCGGTGACCGACATGTCTCGCTCCGTGTGGTTATCGGAGCGATCATACCGTGACAATAACGCGACGGTTGTACCGCGTAACGAGCCTGAGCTTTAGTCGCGGACCACGTCGGCCCAGCAATTCGGCGTCTCGTACAGACGCACCTTGTAGAGGCGCAGATTCACGCCATAGTGCGCGTCATAAACGTTCGCGAGGATGTCGAACGCGACAGCCGCGAGGTTCTCCACGGTCGGAATACGGTCGAGCACCACAGTCTTGTGGCCCTCCATCGTTTCAAGGAAGCCGCGCACTTGCGTGTCGCCTTCATAAACGAGGAACGCGTGATCCCACTTGTCGACGAGATGCTCGACGGCGAGCGACTTCACGTCGGCGAAATCCATCACCATGCCGCGGTCGGGCGCGCCTTCCGTGTCGACCAGATCGCCTTGCAGCGTGATTTCGAGCACATAGCGATGGCCGTGCAGGTTACGACACTGGCTGCGGTGATCGGGGATGCGGTGACCCGCGTCGAATTCGAGTTTTCGTGTAATCGTCAGCACGGCAAATCAGGGAATGTTCAGATACTTGTGGGTCTGCATCGACAGGCGCCATTGCGGATGGCGTTTGCACCAGTCGATCGCGAGCTTGGTGTTGATGTCGCGCGACGGGCCGTCCATTGGCTGGACGAGGAAATATTCGAAGTCGAGCTTCGCATAGTCGGACAGACGCTGGTTGTCCTGCGGAATCACGACCTTCAGTTCATTGCCTTTCGTGACGACGAGCGGCGCGTCGGCTTTGGGGCTCACGCAAATCCAGTCGATGGTCTCGAGCACCGGCAAAGAACCGTTGGTTTCAATGGCGATTTCGAAGCCGGCCGCGTGCAGCGCGTCGACCAACGGCTGGTCGATCTGCAGCATCGGCTCGCCGCCCGTACACACGACAAAGCGCTGGCCCTCGCCTTCGGGCCATTGCGACGCGATCATTTGCGCGAGGTCTTCGGCCGTGCGGTACTTGCCGCCGTTCTCGCCGTCCGTCCCGACAAAATCCGTATCGCAGAAACGGCATACGGCTTCGGCGCGATCGTCTTCGCGGCCCGACCACAGATTGCAGCCGGCGAAGCGGCAAAAGACGGCCGGGCGTCCGGCGTTCGCGCCCTCGCCCTGCAACGTGTAGAAGATTTCCTTGACCGCGTACGTCATGCTGCTTTCTGCCCTGATTTGTACCTTAGGTACTTTGTGTACCTACAAATGATTGCTGGTGCCCCGCTGCTGCGTGGTTTTCTCAGACCGGCTCGGTTACCTTTTGACCGGTCAGATAGGCTTCATAACCACGCTTGCGCAAGCGGCAGGCCGGGCATTCGCCACACCCGAAGCCCCATGCATGCAATTCCGCGCGCTCGCCGACATAGCAGGTGTGCGTTTCGACGCGCACCAGTTCGACCAGTTCGTCGCCGCCCAGCTCATGCGCAAGGCGCCACGTGTCCGCCTTGTCGAGCCACATGAGCGGCGTTTCAAGCAGGAAGCGCGAGTCCATGCCGAGATTCAACGCGACCTGCAACGCCTTCATGGTGTCGTCGCGGCAATCGGGATAGCCCGAGAAATCCGTCTCGCACATTCCGCCGACCAGCACCTGCAGACCACGCCGGTAAGCAATGGCCGCCGCGATGGTCATGAACATCAGATTGCGACCCGGCACGAACGTATTCGGCAAACCGTTGGCCGTAGCCTCGATCTCGATTTCGCGCGTCATCGCGGTTTCGCTGATCCCGCCGAGCACGGACAGATCGATCATATGATCGTCGCCAAGACGCTCGCCCCATGCGGGGAAGGTACGCGCTACCGCGGTGCGAAAGCCTTCGCGGCATTCGAGTTCGACGCGGTGCCGCTGGCCATAATCGAAGCCGAGCGTCTCGACCGTTTCATAACGTTCAAGTGCCCATGCGAGGCACGTGGCGGAATCCTGGCCGCCGGAAAACAGCACCAGAGCGCTACGTTTAGCGTCTTTGCGGATCACCGTGAAACTCCGTGAATTTGAGTGCCACGTCGCGCTGCGCGAGGTGCGCCATGCAAGCAACGCGGCGCGACGCGTGCCGGCACTGTTGCCGGCCCAAAGCAGTATAGGCCGCGCCTTCCGCCTACGAAGTCGCTGGGCGCTTATACCGTTAATCGTCGGGCGAGGGGTTCGGTGCGGATCGCCGCTTGACCCCGCGTCACTCGGCGGGCCACGCGTTCGCATGCAAGTCCTTGAACTGGCGCGATTTTATCACGCGACGCCGAACCTCGCCGGACGCCCACCCAAGTGCACCACACGCATACGCGCAAGCAACGAATACCCACCGCAAAAGGAAAAGCCCCAGGAATCTTGCGATTTCCTGGGGCTAAATCCTGGTGGCCTGGGACGGAATCGAACCATCGACACGCGGATTTTCAATCCGCTGCTCTACCAACTGAGCTACCGGGCCAACGAAGAACGAAATGATATCAAAGGGTCATCAACTGGGCAAGCCCCTTCCCGAAAAAATCCGTCGAGGTGAAATCCGCGCACGTGATGCAGTGCTCACTCGCCTTTGTTCTTCCCGAGATCGACGCCGAGCTGCTTGAGCTTGCGATACAAATGCGTGCGCTCCAGTCCGGTTTTTTCCGCGACGCGCGTCATGCTGCCGTTCTCGCGCGCGAGGTGATATTCGAAGTACGCGCGCTCGAATGCATCGCGCGCATCGCGCAGCGGAATATCGAACGAGATCGATGCCGTTTGCGCTGCGAGAACACCGCTACCGCCCATGCCGTCGGCCGACAGCATCGGCAATGCCGCCGCGGAAGCCACCGTCGAAGAACTCATCGGCGACGGCGATTTCACCGCCGTGCCACCCGACGCAACCGCCGCGGTGCCGCGCGCGAGACCTTGCTCGACGGCCTTCAGCAGCTTCTGCAACGCAATCGGTTTCTCGAGAAAATTCAGCGCGCCGATCTTCGTCGCTTCGACTGCCGTGTCGATCGTCGCGTGACCGGACATCATGATTACCGGCATGGTGAGCTGCCCTTGCGCAGCCCATTCCTTAAGCAACGTGACGCCGTCGGTATCGGGCATCCAGATGTCGAGCAGCACTAGGTCCGGCGCCTGACGCAAACGGAATTCGCGCGCCTGTTGCGCGTTTTCCGCCGCCTCCACGACATGCCCCTCGTCGCTCAGGATCTCCGAGAGCAATTCCCGGATGCCCATTTCATCATCTACCACCAGGATGGTTGCCATTTACGCTGCCCTTGTCTGCACTGTTGCTTTTGTCTTTCCCTGCGACGTACCGCCGTGCGCAGGACGCGGTCCCGTTTCCGGAGCCGCGGCGTCGTCTGCCAGTTGAAGGAAGAGAATCGAAATCTGCGCGCCTTCGATCACATCGCCCGCTTTCATGCGATTGCGAATGTCGATGCGCGCACCGTGTTCGTCGACGATCTTCTTGACCATCGCAAGACCCAGGCCCGTGCCTTTAGCCTTGGTCGTCACGTAAGGTTCGAATGCTCTTGTGAGGATACGCGTCGGGAAACCCGGTCCGTTATCCGACACTGTCAGACGTACCGCGACGCGTGCTTTGCCTTCTGCGTCGGGGTCTCCGTATTCTACTGTCCTCGTCTCCAGCAGCACACGCGGGCGCTCGAGTTCGGCCACCGCGTCTTGCGCATTTTGCAGCAGGTTGTGAATCACCTGGCGCAATTGTGTGGCGTCGCCGCGGATGGCGGGCAACTCGGATAGCTCGACCTGAATCGCGCCCTTGCCTTCCTCTATACCGTACAGCGTCAGCACTTCGCTCACGAGATCGTTCAATTGCAGATGCGCGAGCACCGCTGGAGGCGTGCGCGCGTAGTCGCGGAAATTGTCGACCATCTGCTTCATCGCGGCGACCTGGTTCACGATCGTGGTCGCGCCGCGCTTGAGCACATCCGCGTCCGACGGCGACAGCTTGTCGGCGAGCTTCATCTGCAAACGCTCGGCCGAAAGCTGGATCGGCGTGAGCGGATTCTTGATCTCATGCGCGAGCCGCCGCGCGACTTCGCCCCACGCGATAGAACGCTGCGCGGAAATGACGTCGGAGATGTCGTCGAAAACCACCACATAGCCGGACGTCTGCATGTCTTGCGCGTCGCGATCGGTCGCCGACACGAGGCGCGCGCCGCGCACGAGTAACGTGAGCGGCTCGCTTTCGCCCGCCACCTGAACAGAGAACTGTTGCTGCCAATGGCCGCCGTCGTCGTGACCGTCGCCGCTTGCCGCTTCCCGATCGGCAAACGCCTTGCGCACCATGCCGCCAAATTCGCTCAGTACGCCGATCTGTTCGAGCGCCGAACCGAGCACCTCCTGGAACTGCTGACGGAAGATCCGCTCGGCGCCGCGATTCGCGGTAGTGAGCCGGAACTGTCGGTCGAACACGAACACGCCCGCCGTCAGGTTCGCGAGAATACTTTCCAGATACGCCTTCGAATGCTCGAGCGCAATGCGATTGTTCTCGACCGCAGCGCGCGCTTCGGACAACTGCCGCGTCATCGCGTTGAACGACTGCGTGAGAAAGCCGAGTTCGTCGCGCGACTTGATTTCGCGTTTCGGCGTGTAGTCACCCTCGGTGATTTCCTTCGTGCCCTGCGCGAGCAGGAACAGCGGCCGCGCGAGCTGATTGCCGAGCGCAAGCGCCAGCATCATCGCGATGAAGGTCGCGAGAAACAGCGCGAGCGTCAGCGTGCCGATGTACATCTTGCGCAAACCGGTACGTCCGAGCGCTTTCTCCTGATACTCGCGATACGCGCGCTGCACGGCGTCGGCATTGCGCGCGAGCGATTGCGACACCGGCTGCGTGAGTTGCAGGAAACGCTCGGTGGGCTGCAGCAGCGCCGCGTTCGAATCGGGAATGCGCTGCACGACGCGCAGCCGCAGCGCGCCCTTGCTGCCATGCGCGTGAGGATCGCCGTCGACTTCGCCTTCGATCGCCGCATAGCCGCGTCCGCGCGCCTGGTCGATCATCAGCGGCGTGGGCAGGTCGTTCGGCATGAGCATCGCGTAATTGCCCGTTGCCTGCGCGACCACATGCATGTCCGGCGTCGCACCGGACATGCTGCGCGTGGGCTCGACGATCGTCGCATCCTGCACGCCGAACTGATCGCGCAGACGCAGCAGCGTGAGCGTGGTGCCGGCGGCATCCGCGCTCGCGAGCTGCTCAGACATCAGTCGGCCCTTGGTTTGCAGATCGGACAGCGACGCGTCGAGCATGCCGCGCCCAAGATTCAGCCCGGACGTGAGCGCGGTTTCGACATTCACGTCGAACCACGATTCAATACTGCGCGACACGAACTGATACGAGACCACATAGATAATGCCGCCCGGCACCACGCCGACCAGCGCCATGAAGAACGCAAGTTTCGCGAGAAGCCGCGTGCCGAACTTACCCTTTCGCAAGCGCGCAATGATGATGATGACGAGCGTCGCCACCACCAGCAGAAAGATCATCGCGACCACGAGGTTGGCGGCGTATAGCCACTGATAATAGCGGTCGAAGAATTCGGTATTCGCGCTTGCCGCGGCGAGCAGCACGAGCAGCAACACGGCCGTCACCGCGACCGTCGACACCAGCACGCGCACGACGATGCTGCTGACACTGGTGGCGGAGCGCACTTTATTTAGCACGTTCAGTCACCGTGAAGGTAAAACGCTTCCATTCGGAAGCGAGGTTCCAGTCGCGGTTGTTCACCGCGTCGATCTGGAACGGCTTGGGCATCAACGCGATGTCGAGTTGCATGCGCACCGACGCGTTATACGTCTCGCCGGCATGCACCTCATTGCGGTCGATCACATGCCACGACGTGACGTGCTTGATGACCGCGAGCGCATCTTTGAGCGTGGTGAAGCCAAGCTGCAAACCGCCGGACGACACGCTCGATACGCGATATTCCCGCGTGAGCGGCTGGAACGACAGGCGAATGCTCTGCGACACGTTGACCGGCTGCTCGTCGAACCAGTACCAGCGCGGCCGGCTCAATTCAAAGTCGGTTGTGAAGTAAAGCGGAATGCCTTTGTTGACCGCGTCTTCGAGATTGCTGTTCAACTCGAAGTCGAAACGCGCGTCGAGGCTCCAACCGGTATTGTCGGCTTGCAGCGAAGCGCGCTGCACGGCGATCGGGTCAGCGTGCGCCGCGCCAGGCGCGACAAGCCAGACGGCCAGCGCGATCCATAGCACGGCAGCGAGCCGAAGCGGGAAGAAGCGTTTGATGGTCACCGTTTCTGAAAGCGCGCGTAGAAAAATCCGTCGTGGTCTGAGTTCGCGCCGGCGCTGATGTCAGCGAATTCTCCGGCATGGGAACCGGCCGATGTGTCGGCGGGCGCGCGGGCGACTGAGGGTAAAAGTTGCCCCGGCGCGTCCAATCGTACCGCATCCTGATGCTTGTTTCCAAACCACTGCGCCTGCAACTCCCCTTCTTCCGGAAAGATCGAGCAGGTAACGTAGAGCAGTTCGCCGCCCGGCTTCACGAGCGGCCACAGCGCGTCGAGAATGCGCCGCTGTTCGTCGACGAGCGCAGGGATATCGGACGCGCGGCGCAACCAGCGAATGTCTGGATGACGCCGCACGATGCCCGACGCCGAGCACGGCACGTCGGCGAGAATGCGGTCGAATGGCTGGTCGATGTCGTCATGCCATTTCGACGGCGTGCCAGCGTCGCCGATGCGCACTTCCGCCTCGAGTTTGAGCCGCTGCAAATTTTCGCCGATGCGCCGCGCGCGCGACACGTCGCTTTCGAGCGCAATCAGTTGCAGGTTCGCCAGCTCCAGCAGATGCCCCGTCTTGCCACCCGGCGCCGCGCACGCGTCGAGCACGCGCATGCCGTCGCGCACGCCGAGCAGTTGCGCCGCGAGTTGCGCGCCGGCGTCCTGTACGGAGACCACGCCCTCGTTGAACCCGGGAATGCGGTCGACCGGCATCGGCGTGGCGAGCTTCACGGCGTAGTCGCCGGCTTTGCTGGCGGCAATGTGATGGTCCTCAAGAACCTGCAGATACGCTTCGACAGTCGAATGACGGGCGTTCACACGTAGCGTCAGTGGACCTTGCGTGTTGCCGGCCGCGAGCACGTCTTGCCATGCGTCGGGCCATGCGCGTCTTACCGCGTCGATCCACCATGACGGGTAGTTCCAGCGCGCGACTTCATCGGCCTGCGCCTCGCTCAGCAGCGCCGCGCGTTCACGCTGAAAGTTGCGCAGCACGGCGTTGACGAGACCCTTCGCGAACGAGAACTCGCGACGCGAGGAAATCGCGCTGACCGCCTGATCGACCACCGTGAAGGGCGTGTACGCGGCGCTGGCTTCGTCGTCGATCAAAAGCGCGAGCGCGCAGGCGAGCACATGGCCTACATGCGGTGGCGGCGCCTTCTTGACCAACCTCGCGATCAGCCATTCGGCTGTAGCGAGACGCCGCATTGTTCGATAGGCGATGTCCTGCACCGCGCCGCGCGCAGCGGCGGCGCTGCCCTCGGGCGCGGATACGAAAACGGATTGCAACGCAGCCGGCAAAGCCGCGCCGAGGCGCACGGCGCCAACCGCCTGCGCGGCGCAATCGAGCGCAAAGCCGAGCGATTCCGGCGCCAGATGCAATACGGACAAACGGGACTCGCGCGGACGCGCCGGCGGGGAAGCAGAACGCGAAGAAGACTTTGAGATCATGGGAAGGCAAAGGCAGGCCGCGCGGTGCGCGCGGCACATTGAGCACACATTGTAGCGTGGCGCGGCGTGCCGGCCGCCACCGCGCGTCGGCAGTCGGTGCGCGTGCGTTTGGCCAAATAGAAAAGGCGAGTACGCGGACTCGCCTTTCGTTATGCCGCTCGCATCGGTCGTTATTCGAAACGCCCTGTGCGGGCCATTTCCATCAAACGCGCGATGCGTTCTTCCGTGGCCGGGTGCGTTGAAAACAGATTCGCTATGCCGCCACCCGCGAGCGGATTCATGATCATCATCTGCGCGGTAGCCGGATGCTGCTCCGCGGTCGGAAACGGAATTCCGCTCGCATAACGATGAATCTTGTCGAGCGCCGACGCGAGCGCTTGCGGGTCGCCGGAAATCTGCGCGCCGCCACGGTCCGCTTCGAATTCACGCGCGCGAGAGATCGCCATCTGGATCAGCGCACCGGCGATAGGCGCAAGCAACGCGACCGCAATGCCGGCGATCGGGTTCGTAGGACGCCCGTTTTCGTCGCGGCTGCCAAAGAACATCGCGAAGTTCGCGAGCGCGGAAATCGCACCGGCCATGGTGGCCGAAATCGTCGAAATGAGAATGTCGCGGTGCTTCACGTGCGCCAGTTCGTGCGCCATCACGCCGCGCATTTCGCGCTCGGACAGCACGCGCAGAATGCCCGTGGTTGCGGCAACCGCTGCATGCTCGGGATTGCGGCCCGTAGCGAACGCATTCGGCGCGTCTTCGTTGATCAGATAGACGCGCGGCATCGGCAAGCCGGCGCGCGTGGAGAGTTCCTGCATCATCCGGTAGAACTGCGGCGCGCTGGTTTCGTCGACTTCCTGCGCGTTGTACATGCGCAGCACCATCTTGTCCGAGAACCAGTACGAAAAGAAATTCATACCGAGAGCGATGACGAGCGCGATCATCATGCCGCGCGACCCACCGATCATTCCGCCGATCACGATGAAAAGGGCCGTGATCGCGGCCATCAACATCGCGGTTTTGACCCAATTGAACATGTCTGCCACTCCTTGTCCTAGCGCGGGGTTCCTATCCGTGCCGCACGATTGCGGCGACTGATTGTAAGCGAAATGTTAGATATGGGCGCGCGCGGAAAATTCAATCATCTTGATGCGGTGGCGAGCTTGATTCCCAAGCCGACAAAGGCGCTGCCGACACCGCGGTCCAGCCACTTCTTCACCGACGGCTTGCCGGAGAAACGGCGCGTCACGCTGCCCGCAATCCACGCGACGAAGCTGTTCCACACCATGCTCATCGCAACGAATACGGCGCCGAGCGTGAGAAAGGCAAGCGCCTTGTGGTCGGTGGCGGCCGTGACGAACTGCGGGAAGAACGAGACGAAGAAAAGCACGACCTTCGGATTTAGCACATTTGTGCAGAAGCCTTGCAGGAAGAGCTGGCGAAACGATTTTGGGGTGCCGGCCGCGCGTGCTTCGCCGCGGGCTTCGTCGACGGCAGGTTTCGCGAAAATGAGCCGCACGCCCAGATAAATCAGATAAATCGCGCCGACGAACTTGATGACGGTGAACGCCGTGGCCGACGCGGCGAGCAGCGCCGTCAGGCCGAACGCGCAAGCCAGCGAATGAACGCAGCAGCCGGCCGAAATGCCGAGCGCGGACATGAGTCCCGCCCCACGGCCCTGCGCGACGCTGCGCCCGACGATATAAGCCGTATCTGGCCCCGGTGTGACGTTCAGCAGAAAAACCGCGACGACGAAAAGCTCGAAATGGGTGATGCCGAACATGGGAATCCTCGAAACCTGAGCCGTTGCATTAAAGATTCTAGCGCGCGGCGAGCGTGTGGCGGGGCGGTTGAACATCGGCCGAACGGACGATGCTCAACCGCCGCCGATCGATGCTACTTTGCTTCCGGAAGTTGGAAACGCTGCCCGGCAGCCAGCGCCGAGCCGGCCAGGAACTCGCGCACCGGCAGACGTTTCCCGCCGGGTTTCTGCAATTGCGTGAGACGCAGCGCGCCTTCGCCACAGGCCACCACAACACCCTCGGGTGAAACGCTGGTGATTGTGCCGGGCGCATCGCCGCCTCGCGTGGGTTCAGCCGCGGCCGCCCAGATCTTGACCGACGTGCCGTCTTCGAGCGTAGCCACGCCGCCAGGGAATGGATCGAACGCGCGTACCTGGCGGGCGAGGACTGCAGCCGGGCGACGCCAGTCGAGCGCGGCCTCGTGCTTGCCGATCTTTTCGGCGTAGGTCACGCCCTCGGCTGGTTGTGGCGTGGAGGCCAGCTTGCCGCTGCGCTCCAGTTCGACGAGCGCCTCGACGATCAGCCTCGCGCCGTCTTGCGCGAGGCGGTCGTGCAAGGTGGCCGTGGTGTCGTCGGCGGAAACGGGTGTGCGTATTCCGGAAATCATCGCGCCGGTGTCGAGGCCGGCATCCATTTGCATCAGCGTGATGCCGGTTTCGGCGTCGCCCGCTTCGATCGCGCGATGAATCGGCGCCGCGCCGCGCCAGCGCGGCAACAGCGAAGCATGAATATTGATGCAGCCGAGCGGCGCGATGTCGAGCACTTCCTGCGGCAGGATCAGGCCATAGGCGGCCACCACCATGACGTCGTGCGGCGTGGCGCGCAACTGGTCGATGGCGGCTGCCGCCTCGGCGGGATACTTGC
Source organism: Paraburkholderia rhynchosiae (assembly GCF_002879865.1). Lineage (GTDB taxonomy): Bacteria > Pseudomonadota > Gammaproteobacteria > Burkholderiales > Burkholderiaceae > Paraburkholderia > Paraburkholderia rhynchosiae. The sequence continues at coordinate 318,712 of NZ_PNXY01000006.1, forward strand.
CGGCGCGGCGCAGCGAAGTCGGCTGCGCGACGGCAAGTCCATGCTCTTCGGCGTAACGCTTGACGGGGCTCGCCTGCAGTTTCATGCCGCGCCCGGCGGGGCGGTCGGGCATTGTCAGCACGAGCGGTATCGGAAAGCCGGCGCCATGGATGGCGGCCAACGCAGCCGCGGCGAATTCCGGCGTACCGGCGAAGACAACTCGCAACGAATGGCTCATGAGCGGGGCAGGAAGCGGGGAGCGGAACGGGCGCGCATTACATCGCGTGGGCGAGTTTCTTCATCTTGCTCCTGATGCGCGTCTGCTTCAGCGGCGACAGATACTCGACGAACACGCGGCCCATCAGGTGATCCATCTCGTGCTGAATGCACACGGCGAGGAGCCCTTCGCAGTCCATTTCGAAGATCTCGCCCTTCTCGTTCAACGCCCGCACGCGCACTTTCTCGGCGCGCTCGACGTTGTCATAAATGCCGGGCACCGACAGGCAGCCTTCTTCCGACAACTTCTTGTGGTCGCTCGACCAGACGATTTCCGGGTTGATGAAGGCGAGCAGTTGATCGTGCGCGTCGGAGACGTCGATCACGATCACGCGCTCATGCACGTCCACCTGCGTTGCGGCGAGGCCAACGCCCGGCGCCGCGTACATCGTTTCGGCCATGTCTGCCACCAGGCGGCGGATACGGTCGTTGACCGCTTCCACCGGCTTCGCAACCTTATGCAGCCGTTTGTCCGGGTAATTGAGGATGTTCAGTAAAGCCATGATTTCGAGTGTGATTTTTCGGCGCCGCTGACCGTGGAACGGCATGCGTTGGCCATTCGGCCAGGTTGTCGGCCCGTCGTAATACGCACACGATAGATGGTATCGAACCGGTTCGATTCAACGCGCCACATGCGCCAGACGACGAGCCCGCGCGGGTGGGCGCGGCGCTGCAGTTATTTCGGATGATGAAAATTTTAGCATGGCGCCCGCCTGCCCGCTGGCCCTGTACGAGGATCGACCCGCAATGCACACCTTGCCCACAACCGACATTGAACTCGCCGCGTGGCTGCGGCTCTCTCTCGCGCCGGGCCTGAAACCCGCGGCGCTGCGCCATCTGCTGACTGGTTTCGGACTGCCAGAAGCAATACTTCAGCAGGAACATGAAACGCTTGCTGCCGTCGTCGGCGACGCTGCGGCGCGCGCCGTATTGGCTCCAACGGGGCCTGAGTTCGACGCGCAACTCGACGCGGTGATCGCGTGGCGGGCGCTGCCCGGCAACCAGGTCGTGACACTCGACGACCCTGCCTATCCGCCGGCGCTGCTCACCATGCCCGATCCGCCGCCGCTGCTATATATAAAGGGGCGGCTGGGCCTGTTGCACACGCCAGCCGTCGCGCTGGTGGGCAGCCGCAGCGCGACGCCGCAAGGCATCGACGATGCGGAGCGCTTTGCGCGGGCGCTTTCGGCGGCGGGCGTGACCGTCGTGTCGGGGCTCGCGCTGGGCATCGACGGAGCCGCGCATCGGGGCGCGGTGGAAGGCATCGGCAGCACTGTCGCCGTGATCGGCACCGGCGCCGATCTCGTCTATCCGGCGGCGCATCACGCGCTCGCACGGCAAATCGCGGTGCAAGGTGCGATTCTCTCCGAATGGCCGCTAGGCACGCCAGCGCGTGCCGCCAACTTCCCGCAGCGCAACCGGTTGATTGCGGGACTCGTGAGCGGCGTGCTGGTCGTCGAGGCGGCCATGCGCTCGGGTTCGCTAATCACGGCGCGCCTCGCCAACGAGATGGGCCGCGACATCTTTGCGTTGCCTGGTTCCATCCATGCGCCGTTGTCGCGCGGATGTCATCGCATGATCAAGCAAGGCGCAAAGCTCGTTGAAACGCCCGACGAAGTGCTGGAGGAGCTGCGTTTTGCGAAGCCCGCGCCCGTCGCTGCGGGCGTCCGCCGGGAAAAGGCGGGGACGCGGGCGTTTTCCACCGCGCCAGCCGGTTGCGCCGCGATGGAGTCGGCGGAGTGCGGAGAGCCGGAGCAAGCCGCGGTTCAGGCGTGCGCATCGAACGCTATTGACTCGTCCGACCCCGATGCGCAGCGGCTCCTCACCGCGCTGAGTTACGCCCCCACGACCCTTGAAATTCTTGCCACGCGCACCGAGATGGACTACGCCGTCCTGCAAACGACGCTGCTCCAACTGGAACTCGCCGGTCATGTCAACGCACTGCCCGGCGGCCGCTATGCGCGGGCAAGCCATGGCTGACCCGCATTGACGCAGCTCGACCACTCTCCGCGATCGGCCATGCTACATTCGCGCCAAGCATTCGACAAAGCACTTAAGGAACCACCATGCCCGCGCTGAACCTCGACACCGACCAGGACCGGATCGCCGAGCGTGTCAACGAACCCGACACGCTGTTCGTGGCCTGCCTGTGCGCGGAATGGTGCGGAACCTGTCGCGAGTATCGCGATGCGTTTGACAAGCTGGCCGAGCGGCACCCGGAAATCTGTTTCGCATGGATCGACATCGAGACGCACGCGGACCGCTTCGACGATCTGGACGTCGAGAATTTTCCGACCATCCTGATTGAAGACTCGGTAACGACACGATTCTTCGGCACCGTTTTGCCGCAGACAGCGATCGTCGAGCGGATGTTGTCGGACCTGACCGCTCTGCCCGGCGTGAGCGGCGCGCCCAAATTGCGGCCCGCGCTGACGGTCGCCTAAGGATTGCCTGACGGCCGTCTGAGCCCTTGCGGCACGGCGGTTGCGGCCGCCGCACAGCGCGTTTGCCGCAGCTTGCCCAATTGCTGAGCGCGCAATTATGACGGCGCGCTTTTATGGCACTTGAGACGCCGCTTTCACGCCGTGTGCTATAAAGCGGTCGTTAATGGGTCACAAGGTCGCAAACGAGGGTCGCGCCAATTGGGCGCGCTCAAGGCCACCAACCCGGATATACCAACCTCACATCGAGTCATGTCCAAAGCACTGATCATCGCCGAAAAGCCTTCCGTCGCGAACGACATCGCGCGCGCTTTGGGCGGTTTTACCAAGCATGACGAATACTACGAGAACGACGAATACGTCCTCTCTTCGGCAGTGGGTCACCTGCTGGAAATCGCCGCGCCCGAAGAATACGAGGTCAAACGCGGCAAGTGGAGTTTCGCCAATCTGCCCGTTATTCCGCCGCATTTCGATCTGAATCCGATCGCGAAGAGCGAGTCGCGCCTGAAGGTGCTGACCAGGTTGCTCAAGCGCAAGGATATCGACCGCCTCATCAACGCATGCGACGCGGGACGCGAAGGCGAGCTGATTTTTCGCCTGATCGCGCAGCATGCGAAAGCAAAGCAGCCGGTGCAACGCCTGTGGCTGCAATCCATGACGCCGGCCGCGATCCGCGACGGCTTCGCGCGTCTGCGCAGCGACGAGGAAATGCAACCGCTCGCCGACGCAGCACGCTGCCGCTCGGAAGCGGACTGGCTCGTCGGCATCAACGGCACGCGGGCGATGACCGCATTTAACAGCAAGGGCGGCGGCTTCTTCCTGACCACCGTCGGGCGAGTGCAAACGCCCACGCTGTCTATCGTGGTCGAACGCGAAGAGAAGATTCGCCGCTTCGTGCCGCGTGACTACTGGGAAGTGAAAGCGGAGTTCGTCTGCGCGGCCGGCTTCTACGAGGGCCGCTGGTTCGATCCGAAGTTCAAGCGAGACGAGTTCGACCCGGAGAAGCGGGACTCGCGTCTGTGGGCGTTGCCCGCAGCCGAGACGATCGTCGCCGCCTGCCGCGGCCAGATCGGCACGGTAAGCGAAGAATCGAAGCCCTCCACGCAACTCTCGCCGGCGCTCTTCGACCTCACGAGCTTGCAGCGCGAAGCGAACGGCCGCTTCGGCTTTTCGGCCAAGAATACGTTGGGGCTCGCCCAGGCGCTGTACGAAAAGCACAAGGTGCTGACCTATCCGCGGACCGACGCTCGCGCGTTGCCCGAAGACTATATGGATACGGTCAAGCAGACGCTCGGCATGCTCAAGGAGAGCAACAACTATCTGCCGTTTGCCAAGCAGGTGCTCGATAAGGGCTGGGTGAAGCCGAATAAGCGCATCTTCGATAATTCGAAGATCAGCGACCACTTCGCAATCATCCCGACGCTGCAAGCACCGAAGAATCTGTCGGAGCCAGAACAAAAGCTTTACGACCTCGTGGTGAAGCGCTTCCTCTCGGTGTTCTTTCCGGCGGCCGAATTCCGGGTCACGACGCGCATCACGGAAGTGGTCGGCCATCACTTCAAGACTGAAGGTAAGGTGCTGGTCGAACCCGGCTGGTTACAGATCTATGGCCGCGAAATCAGCGGTGAAGACGCCAACCTCGTGCCGGTGCAGAAGGACGAGAAGGTCAAGACCGACAAGATCGCCGCCCAGCAACTGGTGACGAAGCCGCCGGCGCGCTACAACGAAGCCACGTTGCTGTCCGCCATGGAAGGCGCGGGCAAGCTCGTGGAAGACGACGAACTGCGTGAGGCGATGGCCGCGAAGGGTCTCGGTACGCCAGCCACGCGCGCCGCCATCATCGAAGGTCTGCTGGGCGAAAAGTATCTGATTCGCGAAGGCCGCGATCTGATTCCGACCGCGAAGGCATTCCAGTTGATGACACTGCTGCGCGGGCTCGGCGTGAAGGAATTGACCGCGCCAGAACTCACCGGCGAGTGGGAGTACAAGCTCTCGCAAATGGAACGAGGCAATCTGCCGCGCGACGCGTTCATGCAGGAAATTGCCCGCATGACGCAGACCATCGTCAAGCGCGCGAAGGAATACGATTCCGACACGATCCCGGGCGATTACGCGACGTTGCAGACGCCGTGTCCGAATTGCGGTGGCCAGGTGAAGGAGAATTACCGTCGCTTTGCCTGCGCGAAGTGCGAGTTCTCGATTTCGAAGATTCCGGGCGGCCGGCAATTTGAGATCGAGGAGGTCGAGGAATTGCTGAAGAACAAGACGATCGGGCCGCTGTCGGGTTTCCGCAGCAAGATGGGCCGTCCGTTCTCGGCGATCCTCAAGCTTTCGCTCGACGATGAAATCAAGAACTACAAGCTCGAGTTCGACTTCGGTCAGGACGCGGGCGGTGAAGACGGCGAACCGCCTGATTTCTCCGATCAGGAGTCGGTGGGCGCATGTCCCAAGTGCAAAGGCCGCGTGTTCGAACACGGCATGAGCTACGTCTGCGAGAACTCGGTCGCGAGTCCGAAGACGTGCGACTTCCGCTCCGGCAAGGTGATCCTGCAGCAGGAAATCGCCCGTGAGCAGATGGCAAAGCTGCTCGAAGAAGGACGCACCGACCTGCTGACGAACTTCAAGTCGTCGCGGACCGGCCGCAACTTCAAGGCGTTCCTCGTCAAGCAGAACGACGGCAAGATCGGCTTCGAATTCGAGAAGAAAGAGCCGTCGGCCAAGACTGCCGCGAAAACAGCAGCGGCGGCGGCGAAGTCCGCTGCGAAGGCAGGGTCGGAATTCGAGTCGGACGAAGATGAAGCGGCGGTCGCGGTGAAGGCAACACCGGCGGCCAAAAAGGCCGCGGCCAAGAAAGCGCCTGCGACCAAAACCGCTGCGGCCAAGAAAGCGGCTGCCAAAAAAGCGGTAGCACGCAAAACGGGCTCTTGACCGAGCGGGCAGGCGGCGACGTGCCGGCAAATTCTCCGCACCGGCCTGCTTGATCGAAACCTCACGATAAAAAAGCGCGATCACCCAAGGTGACCGCGCTTTTTTACGCTCTTCCGGAACGCGCTTGTTATCGCGCGGCCGGTATTCGCAAACCGCGCTTTACAGCGGCGTCAACGCCGTGGGCCGCGTGCGGTTCGACGTTTTGGCCAACGCATTTGGCAGCGGCGATAACTCGCTGTCCAGCAGCCGCGACAACGGCTCCGCACCGTCGAACGCTTCCGGGGGCATCGAATCCGCCGATTCGAACGACGCCTGCGACGCGGGCCGCCCGACGCCGTCCTTGATCCACTGTTCGCCAAGCAGGCTGTTCGGCGTCTGGCTGAAATGCTCGACCAGATGGTCGATGAACGTACGTACCTTCGCCGGCAAGTGACGGCGGCTCGGATACGCAATGTTGATCTCGACCTGCGGCAAACGATAATCGCCAAGCAGCCGCACCAGCCTGCCGCGCGTCATGTCGCGGCCGATCAGATAACTCGGCAGGATCGCGATTCCCATGCCGAGCAGCGCGAACTGACGCAGCATCTCCGTATTGTTCGCCACGATCACGTTCGACGGACGCACGCGCACTTCACCTTCGGGACCCGTGAACACGCGTTCGTCACCCCAATACTCGGAGGGCAGGCTCAGGCACGGATGTTCCAGCAAATGCTCAGGACGCGTGGGCGTGCCGTGCTTCTTCAGATACGCCGGCGTCGCGCACACGGTCATGCAGCCCGTGGTCAGACGCCGCGTGACGATGCTCGCGCTGCGCATTTGCCGAGCAATCACGACGCCCACATCAAAGCCTTCTTCGACGAGATCGACCTGGCGGTCGACCAGCGTCACATCGGGAATGACTTTCGGATAACGCTCCGCATACGTCTGGAGCACGGGAGCGAGGTTGTGCAAGCCGAACACGACCGGCGCGACGATTCGCAGCGTGCCGACGGGCTCGTGGTTTCGCGCGACCACCATCTGCTCGACGTCTTCGAGTTCGTCGAGGATCTGGCGCGCGCGCTCGAGATAAACCTGGCCGGATTCGGTCAGAGACAGGCTCCGGGTGGTGCGGTTGAGCAGTCGCGTACCAAGACGTCCCTCGAGGTCGGCAACGTGACGGGTGGCAACTGCGTTGGAAATATCCATCGCGCTCGCAGCGCGGGCAAAACTGCCGAGATCCGCCACTTTGACGAAAACTCGCATCGACTGCAAATGGTCCATATGACAACTCCTGCCGTGTTACGGCTTCCTGACAATCGGTGATAACCAGTGAAGCGAACTAGGGATTCTCCTACGACTGGCGCGATCGTGCAGAAGTTGCCCGTAAAAGCGGAAATTTCGTCAATTTTCATGCGACTATGCGCCCGAATGTGGGGCTGGACCACGAATTGTTCCGAGAAAAGAAACAATGTGCTGCAATGCAGCTTGAGAGCGGCGTTTGCGGGAACAGCCGCGACAACGTTTCCGAGCTTCTGAATGCGCGAACGCTGACGGCCGGCCGCCGCCGAAAAACGAAAAGCCGCCCGAAGGCGGCTTCCAGATGCAAAGTGAACACTCACATGTTCAGGCGGCCAGCTTGCTTTCGAGCTGGCTTCTCGCCTGCGCCAAGGCGGGCGGCAAGCCTTGCTGCAGCGTGTCAAACAGCTCTGCGTGCAACGCGAGTTCGGCACGCCAGGCTGCGTCGTCGACGGAGATGACCTGCTCGAATTGCTCGCGGCTAAAGTCCAGACCGCTCCAGTCGATGTCGTCATAATGCGGCGACACGCCGAACGCATGCTCCTCGCCCTGCGCCGTGCCTTCGATGCGGCCGACCATCCAGCCCAGCACGCGCATGTTTTCGCCGAAGCCCGGCCAGACGAACTTGCCGTCCGCGCCCTTGCGGAACCAGTTGACGCAGAAGATTTTCGGCAGTTTCGCGTTCAGTTGCGCGAGGCGCTCGCCGGTTTTCAGCCAGTGGCTGAAGTAGTCGCTCATGTTGTAGCCGCAGAACGGCAGCATCGCGAACGGATCGCGCCGCACCACGCCCTGCTGGCCGGCGGCCGCGGCGGTCGTCTCCGAACCCATGGTCGCCGCCATGTAGACGCCCTCGACCCAGTTGCGCGCCTCTGTGACGAGCGGCACCGTGGTCGAGCGGCGTCCGCCGAAGATAAACGCGTCGATCGGCACGCCCGCCGGGTTCTCCCATTCCGCGTCGATGGACGGACACTGCGACGCCGCCGCCGTGAAGCGCGCGTTCGGATGCGCCGCCTTGCGTCCGCTTTCCTTCGCGCTGGCCGGCGTCCAGTCCTTGCCTTGCCAGTCGATCAGGTGCGCGGGCGGTTCGTCGGTCATGCCTTCCCACCAGACGTCGCCGTCGTCGGTCAGCGCCACGTTCGTGAAGATGACGTTTTCCTTCAACGTGGCCATTGCGTTGAAGTTGGTCTTTTCGCTCGTGCCCGGCGCGACGCCGAAGTAGCCGGCTTCCGGGTTGATCGCGTACAGGCGGCCGTCCTTGCCCGGCTTGATCCACGCGATATCGTCGCCAATGGTGGAGATTTTCCAGCCGTTCAGCCCTTCCGGCGGTATCAGCATCGCGAAGTTGGTCTTGCCGCACGCCGACGGAAACGCGGCCGCGACATGATGCTTGCGTCCTTCCGGCGATGTGACGCCGAGAATCAGCATATGCTCGGCGAGCCAGCCTTCGTCGCGGCCCATTGTCGATGCAATGCGCAGCGCGAAGCACTTCTTGCCGAGCAACGCGTTGCCGCCGTAGCCCGAGCCGTAGCTCCAGATTTCGCGGGTTTCAGGGAAATGGACGATGTATTTGGTCGCGTTGCATGGCCAGGGCACGTCTTTCGCGCCCGCTTCGAGCGGCGCGCCGACCGAGTGGACGCATGGCACGAAGTTGCCGTCTTCGCCGAGCACGTCGTACACCTTGCGACCCATGCGCGTCATGATGCGCATGTTGGTGACCACGTATGGACTGTCGCTCAGTTCGACGCCGATGTGCGCAATCGGTGAGCCGAGCGGACCCATCGAGAAAGGCACCACGTACATGGTGCGGCCGCGCATCGCGCCGTCGAACAGGCCGTTGAGCGTAGAGCGCATTTCATCCGGCGGGACCCAGTTGTTGGTCGGGCCCGCGTCTTCGCGGCGTTGCGCGCAGATGAAGGTGCGGTCTTCCACACGCGCCACGTCGGATGGATCGGAGCACGCCAGAAACGAGTTGGGGCGTTTGGCGGGATTCAGCTTCCTGAGCGTGCCGGCTTCGACCATCTGCGCACAAAGGCGGTCGTACTCTTCCTGCGAGCCGTCGCACCAGACGATGTTGTCGGGCTTGGTCATAGCGGCCACCCGCTGGACCCAGTCGATCAGTTTCCGATGTTTGACCCACGCGGGCGCCCCTACGGACGCTTTGACTGTGGGCTGTCCTTCGAATGATGGAAGATTCATCGACTTGTCTCCGTTTATAGGCAATAGAAAAACGGTACAAGCCCGTGACGCTGCATGCGAGAGGCATTCAATCCGTTGCGCCAGTTTCTACAAACCGACGCGCAATTGCGCAGGTCATCACGGGCTTCAACACAGCTTGCCGGGCACAGGCCAGCGGGACGGGTGTCTGCAACCGTCTGTAAAGCGGCTTGCCTCAACACGCAACAAACTGTTAAAAACGATGTCAATCGGCCTTTGCCGTAAGCTGTCGTTCTCCACGGCAGTTTCTACGGTAAGGCATTCAGCCAGACCGGCATGTGACCTGGGTCACATGATGGGACAGTCAGCATAACACCCAGTTCCGCACCACCCTGGTGCGGCGCAAGACACATACCATGAAGATTGCCATCCTCGACGATTATCAGGACGCCGTTCGCAAGCTCGACTGCTTTCAATTGCTGGCCGACCATGAGGTCAAAGTTTTCAACAACACCGTCCGGGGGCTTGGCCAGCTGGCGAGCCGTCTTTCCGAGGTCGACGCCCTTGTTCTGATTCGCGAACGCACTCGCATCAGCTCGCAACTCCTAGATAAACTGCCGCGTTTGCGCATGATCAGCCAAACCGGCAAAGTGTCCAGCCACATCGATCTGGCGGCCTGTACGGAGCGCGGCATCGCTGTACTCGAAGGCAGCGGTTCGCCGATCGCGCCGGCCGAGTTGACGTGGGCTCTCATCATGGCGGCGCAGCGGCGCATTCCGCAATACGTGGCAAACCTTAAGCAGGGCGCCTGGCAGCAGTCGGGTTTGAAGACTTCGGCGCTGCCGCCGAACTTCGGCCTGGGCCAGGTGTTGCGCGGTCAGACGCTGGGCATCTGGGGCTATGGCAAGATCGGCCGCCTCGTCGCCGGCTACGGCAAGGCGTTCGGCATGAACGTGCTGATCTGGGGCCGCGAGCATTCGCGCGAAGCGGCGCGCGCCGACGGCTATGGCGTGGCCGAAAGCCGTGAAGCGTTGTTCGAACAGAGCGACGTGCTGTCGCTGCATCTGCGTTTGCACGACGACACGCGCGGCATCGTCAAGCAGGAAGACCTGATGCTGATGAAGCCGACCGCGTTGCTCGTGAACACGAGCCGCGCCGAGTTGCTCGACGAAAATGCGCTGGTCAACGCGCTGTCGCACAATCGTCCGGGCATGGTCGCCATCGACGTGTATGAAAGCGAGCCGATTCTGCAGGGCTACAGCCTGCTGCGCATGGAAAACGTGATTTGCACGCCGCACATCGGTTATGTGGAGCGCGAGAGCTACGAGGTGTATTTCAGCGCGGCGTTCAAGAACATCCTGGCCTTCGACGCAGGGGACACCGCGAGCGTGGCGAATCCCGAAGCGTTGCACGGCGGACGCCGCCGTTAAGCGGCGATTTCGAGCAGATCGGGCATGCGCTCGAGGAAAGTCTCGCCGTCCGCGCGGCCGAGATTGTACGCATGCACCATCTGCGAAGGGTTGGTGTAGTCCCAGCTTGAGATTGGCACCTTGCGCGACGGCTGCACGTAAAGCCGTTGCTGCACACCGTGCGACACGACGAAAATCTGCGGGCGCGGATAGAGGCGCGTGACCATCACGAGCACGTTGCCGGGCGCCTCGGCATCGAGCGCGCCGACGGGCACGTTATCGACCATTCCACCGTCGAGCACCGGGCGGCCGTTGCGCCGTAACACCGGCGTAAAAGGCGGCGTACTCGACGATTGCAGGATCAGATCCGCGAGATCCTCGACGGTCGCGCAGTCCTGCGCGCGAACGAATTCGGGATGAAACCCGAGCGTCTGACCCAGCGTAGGGTGCAACGTCTTGCGCACATACTTTTCGATGTTGTACGCGATCAGGCCAGCCGCGACGGCGCTGCGAGCGCCAAGCCAGCGCGGCAGATGCGAAACGCCGATGCGAATTTCGGGCGCCTCGGCGAGCGACGAAAAGTTCTCGCCGTAAATATCGAGTAGCGCCTGACGATAGATCCGGTAATGCGGGAATACCGACTCGCCACGCAGCAGGTTCCCCCAATAGGCGTTGCGAGAATTGTGGCGCAGCGCCTCTTCGTAATAGCGCATAACCCATTCGGAATCGCGCGTGTATAGCATGCACGCGGTGGCTGCGCCTGCTGAAATGCCGGCAATCACACGCGGACGGATGCGCAACTCCGGTTGCACGACGTCCCAGAAGCCGGCCTGCCACCAGCAGCGATTGCCCCCGCCCGCGAATACGACCTGATCGAACATTCTGATTTTCCTTTGATGCCGGCTGGCGGTCCGCTTATTCGAGCAATGCGTAAGTCGTGGTGGCGTGTACCGCCATCTTGCCGGCCTCGTCGAATAGTTCCACTTCGCCGAATACCAGATTGCGGCCCAGGCGCAGCACGCGGGCGGTGATCAGCACATCGCCGTTGCGCACGGCGCGCATGAAGCTGATGTTGAGCGACACGGTGGTCATCGGCTTGAAGCCGCCGAGCGCGGCCGAAATGGCCACAATCATGGCGGTGTCGGCGGCCGCCATAAACACCTGTCCGCAGATGACGCCCCCCGAATGGCGCAATTCGCCGGAAAAAGGCAGACGAAGCGTCGCACTGTCGGCATCGACCTTGACCGGGGTTAGGGTCAGCGCACGGACCCACGGCGCGAGGACGCGGTCGAGTAGTTCGGTGATCTCGTTGTCATTCATGGCGGTTCCCAGTCGAAAGCCGCGCGGCGCATGAGCGGCAAGTGTCGCGACATGATACCGGGACGCCGAAGGCGGCGTGTTTCTGGCGGCATGCTTTTGGAGAAGGATGACTCGATCCGGCCAGCGCGGTGTTTTTAAGAAATCTGCGAAAGGGGACTTGGCAACCGTGGGAACATGCTGCATAATTTCGCTTCTGTTGGGGCGTTAGCTCAGTTGGTAGAGCAGCGGACTCTTAATCCGTAGGTCGAGTGTTCGAGTCACTCACGCCCCACCAAAGAATTTAAAAGGCCGGTTAGCGAAAGCTAACCGGCCTTTTTGTTTGTTCCGCACATCTTTGCGTGCGCTCCACGAGCAAGTGCTGTAGCCACGCCTCCTTCGCGCCGCCGCCCACAAACACCGCGTTAACCTACAAAAGCGCCCGCCGCCGCCTCCGCACAAAAACTTCCCATGCCCCGTAGATATTGCGAACTGTTATCGTTCGTGTAATGATACTGATTCTCATTTGAGAACAAGACGATGGGTCCATCACGCCTCGCGCAGACAGTCCGCTGTGTCGGTGCTGCGACGGCGCTGGCGTCCGTCGAATCAGAAAAAATAGCGACAACGACAGGGTATCGAGATGTTCCGAAACACGCCACTCGCGGCGGCCGTTCTGGTCGCGTTCGCGACGCCGCTCTACGCTCAAACGACCGCAACGCCCGCAACGCCCGAAACCGCTAGCCAGCCAGCGTCATCGACACCCGTCGCCGGCCAATCGACTTCCAGCCAGCCGGCCGACAGCGCGACTCTGCCCACAGTCAAAGTGACGAGCCAAAACAACACGACTGCGGATTTCGCGCCTGACGTGTCGAGCGTGGGCGCTAAAGTGCCGACCGCGCTGCGCGACATTCCGCAAGCCGCCGTGGTGGTGCCCAAGGCCGTGCTGCAATCGCAGGCTGTGAGTTCCTTCACAGACGCGCTGCGCAACGTGCCGGGCATCACGATCGGCGCAGCGGAAGGCGGTCAGATCGGCAACAACATCAACTTGCGCGGGTTTTCGGCGCGTACCGATATCTACCTGGACGGTTTCCGCGATCGCGGCCAGTACTATCGCGACACGTTCAACCTCGAATCGATCGATGTGCTGTACGGTCCGTCGTCGCTGTACTTCGGACGAGGCTCGACCGGCGGCGTGATCAATCAGGTCAGCAAGCAGCCCACGCTTAAGCCCCGCGCCGATGTCTCGGTGCAGGCCGGCACGCACGACCGCTACCGCACGACCGTCGACATCAACACACCGCTCACATCGACGTCCGCGTTTCGCATCAACGCGTTTGGCCAAAGCTTGGGTTCGTCGCGCGACGTGATGAAGAGCAAGCATTACGGCGTCGCGCCAGAAGTGAAATTCGGCATCGGCACGCCGACGGAAATCACGCTGTCCGCGCTGATCCAGCACAACCGCGATCAGCCCGACTACGGCGTTCCGGCGCTCAACGGCCATCCGGCACCCGTCAATCGCGGCACGTTCTACGGCTTCACCGACGACCGCACGATCCAGGACGTGCAGACGCTCAGCGCCCGCATCGAGCACCGCTTCAACGACAATCTGAAGCTGCGCAACCAGACCCAGTTCAGCCACTACAGCACGGAAGCGCGCGCGACGAATGCGGCGTCGGTGTTGACAGGTCCGTTGCCAACATCGGCGGCGCTGACGAACGGCAACTACACGACGATCGACCCGTCGCGACTGTTCGTGAAGCTGCAGGGCAAGGACCGCAACATCAACGACCATTCGGTCTACAACTCGACGGACATTCAGGCGAAGTTCAACACCGGGCTCATCAAGCATGAAGTCGTTGCGGGCGTCGATCTGAGCCACGAAACGTACAGCAACCAGAGTTTCGCGACGACTACGCTGGGCCTGCCATCGAACACGATTGCGATCGTGCCGCTCGTCGATCCGTCTTATACGACGCGTCCGTCGAATGCGAAAACCGTCGCGACCAATCTCGCGGAGTCGAGCGCGAACGGCGTCGGCGTCTATGCGAATGACACTGTTTCGATCGGCGAACATTGGAAGGTCGTGGGCGGCGTTCGTTGGGATCGCTATGAAGCGTCGATTCATAACTCGATCAACTTGCCGTCGTATGCCACGCAGACGAACTACTTCACGAGCGTGCGCGGTGGCGTGATCTGGCAGCCGACCGACTGGCAGTCCTACTACGTGTCGTACGGCACGTCGTTTAACCCGTCGCTCGAAGCGCTCACGCTTACGAACAGACAGCAGAATCTGCCGCCCGAGCACAACAAGTCGTATGAAGTAGGCGCGAAGTGGGATCTGCTCGGAGGCGGTCTCTCGGTCACGCAATCGCTCTTCAATATCGAGAAGACGAACGCGCGCACGCTGAACGCGGACGGCAGCTACACGCTCGATGGTGACATCCGTGTGCGTGGCTACCAGCTCGGCCTCGCCGGCCACATCACGGACAAGTGGCAAGTGTTCGGCGGCTACACGTACATGGACGCCACGATTCTCAAGGCGCTCGACGGCACGGCCGGCAAGACGCCTGCGAACACGCCGCGCAACATGCTGACGCTGTGGACCACCTACGCATTCACGCCGCATTGGGAAATCGGCGGCGGTCCGATTTATACGTCGTCGCGCTACGCGGCAAACAACAACTTCGTGCAGGTCGGCGGCTACACGCGCTGGGATGCAATGGCCGCGTATCACGCGAAAAAGTACGACGTGCAGTTCAACGTGCTGAACATCACGGACAAGAACTACTACGACGCACTGATTCCATCGGACGGCGGACGCGCGGTGCCGGGCAACGGCCGTACGTTCCTCGCGACGTTAAACTATCGGTTCTTCTGAGCGCCAGAACCGGCGACCCATGTCACGCACGCCACGCGCTTTGCTGCTGACCGCTCTCTCACGCAGCGGCAAAGCGCACGGTCTCGCAGGAAAGCCTAACGATGATTGTCTCGATCCCGGACGTATTCAGTCCCGCCGACGCCGCCGCGATGCGCGCGCATCTCGAAGCGTCGACGGATGCGTGGGTGGATGGCCGCGCGACGGCCGGCTATCAGGGCGCGCCCGTCAAGCGCAACCAGCAGATCGCGGAAGGCTCGCCGATCGCGCTGGAATTGGGCGACCGGATCATCGCGGCGCTCGAGCGGCATCCGCTTTTCATCAGCGCCGTACTGCCGAACAAGGTGTATCCGCCGCTCTTTAACCGCTATGAAGGCGGCATGCATTTCGGCAGTCATGTCGACGGCGCGATTCGCCTCGTGCCCGGCAGCAGCGCGCGCGTGCGTACCGACGTGTCGGTCACACTGTTCCTCACGCCGCCCGACGAATACGACGGCGGCGAACTGCTGATCGAAGATACCTTCGGCGTGCAGGAAGTGAAGCTGCCCGCCGGCCATGCAATCGTCTATCCCGGCACGAGCCTGCACCAGGTGCGACCGGTAACGCGCGGCACACGCGTGTCGAGCTTCTTCTGGGCACAGAGCCTCGTGCGCGACGATACGCAGCGTGCGATGCTGTTCGATATCGACGGCGCGATCCAGCGTCTGAACGCGTCGAACGCGGACGACGCCGCGCGCCGCACGCTCGTCGGCTGTTATCACAACCTGCTGCGCATGTGGAGCGATACGTAAATTTGCACTAAACGGCGGATTTACCCTGCAAGCTGGCTAGAGCGATGCGCATTTTTGTCCTAGGCTTTAAGCGCGACGCGTAGCGCATCGGTGTTTTTTCCCGCATCACAGCAATCTGGCGAGAACTTCTGGATTCGCTGCGTCCGCATGGTCCTCCCGCGCAAATACAGTCCAGGCGGCTGGAGGCTGATCGTGAGTCAAGCAATCGCCTGATCAAAACATTCAGGCAGCCCGGGGACCGCCTCTTCGACAAGCGGCGCCAGTGCCCGGCGCACTCTCATGGAGGATGACGATGTCGATTCGACTTGGAGAAGAAGCTCCAGATTTCACTGCTGAAACCACCGAAGGCACGATCCGTTTCCACGAATGGATCGGCGACCATTGGGTGATTCTGTTTTCGCATCCGAAGGACTTCACGCCCGTATGCACCACTGAGCTCGGATACATGGCCGGCCTCAAGCCGGAATTCGACAAGCGCAATACGAAAATTATCGGCCTGAGCATCGACCCGGTCAGCGATCACCAGAACTGGGTGAAGGATATCGAAGAGACGCAGGGCCACGCGGTCAACTATCCGCTCATCGGCGATGCGGACCTGACTGTCGCCAAGCTCTTTGACATGATTCACCCGAACGCGGGCGGCGGCACGCGCACCGCGGCGGACAACGCTACCGTGCGCTCGGTGTTCATCATCGGGCCGGACAAGAAGGTCAAAGCCATGCTGGTGTACCCGATGAGCGCGGGACGCAATTTCGACGAAGTGCTGCGCCTGCTCGATGCACTCCAGCTCAACGCGAAGCATACGGTGGCAACACCTGTGAACTGGAAGCCGGGTGAGGATGTCATCATTCCGACATCCGTTTCGAACGATGACGCAATGAAAAAGTATCCGGAAGGGTTCAAGACCGTGAAGCCTTATCTGCGGTACGTGACACAGCCGCAGTGAAAATTGCGCTGCAGTGAAGAAGACGCCGGGCAGTTCCCAGCCCGGCGTCAGAAGCGAAACCGGGCGCATTCATGCGCCCGGTTTCTATTGACTCGCGTCGGCCAATCGCTTGCGTGCAGAAGGGTTTATCGCCCATGCAAGCCACGGAGCAAAATCGTGTTGATCTTCCGGCAGCTATTCGACCAGCAATCGTCCACGTATACGTATCTTCTCGCCGATAGCACGACGCGAGAGGCGATCCTGATCGATCCGGTATTCGAGCAGGTACGCCGCGATACCGCGCTGATCCAGGAACTCGAACTGCGCCTGCTTTATACGATCGACACGCACGTACACGCCGATCACGTGACGGGCGCGTGGATGCTCAAACGCCGCACAGGCAGTCAGATTGCGATATCGGCGGCAAGCGGCGCGGAAGGCGCGGACCGCTATCTGAACCGTGGCGAGCGCTGCGAATTCGGCGCACGTCACCTCGAAGTGCGCGCGACACCTGGCCACACAAATGGCTGCATCAGCCTCGCGCTCGACGACGGCACGATGATGTTCACCGGCGATTGCCTGCTGATCCGAGGCACGGGCCGGACCGATTTCCAGCACGGCGACGCGCGCGCGATGTTCCGCGCAATCCACAGCGAAATTTTCACCCAGCCGGAGACCTGCCTGCTTTATCCCGCCCACGACTACCGCGGTTTGACGGTCACCAGTGTCGGCGAAGAGCGGCGCTTCAATCCGCGCTTGGGCGGTGAGCTGTGCGAAGACGATTTCGTCGGATACTTGACGAACCTGCGCCTGCCGCATCCGAAGCAGATCGACATCGCGGTGCCGGCGAACCTGAAGTGCGGTGTCGCCGCAACCGATCCGACGCAGACAGCCGAGCCCGATTGGGCGCCGCTGGTCTACACCTTTGCGGGCATCTGGGAAATCAGCCCGCAATGGCTCGAGGACAATCTCCGCACGGTGCAGATCGTCGACGTCCGCGAGCCCGACGAGTTCGACGGACCGCTCGGACGCATTCCCGCAGCCAGACTGATTTCGCTCGGCGATCTCGCCGGGCGCACCGCCGAACTCACGAAGGAGCGCCCGATCGTGACGGTGTGCCGCGCTGGCGGACGTTCGGCGCAAGCCACGGTGATACTGCGGCAATCAGGATTCAACGAAGTGGCCAATCTTGCGGGTGGCATGCTGCGTTGGCGCGCGGAAGGCCGCGTGGTCGAAAACGCCGGTATGTAGCCGTCACAAAGCAATTTCCTTCAATACATCCCGCCCCGCCGCCGATACGGTTGAGTCGCGCCAATCCCGCGCATTCACGTATCGAGGCACCCGATGTCCGCTTTACTTTCCATGGCCGCGTTCGCGTTGACCTCGTCGATTTCGCCAGGGCCTGTCAATGTCGTCGCGCTAAGCGCCGGCGCGCAGCACGGATTCGCCGCGAGCATGCGTCATGTCAGCGGCGCGACCGTCGGTTTTACATTGCTGCTTCTGCTCATCGGCTTGGGTTTGCATGAATTGCTCGTGCATTTCCCTAACCTCATCGCCATCGTCAAATGGGCGGGCGTCGCGTTTCTGCTGTATATGGCCTACAAACTCGCTGTGGATGACGGCCAGCTCGGCGCCGACAAACCGTCTCGCGGTCCGTCGTTCGCTTATGGCGCGGCGATGCAATGGCTCAATCCCAAAGCGTGGCTCGCGTCGCTGGCCGGCATGGGCGCCTATGCAGCCGAGGGCGACGGCAAACTGATCTGGCAATTCACCGTGATTTACTTCGTGATCTGTTATGTGTCGATCGCGAGCTGGGCTTATGCCGGCACATTCCTGCGCAAATACCTGCAGGCGCCAAAGCGCGTCAGGGTATTCAATCGGATCATGGCCGCGTTGCTTGCCGCGAGCGCGCTGTACCTGCTTGCGTCCTAACTCGCCACGCGGAAAACATCTGCAAACGCGGACGCAAACTCAACTGCGATATTGGCCGGGCGTCGCTGCGACGAGCCGCTTGAAAGTGCGTTGCAAATGCGCCTGATCGGCGAAGCCTGCGTCGAGCGCGACGTCGGCGATCAGCCGGCCGCGTCTGAGTTGCGCGCGGCTGTACTGAATCCGGCGATTGATCAAATACGCGTGCGGCGTCATGCCGTAGCGCTGTTTGAATGCGCGAATCAAGTGGGATGCCGAAAGGCCGGCCGCGTTACATACGTCCTCGAGTTTCAACGAACGTGTGCAATTCTCCGCGATGAACTCGGCCGCCCGCGTGAGCTGGCGACTTGCGTGGTCGTGCGAGAGAGGTGCGGGGTTCAGACGCTGCTGCACTTCGGAGAAAAACGTAATCGCCGCGCTTTGCTTGCGCAGCAGATCCGCGTGCGTGTCGACGAGAATCCGATGCAGCCGATCAAGGCCGCTGAACAGTGCCGCGTCTGTCGTCATGGTCTGCGAGAACGCGCGGAACGCGTGGTTTTCGCTGAAGCCCAGTTCATGTTGCAGGCCAGTGAGCCATAGAACGTCCACATGAAGCATTCGATACGACCAGCGCTCGTCGGCAACGGGATTGCACGCGTGGACATCGTCGGGATTCATCAGGACAATCGCGCCCGCGCCGGTCCATTCGCGCGCGTGACGATTCACGTACAGGCTGCGTCCGGCGGTGACGGCGCCGATGGAAAACGTTTCGTGAGAGTGTTTCGCGTAGCAGGTCTCGCGGCCGTTCTCGATGGAGCGTGCCTCGATGAACGGCAATGCTTCGCTACGCCAGAATCGCGGCTCGCAAGCGCGCTTCGCGTGAGTTGCCGCCTGTGTGATGCCGCTCATTCGCGCGCCCTCCGATTTTTCCGTGGACTTCGCCTGAGCCGCGAACATAGCGGCAACCCTGGCGAAGCCACTTATCGTAGCCGCCAAACCTTCGATCAACAAGCGGGCTCACGCTGCGCTAGAGCTGCGAGCCGCGCGTCATCACTTCGCGGACACGTCGATATTGCCGAGATATTTAGCGGCGAGCGTCTTGACGGTGCCGTCGGCCTGCAGCTTCGCAATCGCCGCGTTCAACTGATCGCGCAGTGCCGTGTCGCCTTTGCGGATGCCGTACGCGATACCGCTGCCGAGAATCTTGTCGTCACGCACCGGCTGGCCGACGAAAGCGTAGTCCTTGCCGTTCGGCTTCGACAGAAAACCCGTTTGTCCCGCTGGCGCCAACACGAGCGTTGCGTCGAGACGGCCCGCGAGAAGATCGGCATACACCTGGTTCTGGTCCTGATACGGCACGACCGTCACGCCAGCCGGTTCCCAATGCGTCTTCGCAAACGTCTCCTGGATCGACGCCTGCAGCACGCCCACGCGTTTGCCCTTCAACGCCGCGGGCGTCGGCAGCAGACCGCTGTCGCGCTTTGCGATGAGTTGCGTCGGCACGCGATATACGACCGTCGTGAAATCGATCGCCTGACGGCGCTGTTCGGTCGCGTTCATCGCCGAATTGATCGCGTCGAATTTGCGGCCCTGCAGCGCGGGAATCAAACCGTCGAACGACGTCTCGACCCATTTGCAGGTCAGATGCGCGGCAGCACAGACAGCATTGCCGACGTCGATGTCGAGACCTTGCAACTCGCCGTTCGGGCCCTTCGATTCGAACGGCGGATATTGCGCTTCGAGCCCGAAACGCAGCGTCGATGTATCGGCGGCGACAGCAGCAGACGATGCCGCCACCGCTGCGAATGCGCAGGCCAGCGCCAATAGAGGTTTGAGCAATTTCATAGCAGCTCCCTTCCCTTCCGTTTCGTTGTAATGCCAATATGCAGCGTGCGATGCTTACCGGCGCGACGATCATACTGCGTTCAAAAATGCCGTCGGCGCATGGGCGCGCGGGCGGGCGTGCACTTTTCAGATTTCGCACAAACGGCGCGCGCCTTCGATCAGCGTCGCGTCATCCTTTGAGAAGCTTAGGCGAATCAGTCCCGAATCGGTGCCGTCGCTGTAAAACGCCGAGAGCGGAATTGTTGCGACGCGCGCATCGCGAATCAGGCGTAACACGAAGTCGCTGTCGCTTTCTTCGGAGAATCCGCGAAAGCGCGCGAGCATGAAGAAGCTGCCTTCGCTCGGCAACAACTCAAAGCGCGATTCGGAAAGCGCATGGGTGAGCAGATCGCGCTTGTGCTGATAGAACGCGGACAAGCCGAGGTAGCTTTCGCGATTGGCCAATGCATCGACGAACGCGTACTGCATTGGTGTATCGGCGGAAAACACCATGAACTGATGGACTTTGCGGATCTCGTTCATCAGGTTGGCGGGCGCGAGGCAGTAGCCGACGCGCCAACCCGTGACGTGATACGACTTGCCGAACGACGACACGATCACGCTGCGCTCCGCGAGTTCGCTGTGGCACGCCATGCTCTGATGTTTCGCGCCGTCGAACACCACGTGTTCGTAGACCTCGTCGGCGAGAATCACAATATCCGTATTACGCGTGATGACCTTCAACCGCGCGATGTCCGCCTCGCTGAACACGGTCGCGGTCGGATTGTGCGGCGTGTTGATGATAATCATGCGAGTCTTGGGCGTGATCGCGGCGGCGACCTCGTCCCAGTTCACGCGAAAATCGCTCAACGACAGTTTGATTGCAACGGGCGTTGCGCCTTGCAGACGGACAATCGGTCCGTAGCTGTCAAACGATGGCTCGAAGTAGATCACTTCATCGCCCGGATGCACTAGCGCGCTGATCGTCGAATAAAGTCCCTCGCTCGCGCTGGCGATCACGGTCACTTCGCTCGTCGGGTCGTAGCGCACGCCGTACAACGTTTCTACCTTGTCGGCGAGTGCTTCACGCAGGGCTGCGATGCCGGCCATCGGCGCGTACTGATTATGGCCGGCGCGCATGGCTTGCGCGACGCCGTCGATCAGCTTGGCGTCCGGCGCGAAATTCGGCGCGCCTTGCGACAGGTTCAGTGCATCGTGTTGCGCGGCCAGTTGACCGATCACAGTGAAAATCGTCGTGCCTACATCAGGCAATTTCGAGCGGGCTTGCATGGCGCTCTGCATAAGGCTTCTCCCTTTCTCCATCCGGCAGCGGTTCGCGGACGCCGGGTGCGTGGCCGTCCATTCCGGTTGAATGATTAGGCATCAGCCAAAGAACCGTCACAATCGAAACTTTGTCATGCGCGGCATGCGTTTATGTCATGGCTCGCGGGAAAGCAGGCAGGCGTGGATGGGGCTTGGACTGTCGAGGCGTCAGGGGAGGAAAGACGAACCCGCGGAGGCGGAGGGAACTTGCGGAGGTATGACGGAATGTGATGGAGCCAGTGGGCGGCTGCGAGGGTAAAAGACGCGGCAAATGCGGTGAAGGTCGCGCGCGCCGCCTTCACCGCCGCGACCGCGAGGTCAGGCGTCATCCATCAAACGGACCTTGACCTTCTTGCCCTTCACCTTGCCCGCGCTGAGCTTGCGCACCGCGTCGCGCGCAACGCTGCGTTCGACCGCCACATACGTCGACATCTCCGTCACATTGATCTTGCCGATCTGCGAACCGGCAAAACCAGCGTCGCCGGTCAGCGCGCCGAGCACGTCGCCAGGACGGATTTTTTCCTTACGGCCACCGAGAATCTGCAGCGTTTCCATCGGCGGCAAGAGCGGCTCATTACTGGCTGCGGTGAGTTCCGACAGCTTGTGCCATTCGACGTCGCGCTTTTGCGCCTGCTCCAGACTGCCGACGCGGCCCATTTCGTTCATGCTCGCGAGGCTCAACGCCCAGCCTTCCTGATCGGCGCGACCGGTGCGGCCGATACGATGCACATGCACTTCAGGGTCCGGCGTCACGTCGACGTTGATCACCGCTTCCAGTTGCGCGATGTCGAGACCGCGCGCGGCAACATCGGTAGCGACCAGCACGGAGCAACTGCGGTTTGCGAACTGGATCAATACCTGATCGCGTTCGCGTTGATCGAGTTCGCCATGCAGCGCGAGCGCATGAAAACCCTGTGCGCGCAATACGTCGAGCAGATCGCGGCATTGCTGCTTGGTATTGCAGAACGCGAGCGTGCTCACCGGACGATAGTGGTTCAGTAAAAGGCCGACCGCATGCAGACGTTCATCTTCGGTCACTTCATAGAAGCGTTGACGGATCTTCGTATTGTCGTGCCGCTCGGCCAGCTTCACTTCTTTCGGGTTCCGAAGGAATTGCTGACTCAGCTTGACGATGCCTTCAGGATACGTTGCCGAGAAAAGCAGCGTCTGGCGCTCCTTGGGACATTGCTTCACGACGGTGGCGATGTCGTCGAAGAAACCCATGTCGAGCATGCGGTCTGCTTCGTCGAGCACGAGCGTGTTAAGCGATTGCAACGGCAGACTGCCGCGCTCGAGGTGATCCATGATGCGGCCCGGCGTGCCGACCACGATATGCGCACCGTGTTCCAGGCTCGCGGTTTGCGGCCGCATCGGCGTGCCGCCGCACAAGGTCAGCACCTTGATGTTTTCTTCCGCGCGCGCGAGACGGCGGATTTCCTGCGTGACCTGATCGGCGAGTTCGCGCGTCGGACATAGCACCATTGCCTGCACGGCGTAATTGCGCGTGTCGAGACGCGCGAGCAGCGCCAGCGAAAACGCCGCGGTCTTGCCGCTGCCGGTTTTTGCCTGCGCGATCAGATCGTGGCCGGCGAGCGCGATAGGCAGGCTCGCGGCCTGAATCGGCGTCATCTCGACATAGCCGAGTTGCGTGAGATTCGCGAGTGTGGCGGGCGGCAGCGCCAACTGGCTAAACGGCGCGCCCGCGGTGATGGTGGGACTGTTCATAAGATGATGGCTCGTTATCGGCTGAGGGCTACGGACTATTCGGCCACCGGGCCGGGAAAGGGGCGGCCTTCCATCTGCTCGTACAGTACCGAGCCATCTTCGCCTTCAAAACGCTCGACGTAATTGCGCGCGCCGCACAGCGGGCAACGGAACAGCAGTCCCTGTCCCTCGTTCTTGATGACGACGTCCGACTGCTCCCACTGCGCGCCGCAGGACTGGTTTCTACATGTAAACACGTTGCTTCTCCAACTGGATTCGATTGTTGATTCGACTGGCCGCCTGCAGCGGCATAGCCGGTAATGTGTAACCGCGGTAGTTACCCGCCGCGATGAATAGGATGAGGCGCATTAAAGTGCCCAAATTCGAGCGCCCACGTCCGAACGCCCAGGTTCGCGTCAACCGAGATGCGTATGCCGCGCACGCGGCGCGCTGACATCCATTTCGCTGAGACCCTGCACGATGCCGCAATCTTCGACGGCCTGTTCGCCGTGGCATTGCTCGCGCAGCGTCCTCAGTTGCGCCTTGAGTTGCTTCAGTTCGTCGATGCGCGTATCGACGTGCGCAATGTGCTCGTCGATCAGATCGTTGATGCCGCCGCAACCGTTAGCCGGCGCGTCGGTCAGACGCAGCAGCGCGCGAATTTCGTCGTGGGTCATGTCGAGCGCACGGCAATTGCGAATGAAGCGCAGCCGCTCGACGTGCTTCGCGGTATAGCTGCGGTAATTGGCCTCGGTGCGCTCCGCTTCGGGCAACAGCCCTTCCTTTTCGTAGAAACGGATGGTTTCGGTCGTGCAATGGGCGATCTTCGCCAGTTCGCCGATTTTCATAGACCCTCCCGATGCCGGTCTTGACCTTGTAGTGGCTTCAAGGTGTTTACTAGACCACAAATCGAACAAGGAAGCCACCATGCCGCACGCCAGCGAGGCGAATGCCGACCGCCCCGAACAACTTGAACCGCCTGCCCACGGACATCAAAGGCACGCGCACGACCGTGCCGGTGCTGCGTGCTGCGGCGCCTCAGCTCATACGCCCGCTCAGGTGCAAGTGCAGGCGCGGTTGCCGCAATCCGAAATGATGGGCGACGATGTGCGCACGGCGATCCGCATCATGCAAATGGATTGTCCGACCGAAGAAGCGCTGATCCGCAAGAAATTCAGCCGCATGTCGGACGTGCGCAGCATGGAGTTCAACCTGATGCAGCGTGTGTTGACCGTCGTGCACGGGCCTGACGCGCTCGGCTCGATTCTCGCCGCGCTTCGTTCCCTCGACTTCACGCCCGAACTGGCGGACGCCGATTCGCGAGCCTCGCCGAATGCCGCTGAACAGGTTCCGCCGGCCCCTTCCAGGCCATGGTGGCCGCTCGCCCTCGCAGGCGTCGCCGCGGCAGCTTCAGAGGCCGCAGGCTGGCTCGGCGGGGCGACCTGGATGGCAGCGGGTCTCGCGATCCTCGCGATCGCCTCCTGCGGGCTCACAACGTACCGCAAGGGTTGGCTCGCGATCCGCAACGGCAATCTCAACATCAACGCGCTGATGAGCATTGCGGTGACCGGCGCGCTGATCCTGCGTCAATGGCCGGAAGCGGCCATGGTGATGGTGCTGTTCACCGTCGCGGAACTGATCGAAGCCAAATCGCTCGACCGCGCCCGCAACGCGATCCAGGGACTGATGCAGCTCACGCCCGAACAGGCCAGCGTGCAACAGTCCGATGGCAACTGGCGGCTCATCGATCTCAAGGCGATTACGCTCGGCGCGTTGGTACGCGTGAAGCCAGGCGAGCGGATTGCGCTCGATGGAGAAATCGTGGCCGGGCGTTCGAGCGTGGACCAGGCGCCCATCACGGGAGAAAGTCTGCCAGTCGACAAGACCGTCGGCGACGCCGTGTTCGCGGGCACGATCAATCAGGCCGGATCGTTCGACTACCGCGTGATGGCTGCCGCCAGCAACACGACACTCGCGCGCATCATTCACGCAGTCGAGGAAGCGCAAGGTACGAAAGCGCCCACACAACGCTTCGTCGATCAGTTCGCGCGCGTTTATACGCCGCTCGTGTTCGCCGTCGCGCTTGCAGTTGCGCTGGTGCCGCCGCTCTTGTTCAACGGAACGTGGCAAGCGTGGATCTACAGGGCGCTGGTGATGCTGGTGATTGCCTGTCCGTGTGCGCTGGTGATTTCGACGCCGGTCACGATCGTCAGCGGCCTCGCGGCGGCTGCGCGCAAAGGCATTCTGATCAAAGGCGGCGCCTACCTCGAGCAAGGCCGCAAGCTGAGCCGGCTTGCATTCGACAAAACCGGCACGATCACACACGGCAAACCCGTGCAAACCGATTTCGACACGCTCGCCGATGTGGACGCCGCGCGTTGCCGGACGCTCGCCGGGAGTCTTGCGGCACGCTCGGATCACCCGGTGTCGATGGCGATTGCAACTGCCGCGAAAGGCGACGGCGTGGTGAACGTCGCCGTGGATTCATTCGAAGCGCTCGCCGGACGCGGCGTGCGCGGCGAGATAGACGGCCTGCCGTACTGGCTCGGCAATCATCGGCTCGTCGAAGAACTCGGACGTTGTTCGCGTTCGCTCCAAGCGCGGCTGGATGCGCTCGAACGTCAAGGTAAAACCGTCGTGTTGCTGATCGACGCTCAACGCGTGCTGGCGCTGTTCGCCGTCGCGGATACGGTCAAGGAGACGAGCCGCGCGGCCATCGCCGAATTGCATCGTGTTGGCATCAGCACGGCGATGCTCACCGGCGACAATCCGCACAGGGCCGCTGCAATCGCGCAGCAGGTCGGCATCGACGAAGCGCTCGGCAATCAGTTGCCGGAAGACAAGCTCAACGCAGTCGCGCACTGGTCGGCGAAGGGCGCAACAGTCGGCATGGTCGGCGACGGCATCAACGACGCACCCGCGTTGGCCCGCGCCGACATCGGCTTTGCGATGGGGGCGATGGGAACCGGCACCGCAATTGAAACCGCCGACGTCGCGTTGATGGACGACGACTTGCGCAAGATCCCGCTCTTTATCCGCCTATCGAAAGCGACGCATGCGGTGCTGGTGCAGAACATCGCGCTGGCGCTCGGCATCAAGAGCGTGTTTCTGGTGTTGACCGTGATGGGCCTCGGCACCATGTGGATGGCCGTGTTCGCCGATGTCGGCGCGAGCCTGCTCGTGGTCGCGAACGGCTTGCGGCTGCTGCGCAAATAAACGCGAGCGGCGCGAACGCAACGAGCCAACTAGTGCGCGAATGAGCGGCCGCCCGTAGCGGAATGCGCGCCGATCGCGGCCTTCAACGTATCGGAAGGCCGCATGCCGAAGAGCTTCCGGTAATCCGTTGCAAACTGGCTCATGTGCCAGAATCCCCAGGCGGCCGCCACGTCCTGCACGGAGCGCGATTCGCGCGATGCGTTGCACAGATCGCGCCGTGCGCCGTTCAGCCGAATCGTGCGCACGTAAGTGGCCGGCGCCATGCCGAGCACATCCTGAAAGCAGTATTGAAGCGTGCGCCGGCTCACATGCAAACGCTCGCACAGCTCCGGCACGCCGACCGCGCGGTCGCGATTGGCGAGCACATAATCGCGCGCCTCCGACACGATCGACTGACGACGCGCACGCGCCGGCATTGCCATCGGTTCGGAAGAAGCGGGCAACGCGCCCACGTCGAACAGCGACGCCAGCACCGACGCCTGCAAGCTGTTGCGCGCGCATGACGACAACGGCGCAGCGCTCGCCGCGCTGTGTTCGAGAAGCTCACGCAGCGAAGCGCATAAACGCACCTTGCGCGCCGCGCCGATCGGCACGACTTCAGTGTCCGGTAATGGCTCGGCGAGACCGACGCGCTCCACCTGCGCCGCGTAACGGCGCAGCACTTCGCCTTTCACGACCACACCGAAAATCTCATAACCCGCCGACGTCAGCAATTCGAACTCGATGCCGCCCGGACGGAACGCGAGCGCGTCGCCCGTAATCACTTGCGCGTCGATGCGGCCCGAGCCCGCTCGGCATGTCGGAATGCCGAACCAGTACGCGTCTTTCTGTACCTCGCAGGTTTGCCTCAGCGTGTGACTCGTCGTCTCGACGAATACCTGCATGTGGTCGAGGCACAACTCCGTCAGGCCGCCGACAAAACTGCCGGCCGTCAACTGGTCGTAGGTCTGATGCCAGCCGTGAAGATTGCGCGCCTGTTCGTCCGCGTCGTGAGCGACATGGGTCTGCACGCGGAAGCTCGGCTGCGTCCCGAGCGTCGAAGTCGCGGAACTTGTTGGGCTGGCGTTAATGGTTTCGATCGTCATGGCGAATCCGCGCAATGGAATATCGAAGAGGAGAACAAGGCAAGTCCCATGCCGATCGCATTCGCTTGCTTACTGCGCCGATTGCGCGAGCCTGCGCCAGGGCCCTGTTCAATTCGTGAACAGCAACAACGATATTGATCAGAAACGACGCGCCTGCTCGCCGTCGATGGAACGCAATAGCGCGTGATCTAGTGCGCCGGTGCCTGTCCTCCGTGCACGGCTCACCAGCCGGGTGCATTGGCACGCTTCTGGCTCTACGGTGTCGCGGCCGCGTTCAACGGATTGCAAGCGATTGCGACATCGCGCCGACTATAGCCCATTCAAACATGTGAGGAGCACACAATGAATCACGCGGAGATGCAGTTTCTGACGACCGAATTCCCGTACAAGAAGCAGTATGCGAATTTTATCGGCGGCGAATGGGTGAAGCCCGTGGGTGGCGAGTACTTCGATAACGTATCGCCGATCACGGGCGAGCCGTTCACGTCGATACCGCGTTCGCGTGAAGCCGATATCGAACTCGCGCTCGACGCAGCGCATCGCGCCAAGACCGCGTGGGGCAAGACCTCGACCACCGATCGCGCGAACATTCTGAACCGCATTGCCGATCGCATGGAAGCGAACCTGCAGCGTCTCGCGGTTGCTGAAACGATCGACAACGGCAAGCCGCTGCGCGAAACGATGGCCGCGGACATTCCGCTCGCCATCGACCACTTCCGCTATTTCGCCGGCGCGGTGCGCGCGCAGGAAGGCTCGATCTCGGAGATCGACGACGACACAGTTGCCTATCACTTTCATGAGCCGCTCGGCGTGGTCGGTCAGATCATCCCGTGGAATTTCCCGATTCTGATGGCCGTATGGAAGCTCGCGCCCGCACTCGCGGCCGGCAATTGCGTCGTGCTCAAACCGGCGGAGCAAACGCCGGCTTCGATTCTCGTCCTTGCCGAACTGATTCAGGACTTGCTGCCTGCCGGCGTGCTGAATGTGGTGAATGGCTTCGGCCTCGAAGCGGGGAAACCGCTCGCGTCGAGCAAGCGCATCGCGAAGATCGCGTTCACCGGCGAGACCACGACCGGCCGCTTGATCATGCAGTACGCTAGCCAGAACATCATTCCGGTCACACTCGAACTCGGCGGCAAGAGCCCGAACATTTTCTTCTCCGACGTGATGAATCAGGACGACAGCTATTTCGACAAAGCGCTCGAAGGCTTCGCGATGTTCGCGCTGAATCAGGGCGAAGTGTGCACGTGTCCGTCGCGCGTGTTGATCGATGAAAAGATCTACGACCGATTCATGGAACGCGCGTTGAAGCGCGTCGCGGCAATCACGCAAGGGCACCCGCTCGACACGAAAACGATGATCGGTGCACAGGCTTCGCAGGAACAGTTGGAGAAGATCCTGTCGTATGTGGATCTCGGCAAGCAGGAAGGCGCTGAGTGCCTGATTGGCGGCGAACGTAATACGCTTGGCGGTGAACTGAGCAAGGGCTATTACGTGAAGCCGACCGTGTTCCGCGGTCACAACAAGATGCGCATTTTCCAGGAAGAGATCTTTGGGCCGGTTGTTTCAGTGACCACGTTCAAGACCGAAGAAGAAGCGCTCGAAATTGCCAACGACACGCTCTACGGTTTGGGCGCCGGCGTATGGACGCGCGACGGCACACGCGCTTATCGCTTTGGCCGGCAGATCCAGGCGGGCCGCGTATGGACCAATTGCTATCACGCGTATCCGGCGCACGCAGCGTTTGGCGGCTACAAGCAGTCGGGCATCGGCCGGGAAAATCATAAGATGATGCTCGACCATTATCAGCAAACCAAGAACCTGCTCGTCAGCTATAGCGAGAAGCCGCTCGGTTTCTTCTAAGCGTTCAAAGGTTAGCGATTCTTCCAAAGCGGGCCGCCTCACGCGGCTCGCTTTATTTCTGCGAGGGCATGTGATGGCCGACCAAAAAGAAGTAGCTCGCGTGATTGCAACCGCCGCCGCAATCGAGTTGATCGACACGTTGCGCGCGCAACATGGCAACGTGCTGTTTCATCAATCGGGCGGATGCTGTGACGGCAGCGCGCCGATGATGTTTCCTCGAAGCGAATTCATGGTCGGTTCGTCCGACGTGAAACTCGGCACCATTGCCGACGTGCCGTTTTACATGAGCGAGTCGCAATTCGAATACTGGCAGCACACTCAGTTGATCATTGACGTGGTGCCGGGCAACGGCGGCATGTTTTCGCTCGAACGGCCAAGCGGATTGCGCTTTCTGACGCGCTCCCGTCTTTTCGACGACGACGAGAACGCGTGGCTTGAATCGCATCCGGTGGAACGGGTAGATGCGTGAGCTTTAACTACCGTTCGTATTGGCGTTTGAGTCATCGCCGATGACGGGCGCTGGGGGCGCGCTGGCTAGCAGCGCGTCACTGTCGTCCTTCAGGCCCACGCCGGTGAGACCCAGACGCCTTGCATGCGTGAGCAGATAATGCAGCTTATGCGCGGCCAACGGATAGTCGAGTCCTTCCGGACGCACATTCGAAATGCAATTGCGTTGCGCATCACTACAGCCGACTTTCGGCGCGTATGTCAGGTAAATGCCGAGGCTATCCGGCGAACTCAAGCCAGGCCGTTCGCCGATCAACATGACGACGATCTTCGCGTGCAGCAGTTCGCCGATTTCATCGCCGAGCGCAACGCGCGCCTGCCGTGCGACGGCAACCGGGCCCATCTTCCAATCCGCGAGTTGCGGAGCGACAGCTTGCAGAAGCGGAATGGCTTGTTTCGATGCTGCGAATGCTGAGAGGCCGTCGCCGATCACGAACACCACATCGGGCGATTCGTCAGGTATTTGCGCAAGCGCAGCGCGGCTCTCTTCCGATAAACGCCGACCAAGGTCGGGACGCCGCAAATAATGCTCACGATCGGGCGCAGCGCTATGCACGTCCAGCGTCTTGAAGTTTTGCGCGCGCAGTTGCTCGTGCAACGCGTCGGTATCGAGCGGATGATGCACGGCGTCGCGCGCTTGCGCGTGCGAAAGGTTGAATGCAAGCAGCGGCGCGGTCGGCAAGCTGTTGCCCGCCCGGCCCAATGCAATGCGCGCGTTGGTGAACTGACGCAGCGCATTCCATGGATTTTTTTCGAGGAAATCGTTCATGCGATGCCCATCCAGTCGCGCGTGCCTTCAAGCAGCGGTTGTTGCGTCGATGCGCTTAACAATGCGCCACGCGCGTCGGTGATCTGCATCGACTCAAGCCATTCTTCGAACTCCGGTGCCCGGCGCAAGCCGAGCACGTCGCGCACATACAGCGCGTCGTGAAAGGACGTGCTTTGATAATTCAGCATCACGTCGTCCGCGCCCGGAATGCCCATGATGAAGTTGATGCCCGCTACGCCGAGCAGCGTTAGCAGGTTATCCATATCGTCCTGATCGGCTTCGGCATGATTCGTGTAACAGATGTCGCAACCCATCGGCACGCCGAGCAGCTTGCCGCAGAAGTGGTCCTCAAGACCGGCGCGCGTAATCTGCTTGCCGTCGTACAGATACTCGGGGCCGATGAAACCCACCACGGTATTCACGAGAAACGGATTGAACTTGCGCGCGACTGCGTACGCGCGCACTTCGCAAGTCTGTTGATCGACGCCGAAATGCGCGTCCGCCGACAATGCGCTGCCTTGCCCCGTTTCGAAGTACATCAGATTGCTACCGACCGTGCCGCGTTTCAGCGACAACCCCGCTTCATACGCTTCCTGCAATAACGCCAGCGAAATGCCGAATCCGGCGTTTGCTTTCTCCGTGCCCGCGATCGACTGAAACACGAGGTCGACCGGCGCACCTTTTTCGATCGCTGCAATCGTGTTGGTGACGTGCGTCAGCACGCACGATTGCGTCGGCACCTGATAGCGCTGGCGGAATTCGTCGACCATCAGCAGCAGCTTGGTGATGGCGGCGAGATTGTCGCTGGCCGGATTGATGCCGATCATCGCGTCGCCACAACCGTACATCAGACCGTCAAGCATCGAGGCCGCGATGCCCTTCACGTCATCCGTCGGATGATTGGGTTGCAGACGCACTGACATGTGCCCCGGCAAACCGACCGTGTTGCGAAAGCGCGTGATCACCGGACGTTTGCGCGCAGCCGCGATCAGATCCTGGTTGCGCATCAGCTTCGAGACTGCCGCGACCATTTCAGGCGTGAGGCCTGCGACGATACGCGTGAGCGCATCGGCGTCGGTCGTATTGCTCAACAGCCAGTTGCGAAAGTCGCCCACAGTCAGGTGCGAAATCTCGGCGAACGCTTGTGGCGAATGGTCGTCGATGACGAGACGCGTGACTTCGTCGCTTTCGTAGGGGATCAACGCTTCGTTGAGAAAGGTGCGCAGCGGCACCTGCGCGAGCGACATCTTCGCGGCGACGCGTTCCTCTTCGCTCGCCGCCGCCACGCCGGCGAGCTGATCGCCGGAGCGTTGCGGGCTCGCCTTCGCCATGAGTGTCTTCAGATCGGCGAAGCGATAAGTGCGGCTGCCGATTGTCTCCGTATAGCTCATCTTTACGACTCCAGCGCCGCTGCGCACGCAGCGGCTTCGTCCGTCATTCTTCGAGCAACGCGTCCGCCGGCGCAGCTTCGCGTTGATGGCGCGTCAACAGGAAGTAGACGTAACCCAGCGCGAGGAAGATGGCGAACACGATTGCCACCAGAAAGTTGAAGTACACCATCGTCGCCAGACAGATCACTGCCGCCACCAGCGCGAACGCCGGGAACACCGGAAACAGCGGCGCGCGGAACGGGCGCTCCATGTCCGGCTCAGTACGGCGCAGCTTGAACAGCGACAACATGCTGATGATATACATCACGATAGCGCCAAACACGGACATCGTCACGATGTTCGCTGTCAACGTCTGGCCGCCGAACTGGATCAGTTCGTCGCTGTAGATCGCCGCAATGCCGATCACGCCGCCAGCCAGAATCGCGCGATGCGGCGTCTTGAAGCGCGGATGCACTTTCGAAAGCCACTCCGGCAAATAACCCGCGCGAGCCAGCGCGAAAATCTGCCTCGAATAGCCGAGGATGATGCCGTGAAACGACGCGACGAGACCGAACAGGCCGAGCCACACGAGCATATGCATCCAGCCGCTATGTTCGCCGACGATGAACTTCATCGCTTGCGGCAGCGGATCGTTGATGTTCGACAGCTTGGTCCAGTCGCCCGCCGCGCCCGCAAACACCATCACGCCGATGGCTAGCACGACCAGCGTCAGAATGCCGGCGACGTAGGCGATGGGAATCGAACGCTTCGGGTTTTTCGCTTCTTCCGCCGCCATGGCGACGCCTTCAATCGCGAGGAAGAACCAGATCGCGAACGGGATCGCCGCGAACATGCCGTTAAATGACCCCATGCTGAACGTGTCCGCGCCTGACCAGCCGCCCTTCGTGAAGTTCGACCACTGGAAGCCGGGCGACACGACCCCCATGAAGACTAGCAACTCGAAAATGGCGAGCAACGTCACGCAGAGTTCGAAAGCCGCGGCAATCTGCACGCCGACGATATTCAACGCCATAAAGACGATATATGCGCCCATTGCCGCGTGTTTCGGCTCGAGCCCCGGAAACTGCACGTGCAGATAGGCGCCGATTGCGAGCGCAATGGCGGGTGGCGCGAACACGAATTCGACGAGCGTGGCGGCGCCTGCCAGATAGCCGCCCGTCGGACCGAATGCGTGGCGCGCGTAGGCGAACGGGCCGCCCGCGTGCGGGATCGACGTCGTGAGTTCGGTGAAACTGAAAATGAAGGTGGTGTACATCGCGGCAATAAAAACCGCCGTGATGACGAAGCCGAGCGTGCCCGCGCTCGCCCAGCCATAGCTCCAGCCGAAATATTCACCGGAGATCACGAGACCGACTGCGATTCCCCATAGCTGCCACGTGCCGAGCGTCTGCTTCAACTCGTGATGCGTGACTTTACCGACGTGCTGACTTTTGGACTCTGATTTCATCGGACGCTCCCTGAGTTTGCCGCTCGCTCGACGCCGCAAGACCGCGGTTCGTGGGCGGACAGGCCTTCGCCGATGGTAGTGAGCCATTATTCGAGGTGTTATCGAAATTCGGCAAAATTGGCGGGGTTTATATCAATGGGCGCTTAACTCGTCGCGCGTGAAATGCGTTTCGGATTCGCGGGAGCTGGATGGCACCAGGAAGTCGGCCAACGGTCGGTTGCCTGTCGAGAAGGAAGGCGACCGGTTTGTGCTTTACGAGCAGCGGACAGTCGAGCAGAAGATGGTGCGCTCATTCCGGTGTTTTGTAACGGAGAGCTTCTGGCCCGGCGGCCTCTTGCGGAGATCCGCGAACGGCTTGCTGCGTGACGGATGCTCACTATCGGTGATTTTTTCGCGGCTGCGTGCACCGGGCAATTGCCAACAGGGCTATGCCCGCGACAAAACGCCCGGCGACGTTGCCAGTGCGTCGGGATACATTGATCCCAATCACTCGACCCGGACGCCGGACAGGTCCATGACGCCTTGAGTCGGTCGCGGATCTCGGCGAGAGACTGACGGAGCAGAAGCTCGCCATTGCGGAAAACCGGGACCAGTGCACCCGCCTTCAGCCTCCTCGACTGTCTGCTGTTCGTAAAGCACAAATCGGTCGCCTTCCTTCTCGACGCCCAACCGGCCCTTGGCCGACTTCTTCGTGCCATCGTCAGTCGCGGGATCCTTGTAGATGAACACCTGCCAATACGGGTTCTCCGCCCATTGCCACACGACCTCTTCGTCGGACAGATCGAACGCGTGCTGCAAATACAGCAGCCCGGCAATCAGGCGCGGTGACGTTGCCGGTCGCCCCTTGTCCGAAGCTCTCGCTCATCGACACACCCAAACGATCCCAGTTAATCAGATCGGCCAGTCGCACCAACGAATGCTTCACGTTGATCTGCTCGCGTAGCGGTTGCCTGAAGAAATCTCGCTCAGTTACAGGCGTCTTCGGACCTATCTGCGCCTCAGCAGGAATTGCAGGATTCACGCATCAATATGCCAGGTCCTTGCAATTCCCACAACACCATTTCGGACCCAAAGCGTCACTGTAGAAGGCTCTACGGATTGTTCAGGTCCGACTAAATATTGCCCCGGGCCGTATTGGCCGCTGGTGACTGCGTCCTTGATTGCGATGTAGACGTCATCTGCGGAACGGGCCAACTCAAACTGGTTTGTATGCAATTTTGCGAGAATTCGTGGCACGAGGCCCTCTTTCGGCTAGTCGTTGACGCGATGTATGCAATGTGGGGCATGCTGGAAGGTGGGGATTTCCCTGCATGCGGCTTGTTCACCGGTTTCGGCATCGCCGCGTGAGCGCGCTGTGCCCGGTGTAACCGGGCGGCGTCTGCATTTTGGCCGGCGCGGGTAGGTGCAGGCACAATAGCCTGACGCGTCTGTTTGCTTAGTTTTGTGGCTCGGTCGATGCCAGTGCCTGTTTCTACGTCTGCGCCAGAGGGCGCATCCCGTGAGACGAGCGGCCGTATGGACGTCGGGATGTCTGAGCCGGCCAGCGGCCGCTAATGGCGGTTGAGGCAGTACCACCGGCAATTCGCTTGCCGAAAACCGGCCATTGAGCGACGGCGCACGAGATCTCGGCTATTCGATTTGGATGGCGACTCTACCGGCGGCTCATGGCCCAACCCGGGAGTTGCTCGTCGGTCGACGTTCAAGCTCCCCGATTCAACCCAGAGCTTCCGTCTTCGTTTAGCGTTATTCGATGCCTTGATTTGAATTAGGGCAGGCATCAATAACGCTAGACGAGAGTGGTAAGCGGGTCGGGCATCCCTAAAGTCTGCGAGGGAATAAAGTGGCCGGGGCTGGCCAAAGGATTGCCGATGTAGGGCGCGCGCGGTCTCAGGGAGCGATCCATTTGCGAGTCCACTCGTCGCCGCTGCGTATAAAACGCGCCCGCTTCGGATTGTCGGCTTCCGATAAGTCAAGCCAGTCAATGCTGACCGCTCGCACCTCAACGACACAAAAATGCGCAAGGCCTTCATCGGGACCGGGAATATCGCTTTTTTTTCCGAACGCGTCCCGCGGCTGGGCGATCGGCGTCCCCGGGGCGAGCAACGTTCGATACTGGATCAGGTCGTGGTCGCGACTGGCCTTCCAGGCGTCAACTCGCACTGGCCCATCGCGGATAATGCGAGCCTCGCCGAACACGCGAATCTGTAGCTTACGATCCGAATCGACGCCAGCAAGTGCTATTCGCGGCTCGCGGTCCAGCTCCGCGACCTTCGGCGAACGCAAGTCGGTGTGGAAACTGATCAGGTTCTCCGGTTCGCTGACCCGCCGAAGGGCCACCGTCCGAAGGTTCGGCGCGCCATCAAGACCGATCGTTGAGGCCTGCATCGCATTGAACGCGTGATCGCTTTCGCTTGCCGCGGCAGCGAGGCAACCCCATATCCGGAGATAAATCTCTCCTAGTTTCATTTAGGTTCTCCCGGTTGCTGGGCGGCCAAGCAGGGACTTTCATAGCAAGGGGTAGGCCTGGCGGCTGCCAGCGTAAGGCCGCACATCTTGCACCACGATGGACATCACTTCTGGCAGTGTCGACTCTTCCCTTGCTGGCACTCTCACATCCAGTAGACCGTCATCGTTAAGGGTTATTGGACGTCTGCCTCGTTCACATGACCGTGAGTATGCCGCGGCGCGTGTGGGCAGGCGTCGAATAAGCCTCGAGGGAGGAAACCGCGGAGTGGTCCGGGACGCTCGGAATCTCGGTCGGCTATGGCGATTGATGGTCTGGCATCCTCAGTATTTCTGGAGGACGGCGGCTTGAACAGAATGCTGGAAGAGCGCAGACGTCGTGAGGATGCGATGCACTAACGCGAGGGTGACGAGGAAGTGGCCGTACGGGAGGCTGCGTGACGCGCCAGGCACAAACGTCCGCTTGTGGGCCGCGTTGCCGCAAAGCCGACGTTGGGTTGGGATATCGAGGAAGCGCCGCATTCATGGGCGGGCCTGCATCGGGGGCGCGCGAATCGGTGCGGTGCGCTGGAGGATGTCGATGACGATCATCGGGGCTCCGCAGTGCCGACAGATGAAGACGGCCCGGAGCGCGACGACGGGCTCCCGGGATGGCGGTTCGGATTCGGGCGTGACGTGCAGCAGCTCACGCACCTTCGCGAGACTGGCGCGGCGCACCGGGTTGGCGATCAGCCCGTAGTGACGGATGCGATGAAACCCGCCGGGCAGCACATGAAGCAGGAAGCGACGCATGAACTCGCCAGCCTCCAGCGTCATGGTCTTGTAGCGGGTACGCCCCTTCTCGCGATAGTCCTTCCAGCGGAACGTCACGCCGTGCTCATCGACGGCCAGCAGACGCTGGTTGGAGATCGCTACGCGGTGCGTATAGCGCGAGAGGTACGCGAGCACGGCTTCGGGGCCCGCAAAGGGGCGCTTGGCGTACACAAACCATTCGCAGCCACGCAGAGGTGCAAGCCACTGGGCGAAGACGCTCGGATCGGCGAGCGCCGCGTACTCGCCGAAGAACTGCAACTGGCCGCGCCGGTGAGAATCAGCGAGGGCTTCGAGGAAGCGGCGCCGGAACAGGCGCGAGAGCACGCGCACCGGCAGGAAGAAACCGGGCCGGCAGGCGATCCAGCGTTCTCCGTCGGGCGACAGCCCGCCGCCAGGGACGATGCCGTGCACGTGCGGATGATGCGTGAGCGCCGAGCCCCAGGTGTGCAGGACGAGCGTGGCGCCAATCTGCGCGCCGAGATGCCGGGGATCGCCGGCGATGGTGCGCAGCGTGTCGGCGGCGATGTCGAACAGCAGCCCGTAGACGACCCGCTTGTTGTACCAGGCGATTGCGCTGATGGCAGCGGGCAGCGTGAAGACGATGTGGTAATACTCGACCGGCAGCAGATCGGCCTGACGCGCTTCGAGCCAGCGTCGTGCGGCATTGCCCTGGCACTTGGGGCAATGGCGGTTGCGGCAGGTAATGGAGTTCACTCCATTACCTGCCTTATGGGAAGTGTTTTCCTATGGGGAGAAGGCACGCCCTGAGCGGGCACGGAGCGAACTCCGCGCCCCTTTTTTCTCTCCATTAAAGCTTGGCC